>NZ_JAUYNV010000039.1 GCF_030698125.1 Methyloversatilis sp.
AGCCTGCCCTGCAGGCGATCCGGTCTCAACGCACGCGACGTCAAGCGATCAACGTGCGCATCGCGGACGGGGTCCGCTCCTACGAAAAACGCCGCCAGTTGTGAAGTCTTCGCGGTTTTCGTAGGAGCCTGCCCCGCAGGCGATCCCGGTCTACAGGTAAAAAATCAACGATCCGCCGGTGCGCGGATGACCGGCAGATACGGCAACCTGAACTCGGCCGTGGTACCGACGTCAGGCGCGCTGCGCACTTCGATGTGGCCGCGCATCAGCTCGGCCATGCGCTTGCAGATCGCCAGCCCCAGACCGCTGCCGCCGAAACGCCGGGTGGTCGAGCCGTCACCCTGCTGGAATGGATTGAACAGCTGATCGAGTTGCGACGCGGTCATGCCGATGCCGGTATCCGTCACCACGAAGGACAGTTTTCCGTCGATCAACGACGCCGACAGCTGGACGCTGCCGCGCTCGGTGTACTTGACCGCATTCGACAGCAGATTGAACAGCACCTGCCCGATGCGCATCGGGTCGCCGAGGCAGGTGTCGGGCAGGTCGGCCGCCCGTTCGACCCGCAGCTCGAGCCCCTTTGCCCGAGCGAGGACCTGCACCAGATCAACCGCTTGTTCGATGACCTCCCGCAGATCGACCGACGTCTGTTCCATCACCATCTTGCCGGCCTCGATCTTCGAAAAGTCGAGCACATCCTCGATGACACCGAGCAGCCGGATACCCGAGGTCTGGATCTTTTCGAATGCCTCGCGCGCCTTGTCGCTGTTGCGATGGTTGCGCAGGCCGATTTCGGCAAAACCAAGCACGCCGTTGAGTGGCGTGCGGAGTTCATGGCTCATGTTGGCGAGGAATTCGCTGCGCATGCGCGCCAGTTGCTCGACGGCCGCCAGTGCGCGCTCGCCGGCCCGCGCCGCGGCGTACTGCGCGCTCATGTCCACGAAGCTGATGACGGCGCCAGTGATGTTGCCGCGCTGCACGATGGGGTGCACCTCATACATGACCGGAATGGCATGACCATCAGCGTGCCAATACACTTCGTCGTCAACACGCAGTTTTCGTCCCGACACCAGCGCGCTGTGACTCGGGCATTCTTTCAGCGGGTACGACGAGCCGTCGGGTCGGCTGTGGTGGAACAGCTCATGCCCCGAGGTACCGATCAACTTCCCGGCCGGGTAACCCAGCATGCTGCAGGCAGCCGGATTGACGAAGGTGATGATGCCCTGCGTATCCACGCCGAACAGGCCGGCCGCGCTCGACTGCACGATGTGCATGGCGCGTGCCTCGGTGTCGATCAGCTCGGCGGTCCGTTGCGCGACCAGATCTTCAAGCTTGCGCCGATGCTGTTCGAGCTCGATTTCGCCGCGCTTGCGTTCGCTGATGTCACGCCCCACCTCGACCATGGCGCGTCGTTGCTGTGCGTCGTCAAACAGCGGCACACGGATTACCTCATGCCAGGTCGGCTGGCCGTCGGCGTCGGCGCCGTGTTCTTCGGTGCGCAACGGTCCGCCGGCGGACCACGCCGCGTCCTCGTACGCACGCACCTCAGCCAACCGGTCGGCCAGCGCCGGGTGCCGGGCGAGCAGTTCCGCATCGGTGTGCCCCTGCCAGTCATCGCCCTCGAGACCGAAACTTTTCAGGCAGACGCTGTTGGCCATCAGCCAGCGGCCGTTGGCATCCTTGAAGCGGATCGAATCGGGCACCACTTCGATCAGGGTCTGCAGTTGCGACTTTCGCTCGGCGAGCGCCCGGCTGCTGCGTTCCGCATCGCCGATCTGACGCAGCAGGCCGCCGCCGAGCAGCGCCGACAGCAGCGCAAAACCGCTCGCCATGCTGACGATGATCCAGGTTTCAACGCGCCACGATGCAAGGTAATCATCGCTCGCGGTGGCGGCCACCACCACCATCGGTACGCTTTCCATGCGCCGCAAGGTCGCAATGCGTGCGTAACCGTCGGCGCCGACCGGTGTGTAGTAGGTCTTGACGCCCGCGCCTTGGTCGTAAAGTTGCATCATTTCGGGCGATACACCACGATTCCCGATCTGGCCGGCCGGCGTATCCGGTATCGATGGCTGGCGGGCGATCAGGCCGAGCTCGGCATCACGCAATATCAGCGAACCATGAGGCCCGAGGTCATAGCGGCTCATCACCTGAGCGAAATGATCGACTGCAATGAAGGTTGCGATCACGCCGGCAAAGCGACCGTCCGGGTAGTTGTAGCGCAGGGTGAAAGCCACGATGTATTTTTGTGCAACGCGGCCGACGATCGGTTTCGACACCTGTATCGCGTCGTCGGCCTGTTCGCGGTGGCGCGCGAAATAGTCGCGGTCAGCCCAGCTGGCGCGCACGCCATCGCTGCCCCCTCTGCCCAGAATGACCACACCGTCGGCGTCAGCCACGCGAAACGCGTCCAGCTCGGGCAGGCGCCCGGCATGGCGATCGAGCATTTCGTTCATCCGCGGTGCGTCGATGATGCCGTGGCCCAGCTCGCGCTCGAGTTCGTCAGCCACGACGCGCAGCGCAAATTCAATCTTGCCGATACTGTTCGTCAGCGTCTGGTCGAGCGCAATCGCGACGTTCTGGGTCAGCGTTTCCGCTTCCAGTTCGTGCTGCCTGCGACTTTGCAGCACCGAGTGCGCGGACAACACAAGCACCAGTACATTGAACACGACCAGTGCGCCGATCAGCCAGAGGCGCAGGGCACGTGACGGCATACCGGGATTGAGCGCGATGCCGCTCACCCTTCAATCTTTCGATGCCGAACCGCGGGACTCGTCCAGCCAACGGAACCACCGCGCTGCAAGCCGGGTATAGACCAGTCGGTAGGCCGCACCACACCAGAACCGGGAAGTTGTCACCGGCGCGAAGAATACGCCGTTGTGCATAGATTGGCACATCGACTGCAGGGTCATCCGCGGCACCGTACCGCCCGGCTGCACCGCGGACGTCCCGGCCGATTCAGCGTCGCCAGACGGCCCAGGCCAGCGTGAGCCAGCCGCCGATGAATGCGAGCCCGCCCAGCGGCGTCACTGCGCCGAGGCCGCGCAGGCCGGTCAGCGCAAGCGCGTACAGGCTGCCGCTGAACAACAGCAGGCCCAGCACCATCAGCCAGCCGGCAGCGCGCAGCGCACGGCTTTCCGGCCGGAACTGCGTCAGCACGCCGATGAGGCCCAGCGCCAGCGCATGCCAGAAGTGGTACTGCACGGCGGTCTGCCAGACGACCAGCAGATCGGGCGTCAGCCTGGCCTTCAGCGCATGCGCGCCGAAGGCGCCGGTCATGACGGCCAGTGCGCCGGCCAGCGAAGCCAGCGTCAGCAGGCGCCGCGCAGCGGGATTCAGGTCGGATTGCGTATACATATATGCAGAAAGGGTGGAAAAAGTGCTTTTCCGGGAGGGCGCAGGTGAAACGGCTCATCGCGTCTTGCGGAACACCATCACATGCTGCCACGGCAGACTGGTTTCGGTGCGCATTCATTCCGCACCTGGCCAGGAGCGCCATCAACAGCAGATCGGTGCGCTCTTCCTGTGCCCGCTCGCTGCGCTCGAGCCCGCCCGCGCACGCTGTGAGCGGCGTCCCCGCCGCGATCAGTGCCTTGATGGCCACATTGCAGCGTGCGTATCGCGGCGAGGACGCCGCACAGGGGCCGCTCCCGCTGGATGTCGCAATCGAGCCGGGTGCAAGACGGCATGGTGCGCTGACACGCAGCCGCAGCGCGGCGGCTGCGCTTTGTAGACTGTCGACGCCTTTTACACTGATCCCATGCGCCGACCAGCCTGCGCGGCGCATCGCCCCGTGCGGCAAGGGCTCTCAGGGGATGGCGAACTTTGGCACGCCAAGTGCTTGTGCTTGTCCAGTCGCCTCAACCCGGAGCCTACCCATGCCTATCCGCCACCTGCTTGTCGCCAGTGCTACGGCCCTCGCGCTGACCACCTCCCCCGTTCACGCCGAACTGCTGTCCGGCGATACCGGACCGGTCGAGGAACCGATGCTGATCTACATCGGCATGGACAGCTTCAACTTCGAATTCGGGTGGAGCGTGAACACCTTTGATCGCGCCTACCTGTACGGCAGCGGAAACGAGATTGCCGTGGCGCCCGGCGTCAGTGCGGTCGAGCAGATCGGTGATGCCTCGCTGCTCAGCTTCACCACACTCTTTGTCGGCCCGTTGTGCGACGCCGCGTGCGCCACCAATGGCGTCGGCGACTTCATCGTGCTGCGGCGCAACGGCGCCTATGGCGCATTTCGCATCGATGACGTCGTGTACGACGGCTTCGACCCGACCGTCGGCACGCTGAGCGGCACCTGGTGGATACCGCTCGACGGCACATCGCAGTTCGCCCCTGCAGTACCTGAACCCGCCAGCTGGGCGATGCTGCTGGGCGGCATCGCCCTGATCGGTGCCGCAGTACGTCGCCGGGCGTCCTGAAGCAATACATCCCGACCGACCAACCGGCGAAAGTCCGTGAGAGCGGACCCCGTGGGAGCGGACCACGTCCGCAATGCGTGCGTCGTTCATGCACCGCCACGCTCGAAGATGGAAATCGCCTGCATGGCCAGCCGTGGGACGGCTCCTACGAAAACCATCAAACGTTCAAAGCCCCGGCGATGTTTTTCGTAGGAGCGGACCCTGTCCGCGAT
>NZ_JAUYNV010000052.1 GCF_030698125.1 Methyloversatilis sp.
TTCGGCGGGGATGGATGCGCCGAAGCTCTGGCCCGGGTGCTGGCGACCGAGCAGGGCGGCCATCTTGGCACCGGTCGGGCCCGACGCTTTGAGTGACTCGATGTATTCGCGCCGCTGCAGGTTCTCGCGGATGGCGATGTATTCCATCTCGGGCGTGATGATTCCACGCCGGGCGTAGTGCATCTGGCTGACGTTCGCACCGGCGATGGCACGGCGCGGTGCGCGGTGCAGGCCGGGAAAGCGCAGGTGGGCGGTGGCCGCATCCATTGCACGTTCGGTGCCGAAGGCGGACGAAAGACCGGACAGCTGTTCGGTGTCGCCGCGCTCGGCAATCCAGCCCGAACGCACGCCGGGCAGGCCCGAGCGGATGTCGATGGAGGCGGCCGGGTCCGAGTAGGGGCCGGAGCAGTCATAGACATAAACCGGCGGGTTCTTCTCGGCGCCGAAGGAGGCGGGGGTGTCGGACTGGGACACCTCGCGCATGGGCACACGGATGTCCGGGCGCGAACCTTCGATGTAGACCTTGCGCGAATTGGGCAGCGGCGCGATGGCCGCCGAGTCGACGTGCGCCTGCGCGGCGAGGAAGGTGTCGCGGGAATCGCGGGAGTCGGGGGACAGCGGGTCTTTGGCGTTCATGGAAGCTCCTGTGGGGCGCGCCTGCGGTGATGTCACCACAGGCGCACGGTGTGCGTCTGTACGGTGCAGCAATTTCCAGTCCACGAAGACGGCGCAAGACGCGGCGACGGCGCGCGTTCTCGCAGCGCTGCCGTCAGTCCTTTCCGGGTCCGGATCGGCGCCCACCGGGCGCAGTGGGCAAGTTGCCGTCTGACCGCATGCGGCTCGTCCGGGTGCGCTGCATGGCGTCTCACGGAACGCCTGCGACGCCGTGCACGGGGCCGATACAGATGTCGCAGTTTTTCTGCCTCGGCCAAGACATCTGTCGCATGTCTCTGC
The DNA here is from genome assembly GCF_030698125.1 of Methyloversatilis sp. Lineage (GTDB taxonomy): Bacteria > Pseudomonadota > Gammaproteobacteria > Burkholderiales > Rhodocyclaceae > Methyloversatilis. The sequence goes on from NZ_JAUYNV010000052.1 coordinate 955, forward strand.
GGGCGAATCTCAGAGGTCGGGAAAAATACCCAGTCAATTCAATGCTGTGAGAGTTGGCATGGATTCTGCCCTTGTGTTCTCCGACGAAGGTGTCGCCGAAAGCGGCGCCGCGTCGAAGCTCGAAGTTTCGACATCAACAATCGGAGGGGAGTATGAAAAAGAAGATCTCTGGCGCGTCGGCGCAGGGCGGACGCAACGCATGCACGCTGGCAGCGGCAGTCGCTGCGGCAATGATGATGGTTCCCGGTGCGGCGCAAGCCGACATCGTGATCGGTGAAGTGGCCGGTACGAAGCTGTCGATGTTCGGCATCATCGACGTTGGCCTGCTGTACAACAGCAAGGCCAACGCCAGCGGCGACAGCAGGACTTCGATGGAAACCAGCGGTCTGCGTCAGACCGTGATCGGTTTCAAGGGCGAGCGCGAACTGCAGCCGAATCTCACCGCGTTCTTCAACCTCGAATCGCACTTCGATACCAACGACGGTTTCCTGCACGGCACGGGTGATGCGCCGCGCGGCGGTACGAACAACACGCCGTTGTTCCGGCGTCAGGCGAATCTGGGTGTGCGCGGCGACTGGGGTAGCGTGACGGTCGGCCGTCAGTACGGCCCGGCACTGCTGGCCCACATCGGTACCGAACCGCGTGCCTTCAAGGAGCAGTTCTCCAACCTGTATGCGTGGGCCTATGGCCAATTGTTCACGACCGCCAATGCACCGGGCGGCGACCGCAACACGAACAACGATGTGGGTATTTTCTTCAGCAATGCTGTGCAGTACAGACATACTGTCGGCCCGGTGAATTTCGGTGTGCTGTACGCGTTCGGCGGTCAGCCGGGTTCGGCCAAGGACAACAGCTCGTACGCCCTGGGCGCAACCTACAACGGCCCGATCACGCTGTCCGCGTCCTACCAGGCGATGAATGACGAACAGACCGGTCGCAGCAACATCGAGCACACCTCGCTCGGTTTCGCGATTCCGTTCGGCGACTTCATCTGGAAGAACAACTGGATGAACGCCAAGAACGACGCGCGCACCGGCGCCGAACTGGCCGACATCAATGGTTTCGGCACGGGTCTGGACTGGAAGTGGCACGCCAAGAACTCGGCTACGGTGGCGTACTACATCAACAAGGACGACAGGAACAAGACCGACGAAACGAAGTTTCTGGTCATCAGCAATGACTACCAGTGGCGGCCGGACACCACGCTGTACGTGCAGTTCGCTTACGCCGATGCCGATGCAGGCGCGACGCTGCGCACCAGCATCGTCGCCGCAGGCGTGACCGCCGGCGAGAAGAGCACGCTGCTCAACGTCGGCCTGAATTTCATGTTCTGAAGCAACGCGACTGTCTGAACACCCGGGGCCGAACCCGGGTGACTGAACCCAGTGAATGGAGATTGATAGATGACCGCCTCACGCAAGATGTTCCGCCTGTCTGCTGCCCTTCTGGCAGGCTCGGCGCTGTCCTTTCTGACCGCGGCACCTGCCATGGCGCAGGGCAAGGCCGGTTTTGAAGACCCGAACAACTGGCCGGAATATCACCGCACCAGCAATGCCTGGCGCTTCAGCCCGCTGAACCAGATCACGCGCGATAACGTGAAGAAGCTGAAGGTCGCCTGGATCCACCAGCCGGGCAACATCACGCACGGCCTGCAGTCGACGCCCATCGTCATCGATGGCGTGATGTATACGATTTCGGCCAACAACAACGTCTGGGCGATCGATGCCGCCACCGGCAAGACGCTGTGGAACTACGCGCCGAAGCTCGACAAGATCGTCGAACAGGTGTTCTACGGTGCAGCCAGCCGCGGCGTGACCGTTGGCCGCGGCAAGGTGTTTGTGGGTACGCTGGACGGCCGCTTCATCGCGCTCGACCAGAAGACCGGCAAGGAACTGTGGTCGACACAGCTCACCGCGCCGAAGACGCAGTACGGCGCATTGTTCTCCGCCCCGCCGCAACTGGCCGGCAACATCCTGTTCGGCGGTACGACCGGTGGCGATCAGCCGATCTCGGGCAAGATCTACGCGGTCAATGCCGACACCGGCAAGCCGGCGTGGACCTTTGACGTCATCAAGAACGATCCGAAGAGCTGGCCGGGCGACAGCGGCAAGGTCGGTGGCGGCAGCGCATGGATGCCGGGTACCTACGACGCGAAGACCGACACCATCTACATCGGTACGTCGAACGCAGCCCCCGACTACTACAACTACGACCGCAAGGGCGACAACCTCTATACGGCTTCGCTGCTCGCGATCGAAGGCAAGACCGGCAAGCTGAAGTGGCACCGTCAGGAAGTCCCGAACGACTCGTGGGACTACGACTCGGCGTACGAAGCGCTGATCGTGCAGAAGGACGGCAAGGACGTCATCGTCCACCTGAACAAGGGTGGCTTCGTGTTCGTCATGGACAAGAAGGACGGCGCGCTCGAAAACGTATGGCAGTTCTCCGAGAACGTGAACTGGGTCAAGGGCATCAACCCGAAGACCGGTGCGCTGATCGATCCGGTCTACCCGGAAGTCGACAAGGTCAAGACCTTCTGTCCGAACCTGCTCGGTGCGCGCAGCTGGAATCACGGCGCCTACAACCCGGGTACCGGCCTGTGGTATTCGCACGCGATGGAGGTCTGCAACGAAGTGGTGGCCGGCAAGGATGATCCGGACAACCTGAAAGCGGTCTCGGCGCTGTCGCTGGGCATCGAGTCGATCAAGCTGGTACCGCCGCCCAGCGGCAAACCGCATGGCCGCCTGGACGCACGTGATCCGCTGACCGGCAAGCTCAAGTGGTCGATCAAGTACGACCTGCCGCCGCTGTCTTCGGTACTCACCACGGCAGGCGGACTGGTGTTCACCGGCGATATGGAAGGCAAGATACTCGGCTACGACGCTGAAACCGGCAAGGAACTGTGGTCCTTCAATTCGGGCTCAGGCCTGCGTGGCGGACCGGTCAGCTACTCGGTAAAGGGCAAGCAGTACATCGTGTTCCCGACCGGTCTGGGCTCGCACGCTCCGGGCTTCCTGGCAGGTGCATTCCCGCAGATCAAGGATCTGCCGGGCGGCGCTGCAATCATCGCTTTCACGTTGGAGTAGCAACGTTGGAACCCCCGGCGCGTGGCTCCGCGCCGGGGTGGCATGTCTCCTCATTCACAGGCGGTTACTCATGTTGCTGCCTGTTTTTTTTTGGTTCATTCACACTGTTGCTGGGGTCTGCTGACATTTCATTCGGGTCGTGATGGAATGTCACGAGACCCTGATCCGGAAACCCGAACAGGACTTAAAGCAATGACTCATGACACGCCACGCAGCAATCCTGCAGGCTGGCTGACCGCAAGCGCACTGGTGATTGCCTTCGGCATGATCTGGGCCGCGCCGTCGCCCGCCTCCACGACTGAAGCCGCCATCGTTGCACCATCCTTCGAGCTGACCGATCCGGATCGGATCGCCCTCGGCAAGAAGCGCTTCAACAAGACCTGCGCAGGCTACTGCCATGGTTCGGATGGTGTCGGCGGGCGCGCCCCCGATTTCAAGGGACGTACCGATCTGGCCGACGAAGAGGCTTACCGCACCATCTTCCACGGTCGTCGCACGTCGGACATCATGCCGCCCTGGGGCGAAGCATTCTCGCCCGATCAGATCTGGGAACTGGTGGCCTACATCAAGTTTCTCGGCACGCAGTAGAACGTGACCGGAAGGGCTGGCGTGTCCGGCCCGCAGCGTGAGGCGGCTGCGGGCCGGACGCCGCCGGATCAGCCCTGTTGTGCCGTCTGCTCGGCGCTGTCCAGGTAGTTGGGCGCCACGATGCGCAGACGCGCCATCTTGCGGTAGAAGGTGGCGCGCGACATGCCGAGCTGGCGCGCCGTCTCGGTCACCTTCCAGTGATTGCGCCGCAGCGCCTCGAGCATCTTCTGGCGCAATTGCAGACACACTTCACTCAATGGTTCGCCGCTGTCGTCTTCGCAGGAGGCGTCGTACGCGATGGTTGCCACGACCGGCTGCTGCTGGGGCGGAGGCGGCAGGGCCACGCGCGCCGGCTTGTTGCCGTCGCGCAGTTCGTGCGGGAAGTGTTCGAGCCGTACCAGCGGGCCTTCCGCAATGGCGCAGGCGTAGCGGATCGCATGCCGCAGCTGGCGGATGTTGCCGGGCCAGCTGTAGGCGAGCAGCACGTCCATCGTCTCCGCTTCGATCGACAGTCCGGTGCGTTCCATCGCGGTGCTTTCTTCCAGCATGACCTGTTCGACCAGCGACCGCTTGTCCTCGCGCTCGCGCAGCGGCGGCAGCGTGAACGAGGCGCCGTTGAGGCGGTAGAACAGGTCTTCGCGGAAGCGCCCTTCGCGCACCAGTTCCGGCAGGTCCTGGTGGGTGGCGCAGATCACGTGCAGGCGCACCGGCGTTGGCTGTTCGGCGCCGAGCGGCACCACTTCGCCTTCGGCCAGCACGCGCAGCAGCCGGCTCTGCAGCGACAGCGGCATGTCGCCGATTTCGTCGAGGAAGAGGGTGCCACCGTCGGACTGCAGTATCTTGCCCTTCGAACCCTTGTTGCGGGCACCCGTGAAGGCGCCGTCGCGGTAGCCGAACAGTTCGCTCTCGATCAGGCTTTCCGGAATCGCAGCGCAGTTGAGCGCCACGAACGGCTGTTTGGCCCGGTCGCTGAAATCGTGGATGCCGCGCGCGAACGCCTCCTTGCCGGTGCCGGTCTCGCCCAGCAGCATGACCGGAATGTCGCGGTTGGCAACGCGCACCGCGCAGCCCACGTTGGCCTTCACGCGCGGGTCACCCAGCGCGAGGTGACGGAAGCCGCGCGGCGCCGTCAGGTCTTCCGCCTCGGCGACCGGCTTGGCGGCAATCTGCGGCAGCGTGCGGGCGTGCGGTGCGCGCAGCACGGCAAACAGTCGCTGGCCGGTGGCGAACATGCGCAGCGGAAACGGTGCGCCGGGGCTGGCGTGCGCGGCGGCCATGATGCCGTTGGCGGTGCACTCGAACAGGTCGTGCAGGTATTCGGCGCGGCGCCCGTTATGGTTGATCAGTTCGTGGCGGGCGCGCCGGTTGCCGCCGACGATGCGGCCGCTGTCGTCGAAGGCGATCAGGTAGTCGGTTTCGACCGGCAGAAATTCGGCGATCGGGCCGAGCTGCAGGATCCAGTGGTTGCGCAGGCTGTAGTGGGCGTAGGCGTCCTCGATCAGGCGCGCCTTGTCGATCACCATGCGGTAGATCAAAAGCTGGCTTTCGCGCTGTTCGGGCGAGTACAGGGCCGATGCATCGAGCACGGCGATCGGCTCGTCTTCAAGCCCGACGATGGGCACCGAGCTGCAGGTGAAGCTGATGTTGTGGGCGCGGAAGTGTTCGCCGCGATGGACCAGCGTGGGCTGGCAGTCGATCAGGCTGGTGCCGACGCCACAGGTGCCTTCGTGTTCTTCCGCCCAGCAGGTGCCGTTGCGGAAGCCTTCGTCCTTCAGTTCGCGTTCGAGGTGCGGCACGGTGCGGAAATCGACCGTCACGCCCTGGGCGTCGGTCAGCAGTACACAGTAGTCCGCCAGCAGCACCTGATGGTGCAGGCGCTCGACGCCTTCACGCGCGATGCGCATGAAGGTTTCGAGCCGGTCGCGGTGCTCGCGCAGCTCGTAGGCGGTGACGACCTTTGGTGTCGTCGCCCGTCCGGGGTCGATCGAGTGCTTGTTCAGCGACCGGTGCCACGAGCGCTTCAGCCGGTCGTGTTCCGCATGAAGCGGAGCGGAGCGGCTGGGTGCTTCGATGGCCTTGAGTACCCGGCCGACGTGTTCCGAGATCGTGTGTCCGCGGTCCATGTCCTTCTCCTCACGAATATATACCTCTATCGAAACACCGCGTGCGATGGGGCCTGCCGCGGCGTTTCACTTTTGTGACTTGAGGGTAAGCCCTGAACCGCCTGAAATCAACGCGACGAATGTCTCCGAAAAGTGAGACAGGTGTCTCATCGTCCCGTTGTCGCAGAGGGCAGCGATGCGACAGGTGGGTGGCTGCGTGTTGCGTCGATGCGGACGAGGTGCCGAAGAGCGCTTAAGAATCATCCGCTTGTCGGCTCCGGCGAGTCTGCCGGGACGCTGCTGGCACGGCCGATGCAATGACACCGGTAACCAACACCTGGAGTCGCATCGCCGTGCTGTCCGTCCCACCCCGTCCCGCCCTCGTCGGCATCATCGCGAATCCCGCATCGGGCCGGGACATCCGCCGCCTGACTTCGCGGGCGTCGGTGTTTCCGAACGCCGAGAAGGCCAGCATGATGGTGCGGGCGATCGCCGGGCTGGAAGCGGCCGGCGTGCGCGATGTCATGATCATGCCGGACTCGGGCGGCATCTGCGGCCCGCTGTTCCGAGCGCTGTCGGTGACCACCGGCTCCCCGGTCACCGTGAAGCCGCGCTTCATCGACATGCCGGTGACCGGCTCGGCCGACGACACGCTGCGGGCGACCGAGCTCATGTGTCAGGCCGGTGCCGGCGCGATCATCGTGCTCGGCGGTGACGGCACGCATCGCGCCGTGGCGGCGCGCTGCGGCCAGGTGCCGCTGCTTGCGCTGTCCACCGGCACCAACAACGCCTTTCCCGAAATGCGCGAAGCCACGGTCGCCGGACTGGCGGCCGGCCTGCTGGCCACCGGCGCCGTGCCGGCGGAGGTCGCCGTACGGCGCAACAAGCTGCTGCGCGTGCGTTGCGATGACCGCACGGACATCGCCCTGGTCGATCTGTGCGTCACGCGCCACAACTACGTCGGCTCGCGCGCCGTGTGGGACAGCGCGCTGCTGGAAGAACTGTTCGTCGCCTTCGCCGGGGCCGATGCGATCGGTCTGTCGGCGATCGCCGGCCAGCTCGAACCGGTCACCCGCAGCGCGCCGCACGGCCTGCATGTGCGCTGCGCCGACACGACGCATACGCCGCAGCAGGTGATCGTGCCGATTGCCCCGGGGTTGATCAGCGCAGTCGGCATCCGCGACTACGCCCGCCTGCTGCCCGGGCAGCCGGTCGAGCTCGCGCCGCAGAGCGGCACCATCGCGCTCGATGGCGAGCGCGAAATCGAATTCGATCCGTCGAACCGGATCAGCGTCGAACTCGACCTGCACGGCCCGCTGACCATCGATGTCGCCGCGGTACTCGAAAACGCAGCGCGCCGGCGCGTGCTGCGCCACTACGCAGGGTGCCCGGCATGAGCCGCGTGCGCACCCTGTCCCGTCTCTCCCCGGAGGTGCCGGCGCCTGCCGCCAGCGCCTTCGTGCCCGGTTCGTCCGGCCAACCGCCCGCAGCTGCCGGAGATCAGCGGGCTTGTCATTCCATCCACAACGAGGAGCACCCATGAGCAGTTCATTGACCAGGGAAGGCCTGCTGCAGGCCTACCGGACCATGCGCACGATCCGGGAATTCGAGGAACGTCTGCACGTCGATTTCGCCACTGGCGAAATCCCCGGCTTCGTCCACCTGTATGCCGGTGAGGAAGCGTCGGCAACCGGCATCTGCATGCACCTGAACCGCGACGACTACATCGCCAGTACCCACCGTGGCCACGGCCACTGCATCGCCAAGGGCGTCGATCCGGTCGGCATGATGGCCGAGATCTGGGGCAAACGCACCGGCACCTGCAAGGGCAAGGGCGGCTCGATGCACATCGCTGATCTTGACGTCGGCATGCTGGGTGCCAATGGCATCGTCGGCGGTGGCGGCCCGCTGATCTGCGGTACCGCGCTGGCGTCCAAGCTGCGCGGCAGCAACAACGTCGGCGTGTGCTTCTTCGGTGATGGCGCGTCCAACCAGGGCACGATTTTCGAGGCCATGAATCTGGCAGCCGTGTGGAAGTTGCCGGTCATCTTCGTCGGCGAGAACAACGGCTATGCCGAAGCGACCGCCAGCAAATTCTCGGTCGCCTGCGAAAACATTGCAGACCGCGCCTCAGCCTTCGGAATGCCGGGCGTCATCACCGACGGTTTCGATTTCTTCGCCGTGCATGAAGCGGCCGGCGAAGCGGTCAAGCGTGCCCGTGAAGGCGGCGGACCGACGCTGCTCGAAGTGAAGCTGTCGCGCTACTACGGCCACTTCGAAGGCGACCAGCAGACCTACCGCGCACCGGGCGAAGTGCAGAAGCTGCGCGAAACCAAGGACTGCCTGATGCAGTTCGCACGTCGCGTGACGTCCCGCGGCGAACTGTCGATGGCCGAGCTCGAAGCCATTGATGTCGAAGTGAAGACCCTGATCGACGCATCGGTGGTGAAGGCCAAGGCAGATCCGCTGCCCTTGCCCGAAGACCTGATGGCAGACGTCTACGTCTCTTACTGAACCTACGCCACACGCTGACAGGAGAAATATCAGATGGCACGAAAGATCACTTACCAGCAAGCCATCAACGAGGCGCTGGATCAGGAAATGGCACGCGACCCGAGCGTCATCGTCATGGGCGAAGACGTGGCCGGCGGCGCCGGCGCACCGGGCGAGGAAGACTCGTGGGGCGGCGTGCTCGGCGTCACGAAGGGGCTGTACGCCAAGCATCCGGGACGCGTGCTCGACACGCCGATCTCGGAATCCGGTTACATCGGTGCCGCGGTCGGCGCAGCCTGCAACGGCATGCGTCCGGTGGCAGAACTGATGTTCATCGATTTCATGGGCGTCTGCTTCGACCAGATCTTCAACCAGGCGGCCAAGTTCCGCTACATGTTCGGTGGCAAGGCGAAGACGCCGGTGGTCATCCGTGCGATGTACGGTGCAGGTTTTCGCGCCGCCGCGCAGCACTCGCAGTGCCTTTACAACATCTTCACCCACATCCCCGGGCTGAAGGTGGTGCTGCCGTCGAACCCGTATGACGCGAAGGGCCTGCTGATCCAGTCCATCCGCGACAACGACCCGGTGATCTTCCTCGAACACAAGGCCCTCTACACGATGGAAGGCGATGTGCCGGAAGAAAGCTACATCGTGCCGTTCGGCGAAGCCGCCGTGGTGCAGGAAGGGGACGACGTGACCATCGTGGCATTCGGCCGCATGGTCAATTACGCCAAGGATGCGGGTGCCAGCCTGCGCAAGAAGGGCGTCCAGTGCGAAATCATCGATCCGCGCACGACCTCGCCGATGGACTTCGACACCATTCTGGAAAGCGTCGAGCGTACCGGCCGCCTGGTCATCGTCGATGAATCGCACCCGCGCTGCAGCATGGCGTCCGACGTGTCGGGCTTCATCGCGCAGGAAGCGTTCCGCGCCCTCAAGGCACCGATCCAGATGGTGACCGCACCGCACGTACCCGTGCCCTTCGCAGCGTCGCTCGAAGACCTCTACATTCCCAGTCCGGCGCGCATCGAAGAAGCCGTGATGCGCGTCAAGGAGTATCGCTGATGTCCTCGATTCTTACCGTCACCATGCCCAAGTGGGGCTTGTCCATGCAGGAGGGCAAGGTCAACCTGTGGCTGAAGGAAGTCGGTGACACGATCGCTCCGGGCGAGGAAATCGTCGAAGTCGAGAGCGAGAAGATTTCCGGCGCCGTTGAAGCGGCGGTGTCCGGCACGCTGCGTCGGCAGATCGCACAGCCCGACGAAGTGCTGCCGGTTGGCGCCCTGCTCGGCGTGATTGCCGACGCTGACGTGTCGGATGAACTGATCGATGATCTGGTCACCCGCTTCCAGGCGGAATTCGTGCCGCCGACCGACGACGAGGCCGACGCCGGACCGCAGACGCAGACCGTGCAGGTCAATGGCCGGCAGCTGCGCTATCTGAAGCGCGGTGAAGGCGGCACGCCGCTGCTGCTGATCCACGGCTTCGGTGGCGATCTGAACAACTGGCTGTTCAACCACGAAGCGCTGGCCGCTTCGCGCGCCGTCTATGCGATCGACCTGCCGGGTCACGGCGCATCGACCAAGGTCACGGGTGCCGCGTCGCTCGACGATCTGGCCGATGCGGTGAGCGGGTTCATGGACGCGGTCGGCATCGCATCCGCCGACGTCGTCGGCCACTCGATGGGTGGCGGCGTGTGTCTGGCGCTGACGCGCCGTGCGCCGCAGAAGGTCAGGTCACTGACGCTGATCGCGAGTGCCGGACTGGGCAGCGACATCAACGGTGCCTACATCGACGGCTTCGTCGCCGGCAACACGCGCAATGCACTCAAGCCGCTGCTCGCCCAGCTCTTTTCGGACGCCGGTCTGGTCACGCGTCAGCTGATCGACGACATGCTCAAGTTCAAGCGGCTGGAAGGTGTCGACGCGGCGCTGGCGACGCTGGCCGGCGGGCTGTTCCCCGGTGGCCGGCAGTCGGAGGTGCTCGCCGATATCGCAGCTAAAAGCGGCAAGCCGGTGCTGGTGATCTGGGGCGAGAACGACCAGATCATTCCGGTTGCGCATGCTTCGGCCATCCCGGCGGCCAGGGTAGTGGTGCTGCCGGCACAGGGCCACATGGTGCAGATGGAATCGGCCAGTGAAGTGAACAAGCTGATCGGCGAGTTCACAAGCTGAGACCCACGGTGAGCCGTCAACGCCGTCCGCTCTGAAAAGGTGCCGGACAGGGCGGAACATCCGTTGTGGATGTTCCGCCTCGCTGCGCCATGCGCCGCAGCAACCCGATGAAGGACAAGAAATGAATACAGCAGTCATGGGGGAAGGACTGCGCGGACGCGACAAGCTGGCGCGCATTCCGGTCAAGGTGCGCGAAGACGTGGCGTCGCCGGCGAAACCTGCCTGGCTGCGCGGCCGCGACCAGGACACGCCGGCGGTGCGCGCGCTGCAGGGCGTGCTGCGCGACCACGCACTGCATACGGTATGCGAGGAAGCGGCCTGCCCGAACATCGGCGAATGCTTCGGCCGCGGCACCGCAACCTTCATGATCCTCGGGGCGATCTGCACGCGCCGCTGCCCGTTCTGCGATGTGTCGCACGGCCGGCCGCTGCCGCCCGACGCCGACGAGCCGCAACGTCTTGCAGACACCGTAGCGGCGATGAAGCTGCGCTATGTGGTCATCACCTCGGTCGACCGCGACGACCTGCGCGACGGCGGCGCGGCGCACTTTGCGCAGTGCATGGCCGACATCCGCGCGGCGTCGCCCGACATCACGATCGAGGTGCTGACACCGGATTTCCGCGGCCGTGAAGCGGCCGCACTCGACGCGCTGGCGGTGTCGCCGCCGGACGTGTTCAACCACAACATGGAAACTGTGCCGCGCCTGTACCGCGAGGTCAGGCCCGGTGCGAACTACGAAGGCTCGTTGAAGCTGATCCGCGATTTCGGCGCGCGCTTCCCCGGTGTGCCGACCAAGACCGGCCTGATGCTGGGCCTCGGCGAAACCGAAGACGAAGTGGTCGAGGTGATGCGTGACCTGCGCGCCCACGGCTGCGACCTGCTGACGCTGGGTCAGTACCTGCGGCCGTCGCCGGCTCACCTGCCGGTGATCGAGTACATCACGCCGGCACGCTTCGACGCACTGCGCGACAAGGCGCTCGAACTGGGCTTCAGCGAGGTGGCGGCCGGCCCGCTGGTGCGCTCGTCCTACCGCGCCGACGTACTGCATCAGGCGCATGCCGATCATGACTGACCCGCGCCCTTCGCTGGTCACCGTCAATGGACAGATCGAGCGGCTGGACGCCGTGATGTCGGTCGGCGGCCTGCTCGACGGCAAGGCCTTGCGCACCCGTCGTATCGCCGTCGAGCGCAATGGCGAAATCGTGCCGCGCAGCGCCTTCGACTGCACCTGGCTCAATCACGGTGACCGCGTGGAAATCGTCGTCGCAGTCGGAGGAGGTTGATGTGCATGCACCTTTGAGCCCCTGTCTGAGCGACCCGCTGGTCATCGGCGGAGAAACTTTCGAATCGCGCCTGCTGGTGGGCACCGGCAAGTATCGCGACCTCGCGGAAACCGCGCGTGCGCTCGATGCCAGTGCGGCCGAAATCGTCACCGTGGCCATTCGCCGGGTGCCGCTGACGACTCGCGATGGCGCCCCCGGGCTGCTTGACGCGCTGCCGGTCGGTCGCTACACGCTGCTGCCCAATTCTGCCGGCTGCTATACGGCTGACGACGCGGTGCGCACGCTGCGGCTCGCGCGCGAGCTGCTCGACGGCCACGATCTGGTGAAGCTCGAAGTGCTGGGCGACGCGAAGACGCTGTTTCCCGACATGCCGGAAACGCTGCGCGCGGCCGAGGTGCTGATCCGCGACGGCTTTCGCGTGATGGTCTATTGCTCGGACGACCCGATACAGGCGCGCGTGCTCGAAAGCATGGGCTGCGTGGCGGTGATGCCGCTGGCCAGCCTGATCGGTTCGGGCATGGGCATCCTGAATCCGTGGAACCTGAAAATCATCATCGCCGAGGCTGGCGTGCCGGTCATCGTCGATGCCGGCATCGGCACCGCGTCGGATGCGGCCGTGGCGATGGAACTCGGTTGTGACGGCGTGCTGATGAATACCGCGATTGCGCATGCGCGCGATCCGGTGCTGATGGCCAGCGCCATGCGCCACGCCGTCGCGGCCGGTCGCCAGGCGTTTCTGGCCGGGCGCATGGACGCGGTGCCGTATCGCGCCGTGGCGTCGTCGCCGCAGGTCGGATTGATCACCCAGATGCAAGAGATGTAAGTACAGCAGGAAGCACCCACTACAAAAACAGGGAGGAATGCAGATGTCTTCAGCAGGAACACGCAAGGTCGCACTGGTCACCGGCGCATCCCGCGGTATCGGGGCGGCCGTCGCCGGCCGGCTGGCTCGCGACGGCTTCCATGTCGTCGTCCACTACGGCAGCGGGGCGGACGAGGCGCGCGCGGTGTGCGAAGGCATACGGCAGGCGGGCGGCAGCGCGTCGGTCGTGCAGGCGGATCTGTCGGCGCGCGACGGCGCCGACCGGCTGCTCGCCGGCCTGGACGAACAGCAGGTCGATGTGCTGGTGAACAACGCCGGCATCGCGCCCTTCGCATCGATCAGCGACATGGATGTCGACAGCTTCGACGAGCTGTCGGCGGTCAACATGCGGTCGGTGTTCTTCGTCACGCAGAAGGTATTGACGCGCATGGGCAGCGGCGGCCGCATCATCAACCTGTCGTCCGTGGTGGCGCGCACGGCATTCCCCGGCATGCCCGCCTATTCGGCCACCAAGGGCTTTGTTGACGTGCTGACGCTGCACCTCGCGGCCGAACTGGGCCCGCGCGGCATCACCGTGAATGCCGTGGCACCGGGCGTCATCGAAACGCGCCTCACCACCGGTCTGCTCGAAGGCGGTGGCGCCGATGCCGTGCAATCCATCCAGGCGCTGTCGGGCATCGCCGGGCCGGATCGCGTGGCCGGCATCGTCGCCTTCCTCGCCGGACCGGACGGTGTATGGACGACCGGTCAGGTGATCGACGTCAGCGGCGGCACCAAGCTCTGAGCGCTGCGGCTGCGGCGCTCACGCCACGCGCAGGTTCATCGCGACCCAGCCCAGCCATTCGTGCAGGGCGACCCATGATTGCGACAGCGCGCGCATGGTGGGAATAAGGTCGCCCGCCACCACGGAAGCCTCCCTGCGGATCAATGTGGGCGCGGCGAGCGGCATCAGTCCGGCACGGCGGAAGTGTTCCATTGCGCGCCGCATGTGGAAGGCGTGCGTCACCAGCGCCACGCGGGTGATGCCGTCGCGGCCGAGCGCGACTGCGGACAGTGCGGCGTTGTCGCCGGTATCGCGCGACGCCGATTCGATCCAGCGCGCCGCAACTCCCTGTTCCTGCAAAGCGGTCGCCATCATGTCCGCTTCCGGCTGGCCCTGCCACACCACGCCACCGCTGACCAGCACCGGCAGGCCGGTCTGCCGCGCCAGTCGGGCGCCGGCGCGCAGACGTTCAAGGGCGAAGGCGCTCACCGTCTGTCCGTCGTAATCCACCAGGTTGTCGATAGTGCCTGCACCGAGAATGACGATGGCCTGGGCATCCGACAGGTCGGCCACACCATCGGTCACATAGGTCGAACGCTCCAGCCAGCCCGATACCAGCGGCGTGGCGAGCAGCCACAGCGCGATCAGGCCGCTCCACGCGAACGCCATTCCGGTACGCGGATGGCGCCGGCGCAGCAGCAGCCCGAAAGTGCTGACCAGCAGCGGACTGACCGGTGGCAGCAGCAAGATGGACAGCAGTTTTTTCAGGGCGAACAGCAGCGAAGCCAGCATGGGCGCCTATCCGGGCAAAAAGACTTATTATCCGGGCCAATGCGCCTCATGGCGACAGGTTGGCCATGGCGCCTCATTGCCCGGAACGGCGCCTCAACGGAGCGTGCTCTTGATCGATGTATCGGCTATCGGCTGGAAGGAAGCGGCGCTCGTCGCGCTGGTCATCCTCGCCGTGTACATGGGTTATGCGCTGATGCGCCTGTCGACCCTCGGCGCAAGCCGCGCGCCACCGGAGCCGGAACCGGTCGTCGATCCCGATCCACCGACCATCGTGCCGGCTGCGCCTGTGTTGCGGTCGGACGACATCGAATCCCTGCTCGACACCCTCCTGGACCACCGGCTTGCGCCGCTGATGCAGCAGATGGAATCCCGTCTCGAACAGGCTGAATTGCGTATCGACGAATTGGGCCGACGGGTGGAAACGGTCAATCAGCTGCCGCCAGTGGCGCCGCAGTACAGCGAGGCGTTGTCGCTCGCGGCACGCGGCTTGAGTGCGGAGGACATCGCCGACCAGTGCGAAATGTCGGTCGGAGAAGCTGAACTGGTGCGGACGCTGGCGAAAAGTCGTGGCATGGGGGGAGACGAAACATGAGTGCGGCAGTGGCGCGGGCGCGTCTGGGCGTGAGAAGCGACGCCGAGGAACAGGCGGCGGAACAGCGCAGTGCGCTGCTGCGCCGGGTGGCGGTGGCAGGCGGCCTGATCGCGCTGCTGATCGGTGGCCTGGCACTGTTCGACGTAAGTCGCAAGCCGGCCGAGCCGTTGCCGCCGCCGATGTCCGGCGTGCAACCCGGGCCGGCCGTCGCCGAAGCCGAACCGCCAGCCGAAGAAACCGCTTTGCCGCCGTTGCCGCCGGTCGACGAAGGCGCAGCCGACCCGGGTGCGCTCGACGACACTGCGGCGCAGGCAAGGACCGTCAATCTGCCCGATACCCCGCCGCCCCTGCCCGAAGGCACGGCGCGTCCCGACGCTCCAGCCGGCAGCGCCGAAGCGGAGCCCGCACTCACTGCTCCGGCACCGGCCACATCCGGTCGCCTGGTGATCGGTGAAGGCGACCCCCGTGCGCCCGCAGCGACGCAGCGGGCCCCGGCGCAGGCTTCGGCGCGCGCGTCTGCAGCCCAGCCGATCACGCGAACGCCACCGCCGGCCGCCGCCAGCCAGGGCGAAATCACCGGTTACCGGGTGCAGGTCGGCGTGTTCAGCAGCGTGGCCAATGCCGAAGACGTGCGTGCGAAACTGGCGCTCAAGGGCATTCCATCGCAGATCGAGGCGCGCGTGCATGTCGGCCCGTTCACGTCGCGCGCCGAAGCCGATCAGGCGCGCGCACGGTTGCGCGCGCTGGGCATGGACAGTGGTGCGCCGGCGCCCGTGCGGGCCACGACAGGCCACCCGTGAAAACTGCCTCGCCCTGAATCCCGACAGACGCTAAAGCCCGTGTTCGATCCGGACGTAATAACGATCCCGATCAATAAAAACATGCGAGGCTGCGATGGCGCTTCTGGGCTGGGTAAAAAAGACGGAGCTGGATGCTCTGGCGGATGAGGGAAAACGTTTGCGGCAGGATGTCGGCGCGCTGCGGGCCGATATCGAACGCCTCGAAAGCGAGCGCGCCGAGCTGCAGCGAACCAACGAGGACATCCGCGCGCAGTGTGGCTTCAACGCCGGGCTGCTGTCCAATCTGACGGCTTATGCCGGCTCATTCCAGCGTTTCCGGACAACGCTTGCATCGCTGGCCGGCATCGTCACCGGCGAAGCCGAGCGGGCGGCCGACACGGCAACCCGCATATCGCAGACAGCCGAAGGCAGCCGGGTCATCGCATCCGGCCTGGAGGGCTATTCGGCGCGGCTGAAGGACACCGCACTCAGCGTCGACACGCTGCGCGAACGCGCCGATCGGATCGGCGGCATCGTGGGCTTGATCCGCGAAATCGCCGACCAGACCAATCTGCTGGCGCTGAACGCCGCCATCGAAGCGGCGCGCGCCGGCGAACAGGGCCGCGGCTTCGCGGTCGTGGCCGACGAGGTGCGCAAGCTGGCCGAACGTACCGGTGCCGCGACATCCGAAATCGTCGGGCTGGTCAATGGCATTCAGCACGACACCGCGCAGGCGACCGAACGCATGCAGGCAAATTCAGCCGATGCCGACGCCTATTCGGCCCAGGGGCTGGCTGCGAGTTCGCAGCTGGACGCACTCAGCAGACAGGCCGGCGCCAATGGCGCGCAGATGGCGGCGACCTCGCTGCGGACCTTTGCCGAACTGGCAAAGGTCGATCATCTGGCCTACAAGATGGATGTCTATCAGGCGGCGTCCGGCGAGTCGGGCCTCACACCCGACAGTTTCGCCAGCCATGTGCAGTGCCGGCTGGGCAAGTGGTACTACGAGGGCGAAGGCCGTCGTTGCCACAGCCACCTGGACGGGTTCCGCGAGCTCGAAGGGCCGCACGAGGCGTTCCACCGCGTCGGCATCGAGGCGCTCGAACACGCCCGGGCCGGGCGTTTCGATGCCGCGCTGAGCAGCATCGCACGCATGGAAAGCCTGAGCATCGACGTGATCAGCCAGCTCGACCGCATGAGCGAATCGATCGATCACCGGCATCCGCACTGAGCGTTTTGCATGACGGGCACACGGTGCTGCGCCGTGTGTCCGCGAATCCGCGATAATCCGGCGTCGTCCGGCGCGCGATCATCAGGTCGTTGCGCCGCATTCCCCTTGCAGACTTCCGGAGATACGCATGTCGCGCACCATCGTTTCCACCCCTGATGCACCCGCTGCCATCGGCACCTATTCGCAGGCCGTGAAGGTCGGCAACACCGTCTATCTGTCGGGCCAGATCGGTCTCGATCCGGTCAAGATGGACATGGTCGACGGCATCGACGCCCAGATCGCCCGCGTGTTCGACAATCTGAAGGCGGTCGCCGAAGCCGCCGGCGGATCGCTCGACGACGCGGTCAAGCTGAATGTCTACCTCACCGACCTCGGCAATTTCGTCAAGGTTAACGAAGCCATGGCTCGCTACCTGAAGCAGCCCTATCCGGCGCGTGCCGCGGTCGGCGTGTCGGCGTTGCCGCGCGGTGCGATGGTCGAGATCGACGGCGTGCTGGTGATCGACTGACCCCGCCCCGGTTGTTGTTGGCTGCGCGGTGAGTACCCGGAGCGAAGCGCTCGCCGCGGCGCTGGAAAAACTCGGCCTCGGCGCCGATGCCGCGCTGGTGCTGCACTTTCCGTTGCGTTACGAAGACGAAACCCGCCTGACGCCGCTGGCGCAGGCGCGTGTCGGCGCGCCGGTGCAGGTCGAGGTCGAGGTGAGCGCCAGCGAGGTGAAGTTCAAGCCGCGCCGCCAGCTCATCGTCAGCGCCTTCGATGACAGCGGCACGGTGACGCTGCGCTTCTTCAACTTCTATCCGTCGCAGCAGAAGCAGCTCGCCGTGGGGCGCCGGGTGCGCCTGTTCGGCGACATCACCCCCGGCTTCTTCGGCGCCGAAATGCTGCACCCCCGCGTGCGCAGCGTGGGTGAGGACACCCCGCTGCCGGATCGCCTGACGCCGGTCTATCCGACCACGGCCGGCCTGTCGCAGGCCAGTCTGCGCCGCGCCATCGACGAGGCGCTGGCGCGCGTCAGCCTTGACGACAGCCTGCCCGAGGCCCTGCGCCGGCACTATGGGTTGATGCCGTTCGCCGAGGCGGTGGACGCGCTGCACCGGCCGCGACCGGGCGAATCGCTGCGCGACATGGACGAACGGCTCGCCCCCGCGTGGCGGCGCATCAAGTTCGACGAACTGCTGGCGCAGCAGATCAGCCTGAAGCGCGCGCACGACGCACGGCGCAGCCGCGACGCGCCTTCACTGGCCGGCAAGGGTGCGCTCATCAAGCGCTTTCTCGCCGCGCTGCCGTTCCGCCTGACCGGTGCGCAGGCACGTGCCTGGAAGGAAATTTCCAGCGATCTGGCGCAGCCCTTTCCGATGCAGCGGCTGTTGCAGGGCGATGTGGGCTCGGGCAAGACGGTGGTGGCCGCGCTGGCCTGCCTGCGGGCGGTCGAAGCCGGCTATCAGGCGGCCTTCATGGCGCCGACCGAAATCCTCGCCGAGCAGCACTACCGCAAGCTGGCCGGCTGGCTCGAACCGCTGGGCATCCGCGTGGCCTGGCTGTCGGGCAGCCTGAAGGTGCGCGACAAGCGCGCGATGAAGGCGCTGATCGCCAGCGGCGAGGCGCCGGTGGCGGTCGGCACGCATGCGCTGATCGAGGACGCCGTCGATTTCGCCCGCCTCGGTGCGGCGGTGGTCGACGAACAGCACCGCTTCGGCGTGCGCCAGCGGCTTGCGCTGCGCGCCAAGGCCGGCGGCATCAGCCCGCACCAGCTGATGATGAGCGCCACGCCCATCCCGCGCACACTGGCCATGAGCTACTACGCCGACCTCGACGTGTCGGTCATCGACGAGTTGCCGCCGGGCCGCACGCCGGTGCTGACCAAGCTCATTTCGGCTGCGCGGCGCGAACAGGTGATCGCCCGCGTGCGCGACGCCTGCGCGGTTGGCGCCCAGGCCTACTGGGTGTGTCCGCTGATCGAAGAGTCGGAAACCCTGCAACTGCAGACGGCTATCGACACCCATGAACAGCTGGTCGCCGCCTGTGCAGATCTGAAGGTGGGGCTGGTGCACGGCCGCATGAAGCCGGACGAGAAGGCGGCCGTGATGGCCGCCTTCGTCGCCGGCGACATCGATCTGCTGGTGGCGACGACGGTGATCGAGGTCGGCGTCGACGTGCCCAACGCCAGCCTGATGGTGATCGAGCACGCGGAGCGCTTCGGCCTGTCGCAACTGCATCAGTTGCGCGGCCGGGTCGGGCGCGGCAGCCGTGAATCGGCCTGCGTGCTGCTGTACGAAGGGCCGCTGTCGCAGACCGCGCGCGAGCGGCTGCGCGTCATCCATGCCTACACCGACGGTTTCATGATCGCCGCCGAAGACCTGAAACTGCGCGGTCCGGGCGAGTTCATCGGCAGCCGCCAGTCGGGCCAGCCACTGCTGCGCTTCGCCGACCTGCTGCTCGACGAGGCGCTGGTCGAACTGGCGCGCGAAGCCGCCGCAACCCTGCTGCGCGACGAGGTCGCATCGGCCGAACGCCATCTGGCGCGCTGGCTGGCCGGGCGGGAAGATCTGTTGAAGGCGTGAACGTTGATCAACCGAGGTTTTCAGGGTGAACGCAACAGGGGGCCGAAGCCCCCTGTTGATGCGTGACTACCGAAGGATCAGCCGACGCGGCGACGCGCCATCAGTCCCATCAGGCCGAGGCCGGCGAGGAACATGACGTAGGTTTCCGGTTCCGGCACGGCCGTGATCTGCAGCAGCGTGTCGTTGCCGCTCGCCGGATGCTGGATGTTAACGTAGGCGACGTTCGGGTTGAACTTGTCGAAGTACAGGCCGGTCGGCTCTGCACCCACGGTCGACATCGACGCCCAGCGGCTGATGGATTCCGCGACGCCATCGCGGTCGGCATCATTCGCAAACCAGATGTCGGCGCGACCGCCCGGCTGGTCTTCGCTGATGTAGATGTTGCCGTTGGCATCGATCGCGATGTTGTCCGGGCTGGTGAATTCGCTGCCGACAGCGGCACCGGTGACCGAGTTGAAGGTCGCGCGGCTGACGAACAGCTTCATTTCGTTGGTCGCAAGATTCAGCGAATACACCTCATGGGTGGTGGTCGTCGCGATGTACAGAATTTCGTCACCGTTGCCGAGCACCTGCAGTTCGATGTCTTCCGGACGCTGGTAGTTGGTGCCGCCGACCATGTCGGCTGCGGCGCGGCCGTCCATCGAGAAGCTGCCGCCGCCCATGTTCAGCATCGCGCCAGCGGTGGTGGCCAGCGGGGTGCCGGTGCCGGTCGTGATGGCTTCCCAGGTGGCAGCGCCGACGGCATTCGAATTGCTGCCGCCGTTGGCCTTCAGCACGAAGGTCTGACCCTTGTCGAAGTAGCTGTTGCCGGTGGTGGCAGCCGGTGCGGCCGACACGTACTTGTAGATCGAGCCGCCGTTGAATTCGTCGATGAAGTAGAAGCTGTTGTTCTTGTCGAACGCACCACCTTCATGCGATACGCGCGGCACGACGTTGCGATGCACGAAATCCGCGCTCAAGGTGTCGGCCAGCGGGTTGGTCACTTCGAACAGGCGACCGTTGGTACTGTTGGTGCCCCATGACTCTTCAGCCGTCATGTAGGTGCCCCACGGCGTCCAGCGCGAAAAGTCGCCGGACCTGAAACCCTGGGTGCCGGACTGGACGATGGTCTTGGTAACGCCGGTCCACAGGTCGGTGCGTTGCACGCCGCCCTGACCGGTTTCGAACGGTGCGTAGAGGTAACGGCCGGCATCGGTGCCGGTTTCGTTGGCGGTGATCATGTCCCAGTTGCCGCTGTTCGATTCGCCGAGGCCGAGCTGGGTGTTGCGATCAGCCAGGACCTTCTGCGAGAAGAACGGCGACGACAGTTGCAGCGGTGCGGTTTCCGGCAGCGAACCGGCGGCGACGTTTCCGGCCAGGGCGGTGAAGTTGTCGAAGTAGGTGTTGTCAGCCGCGGAAACCTGGTGGGCGGATACGCCCATCAGGCCAATGGCGGCAGCTATGGCAAGTTTGCGGAACTGCATTGTCGGACTCCCTGATTGATGCCTTGCGAACGACAAGGTGACAGCAGGGTAGTCAGCACGCGTGATGGTGCCGTGATGCAGATCGATGGGGTCACTGGTCCGATCGGCGCATCGTTTGTTAACCCGGATTAATGTTTCGGGGTCGGATGTGTGAAAACCCGGCTTGCGTACGTCAGTCGGTGCGGCTGCGCACCCGTATCGGTTCGCGGATGGCCTGTGCAGCGAGCAGGCGGCTCAGCGCAGCAATCGCGGTGTCGGTCAGTTCGTGGCCGCGCGACAACACCATCAACCCGTTGGTGCAGCGCACGTCCTCGTCCACCACCCAGCCCGGCATCAGGTCGCGCACGCGTGCCGCGCGATGGTGGTTCACCTCGCTGCGGAAATCGGCCAGTGCCTTCACGATGTAGTCGGGTATGGGGGGGCGCACGGTGCGCAGCACCTCGCGCGGACTGCGCATGGCCTTGGTGTGGGACCACTCGCGTTCCAGTTCGAGCGCGGCGCGCAGCAGCGGCGCGCCGCGTATCACCTCGAGCGGCGCCTCGGGTGGCGGATTGCTCGACTGATAGCGGATGATTTCGGCCGCCAGTTCCAGGCGGGGAATGGCGGCCACCAGCCGGCTGGCCACCTCCGGATGTTCGCGCAGCAACTTTTTCTCGTCGGTGTTGAGCGGGCGCTGCGCGGCGTCGGCCTGCATCAGTTCGGGCGGTATGCCGACGCACCCGAGCTGGCTCAGCGCCGCTGCGATGCTGTAGATCCAGCCGTCTGACCACTCCAGTCGGGACAGCGCATGCTGCACCGCGGAGTGGGCGAAGGTGGCGCGCTGGAAGGCCCAGGGTGCGACCATGGCGAGCACTTCGGTCAGCGTATTGACCGCCGCGGTGAGCGTGGTTTCGAGCAGTGCCTTTTCGGCGCGTGTCCGGTCGTATTGGCGCACCGCTTCATCGAGCGTGGCGATCAGCGTTTCGGTGGGGCAAGGTTTGCACAGGTAGCGGAAGATGGCGCCGCGGTTGATTGCGGCGATCGACGATTCGACGTCGGCCTGACCGGTCAGCAGCAGGCGTACCGCATCGGGCGCCTGTTCGCGCGCGTGGGCGAGGAAGGTGGCGCCGTCCATGCCCGGCATGCGCATGTCGGACACGATGACGGCGAAGGGTTCGCCCCACTGTATTGCGTCCAGCGCGGCTACACCGCCATTGGCGATCACCACGTCGAAGCGGCCGTGCAGCGCGCGTTCCATGGCCGACAGCAGGTTCGGTTCGTCGTCCACGCAGAGCACGCGCGGCAGGGTGTCTTCAGTCATTTTCGGGTTCCGGGGTGAGTGCGCCATTACAGGCGCTGCCAGTGTGGCCACTGTTCAAGCATGCCGGTGCGTTCGAGATAGCCCAGGTCCGGTGTCTGTCCGTTGGCCAGCGCGACAGCCACGTGCACAGCGCCGGCCAGACCGAAACCGCTGGCAGCGGCACGGCCCGGGTGGGTGTGGCGGGCCACAGCGTCGACGATGTCCATGGGCAGGCCCCACAGGCCCAGCAGATAGGCGCCGATTGCCGCGTGCAGCGGCGTGTCGCAGCCGGTCTTCACTTCCAGCCAGGCATCGTCGCGCAGGTCGGGCACCAGCAGGCCAATGCGGGCGAGCAGCGCCGCAGTCGCCGCCTGGGCGTTGCGCCCGTCGATGATCTGTGCGGCCAGCTTCGAGGCATGCAGCGAGCTGCGCTGCAACTGGTCGACGAAAGGGTCTTCTACCGCATCGGCGAACACCTGCGAGGCGAGTACGAGCAGGCGTACCTGGTCGATGCCCAGCCGGTTGATCGCGTCGCCGACGCTCTTGATCGTGCCGCAGCCGCCGCCGGTGAAATAGGCGGAATTGGCCAGTTGCATGATGCGCGCACTCAGCGCCGGATCGCTACCGAGCAGGCGCGACACCTGGCGGGCGTCGCTGGCCGGGTCGGCCAGCAATCGGGTCAGTTCGGCGAACACGCGCGGTGCCGACGGCAGGCGGTTCACCCGGCCGAGGACGTCGAGTACCGAGGGGTCCTTGAACAGGGCGCGCAGCGACAGCGCGCCTTCCAGCGTGGCGAGCAGCACCGCGTTGTCGCAGGGTTTGGAAACGAACTGGTGCGCCACGTCGAGCATGCGCAGCGTGCACTCGATATCCGAGTAGCCCGACAGAATGATGCGCAGGGTGCCGGGCCATTGCTCGCGCACCTTGCCCAGCAAAGCAGCGCCGTCCATGAAGGGCATGCGCATGTCGGACACGACCACGTCGGCCGGGCAGTCGGCGAGCGCCGCGAGCGCTTCCTGGCCACTGGTGAAAAAGCGGCATTCCCAGTCCGCATCGCTCATCGCCAGCGTGCGTTCGATGCCGGCGAGCACCCGGCTTTCATCGTCTACGAAGACTACCTGCATGGCACTTCACCATTGTCGGCTGACAGCGGCAGGCGAATCGTGAAGCAGGTGCCGCGGCCGACTTCGGAGTCGCAGCGGATTTCACCGCCGTGTTTGTCGACCACCGTCGAATAGGCGATGGCCAGGCCCTGTCCGGTGCCCTTGCCCACCGGCTTGGTGGTGAAGAACGGATCGAAGATGCGGCCGCGGATGGCTTCCGGAATGCCGCTGCCGTCGTCGGCGACGCTGATCGCGATATGCTGCTCGCCGGCCCGCTTGACCATGATGCGGATCTTGCCCTTTTCGCGTACGCCGCTCTGCAAAGTGTCTGCCACCGCATGCGCGGCGTTGACGACGAGATTGAGGATGACCTGGCCGATCATGTCGCGCAAGCAGGACACCTGGGGCAGGTCGTCGGCATAGCGGGTTTCGAGTTCGGCGACGTACTTCCATTCGCTGCGCGCCACGGTGACAGTCGTGTTGATCACTTCTCGGATGTCGAGCAACTCCTTGCCGCCGTTGGATGGGTGCGAGAATTCCTTCATCGCGCTGACGATGCGCGCGACGTGTTCCAGCCCTTCTTTCGACTGGGCGAGCGCTTCGGGAATCTGCCGCCGCAGGTAGTCGAGCTTGGTCTTCTTCACCGCGGCGTCCACCTCGGCGACCAGGCCGTCGGAGGGTTGGCCTGCGCGAGCCGCCTCGACCACCTTCAGCGTCTTGTCGAGCAGCGTCATCAGGCTTGAGCTCGCCATGTCTACGAAGCCGATGTTGTCGGCGACATACTGGGTCGGCGTATTGATTTCGTGCGCGATGCCGGCTGCCAGCTGGCCGATGGATTCCATCTTCTGCGCCTGCAGCAGTTGCGACTGCGCCTGGCGCAGGTCGGTCAGCGCCTTCTCCAGTTCCTGCCGCTCGTGCTCGACTTCTTCGGTCTTGAGCGCAATCACCTTGCCCAGGCTGAGGTTCTGTTCGAGCAGGGCGAAGGATGACGTGGCGCCGCCGTCGGCCTGCTGCTGGATGCGCTTTTTCAATACTTCGATGGTCTTGTCGCGCGCGTGCAGCTTGCGTTCGTATTCGGCGGCGGGGAGCGCGTCGGCCGGCAGTGCGTCAGGTGCGGGGGAAATGGTCATGGTCAGCCTCCGATGGCGATCGCGGTCAGCGTCTGGTTCACATGCACGCCGTTGTACTGTTCACCATAGGTGAAGAATCCGAACATGCGGTTCTGCACCATAAACTTGCTCATGTCCTTGTCGATCAGCGTTTGCTCGTATTCCAGCCGGCGCAGGATGCAGTCGCAAGCGATCACCAGCGCCGGCGCCGGCATCGTGCGGTGCAGTTCGGCGAAGGCGGCGGTGATTGTCTGCAGCGGGTCGAGCGCCTTGCCGATGGTGACGATCAGCCCCTCGTCGATCGCGCAGTAGCAGGGCAGCGACAGGTCTTCGTTCACCTTCTGGATGGACCGCACATAGGCATTCCCGCCGATGGTCAGCACCAGCGGGTGGCGCGAGAACACGCGGGAGGACAGGTCGGCCAGCGACAGGCCGAGCGCGTCGGCATAGGCGAGCGCCGCCGGCTCGCCGTCCATTTCGAGGATGATGCGGTTTTCCGGGTCCGCCGCAGTGATCACCAGTTCGACCGGACCGGGGGCGAAGTGCTGCGTCTTGAAGGCGGTCACCGGCTGTTCGCTGGCGAACAGCGCGAATACCGCGGCGTCCGACAGGAAGCGGCCGTCGCCGGCATAGACGTGGGTGTGCTTGAAGTTCAGGTTGTCGCCAGCCGAACCGCCGATGATCGGCAGGTTGCCGACCATCCGGTACAGCTCGGCGACCAGCCGCTCTTCGACCATCGACAGGCCATCGACCAGCAGCATGCCGAAGCGGTGCAGCTGGCGGTCGTTTTCGCGCGTCGCGCGGATGTCGTTTGCGATGACGGCCACCTGTTCGGCGTAGGTGGCCAGCGGTGTGATGAGGTACGGGCGCAGGTGGATGCCGCCTCCGGCGAAGGCCACGCCCAGGATGCCCGAGGGGTGGAAACCGTCGGGGCCGAAGTGGCCGCACGACGTGCAGCCTATGGTCGGGCAGGTGAAGGTGTCCTGCAGAGCCCGCCCCAGCGCCTGCAGGTCGAAATCCGGGGAACAGAAGAACAGGACGGCGTCGACGTCGGGCCCGCCTATCTGTGCGGCAAGTTCCGCCACGGCCTGCGCCGGATCGGTCGATTCACTGGCGCCAAACCGGGTGTTGATGGTCATCGATGCTCTCCCTGTGAGCATCGGTTAACGACCCCTCCGGCCCGGCCTGAAGCGGGAAAGGCCGCCGTTCGTCGGTTGGTTAGCGGTTG
The DNA here is from genome assembly GCF_030698125.1 of Methyloversatilis sp. Classification (GTDB taxonomy): domain Bacteria; phylum Pseudomonadota; class Gammaproteobacteria; order Burkholderiales; family Rhodocyclaceae; genus Methyloversatilis. The sequence continues at coordinate 26,404 of NZ_JAUYNV010000052.1, forward strand.
GCGTGGGTGGCGGTGAACACCGCCACGAACACTTCGCGCAGGAACAGGCTCAGCGACAGGATCAGCGACAGCATGGCCAGCACGAAGAAGCCGGCCAGCAGGTCGGACAGCACGACCGTGAACAGCACGCCGAAGAAGGCGCACGACACCACCAGACAGACCAGCAGCGCCGACAGCACGGCGAACAGCACCGCCAGATAGACCAGACGCGCGCGCTGCGACAGCAGGGCGAGTTCGGTCGCGTTGCTCATCGTTTCGTCCTCGCACTGCTTGCCGCCGCGCGCCAGCACCACGCGGCGCCGGTCGATGATGCGACCGAGCCGGTTGTTCAGCGTGCCGATCAGCGTGGCGATCGCGGTCAGCAGGAAAACCGGTGCCACGGCCAGGCCGATGGCGTGCGTGATGGTGTCGATGGTGGTCTGCAGAACCATGACCGTACCTTACGGAATCTTGAAATCGAGTTCGAATTTTGCGCCGTCGTCGAGCGCCAGCGTGCGCGTGAGCCAGGGCATGACGGTCTTCAGCGTGGCCGGCAGTGTCCACGGCGGATTGACGATGAACAGGCCGCTGCCGTGCATGCCGAAGCCGTCCGGCGACGGCTTGCGCGTGGTCATCGATACATGCAGCCAGGCCGGCACCGGCAGGCGCTTGAGCTTGGCCGGCAGGTCGCGCGATTCCATGCGGTGCAGCTGTGGGTACCACAGGCAGTAGGTGCCACCCGGAAAGCGCGTGTTGGCGTCGCGCAGCGTTTCAAAGGCCAGCCGGTAGTCTTCGCGGATTTCGTACGGCGGGTCGATCAGCACCAGCGCACGGCGCGGCGGTGGCGGCAGCAAGGTGCGCAGGCCGGAAAAGCCGTCGGATTTGTCGACCTTCACGCTGCGCCCGGCCTCGGCGAAGGCGGCGTTCAGCAGCTTGTTGTCGGCCGTGTGCAGTTCGAACAGGCGCATCCGGTCGTCGTCGCGCAGCAGTGCGCGCGCAATCATCGGCGAGCCCGGATAGGCGCGCAGCTTCGCGCCGCTGTTGAAGGCGCGCACCAGATCGACATAGGTCGCGAGCTGCGGGGGCAGGTCGGGCGCCGACCACAGTTTTGCGATACCGCCGGCGTACTCGGCGTTCTTGGCCGCGAAGCCGCTGTCGAGCGCATAGCCGCCGGCTCCGGCGTGCGTGTCGATGTACCAGTAGGGCTTGTCCTTCTGGTTCAGGTGCTGAAGCAGTTCAACGAGTACGAAGTGCTTGAGCACATCGGCCGGGTTGCCTGCATGGAAGGCGTGGCGGTAGCTGAGCATGGCGGGGCGGGGGTTGTGGCCGCCGAGTATACGCTGGCCGCCACCGCCTTCAGCGGGGCTTCGCGGCACGGGCTGGCTTCGAAGCCTTGTGTGGTGTTCGGTCTGGTGGTCGGCCGCTGTTGTTGGGCATCGCTGCGCTCACCCCAACCTACGAAGTGCGTCACCCTGTTGCCGTGGGCACAGTGTTGCCCGGCATTCCCGGGAAGGCGGCGAGCATGCGCGAGACGCAGTTCCACCCCCGTAGGTTGGGCTGAGCGCAGCGATGCCCAACGCCCCCCGGAAAACGCGCGACACACGAGCCCGGCGCCACACCCGCAGGTCGGGCTGAGCGCAGCGATGCCCAACGCCCCCCGGAAAACGCGCGACACACCCGAGCCCGGTGCCCCACCCGTAGGTTGGGCTGAGCGCAGCGATGCCCAACGTCCCCCGGAAAACGCGCGACACACCCGAGCCCGGTGCCCCACCCGCAGGTCGGGCTGAGCGCAGCGATGCCCAACACCACCCCGACGACGCGCGGCTCGCCCGGTGAGGCGGGTCACCGCGTCGCGGGCTATCGGCCTCAAAGTCGTTCGAACACTGCAGCGATGCCCTGACCTCCGCCGATGCACATCGTGACCAGGGCGTAGCGTCCGCCGCTGCGATGAAGTTCATAAACCGCCTTGGTGGCCAGAAAAGCGCCAGAGCAGCCGATGGGATGGCCGAGCGCGATGGCGCCGCCATTCGGGTTGACCCTGGACAGATCGAACTCAAGGCCGCGCGCGACGGCAATGGCCTGCGCGGCGAACGCCTCGTTCGACTCGATGACATCCATCTGGTCGAGCGTGAGACCTGCTTTTTTCAGCGCCAGCTTCGTTGCCGGAATCGGTCCTTCGCCCATGATTTCGTTCGGAACGCCGGCGACGGCATACGACACCAGCCGCGCCATCGGCTTGTGCCCGGCTGCCGCCGAGACAGCAGCGTCGGCGAGGACGAAGAACGCTGCGCCGTCGTTGATGCCCGACGCGTTGCCGGCGGTGACCGAGCCATCCTTCTTGAACACTGGCTTCATCCTTGCCAGCGTTTCCATCGTAGTGTCCGGTCTCACATGTTCGTCGGTGTCGAAGGTGACCTCGCCCTTGCGCGTCTGCTTGACGATGGGGACGATCTGCGACTTGAAGCGACCCTCTGCGATGGCGGCTGCGGCCTTGCGGTGCGACTCGACCGCAAGCGCGTCCTGCTCCTCCCGCGTGATGTTCCACTTGGTGACGAGGTTTTCGGCCGTGATGCCCATGTGGCCGACGCCGAACGGGTCCGTCAGCGTGGCCACCATCATGTCGATCAGCTTGGTATCGCCCATGCGGGCGCCGCTGCGCATGGCGGGCGACAGATAGCCGCCGCGGCTCATGACTTCGACGCCCCCGCCGATGCCGTAATCGCAGTCGCCCAGCAGGATGTTCTGTGCCGTGGTAACGATGCCCTGAAGTCCAGACGCACACAGCCGGCCTACCGACATGGCCACGCTGTCCATCGGCAGTCCTGCCTGAATCGATGCCACACGGGCGACGTACGGAAAACGACTTTCTGTGGGAATCGTATTGCCCACCGTCACGTAGTTGATGGCTTGCGGATCAACGCCGGAGCGCTTGACCGCTTCCTTCATCACCAGACCCGCCAGTTCGGCCGGCTCGATATCCGCCAGCGAACCATTGAAGGTGCCGATCGCCGAACGTGCCGCACCCAGAACCACTACATCTCTTTTGTTCATCATCTGTCTCCTGGAAAAATCGATGTGTTGCCGCGAAGTGCTCAGTTCGCCTGTGCGTTCGGCGTACCGCCCGCGCAGTCCTTCAGCACGGATCGGATCCGCGCAAACTCTTGTTGCAATGGGGCGAAAGCGCCGTCCGGCGGAAGGTCCAGCGGGCATGGTGTGCCTTTCAGGATCCGTGAGGCCGCTTCACCCTTGCCGGCAAATACGATGGTGTTGTTCAGATCATCGTCGTCGACGACAAGCACCGCATCGTCAAAGCTTTGATGGATCCGATCGAGGTGTCGGTCGTAATCGACCTGACCGAACTGGAGATTGGCGACCATTGTGCCGTCCTGCGCCAGCGCCTTGAAGCAATCATCGTAGAAGCGTTGCGAACAGAGCTTCGGCGGCAGACCGCGGCTGTCGAAGCCGTCGATCATCAGCACATCGTGCTGACCCTCATGCTGGCTCACGTACTGTGCTCCGTCGCCCTGAATGACGCCGAATCGCGCGTCGTCCCGGGGGACGAGGAAATCATCACGCAAGGCGATCACATGTGGATTGATCTCGACGACCCGAATGTCTGTCCGGGGCAGATTCCGGTGGCAGAACTTCGCCAGGGAACCTCCCCCAAGGCCCACCATTGCGATGCTGGACGGCGCAGGATTGAATAGCAGGAAGCCCATCATCGTGCGCGTGTACTCGAGCTCAAGGGCGAACGGATCACTGATTCGCATGCGGCTCTGCACGTCGTAGATGGAAAAATAGAGCGCCTTGAATTTCACGCTTTCATGCAGAAAGGGCTTGCTATGCGGGGATGTGGCCGCGTTGTCCGCGCGCTCGTTATCCGAGCCGAACAACCTGAGCCAGGGTGAAGTGCGAGCGTTGCTGGATTTCATCGCGCGTTGTTGATCTCGGCGACGGTAATGGCGGTCATGTTGACGATGCGCCGTACTGTCGCCGATGGCGTCAGGATATGCGCAGGACGCGCGGCGCCGAGCAATACCGGGCCGATCGCGATGCCGCCGCCGGCGCTTGTCTTCAGCAGGTTGTAGGCAATGTTTGCAGCGTCGATGCTCGGAAGGACCAGCAGGTTGGCTTCGCCGGCCAGGGTGCTCGACTGCATCAACTGTTGCCGATACTCGCCGTCAAGTGCCGCATCACCGTGCATCTCGCCGTCAACCTCAAGGTCGGGGGCCATGCTGCGGATCAGCGCGAGTGCGTCGCGCATCTTTATGGCGGAAGGCTGGTTGCTTGAACCGAAGCTGGAATGCGACAGCAGCGCCGCTTTCGGGGTCAGGCCGAAACGCGTCATTTCCTCTGCGGCAAGCACGGTGATCTCGGCCAGTTGCTCCGCCGTCGGATCGTAATTGACATGGGTATCGACCAGAAATACCTGTCGACCGGGCAGCAACAGTCCGTTCATGCATGCATATACATCGACCCCCGCGCGATGGCCGATGACCTGATCGATGTAGTCGAGATGGATGTTTGTGGTGCCCCAGGTGCCGCAGAGCATGCCGTCGACATCGCCTTTGTGCAGCAGCATGGCAGCGATGAGCGTGAATCGTCGCCGCATCTCGATCCTTGCGGTTTCCTCGGTGACGCCGCGGCGCTGCATGATATGCAGATAGGTTTGCCAGAAGTCCCGATAGCGTTCGTCCTGCGCGGTATTCACGACGTCGTAATCGCTGCCCGCCTGCAACCGCAGACCGAAGCGCTCTATGCGCTGCGCGATGATGTCCGGGCGGCCGATCAGTGTCGGACGTGCAAGTCCTTCGTCCACGACAACCTGGGCCGCGCGCAGCACACGTTCCTCTTCCCCTTCGGCGTAGGCGATGCGCTTGCGCCTGGCGCTCCTGGCCACATCGAAGATGGGTTTCATCGTGGTGCCCGAGGCGTACACGAAGGCCTGCAGCTTTTCCCGGTAGGCATCGAAATCGGCGATGGGTCTCATGGCTACGCCGGACGTGGCGGCGGCACGTGCAACCGCTGGCGCAATGTGCATCATCAGTCGCTGGTCGAAAGGCCTCGGGATGAGGTGATCGCGGCCGAACGTCGTCGCCGTTCCGCCGTAGGCCGGCGACATCATGTCTGTCTGCTCGTCCAGAGCGAGTTCGCGCAGCGCGTGAACCGCTGCAACCTCCATTTCCGGCGTGATCGTGGTTGCGCCGCAATCAAGCGCACCGCGGAAGATGTACGGAAAGCACAGGACGTTGTTAACCTGATTCGGGTAGTCGCTGCGGCCGGTCGCGATCACCGCATCGTCGCGCACCTTGCGGATTTCCTCGGGCAGTATTTCGGGCGTGGGGTTGGCCAGCGCGAAGATCAGCGGATCGGGTGCCATCGCGGCAACCATGAGTGGCTTGAGCACGCCGCCGGCTGACAGCCCGAGAAAGATGTCGGCGTCCGGAATGACGTCGGCCAGCGTCCGCAGATCGGTCTTTTGCGCAAAGGCGATCTTTTCGTCATCCATGAGTTCCAGGCGGCCTTCATGCACGAGGCCCGCAAGGTCGGTGACCCAGATGTTTGCGCGTGGAAAACCCAGCCTGACCAGAAGGTTGAGGCAGGCCAGGGCGGCCGCGCCCGCGCCGGACGCGACCAGTTTGACCTTTTCGATGTCCTTGCCGACGACTGCCAGCCCGTTCAGGATCGCGGCAGCGACGACGATGGCGGTGCCGTGCTGGTCATCGTGAAAGACCGGAATCTTCATTCGTGCATGCAGGGCGCGCTCCACGAAGAAGCAGTCAGGAGCCTTGATGTCTTCGAGATTGATGCCGCCGAATGTGGGCTCCATCGATGCAATGATGTCGACCAGTCTTGCCGGGTCGCGCTCATTGATTTCGATGTCGAATACATCGATGCCGGCGAACTTCTTGAACAGTACGGCCTTGCCTTCCATCACAGGCTTCGCGGCGAGCGGGCCGATGTTCCCCAGGCCCAGGACAGCGGTGCCGTTGGTGATCACCGCAACCAGATTGCCGCGCGAGGTGTACTTGAACGCGTTCAGGGGATCGGCAACGATTTCCTCGCAGGCGGCGGCGACGCCCGGTGAGTAGGCCAGGGCGAGGTCACGCTGATTGGTCAGTTGCTTGGTCGGGCTGATGGCGATCTTGCCGGGCGTCGGAAGCGCGTGATAGTCGAGCGACGCCTTGCGGAACTCGGTGTCTTTGTCGGGCGTGGTCTTCATTGCGAAGTTTCCTTGGTGCGGCGAGCCGGAGAACCTGATTGCCAGCCTGCCGAGCGATGAGTGACGCGTTCGATGTACATGCTTGCCGTCGAGCTGTCTTTTTGCGCGCGCTTCAACTTTGAATGCCCAGAAGATCGAGCAGGGCACAGACAAACGTCAGCGGGTGGGGCGGACAACCCGGGACATAGAGCGTTGGCTTGAATCGGTCGAGAAAGCCGCGTTCGACAGCAGACGATCCTTCGAACGGGCTACCGGAGATCGCGCAGGCACCGACGGCGATCACCAGCTTGGGTGCCGGCATGGCGTCCCAGCAGGACTGCAGCGCATCGGCCATGTTGCGCGTGATCGGACCGGTCAGCACCAGTCCGTCGGCGTGGCGCGGAGACGCCACGAGGTCTATGCCATAGCGACCGATGTCGAAGTTGACGTTCGACAGCGCATTGACTTCCAGTTCGCACGCGTTGCAGCCGCCAGCGGACACCGAGCGCAGCTTCAACGAGCGGCCGAAGCGTTGGCGCAATGCCGCCGATACCCTGACCGGATCCGGCGCGGTCCGTGAGCGGTTCAGCACCAGCCCGACGCGGTCGGTGCAGGCGATCCGGAAATCGCTGCTGAACGACAGCTTGTTGCTCGGGCAGATGGGCTCGCAGTCGCCGCACAGGACACATCGGCCGAGGTCGATCTGTATGGGCTCTCGAGCTTGCGTGTCCTGTGAAATCGCCTGTGTCGGGCAGGCGGTCACGCAGGCCTGGCATCCGGATTCACAGGCTTCAGCGCCAATGACCGGCTTGCCGCGAAACCCGGTCGGGTTGGCCCGGCGTGGATCTGGAATGAACTGCGAGCCCTGCGAAATCCTGACTTTGATCGACTTGAACACGTGTGCGTCCTAAAGGTCGTTGCCGCAATAGGAAAGATCGAAACTTTTGTTGCAGATCGGGAAGTCAGATATTTCGCTGTCGCGCATCGCCAGCGTCAGACCGAACCAGTTCACCAGTGACGGGTCCTGTACCTTGTAATGGACGAGCTGTCCGTCGGCGCGGGTTTCGAGCGCCTGAACCACCGGACCGCGAAAGCCTTCGCGGATCGATATGCAAAGCGTGTCGTGCCACAGCGGTCCGATGGCGGTCAGCAGGTCGTCGTCCGAGTCCTCGCCGTCATCGAGAGGCAGATCGGGTGTGTCGAGCAGGTGTGTCACCCAGTGAACGGACTCCTCCACTTCCCACATGCGCAACTGCATGCGGGCCCAGCAGTCGCCGGTCTCTTCGGTCAGCAGCGCCAGCGGATGGCTTTCATACAGACGGCCGGGCAGGCTTGAGCGCATGTCGATGGCGACGCCGCTGGCGCGCGCTGACAGGCCCACCAGCCCGATGTCCGCAGCAGCCTGATGGCTCACTGTGCCGATGCCCTTGAGGCGTGACTGCACGCTGTGCGACGTGAGCATCAGGTCGTTGATTTCTGCCATGTCCCTGGAGAAGTCAGCCAGCGTGACGAGCAGGTCGTTGCGACGCTTGGTGTCGATACCAAAGCGCACCCCCCCCGGCCGCAGCCAACCCCGTCCGAAACGGCTACCGCAGAGGCGCATCGTTGCATTGATGATGGCGGTGCGCAGGCGACCGTAGGTGGCGCCGCCCTGCAGAAAAGCGATGTCTGTCGCGAGTCCGGTCAACGTGCTCAGGTGCATCGCCACCCGTTCCAGTTCCAGCGCGATCCCGCGCACACGCTCCGTGGTCATGCTCACCTGCGTGTCCGACAGCGCTTCCAGCGCTGCACAATGACTCCACGCATAGGCAATGCTGCTGTCACCGGCAATCGACTCAACGGTTGAACTCAACGACAGCAAGGGTCGCTTGAGCAGCAACGCTTCTACGCCACGGTGCTGATACCCGAACTGCAGTTCCAGATGATGGACCTGCTCGCCATGGCACATGAACCGGAAATGTCCGGGCTCGATTACGCTGGCGTGGATGGGGCCAACGCCGACTTCATGAATTTCCTCGCCGCGCACGCTGAAAAAGGGATGCGCATGCATGGTTTGCTGGCGGTCCGCCTCGTATCGAACCGGCTTGAGCCAGGGGTGGCCCACGGGCGTCAGACCGGTCTGCTCCCACAGTTCGCGCTCGAACATCTGGACCGACGGGTAACGCGTTGTAAGCGCGTCGAACGAGTCAGTACGCAATGCCCTGGCGCGCAGAATGGCAAGCCTTCCATGTGTCGCCTGCAGCACGGCGGTGGCGATGACATGGTTGTTGCCATCGGCGCGGCCGAACAGTGTGAGCACACGTTCGCCAGCGGCAATCCGCAGGCCTATCTGCCCGACCCAATCGTCGAGTCCCATGATGGTGAGCTCATTGGTCACCGCCATGACGACTGGCTTGTTGGGACCCATCATTGACCTCCTATGGATAGCGCCACGTGCATCAGCAAATCGCTGATGCGGGCAGGTGTGTAAATGCCGAGCATGACCAGCACAGAGACGAATCCGAGCTTGGGCAAAGCGGTGACCCATGTTTCGGTAACTTGCGGCCCGGGGTAGTCCGATGCGCCCCAGATCATCGGAAAGATCGTGCGGCCGGTCGCAACGAAAATGACCGTCAGCGCGACGCACATGAGCGTGAATGCAAGCAGGTTGCCGGCTTGCACGATGCCTGACAGGATCAGCATTTCGGCCAGGAAGCTGCTGAACGGCGGAAAGCCGAGCAGTGCGAAGATGCCGACTGCAAAAAGCGCACCTGAGAATGGCAAAACTCTTATGACGCCGCTGAGCGCTCCGACCTCGTTGGTGCCATAGACGGCACGCAGACGCCCCGCAGTGAGGAAGAGAAGCGCTTTGACGAAGGCGTTGCTCACGATGTAAAGCACGACGCCGTAAGCAGCCGCCTTGCCGACCGACAGGCCAAGGGCAATGACGCCGGATGAGCTGACGCACGCGTAGGCGATCAGCCGCTTGTAGTTGCGGGAGGCCATGATCTGGATGGCGGCGACGGTCAGTGACAGGCAACCCATCAGCAGCAATTCCTGGGACACGAAATCGGTGTTTTGCCAGCGAAAAACCTGCAACACGCGCAGCACGGCCACCACGCTGATGTTGAACTGCACTGCCGCAAGAAGCGCGCTCGTGCTGGTGGGCGCTGCCTCGTAGGTTTCAGGCATCCAGCCGTAAAGCGGCGCCAGGCCAAGCTTGCTGCCCAGGCCGAACAGGATCAGCGCGAGTCCGAAGCGTTGCCAGCCGTCTGCCGGACTGGGGACGCCCGCGGTCATCTGATCGAGCATGAAGCTCATTTCCAGGCCGTTGAGGTGCGCAGAACGGGTCAGGCACATGATGCCGAGGAAGGTCAGTGCCAGCGAGACGCTTGAGTACAACAGATAGCGCCACGCAACGCGACGCGGCGCGGCGGTGTCACCCTGAGCCACCAGCGGAGCGGCGCACAGCGTCGTCAGTTCGATGAAAGCCCAGAGCAGCAGCAGATTGTTGGCCATCACGCCGAGGTTCATGGCCACCATGAACGCCACCGTCAGGGCTGCGCGAGGCAACAGGTTGTCGGCGAGCAGCTTCGACATGCCGACACGCGAAGACATGTAGACGCTGATGCCGAGGAAGACGCTGTTGATCACCAGCAGGAAGAGCAGCGACGTCGCGTCGATGACGAAATAGCCGCCGCCGAAGCGGATCGGCAGATCGGCAAGCGGCGTACGCATGAATACCGCACTCCAGCCCGTCAAAGCGATGACCGCCAACATCACCAGGAGCGGACCCACCCACAGCCGACGCGTCGGGGTCACGAAAATGCCGACTGACCGGGAACTGATAACTTCAGTCATGGGGCACCGCGTCGGATACGGTCACCGAGTCCTTCGATGCGCCGGCGAGCGCGACTGTCGAAGCTCCGGGGTCGATCGTCGCTATCAGCCAGCTACCGATTCCGATCGTCAGCAGGTAGATCGCACTCAGTGCAGCATGCACCGGCAGCGGCCACGGCTCGGGAAGCAGCGATTCGAACAGCGCAATGCCGTTTTCAATGAACAGCACTGCCACGAGCTGTGCCGGTGGCGAGTCGTTTGTTGACAACAGCAGGAGTGACACAGCCACTGTCGCGCCCACCGTCCCGAGCGCAAGCGCCTGGTGGTCGCTCATGGCAGGTGCGGCGAACTCGAAGGCGAGTACAAGGAGGGCGATCGCAATCACCCAGGTGAACAGATTCGACGGCATCAGATCGAGGTTGGGTTCGTCACGCTGCACGATGGCGTGCCGGAGCAAACGGGGTGCGATCAGCGCCCGCACGACCAGCACCTCGATCACGGCGACCAGCGCGTGAGCGGAGGCGCCATCCTGTTGCGCCGTGTTCCACGCCAGTGCAATGGCTTGAAGCGTGAGCCAGAACGGCGCCGAGCGGATCTTGCCGAAGAAGACAGGAATGATGATGGCGAGCAGAAAGATGATCAGCGGCAGCTTCATGTGCGGACCACCAGCAAAGTTGTCGCACCCAGGCAGAGGGCCGCGAGCACGGACGCGCCCATCAGGTAGTAGGGGACGTAAGGCATGCGCAGCCGTGCGGTCAGCGATTCGACACAGCCCACTGCCACAGCCACACCGGCCATGATGAGCAATGACGCCACGACGCCTGCGAACGGCTGGGTCGATACATCGAATGGATTCAGCAGTGCAGCGATCAGGCCGGCGTAGATCGTCATCTTCATCGCCCCTGCGAACTGCATCGCAGCCAGCTCCGGACCACTGTGATCGAGGATCATCACCTCGTGCACCATCGTTAGCTCCAGGTGCGTCAGAGGGTCGTCTACCGGCACACGCGCCGCCTCAGCCTGCAGGAGAACGAACAGCACGGCGACGGCGGGCGCCACCAGCCAGGGGAAGTCCGGTGCTTGATGCCAGTGGCCGATCAGACTGGCGAAACTCGTCTGTCCGGTTGCCAGGCAGGCTGTGCCGATCAGCAGGAACAGCGCCGGCTCGATGAAGGTACTGAAGGCCGCCTCGCGCGCAGCACCCATGCCTTCGAATGAACTGCCGACGTCGAGCGCCGACAACATCAGGAAGAGGCGTGCCAGCCCGAGCGTATAGGCGAACACGATGAAGTCATGACTGAACTGCAGCGGCGCTGCACTACCGAGCATGGGCGCGATCAGCGCGGCAAGCAGCGATGCCGCCAGCACAACCCACGCGCCGGCGCGGAACAGCGGGCTGATGACGACGCTGAATACCGGTTGCTTGTGCAGCAGGCGAAGCAGATCCCAACCTGACTGCAGCAGGCCCGGGCCCCTGCGACCTGCCCACAGCGATTTGGTCCGGTTGACCCATCCCACCATGAGAACCGGCATCGTCAGCATCATGACGACGTGGATGAGCAGTGTGACCGTACTCACGCCAGCGGACCTCCGGTCAGCACGATGAGCCCGGCCACCAGTGTCACGGCAATCAGCGCCGCGGCAAACGCGACGCGCGGATCATCTTCCCGCAACTTGCCCGACAATTCGGTCGCTGAAGCATCGCCGCGCTTGATGACTGAAAAGAGGCGTCTTTCCACCGCGTCCACGCAGTTGGTGATCAGGTAACTGTCGGACGGGAAGTAACCCGCTGGCGCTTTGCGGCGCCTCACGGTCACCATCACGCTGCGGAAGCGGGCGCTGAAATCCGACGAAAAACTGGAACCGGTGTACTGCATGCGCGCGTTCGCCGCGCTGTAGCCGCAACCCCAGGTCCGATGGCGGGCCGCCGGCTGGCGCGCGACCATTACGCGCAGTGCGATCAGAACGCCAATCAGCAGCGCAAGCGAGCCGGAAATCATGCCGATCTTCGTCAGTGTGTCGGCAATCGGCTGCAGCACGTCGGTGCCCGAGGCGGGCAGCGATGACAGCGCGATTTCCGTCGGGCCGCGCACGAGCATGAACCCCAGCGCAGGGGCGACACCAAGCAGGACCACGCCCAGCGCATGGACCCCCATCGGCACCAGCATCCAGCGACTGACTTCGGTCGGCGCATGCACGCTGCTGTCGCGCGGTGTGCCGAGGAACACAATGCCGAAAGCACGGGTGATGCTGAGCGCTGAAACCGCGCCGACGAAGGCGAGAACGGCTCCGCCCGCGGCGAGCGCCGCCTTGGGCAGATAGTCGATGGGCTCACCGGTGAACAGTCCGGAATAGATCACGAATTCGCTGGTGAAGCCGTTCAGTGGCGGTAGTGCCGAGATGGCTACGCCACCCAGCAGGAAGCAGAGCGCGGTCCATGGCATCAGGCGCGACAGGCCGCCAAGCCGCTCCATGTTGACCGAGTGTGTGGCCTGGTAGACCGCACCGGCGGCGTAAAACAACTGGCACTTGAAGAAGGCGTGATTGAGCACATGCAGCAAGCCTCCGGCAAAACCGAGTGCCACCAGCGCTTCGTTTCCCCAGGTGAGGCCGAGGCAGCCGATTCCGAATCCGATGCCTGCAATCCCGACGTTCTCGGTCGACGAGTAACCGAGCATGCGCTTGAGGTCGCGCTGACCGACGGTGTAGAGCGCGCCGATCACGGCCGACAGCGCCGAGAATCCGATCAGGAACCAGCCCATCCATTCGTCGGGCTGTCCGATCAGAAACACGAAACGCACGAGCGCATAAAGCCCGGCCTTGTGAATGACGCCTGACATCAGTGCCGAAACATGTGCAGGTGCGGCCGCATGGGCGCGTGGCAACCATGAGTGAAACGGGAAGAACGCTGACTTGATGCCGAAGCTGGCGACCAGGAGCAGGAACACGAGGTTGCGTTCCGAACCACCGTTGGCGCGCATCCATTGGCCGAAGCGATCAAGATCCCACGATGCCGTATGGGTGTACAGGATCATCGTTGCCGCGACCAGAAAGATCAGGCCGATATGCGTCGACACGAGGTAGTTGAAACCCGCGAAACGTACTTTCTGGTTGGTGTAGTCCCAGATGACCAGAAGCCAGGCGGCCAGCGCTGCGATCTCCCAGCCAAGCAGGAACACGAGTGCATGGTCCGCTGTGTAGATCAACACGAACGACAGCGAAGTCAGATTGAGCAGTGCGTAATGCAGCCCGAGCATTCTCGGTGTGTCGAAGAATGGACGCAGGTAGCCGACTGCATAGATGCTGCCCAGCAAGGTCATCGGCAATGACCACACAAGAAAGAAGGCGCCGAGGGCGTCGAGTCGCACCCGCAACGTGCCGACGGGATAGGCCCAATTGAGGTCGGCGGCAAGGGGCGGCGCGCCAAGCACAACCGGAAGCGCCACGGCGAGGACCAGGGACGTCGCCACGAACTGGGTCAGAACACCGATCATGGCCGCGACGCGGTTACCCGGCAACAGACACGCAAGCGTGCCCGCGATCAGTGCCAGCACCGAAATGACGAGCGCGCTCATGGTCTGCGCAATGAAGCACTCGCGTCTGTGAGGCGCAGATCGCGGTGCTGATCCGGGGCGGGCACGGGGGTCTCCATGATCAAGAAGGGTGGTCTCCGGCACGCGAAAGGAGTTCAGCCGGATATCATTGGTGTCAAATTATACTTTAAGTGAACTCAAAATATAATTTCATTATAATCAGATGAGAATTGGAGACTGTATGGAACTTAAAACGGCACGACTGACGGTGTTGGTTGATCCTGCGAAAAAGAAGGCACTCGAAGCCCTGTGCATGCGCCAGGACGTTACGCCGTCGCAGGTGATCCGGCGGCTCATACGGGACTATCTTGCGGAGCACGGTGTGACGTTCGAGCCGAGCGGACAGGAGGATGTCGAAAAGGACCCGGCAGGGCTCTAGCGCCGGTTGCAGTTCAATCGCGGTCGGCGCGCGAGTACCGAAGCGAATGAATCACGGCAGGCGGACGTCGCTGACGTGTCGTCAGGCCAGCGACATGACTGCTCCGAAACGTGAAGTCGAGCGCATCGCTGCCAGGGCCGGCATGCGTGTCGATATCCTCGCAGGCCTTGGTCCGTCGGGTTCAAGTGCTGAACCGGTTCAACAAGCACGAAGTGCTTGAGCCCGTCGGCCGGATTGTCGGGCGGAAAAAGGGGGTAGGGGAACTGGCGGGGCAGAGGTTGCATGACATACGCCGGGCGCCGCTTCGCAGCAAGGTGCGCGCCGCGGTACAGGGACGGGTCGGGCGCGCTGCAGGCGAGTCGGCCCGTGGGTCGGCCGCTGTTGTTGGGCATCGCTGCGCTCACCCCAACCTACGAAATGCGCCACCAAACTGCGGTGAGCGCAGCGATGCCCAACACACCCGAGCCCAGCGCCACACCAACACCACCCGGACGACGCGACACACCCGAGCCCGGCGCCACACCCGTAGGTCGGGGTGAGCGCAGCGATGCCCAACGCCCCCCGGAAAACGCGCGACACACCCGAACCCGGCGCCACGCCAACACCTTCCGGACGACGCGACACGCCCGAGCCCGGCGCCACACCCGTAGGTTGGGGTGAGCGCAGCGATGCCCAACGCCCCCCGGAAAACGCGCGACACACCCGAGCCCGGCGCCACGCCCGTAGGTCGGGCTGAGCGCAGCGATGCCCAACGTCACACGAAAGACCGGCGGCGACCCCTCCGGTCCTCGATACTCAGACCACGAAGCGGCCGACGTTGTCCTGCAGCTGGCTGGCCAGCTTTTCCAGACCGAGCGTTTCGCCGTCGGCGCGCCGGGTGACGTCGGCATTCTGTTCTGCCATGCCGGCGATGCGTTCCACGCCCTGCGCCACGCTCTGGCTGGCGCTGCTCTGTTCGCGCGTGGCGGCGGCGATTTCCTTCATCGCGGCTGCGGTGCGTTCGCTCTGCTCGCTGATGACACGCAACACGGCACCGGCTTCGGTTGCCCGGCTCACACCGGTGGTGACCTGACCGCTCACTTCGCCGATGCGTTGCACGACCTTGTCGGCGTCAGCCTGCACGCTGCTCACCATGCTGGCGATCTCCTTTGTCGAAGCGGCGGTGCGTTCGGCCAGCTTGCGTACTTCGTCGGCCACCACGGCGAAGCCGCGGCCGGATTCACCGGCGCGTGCCGCTTCGATGGCCGCGTTGAGCGCCAGCAAATTGGTCTGTTCGGCGATCTCCTGGATGATGCGGCCGACGTTCGAGATTTCGCGTGTGCGGCCGGCCAGATCGGTCACCGCGGTCGAGGCGTCATTGATGTCGCGGGCGATGTGCTGCATGCCATCGACCACGGCGTTCAACTGGCGCTCGCCGTCCATCGCGGCGCTGCGCGCTTCGCGGCTGACAGCATCGGCCACACCGGCGCTGTCGGCCACGTGGGTGATGCTGACCGATAATTCTTCAATCGCCGCGGCGAGGCCGGCGGCGGCGCTGCTCTGTTCGGTCGAACCTTCGACCACTTCGCTCGAGCCGGCGCGCAGCGAACGCGCTGCTGCACCGACGGCGCGGGCTGCGTCGGCTGTGGCGGTGATCAGCGCTGCAGTCTTGCGGGTCGCCTCGTTGATCTGCACGGTGATCAGGTCCAGTTCGTTGCGGCTTTCGCCAGCCTGCACCGCCAGACGCTGACTGAAGTCGCCGTTGCCCAGTCGGTTCATTGCCGCCGACACATCCTTCAGGCGCACGAGACGGCTGTGCGCCAGCCACCAGGTGAGCGCAGCGAGCAGCAGCGCGGCGCCGACGCAGATCATGATCAACTGGTTGCGCAACTGCACGCCAGCGGCCGTGAATTCAGCGACGTGCGCGCCGGAGGAAACCATCCAGCCCCAGGTGTCCGATGTGCGGAAGGTGGCGAGCTTGGGTGCCAGGCTGCCGTCGGCGAGCGGCCAGTCATAGACCAGCTGTCCATTCTTCTTGTCGAGTTGCTGTGCGATGACGCCAGTCAGCGCCGGGTTGCCGATGTCGGCGATCGACTTTCCGGCGTGTTCGGGGTGCAGGATCATTTGACTGTTGTCCGCTGACTCACCCGGCTTGACGATGTACAGGTAGCCGGTGTCGCCGATGCGCAGGGTTTTCAGCGACGCGAACAGCTGGTCGATGCCCTGCTGGACGTCCACCCGCGCCGACAGTGCGCCGACGACGGTGCCCGCGGCGTCCTTGATCGGTTCCAGCGAGGATATGTAGAAGCGGCCATTGCGCACCACGACGCCCGAATACGGCTTGCCGGCGAGCAGGGTATCGGTTTCCGTGCTCTTGTTGATGGCCTTGCCGGCCATCGACTTGCCGTCCTTGTCCTTCAGCAGCGTTGCCACCCGGACGAACTCGTCGCCGACGCGCACCATGACCGCCGGATCGGCACCGATCAGGTCGCGCAGCCCGCTGACGCGGTCAGTGTCTCCATTGAGTACTGCGCCATTGACGCGTGCGACGCGCACCGCGCCGTAGCTGCCCATGGGCATCGTGTCCTCGCCGATGACCACGGCACCGCCGAGACCGCGTTTCAGCGCGCTCATGCCTTTTTCGGCACTGTCCATCGCGTTGTGATAGCTCAGGTCGAGCAGCTTCACCGTGGCATCGGCCTGCTCACCAAGATGCGCTTCGGTCTGCTGCAGCGTGGAGCGCTGGGTGGACATCGATACGATGAAGATCAGCGACGCAAAGATGACTGCGCAAAGCAGGCCGATCGAAATCGAAAGTTGATGGACCACCGAAAGGCGGCTGAATGCGTTCATGGGACGTCTCCTGTAGGTCCCCGCGGTGCCTTGGAGTGGCCGGGCGAGGCAACTTGCCAGGAGATTCACGGCACAGGCGCGGAAAACTGGAGTCAGGCGATGCGGTCTGTGGTACAGCCGGCCTGCAGCAGGCGCGCGAGCACGCCGTCAGGGCCGGTCAGGTGGGAGGCGCCGAAAGCCGCAAATATGCCGCCTTCGCGGATCTGCGGCAGCAGGCGTTCCGCAAAACGTGCGTTGCGCCGGCCGAGCAGCGACTGCATGAACAGGTCGGCGTGGCGCCGCAGCGCCTTGTCATCGCCGATCAGCCGGCTGTTGATGCGCGCCAGCTCGCCGGTATCGCCGGCCAGCCAGGCGTCGGTCATCGGCGCGACACCGGCCTGTATCGCGTCGTGCCGGCGCGCGCTGTCGATCAGCAGTGCCATGACGGTCGCGTCGGGCAGGCGCGCGATCGCATCGATCTGTTCCTGCACATTCTCGATCGGCAGGATTTTCCGGCCGGCAGCGCGCGCGCGGCGCACCAGCACCTCGTCGAGCGTGGGCTGCGCGCCGCCGACCGGCTGCAGCAGCGTCACCAGCGCCGCCCACGGGCGCAACCGCGGCTGCACGCGTTCGTCGACGCCATGCAATGCAAGCATTTGCGACACCCGCGGCCAGTGCTTGCTGCCGACCTTTTTCGGCAGCTCGTCGGTATCCGAGGTGCTGGCCGCCATGAAGGCGTTCACGGCGTCTGCGTCGGCCACCAGTTCCGGCATGAATACGCGCGCTGCGTCTATATAGGTGTAGAGCGGAGCAGCCCGGTCGAGCACGCGCGGCTCACCGCTGTGCAGCGTGCCGAACAGGTGGCTGACCGGCGCGTCACCGAGCGTGATCTTCCACAACAGGCCGTGATCGTACGGGCTGGTCGCCGCGCGCAGTGCCGTCGGCAGCGCGCTTGCCAGGGCGATGGCGCCGCACTGACGAAGAAAGAGGCGGCGCGCTGTCATGGCGTCCAGGCGCCGCGGATCGCGGCGACGCCGTGCGCGCCGCAGGCGTGCGCCGCCTGCCTGTGCGAGGCGTCGAGCCCGCCGATGGCAAACACCGGAATGCCGCATGCCGCAACCAGCGCCGTCAGCGCGCTCCAGCCCAGGCCCGTCGCATCGGGGTGGGTGGCGGTCGGCAGCACCGGGCCGACCACCGCGTAGTCGAGGCCGAGCCGCGCAGCCTGCGCCAGTTCGTCAGCCGAGTGGCAGGACGCGCCCACCCATTCGAAGTCGGGGCGGGCCGCCAGCGCGGCAAGCTGTGACGACTTCAGATGCACGCCGTTCGCCCCCAGCGTGCGGGCGAGCGCCGGCTCGCCGTTGAGTACGGCAGGCGAACCGCCGGCGTGCGCCAGCCGTATCGCTTCGGCGGCGAAGGCCTGCGTCGCGTCATCCATCACCGGTTCGCGGATCTGCAGCAGCAGCCGCTGCCGTGCACAAGCCCGGCGGATGGCGTCGAGCTGCGCCGCATGACCGATCTGCCAGGCGTGGGTGATGGCCATGAAACCGGGCAGGCGCAGCGATTTGAGCACCGGACCGTTGGCCGGCAGCATCGGCCCGACGGTCAGCACATCGGGCTGCTGCCAGCTCAACGCGCTGTGTACATGGTCCTGCAGCGCGCCCTGCCAGGCTTCGACCCGGAAAAAATGCAGCCGCACGAAGGCGTGCTCGTATTCGTGCGACAGCGTCAGCCAGGGCGAACAGGCTGTGACCGTGATGCCCAGTTCCTCGTCCAGCTCGCGCTTGAGCGCATCGACCGGCGCTTCGCCCGCTTCCACCTTGCCGCCGGGAAACTCCCAGTAGCCGGGATAGAAGGTGCCCGGCGCGCGCTGGCCGAGCAGGAATTCCCGCCCGCGTGCGCTGTCCCGGAAGATGACGGCCGCCGCGACGGCGACCTGTTTGCGTTCGGTCATGCGCCGGCCCTCGATGCGCTCACTGTGCCGCGTGCTGCCCCGCCCAGTCGCGCGCGAACTGCCAGGCGACGCGGCCGCTGCGCGAGCCGCGTTCCAGCGTCCAGCGCAGCGCATCGGCGCGGCAGGCTTCGATCTGGTCCGGCGGCACGCCGAGCTTTTTCAGCCAGTGCCGCACGATGTCCAGATATGCCTCCTGATCGAAGGGGTAGAAGGACAGCCACAAGCCGAAGCGCTCGGACAGCGAAATCTTCTCTTCGGTCGCTTCGCCCGGATGCACTTCGCCGTCGACATGCTTCGCTTCGTTGTTCTCGGAGAAGTACTCGGGCATCAGGTGGCGCCGGTTCGACGTGGCGTAGATCAGCACGTTGTCGAGCACCGCCGACACCGAGCCGTCGAGGATGCTTTTCAGCGCCTTGTAGCCGGGCTCGCCGGATTCGAACGACAGGTCGTCGCAATAGATGATGAAGCGCTCGGGCCGGTTGGCGATCAGGTCGGTGATGTCGGGCAGGTCGACCAGATCGTCGCGGTCGACCTCGATCAGGCGCAGGCCCTTCTTCGAAAAATCATTCAGCAACGCCTTCACCAGCGAGCTCTTGCCGGTGCCACGCGCGCCGGTCAGCAGCACGTTGTTGGCCGGCTTGCCTTCGACGAACTGCTTGGTGTTGGTGGTGATGCGCGCCTTCTGCACGTCGATGTCCTTGAGGTCGGACAGGCGCAGCTTGTGCGGGTGGGCGACTGCTTCCAGCCGGCCGCGGCCGTTGCTGCGCCGCCAGCGGTAGGCGGTCGCCTTCCAGTCGGGTGGCGCCGGCGGCGCCGGGATCATGTGTTCGAGGCGATCGAACAGCGCATGCGCGCGGGCGATCAGGCTTTCGAAACCGTCACGGTCTGTCATGGTCGTCCTTGTTGTCGGTGAGCGCTTTCGGCGGCTCGGTGTCGGAGGCGTCCTTTTCCTTGCGCGGCAGCGTCCACCACAGGATGAACAGCAGCAGGGCCAGCGCAACGCCGGCTTCGAGGAGGAATATCCACATGGGTGAAGTGTCTGCGAAACGTCAGTCTTCAATGCAGCCGTCCGGCAGGACCGCTGCTCGTTATCATTGCACCCTCAGCGTCTGCGGGCGCGCCAATCTAAAGCACATCACGATGTTCCAGCAAATCCGCCGCGGCGTCCGGCTCGCCTTGCTCGCTTCGGCCACCGCGTTGTTCGCCGCCTGCGGCTCGGCTCCGCGGCCAGGGCCGGCGAGTTCTCCCGTCGTGCCGTCGTGCCCCGATGTGCAGCCTGCCGCCGTGACGCCGCAGGTCTGCCCGACCTGCCCGACGTGCGCCGCCTGCCCGGTCTGCCCGCCGGTTGCCCCGGTGCCCGAGGCAAAGCTGCCGCCACGTCTGGTCGCCGCCGAGTGGTCTGCGCTCGAAGGCTGGGCCGACGACGATCTGCGCGAGGCGCTGCCGGCGCTGCGCGCCAGCTGCAGCGCACTGGCCAGTCGTGCCGAGTGGCGCTCACCCTGCGCTGCACTCGGCTCACTCGCCCGGGAAGACAGCGCTGCGGTGCGGGCGTTCTTCGAATCGGCTTTCCGCCCGTGGCAGCTGCTCAATGGCGACGGCACCGACCAGGGGCTGGTGACCGGCTATTACGAACCGCTGCTGCAGGCGAGCCGCACGCGCGGCGGTATGTATATGCACCCCATTCACGCGGTGCCCGACGATCTGCTGGTGATCGATGTCGCCAGCCTGCATCCGGATCTGAAGCATCTGCGACTGCGCGGTCGTGTCGAGGGGCGCAAGGTGGTGCCGTACTGGTCGCGCAGCGAACTCGATGCGCGCGCGGCCGAATTCGACCGCAAGGTGCTGTTCTGGGCGGCCGATGCGCTGGATGTGTTCTTCCTGCAGGTTCAGGGATCCGGCCAGGTGGAACTGCCGGACGGCAGCCGTGTGCGTGTGGGCTATGCTGACCAGAACGGCCACAGCTACCAGTCGATCGGTCGCTGGCTGGTCGATCAGGGCGAGCTGAAGCTCGAACAGGCGTCGATGCAGGGCATCCGTCAGTGGGCGCGCGCCAACCCGGCGCGGGTGGCGACGATGATGGCAGCCAACCCGAGCTACGTGTTTTTCCGCGAACTGCCCATCGGCAAGCAGGCCCCCGGTCTGCCGGAAGGCCCGCTCGGCGCGCTCGGCGTACCGATTGCCGGCGAACGGGTGATCGCGGTCGATCCGCGCAGCGTGCCGCTGGGCGCGCCGGTGTGGCTGGACACGACACGCCCGAACAGCGCCGACCCGCTGCGTCGCCTGATGATGGCGCAGGACACCGGTGGCGCCATCAAGGGCGGCGTGCGCGCCGATTTCTTCTGGGGTTTCGGTCCGGAGGCCGGCGCACTGGCAGGCCGCATGCGCCAGCAGGGCCGCATGTGGGTGCTGCTGCCGGCCGGCGTCACACCGCCGTAAGCAGCGCGATGACAGGGAGGGTTCGATGAACGATCAGGCGGACGGCCACATATTCAGCGCGTGCGAACAGGGCATCGCGACGATCACCATTTCAAACCCGGCACGGCGCAACGCATTTTCGGTCACCATGCTGCAGGCCATGCGCCGGGCGGTGGATACCAGCCTGGCCGACCCGGACTGCCGCGTGCTGGTGCTGCGTGGCGCGGGCGGCTGCTTCAGCGCTGGCGGCGACATCAACGATTTCCGCGCCACCCTGTATCTGGAGGCGCCGGCGCGACTGGATGCCTTCCGGGCACTGATCGAGAACTGGGTCAATCCGGTCATCCTCGCGCTGCGCCGCGCGCACCAGCCGGTGCTGTCGGTGGTGCAGGGCGCCTGCGCCGGTTACGGGCTGTCGCTCGCGCTGGCATCCGACTGCGTGATCGCCGCCGCCGATGCGGTGTTCAGCACCGCCTATACCGGGCTGGCACTGCCGTGCGACGGTGGCCAGTCGGTGTTCCTGATGCAGGCGCTGGGCGAGCGGCGCGCGCGCGAACTGATGTGGTCGGCGCGGCGTGTTGCGGCGCCGGAAGCGCTGGCTCTCGGGCTGGTCGAACAGGTGGTGCCGGTCGCCGGGCTGGATGCCGCAGCGCAGGCGCGCAGCGCGCACTTCGCCCACGGGCCGCGCCATGCGCTGTCCGAGATCAAGCGTTTGCTGGTGGCTGCCGGCCCGTCACTCGACGCGCAACTCGCGGCCGAGGCGCTGGCTTTCGCGCGCTGCGCTGCGACGATGGATTTCGTCGAAGGGGTGACGGCGTTCGCCGACAAGCGCGCACCGGTGTTCCGCGGGCGTTGAGCGCTCGGTCAATTGCGACGATGTCGCGCTTCATCGACGCGAGACGGCGCAGCCTCGTTCCTTCCGGCCGCTCGCGGCGCGGGTCGATCGGGGCACCAAGCCGATTCAGCGCAGCGGGTATTTGCCCGTTCAGCGTGCATTCCGAGAAACAGTTCCCAAAGGAATCGTCATTCCTGACCGTTATCGATAAAGAATTTGTTGTGCTGACCTGAGCGGGCACGGCGCGAGCCGCCCGGGTTCCGAATTTCCGATGCTGCGCAGCATCGACCACTGATTCCGGCAAAACGATGAACAACAGCGAAGCGGGCATGATCGAGGCGGTGGCGCAGGGCGTCAATGCGCCCGGTGTCGTCAAGGACGTGCTGTTCAAGGACATCGGTCTCAAGATCGGCGACCGGCTCATTCTTGAACCGCCGCCGAAGCTCGGCGAGCAGCTCGGAATGGTCAAGCTGATCGGCTACGTCAACGATGTGAGCGTGCTGGTCACCATGCCCGACACCCGCGCCTGGGCCGGCCCGCCGATCGAAGGCGACGAATTTGCGGTGCGCGCGTTTTCGGGCCGTCATGCCTACGGTTTCTCGACCACCGTGGGCAAGCGCTCGGTCAGCCCCTTCGAGTACCTGCACCTGCAGTTTCCGCGCCGCATCACGATGCGCCAGATCCGCAATGCGGAGAGGATTGCCACGACCATCAGTGCGCGTGTGCTTGATGGCGCCGAGCCGGTGTCGACCACGGTCACCAACCTCAGTGCCACCGGTGCCGAACTGCGCGCCTGGGACCCGCCGCGTGTCATCGGGGAAACGATTTCCCTGGAATTGATTCTCGACATCCACAAGGTGCGCACCCGCGTGGTGGTCAGCGCAACCATCCGCAATACGCACGACATCGTCGACACCGGCGAGGCCGCCTACGGCGTCGAATTTTCCGATGTCAATGCACAGACCAACATCTTCCTGAAGAGCTTCGTCTACCAGAATCTGGTGGAACAACCGCACAAGCGCCTGTGACCTGCGTGGCCGGTGCCGGGCGCATGACGGCCGGCGTCAGCGGGCGCCGATAGGCGAGAACCGCGCTTGCGATGTACTGTCCTGTCTGTTGCAGACAACAGGAATCGCAGTCATGGAACGTAACAGGCACAATCCCCGCGCGCGTGGCGCGTCGACCGGCATTCAGCAGGCGGGGCCGTTGGGCAAGATATTCGCCGCGTTGATCGGTGCGATCCTGCTGGTGCTCGGCCTGATGTTTTCCGTGGTGATCATTGCTGTCGCGATTGCCTTCGGCCTGGTCATCTGGAGCTGGATGTGGTGGAAGACCCGTGCGTTGCGCCAGCAGATGCGCGCACAGATGGACGCCCGCATGGCGGCCGGAGAGGGCGCTTCGGCGCCGTTTTCCGACGGCGAAGGGGCGCAACCCAGCGGACGCGTGATCGAGGGTGAGGTCATCCGCGCTGACGACACCCCACCGCCGCCGGAGCGCTGACGGCACACCCTGCCACCCCGGAGTGCCTGCCCCGGCGCTCTTTCTTCTTCAATGTCCGTCCGGAACAATCCATGACAGAGTTCATCCATCGCGTCGGCCTGGGTTTTCTTGCCGAGCCCTGGATCGCCCGCATCATCATCATTCTGGCGGTCACGGCGGCGGCCAACCTGCTGGCCGAGTTCGTGCTGCGTCACGTCCGTCGCGTCACGGTGCGTACGGTCAACGTCTGGGATGACGCGCTGGTGGGCTGCGCCAGCCGGCCCATGCTGGTCGTGATCTGGCTCATCGGGCTGTCGCTGGCTGTTGACATATTGCGACGCCACGTCGACGAACCCTTCCTCGAGTACGTCGTGCCGTTGCGCAACATCGGCATCGTCCTCTGCCTTGGCTGGTTCCTGCTGCGCTTCATCGGGCGGGTCAGCGAAAACATCGTCGCCGCGCGACTGGTGCGCGGCGACGAGATCGATCGCACCACGGTCGATGCGTTGAGCAAGCTCGGTCGGCTGGTGGTGGTCGTTTCGGCGCTGCTCCTGGTTCTGCAGACGCTCGGGGTAAGCATTGCCGGCGTGCTGACGCTGGGCGGTATCGGCGGTATCGCGGTGGGCTTTGCCGCGAAGGACCTGTTGGCCAATTTCTTTGGCGGGCTCACGATTTACCTCGATCGGCCCTTCAGTGTCGGCGAATGGATACGGTCGCCCGACAAGGCGATCGAAGGCACCGTGGAGTACATCAGCTGGCGCCACACGCGCGTGCGTGCCTTCAACAAGAACCCGATCTACGTGCCGAACGCGCTGTTTACCACCATCGTGGTGGAGAACCCCTCGCGCATGACCAACCGGCGCATCCGCGAAGTGATCGGCGTGCGCTACGAAGACCTGCCAAAAGTGGCGTCCATCGTGAGCGACATCCGGGCCATGCTGCAGGCGCATCCCGACATCGATGCCACGCAGACGCTGATCGTCAATTTCACCGCCTTCGCCGCGTCGTCGCTCGACATCCTGATCTACACCTTCACCCGCACCACGGTGTGGACCGAGTACCACATGGTCAAGCAGGACGTGCTGCTGAAAATTGCCGACATCATTGCGGCACACGGCGCGCAGATCGCCTTCCCGACGCAGACGCTGCATGTCGACCTTGAGCCATTGCCGCCGGACCCTGCACAGGCTTGATCCGGATCAAGCGGGTGTTGAAGACGGGATAGAAGATATATGTACAATATATGTTCAATCCAGTCGTCAACATTCAACCTCCGGAGCCGATCATGGCCACCCTGCTGTCGATACAGGAAGCGGAACAGCCGCTGCCGCTTGCGCCATCGTGGGCCGCCTTTCTTGAACTCGGTTTTCGCCCGGTCTATCTGGCCGGCGCGCTGTGGGCACTGATCGCGGTCGGGCTGTGGATATTCGCGCCGCACTGGCTGAACGGCCCGCTTGCCGGCGTGGCCTGGCACGCGCATGAAATGCTGTGGGGCTTCGTGGCCACCATCGCGGTCGGCTTCCTGATGACGGCGGGCGCCGCCTGGACCGGCATCAATCCGGTGCAGGGCCGCGCGCTGGCCATCCTGTGCGCACTGTGGCTGGTGGCGCGGCTGGGCTTTCTCGCCGGTGACGGGGCGCCTTTCCTGATCGGCACCCTTGCCGAACTGCTGTTCTTCACCCTGGCTGCCGCGGCACTGCTGCGCGCCGTCGTGGTGTCGCGCAATGTGCGCAACTACGCCGTCCCGCTTCTGCTGCTGGCACTGGGCGTGTCCGATGCCCTGTTCCTGCTGGCCGCGCATGACGGCGACTACGCACTGCTGATGCGCCAGTTCAACGCCGGCCTGCTGATCATGACGCTGATCGCGCTACTGGTGGCGCGCCGGGTCATTCCGTTCTTTGCCATGCGCGCCGTCCCGGGCCTGCAGATTCCGATGCAGCTGCGCAGCGGCCATATCCAGCTCGGTGCCAGCGGTGTTGCCGTGGTGTGCCTGCTGGCCGATTTCCCGGTTGCGCAGGCACTGGCGCTCGCGGTGGCCGGCGCCCTTTCGCTGCAGCACTGGTTCAGCTGGAAGCCGCAGGCCGTACTGCACAAGCCGCTGCTGTGGATACTGTATCTGGGCTACGCCTCGCTCGGCATCGGCCTGCTGCTTGCCGCAGCATCCGTCGCGGACTTCGGCGCGCGGCCGGCGCTGCACATCCACGTGATTGCGATGGGCGGCTTTTCGCTGCTCATCATCGGCATGATCACACGCACCGCACTGGGGCACCTCGGGCGGCCGCTGGAAACCGATCGCAGCATGGTCGTCAGCTACGTGCTGGTGATCGTGGCCACGGTACTCAGGCTGCTCGCGCTGCAACCCTCCGCCGCCGCCATCCACCTGCTGCATGTTGCCGCGTTGCTGTGGGTGGCGGCCTTCGCGCTCTATCTGTGGCGCTTCCTTCCGATGATGATCCGGCCGCGTGCCGATCGCCCGGCGCCGGCCGCTGTGGCGGTGGCCACGCCTGTGACCATCGTCCGCCCGGGGCGCTGAACCATGCGTCTGACCACGATGACCGATTACGCGCTGCGCCTGCTGATGCACGTTGGCCAGCATCCGGACCGCCTGTGCACGATTGCCGAGGTCGCGCACGCGCATCAGGTGTCCGTGGCGCACCTGATGAAGGTGACCCACCAGCTCGGTCTGGCCGGCTGGATCGAAACCGTGCGCGGCAACGGGGGCGGCATGCGGCTCGCGCACGCGCCAGAGGCGATCGGCCTGGGTGCCGTGGTGCGCAGCGTCGAACCCGACTTCAGACTGGTCGAATGCCTCGATGGCGGCGGTCAGTGCCGGCTGCTGGGCGGTTGCCGTCTGGCCGGGATATTCGAAGACGCGCTGCAGGATTTTCTCGCCCGTCTGGACCGCCACACGCTGGCCGACATCCTGCCGCCGGCCGCGCCTCCCGGGGCGAGCGGGATAGCTTTCCCGACCCGGCAGAAGGTGTCGTGATGCCCACCGAAGACGAACTGCGGGCCGCGCTGCACACCGTTGCGGACCCGGAACTGGTCGAAAGCATCGTCGAACTGGGATTGGTCAAGTCGATTGTCATTGGTGAGGCGCGCGTCGACGTGGTGCTGATACCGACCAGCGCGACCTGCCCGATGGGCGAGCTGATCATCGAGGATGCCACGTCGGCGCTGCGTGCCGTCTGCCCGCCGGGCTGGATCGTCCAGGTCGAATTCGACTGGGATTGCGCATGGCACCCCGGCCGCATGAGCCCGGCCCTGCGCGAGCGGTTCGGATGGTGAGCATGACGACGCCCGCGCTGTGGCGCACCGGCATCGCGGTGTGTGCGCTGCTGGCGGTGTCCGCCATGCTGGCCGGCATCGCCGCCGGTCTGGTTCGTTTCGGTGTGCCGATACCGGCGGTGCCGGTCGCGCTGCACGGGGCGGTGATGATCTGCGCCGTGTTCGGCACCGTCATTTCGCTCGAGCGCGCGGTGGCGCTGCAGCGTCTGCCCGGCCTGTTGTCACCGCTGGCGGCAGGGCTCGGCGGGCTCGCCGCGTGGGCGATCGGCTCCGTGGTCGCGGCGCAGATGCTCTGGGCATTCGCGGCCGCGGCGCTGGTGCTGCTCTACCTCCATGCCGGACGCAGCCGCGCGTGGTCGCTGCACCTCGTGGTCGAAATGGCCGGCGCGCTGTGCTGGCTGATCGGCGTGCTCGTCTGGGCGGCCGGAGACCTGGCGGCAGCCGTCATGAGCTGGGTCGCCTTTCTCGTGCTGACCATCGCCGGCGAAC
Source organism: Methyloversatilis sp. (assembly GCF_030698125.1). Classification (GTDB taxonomy): domain Bacteria; phylum Pseudomonadota; class Gammaproteobacteria; order Burkholderiales; family Rhodocyclaceae; genus Methyloversatilis. The sequence goes on from NZ_JAUYNV010000052.1 coordinate 53,644, forward strand.
GTCGCGAACTGATGCAGATGATCCGCCTGCCGCGCATCGCCCGCGTGCTGTTCGGGCTGGCGGTGGCGATGGTGCTGCTGTCGGTCGTCCTGTCACCGGTGTGGGCGGCGCTGGCAGCACTGCTGCTCTGGCTGGCCTGCGCGCTGCTCGCGCTGTGGCTGCTGCGCTGGGACATGGCGCCGCGCAAATGGTCGGCGCCCGGCTGGCCCGGCCATGTCGCGCAGTGCCTGACGGTCGGCTATGTGTGGCTGCTGGTCGGTGCGCTGCTCGGGCTGTACGGCGTGCTGTCACCGGGCCCGCTGCCCGCGGCCGGGTTGCACGCCGTGCTGCTCGGCTTCGTGCTGGCGATGGTGTTCGGCCACGCGCCCATCATGCTGCCGGCACTGCTGCGCCTGCGACCGGTGTATTCGGCCTGGGCGCGGGTGCCGCTGTGGCTGCTGGCGGCCAGCCTGTTGCTGCGCCTGGGCGCCAGCCCGTCCGGCGACCTGTCTGCGCTGGCCCTGGCCGGCATCGGTCATGCGCTGGCCATCGTGCTGTTCGGCGCTGTCATGGTCGCAGCCGTGCGGGGCAAACTGTCATGATGCATTCTGTGCAACGCCGCCTTGTTCCTCTCGTTCTCATTCCATCTTGCGGAGACCTGCCTTGACAGCAACTTTCGACGGCCTGATCGCGGCCATGCGCGAAGAAACCGAACCGCAGCGGCTGCTGATGGTATTCACCGTGGCCGAACTGCCGGACGACGCCTCGGCCGAAGAGCGCGCGCGCTTCGAAGCCGGGCAGGGCGGCGCACTGGTGCCCTACGTGTGTGTGGACAAGACGATCGACGAGTTGCAAGGCTTCGCGGCCCTGCTCGAAGAGACGGCCACCTTCGATACGCAGTGGGCTATCGTGTTCGTGGCCGCGCTGGCCGGGCGCGACGGCCAGGCGCCCGCCAGTGCGGATGCGGACGCTCCGCTGGAAAGCATGATCAGCGCGATCCGCACCGGGCGGCTTGACAAGCTGATCGCCTTCGACCGCACGGGTGAAGCCGTCGATGTCGGCTGAGCGACATGCCGACGCGCCGTTCGCGTGGACCTGATCGACCTGTATCCGCTGGCGCGACAGGCCCACATCGGACTGGTCATTGCGAGTGGATCGCTGTTCGCGCTGCGCGGTATCGGCGTGCTGTCGGGGGCGCGCTGGAGCATGCGGCGCAGCGTGCGCATCGCCAGCCAGATCATCGATGCCGGCCTGCTGATCGCCGCGCTGTCGTTGCTCGGCCTGCTGCAGCTGAATCCGTTCGTCGTGCCCTGGCTGGCGACCAAACTCGTATTGCTGGTGGTCTATATCGTGCTGGGCAGCCTTGCGCTGAAGCGCGCGCGCAGCGCGCGGGCCCGCTTCGTGTGTTTCATCGCGGCGCTGCTGACCTTCGCCTTCATGCTGGGCGTGGCACGCGCTCACCATCCACTCGGCCTGTTGCACGGCGTGTTGTGAAACCGGGCCTGCCAGGGAGCTGAATGTGGACGTACTGACCGATCTGCCGGACTGGCGGCGCACCGAACGGCAGCGACTGATCGCTGCGCGCGAAAGCGTGCCGGCCGTGCAGCGTGCCGCGCGCAACGTGGTGATCACCGCCTTGCTTGAACACGGCTTCCCGGCACTGCGCCGGCTGATCGTCGGCTTCTGCTGGCCCTACCGCGGCGAGTTCGACGCGCGCTTCGCGATCCGTGCCTTGCGTGACGCAGGCGCTCGCGCTGCGCTGCCCGACGTGGTGGCACGCGCCACGCCGCTGGTGTTCCGCGAATGGTGGCCCGGTGTGACCATGACGAAGCGGGTGTTCGACCTGCCGGTGCCGACGGACTCCGCCGTCGTGCAGCCGCAGGCGCTGCTGATTCCGCTGGTCGGGTTCGACGCATGTGGCTACCGGCTCGGCTATGGCGGCGGCTATTTTGACCGCACGTTGGCCGCGCAGCCGGTGCCGCCGCTGAGGATCGGTGTCGGCTTCGAGTCGTCGCGCATGTCGACCATCCATCCGCAGCCGCACGATGTGGCGATGGATTTCATCGTCACCGAAGCCGGCATTCATGTCGTCGGTGCCGGCGCATTGCAGCGCATCGACGCGAGCGAAAGTGCGCGCCGTGCGCAGACCCTCATCGAAGAACGTTTTCCCTGATTTGCGATTGACTGTCATGAACCCTCTGATATCCCCGCTGCTGTCCGACCGTCTGCGTGCGCTCGCCGGACAACTCGAATGCGGGCTCGTCGAACGGCGTGTGGTCGTGCGCCGCTGCCTGCTGACCGCGCTGGCCGGCGAGCACACCTTGTTGATCGGACCGCCCGGCACGGCCAAGAGCGAACTGGCGCGCCGGCTGCGTGCGGCGTTTCGCGATGCACGCTATTTCGAACGCCTGCTGACCCGCTTCACCGTGCCCGAGGAGCTGTTCGGCCCGCTGTCGATCCGCGCGCTGGAAGAGGATCGTTACGAGCGGCATACCGCCGGCTTTCTGCCCGACGCGTCCATCGCCTTCATCGACGAGGTGTTCAAGGCGAACAGCGCCATTCTCAACGCACTGCTGACGCTGCTGAACGAACGCGAATTCGACAATGGCGCCGGCCGCCAGCGCTGCCCGCTGGTCAGCGTCATCGGCGCGACCAACGACGTGCCGGAAGACGAGGTGGGCGAAGCCTTCTTCGACCGCTTCCTGACCCGTCTGCCGGTCGCGCCGGTCAGTGCAGAGGGGTTCGCCGCCCTGCTCGACACCGGTTGCGCCGACGCGTGGTCACTGGGAGATGAGTCTTTGGCGCTGGCCGACGCAGACCTCGCCGCGCTGGCGGCCGCAGCGCGCCAGGTGGCGCTGCCGGCCGGCGTCGTGGCGGTGCTGTCTGCGCTGCGCACCCATCTCGCGACGGAAGGCGGCTACGTGTCCGACCGGCGCTGGGTCAAGACGCTGTGGCTGCTGCGCGTGGCCGTTGCGAGCGAAAGCCGCACTGCCGTCCGCGTGTGGGATCTGCTGCTGCTGCCCGCTTGCGTCGCGCCGGACGCGACGCGCCAGGCCGCTGTGGCCGACTGGCTGACCCGGCACCTCGGGGTAGGCGAATCCTGCGCACCGGCGCGCCTCGCGCGCGTCGTGCAGGCTTTCGAAGCGCAACTGGAAGCGGAACAGAAAGCCAATGATCTCGACTACGACGAGGCCGGCCGGCTGCGCTTTTCCGCGTCGGACATGTCGGCGGGCATGGCCGACGAGTTTGTCACCGATGTTGTCACCGATGTTGCCACCAATCGTGCCACCGACCTGGCGGAAAAGATCGGCGACGCCAAGGGCGGGGCCGGTGCATTGCGCATGAGCTACAGCCGGCAGCGTCGTTACGGCCCTGCGCACATCGGTGCGCGGACGGCACAGATCGATGATCTGCTCGCCCGCATCGCCGGCTATCAGGCCGAACTGCAGGCCGAACGCGCCAGCCTGGCGGACTGCCGGCGCAACACGCTGTGGCTGGACGATGCGGAACTGGGGCAGGTCGAGCGACACCTCGCGGCGACCGCGTCCGCCATTGCCGATCTCGCTGCGCGCGCCCGCGATGCACGGCGCGGCTTCGAAAATCTGCCGCGCCTGCCGGCCGAGGCCGCAATCGCTGCCGGCGATGCGGTACCGGAGCCGGTGCTGCACGAGCCGCTGGCGTGAGCGCTGATCCGCAACGCCTGTTCGCAGCGCGCGAGGCGCGTCTGGCGGCGCTCGACGCGCTGCCGCGCACGCTGTGGCTGTCCGGCCTGACGCATGCGCAGGGCACGCTCGAGCCGCGACTGGCCGCGCTGGTCGCGCTGCGCGACGCACTGTTCGACGGCCGTGTGCCGCCGGCCGATGCCTGGGGCTGGCCCTCACCCGACATCGTCGCCGCACTGTGCGACACGTTCTGCACGCTGGAACTTGCGGCGTACTGCAGCGCGCGCCGGGAGCTGACCGACACCGTCGTGCTGAGCCTGCTGTTCCATCTCGATTTCATCGACGACTATCGCGACCGCGGCGCTACGCCAGCGCGCGCCATCCGGATGGCCGTCGAGGCTTTCGAATCCGACTGGCAGGACCGGCGCGGTCAGATGGACGAACTGATCGATGTCTTCGGCAAGCTGCCGGACGATGGCAAGAACGCGCGCTGGGACCTCATTCCCGGTCTGCTGCGCAGCGAGGGCTGGCGCGAAGTGGTGCGCATCCGCCGCCTGCTGGAGCGGCTGCCTGAACTGGCGCGCTGCATCCGCCGGCTCGGCCGTGCCCGCCCGGCGGACGAGACCGACGCCGCGCAGCGTGACCCGGTGACGGTGCTGGAGGACGCCGTCGCGCGTCGCACCGAATCACGCAGCGTGCGCGTGCCCGACATGCCGGGCGAAACGCGCGGCATTCATCGCGCCGATCGCATCGCCCGCATGCTGCCGGCCGAAGCCGTGCTGCTCGGTCACCCGGTGCTGCGCCTCGTGTGGCACGCGCGCCGCGCCGAGCGCACGTTGCTTTGTTACGAAGACGACGACCGGCTGCACGAGGTGCGCCAGCTCGATGCGCCGGCACTGCAGCCGCGCCCTGACCTGCAATCCGATCGCCGGCTCGAAATGGGCCCGCTGCTGGTGTGCGTCGATACGTCAGGTTCGATGCAGGGCGGCGCCGGTCAGGTCGCCAAGGCGGTGGTGCTTGAAGCGGTGCGCACCGCGCACGATCAGGGTCGCGCCTGCCACGTGTTCGCCTTCGGCGGTCCGGACGAGGTGGTGGAACTCGACGTCGCCGTCGATGCGTCGGGCATCGAGCGGCTGATCCATTTTCTCGGACAGGGCTTTCGCGGTGGCACCGACATCTGCGGGCCGCTCGAGCGCGCCATCGCCCGACTGGAACATGAGGCCTGGCAGCGCGCCGACCTGCTGATCGCGTCCGACGGCGAATTCGGCGCCACGCCCGAACTGGTCGCCCGGCTCGATGCAGCCAAGGCGGAGCTCGGCCTGCGCGCGCAGGGCGTGCTGATCGGCGACCGCGAAACCATCGGCTTGCTCGAACTGGCCGACGACATCCATCCGGTGCGCGACTGGCGCCGCTACGGCGACGACGCTCACGCCCACGGCAGTGGCGACTCGCCTCTGCACACCCACCGCCTGACCGCACTGTATTTTCCGGGCGCCCTGCGCACGCCGGAAAACCGTGACGCCACGGTCAGTGGCGAAGCCGCTTCGGCCGCCGTGCGCGCCGGGCTGCGCCGCGATCAGGTGCAGCCCGGACACTTCCCGAAACCCGACCCGGCCGACACACCATGAGCTTCGCCACCGACTACCTCGCACAGATCGAAACCATCGCCGCGCGCATGTCCTTGCCACGCGTGCGCGCGCTGCACCTGCCGCCGTCGCGTCCCGACGAACCGTGTCGCGACGGCGCGAGCGGCCACGCCCGCGGCGAATTCTGCGCGCTGGAACTGGACGACGGCAGCATCGGCCTGTCGTATGTACTGCTCGACGATACGCTGGAGCGCCTGCGCAACGGCCCCGGCCTCACCGACCTGAAAGGCGCCGACGCACTCGCGCTGGCGCGTCGCTACGTGAGCGGGCAGGGCGTGGACCGCACCCTGGGCTTCGTCTGCGCCAACGCCATCACCCGCTGCCTGTACGACCGCGCCGGCTACCGGCCCGACGGCAGCAGCGATTCCATCGGCCGGATGGACCCGCAGCCTGATGACGCCATCGGCATGATCGGCCTGTTCGGCCCGCTGGTGGAACGCATCGTCGCCGCCGGCGCCCGGCTCACCGTGATCGAGCTGGACGAGAGCGCCGTCGGCGAGCGCGAAGGCTGGCGGGTCACGACCGACGCCGCGGCGCTGGAAACCTGCGGCAAGGTGCTGTCCACCAGCACGCTGCTGCTCAACGACACGCTCGACCGCATGCTCGCCCACTGCCACGCCGCCCGGTGGTTCGCCATGGTCGGCCCCAGTGCCGGCTGCCTGCCCGACGCCCTGTTCGCGCGCGGCGTCACCTTGCTCGGCGGCAGCTGGATCGAGGATAGTGCGGCCTTCATCGAAGGGCTCACGTCCGGTGACGAGGACAACCGGAAGGGCCGCAAGGCGACCAGCAAGTTCGCGCTGACGGCAGATGGGTATCCCGGGTTCGGAGCGCTGCTTGATCGTGCAGGGGGTTGAATGATGGCTCGTCGGGCGGGTAGGGGGCGATTTTCTGGGATGCCTCAACTCGTGTCCGTGAACGGGGTGCCACACAACTCGTTTCCTTGGGCCTTTCCCTGGAACATGAGCGTGCGAACGTGGTTATCCTTCAGCGTCACGTCCAAAGAAAACCTGTCATTGAGCTCAAATAATGCCAATCCCAGACTATCAAACCGTAATGTTGCCTTTTCTACGACTCGCCGGGGATGGGCAGGAGCATCGCTTCAGAGATGCAGTGACCGCGCTCGCAAACGAATTTGCCCTCACAGAGGACGAGCGAAATGTCATGCTGCCAAGCGGAACAGCGCCGCTTTTCGACAACCGTGTTGGCTGGGCACGAACTTACCTTAAACAGGCGGGCCTCATCGATTCACGCAAGCGAGGCATGTTTCACATTACCACGCGGGGCCATGATCTCCTCGCGAAGAAGCCGCCAAGGGTCGATAGTTCAACCCTTGAGCAGTATTCCGAGTACCTCGATTTCAAGTTGAGACGCGGTGAACAAAAAGATCTGACTAAGCCAGAGACCGCAGTCGTTCAGGACCCTAGTACCGAAGCTCCACCGTCCCAGTCAGACTCCACTCCGGAGGAACTGCTCTCGCAGGCGTATCAGCGCCTACGCGCTAATTTGGAGGCGGAGCTTCTTGAACAAGTTAAATCTTCGACACCTGCGTTCTTTGAGAGGCTAGTGATCGACCTCCTCGTAGCCATGGGCTACGGGGGCTCCCGTCGGGATGCCGGGCGAGCTATCGGCAAAAGTGGCGACGGGGGCATAGATGGAATTATCAAAGAAGATAAACTCGGGTTGGACGTGATTTACGTGCAGGCCAAACGTTGGGAAGGAACCATAGGCCGCCCCGAGATTCAGAAGTTTGCGGGAGCGCTTCAAGGACAGCGCGCGAACAAAGGTGTTTTCATCACAACATCGGGCTTTACACGCGAGGCAGTGGATTACGCAAATATCATTAGCACGAAGATCATTCTTGTCGCCGGGGAGCAACTCGCCACGCTCATGGTCGATCACAACGTCGGCATTTCAACTATCAGTGCCTTCGAAATCAAGCGGATCGACTCTGACTATTTCGATGTCGACAATATCTAGCGGTCGGTGATGTGCTGACGCTAACACCTAGTTTCGGATGACTACGTATCTGGCGAACGTAAGCACTGAGTATTTTTGCAATCAATGAGCGCCTGCTGTCGACTCATCAACGAAACTCGCGCGTATGCCACGCGCGCAAGATCCACACCACCTGATCGGCAGTGATTTCGTAGCGCATTTCGTAGTCGCCGATGAAGAGGCAGCGCACTTCGCGCGGCTCGAATTCCGGCAGCCGGGTGCCGATGCGCGGTTGGTTGAGCAGCAGATCAGGTCCGTCGGTCAGGCGCTGGATCAAGCGGGCTGCTGCATCCGGATTGACGGGATGCAGGACGTCGTGCACCCGCTGCAGATCGCGCAGCGACGCACGGGTCCATCTGAGCGTCATTCAGGCAGACGTCCGGGCGTGTCCGTATTCAAGCTGGCCGCCCATGCCTTCACGTCCGGATGGCTCACGCCCTTGCCGGCTTCGACGTCCGCCATGGCTTCGAGCGTCAGACGGTAGCGTTCGGCTTCCCGTTCGACGTAGGCGGCAAGGGCCTGCTTGACCACCCAGCCCCGCGAGCGTTCAAGACGTGCGGCGAGATGGTCAACCTGTTCGGCCAGCGCCACGGGCAGGTGGGCGGTCATTACGCGGGTGTCGCCTGAAGACATGAATCACTCCCAATCACTTTCAATCAAGGTAGTGCGATCCGGTGGTCCTGTCCAGCATTCACACGGGCGCGCCGGGAGGGGTCCCCCCTGGGTCATCTGCGGCAACCCGTCGGAACAATGGAAAGAACGAAGGCAGGCAGAAGCAGGGTGAAGGATGCGCAGGCGCTTGATAGCTGTCCGGACCTGGCTGAGCTGCCGAAGTGCGTGTCGTGGTCGATCAGCCGCGTTCAGCGCGCGCTGCCGTTACCGTGAGCCATACCCGGCAGACTGAGCCGGCCTTCTTCGCTGAAGCGCACGGTGCCGAAGGTGCCGCCGGCGAGTTTGCCGCGCAGCGCGAAGGGCAGGTTTTCCAGCGTGCTGCCTTCGGTCATGCCGAGTGCCTGGCGCAGGGCCGACAGGGCCGATACGGTGACCGGCACGCTGATGACCGTTTCACCGAAGCGCGGCACGCTGCCCTTGGCGTCGCTGACGCCGGTTGCGAATGACCGGCTGTTCACGTCGAGTTCGAGTGCGAGGCCGTCGTAGTCGATCACGCTGTCGTTCGGGTTCTGCACCCGCAGCTTGACGGCAAAGCGCAGTTCGAAGCCTTCGCCCTGCAGCGGCTCGACGCCGACCAGATTGACCCGGACCGGATCGCGTGCGGCCAAGCCGGCGCAGCCGGTCAGCCCGCACAGCAGCGCGACGCCGAACGTCACGACGAACAGGCGCAGCGCGGGGCCGGGAGCAAGGCGGGGCAGCATGAATGGGGAAAGGAAGGCGGGCACGCGGGTCACCTCTGCGTTGATCGATGGGCGTGGGGCGTGAACGGATCAGGGCCTGTCGATATTCAATCACGGTCCGCACGATCGAGCACCAACAGGCCCTGGGCGACGATGAGGTCGCTCCGTTCAAGCCACTGCTGCGAGCGGGTCGTCAATCCGCCTGCGACGTTCAGGTGCGCGGTTCGGCGACGAAAATTTCGACCCGGCGGTTCTGCGCGCGGCCCTGTTCGCTGCCGTTGTCGGCCACCGGTTCGTGCGAGCCGCGACCATCGATGACGATGCGGTTCGGCGCGACGCCGCGATCGGTCAGGTACTGACGGGTGCTGCTCGCGCGATTGACCGACAGCGGATTGTTCACCGCGTCGCTGCCGGTGCTGTCGGTGTGGCCGATGATGCGCACTTCCGTGTTCGGGTTTGCGTTCAGCGTCTGTGCGAAACGCTCGAGCACCGGGCGGAAGTTCGACTTGATGTCGGCACGGCCGACGTCGAACGAAATGTCGCTCGGGATTTCCAGCTTCAGCTGGTTGTCGGCGGTCTGCACAACCGCGACGCCGGTGCCGGCGGTGGCCTGTTCCATGGTGCGTTTCTGTTCTTCCATCCGGTTCGACCAGATGTAGGTGCCGATGCCGCCGACTGCTGCGCCGAGCAAGGCGCCGGTGCGCGTCGCGCCGCCGCTCCCGCCGAGTGAGCTGCCCAGTGCTGCGCCGGCGGCTGCGCCGACGCCGGTACCGATGGCCGTGCGCTGCTGTGTTTCCGACAGGTTTGCGCAACCGGTGGCCACAAGGGCACCGATCGAGATGAGTACAAGGGTTTTCTTCATGATGTTGTTTCCGGGTGGTCCGCCGTGCTCTCAGGATCGTCGGGGTGACGATCATTCGAACACCTGCCTGATGCGTTCAGGGTCTGCCTCGACTGCATGCGTACAGCCGCGTGCGACGAGCCAGTGTGGCAGACACGGCTCCCTGCGACGGTGCGCCAGCACACGCAGTAACAAATGGGACGCTGTGCGTGTGCGCGGAGAATGGCTCAGGCGCGGTCGATGCCGCTCCGCGCGCCTGCTTCGCGGTCAGGTCGTTCACGCGGGTGATCCGGCTGCTGTCCTTCGTCTGTGGCCATCGGACAGTGCATGGCCTCATTGATCCGCGTCATGTATCCGGGCGTACTGACGGACCATCATCGGTCTGCCACGATTTGCAGAAGGTAGTTGAAACGTGGGCCGGCGCAGTCGTGAACAGGGAGCGCATACGTGGACTTCAAGGATTACTACCAGACACTGGGCGTCGCGCGCGAGGCAAGCGCGGAGGACATCAAGAAGGCTTTCCGCAAGCTGGCGCGCAAGTACCACCCGGATGTGAGCAAGGAACCGGGTGCGGAAGCACGCATGAAGGAGATCAACGAGGCCAATGCGGTGCTGTCCGACCCGGAAAAGCGTGCGCTCTACGATCAGATGGGCAGCGGCCATCAGCCGGGCCAGCCCTTCCAGCCTGCGCAGGGCTGGGACAGCAACTTCGAGTTCTCCGGTGCCGATGCGGCAGACAACAGCGATTTCTTCGCCAGCCTGTTCGGGCGCGCGGGTGGTGCGCGCCGGGCGGGGGCTTACCGCATGCGCGGCGAGGATCACCACGCGAAGGTCGACATCGACCTGCAGGACGCGTATCAGGGCGCGAGCAGAACGATCAGCCTGCGCCGGCCGCGTGTGAATGAACACGGTCAGGTCGTGCTCGATGACCACACGCTTGAAGTGCGCATCCCGAAGGGCGTGAAGGAAGGCCAGCACATCCGCCTGAGCGGGCAGGGTGCGCCCGGCGAAGGCGGCGCGCCGGCAGGCGATCTTTACCTCGAAATCCGCTTCACACCGGATGCCCGCTATCGCATCGACGGCCGGGACGTGCATGAAGCCGTACCGGTCACGCCGTGGGAAGCCGCACTGGGCGGGCCGATCGAAGCGCCCACTCCGTCGGGACCGGTGACGCTGACGGTGCCGGCGGGGTCGCAGACGGGCCGCAAGCTGCGTCTGAAGTCGCGCGGCATTCCGGGTGATCCGCCCGGCGATCTGTACGTCGTGCTCGAAGTGGTGCTGCCGCCGGCCGACAACGACACCGCGCGCCGCCTCTACGAAACCATGGCACGCGACCTGCATTTCGATCCGCGCCACACTGCGGGAGCCTGAGCAATGACACACGACGACATCCTGACCGGCGAACTGCTTGACGACGCACGGCTCACCCTCGACGAACTGGCGCAGGCCTGCGCGGCCGAACCCGGCTGGATCATCGAGCGGGTCGAAGCCGGGTACCTGTGCTGCATGGACGCCGGGCACCCCCAGGCGTGGCGCTTTGCCAGCGCGGAACTGGTTCGTGCTCGACAGCTGCGCTCGATGGAACGCGACTTCGATGCCAACCCGGAGCTGGCCGCGCTGGTCGTGGACCTGATCGAAGAGGTCAGAGGGCTGCGGCAGCAACTTTCGCGTGCGCGGCATTGAGGGCGATGCGATGACGATGAAACTGCTGTCCGGCGCGACGCGCTATCTGTTCTTCACGGGCAAGGGCGGCGTGGGCAAGACGTCGCTGTCCACCGCGACCGCGATCGCACTGGCCGATGCCGGCCGGCGCGTGCTGCTGGTCAGCACCGATGCGGCGTCCAATCTTGATGAAATGCTCGGCGTGCCGCTGAGCAACCAGGCCACGCCGGTGCCCGGCGTATCCGGTCTGTCGGTACTCAATATCGACCCGGACGCTGCGGCCGAATCGTATCGGCAGCGCGTGCAGGCGCGGATGGCACCGGACACGACCGCTGCCGAGCGCGCCACCGTGCGCGAACAGCTGTCGGGTGCGTGCACGACGGAAATCGCCGCGTTCGACGAGTTTTCCGGCCTGCTCGCCGGTGCCGCCGACGGCTTCGATCATGTTGTGTTCGACACCGCGCCCACCGGCCACACGCTGCGCCTGCTGAGCCTGCCGAAGGCGTGGAGCGGCTTCCTGCACGGCAACGACCGCGGTGCGTCGTGCCTCGGTCCGCACTCCGGACTGAAGATGCAGGAAGCGCGCTTCAACACCGCCCTGAGCACGCTGAGCGATGCCGGCCAGACCACGGTGGTGCTGGTGACGCGGCCCGACCACGGCGCCATCGGCGAGGCGGCGCGCACTTCGGACGAATTGCGTACGCTCGGCCTGGGCAACCAGCGACTGGTGATCAACGGCCTGTTCCGCGCGACCGATCCGGGTGACAAGGTGGCGGCCGCCATCGAAGCGCTGGGGCGCCAGGCGCTGCGCGACATGCCGGACAGCCTGCGCGCGCTGGCGCAGGACATCGTGCCACTGCGGGCGTTCGACACCGTCGGTCTGCCGGCACTGCGCGCACTGATGTCCGACGCGCCGGTGCTTCCGGCGCAGCCGTCGCGGCCGGTGGCCGATTCGCTGGCCGATCGGGCGCCGCCCGCCGACTGTCTGGCAAAGCTGGTCGATGAACTGGCCGCCGGTGATCGCGGACTGATCATGGTGATGGGCAAGGGCGGCGTCGGCAAGACCACGATTGCCGCGGCGCTGGCGCTGGGCCTGGTGCAGCGCGGCAAGTCGGTGCATCTGAGCACGACCGATCCGGCCGCCCACCTCACCGCAACGCTGGGCACCGGGGTGCCGGGGCTGAAGGTGGATCGCATCGACCCCGCGGCGGAGACGCGGCGCTATGTCGACAAGATCATGGTCGCGCGCTCGCCCGGGCTGGATGAACAGGAACAGGCGCTGCTGCTTGAAGACCTGCGTTCGCCATGCACCGAGGAAGTGGCCGTGTTTCATGCGTTTTCACGCATCGTCGGCGAGGCGCGCAGCGCCTTCGTGGTGCTGGACACCGCGCCGACCGGGCACTCGCTGCTGCTGATGGATGCCACCGGCGCCTACCACCGGCAGACCCTGCGCGAATACGAAGGCCGCGCCGGCGCGCACCTTGTGACGCCGCTGATGCGCCTGCAGGACGCGGCCTACACCCGCATCATCCTGGTCACGCTGCCCGAAGTGACGCCGGTGTCGCAGGCCGCCGCGCTGCAGGACGATCTGCGTCGCGCGCAGATCGAACCGCATGCCTGGGTCGTCAACAAGTCGATACTCGCCGCGGGCACCCGCGATCCGCTGCTGTCCGCCCGTCTGGACGGAGAACGCGCGCAGATGGCGCGCATTGCAGCCGGTCTGGCGCGGCGCACGTACGTGGTGCCATGGGTGACCAAAGCGCCGGTCGGGGTGGCCGCGCTGTCCGCACTGCTCGGCGCACCGACCCGGCCTACTGAGGCGTGAGTTCGATCTTCGGAATGTCGAAGCCCGTTGCGGCCAGTCGCTCAAGCAGCGCCTGATGGCGCGCCTGATCGACGCGCGGGGTTTTCGACAGCCGCCACAGATCGTCGCGACCGGGTTTGCTGACCGCCGCCATCGTTCGGCGGAGCGGCCGCATCGGCTGCTTCAGCGACGGATGCCGCCTTCCTCAAGCACGAAATACTGCGGTTTCAGGCCGGCCAGCGGTTCGAGCAGCTTGGCGATTTCGGTTGCCGGTGCGTGCACCTCGATGCGGGTGATGTAGGCGAAGGCCAGCACTTCCTGCAGCAATGCGCCGACATTCTCCAGATGGGCGAGTACGGCTTCGGCATTGTCATAGCCTTCGCGGCAATGCGCCGTGCAGCCGCTGAACGAAAAGGCGTAATGCACGCAGCCCGGCTCGCTGCGCGTGCGCTCGACGAAGCGTTTGCCGAGGGCCTTGAATTCATCAACCTTGTCGGCCGGCACGTCGAAGTAGGGAACGAGGGTGCATACGGTGTCTTGATTCATGTCTGTTGCCTCCTGAGGTTCGAAATCTGCACGATATGGCTCATGCTCGCTGCCGCAATCCGACTGCCGGGATGCGGAGTGGCCGGAGTATGCCTCAGCCGGGCTGCGCCGGGCGTGCTGCCCGGCTGAGGCCGGGTTGCAGACAGTCACAGGCCGATCGAGGACGTAGACAGGAGGCGGGCCGCCTACCACTTTCCGATGGACTTGATGTAGGCCACCAGTTCCCAGATTTCCTCCTGCGTGAACACCTCACCCCAGGGTGGCATCGGCGTGGCGCCGCGGCCGCCGTCGCGGATGGTGTTGAACACGTATTCCGCCTCCAGCCCCTCGCGTTCGATGAACAGCGCCGGCTTGTGGCCGTGACAGTAGTCGGCGCAGGTCGACTGGAAGCGGTCCTGACCGAGCTTGATGCGTGCCGGATCGGCGAGGTCGAAGGGGGCGGGGCCGGCGGGCGTTGCGCCATCCGGGGTCTTGTCCGGCAGCACGGCGTTGAAGGCCATTGCCGACGCCATGCCGCTCATGAGCGCTGCGAAGATGAGTTTCCGTATATCCATGGATCCGTTCCGGGTGTTGCGGGAAGTTCGATGGCCGTGCCGCACGACAGCGCGACACGGCCCGGACATCGGCGGCGTTCAGTCGACCTGTACGGCCACCAGCTCCGCCGGCAGGCCGGCGCCACCGATCGGCACCACGACGTACTGCTTGCCGCCGGCGCGATAGCTCATCAGCGCGCCGAATGCCGCACCCGGGAGCTTCACCTCGCCGAGCACGTCACCGGTGCGCGCGTCGTGCGCATACAGGAAGGGCTCCTTCTCGTCCGCGGTCGCCTGCGTGATCAGCGCATTGCCGCGCGACGAAAGGCCGAGCACCGAGTTCGTGCCTTCCGGTGCCAGGAAGAGCACGTCGTCGGTCAGCGCGATGAAGCTTTCGCGCGGCACGCCGACGCGGTCCAGCTTCAGGTCCTTGAGCGCCGGGTGATCGACCGGGCCCTTGCCCGCCGGCACGCGCCACAGGTGCTTGCCGGTGTTCATGTCGATCGCGGTGACGGTGGAGAACGGAGGCTTGAACAGCGGCAGACCTTGCGGACCGCCGACGCCGGCCCAGGTGCCGGTGTAGTCGTACACGCCTTCGTTCTCCTTCTTCAGCTTGATGCCGAAGGGGATGGTGAAGGACGGCACGTACAGCACATTGGTTTTCGGGTTGTGCGCCGCACCGGCCCAGCTCGCGCCGCCCAGCACGCCCGGTACCTGCAGCGTGCCGGCCTTGTCGGTCGTGGGCGGCGTGTACAACGGGCCGTAGTTGTAGCGCGACAGGATTTTCTTCGCCTCTTCCTTCAGCTGCGGCGTCAGGTCGATCAGGTCGTCCTCGCTCACGCCCTGCTGCACGAAGGGCGCAGGCAGGCTGGGGAAGGGCTGGGTCAGCGACGAACGTTCGCCCGGCACCGAAGATTGCGGCACCGGCTTTTCGGTGATCGGCCACACCGGCTGCCCGGTGCTGCGGTCGAAAGTGAACACGAAGCCCTGCTTGGTCACCTGCGCCAGCGCCTTCACCTTCTTGCCATTGACCGTGAGGTCCATCAGGTTGGGTGCGGTCGGCAGGTCGTAGTCCCACAGGCCGTGGTGCACGATCTGCTGGTACCAGGCGATCTTGCCGGTCTTCGCATTGAGTGCGACCACGGATTCGCCGAACAGGCCGTCGCCCTTGCGGTGACCACCGTAGAAGTCGTTGGTCGGCGTCGAGAAGGGCAGATAGACCAGACCCAGTTCCTCGTCGCAGCTCGGGCGCGACCACATGTTGGCCGAACCGGTGGTTTTCCACGAACCGTCTTCCCACGTTTCGTTGCCCGGCTGGCCCTCCTGCGGCGGCTGCTCGAAATGCCATACGCGCTTGCCGGTGCGGATGTCGAAGGCCTGGATGTCGCCCGGCGGATGGTTCTTCATCGGCGCGCGGCCGACGGCGAACGAATCGAGCACGGCCAGACTGGGCACGATGGTGTTGCCGCATACGATGGGCGGCGAGGTCAGGGCAACCAGCGAGCGGTCGACGAAGCGGCGCAAGCCCTTGGTCATGTCGATGCGGCCCTTGTCGCCCCACGACTCGATCGGCTTGCCGGTCTTCGCATTCAGCGCGATCAGGTAGCCGTCGCCAGTGCCGACCAGGATGCGCTTGTCCTCACCGTTCGCCCAGTAGGACAGGCCGCGGCTGATGAAGCCGAGGTTGGGCGGTGTGCCTTCGACATAGGCCTTGGGGTCGTAGGTCCACAAGGTCTTGCCGGTCTTGCCGTCGATCGCCGATACCATGGACATCGGCGAGCTTGAGTACAGCACGCCGTCGATGGCCAGCGGCGTCGATTGATTCACCCAGGTACGCAGTTCCGCGTTGTCCTGCCACACCTTGTTGTCCGGCATGGCCCAGCGCCAGGCCACCTTCATCGATTTCACGCTCTGCGCGTTCACCTTGCCGCCGGCCAGATAGCGCGAGCCGGCTTTGTCGCCGTTGTATTCGGTCCAGTTCCCGTCGCTGGCCGCGGCCATCGCCAGCGGCGCGGCGCCGAGCATGATGGACAGCCACAATGTCTTCCTTGCTGCGCGGGGAAAAGCGCCCGCAGATTTCAGCATCGCCATGTTTCCTCTCTCCAATCGAGTTCGTTGTGTTCGTGTGTGGATCGCATCGGCGGCCTGCCGGTGCGTGTCACGACGACGCAAGATCGATGCCGCAGGAAATCAGGGAAATGCTCCCGGAATGGTGCGGGAAATCGGCGCTCGGGATACGGGTGTCTCGGATTTCGGGGCAGGCGCAGAGACGGCTGTATCGCCGCCCGGGGCGTTGTCTCACTGCGATGCGCCGGTGCGTGACGCGGGCTCGGCAGTGATCTCCTGCATGTCTGTCGTACCTCTTCCGCGATCCGGAGTCGGATACCCCCCTACGCGACCGGCGACGGTGTCGCACTGCAACGGTGGTTGCGGTGGTGACCATTGCGTTGGGCATCGCTGCGCTCACCCCAACCTACGGGGGCCGGCCGCTACGCGGGTGTCCCCACCTGATCGGCGATGGTGTCGCGCGAGCGACGGTGGCTGCGGTGGTGAGGATTGTGTTGGGCATCGCTGCGCTCACCCCAACCTACAGCGACCGACCCGTAGGTTGGGGTGAGCGCAGCGATGCCCAACAGGGCCGCCGTCGCCGGAAAGAAACCGACATTGCGCGGCGGCCCGGTTCAGTTGCGTTTGCCGGGGCGCAGATGGCGAAAGCCGGCAGGTGCGTGCGACACGATGGAGGAGGCGACCAGCAGCAGCCAGAAGATGCCGGCGGCGAACTGCGGCAGCACGATCATGGCGGCGACGCCTGCCAGCTTGAGCGGGATGAACAGACCGGCAAGTTCGAGCGCATGGCGCGGCTTGCTCCACACCTCGATGCCGTACAGGCCGAGGCCGGTCAGCAGCATCAGTGCAGCGGCTGCGCGACGGTATTCATCCTGCCCGGTCAGCAGAGCGCTGCCGACCAGTACGACGCCGACCAGATGCGCCGAACGCAGCGCGACCAGCAACCAGCGGCGGCCGGGAAAGTCGCGCCGGTTGCTCGGCGCGAAGTCGTGGGGCAGGTCGTGGGTCGACATGGCGCGAGTATGAACGAGCGCCGGGCTCACCATGCATCCACCGGGCTGATGTCGTCGCCGGCGAAAGGCAGGAAGGGGCCGGTGCCGCTGTGTTCGGAACTGGACGCCGGCACGAAGGCGCCCTGGTGCACGTCGAACACATGCACTTCGCCGTCCTCGATGACGTAATGCCAGCCGTGCAGTGCAAGCTGCCCGGCGTCCACCTGACGGCGCACCATCGGGTAGTCCATCAGCCGCTCCAGCTGCAGCACGACCGCGCGTTGTTCGGTGCGGCGCAACGCTTCGTCGGTGAGCTGCACCGGCAGCACCGCCTCGCGGCCGAGGTCGAGCCAGGCGGCGAGGTTGGGTGCCGTGTCGGGGTCGACGCCTTCGTACAGCGCGCGCACGCCGCCGCAGTGGCTGTGACCGCACACGATGATGTGCGCCACCTTCAGGTTCAGGATGGCGTATTCGATGGCGGCGGTAGTGCCGTGAAAGCCGGCCAGCTGTCCGCGGCTGGCACCGATGTCGTAGGGCGGCACGAAGGCGCCGACGTTGCGCACGATGAACAGCTCACCCGGCCCGGTGCCGGTCAGCAGATAGGGCACGAGGCGCGAATCCGAACAGCCGATGAACAGGATGGTCGGGTGCTGGCCGTCGCGCACCAGATCCTGGAACCGGTCCTGCACGCCGGGAAAGGTGTGGTCGTGAAAGCGGCGCAGGCGGGCGAGCAGTTCGTCGGGCATGGGGCGGACCTCCGGTTCAGCGTGGCGGCGACGGCCAGTGCAGCAGCGGGCCGATGGCGTCCAGCGTGTTCTTCAGCAGCAGGCCGTATTCGGTGTCGCCCTCCATCACCAGTGCGCGTTCGAAGAACAGCCGGTCGGCATCCTCGTCGCCGCGCAGCAGGCGCAGGTAGCTGGCGGCGTCGGCGGCGATGCGCAGCGTGACCGGGCCGTGGTCCGGGGCGCTGCGGAAGCGGCCGTCGCGCAGTGCAAGCCGGAGCCGCACGCCGAAGTCACGCACCTCGATTTCGACCGTGTGGCCGGCGAGCGCCGCGGCCGCGTCGACAGGCAGGCGCGGGCGCAGCGTGCGGTTCAGCGCGGCCGCCAGCAGCAGGGAAGGCGGCTGTATCGGCAGGCGTGTGATCAGCCTGCGCAGCGCCGCGGGCGGCGGCGGCAGTGCGGGCAGGGAGGAGGTCGGCGAAGCGGTCGTCATGCGGGCATCCTTTCCAGTCCGGGGCGGCGGTGTGCGTAACCATTGACCAGACCGCCGGGCAGGCTCAGCGCGTCCAGTTCAGCGGCGGCGGCGAGGGCGTCGGCGCCACTGTTACAGACCGAGTCGAACAGCGCGGTCACCGTGCCGAAGTGCTGCGCGGTCGGCGACAGCCGTGCCCGGCGCACGCCGGCGGCGCGCAGCGCCGGTGCATCGGCGATCAGGCAGTGCTGAGCGGCGGACTGCGTCTGGATGCCGTTCAGCGCGAGGAAGGGCTGGCCTTCGGTGGTGTCGAGCAGCAGGCCGTCCGGGTGTTCGATGCAGCGGAAACCGCAGTCGTCCTTGTTCAGGTGGAAGTGGCGTGCGGTGAAGCAGCGTGCGGAGAAGGCCAGCGGCAGCCGGCCGAAGGCGAACACTTCGGTGGCGATCGGCGTGTCGGCGCCAGGTCCGCCGGCTACCGGCGCGGCCGGCGGGTTGATCAGCGCCAGCGCATCCAGCCCGAGCTCGACCGGCGCCACCCAGCGTATCGCGCCGAGCGCGGCGTGTTCGCGCAGCGCCGGCTCGCTGTAGACATTGATGTGCGGGCCGAGCACGAAGGGCCGGCCGGCCAGTGCGCGCAGCGCCGAGGCATCGCCGGCTTCGACCAGGAATTCATGCTGGTCGGCCCAGCGATGCATCGCGCGCAGGTCGGCGACGGATTCGAGCAGCGCCTGACTGGCCAGCACCACCTCCTTGCCGCAGGCGGCGAGCTCGCGGGCGAGTGAGAGCCAGTCGTCGGCTTTCATTTCGTGGCGGCGGCTGCACACCACCTCGCCGAGCACCACGGTGTCGGCGGGTGACTCGGCCACTTCGGCGTAGAAGTCGAGCAGGGTGCGGCGCGGCCAGTAGTAAAGCACCGGGCCGACGGTGAGGGCGATGCGGTTCATGGGCGTATCCATCGGTTCAGCGCCACGGGCGGTCGTAGGCGCCGAGCGTGTGCTGCTGGCCTTCGGCCCAGCGGCCGAGCGCGGCGGTCCATTCCGGTTGCACGGCGAAGCGCGACGGCTGCGCGGCGCAGTCGTCGATGGCGGCGCGCCAGACGCGGGTGACCTGTTCGACGTAAGCCGGGCTGCGCTGGCGCCCTTCGATCTTGATCGCGGCGATGCCCATGTCCATCAGCTGCGGCAGCAGCGACAGCGTGTTCAGGCTGGTCGGTTCTTCCAGCGCGTAGTCGCGCGTGCCGTCGACGTCGAAGCGGCCCTTGCACAGCGTGGGGTAGCCGCGCGGCTCGTCCGGTGCGTAGCGGTCGATCAGCACGCCGTTCAGGCGGGCCGACACGCCGCCGGCGCCGTCCTCCCAGCGTACGGCCGATGGCGGCGAGCACACGCCGGCCGTGTTCGGCGACTGGCCGGTGGCGTAGGACGACAGCGCGCAGCGGCCTTCGACCATCACGCACAGGCTGCCGAAGCCGAACACCTCGATCTCGACCGTGCTGTGCCGGCACACCTGTTCGACCTGCGACAGCGTGAGTACACGCGGCAGCACGGCGCGGCGGATGCCGTAGCGTTCGCGGTAGAACTCGATCGCCTCCCGGGTGGTGGCGGAGGCCTGCACCGACAGGTGCAGGCGCAGTTGCGGATGGTGGTCGCGGGCATGGGCGAGCACCGCGGTGTCGGCGCAGATGAGCGCGTCGATGCCGAGCTCGGCCGCGGCATCGACCGCGGCGAACCAGCGCTCGGGCGCGCGTGCGTCGGCGAAGGTGTTGAGCGCCATCAGCACTTCGCGGCCGCGGCTGCGGGCGTAGGCAATGCCCTCGCGCGCCTGCGCGAGGTCGAAGTTCAGGCCGGCGAAGTTGCGCGCGTTGGTGGCGTCTTTCAGGCCCATGTAGACGGCGTCGGCGCCGGCGTCGATGGCCAGCGTGAGGGCGCGCAGCGAACCGGCCGGGCAGACGAGCCGGGGTTTGCGCGGGGAAGGAGAGGCGGCGTGTGTGGAGGCGGACATGTGGAGGCGGATCGGATGCACGGGACGCCGCGGGCGGGGAGGCCCGCAGCGTCGCCCAGCTTAGGCAGCGGGCCGGGACGGCATGTTGACGAGGGTCAGTGATCGTTGCGTTGCCGCACGGCCACGCCGAACTTCACTGCACCAGCGGCGAGTCGGCGCGGTTCAGGTCTATGCCTTCGACTTCGGCCTCGCCGGCCAGCACGCTCAGGTACTGGCGCAGCGCGGTGACGAAGCTCTGCTGGCGCAGCGCGCCGGCGACCGCACCGCGCACCGACTCGTAGGCCTGCGTCCGGCCGGGATCGCGTTCGAGCACCTCGACCACGTGCAGGCCGAAGCGGCTGTGCACCAGGCGCGGCAGCACGCCGACCTCGACATGGCCGAACAGCTCGCGCGCGAACTCCGGCGCGCAGTCGGTGGGCGTGAGCCAGTCCAGCTCGCCGCCGTGCGCCCCGCTGGGGCAGTTCGAAAACTGTTCGGCGGCGTGCGCGAACACGTCTTCAGCCTTGCCGTCGTGGCAACGCACGTCGAGCAGCACGCCTTCGGCGCGCTTGCGCAGCGCCACCACGTCGACGCCCTGGGTGACGGCGAACAGGATGTGCCGTACGCGCACCCGCTCGCCGGTGCGCCACGCCGCCTCGTGCGCCGCGTAGTGGCGGGCGCACGCTTCTTCGGATGGCTCGGGCACCTGCACCGAACGTTCGATCAGCAGGTCGATGGCGGCCGAAGCCGCTTCGCTGATGACGCCGTCGGGCGTCGGCAAGTCGTCGGCCGACAGCAGGCCGGCGCGCTGCGCCGTCTGGCGCAGCAGTTCGGTGTAGGTGCGCTGCTGCAGGGCTTCGTGCGGCAGCGACTCGCCGGCCGTGCTGACCGCCACGCCGTTGACCCGGGCGACGGCGGCGGGGGGGGCTTGCATCGATGTGTCCATTGCGGTTTCCATGTCGGTTTCCTCAGACGCCGGCGCCGGGCTGGCGCGGCTGGTTGTGGCCGGCCGGCACGTTCAGCCGGCGTGCGCGCACCACCTGATACGGACGGAACAGGTAGAGCACGGAGGCGAAGCCGCTCCAGACATGGACCAGGCGGGTGAAGGGGAAGATCAGGAAGATGCTCATGCCGAGGAACATGTGCATCTTGAATACCCAGCCCGCGTCCGCCAGCAGTTCCGGTGCGCCGGCGCGGAAGGTGACGATGCGCTGCGCCCATTCGGCCAGTTTCATCATCATGCTGCCGTCCAGATGCTGCGCCGACAGCGGGATGGTGGCCAGGCCGAGCAGCAACTGCAGCCACAGCAGCACGACAATGACGATGTCGCTGGTTTTCGAGGTGGCGCGGATGCGCGGCTCGGTCAGGCGGCGGTGCAGAAGCAGCGTCAGGCCGACGAAAGCCAGCACACCGGCGATGCCGCCGGACACCATGGCGACGATCTGCTTGTCGCCCGCGCCGATGAAAGGTTCGTAGAGGAAGTGCGGCGTGAGCATGCCGAAGAAGTGGCCGAAGAACAGGAACAGCACACCGATGTGAAACAGGTTGCTGCCCAGGCGCAACTGGCCGCGGCGCAGCAGCTGCGACGAGTCGCTCTTCCAGGTGTACTGGTCGCGGTCGAAGCGCAGCAGGCTGCCGATGAAAAACACCGCGAGGCAGATGTAGGGGTAGTAGCCGAACAGCAGGTTGTCGAGCCAGGTAGTCATGGTTGCGCTCCTTGGGTGGCGGAGGACTTGCGGACGATATGTATGGGTTGCACGGCGCCGGGTTTGGCCTGGCCTTGAGACGAACAGCCGTCGAAGGCCAGCGGCTCGACCCAGCTTTCGTCGATCGGTTCGTCGGGCGCGATCGTCACGGCCTGTGCCTTTTCGCCGGCCAGTTCGATCAGTGCGCCGAGCACGCTGGCATAGGGGCTCTGCCGCTGCAGCAGCGCCGAAAAGATGACGGTGAAGATGTGCGCCATCTCGCCGAGCAGCGCGCGGGCTTCGGCCGCCGGCTGCGTTGAGGCGAACTCCAGCACCGCCGGCAGGAAGTCGGGCAGTTCGCCTTCGGCAAGGTAGAGGCCCGCCTTCTCGTAGGTCTGCGCCAGGTCGATCATCGCCGGGCCGCGGTCGCGCGAGTCGCCGTGCACGTGCTCGAACAGGTGCAGCGAGGTGCGCCGGCCGCGGTCGAACAGTTCGACGTAGATCGCTTCGGCGTCGAGCGGGTCGGCGTCGGCCAGCGAGCGGATCAGCGCGTCGAGTTCGCCCAGCCGCACGACAGACAGCGCGCCTTCGGCGCGCAGCGCCCCGCCCAGTTCCGGCAAGTGGGCGCGCAGCGCGGCGTCGGGGTAGGACAGCAGGTGCGCGGCCACGCGCAGCGTGTGGGCGATGCGCGTCGGGGTGGATGCAGTGAACAGGCCCATGATCAGACCACCGCCTTGATCGGAATCGTGCGGCGTTTCGATCCGCCGAACAGGCTGCTGTCGGAGCTGCCTTCCGAGCAGCCATTGCCGAACGAGAAGCCGCAGCCGCCGCGCACGTCGAAGGCGTTTTCCGCGTATTCGCGGTGCGCCGTCGGAATGACGAAGCGGTCTTCGTAGTTGGCGATGGCCATCACGTGGTACATGTCCTCGACCGCTTGCTGGCTCATGCCGACCTGGTTGAGCGCGGCAAGATTGATGCGGCCGTCGACATGTTTTTCGCGCTGGTAGGCGCGCATCGCCAGCATGCGTTCGAGCGCGCGCACCACGGGGACCGTGTCGCCCGCCGTCAGCAGGTTGGCGAGGTACTTCACCGGGATGCGCAGCTGGCTCACGTCCGGAATCTCGCCGTTGTCGCCCAGCTGCCCGGCGTTGGCCGCGGCGGTGATGGGCGAGAGCGGCGGCACGTACCAGACCATGGGCAGGGTGCGGTACTCGGGGTGCAGGGGCAGCGCCACCTGCCAGTCCACCGCCATCTTGTAGACCGGGCTGTGGCGCGCGGCGTCCAGCCAGTTGTCCGGGATGCCGTCGGCGCGCGCCTGCGCGATCACCGCGGGGTCGTGCGGGTCCAGGAAGAGGTCGATCTGGGCCTTGTAGAGGTCCATCTCGTTGGGCACGCTGGCGGCTTCCTGGATGCGGTCTGCGTCGTACAGCAGCACGCCCAGGTAACGGATGCGGCCCACACAGGTCTCGCTGCACACGGTGGGCTGGCCGGCCTCGATGCGCGGGTAGCAGAAGATGCACTTCTCGGCCTTGCCGCTCTTCCAGTTGTAGTAGATCTTCTTGTAGGGGCAGCCGCTCACGCACATGCGCCAGCCGCGGCAC
>NZ_JAUYNV010000053.1 GCF_030698125.1 Methyloversatilis sp.
TTCGGCGGGGATGGATGCGCCGAAGCTCTGGCCCGGGTGCTGGCGACCGAGCAGGGCGGCCATCTTGGCACCGGTCGGGCCCGACGCTTTGAGTGACTCGATGTATTCGCGCCGCTGCAGGTTCTCGCGGATGGCGATGTACTCCATCTCGGGCGTGATGAGGCCCTGACGGGCGTAGTGCATTTGAGAGACGTTACGCCCGGGCAGCGCACGGCGCGGTGCGCGGTGCAGGCCGGGGAAGCGCAGATGGGCGGTGGCCGCATCGCGGGCGCGTTCGGTGCCGAAGGCGGACGAAAGACCGGACAGCTGCTCGGTGTCGCCGCGCTCGGCAATCCAGCCCGAGCGCACGCCGGGCAGGCCGGAGCGGATGTCGATGGCGGCGGCCGGGTCGGAGTAGGGGCCGGAGCAGTCATAGACATAGACCGGCGGGTTCTTCTCGGCGCCGAAGGAGGCGGGGGTGTCGGACTGGGACACCTCGCGCATGGGCACACGGATGTCCGGGCGCGAGCCTTCGATATAGACCTTGCGCGAATTGGGCAGCGGCGCGACGGCCGCCGAGTCGACGTGCGCCTGCGCGGCGAGGAAGGTGTCGCGGGATTCGCGGGAGTCGGGGGACAGCGGGTCTTTGGCGTTCATGGAAGCTCCTTTGGGGCGACGGGAACGCCAGCGCCCGGAGGTGGAGCTGCCCGTTTCCCTACGCCGGCATGATCCGGATCAGGTGTTGAGGGTGTGTCTCAGCCGCCAGCCTGCGCCGGGCGGCACCCCTAACGTGTGCAGGCTGAAAGTACCCTGCCGGCGGCGCCAGCGCAAGCGGCGCCAGCGCAAGCGGCGCGGTTCAAGCGGCCGGTCTCGCGTGCCGTAAACCCCTCATCGTCCCGAACGGGACAGGGCTGACACGAGACCTGCCATGCAAAAGACCCCCGCTCTGACTTCCTCCCTGATCGCCGCCGCGCTGTGCAGCGCGCTGGGCGTTGCCCACGCGGCCGACTGGCACGTCGTGTCGACCGACCGCGGCAAAACCATCGAAATCGACCGTGACAGCGTGTTGCGTGCAGAAAGCGGCAAGAAGGTGGCCTGGGGACGGCTGGTGCTGAGCGACGCCGACGCCCGGAAAACCGGCTACGCGATGGTGCAGGCGCTGAACCGCTACGACTGCCAGAGCCTGCGCTTTGCCACGATCAAGCGCGTCTACCTGGATGCCAACCACAAGATACTGCGCGAGGAACGTGCCGGCTCGGACAGCGACATCGCGTTGCTGCCCGGCACGCTGGACGAAAAGCTGTTCCGCGAAGTGTGTCAGCCGCCGGGTGCCGAGGAATTGCGGCAGGTTGCCGAGCAGGCGGGTCGCGCCGCACAGACGGCGGCGAACGCGGCCGAGGGGCAGGGCGGCATCCAGCGTACCGAAATGGTCAGCATCAAGCCCGATCTGCGGGAAGCTGCGGCGCAGGCGCGCAGCGAAATGGCTGCGGCACCGAAAGCTGCTGCTCCGAAGCCGGACAGCGCAGAGAAGGTGACTACCCCGGCCGGTCTGAAGGAAAAACTTGCGGCGGCGGACAAGCCGGCGCCAGCCCGGTCGGTCGAACCGGTCGCTGAAAAGGTGGCTGCCCCGGTCGCGAAGCCCGCTCCGCCTGTCACGCGCAGTGAGATTCCCTTGCCGCCGCCATACCGGCCAAAACCCAGGCCGATGCAGATGGCCGCCCTGGCGCCGGACGTACATGCGGGGCCCAAGCCGAAACCCAAGGCAGCGGCGGAAGAATCCCCGCATCCTGCTGCGCACGGCGACATTCACTGGGCTTACGAAGGCGAGTTCGGACCGCAGAACTGGGGCAAGCTCAAGCCGGAATGGGCGCAGTGCAGCGAAGGCCGCACGCAATCGCCGATCGACATCCGCGACGGCATCAAGGTCGACCTGCCGCCGATCAGCTTCGACTACAGGACGAGTTACTTCACCATCATCGACAACGGCCATACGGTGCAGGTCAATGTCGGCGACGGCAGCAGCTTTACCTTGTCGGGCAAGCGCTATGACCTGGTGCAGTTCCACTTCCACAAGCCGGCCGAGGAACGCATCAACGGCAAGAGCTATGAAATGGTGGCCCACCTCGTGCATCGTGATGTGGACAACAAGCTGGCGGTGGTCGCGGTGCTGCTCGACCGCGGTGACGAAAGCTCGATCTTCAATACGCTCTGGGCTTATCTGCCGCTGCAGAAAAACGTGGAATCGACGCCGGACGTGAGCATCGACCTCGCGAAACTGCTGCCGGAAAAGCGCGAGTACTTCACCTACATGGGTTCGCTGACGACACCGCCG
This sequence comes from Methyloversatilis sp., assembly GCF_030698125.1. Lineage (GTDB taxonomy): Bacteria > Pseudomonadota > Gammaproteobacteria > Burkholderiales > Rhodocyclaceae > Methyloversatilis. The sequence goes on from NZ_JAUYNV010000053.1 coordinate 2,312, forward strand.
TGTTCGGAAGGTGTGACCTGGATCGTGCTCAAGCAGCCGCACCTCGTGTCGGCCGAGCAGATCGGTGTGTTCGGTCATCTGTACAGGAACAACGCGCGGCCGGTGCAGGCGGCGAATTCGCGTCTGATCAAGCAGTCGCGCTGATTGCGGTCGGCGTGAGCCGCGACGCCCGGCGCAGCGCCTGTCGCCGTGACCATCGTGGCGATCCGCTGTCGTAGGTTGGGGTGAGCGCAGCGATGCCCAACAGGGCCGCGCCTGGCGCCGCGGAAACCCGGTGAGCGCGGTTCAGCCGTGTTTGCCGGGACGCAGGTGGCGCAAGCCGGCGGGGCGTATGACTCGATTGATGAGGACCCGCACTCGCGGGTCACAGAGACGCGAGGTGGACGCGTGCCGCCTCGCCCAGCTTTGCGTCGAAGGTGGCGAGCGGCGCCTTCAGTTCGGCCGCGAGCCAGAGATAGGCGGCATCGTAGGCGGTCAGACGGTAGCGTTGCGCCAGAGGCAGCAGGGCGGACGCATCGATTTCAAGCCGGACGATGTCACTGTCCGCAAAGAGGCCGAGTGCCGCAATGATCGATTCTTCACTTTGGCCGCACCTGATCTTCTTCAGCGCAACATTCACGATTTCGAAATCCAGCAGCACGGGTGCGAAGAGCGCATGTTCGGACATGCGCGCTTCGGCCTTGTCGCGTTCCGGTTCCTGAAATAGAACGGCGGCAAGCAGGCTGCAATCCACCACCAGCGGGGACTGCACGCGAAACTCGGCCGGCGGCTCGGCGACGTGCAGCATGCGCGGCACGACCATCAGCGGCTGTCGCGGTCTTCGCGAATGAGATCGGTGCCGCGCGGTAAGTCGGCATGGGTCACCGGATAGCGTTGCCGCAGTTCGGCCGCAATGTCCTCAATGCGCCGCGTACCGCGTGTCGCGACGGTGGGGGCCGTGCCAGCGGGCCCGGCGTTCGCGGCTTCTTCAATGATGACCATCAGCTCGCCCTGCAGCGAGCGGTGATTGCGCGCGGCGCGCTCGCGCAGCTTTTGCGCCAGCGCCTCCGGCACGCCCTTGATCGACAGATTGACCTGCATGAAAAACGCCTCCGGAACGGATCGGATGGATCCATTCTGGAGGCGATTCGCAACCGGGTCAATCGAGGCGGAACGCCCCGACATGCCGTCGATCAGTAGCGGTAGTGATCCGGCTTGTACGGACCTTCGCGATGCACGCCGATGTAGCGCGCCTGCGTGTCGCTCAGTTCGGTCAATTGCGCATTCAGCTTCTTCAGCTGCAGGCGCGCGACCTTTTCGTCGAGGTGCTTGGGCAGCACGTAGACGCCGACCGGATACTTCTCTGTTTCGGTGAACAGTTCGATCTGGGCGATGGTCTGGTTGGCGAACGAACTGGACATCACGTACGACGGATGGCCGGTACCGCAACCCAGGTTCACCAGACGACCCTTGGCCAGCAGGATGATGCGACGGCCCGACGGGAAGATGACGTGATCGACCTGCGGCTTGATTTCGTCCCACTCGTACTTTTCGAGCGCGGCGACGTCGATTTCGTTGTCGAAGTGGCCGATGTTGCAGACGATGGCCTGATCTTTCATCTTCAGCATGTGTTCATGCGTGATGACGTGGAAGTTGCCGGTGGCGGTCACGAAAATGTCGGCGTGTTCGACCGCGTAATCCATCGTGACGACGCGGTAGCCTTCCATCGCGGCCTGCAGTGCGCAGATCGGGTCGATTTCGGTGACCCACACCTGGGCCGACAGCGCGCGCAGCGCCTGCGCCGAGCCCTTGCCCACATCGCCGTAGCCGGCGACGACGGCGACCTTGCCGGCGATCATCACGTCGGTGGCGCGCTTGATGCCGTCGACCAGCGACTCGCGGCAGCCATACAGATTGTCGAACTTCGACTTGGTGACCGAGTCATTGACGTTGATGGCCGGGAATGCCAGGCGGCCTTCCTTGTGCATCTGGTACAGGCGGTGCACACCGGTCGTGGTTTCTTCGGTCACGCCCTTGATGTGCTTCAGGCGCTTCGAATACCAGTTCGGGTCACGCTTGAGCGTTTCGGTGATGGAATTGAACAGGCAGATTTCTTCTTCGCTCGCCGGGTGGTGCAGCGCGGTCGGGTCAGTTTCGGCCTTGGTGCCCAGATGCAGCAGCAGCGTGGCATCGCCGCCGTCGTCGAGGATCATGTTGCTGAAACCGCCGTCCGGCCATTCGAAGATGCGATGGGTGTAATCCCAGTACTCGACCAGCGACTCACCCTTGACTGCGAACACCGGCGTGCCGGCAGCGGCGATCGCTGCAGCGGCATGGTCTTGCGTCGAGTAGATGTTGCACGAGGCCCAGCGCACTTCGGCGCCCAGCGCTTCGAGCGTCTGGATCAGCACGGCGGTCTGGATCGTCATGTGCAGGCTGCCGGTGATACGCGCGCCGCGCAGCGGCTGCTGTGTCGCGTACTCTTCGCGAATCGCCATCAGACCGGGCATTTCGGTCTCGGCGATGGCGATTTCCTTGCGTCCCCAGTCGGCCAGCGACGGGTCGGCAATCACGAAATCCTTCAGATCAGTGGGGGCATTCATCTACGGGCTCCTTTGCAAGGGCAGGTGTGCTCACCTGCCATCCGCCACCGGACAATTCCGGCACTGCGGGTTCAGGTGAGCGCCGTTACAAATGTGCCCGCGACCGGCGACGGTCTGGCGGGGTCCGAGCCTGGGGGCCTTGCGGCACCTCGCAGCGCTCCTCGGAAGCTTTCGATTATAACGTCGCACTGTACATCGGCCCGGGCATTTGCCCGCGCCAACGATGCGACGCCGGCTACAGAGTGGCAGAAACCGCAATACGTTCCCGGCACGTCCGCATTTACGGCATCACCGAGCGCACCTTGAGCATGAATCACGAAAATCACGACATGTCCCGCACCTCGACACCCATGGCTTCGCCGGGGCCTGCCGGCAACGTCCTCGGCGACCTCATCCGCAACCTCATCCGCAACCTCGCCGCCGGGCTGGGCGGTCTGCTGCTGTGGGTTCGCGCCCCGGGCGCCGCGCGCGCAGGCGTACTGGCGTGGGTCGCGCTCGAGATTGCCGGTCTGCTTGCCAGTGTCGGTTTCGAAGCCGCCCGCACCGGCAGCGACGGGCGGATCGACCCGGGTGCGCTGCCCGGTCAGCTGTTTCACCTGCCCTGGCTGCTGCTGTGTGCCTGGCTGGTGACCCGCCGACAGCACCGGAGCGACGCGCTGATGCAGGCCGTGGTGGTGCTGGCTGCGCTGTGGATATGGATCGATGTGTTATGGAATCTGGTCGCCCTGCTGCCGGGCGACATCTGGGACAGCCTGGGCAGCAACGCGCAGTGGGTGTGGTGGGCGCCGCTGGCCTGGGGCATCGTGGCGTCGACCGTCGTCCTGTGCCGGCTGCAGGGCGCAACCGGACTCCGGCGCGCCGGCGTGCTCTGCACGGTGCTGCTGGTGCTGGTACTGCCGCAGATTGCAGTCGGCCCGCAGGCGCCGCTCTGGCTGGCTGCCGAACCCCGGCAGGATCCGGCGGAAGCCGCACGCTGGCAGCAGGCGCGCAGCGAAACCGTGATCTACCGTCAGCCCTCGTTGCTGACCGAGGCGCTGGCGCGGCTGGAACCCGGCCAGCCGGGCAAAACCGACCTGTTCCTGCTGGCGGTCGCCGGCCACGGCGCGCAGGACGTGTTCCTGCGCGAGGTGGAAAAGGTCGAACGCCTGTTTGCGGAACGCTTCGGCACCGGCGGGCGCAGTGTCGTGCTGGCCAATAACCCGGGTACCGTGCTGACCCGCCCGCTCGCCACGGTCAGCGCGCTGGAACGCAGCCTGCAGATCATCGCGCAGCGCATGGACGACGATGAAGACGTGCTGTTCGTCTTTCTGACGTCTCATGGTGCCGAAGATCACCTGTTCGACCTCAGCCTGTGGCCATGGGAGCTGGAACAGCTGACGCCGCAGCGGCTGGCCGGACTGCTCGATGCGGCGGGCATCCGCAATCGCGTCATCCTGGTGTCGGCCTGCTATTCGGGCGGCTTCGTGCTGCCGCTGGCCGGTCCCGACACACTGGTGATGGCCGCGGCGCGCGCCGACCGCAGCTCGCACGGTTGTTCGCACGAGGCCGACTGGACCTTTTTCGGACGCGCCTTCTTCGACGAGGCGCTGCGCGAAACCACGTCGTTCACCGATGCCTTCGAACGCGCGCGCACCGCAGTGGCCAGGCGCGAAGCAGCCGAGGGCCTTGAGCCATCGGAACCGCAGATTGCCGTGGGGGAGGCGATCAGCGTGCGGCTGGCCGATCTGGCCGCCGGATGGCAAACCACGCCCGGTTCATCACCTGCGCAGGCGGCGAGCGCCGCGGACGCCGAAACTTCGCGACCGCTCTGCGACGGAGAGCCGGCGCAACAAAAGTGCGCCGAGCCAGCGAACCAGCGTTGAGACCGCAGCTGCTCGGGGCGGGGGTTGGCCCCGCCTGAAGGCTACTTCTTGCGCGTGGCCTTGAACGGGAAGTCGAGGCCGGACACCCACATCGCGCCGGTGATTTCGTCGCCGCTTTCGTGCTGCTTGGCGTCGACCTTCACCTTCATGCCCGAATAGATGAACTCGCCATCAATCTTGCTGGTTTCGCTGTCGAAGGTGAAGCGGTCCATGGCCAGCTCGCTGCCATTGGCCTTCATCAGCACCGAAAAGGATTTGGGATCGGCGTTCGGACCGGTGATCGTCAGCGTGCCGGTGACGTCGCCTTCCGGTGTTTCGAGGACCTGATAGTCCCACTGCCCGGCCGGCGTGGGTTTCATCGGCGAACAGGCGGCAAGCGCAAGAACGCTGAACAGCAGGCAGAGCAGTTTTTTCATGGTCTTCAGTCTCCGTCGTTATGAAGGTCACCCTGTGAAGCGGTGATCCGGGCGGCACGCGTCGCGCCGCTGCAGGCTCATGGTGCCGCAGGCTTGCTGAAGCGGCAAGCCTCCCTCCCTCACATTGACGTGATCTCAACCGAGCGCGGCGATCACCTCGGGCGGCGCCTGTACCAGTTCGATCAGCACGCCTTCGCCGCACAGCGGGAATTGTTCGTTGCCCTTTGGATGGATGAATACGATGTCGAAGCCGGCGGCGCCGCGGCGGATGCCGCCCGGCGTGAAACGCATGCCCTGCGCCGTCATCCACTCGACGGCCTTCGGCAGATCGTCCACCCACAGCCCGATGTGGTTCAGCGCCGGCTCGTCGACGCGCGGCTTCTTCGACGGGTCGAGCGGCTGCATCAGATCGACCTCGACCCGGGTCGGCCCGGCGCCCAGCACGGCGATGTCCTCGACGACGTTTTCGCGTTCCGACGTGAAGTCGCCTTCCAGACCGAGGCCGAACACATCGACCCACAGATGCCGCAGTTTCATGCGGTCCGGACCGCCGATGGCGATCTGTTGCAGGCCGAGGATGCGGAAAGGTCGGTTCATGGATTCACTCCTTCAGTGCGGCGATACGCCACGATCATCATCACGATGCCTGCCGCGACCATCGGCAGGCTGAGCCACTGGCCCATCGACAGCCCGCCGGCCAGCAGGCCTAGAAAGTCGTCTGGCTCGCGGCCGAATTCCGCCAGAAAGCGGAACCCGCCGTAGCCGATCAGGAACAAGGCACTGACCGCCGCCATCGGTCGCGGTTTGCGTGCGAACCACCACAGCAGCGCGAACAGCGCCAGCCCCTCGCCGGCGAACTGGTACAGCTGGGACGGGTGGCGCGGCAGCGCATCCACGGTCGGGAAGATCATGGCCCAGGGCACATCCGTCACGCGGCCGACCAGCTCCGCGTTGATGAAATTGCCCATGCGCCCGGCCGCCAGCCCGAGCGGCACCAGAGGTGCGATGAAATCGGTCAGCTGGAAGAAACGCCAGTCCATGCGGCGTGCAAACAGCGCCGCCGCAATCAGCACGCCGAGAAAACCGCCGTGAAAACTCATGCCGCCGGACCAGATGGCTGGAATTTCCTGCCAGTTCTCAAGGTAGTACGCCGGCTTGTAGAACAGCACATAGCCCAGCCGCCCGCCCAGCACCACGCCCAGCACGCCGAAGAACAGCAGGTCGTCGATCTGCTTCGTGTCGAGCGTGGGCACGCCCTGCGCGGCCAGCCGCCGCGCATGGACCCGGCCGAGAACCATGAAGCCGACGAAGGCCAGCAGGTACATCAGCCCGTACCAGCGCACGGCCAGCGGGCCCAGTTCGAAAGCGATCGGGGAAATCGTGGGATGTATCAGGAAGTCGGAGGCGGGCACGTCGGGAGCTTGGGGAAGTGCATCAAAGGCGGCAGTCTAGCCGGTCGGCTGACTGGAAAGTGAGTGCGGTCATGTCCGGCACTGTGCGGTGTGAGCGGTCCGCGACAGGATGTGAGCACGCTCTAGCCGTTGCAGCCCAGCGTAAAACGCTCGTCCATCAGGGACCTGCGCTGGGCACGGAAGCGCTCTGCTGCTGGCACATCGTGCGGCTGTCGCGTGGCAGCGTCGATGGCCTTCACCGTCGCGTCGATGGATGCACAACGGTTGTCGGTCGATGGGCGGCGGGCGATGTCTGCGCTCGGCGCGGGTTGCGTCGCGGCATGCCGGGCACGTTCCGCGCGCACCCGTGCCAGCTGTTCGGCATAGCTGCGGTCTGGCGACAGGCCTGCACTGGGCGGAGGAAGTGCGACGGTCCGGGCCTGTTCGCCGCAGGGGGCGTCGGCATACACCGTGCGGCCGGCAACCGTGCATTTGTAAATCGAGTTGCCGCGAACATCCGGTTCGATCTGCGGGATCGGACGGGCAAGCGCCTGTGGCGGCGAAGCGGCAGGTACCGGTGCAGCCGGCGTGATTCCGGCCGGCTGTGTGGCGGTGGTATCCGGCCGGTCGGCGTGCGCCAGCCATTCGATGGTCAGCCAAACTCCCAGGATCGTGACGATCGCGGCAATCAGCGCCAGCGTGCGCACGTGGCGGTCATGAGGCGGAGTCGGTGAATGATCGCTTCGATGCATGGGCGCTGGTATGGGTGGTGAGCGATTCGATTTGCAGGGCGCGACGATAGTCGATGTCTTCGACATATGTCAAAGCGCTTTCGTGGCCCGGTTCAGCTATCCCGTGCGGTGTTCAGGTCGGGCTGGTCGCAGGTTGCCAGTGCCGTGCGGCGTCGCCGCTCATCGGGCGCGCGATGAAATAACCCTGTGCGAGGTCGCAGCCGATCGACGTCAGGTAGTCGAGCGCGCCCTGATCCTCGACGCCTTCGGCGGTGAGGCGCAGGCCGAGGCTGTGACCGAGGTCAACGATGGAACGGATGACGGTGCGCGATTCCTGCGACGCCATGGCGTTCATGACGAAGGATCTGTCGACCTTCATTTCCGAGAACGGCAGGCGGACCAGCTGCACCATCGATGAGTAGCCGGTTCCGAAGTCATCGATCGACAGCTGAAAGCCGCGCATGCGCAGCCGGGTCAGCAGGTCGAGCGAAGTGACCGGGTCGTCCATCGCGCTGGTTTCGGTCAGTTCGAGAATGAGCTGTCCGGGGGAAACGCCATGCGTGGCGCACAGGCCGGAAATCAATTCCGCCAGCTGGAAGTCGATCAGGCTGCGTGCGGAAAGATTGACCGACAGCGACAATCGGGTGTCCGGGCAGATGCCGGAAAACCAGGCCAGCGCCTGTTCGAACACCTGTTCGGTCAGCGGGTCGATCAGGCCGGTGCTTTCGGCCAGCGGGATGAAGCGGTCGGGCATGATCAGTCCGGCCCGCGGGTGCTGCCAGCGCACCAGCGCCTCGAAGCCGGCGAGCTGGTGGCTACCGCAGACGATCTTGGGCTGGTAGGCGAGCACGAATTCATGTGCGTCGAGCGCTCGGCGCAGTTCGGCTTGATCGGGCACGAAGGCCGCGTCACCGGCGGCAGTGCCGCCCGGTGCCTTCGCAGTCGGTGGCTCGATGGCGAGCAGGGTGCGCAGCGCAGCCGGCGAAAAGGGTTTTGACACGATGCCGGTCACGTTCAGGCCGTGTTCGGTGGCTGAGCGCTTGGCGGCATCGAGAATGCGACCGCCGACGCCGCTGGTGATGATGATCTGGGCGCGGCAGCCCTTGATGGCCAGCATGCGCATGACCTCGACGCCATCCATGTCCGGCATCACGAGATCAATCGCGATGTGGGTCGGCTGCCACAGGTCGCATTCCTGGAAGAACTGCACCGGTTCGCAGGCGATCCGGGTCTCCAGACCGGTTTCTTCGGCGATCCATGCAATCGTCTGCGCGACTGCGAGGTCGTCATCGAGTACCAGCAGTCGGCCGTTCAACATGTTGCGTTGCTCTCGGACAGAAGCATATTCATCGTGAGCCGGACAGTGCCAGTCTGACCTTCTGCGCCAGTTCGACGCGTCGGTAGGGTTTGTTCAGCAGATGCACGCCCTTGTCGAGCCGCCCCTGATGCACGATCGCGTTCTCGGTGTAGCCCGAGGTGTACAGCACCTTGAGCTGCGGTCGCACGTGGTGCGCCGCTTCGACGAGTTGCGGACCGTTCATGCCGCCCGGCATGATGACATCGGTAAACAGCAGGTCGATGTGCGCCGGGCCACGAATGATCTGCAATGCATCGGGCCCGTTGGTCGCTTCGATCACTGCATAGCCGAGTCCGAGCAGCAGGTTGCTCGCGTGCTGACGCACCAGCTCGTCGTCTTCGACCAGCAACACGGTTTCGTGGCCGCGATGGGCGTCGCTGTCGGCAAAGGCACCTGGAGACCGGCTGTCCGACCATTCGTCCGACAGGTCGGCGCGCGGCAGGTACATCTTGACGGTGGTGCCCTGACCGACCTCGGAGTAGACCTTCACGTGGCCACGTGACTGCTTGACGAAGCCGAACACCATGCTGAGCCCCAGTCCGGTTCCCTTGCCCATTTCCTTCGTGGTGAAGAAGGGCTCGAACACGCGGGCAAGGTGTTCGGGCGCTATGCCGGTGCCGGTGTCCGACACGGCGACCAGCACGTACTGACCCGGCGACAGGTCGGGATAGGGGGTGCCGTGCGCCTCATCGAGCCAGGCATTGGTCGTTTCCATCGTGAGCCGCCCGCCGGCCTTCATGGCGTCGCGCGCATTGATGCACAGGTTGAGCACCGCGCCTTCCAGCTGTGACGGGTCGACCAGCGCGCGCCACAGTCCGGGCTCGTGGCGGAATTCAATCTCGATGTTTTCACCCAGTGTGCGGCGCAGCATGTCGTGCATGCCGAGCAACACGGCGTAGGTGTCCACCGATCTGGGTTCCAGCGCCTGCCTGCGCGAAAACGCGAGCAGTCGGTGCGTGAGGTCGGCGCCGCGCTGGGCGGCGGTGCGCGTCATTTCCGCCAGCATGCGCAGGCGATCGTTATCGCCCAGTTTTTCCATCAGCAGTTCGGAATTGCCGAGGATGACGGTCAGCAGATTGTTGAAGTCATGCGCCACACCACCGGTCAGCTGGCCGACGGCTTCCAGCCGCTGCGCCTGTTCGAGCTGCGCTTCCACCGCGAGGCGGTGCGTGATGTCGGTGTTGATCGCCAGTACCGATCTGGGCTTGCCGTCGGCATCGGTCAGCAGCGTCCAGTGGCCTTCCACGGTCAGCGAGCTGCCATCCTTGCGACGCTGTGTGATTTCGCCCGTCCATTCGCCGGTGGCGATGACCTGCTGCGTGGCGATCCGGAAAGCCGAGTCGTCAACATAGAACAGATCGCTCACCCGCTGCCCGATCGCTTCGTCAGCCTGCCAGCCGTACAGGCGCTCGGCGCCCTTGTTCCAGTACAGCACCCGGTGATCGATGCTGCGCACGATGATCGCGTCCTGCGCCTTGTCGAGCAGAGAAGCCTGCTCGCGGATGCGCGCGTCGGCATGCTGCCGGTCCAGCTCCGCGGCGGCGCGAGTCGAGAAGATCTGCAGCGTCGAGGTCACGAAACCGGTGTCGTCGAGGCAGTGATCGAACAACACAAACAGACAGCCGATCACCCTGCCCTCGCAATCGACCAGCTGACGCCCGACACAGGCTTCCACGCGGGGGTCGATCAGCGATGCGGACATGCCTGAAAGTGCCGAGACACCGCTGTGTATCACCGACTGTTCGTCGTGCAGCAAGGCCTCGCAAGGCGTCTGGCGGATGTCGTACTCGGCCGCAGGCATGGCTTCGCCGTCACGCACTCCGGCGATGATGCGTGCTGTCGGTGGATCGCCGGGCTGCAGGACTGCCATGAAACCCGCGTCGGCGTCGAGCGCCTCGGTCATGTTGCGCACGAGCTGTTCGAAGAATTCGTTGCCTGAACTGGCGGACACGGCGGCAGCCACTTTCAGCAGCGCTGACTGCAGGCGACGACGCTCGTTCTGCACGCGAATATTGCCTATACCGAACGCGAGGTCGTTGGCCAGCCCCTGCAGCAGAACCAGTTCTTCTTCGGCTATCGGCCTCACTTCTTCGGCATAGAGGGAGAGCACGCCGAAGGTCCGCCGGTCGTTCTTCAATGGCAGCCATACGCCGCCCTTGTAGCCTCGAGCGGCGGCTGCAGCCGCCCACGTGCGGAAGCTTTCGTCACGGCTGAGATCATTGATGACGATGGCCTTGCCGCCACGAATCACTCGACCCGCCGGCCCCTTGCCATCGATGCGGTTTTCGTCCCACGACAGATGGATGCCGTTCAGGTAACCATCCGTCCAGCCCGCCTGGCATTGCACGCTGACCGGCTTTTCCGGGCTATCCTCGGCGTAGCCGACCCAGGCCATCCGGTAGCCAGCGCCGTCGACCGCGATGTTGCAGATTTCGTGCAGCAGGTCTTGTTCGTTCTGGATGCGGATCAGCGCCTCGCTGCAGCGGCTGCGCAGATGCAAGGCACGCGTGCGCTGCATCAACAGTCGCTCGGAACGGTCGCGTTCCGTGATGTCGTGCATCGCCACCACGGCACCGAGTCGTCGCCCGGACACCGTTGTGATGGCTTGTCCACTGCACTGGACCAACCGTGGCGGGCCACCGACCGGTGCGATCACCATGGCCGCATCCTTGACGATATCGCCGCGCAGTGCGCGGAACAGCGGGATATCGGCCGTGGCAAGCGGTGTCACGCCATCGGCCGCGAACAGGTTGTAGTGCGCGCCCCACTCGTCCGGCGGTAGCGCCTCGTGCGGCAGGCCGTGCAGATCGCGGGTTACCCGGTTGAACACGGACAGCGTGCCATGTTCGTCGCAGGCCACGATGCCTTCCGACAGGCTTTCGAGCAGCGCATCGAGAAATTCACGTTCGTGCTCGCGTTCCTGCTCAAGCTGCTTGCGTTGGGTGATGTCGCGGAAATAGACCGTCAGGCCGTCGTCCGACGGATAGGCATGGACTTCGAACCAGATGCCCATTGGCGCGTAGTAGCTGTCGAACTCCACCGTTACGTTGTGCGCAATGGCACGCCGGTAGGCGTCGCCGATCTCCGAAATTTCGCTGCCGGGAAATTCGTCCCACAGCCGCTTGCCGACGACTGCGTTCGTGTCGCGCGTCAGCAGGCGCCCGGCTTCGCGGTTCATGTAGGTGAAGTGCCAGTTCTCATCGAGCGCGAACACGCCGTCCGTCATGCTTTCCAGCGTGGCCGACAGCCGGTTGGCCAGCCGCCGCGTTTCTTCGGTGGCACGCTTGCGCGCGGAAATATCCTGGAATGCGCCGTGCACCTGAACCACGCGACCCTGCCGGTCAAGGCCGGCACGTCCGATGGAACGCACCCACACCCGCTGCCCGCGGGCGGTGATGATCTGTAGTTCCTCGTCGAACGGCCGACCCTGCGCAAGGCAGGCATCGAAGGCATCGGTGATGAGCGAGCGCCACTCCGGCGCATAGAAATCCAGCGCCTGATCGACCGTAAACCGGGTGTCACGCGGCACTTCATGGATGGCATACACCTCGTCCGAACAGTTCAGCTGCTGCGTTGCAACGTCGAACGCCCAGGTACCGATTCCGGCCATTCTCTGCGTGGCCTGAAGCTGGTCGGCGAGGCGTTGTCGCTGTGCCTCGATCTGTTTGCTCTGCTGCTGAACCTCGATGTGCGCCATGATCTGGGTCGCCAGCGTGTCCAGCGCTTCCAGCGCTTCAGGCGAAAGAGTGTGCGGCCGGGTGTCCATCACCGCCAGCGTGCCGACCGCAAAGCCGGTGAGCGTGCGCAGCGGTACACCGGCGTAGGCGCGGACATACGGATCGCCGAGCACCAGCGGGTGGTTGGAAAAACCGGCCGACTGATCGATGTCGGAAACCACGAACGGCCTGCTGGTGGCTATCGTGCGCTCGCAGAAGGCGGTTGCGCGCGGCAACTCGTGCATTCCGGCAAGTCCGACGGTCGATTTGAACCACTGGCGCGATGCGTCGATGAAGCTCGTGAATGCGATCGGCGTGCCGCAAACCTGGGCAGCGAGCCGCGTCAGGCGGTCTATCTGTGAATCCGGAGGGGTGTCGAGCACTGCGCAGGCTTTCAGTGCATCAAGCCGGCGGCGTTCTGCATGATCGGTCTGGCTCATGACGCTTCCGTGAATGAATGTCGACAGATCCCGCGCCCCTGAATGAAGGGAACGCACCCTTCACTCATCCCTAATCTACCTTGAATCGGCCCACTGGCTTCATGATTTGGCCATGCACTTCGGCCTGCCATCGCCAGCGGGTCATGCGCGCGCACCGAACAACGCGCTGCCGACGCGCACGATGGTCGCGCCTTCTGCGATGGCGGCTTCCAGATCCTGTGACATGCCCATCGACAAGGTATCGAGACCATGGCCTGCTGCATTCAGTTCTTCGAGCACCTGCCGTAAATGGGCAAAACGTTGACGCTGGAGAACGACATCGTCGGTCGGTTCGGGAATGGCCATCAGGCCGCGCAGTTTCAGCCGGGGCAGTCGCGCGACCGTGTCGGCGAGCGCACGCACGTCGTCTGGCGCCACGCCGCTCTTCGAAGCCTCGCCGCTGACGTTCACCTGTATGCATATGCACAGAGGTGGTTTGTCGATCGGACGCTGCTCGGACAGTCGCTGCGCAATCTTCTCGCGGTCGATGGCGTGCACCCAGTCAAACCAGGTCGCCACCGGCCGCGTCTTGTTGCTCTGGATCGGCCCGATGAAGTGCCAGTCGAGTGCATGACCCGAGGCGGCGAGCCGTTCCGCCTTGTCGCAGCCTTCCTGCACGTAGTTTTCGCCGAAAGCCCGCTGACCGGCCGCCGCTGCGGCGAGGATGTCCGCATCGGGTTTGGTCTTGCTGACCGCCAGCAACGAAATGCCCGCCGGATCGCGACCGCAGGCGTGAGCCGCTGCCTCAATGCGGTGCCGAACTGCTTGCAGGTTGTCTGAAATATTCATCATAATGCCCTGAATTTCATCGATTTATCTCTGGCCGGAAAGCACCTGTTCGTGCTGCCCGGCGCGTTGCAACAGCTCCGAGGTTACGCATGGACATCACCGAACTGCTCGCGTTTTCCGTCAAGAACAAGGCATCCGACCTGCACCTGTCGGCCGGCCTGCCGCCGATGATCCGCGTGCATGGCGACGTGCGACGCATCAATCTGCCGCCGATGGAGCACAAGGATGTGCACGGCATGATCTACGACATCATGAACGACACCCAGCGCAAGGTGTATGAAGAGCACCTCGAGTGCGATTTCTCGTTCGCGGTGCCCAATCTGGCGCGCTTCCGGGTCAATGCCTTCGTTCAGAACCGCGGTGCCGGCGCGGTGTTCCGTACCATTCCGTCCAAGGTGCTGACGCTGGAAGAACTGAACGCGCCGAAGATTTTCAAGGAGATCGCCAACACGCCGCGCGGCATCGTGCTGGTGACCGGGCCGACCGGTTCCGGCAAGTCCACGACGCTGGCGGCCATGGTCGATTACGTCAACGAAAACGACTACGGCCACATCCTGACGGTGGAGGACCCGATCGAATTCGTGCATGAATCGAAGCGCTGCCTGATCAATCAGCGCGAAGTCGGGCCGCATACCCTCAGTTTCGCCAACGCGCTGCGTTCGGCGCTGCGGGAGGATCCAGACGTGATCCTGGTGGGCGAAATGCGCGATCTGGAAACCATCCGGCTGGCGCTGACCGCCGCCGAAACCGGCCACCTGGTGTTCGGCACCCTGCATACCTCGAGCGCCGCCAAGACGATTGACCGTATCGTTGACGTGTTTCCGGCCGAAGAGAAGGAAATGGTGCGGGCCATGCTGTCGGAGTCGCTGCGCGCCGTCATTTCGCAGACGCTGCTGAAGACCAAGGATGGTGCCAGCCGCGTTGCGGCGCACGAAATCATGGTCGGCACGCCGGCCATCCGGAACCTGATCCGCGAAAACAAGATCGCGCAGATGTATTCGGCGATCCAGACCGGCCACAACGTGGGCATGCAGACGCTGGACCAGAACCTGACCGACCTGGTGCGCCGCAATGTGATCTCGAATGCCGAAGCGCGCACCCGCGCACAGAACAAGGACGCCTTCGCCGGGTGACCGGCGTCGACCGGACGCGCAGCCGGCTACACTGGACAGGTCGGCAGCATCAATCGCGTCAATCGCAGCGGAGAGCGTAGATGGAAAGAGATCAGGCACTGAAATTCATGTACGACCTGCTGCGCCTGATGGCGACCAAACGCGGGTCGGACCTGTTCGTGACGGCCGGCTTTCCCCCGGCCATCAAGGTCGACGGCCGCATCATTCCGCAGTCCAACCAGTCACTGACGCCCCAGCACACGGCCGAACTGGCGCGCGCCATCATGAATGACCGGCAGGCGGCCGAGTTCGAATCCACGAAGGAATGCAATTTCGCGATCTCGCCGGCCGGCATCGGCCGCTTCCGCGTCAATGCTTTCGTGCAGCAGGGCAAGATCGGCTGCGTGCTGCGCACCATCAACGCCAAGATACCGACGCTGGACGAACTGGGCCTGCCGACGGTGCTGAAAGACGTGGCGATGGCCAAGCGCGGGCTGACCATCTTCGTCGGCGGCACCGGCACCGGCAAGACCACCTCGCTGGCCGCGCTGGTCGATTGGCGCAACACCAACAGCTACGGCCACATCATCACGATCGAAGACCCGATCGAGTACGTGCACGAACACAAGAACTGCGTGGTGACGCAACGCGAAATCGGGCTGGATACCGCCGACTGGGAAATCGCGCTGAAGAACACGCTGCGCCAGGCGCCCGACGTCATCCTGATGGGTGAAATCCGCGATCGCGAAACGATGGAGCACGCGATCCAGTTCGCCGAAACCGGTCACCTGTGTCTGGCTACGCTGCACGCCAACAGCGCCAATCAGGCGATCGACCGCATCATCAACTTCTTCCCCGAGAACAAGCGCGAACAGTTGCTGATGGACCTGTCGCTGAACCTGCGCGCAATGATTTCGCAGCGTCTGGTGCCGATGAAGGAAGGCAAGGGGCGCGCGGCCGCGATCGAGGTAATGCTCAATTCACCGCTGATCGCCGATCACATCTTCAAGGGCAATGTGGGCGAGATCAAGGACGTGATGAAGCGCTCGCGCGAGATCGGCATGCAGACCTTCGATCAGGCGCTGTTCGACCTCTATGAGGCCGGCCGCATCAACTACGAAGACGCGCTGCGCAATGCCGACTCGGTCAACGATCTGCGGCTGCAGATCAAGCTCAACAGCAAGGAAGCGCAGGACCGCAACCTGAATGTGACGTCGGGGCTGGATCTGGTCTGAGCCGGCGTCCGTCGCGGCGTTCGCGTCGCGCAGCGCCGGGTGGTTTTCAGATCCGCTGCACCAGTATCAGCCCCCACACCAGACCCAGGTTCAGCAGCGCCAGCATCACCGCCGCCGAGCCGATGTCCTTGGCGCGCTTGGCGAGGCGGTGGTTTTCGAGCGATATGCGGTCTACCGTCGCTTCGACCGCCGAATTCAGCAGTTCCACGATCAGCACCAGCAGCACCGCAAAGGACATCAGCGAGCGCTCGACGCCGGTATTGCCCAGCCAGATCGCCAGCGGAATCAGCACGATGGCGGCGATCACCTCCTGCCGGAAGGCGTCTTCGTGGCGGAACGCTGCACCCAGCCCTTCGGCGGAATAACGCGTGGCATTGAGCAGCCGGCGCAGGCCGGTCTTGCCCTTGAACGGACTTTCTTCCATCTGCAGTGACCGGTCGGTTGGGCGGCTGCCTACCTCAGTGCGGCCAGCGCGGCGTCGTAGTCGGGCTCCTGCTTGATCTCAGGCACCAGCTCGGCATGCAGCACGCCATTGTTCGCGTCCAGCACGATGACGGCGCGCGCGGTCAGCCCGGCCAGCGGTCCATCGAGTATCTCCACCCCGTAGTTCGCCATGAATTCGCGACCGCGCAGCGTCGACAACGACACCACGTTGGACAACCCCTCGGTTTCGCAGAAGCGCTTCATCGCGAACGGCAGATCGGCCGAAATGACCAGCACGACAGTATTGTTCATCTTGCCGGCCTGCTCGTTGAAGCGGCGAGTCGATGCCTGGCAGACCGGCGTATCGAGGCTGGGCACGATGTTGAGCACCTTGCGCCGGCTGCCGAAACTGGCCAGCGCGACGTCGGCCAGATCGGTTCCGACCAGCGTGAACGACGGGGCCCGCGACCCCTGCACGGGGAAATGTCCGGCGAGATGGATGGGCGTGCCGGCCAGCAATACAGTCTGGGTCATCGCAGTGTCCTCGGTGTCGGTGTGGGGGCCGGCGCTGACGCGCCGGGGTCAGGGATAGAAGGCGTACAGGCGGTAGCCGCTGGCGCCGGATTCCGCCGGGTCGACCAGCACGCCGACCGTCTGTTCCGATGCCGGAGCGAAACTCTTCGTACGGGCGTCCGGGGGCAGGAATTCCGACGGCGTCAGCACGCGCCGCACGACGGCGCGGTCGCCGGTATCGGTCAGCGTCAGTTCGAGATGCGGCCATTCCTGCTCGAAGGTGGCGGTATTGCGCAACAGTGCCGACAAGCGCAGCAGCGGCTCCCGTCCGGGTTCCGGTGTCAGTTCCGACGCCTCGATGCTCACCTTGTCGGGTTCGCGCGGCGCCGGCACGCTGCAGCCGATGCGCGCGCACGCCTGCTCGAACAAAGGCTTGAGCGCGGGTTGGGCAAGCGCAAGTTCGGTGCGGAAGTGATAGGTCAGCTGGCCCGTCGCGACCAGCGCGAGCAGCAGGCAGCCGGCGATCCAGAGCATCGTTTGAAGTCCGCTGCGTGCCGCCGGTTCTTCGTCGCCATACAGCTCGCGCCGGATGCGCTGCACGGCTGGGTCGCGCACCGGTTCAAGGGCCGGCGGCGGATCCAGCAGCGGGTCGCGCGCGGGCGCAGGAGCAGCCACCCCGTCGGGCGTGTCGCCGCTGGCGCCGGGTTCGGGGGCGGCGCCGTCGATCGGGTCGTCTGGCGAGCGGATGGAGGGTTCTGCATCGCCCTCGGCGGCTTCTGCGACCAGCGCGTCTTCGGCCGCTGGCCTGTGCGCACGCGACGCATCCGCTGAATCGGCAGTGATGGCTGATTCGTGGGCCGGATCGAGCCGGGGCTCGGTGGGAGCGTCCAGTTCGAAAATGTCGAGCGGCTGGGTGACGTCCGGGTCGAGTTCGTGCGGGGCAGCCGGTTCGGGCGATGAGGCGGGCGAGGGTTCGGCCAGCGAGGGCATGCCCCAGTAGCCCGTGGTGCGCGCGACCAGCGCGTCCATGCTGCCACCCGGCTCGGGCCTCGGCTGGCCGGGGGGCTCCGTCAGGTCGCCCGGCTCGGTCAGCAGGTCGGTCGTGACGGCAGACGCTTCGCTGCTCACCCGGACGTCGAGCGCATCGACCACATTCAGCGTGGCATGGCTTTCTTCGGGTAGGGCAGGCGGGTGGTCAGGATCGCCGGTCGGTGCGGCAGCGAAGATGCGTGAAAGGTCGGTGTCCGGCGCGTCGCTGACCGGATCGACCGTGTCCGCGGACAATGTGGCCAACGCCGGCGATACAGGTGGGACCACCGGCGTGGTGCCGGCGGCGACCGGACCGGCTGCGCGCAGGGCGGTGATGTCGACCATCGCGTCCAGCGCATCGAATACGGCGTGGCAGCGGCCGCAGCGCACCCGGCCCTCGCGTGCCCGGATCTGCACCGTATCGACGCGGAAGACGGTGGCGCAGGCCGGGCAACGGGACAGCATCAGAGGCGTGTCCCGGTCAGCAGCACCCAGCCGTCGCGCTCGCCGGCAACCTCCAGTTCGAAGGCCGGGCGGTAGGCGTCGCATACCATGCCGGTCTGGGCGGACAGGATGCCGGACAGCGCGATGCGCCCGCCACCCCGCGTCAGGCCGCACAACAGCGGCGCCAGCACGGTCAGCGGATTGGCGAGGATGTTGGCCACCACGATGTCGGCCTGATGGTCGATGGTTTCGCGCGAATGCATCAGCTCGAGTGTGGCGCCGTTGCGCTCGGCGTTGTAGCGCGCGGCGTCGAGTGCGTGCGGGTCGATGTCGGTGCCGGTCACCTGCGCAGCGCCAAGACGCGAGGCCGCCAGTGCCAGGATGCCCGAACCGCATCCGTAGTCGATGACGGTTTCGCCGCCGGTGATTACGCGGTCCAGCCATTCCAGGCAGAGACGGGTGGTCGGGTGCGAGCCGGTGCCGAAGGCCATGCCCGGATCAAGCGTGATGTTGATCGCCGCCGGGTCGGGCTGGGCGTGCCAGGACGGCACGATCCACAGTCGGTCGGACACGCGGATCGGGTCGAACTGGGCCTGCGTGATGCGCACCCAGTTCTGCTCGTCGAGCTGCGACGTCGTGTAGGGGGGCGGCGCAGTCAGACCGGCCGCCTCGGCCGCTTCGGCCATGGCGGAGGCGAGATCGGCGTCGCGTTCGAACAGCGCATGCAGGCGCGAATGCGGCCACAACTCGACCGCCACCGGCAGGCCGGGCTCGCCGAACTGGGGCTTCTCATCCGGCGTGCCCGCATCGGCGTCTTCGATGTCGACCGACAGCGCGCCGGCGTCGAGCAGCGCGTCGGACAGCGCTTCGGCGTGAAGCGAATCAGCCAGCAGCGTGACGGTGATCCAGCCGCCTGCTGCATCCATGGGCTGGTCGTCGGTGCTCATTTGGCTTTGGCCAGTACCTGATCCGCCAGCTTCTGTTCGAGGTAGTGGATGCTGGTGCCGCCATCAACGAAGCGCGCGTCCTGCATCAACTCCTGGTGCAGCGGGATGTTGGTCTTGATGCCGCTGACGATCATTTCCGACAGGGCAATGCTCATGCGGCGGATTGCCTGGTCGCGGGTGTCGCCGTAGGTGATCACCTTGCCGATCATCGAGTCGTAATAGGGCGGCACGGTATATCCCTGATAGACGTGCGAATCGACCCGCACGCCGGGTCCGCCGGGCGGGTGATAGCCGGTGATCTTGCCCGGGCTGGGTGTGAACTTGTACGGGTCTTCGGCGTTGATGCGACATTCCAGCGCATGACCGGTCAGCTTGATGTCGCGCTGCTTGAAGCGCAGTTTTTCGCCGGCCGCCACGCGGATCTGTTCCTGCACCAGATCGATGCCGGTGATCAGTTCTGTCACCGGGTGTTCAACCTGGATGCGGGTGTTCATTTCGATGAAATAGAACTCGCCGTTCTCGTACAGGAACTCGAACGTACCCGCGCCCCGGTAGTTGATGCGCCGGCAGGCTTCGGCGCAGCGTTCGCCGACGCGCGCGATGATGCGCGCCGGAATGCCGGGCGCCGGTGCTTCCTCGATGATCTTCTGGTGCCGCCGCTGCATCGAGCAGTCGCGCTCGCCCAGATAGACCGCGTTGCGGTGTGCGTCGGCCAGCACCTGGATTTCGATGTGGCGCGGGTTTTCGAGAAACTTCTCCATGTACACGGAGGGGTTGTTGAACGCAGCGCCCGCTTCGGTTCGCGTCATCTGCACCGCGTTGAGCAGTGCGGCCTCCGTATGCACCGTGCGCATGCCGCGCCCGCCGCCGCCGCCGGCCGCCTTGATAATCACCGGATACCCGATGCCGCGCGCGATGCGGATGATTTCCTTCGGGTCTTCGCCGAGGGCGCCCTCGGAACCCGGCACCACCGGCACGCCAGCTTCCTTCATTGCGTCCTTGGCCGACACCTTGTCGCCCATCAGCATGATGGTTTCAGGACGCGGACCGATGAACACAAAACCACTGCGCTCGACCCGCTCGGCAAAGTCGGCGTTCTCGGACAGGAAACCGTAGCCCGGGTGAATGGCTTCCGAATCGGTGACCTCGGCCGCCGAAATGATGGCTGGAATGTTCAGGTAGGACTGACTCGACGGCGCCGGTCCGATGCATACCGACTCGTCGGCGAGCTTGACGTACTTCGCCTCGGTATCGGCTTCGGAATGCACGGCCACCGTGCGTATGCCCAGCTCGCGGCAGGCACGCAGGATGCGCAGGGCGATCTCGCCGCGGTTCGCGATCAGCAGCTTTTCAAACATGGCCAGCCTCCGCGGCGAAAACGCCCTGACGGCCTTCGGCCGTCGTGCGATTTGACTTCGTCGCTGCGCTGCCCGACGGCAGCTGGTTAACCCGGTTCGCGATCAGTATCTTTTCAAACATCGTCTCGTGTCCGCGCTCAGCCGATGATGAACAGCGGCTGGCCGTATTCGACCGGCTGGCCGTTCTCGACCAGTACCGCCTTCACGACGCCGGCAGCGTCCGACTCGATCTCGTTCATGAGCTTCATCGCTTCGATGATGCACAGCGTCTCGCCGACGACTACGGTCTGACCGATATCGACGAAGGATTTACCGCCGGGCGAAGACGAGCGATAGAAACTCCCGACCATCGGCGACTTCACCACATGGCCCTCCGGCTGGGCCGCTTCGGCCGGGACGACCGGCAGGGCGGCAATGGCGGGCGCCGGTGCAGCGTGCTGCGGCGCTGGCTGGCTCGACACGTAGGTCGTCTGCATGGTCGGCGGAAGGTGCTTGGCGATGCGCACCTTTTCTTCGCCCTCGGTGACTTCGAGCTCCGATATGCCCGATTCCTGCACCAGATCGATCAGTTTCTTGAGTTTGCGCAAATCCATGATTTTCCCCGCAAGAAAACCGCCCACGTGCGTGGTGCGGTGTTTGTGCATGTTTAATTATTGTGTGGTGTCGAGCCGGCGGAGCGCGAACTCCAGCGCAGCTTCGTAACCGTAGGCACCGAGTCCGCAGATGACGCCGACGGCGACGTCCGACAGGTAGGAGTGGTGCCTGAACGCTTCTCGTGCATGAACGTTCGACAGATGAACCTCGACGAACGGAATGCTGACCGACGTGAGTGCGTCGCGAATGGCCACGCTGGTGTGGGTGTAGGCGGCCGGGTTGATGAGGATGAAGTCGATCTGCTCGGTCCGCGCGTGCTGGATGCGCGTGACCAGTTCGCCTTCGTGGTTGCTCTGGAAACATTCGATGACCACGCCGCGCTCCAGCGCAATCACCTTGAGCCGTGCATCGATGTCTGCCAGCGTCAGATGACCGTAGATGCCCGGTTCCCGCGTGCCCAGCAGATTCAGGTTGGGCCCGTGCAGGACAAGTATGCGACGCGTCTCGGCCAGCTTTTCAACGCTGTCCGGCTGCGCGGTAGTTTTTGACGCCTTGCGGCGAGTTGTAGGCTGCATGGCGGCAAGTTTGCCGGACTTGGCTGCAATTTGTCCAGCCGGCGGCAATCCGGTCAGCGCAACCTTGCCAGCAGGATGGCTTCCAGTTCCTCTTCCTTGTAGGTGCCCAGCTTGCGTTCGACCAGGCTGCCGTCGGGCGCGAAAATCACCGTGAATGGCATGCCCTGCGCGGTATTGCCCAGTTCTGAAGAAATCTGTATCGCGTCGGCTCCGCCGATCAGCAGCGGATAGTCGATCGCTTCTTCCTGCAGGTATTGGCGCACGTTGTCTGCGCTGTCGATGCTGATGCCGACAAATTGCACGCCGCGGTCGCGCAGTCGTCCGGCAATGCGCGAAAAACCGGGCATTTCCTCGCGGCACGGCGGGCACCAGGTGGCCCAGAAATTCACCACCAGAAGCTTGCCGCGCCATGCCGAGAAGGGCATGTCGGTGCCGCTGACGTCAGCCAGCCTGAGCGCGTCGAGACGATCGGCGGCGACTGTCGTCGGCGCCGCATCCAGCTTCGGCTGGCGCGACAGGGCGCTCCACACGCCTGCGGCGCCGGCGGCGAGTACAACGGCGGCGATCAGGCTGCGTCGCAGCCAGATATTCATTCCTCGATCTCCTGGTTGTCCAGCAGTGCACGCAGCGATTCGGCGCGCAGCCGCTCGCGCCCCCGGGAGCGTTCCAGACCGGCCGGGAAGACCGCCAGTTCCACCGGCAGGTCATCCCACTCGAACAGCAGCGTTGTTTCCGGGCTGTTCCGGTCGGGCCGGCGCGGGTCGCGCGAATCGAAATCGACGCCGTTGTTGAGCAGGAACAGTTCGACCTCCTTTGCGCTGTCGGCAAATACCTGCAGTTCGATCGCCGTGAAGCGTCCCGCTGTCCCATCCACGACGCCGCCGGTGGCGTAAGGGCTGAAGCGAGCGAGTTCTGCCATCAGCGTCACGGCGGCGCTGCGCAGCGTGCGCAATTGCTCCGGCTGTTCGTCGGCCAGATACAGCGACTGGTAGGTGCGCACCGCCTCCTCGATTTCGGCGTTGGTCGGCAGTTCCTCGTTCGGGCCGATGCCGAGCTGACGCGCTGCCTTGCGTTTGGCGAGCCCGTAGTCACGGATGCCTTCTTCGGCGATCAGTCGCGCGGCAGTGCTTGCGATCTGCCGTCTCATGTTGCTGGGGCGCATGGCGGATGCTGCAGAGGGTGGGCGCGTGCCCGGGTTGATAGAATCTGCGGCCATTCTGTCACATCACCCAGCCATGCACATTCACATCCTCGGCATCTGCGGCACCTTCATGGGCGGTGTTGCCGCACTGGCGCGCGAGGCCGGACATCAGGTCAGCGGCTGCGACGCCGGCGTCTATCCACCGATGAGCACGCAACTCGAACAGCTGGGTATCAATCTGATCGAGGGCTACGATCCGGCGCAGATCAATCTCGAACCTGACCTGTTCGTCGTCGGCAATGCCGTGTCGCGCGGCAATCCGCTGCTGGAAGCTGTGCTGGATCGCGGATTGCCGTATGTATCGGGTCCCCAGTGGCTGGCGGAGCATGTGCTGGCAGGGCGCTGGGTGCTCGCGGTCGCCGGCACGCACGGCAAGACGACGACGACCTCGATGCTGGCCTGGATGCTCGAGGATGCCGGACTGAAGCCCGGCTTCCTGATCGGCGGCGTGCCGCTGAATTTCGGTGTGTCGGCGCGACTGGGCGACGCGCCGTTCTTCGTGATCGAGGCCGATGAGTACGACACAGCGTTCTGCGACAAGCGCTCGAAATTCGTCCATTACCGGCCGCGTACCGCCATCCTGAACAATCTCGAGTTCGATCACGCTGACATCTTCGCTGATATGGCCGCTATCGAGACTCAGTTCCACCACCTCGTGCGCACCATGCCTGCCAGCGCCCGCATCATTGCCAATGGCGCCGAAGAATCGCTGCACCGCGTGCTGGCGCGCGGTGTCTGGAGCGAAGTCGAGTGGTTCAACACGCCGTCTGGCTGGCAGGTAAAGGGGGCCGGACAGGCGCTGCACGTGCGCGGCCCGGCCGGCGAGGACGTTTCGGGCCGGCTCGCGATGCCCGGCATGCACAACGCGAACAACGCGCTCGCGGCCATGCTCGCGGCGCGCCACGCCGGCGTCAGGCCGGAGCACGCGCTCGAATCGCTGGCGACATTCCGGGGCATCCGCCGGCGTCTCGAGCGGGTCGGCGAGGTGGCCGGCGTGACGGTCTATGACGACTTTGCACACCATCCGACCGCCATCGACGAAACGATACGCGCCCTGCGCTCGGCGGTGGGCGCGGCGCGCATCCTGGCCGTGATCGAGCCGCGTTCGAACACGATGAAGCTTGGCGTGATGAAGGCCCGCCTGCCCGCGGCACTCGAATCGGCCGACCTGACCTTCTGTCTCGGCGGCGATTCCCTGGGCTGGGATGCTGTCGCTGCGCTGGCTCCACTGGGGCAGCGGGCGCGGGTTGCATCGTCGGTCGATGCACTGCTCGACCAGTTGATGCGTGTGGTGCGTCCCGGCGACCATGTGCTCATGATGAGCAACGGCGGCTTCGGCGGCATCCACCGCAAGTTGCTGAATCGACTTGATCCGTCATCAGTGTGAGGTCCG
This sequence comes from Methyloversatilis sp., assembly GCF_030698125.1. Classification (GTDB taxonomy): domain Bacteria; phylum Pseudomonadota; class Gammaproteobacteria; order Burkholderiales; family Rhodocyclaceae; genus Methyloversatilis. Next base: position 26,459 of record NZ_JAUYNV010000053.1, read on the forward strand.
CGCCTTGAGTTTTGCTCGGCTGCGATATTGATAAGCGAGGGGGCGTGTGCTAGCTTGTCGATTGCCGAGCGGCCCGCAGTGGTCGTATCAGGGGAGCTCCACTTCCGAGGCAGTCCACTTGTCTGCAGTTCTCAGCCAATCCAGCGAGTTCAGCATTGAAGCCCGCCGCAATTGTTCGATGTCGCCGCGCGCGCTCCTGACTTTTTTCCTGGTCACCTGTGCGCTGTCGTTGGCGATCGCTGCTGCGTGGGCGGCAGTAGGTGTGTGGTGGGTGTTTCCATTTGCCGGACTGGAGATCAGCGCGCTCGGGCTTGCGTTCATTGCGTACGGGCGCAGGGTAGGTGACTTTGAACGCATTCATCTCGACGATGAGCGACTGCTTGTCGAGGTCTGCGAAAAAACGCGTGTGAGCCGATACGAGTTCGCACCGGCATGGGCAAAGGTTGAAACGCGTAAGGTCGGTTTCGGTTCGGAAGTCGTTGTACGGTGTCGCGACAGACAAGTGACGGTCGGTCGTTACCTCGATGAAAAAGGTCGCGCAAAACTTGCGCGCGATCTGGCTGGAAGATTGCGGGAAAGGCGGTTTTAGCTGTTCTTTGTTTTGCCGTTGTCTGGAATCACCGTTTCACAGAACCAATCACAACATAAATCTGGGGTTGCACTATGGCGCTATCAAGAGGTGGCTTGCCCATTGCCCGTCGGGCTTGGGCAGCGATGGGTTTGTTTCTGCTTTCGGGGGTTGCCCGGGCGGAAATGAAACTGAACCTGCAGGAGCCGATCACGGCGCTCGGTCGCGACGTCTACGACCTGCATCTGCTGATGACCATCGTTTGTGGCGTCATTTTCGTCGCCGTTTTCGGAGTGATGTTCTGGTCGGTGTTTGTGCACCGCAAATCCGCCGGTTACAAGGCGGCAACCTTCCACGAAAGCACGACGGTCGAAATACTCTGGACCATCGTTCCGGTTTTCATCCTGCTCGGCATGGCATGGCCCGCGACGAAAACCATTCTCGCGATGCGTGATACGACGAACGCCGACATCACCATCAAGGTGACTGGGTACCAGTGGAAGTGGGGGTATGACTACCTGAAGGGTGAGGGCGAGGGCATCAATTTCGTCAGCACGCTTTCCACCCCGCAGCCGCAGGTGCGCAATGAAGCTCCGAAGGGTGAGAACTACCTGCTCGAAGTCGATAACGAACTGGTTGTTCCGGTTGGCAAGAAGATCCGCATCCTGACGACAGCCAACGATGTCATTCACGCATGGTGGGTGCCGGCGCTTGCCGTCAAGCAGGACGCCATACCGGGCTTCATTCGCGATACATGGTTCCGCGCCGAAAAGACGGGTACCTACCGCGGTCAGTGCGCGGAACTGTGCGGCAAGGAACACGGCTACATGCCGATCGTCGTGAAGATCGTCACCGAGGAAGAGTACGCGGTGTGGGTCGACGGCAAAAAGAAGGCGATGGCGGCCGCCGCTGACGACCCGAACAAGATGTACCTCGTAGAAGAACTGACCCCGCGCGGCGAGAAGGTGTTCGCTGCCAACTGCGCCGCCTGTCACCAGGCGAATGGGCAGGGTCTGCCGCCCGCCTTCCCCGCGCTTGTCGGGTCCAAGGTTGTGCTCGGCCCGCAGGACGGTCAGATCGATATCCTGCTGCACGGCAAGACGGGTACGGCGATGGCAGCCTTCAAGCATCTGAGCGACACCGAGCTTGCTGCCGTGATTACGTATACCCGGAACAGCTGGGGCAATGCCACCGGTGAAGTCGTCCAGCCGTCGGACATCAAGGTGGCGCGCGAGTAAGCGACCGTCTCCGAACCTTCAGTCAACATTCTAGATTTTCAGGAGATCAACATGGCTGCGATTCCGGGCGGTGCCGACCACGCGCACGATCATGACCACCATCAGCCCACCGGCATCATGCGCTGGGTGACTACGACCAACCACAAGGACATCGGCTCGATGTACCTGTGGTTCAGCTTTGCAATGTTCCTCGTCGGCGGCGTCATGGCGCTGGTCATCCGCGCCGAGCTGTTCGAGCCCGGCCTGCAGGTGGTCGACCCCGACCGTTTCAACCAGATGACCACGCTGCATGGCCTGATCATGGTGTTCGGCGCAATCATGCCGGCCTTCGTCGGCTTTGCGAACTGGATGATTCCGCTGATGATCGGCGCATCCGACATGGCGTTCGCACGCATGAACAACTGGTCGTTCTGGTTGCTTCCGCCGGCTGCCATCCTGCTCACCTCGTCGCTGCTCGTGCCCGGTGGTGCGGCTGCATCGGGCTGGACGCTGTATCCGCCGCTGACCGTGCAGATGGGTATCGGCATGGACATGGCGATCTTCGCGGTCCACATCCTCGGCATTTCGTCGATCATGGGTTCGATCAACATCGTGACGACGCTGCTCAACATGCGCGCGCCGGGCATGACGCTGATGAAGATGCCGCTGTTCTGCTGGACCTGGCTGATCACGGCCTACCTCGTCATCGCGGTAATGCCGGTGCTGGCAGGTGCAGTCACGATGATCCTGACCGACCGTCACTTCGGCACCAGCTTCTTCAACGCTGCCGGTGGCGGTGACCCGGTGCTGTACCAGCACATCTTCTGGTTCTTCGGTCACCCCGAGGTGTACATCATCGCGATCCCGGCCTTCGGTGTCGTGTCGCAGGTGATTCCCGCTTTCTCGCGCAAGCCGCTGTTCGGTTACGCGTCGATGGTCTATGCCACGTCGTCGATCGCCATCCTGTCCTTCATCGTGTGGGCACACCACATGTACACGGTGGGCATGCCGGTCGCCGGGCAGCTGTACTTCATGTTCGCCACGATGCTGATCGCCATTCCGACCGGTGTGAAGGTGTTCAACTGGGTGGCCACCATGTGGCGCGGTTCGCTGAGCTTCGAAACCCCGATGCTGTTCTCGATCGGTTTCCTGTTCCTCTTCACGCTGGGTGGTTTTTCGGGACTGGTGCTGTCGATGACCGCGGTGGACATCCAGCTGCATGACAGCTATTACGTCGTGGCGCACTTCCACTACGTCATGGTCGCGGGTGCGCTGTTCTCCGCTTACGCCGGCGCCTACTACTGGCTGCCGAAGTGGACGGGTCACATGTACGACGAAAAGCTGGGCAAGCTGCACTTCTGGCTGTCCATCGTGTTCTTCAACATGACCTTCTTCGTGCAGCACTTCCTGGGCCTCGCCGGCATGCCGCGCCGGATTCCGGACTACTCGCTGCAGTTCGCCGAATTCAACATGATCTCGTCGATCGGCGCCTTCGGCTTCGGTCTGTCGCAGCTGGTGTTCCTGGTCGTCGTGCTCAAGTGCATCAAGGGTGGCGAGAAGGCTTCGGCCAAGCCGTGGGATGGCGCTGAAGGTCTGGAGTGGACGGTGCCGTCGCCGGCGCCGCATCACACCTTCGAAACGCCGCCGGTCTTCAAGTGAGCGCCGCTGTGACCTCGAGCGATGACGAACTCCGCCGCCGCAACGTACGTACTGCGGTGTGGCTGGCGGGGACTGCCGTTGCAGTGTTTGTGGCCTTTGTGGTGCGTTACGGATTGTCGGGCCAATGACGTCTCCGGAACAGGGCGGAACGGTGTCCGACAGGCGCAACCGCTCCACGCTGGTGCGGTTGATCGTGTCGGCGTTCCTGATGTTCGGTTTCGGCTACGCGCTGGTGCCGTTCTACGAAAAGCTCTGCCAGGTGCTGGACGTCAACAACCTGAACAAGCAGGACAACAGCCTGCCGCTGAACACGCAGGTAGACCGCTCGCGCAGCGTGACGGTGGAGTTCGACGCCAACCTGCACAAGCTGCCGTGGAATTTCAAGCCGGTGACCGGTTCCATGGTGGTGCATCCGGGTGAAGTCGTGACGATCGAGTATGAGGTGTCAAACACGCGACAGAGCGCGGTGACCGGCCAGGCGATTCCGAGCTACACGCCGTCGGCGGCGATGCAGTACTTCCAGAAAATGGAATGTTTCTGCTTCAAGCAGCAGACCCTCGCGGCGGGCGAGGTACGGCGGATGCCGGTAGCCTTCCTGGTATCTTCGTCGCTGCCGAAGGACATCAACACCATCACGCTTTCGTACACCTTCTTCGAGGTCCCCGGTGCGACGGCCGAGGCGGCCGGGCGTGACGGCAGCGCCGGAACAGGGGGTTGAGCATGGCCAGTGTTTTTCGCAATGTCGTGACCGTATTGTCTGCATTCGCCGGAGTGCGGGGGAAGCGCAATCATGACGAAGCAGCGGCGTCGCTGACGCCGGTGCAAGTTATCATCACGGGCGTCGTGGCCGCCGCGTTGTTCGTGATCACGTTGCTGGTGGTTGTGAAAATTCTGATCAGTATTGCCTGAAAGAATAACGGGAAGGAAAATCAAAAAATGAGTTCGAATACGCCTCACCAGGCTCCGTATTACTTCGTGCCGTCGCCGTCGACCTACCCGATCACCGGTTCGGTCGCATTGCTGTTGTTTGCATTGGGATCGGTGCTGACGATGAATGCGATCCAGGGTGGTCCTTATGTACTGGGTGCCGGCATCCTGACGCTGCTGTACATGATGTTCGTCTGGTTCCGCAAGGTTGCCCACGAGTCGGAAGGTGGTCTGTACAACAAGCGCGTCGGCATGTCGTTCCGCTGGAGCATGGGCTGGTTCATCTTTTCGGAGGTGATGTTCTTTGCGGCCTTCTTTGGCGCGCTGTTCTACGCACGTGTGCTGGCCATCCCTGATCTCGCGTCGCTCGAACATCAGGCCTTGCTGTGGCCCGAGGCGACGAACGTCTGGCCGAACCCCGGTCCGGCGTACGACGGCGGACCGTTCACCCCGATGGGCGCATGGGGCATACCGGCACTCAATACCTTCCTGCTGCTCACGTCGGGCGCCACCCTGACCTGGGCGCACCACGGCCTGCTGCATGACAATCGCGGACAACTGAAGCTCGGTCTGTTCCTGACCATCCTGCTTGGCGTCGTCTTTCTGGGTTTCCAGGTGTATGAATACACGCACGCCTACTCAGACCTGAACGTCAAGCTGACGACCGGCGTGTTCGGATCGCTGTTTTATCTGCTGACCGGATTCCACGGCTTTCACGTCACCATTGGTGCAACGATGCTGATCGTGATACTGTGCCGCGTCTTTGCCGGACATTTCACGTCACAAAATCATTTCGGCTTCGAAGCGGTTGCCTGGTACTGGCACTTTGTTGACGTCGTCTGGTTGCTGCTTTTTGTTGTGGTCTACTGGATTTGATGGAAAAGAATTAGCGAGGAGGAGAGTGGGCCGGTATCAAACAAGAGCCCTTAAAAAATAAATACTCGGCGCCGCACATCGTGCGGCGCTTTTTTTCGTGGATCCGGTCCGGTGCTGAACCGCTTGATGAAACGAGCGCTGCTGCGTCCGGCCGCGACATGAAGCCGGGCTCAGAGTTTTCCTTCAATGAGCCCGAAGCGGTAGCTCAGCGTCAGTGCGACGAACAGCGCGATCGACAAGCCAACGCGCAGCGCCAGCGCGCGCATCATCCGGCTCGAGTTTCCCGTATCGCGGAACAGGAAGAACAGCGCCGAACCCAGGCTGGCAATGATGAACAGCAAGACGACAATTACGAGATAGCGCATCAAACGATTCCCTTTTCAAGATGTCCAGTGTATCCCGGACGTCTCACCGCAATGACCCAGTTCACCTTCGCCCGCCGCACTTTCGTGATCCGATTCTGGCCTGCGCTGATCTGCGCGCTGGTCATCTCGGTCACGCTCGGCGCGGCACAATGGCAAACCGCGCGCGCGCACTACAAGCAGGGTCTTCTCGCTGCCTATGAACGCGCCCAGGCCGCACCCGCACTCGACGTCACCCAATGGGGGCCGGTCGCTCCGCCCGAGTATTCGAGTGCCACGATCGAAGGGGTGTGGAAGGCCAGCGTACTGATCTACGCCGATAACCGGGTACGCAACGGTCAGGTCGGTTACGGGGTATTCATGCCGCTTTGCCAGACGGCTGGTCGCTGTGTGCTGGTCGATCGTGGCTGGGTACGCAGCGGACGCCTGCGCGAAGATCTGCCGGCTGTTCTGACCGAACCCGGCGAGCAGCGCATCGAAGGCGTCGTAGTGCGTGCCGAGTCGAGGTTTGTCGAATTGTCGGCGGATTCGGTTGAGGGCAAGGTGTGGCAGAACGTGACGGTTGATCGCGTCGCACGGGCCAGTTCGCTGGAACTGGCGCCCTTCATTCTCGCGCAGCATGGTGGCCCCGAAGATGGTCTGACGCGCGAGCGTCTGAAGCCCGAGTTCGGCATCGACAAACACATCGCCTACGCCGGCCAGTGGTACGCCTTCGCCCTCGTCACGGCGTTGTCCGGACTGTTCGCTGCGATGAAGAAAACAGGAGAGAAGTCTTGAACGGCAAGAAGACGCTGGTTGTAATCGGTCTGGTGTGCACGCTGCCACTGATCGCCTCGTACGCTCTTTATTATTTGTGGCGACCCGACAGCACGGTCAACTACGGGCAGCTGTTGTCACCGCAGCCTCTGCCGAAAGAGGCGCTGACGTCGATCACGGGCAAGTCCTTTGATTTCTCCAGTCTCAAGGGGCGCTGGACGCTGGTGCTGGCCGACAGCGGCGCTTGCGATGCCCGCTGCGAGCAATCGCTGTATTTCATCCGTCAGGTACGCAAGGCTCAGGGTGAACATCAGGACCGCATCGAACGCGTCTGGCTACTCAATGACGCGACCTCGCCGCAGGCCAAGCTGGTCGAGGCGATCGAAGGCATGCACATCGTGCGCGCGGAAGGCTCGGCGACGCTGGCTGCGCTGATCCGGGAACCGGCGCATGCACGAGCCATCTACCTGGTCGATCCGCTCGGGCAATTGATCATGCGCTATCCGGACGAGCCGGACCCGAAGAAGATGATCAAGGATTTCCAACGACTGATGAAGTACTCGAGGCTCGGCTGATGAATACCTACCGCAAGTTGTTGATCGCCACATTGGTGATGACCTTCGTACTGATCGTGCTCGGCGCCTATGTGCGACTGTCCGACGCGGGGCTGGGTTGTCCGGACTGGCCTGGCTGTTATGGCCACGCCACCGTAACCCAGGCGTCCGATCACATATCCGCTGCGCAGGAAGCCGATCCGCACGGTCCTGTGACCTTTGCCAAGGCCTGGAAGGAAATGATCCACCGCTATTTTGCGGGCATCGTCGGCCTGTGCATCGTCGGCATCGCCGCACTCGCGTGGCGCAACCGGCGCGATCCTGCGGCGTCGCCCTGGCTGGCGACGGCCCTCATAGGCGTGGTCGGCCTGCAGGCGATGTTCGGCAAGTGGACGGTCACCATGCTGCTCAAACCGGCCATCGTCACCGGTCATCTGATCGGCGGCCTGACCGTGCTCGCGCTGCTGGTCTGCCTGTACGCGCGCACGCTCGCGCCATCCCGCATTACCGTCAGTCCGGCGCTGCGCCTGTTCGCCATGTCGGCCTTCGTGGTGCTCGCAGCGCAGATCACGCTGGGTGGCTGGGTCAGCACGAATTACGCTGCGCTCGCCTGTTCCGATCTGCCGACCTGCCGCGGCGCCTGGGTGCCGGAGATGGATATCGCCAACGGCTTCCACGTCATCCGCGAACTGGGCGTCGGGGCAGATGGCGAAACGCTGACCATCGAAGCGCTGACGGCGATCCACTGGATGCATCGGGTCGGCGCCGTCATTGCGACACTTGTTCTGGTGGCCCTCGCGTTCGGCTTGCGCAGGGCTGGTCATGCAGCGCTGTCGGCTGCACTGCTGGCGATTCTGGTGCTGCAGGTGTTGCTCGGCCTGGCCAATGTCTGGTTCAGTCTGCCGCTTCCGCTGGCTGCTGCACACAATGGCGGCGCTGCGGCGCTGGTGATCGTGATGGTGCTGATAAACTACCGCCTTCGCGCCGCTGCGCAGCAACGCTATCCCGGAGTGCTCCATGAAAGCCATGCGGCTTGACCTACCGCCCCTGTCGCTGAGGCTGGCCAATTACCTGCAGCTGACCAAACCGCGCGTTGTCCAGCTCATCGTTTTCTGCGCGGTGATCGGCATGTTTCTCGCGGTGCCGCAAGGCCTGCCGCCGATGGGTGTGGTGCTGGCCGCCACCGTGGGAATAGGGCTGGTGGCGGGCGCCGCCGCTGCGATCAACTGCCTGGTGGAACAGAAGATCGACGCCGTGATGGCGCGCACGAGGGCACGTCCGTTGCCGCGCGGTGAAGTGAACTCGCTCGAAACGCTGGTGTTCTCGGGTGTGGTTGGCGGAGTCGGCCTCACCCTGCTTTACCACTGGGTCAATCCGCTGACCATGTGGCTCACGCTGGCGACCTTCATCGGCTACGCCATCATCTACACGGTCATACTGAAACCGGCGACACCGCAGAACATCGTGATCGGCGGCGCCTCCGGCGCGATGCCGCCGGTGCTGGGCTGGGCCGCGGTGACCGGTGAAGTGTCTTCCGATGCACTGCTGCTGTTCCTGATCATTTTTGCGTGGACCCCGCCGCATTTCTGGGCTCTGGCGCTCTACCGCACGCAGGAGTATGCCAAGGCAGGTCTGCCGATGCTGCCGGTGACGCATGGCTCCGAATACACCCGGCTGCAGGTGTTTCTGTACACCCTGATCCTGTTCGCGGTCACCCTGTTGCCATTCGCCTCGCGCATGAGTGGCTGGATCTACCTCGCGGCGGCCGTCGTGCTGGGGGGTATTTTCATTGCCTACGCCTGGCGCCTGATGCGTAATTACTCCGATGACCTCGCCAAGCGCACGTTCCGCTTTTCACTCTGGCACTTGTCCCTGCTGTTTGCCGCGCTGCTGGTCGACCACTACATCCCGCTATGAACCGCCGCTTTTTCGCGACTGCGCTGTTCGCTATTGCGCTGTCGGGCTGTAGTCCGTCGGGCCCCAGTTATCGCAGCATCGACGTGACCGGTGCCGAATACGGCAGGGGTTTCACGCTGACCGACCACACCGGCCAGCAGCGAACGCTCGCTGATTACAAGGGCAAGCTGGTCACGCTGTTCTTCGGATTCACGCATTGCCCCGATGTGTGCCCGACCAGCCTGTCCACCATGAAGCTGGCGCTCGAGCAGCTCGGGCCGGATGCGGCAAAAGTGCAGGTGCTGTTCATCACGGTCGACCCGGAGCGCGACACGGCCGAACTGCTCGCCGGCTATGTGCCGAAATTCGACCCCTCCTTCGTCGGTCTGCGCGGCGATGCCGCGGCGACTGCCGCCACGGCCAAGGAATACAAGATTTTCTACCAGAAGGTCGCCGGCAGTACCGAAGGCCAGTACACGATGGATCATTCTGCCGGGACCTACGTCCATGATGCGCAGGGCAGGCTGCGACTGTTCATCCGTCACGGCGAGACGGCTGACAATATTGCCCAGGACCTGAAGGCTCTGCTCGCAGCCGGCTGACAAAAAAAGCGACCCGAAGGTCGCTTTTTTTTGTCCGGCCGAAAGATCGCGGCCGTCGTTCGGGTCAGGCGGCCACGCCTAGCGCACGGTGCATGGTGGCTTTCATTTTCTGCATGGCCTTCGCTTCGATCTGGCGGATGCGTTCGGCCGATACGCCGTACTCGTCGGCCAGTTCATGCAGCGTGGCTGATTCACCTTCCTGCGCCAGCCAGCGGCGCTGCACGATGGTGCGGCTGCGGTCGTCGAGCGCGGCCAGTGCCGACTGCAGGCCTTCTTCGCGCAGACGCACGTCCTGCGCCGCTTCCATCACTTCGAGCGGTTCGGCCGCGCTGTCGGTCAGCCAGCTGATCGGCGCCATGCGGGCGCTGTCGCGGTCGTCGTCGTCGGTGTTGCCTTCGAGCGCGATGTCCTGTCCGGCCAGACGGGTTTCCATCTCGACGACGTCTTCCGGCTTGACGCCCAGCGTTTTCGCCACTTCGCGGACTTCCGCCGGATTCAGCGTGTTGCTGCTGTGCTTCAAGCTACGCAGGTTGAAAAACAGCTTGCGCTGAGCCTTGGTCGTCGCCACCTTCACGAGACGCCAGTTGCGCAGGATGTATTCGTGTATTTCAGCCTTGATCCAGTGGATCGCGAACGACACCAGGCGCACGCCGCGATCGGGATCGAAGCGCTTCACGGCCTTCATCAGGCCGATATTGCCTTCCTGGATCAGGTCTGCGTGCGGCAGGCCGTAGCCCAGATAGCCGCGCGCGATGGCAATCACCAGACGCAGGTGCGACATCACGAGCGCGCGCGCGGATTCGAGATCTTCCTCGTCGCGGAAACGCCGGGCCAGCGCCTGCTCCTGCGCTTCGGTGAGCAAAGGTACGCGGTTCGCAGCCTGGATGTAGCTGTCGATGTTGCCGAGGGCGCCAGCCACCGGCAGATTCGGAACAATCAAAGCATGGGTCATGTTGCATTCCTCTCTTGCGTGCAAGATTAGCACTCCTCGCTATTGAGTGCTAACGCTTGATTACGTTCATTGCGTCGCAATATGTAACGGGTCACCAGCGCGGTGACTGCGAAGGTTCATCGTTGGGGTTGTACCCGGGCGCACGCTACAATCTGTGATCAGTCACCGCCCTGACAAACCGCCGATGCGCATTGCGACTGCCCTGTTTCTGTTGATGTGCTGCCCGGCGTTCGCCCTGGCCCAGTTGCGCGCGATTCCGCCCGACGCAATCAAGGCGAAGATGCAGCCGCCGCAGGACGGACTGGTCGAAATGGGCAAGCATGTTTTCCGGCTGGCGCCCGGTGCCCACATACGTTCGACCGATAACCGCATCATGCTGCCGGTCATGATCACGTCCGAACAGGTCGTGCGGTACAAGCTGGACGCCAATGGCGACCTGTACCGCGTGTGGATCCTGTCGCCGGACGAGATCGACCTGCCGGCCCCCAAACAGTAAAACAAGCATGACGATCCGGATGAGTTCGCCCCGATGAGCCGCAAGATTTACATCAAGACCTTTGGCTGCCAGATGAACGAGTACGACTCGGACAAGATGGCCGACGTGCTCGGCGAGTCCGAGGGCCTGACGCCGACCGATCGCCCCGAAGAGGCTGACGTGATCCTGTTCAACACTTGCTCGGTGCGTGAAAAGGCGCAGGAGAAGGTGTTTCATGACCTCGGGCGGGTCAAGCACCTGAAGAAGGACAATCCGCGCCTGCTGATCGGCGTCGGCGGCTGCGTCGCCAGTCAGGAGGGGGCTGCCATCGTCGAGCGCGCGCCCTATGTGGACTTCGTGTTCGGCCCGCAAACCCTGCACCGTCTGCCCGACCTGATCGCGAAGCGGCGCGAGAGCGGCCGGCCGCAGGTGGACATCAGTTTTCCCGAGATCGAGAAGTTTGACCACATGCCACCGGCGCGCGTCGACGGCGCCACCGCCTTCGTGTCCATCATGGAAGGCTGTTCGAAGTACTGCACGTTCTGCGTCGTGCCCTACACGCGCGGCGAGGAAGTGTCGCGCCCGCTGGACGACATCCTGACCGAGGTGGCGACCCTGGTCGGGCAGGGCGTCAAGGAAGTGACCTTGCTCGGCCAGAACGTCAATGCCTGGCGTGCGCCGATCACTCGCGGCTCGGACGACATCGGCGACTTCGCCTTCCTGCTCGAATGCGTGCATGACCTGCCCGGCATCGAGCGCATCCGCTATACGACCTCGCACCCGCGCGAAATGACGCAGCGGGTGATCGACGCCTACGCGCGCCTGCCCAAGCTGGTGTCGCAGCTGCACCTGCCGGTGCAGAGCGGTTCCGACCGCATCCTCGCGGCGATGAAGCGCGGCTACACGGTGCTCGAGTACAAGGCGGTGGTGCGCAGGCTGCGCGCAGCGCGTCCCGATCTGTCGCTCAGTTCCGATTTCATCATCGGCTTTCCGGGTGAAACCGACGACGACTTCGAAAAGACGATGAAGCTGATCGACGACGTCGGTTTCGACAACAGCTTCAGCTTCGTCTACAGCGCACGGCCCGGCACGCCGGCCGCCGACATGGCGGACGACACACCGGCAGACGTCAAGCAGGCGCGACTTGCGCGGCTGCAGAAGCGCATCGAGGAACACACGCAGGCCATCAGCCAGGCCATGGTCGGCACGGTCCAGCGCATTCTGGTCGAGGGTGAGTCGCGCAAGGACGCCAGTGAGCTGGCCGGCCGCACCGACAACAACCGTGTCGTCAATTTCGCCGGTCCGGCACGGCTCATCGGCACCTTCATCGACGTGCGCATCGAATCGGCGCTGCCGCACAGCCTGCGTGGCGCGGTGCTCACGCGAGAGGCGGTCGGCGCTTGAAAACCAGACCGCTCGAATTGTTGCTCGAACCGCTGGACAACACCCGGCTGGCCAATCTGTGTGGCGTGCTGGACGAAAACCTGCGCCAGCTCGAAACCGCCTACGACGTCGAAATCGCCCGCCGTGGCGAAAGCTTCCGCGTCAGCGGCGATCCGGTGCAGTCGCAGCGCGCGGCCGTGGCGCTGCGCCACTTCTACAGCGTCGCCAAGGATCACCTGAGCGTGGATGCCATCCAGCTCGGCCTGATCGAACTGTCGAACCGCGGACTGCCGGAACCCGGGGCGCCGACGCTGCTGACGCGCAAGAGCAACCTGCACAGCCGCACGCCGCGTCAGGCGCAGTACCTGAAGCAGATACAGGAACACGACATCACGTTCGGCATCGGTCCGGCCGGCACCGGCAAGACCTATCTGGCGGTGGCCAGCGCCGTTGACGCACTGGAACGCGAAACGGTCGCGCGCATCGTGCTGACCCGCCCGGCGGTCGAAGCCGGCGAGCGGCTCGGTTTCCTGCCCGGCGATCTGGCGCAGAAGGTCGACCCGTATCTGCGGCCGCTGTACGACGCGCTTTATGAATTGATGGGTTTCGAGCGCGTCGCGCGCGCCTTCGAACGGCAGGTGATCGAGATCGCCCCGCTGGCCTATATGCGCGGCCGCACGCTGAACAACGCCTTCATCATTCTCGACGAGGCGCAGAACACCACGCCGGAACAGATGAAGATGTTCCTGACCCGCATGGGCATCGGCTCCAAGGCGGTCATCACCGGCGACCTGACGCAGATCGACCTGCCGCGTGGCCACAAGAGCGGGCTGGGCGAAGCGCGCAAGGTGCTGCACGACGTGCGCGGCATCGCCACGACCGAATTCCTTGCCGAGGACGTCGTGCGCCATCCGCTGGTAGCGCGCATCGTGTCGGCCTACGAACGATTCGATGCGCAGCGCGACGCCGAAGAAGCCATGCGCCGGGGACCGCGCGGCTGATGCGGCTGAACCTGTCGGTGCAGTACGCCTGCGTGCGCGAAGGATGTCCGCTGCGTGCCGATGTGCTGCGCTGGGTGCGCGCCGCAGTCGACCCGGAGGTCGTGCTGCGTGCCGACATCACGGTGCGTTTCGTCGACGCCGATGAAGGCCGGGCGCTCAATCTCGACTATCGCGGCCGTGACTACGCGACCAATGTGCTGTCGTTCCCGTACGAGCAGGGCGCGCATCTGGCGGGCGATCTGGTCATCTGCCAGCCGGTTCTTGCGACCGAGGCAAGCGCACAGCGCAAGCCGTTCGCGCAGCATGCGGCCCACCTGATCGTGCACGGCACGCTGCATCTGCAGGGCCGGGACCACGAAACGTCGGACGCCGATGCCGAGGCGATGGAGGCCGAGGAGCGCCGCATCCTGGCCGGGCTGGGTCTGCCCGATCCGTACGCCGACGACAGCTGAAACCGGGCATGCGCCGCTGCGCTCGCGGCCTGTGATGCACGCCTGACTCGAAACCTGCACGCGGCTCGGGTTACACTTGTGCCGTGTTCGTTTCCTTCACCCCGCATGGACAGTAGTCCTTCTGCCCCGCATCGCCCGGGTTTTCTTGAACGGCTGAGCCATCTTCTGATGCGCGAACCGGAAGACCGGGACCAGTTGCTGGCGCTGCTGCACTCCGCCTTCGAACGCAATCTGCTCGACGCGGACGCCCTGTCGATCATCGAAGGCGCACTCCAGGTGTCAGACATGCCGGTGCGCGACGTGATGATCCCGCGTGCCCAGATGGATTGCGTCGACATCGAAGACCCGCTTGAAAAGATCGTCGATACCGCGCTGCGCACCGCGCACTCGCGTTTTCCGGTCATTGGCGACAACCGCGATGACGTCATCGGCATCCTGCTCGCCAAGGATCTGCTTCGGCTGGTGTCCGGCCACGACGACAGCCTGCGCGACATGCTGCGCCCGGCCGTGTTCATCCCCGAATCGAAGCGGCTCAACGTGCTGCTGCGCGAGTTCCGCGCCAGCCGCAACCACATGGCCATCGTCGTCGACGAATACGGCGGTGTGGCGGGTCTGGTGACGATCGAGGACGTGCTGGAACAGATCGTCGGCGACATCGAGGACGAGTACGACTTCGACGAATCGGCCGACAACATCCGGATCGACCAGGCCGGGCGCTATCGCGTCAAGGCGGCGACCGAGATCGAGGATTTCAACGAGGTATTCGCGACCGGGTTCGAAGACGACGCCTTCGATACGGTCGGCGGTCTGGTCATCCACCAGCTCGGCCGTCTGCCCAAACGCGGCGAAGTCATCCAGCTGCATGATCTGCGCTTCACCGTGCTGCGCGCCGACAGTCGTCGCGTGCATACGCTGATGGTGGATCGCATCAAGCCGGCCACGCCGGTCGCCGCAGCGCCGGTCGAATGAAGCCTGCGGTCAGGCTGGCCGCAGCCGGTGCGGCCGGTCTGCTGGCGGTTGCCGGATTCGCGCCTCTCGGCCTGTTTGCGCTCCCGCTGCTGTCGCTGGCCACGCTGCTGTGGCTGATCGACCGCTGCCATCCGCGTGCTGCCGCGCTGACCGGTTTCGTGTTCGGCATGGGCTGGTTCCTCGGTGGCGTGTCCTGGGTGCATGTGAGCCTGCACGACTTCGGCGGCATGCCGATGGCGATTTCACTGCTCGCAACCTTCCTGTTCTGCGTTTACCTGTCCTTGTTCCCGGCGGCGGCCTGCGCCGCGCAGGGCTGGCTGCGCCCCGGTCGCGTGCTGTACGCGCCGCTGTTTGCCGGTCTGTGGGCACTGACCGAATGGTTGCGCGGCACGCTGCTGACCGGCTTCCCGTGGCTGGCCAGCGGCTACGCGCACGCGCCGCCCAGCCCGCTGGCCGGGTATGTGCCCGTGTTCGGTGTGCACGGCGCAGGCTGGGTCGCCGCCCTGATCGCCGCCCTGCTTGCCGCGGCAGTGCTGCAGCGGATGACCTGGCGGCCGGCCATCGTGTCGCTGGTCGCACTGCTGGCCGGTGGCGCGCTGCTCGGTGTCGTGCGCTGGACCGAACCCACGGGTCGCACGCTGACCGTGAGCCTGCTGCAAGGGAATGTGCCGCAGAGCCTGAAGTGGGTGCCGGAACGTCTGCCCGATTCGATGCAGACCTATCTCGACCTCGCGCGCACCTGGCCCGCCGATCTGGTCGTATTGCCGGAAACCGCGATCCCGGTGCCGTACGACGAGATCGATCCGGCCTGGCTGGCGGAAGTGCGGCGCACCGGCGTCGATGTGCTGATGGGCGCAATCACCATCGGTCGCGACGGTGACGGAACCGCCCGTTACTTCAACAGTGCGGTCGCGCTGGGACGTGACGATGCGCGCTACAGCAAGTCGCATCTGGTGGCGTTCGGTGAATTCACGCCGCCGCTGTTCGCGTGGACGCTGTCGCTGCTGTCCATTCCGATGTCCGACTTCGGCCGCGGTGCGGCGGTGCAGCCACCGCTCGATCTGGCCGGCGAGAAGGTCGCGGTGAACATTTGCTACGAAGACGTGTTCGGCGAAGAACTGATCGCCGCTGCGCGCGATGCGACGCTGCTGGTCAATGTGTCGAACACGGCCTGGTTCGGCGATTCGCTGGCGCAGCCACAGCATCTGCAGATCGCGCAGCTGCGTGCGCTGGAAATGGGCCGGCCGATGCTGCGCGCCACCAATACCGGCATGACGGCAGCGATCGGTGCCGACGGTCGCATCATCGCCGCGCTGCCACCTTTTGAACGTGCCGGACTGCGTGTCGAACTGTCCGGCCATCAGGGCCTGACGCCCTTCATGCGCTGGGGTAACGCGCCGGTGGTGATCGGCGCGCTGCTGCTTATCGGGGCGGCGATGGTGCGGCGCAAGGCGAGCCGGTAGAATCCGCGCTTTCCGATTCGTTCAGTGCCCATGTCCGCCGCACCCACATTCCAGGAAGTCCTGCTGCGTCTGTCCCGCTTCTGGGGCGACCAGAACTGCGCCCTGCTGCAGCCCTATGACATCGAGGTCGGTGCCGGCACCTTCCACACCGCCACCTTCCTGCGCGCCATCGGCCCCGAGCCCTGGCGCGCCGCCTACGTGCAGCCGTCGCGCCGCCCGAAGGATGGCCGCTACGGCGAGAACCCGAACCGGCTGCAGCACTACTACCAGTTCCAGGTCGCGCTGAAGCCGTCGCCGCCGAATATCCAGGAGCTGTACATCGACAGCCTGCGCGCGCTGGGTCTTGATCCGTCACAGCACGACATCCGCTTCGTCGAGGACGACTGGGAGTCGCCGACGCTCGGCGCCTGGGGTCTGGGCTGGGAAGTGTGGCTGGACGGCATGGAGGTGACGCAATTCACCTACTTCCAGGAGGTCGGTTCGATCCCCTGCAAGCCGGTGCTCGGTGAAATCACGTACGGCGCGGAGCGCCTCGCGATGTATCTGCAGGGCGTCGAGAACGTGTATGACCTGGTGTGGGCGCCGGGCATCCGCTACGGTGACGTCTATCACCAGAACGAGGTCGAGCAGTCGACCTACAACTTCGAACATTCCAACGTCGAGTGGCTGTTCAGGCAATTTGGTGACTACGAGTCGGAAGCGAAGCGCCTGATCGAAGTCGGCCTGCCGCTGCCCGGCTACGAAATGGTCATGAAGGCCTCGCACAGCTTCAACCTGCTCGATGCGCGCGGCGCGATTTCGGTCACCGAGCGCGCTGCCTACATCGGTCGTGTACGCGCGCTGGCGCGACTGGTGGCGCAGGCCTACTACGCGTCGCGCGAGCAGCGCGGCTTTCCGATGGCCGACCTGACGAGCCCGCGCCTGCGCGCGCTGCTGGGCGAAGAAGAGTGCGGCCGCATCGAAGCGCTGCGCGCCGCCTGATCACCGATTGCTTCGACACCGCCGGTCACGGCGGCTGATTCTGGACTGACTATGCACGCCACATTACTGGTCGAACTGCTGACCGAAGAGTTGCCGCCGAAAGCCTTGTCGAGACTGGGCGAAGTGTTCGCCGACGGTGTGTTCAAGGCGCTGGTCGAGCGCAAGCTGGTCGCCGCCGATGCACGCATGGACCGCTATGCCAGTCCGCGCCGCCTTGCCCTCACAGTGCAGAACGTGACCGACCGCGCGCCCGATGCCGTGGTCGACGAAAAGCTGATGCCGGTTGCCGTCGCGCTCGACGCCGATGGCAAACCTACGCCGGCATTGCTGAAGAAGCTGCAGGCGAAAAACATCCCGGCCGAGGCGCTGCCGCAGTTCACGCGCCGGATGGATGGCAAGAGCGAAACGTTGTTCTACGCGATGACAGTTTCAGGCGCTGCACTCGATGACGTGCTCGCCGGCATCGTGCTCGACGCCTTGAAGAAGCTGCCGATTCCGAAGCTGATGCGCTGGTCCGACTGCGACTTCCAGTTCGTGCGCCCGGTGCACGGGCTGGTCATGCTGCATGGCGATCGCATCGTGCCGGGCATGGCGTTCGGGCATGCGTCGGGCCGCAGCACCCGCGGTCACCGCTTCATGGGCGAGGGCGAGGTGACGCTGGCCAGCGCTGACGAGTACGCCCGCACACTGTACGAGCGCGGTTCGGTCATGGCCTCATTCGAGGCGCGCCGCGCGCTCATCACGCAGAAGCTGGCCCAGGCCTGCACCGCGCTGGGCGAGGGCGTGCACCACGTCGACGACGCTGCGCTGGTCGACGAAGTGACGGCGCTGGTCGAATTCCCGGTCGTGTATGTCGCGCAGTTCGAACCGGAATTTCTGGCCGTGCCGCAGGAGTGCCTCATCCTGACGATGAAGGCCAACCAGAAGTACTTCCCGCTGCTCGACGCCTCGGGAAAGCTGCTCAACCGCTTTCTCGTCGTGTCGAACATGCAGGTGGCCGATGCGTACAACATCGTGTCCGGCAACGAACGCGTGGTGCGTGCCCGCCTGTCCGATGCGCGCTTCTTCTTCGAGCAGGACAAGAAGACGCCGCTGGCCGGACGCATCACGAAGATGGAATCGGTGGTCTATCACAACCGCCTCGGCAGCCAGTTCGACCGCGTCATGCGCATCCAGCGGCTGGCGACGGAAATCGCGCATCTGCTCGATGCAGATGTGCTGGCGACGGCGCGCGCGGCATTGCTCGCCAAGGCCGACCTGATGACCGACATGGTGGGCGAGTTTCCGGAGCTGCAGGGGGTCATGGGGCGCTACTACGCGCAGCATGACGGCGAGACCGATACGGTGGCAGCGGCGGTCGAGCAGCACTATCGCCCGCGCTTTGCCGGCGATGCGCTGCCGCAGGGCGATGTCGCCTGCGCGGTATCGCTGGCCGACAAGATCGACGCGCTGGTCGGCTTCTTCGGCATCGGCCAGATTCCGACCGGCGACAAGGATCCGTTCGCGCTGCGACGCGCCGCACTCGGCGTGCTGCGCATCCTGATGGAAGCATCGCTGCCGCTCGATCTCGGTCAGCTGGTACAGATCGCTGCCGGCGGTTTCCGCGCCGGCCAGATCGGTGCCGGCGAAACCGCGGGGTTCGCCGCACAACTGCACGATTTCATGCAGGAGCGCCTGCGCAACCTGCTCAAGGACGGCGGCTCCGAGGCGCGCGCGATCGACGCCGTGCTGGCGCTCGGGCCTGTGCGCATCGATCTGGTGCCGGCCAAGCTCGCGGCCGTGGTCGCGTTCTCCGAACTGGCCGAGGCGCAGTCGCTTGCTGCGGCCAACAAGCGCATCGTGAACATCCTGAAGAAGGCAAGTGAAGTCGGCGACGTCATCGATCCCGCGCTGTTCGCGGAAGAGGCGGAGGTCGAACTGAACCACGCGCTGAGCACCGCAAACATGATGGCGCATCAGCATATCGAACGTGGCAACTACGCTGGCGCATTGAGCGCCCTTGCCATGCTGCGCGGGCCGGTCGACCGCTTTTTCGACGATGTCATGGTGAACGCCGACGATGCGACCGTGCGTGCCAACCGGCTGGCGCTGCTCGGTCAGCTGGCCGCGGCGATGAATGCAGTGGCGGATATTTCGCGGCTGGAATTGAAAGACTGACGGATGAAACTGATCATCCTCGACCGCGACGGCGTCATCAATTACGACTCCGACCAGTTCATCAAGTCGCCGCAGGAGTGGCGACCGATAGAAGGGTCGCTCGAAGCGATCGCGCTGCTGAACCAGTTCGGCTGGCGCGTCGTGGTGGCGACCAACCAGTCGGGCGTCGGTCGCGGTCTGTTCGACATGGACACCCTTGCTGCGATCCACGACAAGATGCACCGCTCGCTTGCCCAGACCGGCGGGCGCATCGACGCCATCTTCTTCTGTCCGCACGCGGCCGATTCGAAGTGCGCCTGCCGCAAGCCCAAGCCGGGCATGCTGCTGGAGATTGCGAGTCGCTTCAACGTGGATCTGGCCGACGTGCCGGTGGTCGGCGACAGCCTGCGCGACCTGCAGGCAGCCGATGCGGCTGGCGCGCAACCTGTGCTGGTGCGTACCGGCAAGGGCACCAAGACCGAAGCCGATCCGGCACTGTCACGCGGCGCCCGGATCTATGACAACCTGGCCGCCATGGTGCGCGCATTTACGGTGACTGCCGACTGATGACCTTCCTGCGTTCATGCCTGTTCTTCGCTGTGCTCATCCTGATCACGCCGCCGTTTGCGATGCTCGCCATTCTCGTGCGGCCGCTGCCGCCGCACGTGCGCTACCGCATCATCGGCGGGTGGACGCGCCTGGCGATGTTCGCGCTGCACCATGTGGTCGGCCTGCACTATCGCGTGATCGGCACCGAAAACCTGCCGTCGCGCAGCGCCGTGGTGCTGTGCAAGCACCAGTCCGCCTGGGAAACGATGAGCTTGCAACGGATACTGCCGCCGGTCGCCTTCGTGCTGAAGAAGGAGTTGCTGCGCATTCCGTTCTTCGGCTGGGGGCTGGCCTGCATGCCGAGCATCGCCATCGACCGGTCGGCCGGGCGCGATGCGCTGGTGCAGGTGGAAGAGCAGGGCCGCGTGCTGCTCGAACAGGGGTTCTGGGTGACCGTGTTTCCCGAGGGCACGCGCATGTCGCCGGGCGAGACGCGGCGCTACAAGGCCGGCGGCGCAAGGCTTGCGCAGGTGACCGGTGCGCCCGTGGTGCCGATCGCGCACAACGCGGGGGACTACTGGAAGCGCAACGCCTTCCTGAAGTATCCGGGCGAGATCGTCGTGAGCATCGGCCCCCCGATCGCGACACAGGGCTTGACGACCGAACAGATCAACGGGCACGCTCAGGTCTGGATCGAAAGTGAAATGCGTCGACTTTTTCCGCATCACTATGAAGCCGAACACCTGTCCGCAGCAGCTTGAGTTGGCCCTCGATACGCCGGAACACACCGCGCCGCCGCCGCTGCGTGGGCGTCACATCGTGCTTGGGCAGCAGATCGTCGAGTACGCGCTGCGTCGTTCGCGTCGCCGCTCGATCGGTTTTTCGATCGGCGAATCGGGGCTGCGCGTCACCGCGCCGCATTGGGTGACGCTGCCGCAGATCGAGGAGGCGTTGCGCGAGAAGCAGCGCTGGATCTTCACCAAGCTGGGCGAAGTGCGCGCGCGCCGTGCGCCGGTGCGCACCGACTGGCGCGACGGTGCCCGACTGCCCTGGCTGGGCGGCCACGTGACGCTGCGCCTTGGCGACACCTGCGCGCGGCCGATGATCGACGATGACATGCTGCGCCTTCCTCTGCCGGCCGATGCCGACCACGACCGCGTGCGCGATGCGGTATGTGCCTTCCTGCAGCGCGAGGCGCTTGCGCGCTTCACGCAACGCGCGACCGAACTGGGCGAGCGCATCGGCGTGTCGCCGTCTCGCGTCATGCTCAGTTCCGCCAACACGCTATGGGGTACCTGCACTGCGCAGGGCGTGATCCGGCTCAACTGGCGACTGATCCATTTCTCGACGGCGATGATCGACTACGTGATTGCACACGAGCTGGCGCACCTGAAGGAACTGAATCACTCGCGCGCCTTCTGGGATACCGTGGCGCTGATCCTGCCCGGCTTCGAAGCCGCGCGACGCGAGTTGCGTACCCAGCATCCGGGCCGCATCGTCGCCCACTGAACCCACCAAACTGCGAGGTCACACCGTGAGAATCCTGCACACCATGCTGCGCGTCGGCCAGCTCGACCGGTCGATCGAGTTCTACACCAAGGTTCTTGGCATGCGCCTTCTGCGCCGGCAGGACTATCCGGACGGCAAGTTCACGCTCGCCTTCATCGGCTATCAGGACGAATCGGAAGGGGCCGTGCTGGAACTGACGCACAACTGGGACACCGACGCCTACGAGATGGGAAACGCTTACGGCCACATCGCGCTGGAAGTCGATGACGCCTACGCGACCTGTGATCAGGTCCGGGCACTGGGTGGTCGCGTGGTGCGCGAGGCCGGTCCGATGAAGCACGGCACGACCGTCATTGCTTTCGTCGAGGATCCGGACGGCTACAAGATCGAATTCATCCAGCGCGGCACATCGGGCGCCAGCTGACCGCAGGTATTGCTCAGGCGACCTTGCGCGCCGCCTGCTGCGCGGCACGCAGCTCGGTCGCCAGCGCTTCGGTCTCGTCGACCAGCTGCTCCACCCATGCGGCGCACTGCGGGTCTTCCGCCGGTGCGCCGCCGCCCCCGCGTTCCAGGTGCGCGGCAACTTCGGCGCCCCGGCTGGCGCCGAAGTTGCGCACGATTCCCTTCAGCGTGTGCGCCTGCATCGCCAGTTCTTCCCGCGTGCCGCCGGCAAAGGCCTGCACCAGCGCGTCCAGTGTGCTGCGGTAGTCGCGCAGGAACAACGTGATGATGTCGTGCATCAGCGCCTCGTCGCCGCCGAGGTTGCCGAGCATGAACTGGCGGTCGAACCTTGTCTCGGCCGCTGGCGTGTCGGGCGGGCAGCTGGCCGTTGGTGCAGCGGACGGACCGAGTGCCTCGTCCAGTGCGCGCAGTAGAGCCGGTACCTGCACCGGTTTCGATACATAGCCGTCCATGCCCGCTTCGACACATTTTTCGCGGTCGCCGGCCATCGCGTGTGCGGTCATCGCGACGATGGGCGTGTGCCGCCGGCCGTCCTGGGTGCGGATGTGCCGCGTCGCCTCGAAGCCGCCCATCTGCGGCATCTGCACATCCATCAGGATCACATCGAAGCGCTGCCGGGCTGCCAGCGCCACGGCCTCGACGCCATTGCTGGCCAGTTCGACGTGATGGCCGAGCCGTTCCAGCACACGCAGCGCGAGCGTCTGGTTGATCGGGTTGTCTTCGGCCAGCAGGATGTTCAGCGGTCGGTTGTTGCGCAGCGGGACCTGCGTATCGGACGGCGTTCCGGCGGACGTAGCGGGGCGCATGCCGAGCGCGGCCATCAATGCGTCGAGCAGCTGTGCTGACTGAACCGGTCGTGCGATCAGGCTGTTCACGCCGATCGGCACGGTCTGCATCTCGGGCGCTGCGCCGTCATGCAGCACGATGATGGGAAGCTCCGGGCTGTATTCGCCACCCAGCGTCTGCACCAGCGCCCATTCGTCACGACGGGCGATGTCCAGGTCGACCAGCAGTGCCTGGAAGCAGCGTGCCTCGGTTTCCGCCGACACGATGGCGCCGATGCCGGCGTCGAGGTCGGCGCACAGCTTTGGTACCACATGCCAGTGTGCCAGCCTGGTCGCCAGATCCTCGCGCGCTGCTGCGTCCGGTTCGATCACCAGCACTGACATGTTGTCAAGCGAGCGCGTGTCGGCTTGCGCCAGATCGCTGCCGACGGCACGCGGGAAGCGGGCGGTGAAATGGAAGGTCGAACCTTCGCCGGGCGTACTTGTGACGCTGATCGTTCCGTTCATGTACTGCACCAGGCGCGTGCAGATGGCCAGCCCGAGGCCGGTACCGCCGAACTTGCGCGTGGTCGAGGTATCGGCCTGCGAGAAAGCGTCGAAGATCAGCGTCTGCTTGTCGAGCGGAATGCCGATGCCGGTATCGCGTACGGCAAAGCGCAGGCCCTGGGCCTCGGGCGTCAGCTCGTCCAGCGTGACGGAGACGTCAACGTGTCCGCGTTCGGTGAACTTCAGCGCGTTCGACAGCAGGTTGGTGAGTACCTGACGCAGCCGCATCGGGTCTCCCAGCATCGCGTCCGCCACCGCAGGATCGATGTGGCAGCGCAGCTCCACCGGTTTGTCGGGCTTTGGTCGCAGCGTGCGCACGACGCCACCGATGACGTCGCGCAGGCTGAACGGTATCTGTTCGAAGTCCAGATGGCCGGCTTCGATCTTCGAAAAGTCGAGGATGTCGTCGATCAGCGTCAGCAATGCGTCCGAGGACTGTTTCACCAGGTCGAGGTATTCGCGCTGTTCGGCGGTCAGGTCGGTGTCGAGCGCCAGTGCCGTCATGCCCATGATGGCGTTCATCGGCGTGCGGATTTCGTGGCTCATGTTTGCGAGAAAGTCGCTCTTGGCGCGGTTGGCTGCCTCGGCGGCGTCGCGTGCGTGCAGGATCTGTTCCTGTATCGCCTTGCGTTCGCTGATGTCGGACACGAAAGCGGTGAACAGCGTGCGCCCCTTCATCTGTGACGCGGTGATCGCCAGTTCGGCCGGAAACAGGCTGCCGTCCCTGCGGCACAGATCGAGTTGAAGGTGGTGTCCGATGACTGCATCGAAGCGCCGGCCCAGCCACTGCACCAGATCCGTCTCGTCCCGTGCGCGCTCGCTGCGCGTGACCAGCAGTTCGATCACCGGCCGTTGCATTGCCTCGGTCAGCGTCCAGCCCAGCATGCGTTCGGCCGCCGGGTTGTACTCGATGACGTTGCCGAAGGTGTCGAAGGTAATGACCGCGTCAATCGCGGCAGTCATGATTGCGCCCGTGTGCGCCTCGCTTTCGGCCAGCGCGCTGCGCTGATCGTACAGGCTCAGCGATGCCCAGTTCAGCGCCTGCGCCAACCGGTCGGTTTCGAGCGAACCGGTGCCTGCCGGCAGGGTTTCGCCCGTCGAACGGTCGAGTCGCTCGGCAAAATCGGTGCACTGCTGCAATGCGGCCAGCGGGCGGCGCAGCAGGACGTGCAGGGCAACGATGCCGATCAGCATGGCGATCAGGCCATGCAGCAGGCTGTCGGCCAGAATGTGCTGCCACACCTCGCGCGCTTCAGCGCTGTCGGTTTCGGTGCGCAGCCAGCGCAGCTCTCCTTCGCCGGCCAGCGGAACCCAGCTGACAACGCGCGTCTGAGTGCCATCGCCAGGTCGGCTTTCGCTGACCGACACGGTACGGACTTCCGGTTGCGGTGTCGCCGGTGGCGCTTCGAACTGGATCGGAGCGGTTTGCACCCAGCCGGGTCCGGCGTCATGCCTGAATGCCGCCAGCGTGGCGCCATCCTTGCTGATCAGTGCCGCGCCCTGCAGGCGGGTGTCGCCGGGCAGCAGCCGCCGCAGGTTGTCCTGATCGAGACGGGTGGCCTGATGGATCCTTTCGCCGATCACGCGTGTTTCGGCCAGCGCATTGCGGTGTAACTGCTCCAGTGTGTGTTGGGACTGTTTGTGCGCGGTGTAGAGGGCATTGCCCACGACGCTGATGCAGAACACCAGAGCAAACAGTCCCGCGATGCGCTGCAGCAGACGCCCGCCGCCCGGAGTCAGTGCGTCATCCATGGTTCAGGTGTCGTCCTGAAAGCGTGCGCGAATGCCCAGTACCTGATCCCACTGGCCAAGCAGCGCGTCCACGCAGACCGCGTCGAAATGGCGGTTGCGGCCCTCGATCAGGAAGGCTGTTGCCTTGTCCAGGTCCCAGGCCGGCTTGTAGGGACGCGGGGAGGTCAGTGCATCGAACACGTCGGCCACCGCCACGATGCGGCCGACGAGCGGAATGTCCTCCCCGGCCAGTCCGTTCGGATAGCCGCTGCCGTCGAACTTTTCGTGATGGGTCAGGGCGATCGTTGCGGCGAGCTGCATGTAGGGCGATGCCGAATCCTTCAGGATTTCGTGACCGATCGATGCATGCCTGCGCATGATCACCATTTCGTCCGGATCCAGTCGGCCCGGCTTGAGCAGGATGTGGTCCGGCGTGCCAAGCTTGCCGATGTCGTGCATCGGCGCTGCGATCAACAGCGATTCCTCCATGTCGGCATCCAGCCCCATGGCGCGCGCGATCAGGGCGGAATAGTGCGCCATACGCAGGATGTGGGCGCCGGTTTCCGGATCGCGGAACTCGGCCGCGCGCGCCAGCTTGTTCAGCGTTTCGCGCTCGCGCCCGTAGATTTCGGCGGTGGCGCGGCGCACCTCGTCGGCCAGCGTGCGTGCGTGGTCGGCCAGCGCGACCTGGCTGCGCCGCAGGAACAGCATGTTCTTCACCCGCGAGGTGAATTCGATGCGGTCCAGCGGCTTGTTCAGGAAATCGTTGGCACCCGATTCGAGCGCCCGGTAGCGCACCTCTCGTTCGTGATCGGCGGTGACCATCAGCAGCGGTGTCTGCGAGCGGGCAGGGTGACTGCGGAAGCGCCGGATGAACTCGATGCCATCCATGTCAGGCATCATGTAATCGACTATCACCAGATCGGGATCTTCGCGCATGCAGTGTTCGAGCGCCTCGGCAGGCGACAGGAAACAGGTCGCCGCGCAGTCGGGCAGTTTGCCCAGCAGCGCAGCCATGAGAACCAGGTTCACCTGGGCATCGTCGATCACCACTACATCCATCGGACGAACCTCTGATTCCGGTCAGTGTCTTGTTCGGCAGCTTGCCGCCCGCCCATGCATTCAATATGTCGCAACGTGCCTCATTAACGGATGCCCTCGTTGCACACTTGAGCCAGCCGCAACTTTCGCCGTGATCCGATCCGCATGACTTCGCCACCCCCCTACACCCTGCGTGCTTCCGCGCTGCGCAACTGGCTGCGCCAGCTGTCATTTCGCGACATGTTCGTGCTGATCCTGCCGGCGCTGCTCATCGTCGGCGCCGGCTTCTGGTTCGCTGCGCGCTACATAAAGCCGGCACCGCCTGATTTCACGACTTTCTCTTGCGGCACCGAAGGCTCGGCCTACGAAGCCTTCTGTGCGCGCTACAAGCCGCTGATAGAGCCGTTCGGCGTGCGCCTGGATGTCCGGCAGAGCGCCGGATCGATGGAAAACCTGCAGCGGCTGATGGACCCGCGGCAGTCAGTCGATTTTGGTTTTGTCCAGGGCGGCAGCGCCGAAGACCATCCACCCGGCCTGCTTTCGCTCGGTGCCGCTTATTACGAGCCGGTGTGGGTGTTCTATCGCGGCCGGCCGGGGCTGGACCGGCTGGATCAGTTGAAGGGGCTGCGCATCGGTGTTGGCGCCGAAGGCAGCGGCACGCGTCATCTTGCGCTGCAGTTGCTTGAGGCGCATGCACTCGTCGGTGACGGGAAACTGCTCAAGCCGCTCGGCGGCACCGCCGGCGTGGTGGCGCTGCTCGCGCGCAAGATCGACGCGCTGATCGTGGTCGGTGCGGTCAATTCGGCCAGCGTATGGTCCCTGCTGTACGCCGACGGTGTGTCGCTCATGAGCATGGCGCAGTCGCCGGCCTACGCGCGCCGTTTTCCGCACTTGAACGAACTGCTGCTGCCGCGCGGCGCGATCGACTTCGTGCGTGACATCCCGTCGCGCGACATTTCGATGGTGGCGACCCGCGCCTATGTCGTGGCGCGCGAGGACACCCATCCGGCGTTGATTGACCTGATGCTGGGTGCCCTGAAGCCGGCGCACGCCGAAGCCACGGTTTTTCAGCATCCGGGCCAATTCCCTCAGTCTGACGGTGGCGATTTTGAATTGCACCCGCGTGCGGCGCGCTTCTACGAGGTCGGCCCTCCGTTCCTGCAGCGCTACCTGCCGTTTTCGATCGCCAACCTGCTCGACCGGATGATCGTGCTGCTGGTACCGCTGCTCGCCCTGGCCGTGCCGCTGTTCCGCATCCTGCCGCAACTGTATGTCTGGCGCGTGCGCAGCAAGCTGTACCGCTGGTACGGCGAGCTGAAGGATCTGGAGCGCCAGGCGCTACAGGAAGACACCACACGCCCGCGCGCCGAATGGCTGCTCGACCTCGACCGCATTGAAACGGCCGTCGCGCGCATCGGCGTGCCGCTGTCGCACGCCGACTATCACTATCAGTTGCGCGCGCACATCCACATGGTTCGCCGTCGCATACAGGGGCTGGCGGAGAACGTCGTGCCGGCAGACCTGTCGACCTCCGGTGCGGCTGCCGGCGACCCCGCCGCCCCGCAGGCCTGACCTTTGCGGGCACTCTGGCAGGGTGGCAGGCCCCCTGTAATTTACAAACATTCGTGCGTGTATATAATTGCAGGCCGAAATCTGGAGAGCATTGATGCCCGCCCGCCCCGCAGTTTCGTCCGCCGCCACGTCGCCGGCGCTCTCGCATCAATCTCCTGTCGGCCGGCGTTTTTCCCTGTTGATCATCCCGCTGCTGATTGCGGCGACCTTCCTGAGCGCGTGTTCCGGTGACCAGCCGGCCGCCGCTGCAGCGCCCAGACCGCTGCCGGTATCCATCGTGGTGGCCGAAAGCACACGAGCGCCGCTGCTGATCGAATCGGTCGCGCAGGCGGAAGGGGCACGCGAGGTTGAAGTCAGGGCGCGCGTGACGGGCATCATCGAAAAGCGGCTGTACGGCGAAGGTGAAGCGGTGAAGGCGGGTCAGCCGTTGTTCCGCATCGAGCGCGCGCCATTCGAAATTGCGCTTGCCCAGGCCCGCGCCCAGATGGCCGAAGCGCAGGCGCTGGACGAACAGACAGCGCGCGAGTTGCAGCGCCTGCAGGGTCTGGTGGCCGACCGGGCGATCAGCCAGAAGGAATTCGACGACACGAAGTCGGCCAGTGCGGTGTCGAAGGCGGCCGTGCGCCAGGCCGAAGCGGCGGTGCGTCAGGCTGAACTGAACCTGTCCTACACGAATGTGACCGCGCCGGTGTCCGGCATGTCCGGCCGGGCGGAGCGCTCCGAAGGCTCGTTGGTCAATGCGGGAACCGAAAGCCTGCTGACCTCGATTTCGCAGATCAATCCGATCTGGATCCGTTTCAGTCTGTCCGATGGCGATCTGCAGAAGCTGCCGGGTGGCCGCGCCGCCGCGCGCAGCCTGCGCGATGTCGAACTGCAACTGCCCGACGGCAGCATCTACCCGCTGCGCGGGCAGATCAACTTTTCCGCCAGCCGCATCGATGCGCTGCTCGGCACGATGGAAATGCGCGCCGAGTTCGCCAACGCCGACGCCCGCATCCTGCCCGGCCAGTTCGTGCGCGTCCGCGTGATCGTCGGCGAACAGGACAACGTGTTCCTGGTACCGCAGGCCGCCGTGACGCAGACGGAAAACGGTCCGGTGCTCATGCTGGTGGGGGCCGATGACAAGGTGGAGCCACGCCCGGTCAAGCTGGGCGACTGGCAGGGCAAGAACTGGGTGGTCACCGACGGACTGAAGCCCGGAGAGCGCGTCATCGTCGACAACCTGATCAAGCTGCGTCCGGGTGCGCCGGTTGCCCCGCGTGCACCGGGCGAGGGGCCGGCCACTGCGCCGCCGGTTGCCGCCGCGCAGCCCAGGACCTGACGGAGCGCGCAGCCATGGCCCGCTTCTTCATCACCCGCCCGATCTTTTCGGGCGTCATTTCCATCGTGATCATGATTGCCGGTCTGGTGGCGTCGCTGTCGCTGCCGGTCGCGCAGTACCCGGAAATCTCTCCGCCGACCGTCATCGTCACGGCGACCTATCCGGGTGCCAATGCCGAAACGCTTTCGCGCACGGTTGCGGCACCGATCGAGGAACAACTGTCCGGCGTCGAAGGGCTGCTGTACTTCAACTCGACCTCGACCTCGAACGGCACGGTCAGCATCACGCTCACCTTCGAGGTCGGCACCGACCCCGACACCGCGCTGATCGCGGTGAACAACCGCATTTCGGTGGCCGAATCGCGCTTGCCGGAAGACGTGCGGCGCAACGGTCTGGTGGTGCGCAAGCGTTCGAACAATCTATTGATGATCGCTGCGCTGAAGTCGACCGATGGGCAGCGCGACACCCTGTTCCTGACCAATTACGTCGCGGTGAACGTGCTCGACGAATTGCGCCGGCTGCGCGGCGTCGGCGACGCAATCGCCTTCGACGCGCCGTACGCGATGCGCGTCTGGCTCAAGCCGGACGTGATGGCGCGGCTGGGCATCGCCACCTCCGACGTGGCGGCGGCGATCCGCGTGCAGAACGCGCAGAACGCGGCCGGCCGCATCGGCCAGGAGCCGGTGCTCAACGGTCAGCAGCTCACCTATACGGTCAGCGCCAAGGGCCGTCTGCTGAGCATCGAGGAATTCGAGAACATCCTGCTGCGCGCTGATGGCCCGGGCGGCGTGGTGCGGCTGAAGGACGTCGCGCGCATCGAGCTTGGCGCGGAGAACTATGACCGCACGACCAAGGTGAATGGCACGCCGGTGTCCGGCATGGGTATCTACCTGCAGTCCGGCGCCAATGCGCTGGAAGCGGCGAATCTGGTGCGCGCCAAGCTTGATGAACTGTCGGTGCGGCTGCCGGACGGGCTCGAATTCATCATCCCGAACGACACCACGCGCTTCATCCGCGAATCGATCAAGGCGGTGGCGACGACGCTGCTCGAAGCCACCGTACTGGTCGTGCTGGTGGTGTTCGTTTTCCTGCAGAACTGGCGCGCGACGCTGATCCCGCTGATTGCGGTGCCGGTGTCGCTGGTCGGTACCTTCGCCGGATTGTGGATGTTCGGCTTTTCGATCAACACGCTGACGCTGTTCGCCATGGTGCTGTCGATCGGCATTGTCGTGGACGATGCCATCGTGGTGCTGGAGAACGTCGAACGGCAGATGCGCGAATTCGGCCGCACGCCGAAGGACGCGGCACTGGAAGCGATGCGCGAAGTGTCCGGCGCGCTGGTCGCCATGGTGCTGGTGCTGGTCGCGGTATTCGTGCCGGTCGCCTTCCTGGGCGGCATCGCCGGCAAGCTGTACCAGCAGTTCGCCGCCACCGTGGCGGTGTCGGTCACCATTTCCGGCATCGTCGCGCTGACGCTGACGCCCGCCCTGTGCGCGCTGATGCTCAAGCCGCACGACGGGGAATCGAAAATGTTCCGGCCATTCAACCGCGGCTTCGACTGGCTGACGAAGGTCTACACCGGCACCGTGGCGCTGACGCTGCGTCATGGCCTGATCAGCGTGCTGGTGGTCGGCCTGCTGTTCGCCGGCGCGGGGTTCATGTTCCGCGTCGTACCGGGCGCCTTCGTGCCGTCGGAAGACCAGGGCTATCTGTTCGGTTTCGTCACGCTGCCCGACGGCGCGTCGGCCGAGCGCACCGAACAATCGTTCGAAAAGCTGCGCAAGGTGATCAACGACGAGCCGGCGGTGGAAAACCTGTTCATGGTGCGCGGCATCGACTTCATCACCGGCAACAACCGGTCGAGCGTCGCCATGATGTTCGTGGTGCTGCGTCCATGGGACCAGCGCACCGAAACGGCTGACGACCTGCAGAAGAAGATCGCCGCAGCCGGCATGAAACTTTCCGACGGCATGGGACTGATCTTCAACCCGCCACCGATCCAGGGCCTGGGTACGGCGGGTGGCTTTGAAGCCTACGTTCAGGCACGCGAAGAGGCCGACCCGCGCAAGCTCGCGGCCATCACCACGCAACTGCTTGAGGCGCTGAAGGCGCGCTCCGAACTGACCGGCATGAACAGCTTCTTCCGCGTGTCGTCGCCGCAGCTCGCGGTCGAGGTGGACGAGTCGAAAGCGATTGCACTAGGCATACCGATCGACGCGCTGTATTCGACGCTTCAGGCCACGATGGGCACGCTGTATGTGAATGACTTCAATCGCTCGGGCAAGACCTACAAGGTGCAGCTTGGCGCCGATGCCGCCTACCGCATGAAGCCGGAAGATCTGGGCAAACCGTATGTGCGGGCGAGTACCGGTGCAATGATTCCGCTGTCGGCGGTGATCACCGTGAAGTCCGTCGTCGGTCCGGAAATGGTCGAGCGCTTCAATGGCTTCATCGCCGCCAAGATCCTCGGCAATTCGGCGCCGGGCCGCAGTTCGGGCGAGGCGATCCGGATCGTCGAAGAGGTGGCGCGCGACGTCCTGCCGGCGGGCTACTCACTCGAGTGGACCGGTCAGGCGTATCAGGAAAAGCGCACCGGCCTGACCTCGGTGATCGCGATGGGCTTCGGCATCATCATGGTGTTCCTGATCCTCGCTGCACAGTACGAGCGCTGGTCGCTGCCGCTGGCGGTCATCCTCGCGATTCCGTTCGCCATCCTCGGGGCGCTGCTGGCGGTGTGGGTGCGCGGCATGCCGAACGACATCTATTTCCAGATCGGTCTGGTGGTGCTGGTCGGACTGGCGGCGAAGAACGCCATCCTGATCGTTGAGTTCGCTGCGCAGAAGCAGGCCGAGGGCATGAGCGCCCTCGAGGCCTCGCTCGAGGCGGCGCGGCTGCGCTTCCGCCCGATCTGCATGACTGCGCTCGCTTTCATCCTCGGCGTGGTGCCGCTGGTGATCGCCACCGGCGCCGGTGCGTCGGCGCGCCGTTCAATGGGTACCGGCGTGTTCGGCGGCATGCTGGCCGCCACGTTCGTCGCGACGATCTTCATTCCGCTTTTCTATAGCTGGCTGAGCGGCCGCAAGGCGGCAACGCGCAACACAGACACCCCGGAGGCGATGCAATGAAGCCTGCATTCCGCTCACCGGCCCTGACTGCGCTCGCCGCGTTGCTGCTGTCCGGCTGCATGGTGGGCCCGGACTACATACGGCCCGAGCTGCCGCTGCCCGGGCGCTTTGCGGTGTCGGACGACGGCCAGCCCCAGGTGGCGGTGGCGCGCGGCTGGTGGAAGCTGTTCAACGATGACACGCTGAACGCGCTGGTCGACCGTGCGCTGACCGACAACAGCGACGTGCAGCGTGCTGTCGCGCGGATCGAACAGGCCGACGCGGTGCTGCGCGAAGTCGGTGCGGCGCTGTTTCCGGATGTGGGTGTGGGCGCGAACGCGAGCCGCTCACGCATCAGCGGTGTGGCGACACCGATCCCGGCCGGTGCGCCGCTGTACCGCAACAACTTCCAGACGGCGATCTCGACCTCTTTCGAAATCGACTTCTGGGGCAAGCTGCGCCGCGCCAGCGAGGCGGCGCGCGCGCAGGCGCTCGGCACCCGATACGCAAAGGACACGGTGGAGCTGACACTGGTGAGCCAGCTGGTCGGAAGCTACCTGAACCTGCGGGCCCTGGATGCCCAGCTCGCGCTGTCGCGCGACACGCTGACGACACGGCGCGACAACGCCACCATCCTGCGTACGCGCACCGAACGTGGGCTGACCAATGATCTCGAACTGCAGCAGGCGCTCGGCGCGGTGTCGGCCATCGAGGCGCAGATCGCCGATCTGACGCGCAGTCGGGTCATTGCCGAGAACCAGCTCGGTCTGCTCAGCGGCCAGCTCGATCTGGCGATCGCGCCGGGCGACCTGCGCACGCTGCCCATGCCGCCGCAGCCGCCGGCCGGACTGCCGTCGTCGCTGCTCGACGCGCGGCCGGATATCCGTCAGGCCGAAGCCGATCTGGCCGCAGCCAATGCGCAAATCGGCGTGGCGAAGGCGGCGCTGTACCCATCGATTTCGCTGACCGGCAACTATGGCGCTCAAAGCCGGGAGCTGTCCGACCTGTTCAGCGGACCGGCCAATATCTGGTCGCTGGGCATCGGTCTGGATCTGCCGTTGTTCGACGCCGGTCGGCGCAGCGCGCGCGTCGATCAGGCCAGTGCGCAGCAGAAGCAGGCGCTGGCGAGCTATGTGTCGGCGGTGCGCAGTGCCTTCACCGATGTGCGCGATGCGCTGGTGGCGGGCGAGCAGTACGCGCAGAGTGTGGTTGCGCTGCAAGCGCAGTTCGACGCCGCTGCACGCAGTCTGGAGCTGGCGCAGAAGCGCTACGACGCGGGCTATTCGCGTTACCTGGAAGTACTCGATGCGCAGCGAAGCGCGAATGACGCATCGCTCGCGCTGGTGCGGGCGCGCCAGTCGCAACTGGCCGAAGTGGTGAACCTGTATGTCGCGCTCGGCGGCGGATGGGCCGGCGCGACGGCGGAGCAGGGCGAGGCCGCAGCGGCCGCGCCCTGATCTCCAGCCACTCCGGCCTTCCGTTTCAGCCGGCGAGCGCGCTCAGTACACGACGCTCGTCCGCCGGCTGTTCCTTCGTCGGCCGCGAGGCGTCCTTGCTTGCGGCGGTCAGCGACTTCACGTCGCCCGATATTTCCCCGCCCTCCTCGATCAGGATCGAGCCGTAGCGGATCTTGCCGCTGACCCGGCCGGTCGCATGGACGATGAGCCGCTGGCGCGCGGTCAGTTCGCCATCGAAATGACCGTGGATTTCCGCGATGTCGATGCCCACCGTGCCGGAGTACGCGCCATGTTCGGCGATGCGGATGACCCGGCTGTCCATCGTCGCCTCGACGCGGCCTTCCACCACCAGCGTGTCGCAGTCGAGAATTTCCGCGCCCTTGAGCTTCACGTCCGGTCCGACGATGAGGCGGCTGCCTTGCTCGGTCGAACCCGCACTGGCCGCTTCACGCGCGGCGGGCGTGGCGGTGAGTGAGGCCGGTGTGTCGCCGGAGAGCGACACCTGCTGAGCGCTGGTCGGTTGCGCGGCTGGCAAGCCACCTGGCAGGGAGGATTGACCGCCTGGCCGCAACGTACGGCCGGTCTGGTTTTCGGCGGGTTTCGGGAACGGACCGGGTTTGCTGTTGAACATGCGTTCTCCTTGGATGATCGGGCCATCGAAGCGGGGCCCGACAGCACCCAGCAATGGTTGTGCCCGAAGCTATAAACCCATTTTTTTCATTGGCTTGCAGGAATTCATGGATGACGGATGTCCGGGCCAGGCATCCGGATGTCGCTCTGGCACGACACGCCCGCCTTGAACCGGGCGTCAAGCCATGCGTCTGCCATTTACTTTATTTTGCATTTGCTTACGACGGCTTACCGCGCGGGCTTTGCGCCTTCCCTAGACTCGCGGCTCCATCTTGGCCTTACTCCGCCCGCGCATGCCGCATCTTTCCTTCCGCAGCACCCTTCTCATCGCCGTTCTGCTGATCGCCGGCGCGCTTGGCGCAGCGGCCGGTAGCGGCTGGGTGATGCTGCAGGACTTCGCGTTTGCCAGCCGGCAGGCCGGTGCCAGTGCGCTCAGGCTGTCGGCTGCGATGCAGCAGATCGACGAACGCAGCGCCGACATGGAGCGCAGTGCGCGTCAGTACGCGGTGCTGCAGGCACCGGCGCTGCGCGAACGCTTCGATGAGGCCTACGAGCTGGCGCAGATCGCTCTGGTCGATATCGAAGCCGAATTGCCGGTCGCAGCCGCCACGACGAAATGGCGCGAACGTGCCGCCCGGCTCGCGGCCGGATTCGATCTGTCGGCGCCCCCGGCGCCCCCGGCGGACGCGGTCGACGCCGAATCGGATCTGGCCAGCTTCAACGACAGGCTGGCCGCCGCAATCCGCAGCCACATCGACCAGCGCAACACCACGCTGCTCGATACGCTGGAACGCAGTCGTGACCGGCTCGCGCTGCAGGTGCTGGCGGCCGTGGTGCTCGCGGTGTTGCTGGCGTTGGCCATCGGCTGGTGGATATTGCGACCGCTCAAACACGTCGAACGCGCGATCACGCGACTGGGTGAAGGGAGCTTTGCGGTGCCGGTGGCGGTCGGTGGGCCGGCGGACCTGCGTCAGCTCGGAGACCGGCTGGAATGGCTGCGCCAGCGCATGGCCGAGCTCGAAACGCACCGCAACCGGGTACTGCGCCATGTTTCGCACGAACTGAAGACGCCGCTCGCGTCGCTGCGCGAGGGCATCGCGCTGATGCAGGACGGCGTGCTCGGCGGCCTGAACGTGGAACAGCTGGAAGTGAGCCGCATCCTGGACACCAATGCGCGCGCGCTGCAGGAACGCATCGAGCAGCTGATCGGCTACAACGCCACGCAATTCGATGCACAGCACCTCGACCTGCGCCCGACCGCATTGCGTGCGCTGGTGCGCGACGTCACCGCGGACCTCAAGCTGCAGGCCAAGGTCAAGGACGTGCAGATCAACGTGTCGGGCTATGCGCCGCCGGTGCGCGGCGACGCCGCCAAGTTGCGCATCGCGCTGAGCAACCTGGTCAGCAACGGCATCGCGTTCAGCCCGCATGGTGGTACGGTCCGGCTTGAGTTGAGCGCGGATGAACAGACCGCCCGCATCGACTGCATCGATGAAGGGCCGGGTGTTGCGCCGGACGAGGTTGATCGCATCTTCGAACCGTTTTTCCGCGGCACCCGCCGCGCACCGCGACCGGACAAGGGCAATGGCCTCGGTCTGGCCATCGTGCGCGAGTTCATCGCCGCCCACGGCGGCACGGCGCGCGTGATGCCGGCCGAACGCGGCGCCCATTTCAGGATAGAACTGCCTCATGCACCTCAAGCCGTCTGACCCCGCCCGCGGTCCCGCGTTTCCATTCGCATATCTGCTGATGCTCGCCGCGCTGTTGAGCGGCTGTGCGGCGACACGATCATCACCCACCACCGGAGTACCTGACTCGGTGCCGCTATCGCCTGTGGTGAGCGTGCAGCCGGTCGAGCCGTCGCCGCTGCAGCAGGCCATGCAGGCCGCACACCCGCGCACCGGCAACGCGGCGCGCGCGAAGGCGCTGCTCGAAACGCTGCTCGCGACCACGGACGATGCGTCGCGCGCGCAGCATCCGTATGCGCGCAGCCTGCTCGACCAGATCAATGAGCGGCAGCGACTCGTCCAGCAGGCGGAGCGCACGAGCCAGCAGCTGAAGGACAGCCAGCTGCGCAACGACGAGCTGCAGCGCAAGATTGACGCGCTGGCCGATATCGAACGCACGCCGCCGGTCCGCGCTCCGAAGCGGGCGCTGGCCCGATGAGCGGCGCGCACCGCTTGCTGCTGGTCGACGACGATACGGATCTGCTGCGACTGCTGTCGATGCGGCTCAAGGCCAGTGGCTACACGGTCAGCACCGCCGAAACCGCAGAGGCTGCGCTGTTGCGGCTGGCGGTCGAGCGCTTCAGTCTCGTGGTGTGCGATGTGCGTCTGCCCGACCGCGACGGCCTGTCGCTGTTCGGCGACATCCGCCAGCAGCACCCGGCGCTGCCGGTCATCCTGCTGACCGCGCACGGTACGATTCCGGATGCGGTCGAAGCGACTTCACAAGGCGTCGCCGGCTATCTGACCAAACCTTTCGACAGCGCGGTGCTGATGGCGCAGATTTCGCGCGCACTCGAGCATGCGGCGCCACCCGGCGCGGGCGCTACCATCGACGAGGCCTGGCGTGCCGACCTGATCAGCCACAGCGCGCGCATGAACACGCTGCTCGACGAAGCACGGCTGATCGCGGCGTCCGACGCCAGCGTGCTGATCCGCGGCCAGAGCGGGACCGGGAAGGAGTTGCTGGCACGCGCCATTCATCGCGCCAGCCCGCGTGCAGCCGCGCCCTTCGTTGCGATCAACTGTGGCGCGATTCCGGAGGCGCTGCTCGAATCCGAACTGTTCGGGCACGAGCGGGGCGCTTTCACCGGCGCGACCGTGCGCCATACCGGTCTGTTCCGTGCGGCGCACGGCGGCACGCTGTTTCTCGACGAAATCGGCGACATGCCGCTGGCGCTGCAGGTGAAGCTGCTGCGCGTGCTGCAGGAGCGCGCGGTGCGCCCGGTCGGCGCCACACTGGCCGAGCCGATCGACGTGCGCATCGTGTCGGCCACCCATTGCGACCTCGACACCGCGCTTGATCAGGGTCAGTTCCGCGAAGACCTGTATTACCGCATCAACGTGGTCAGCCTCGTCCTGCCGTCGCTGGACGAACGGCGGGAAGACATTCCGCTGCTGGCCGATCACTTCCTGCGTGCGCTGGCGAAGAAGTACGGCAAGCACCTGACCGGCTTTGCACCCGATGCGCTCGAAGCGCTGGCCACCGCGACCTGGGCCGGCAATGTACGCCAGCTGCAGAACGTCGTAGAACAGGCGTGCGCACTGACCACGACGGCACTTGTGCCGCGCACGCTGGTCGACCGGGCGTTGCGTGTGAAGCCGATGGAAGCGCTTGGCTACGCCGAAGCCAAACAACGGTTCGAACGCAACTATCTGGTGCAGTTGCTCAAGCTCACGGCCGGCAACGTGAGCGATGCGGCGCGCATCGCCGGGCGCAACCGTACCGAGTTCTACCGGCTGTTGCAGCGCTGCGGCCTCGACCCGGTGCTGTTCAGGGGCGATGCAACGGATGCGGGAGTCAGCCGGCAGACCTGACCGGGCCGGCGTTTCGCCGCTGGGGTGTCGCTGCGGCACGACACGCGGCCTGCGGAAACTTGAGCAGGTTATTGATTATCAAGAAAAAGGCGTTCTGGCATGAGACCTGCGTAGGTCATCTGGCCAGCGCGACCCGATCACCCGGAGGAGACAGCCCATGATTTGCAGACAGCGCATTGTTACCGTGTTGACCACGACCGCCATTGCCTATTCCATCTGCTCGCCGACCCAGGCCGCCAATCTGGTCGGCGTCGCGCAGTCCAAATCGCGCGAGCCGGTCGCAAACGACCTCGACCACAGCCTGCAAAACGACATCAAGGCCGCACTGGGCGCCGAACCGGCACTGGACGGCTGCTCTGTCGCGGTGTCGTCGCGCAGTGGGCAGGTCACGCTGTCGGGGATCGTGCGCGACGCCGTACAACTGGCCCGCGTGCTGCAGACGGCGATGTCGGTTCCGGGCGTTCGGCACATCGACAATGCGATTGAAGTCGGTGACCCATCCGCTTGGTCTGCGTCGGTTCAGGGCACACGATAGCTCGCCTGCGTCATGAGGTCAGTGCCGCACGGCAGGTCCTCGATCCAGTCCACAAACCGTTTCACCATGGCTGGCCCCTCGAAGCGCGCACCGTGCTGCGGGACGATCATGTCGATGTCCAGGGTACGCACCATGTTCGCCCAGTAGCGACAGACCTTGTTGGCGACCATGTAGCGGCGATGAAAGCCGACCATATGCGGTACATGGGCGTCGAAATCGCTGACCGCATGCAGTGCCTCGCGGTGGTCGAGCATCGAGGCGCCCATGTCACCCGAAAACAGGATTTTCGATACCGGATCGTAGAACTGGAAGTTGCCTTCCGAGTGCAGGAAGTGCGCGGGCAGCGCGATCAGTCTGCATTCGCCGAGGGCGATGTGCATGCCTGCATCCGGAATTGCAATGATGCGCGACGTGTAGTCGCGACCGCTCGTGAAGTGCGGCAGAAAACGCGCCCAGATGCTTGAAATCATCACCTTGCATGAAGTGCTGACCATCCACTTGTTCATCGACGCAATGATGTCCGGGTCGGCGTGCGATGCAAGGATGAGATCCAGATCCTTCGACGGAAAGTAGCGCTGCATCGCCATGATCAGGCCGCTGTAGGTCATGTTGCCGCCGGGATCGATCAGCGCACCGTGCCCGTTGTTCGCGATCAGAAACTGGTTGCACTGGACAGCGTTGTCTGCGCCCTCATCGACCAGGTCGTAGAAGGCAAGGCAGACATGCTGTCCATCGTTGTAGAGTTCGACGGCCATGGGTTACCTTCGTCTGGAGCTTCGGCACCCGAAGCACCACCATTTTGCCGCAACAGCGACCGGCGCTTCGCACTCGATCGAACACGCGTGACGATGATCGCGTCTGCGCCGCACGCCCACGTGCGTGCGGCGCCCGATCCGATCCGGGGCGGCGTGGCGCATGCGGGATCAGGGAGGTGATTGTGGGTCGACACTGCGCAAGAAGGATCTGCTGAGGCCGATGCAGGCGGCATTCACGTCTTCCAGGAAGGCAGACAGGGCGGAGCTCGACAAGGCGCTTGCCAGGTCTTCACTGGCATCGAATTCGCGTTGTCAGGGCTCAGTCGTCACCGAATTTCTGGAACCGGTTGGCCAGTCGGCAGCCGTCGATGCGGGGACCATGAGGGAGGGGTTTGCGACCCGCTGCTGACTGGAAAAGCCCCAGCCGTCAGCGGCTGGGGCTATGTTCTGGTGGGCCCCCCGAGAGTCGAACTCGGCACCAACGGATTATGAGTCCGCTGCTCTAACCAAGCATGAGCTAGAGGCCCGACAAGGGCGCGTACTATAACAAAGCACTGCGCGGTTCGGTCATCGGGACCGGCCGGTCAGCCGGGGAGTCAGCGCTGGATGTGGCCGGATTTTGATGGCGGATCGATTGTCGATCTGATGGACAGCGTGCTGCGCTCGCGTGGCGGGCATGCGGCGGGCCCCGGGCTGCGCGATGTGGACGTGTCGGGCTGGAGTGACGCGCGCACCGTGGTGCTTCTGGTGCTTGACGGCGTCGGCATGGCGCAGCTTGATCTGCTGCCGGAGGACAGTTTTCTGCGGCGCCATTGCGCTCACGCACTGACGTCGGTTTTCCCTTCCACCACCGCCGCGGCGATCACCACCTTCATGACGGCGCGCGCTCCTGCGGTGCATGGTTTGACCGGCTGGCACGTGCGCTTCGATGAACCCGGACTCGATGGTCGGGTGCTGGCCATCCTGCCGGTCACGCCACGCGGCATGCCTGACGCATCGGAGCAGACGCTGGCGCCCGACGACGTGCTGGAAAGGGTGTGCCGCACGCCGTCGCTGTTCGCGTCGCTGCCCGGCGACAGTTGCGTTATTTCCCCGGCCGACATCGTCGATTCACCGTTCAACCTGCGGCACAGTGCGGGGGCTCGGCGCATCGGCCACGATGGTTTGCCCGACATGCTGGACCAGATCGACTGCGCGCTGAGAGTGCCGTCTCCACCGTCTTACGTCTATGCCTACTGGCCGGATTTCGATCATTGCGCCCATCAGCGAGGCGCGGCGTCTGGCGAGGCGCGCGCTCTGCTGCGCGCCGCGGATGTTGCACTGGGCCGCTGGGTACAGGCGCCGTCGCGACGCGACACCTTGCTGCTGGTGACCGCCGACCACGGGTTCATCGACGGGCCACCGCAGCGTCTGATCGAACTGGAAGATTTTCCGCTGCTCGCCGATTGTCTCGCCGGTCCGCTGTCCGGCGAGCGAAGGGCGGTGTTCTGTCACGTGAAGCCCGGGCGCGTGCGCGATTTCGAGCGGGCGTTGCAGGCACTCGAGCCTGCCTGCACCGTGTGGCGATCGGCCGATCTGCAGGCGGCCGGGCGTTTCGGGCCGGGCACGCCTCATCCGAAGCTGCTGTCGCGCATTGGCGACTTCACGCTGGAAATGCGTGACGACTGGACCTTGCGCGACACGATGCCGGGCGAGCGTGGGCACCGCCTCGTCGGCGTCCACGGCGGGACGCACGCCGACGAAATGCGGGTGCCGCTGGTTCAGCTGGTGATATAGCTTTCGAGCTGCCGGATCAGGAACTGCTGGTAGGCGATCGTTTCCTTGACCATGTCGCCGATGGACACGACGCCGACCAGTGCACCGGATTCATCAAGCACCGGCAGGTGGCGGATGCGCTTGTCTGTCATCAGATGCATGGCGTCATCCACCGTATTGGCCGGTGTCACATGGATGAGCTTGCTCGTCATCACCTCGCGCAGCGGTGTCGACGACGAGCTTTTGCCTTCCAGAACCACACGCCTGGCGTAGTCGCGTTCCGAAAAGATGCCGGCAAGCTTGCCGGCATCGGTCACCAGCACGGCGCCGATGCCGTGCTCCGCAAGAAGGCGCAGTGCGTCCAGCACAGTGCGATCCGCCTCCATCTTTGCAATCGGGGCGGTCTTGCCTTCGAGTACCTGGGCTATCGTTTTCATGGTGCATCCTCCCTGTTGTCTATCAAGACTCCGGATGAGGATTCAACCCGAAATCAGGTCTCCGTGTCGAGGAAGCTGCGCAGCTTCTCCGAACGCGACGGATGGCGCAGCTTGCGCAGCGCCTTGGCTTCGATCTGGCGGATGCGTTCGCGCGTCACGTCGAACTGCTTGCCGACCTCTTCCAGAGTATGGTCGGTATTCATTTCGATGCCGAAGCGCATGCGCAGGACCTTGGCTTCGCGTGGTGTCAGGCTGTCCAGCACTTCCTTCGTGATGTCGCGCAGGCTGGCGAACAGCGCGGCGTCTGTCGGTGCCAGCGTCGCAGTGTCTTCGATGAAGTCGCCCAGATGCGAATCGTCGTCGTCGCCGATCGGCGTTTCCATCGAGATCGGCTCCTTGCTGATCTTCAGGATTTTCCGGATCTTCTCTTCCGGCATTTCCATGCGGATGGCCAGCGTCGCCGGATCAGGCTCGGCACCGGTCTCCTGCAGGATCTGGCGCGAAATGCGGTTCATCTTGTTGATCGTTTCGATCATGTGCACCGGAATGCGGATGGTGCGCGCCTGATCGGCAATCGAACGCGTGATGGCCTGACGGATCCACCAGGTCGCATAGGTCGAGAATTTGTAGCCGCGACGATACTCGAACTTGTCCACCGCCTTCATCAGGCCGATGTTGCCTTCCTGGATCAGGTCGAGGAACTGCAAGCCGCGGTTGGTGTACTTCTTGGCGATCGAAATGACCAGACGCAGGTTGGCTTCGGTCATTTCGCGCTTGGCGCGGCGCATCTTCGCTTCGCCGGTGGACATCTGCTTGTTGATGTCCTTCAGTTCCTTCAGCGGCAGACCGATGCGGTCCTGGATGTCGATCAGCTTGCCCTGTTCCTCGATGATGGCCGGCGCAGCGCGCAGCAACTGCGCGCCATTCGACTTGGCAGCGGTGATTTCGCCCTTCAGCCAGTCGATGTTCACCTCGTTGCCCGGGAACACCTTGATGAAGTGCGAACGCGGCATGTTGCCCTTGTCCACGCACAGTTCCAGGATCTTGCGTTCGTGCTTGCGTGCCGACTCGACCATGCCACGCACCGAATCGCACAGCTTTTCGATCATTCGGGCGGTGAAGCGGATGTTCATCAGCTCGTCCGACAATTGCTTCTGCAGCTTCAGATAGATCTTGTCCTGCGAGCCCTTCTTGTCCAGCGTTGCCTGCATCCTGGTGTAGAAGGCGCGGATGTTCTCGAAGCGCTCGAGCGCGTCGGCCTTGAGCTGGATCAGCGAGGCGCTCATCGCGCCGGCTTCGTCTTCCTCTTCCTCGTCGTCCTCTTCGCTGTCCTCGTCAACAGCCGGCTCCGGTGCCGCCGCAGCGGCTTCTTCCTCGACCGCGTTCGGATCGATCAGGCCGTCGATCAGCTCGTCGATGCGCATTTCCTCGCGCGCCACCTTGTCGGCCATGTCGAGGATTTCCGCAATCGTCGTCGGGCAGGCGGAGATGGCCTGAATCATGTGACGCAGGCCGTCTTCGATGCGCTTGGCGATTTCGATCTCGCCCTCGCGCGTCAGCAGTTCGACCGTACCCATTTCGCGCATGTACATGCGCACCGGGTCGGTCGTGCGGCCGAATTCCGATTCCACCGTGGATAGTGCCTGTTCGGCTTCTTCCTCGACTTCCGACGCATCGACCACAGCCGGGGCGTTCTCGCCCATCAGCAGGTCTTCCGATGCGGGGGCTTCGTCGAAGACACGGATGCCCATGTCGTTGAAGGTCGAAATGATCGACTCGATCTGCTCGGCATCGACAATGTCGTCCGGCAGGTGGTCGTTGATCTCGGCGTAGGTCAGGTAGCCACGTTCCTTGCCGAGCGCAATCAGCGTCTTCAGGCGCAGGCGACGCTGGTCGGCGTCCATCGGCAGTGCATTGGCGACGGCGCCGGCTGCCTTGGCAGCTTTCAGTTCCTTCGCCTTGCTGGCAGCCGTGGCGGCCTTCGCGGGCTTTGCAGCGCGTGCTGCGACGGGCTTCGATACGGCTGCTTCAGTCGGGTTGGGGGCGGCAACAGGTGTTTCTTCGACCGCTACCTGCTTGCGTGTATCCTTCGACTTGTCCTTGGCGACCATGTAATTCCTCAGATCTGCGTGTTACCAACGATCTTCCGACCATCGGAATATCGTCCGCCGGCATCGATGAGACACCCCGCGATGTGGCGGCCCGGAATGCTGCGAGGGCATCCGGCTAACGTTTTACGATTCGTTCTGCGGCTCGTCCCACGCTCGTCCCACGATTCGCTCTACGGTTCGAGTACGTTGCGTCCGACGAGTTCGGCAGTGCCCGGCAGGACACCCGCGTCGTCGGCAGAACGTTCAATAGGGGAACCCATCATTATACGTGTTTTAGGGTGCGCGTCCGCCTGTTTCAAGTGCCGGCCTTCTCCTTCAACAGGCGGTGCAACTCCTCCTGCTGCGCGGGGGTCAGCCCGGACTGCCGGCTCAGTTCGGTCAAGCGCTTGATCGAATTCGATATTCCGGCACGTCGCAGATGCAGGATGGTGTCGTCGAACATGTGCGGCAGTGCGCCTTCATCCGCTACATCTTCCAGCGAGCTGGCTGCGGCTTCAGTCATCAGCGCCCCGTGCGGGCTGTCCCGGAAAAATTCCATCAGTGCAGCGGCATTCGGCGATTCGATGTCGCCATGTTCCAGGCAGTCGGCCACGGCCTGCACCGCCTGCAACCAGCTGTCGTCCTCCACGAATTCCAGATGGCCCAGCCGCAGGCTCAGGTCGGGGCGCTGCATCACGATGCACAGCAACTTGCGGGCAGGCGACGACGGCGCAGTGCGCGGCGCCGCTGC
Organism: Methyloversatilis sp.; assembly: GCF_030698125.1. Lineage (GTDB taxonomy): Bacteria > Pseudomonadota > Gammaproteobacteria > Burkholderiales > Rhodocyclaceae > Methyloversatilis. Next base: position 70,260 of record NZ_JAUYNV010000053.1, read on the forward strand.
CGGCGCGCGCGCCGGGTAGCTGCCGCGGCGCGGTAAGCGCAGCCCGCATGCCTCGGCCAGTTCGGCCGCAGACAGGCCGACCGCCGGCGCCAGCAGATGCAGCAGCTGGGTGCGTAGTGCGCCGGCCGGCACCTGCGTGACCAGCGGTCTCGCTTCGGTCACGAGCTGCGCGCGCCCTTCGGCGCTGCGCGTGTCACAGCGCGCCTCGAGCTCGTGCAGCAGGTATTCGCTCAGCGGCTGTGACGACAGAGCAAGCTGGCGGAAGCGGTCTGCGCCCTGTTCGCGCACGAAGCTGTCCGGATCGTGTTCCGGCGGCAGGAACAGGAAGGATGCGGATCGACCGTCGGCGAGTTCGGTCAGCGCTGATTCGAGCGCACGCCAGGCGGCCTTGCGACCGGCGCGATCACCATCGAAGCAGAACACGATGCGATCGGTCTGGCGGAACAGTTTGTGGATATGGTCGGCTGTGGTGGCGGTACCGAGCGTCGCGACCGCATTGCCGACGCCGAACTGCGCCAGCGCCACCACATCCATGTAGCCCTCCACCACCAGCACGAAGCCGTCGTCGCGAATCGCCGCGCGCGCCTGCGTCAGGCCGTATAACTCGCGGCCTTTCGAGAACAGGGGGGTTTCCGGGGAATTCAGGTACTTCGGCTCCCCCTTGTCGAGCACGCGGCCGCCGAAGCCGATCACGTTGTTGCGCGCGTCGAAGATGGGAAACATGATGCGGTCGCGGAAGCGGTCGTAGCGCCGCCCCTTTTCCTGACCATCGGACGCCTCGGCGTCGATGACCAGACCGCATTCGTTCAGCCCGGGCGCCTCGTAATCATCGAAGGCGTCGCGCAGGCCTTGCCAGCCATCCGGTGCGTAACCGATGCCGAAGCGCGCAGCGACCTCGCCCGACAGGCCTCGTCCCTTCAGGTAGTCGATGGCACGGGGTGTCTTCTTGAGCTGCTGCTTGTAGTGATTCGCGGCGCGCGCCATCAATTCCGTCAGCGAGGCCGCCTGCTGGCGGCGCTGCGCCATTTCAGGCGTGAAATCCTCACGCGGCACGGTCATGCCGGCCTGGCGCGCCAGCTCCTCTATCGCTTCCGGATAGGGCAGCCCTGAATATTCCATCAGGAAGCCGATGGCGCTGCCGTGCGCGCCACAGCCGAAGCAGTGATAGAACTGCTTGGTCGGGCTGACTGTGAATGACGGCGACTTTTCGCTGTGGAAGGGGCAGCAGGCCTGGTAGTTGGCACCGGCCTTCTTCAGCGGAACGTGGTGCTCCACCACATCGACGATGTCGACCCGGTTGAGCAGTTCCTGGATGAAGGACTGCGGGATCATGCCCGCGCCCGGTCAGCCGCCAGCGCCGCCGAGTGCGGCCTTCACGAGCGCCGACGCAGCGGCCATGTCGGTTTTGCCGGCCAGCTTCGCCTTCAGCGGACCCATGACCTTGCCCATGTCTGCCGGACCGGTTGCGCCGACAGCGGCAATCACCTCGGCGATGACTGCACGAACCTCGTCGGCGCCCAGTTGCTGCGGCATGTAGGCGGTCAGGATTTCGAGCTCGGCCTTTTCCGCGTCGACCAGATCCTGGCGGCCTGCGCTTTCAAACTGGCTGATCGAGTCGCGCCGCTGCTTGAGCATCTTGTCGATGACTGCGGTGACCTGCGCTTCGTCGACAACGATTCGTTCATCGACTTCCTTCTGCTTGATCGCCGAGAGCAGCAGGCGAATCGTGCCCAGACGCGCACTGTCCCGGGCGCGCATCGCCGACTTCATGTCTTCGGTGATCTGGTCCTTCAGGCTCATGGTCGAGTGCTCACAGCGAAACGGTTGGAGGGGCGCAACAAACACAAAAAGCCGAAGGCGCTAGCGAGCGCATCCGGCTTTTCGATTCAAGCCCTGCAGCCTTGCAGGGCCCGGCGATCAGTACAGCTTCGGCGGCAGGGTCTGGCTGCGCAACCGCTTGTGGTGGCGTTTGACCGCGGCGGCCAGCTTGCGCTTGCGCTCGGCGGTGGGCTTCTCGTAGAACTCGCGTGAGCGCAGTTCGGTCAGCGTGCCTGCTTTTTCGATGGTGCGCTTGAAGCGACGGATTGCCACTTCGAACGGTTCGTTTTCCTTGACGCGAATACCCGGCATGCAACAGCCCTCAATGGCGCGCCCGCTTCTCTGGATGAAAGCGAACGCATAACGGAAAGCCGATGAGTATATCGCCTAGTAGGCGGTGTGCCAAGCCTGACCGACGTTGCGCCCCGTACAATATCGGCCATGTGGATACTTGGCATCGAATCGTCGTGCGACGAAACCGGTCTGGCGCTCTACCATGATGTGCGCGGGCTGGCGGCGCACGCCGTGCATTCGCAGATCGACCTGCATCAAGCTTATGGCGGCGTGGTGCCCGAACTGGCGTCACGCGACCACGTGCGGCGCATCGTGCCACTGTTCCGTCAGGTACTGGCGGAGGCAGGTATCTCCGCAGGCGACATCGATGCGGTGGCCTACACGGCCGGACCGGGCCTGGCCGGGGCGTTGCTGGTTGGTGCAGCGTTTGCGGAGTCGCTCGCGCTGTCGCTGGGGCGGCCCGCGATCCCCATCCATCACCTTGAAGGTCATCTGCTGTCGCCGCTGCTGTCGGCAGACCCGCCAGCGTTTCCGTTCGTTGCACTGCTGGTGTCGGGCGGCCATACGCAGCTGATGCGGGTGACCGGCGTCGGCGCGTATGAGTTGCTGGGCGAAACGCTGGACGACGCGGCAGGCGAGGCGTTCGACAAGACAGCCAAGCTGCTCGGCCTGCCCTACCCGGGTGGTCCGGCGCTCGCTGCACTGGCTGAAGGAGGTGTAGCTGGCCGGATGAAGCTGCCGCGTCCGATGCTCGGCAGCGGCGATCTCGATTTCAGTTTTTCAGGCTTGAAGACCGCAGTTCTCAACACGGTCAACAAGGGCGTCGAAGACGCTGCCCGGGCAGACCTCGCGGCCGAATTCCAGGAGGCGGTGGTCGACGTGCTGGTCGCAAAATGTCTTGCCGCGCTGCGCCACACCCGCCTGAACCAGCTGGTCGTGGCCGGAGGCGTCGGTGCAAACCGGCGCCTGCGCAGCCGGCTCGATGTCGAGCTCGCGCAACGTCGCGGTCGCGTGTTCTACCCGGAACTGGAGTTATGTACCGACAACGGCGCGATGATTGCCTTCGCCGGCGCGTTGCGGCTGGCGGCTGGCCTTGCGCAACATTCTGCGGGCGGCGAAATCGCCGTGCGGCCGCGCTGGGCGCTCGATACGATCTGATCGCATCGCGTCATCCTGCGGCGGTTTTCTTGCGCCCGATGCGGCTTTCGCTGCCATTCATCAGGCGACGGATGTTTTCGGCGTGGCGCCAGATCAGCAGCCCGGCCATCGCTGCGAATGCGCCGCACACCACTGCAGAGCCGGTGTAAAGCAGGCCGGTGATCGGCGCGCTGCATGCGGCGAGCAGCGCGGCGAGCGACGAGTAACGCGTGACCACGACGACGCCGATCCAGATGCCGAGCGCGATCACGCCTGCGGGGGGTACGGCAACCAGCATGACACCGGCCGCCGTCGCAACACCCTTGCCGCCGCGAAAGCCCAGCGTGGCGGGAAAAACATGGCCGACAAAAGCCGCAACGCCCGCCAGCAGGGCCATGGTGTCACCCATGCCCAGCGCTCGCACCACCCATACGGCAACGCACCCCTTCAGCGCGTCACCGAGCAGGGTGAGGACTGCCGCTTTCTTGTTGCCGGAGCGCAGTACGTTGGTGGCACCCGGGTTGCCCGAACCATAGCTGCGCGGATCGGCAAGTCCGAAAATCCTGCTGGTGATGACGGCGAAGGGGATGCAGCCGAATGCGTAGCCGATGACGAGAGCGAGGGCGATGCTTGAAGCGGTATTCACGATATGTGACGGGCCCGACGTAGAATCCGGCCATTCTAGTTCCACACGGGCAGCGCGCGAGACATGGACTGCATATTCATCGAAGGCATGAAGGTGACCGCTTCGGTCGGCATCTACGCGCGCGAGAAGGCGCATACGCAGCAGCTGGAAATCAGCATGACCTTTGGCGTGCCGGATGCCGCGGCCGAAAACGACGACATCAACGACACCATCGACTACGCCGAAGTGGTCAATCGCATCCGTGCCGAACTGGGCCAGCGACACTTCAATCTGCTGGAAACGCTGGGCGAATTCGTCATCCACATGATGCTCGAAGACTTCAAGGCTCCATGGGTGAAGATATCGATCGCCAAGACCGGCATCATGAAAGACGTGCGTCAGGTCGGCGTGACGATAGAGCGGGGCCGTTCGCCGACAGCCTGAAGCCACCCGCCGCGGCCTCGTGCGCAAGAAGCCAGCGTTTGATGCCGGGCAGGAAGCCGGCGGTCGAATGCGCGAAGCCACCCAGGCTGCCGCCGGCCGCAACGATGCGGTGGCAGGGGATCACGATGGGAAACGGGTTTGCGCCGCAGGCGCCGCCGACCGCGCGTGGCGAACTGCCGATCTGTGCAGCGACTTCACCATAGGTCAGCGTGCAGCCCGGCGCAATCGTCCGCATCAGCTGCCAGACCGCGCGCTGGTGTGCCGTGCCGGCGGCGGCGAGCGGCAGGTCGAACGGGGTCAGCGGATCGCGCAGATACGCCGTGAGCTGGGTAGTGACTTCGCGGCCAAGGGCACAGCGCGCACTGCGCGTCAGCCCGGCAGGGAGAAATTCGATGCCGGCAACCGTGTCTGCTGCCAGACGTACGCCCAGTGCGAAGCCGGGTGCGCCAACGATGACGTCCCAGTCCTCGCCGGTCGTGCTCATGGTGCGGAACGGCCCGCCAGCAGCTGTACCTTCAGATCGTCCTGTGTGGGCACCGGGCCGATCCACACTGCGAGCAGGCCGCGATAGAAGTCTTCGCCCTTGATCAGCGTGGACGAAGGCTGGCCATCGACCACGATGCGCGTGCCGCGGCCGGGTATCCAGTCCAGCGCCAGCCGGCTACCCGATTTCACCGACCCGATCGCCAGAACCTGTTGCGAAAAAGCCTTGATGCGCGGCTGCATCGCTTCGTACTCTTCGCGCGGCAGATTTTTCTTGATGCCGCGGATCAGCGGCTTGTTGAAATGTTCGGCTGGTACATCGATCATGGACACGATCTCGATCCGTTTGGCGCCCGGCACCGCCATGGCACTGTCGAGACTGTCGGCGGGCGCACCCAGGTAGAGCCCGATGGCATAGGCCTTGAGCGAATAGAGGCTGCGAATGCCTTCGCCATTGAGTTTCAGTGGCGCATCGGCGACGCGGGTGACCGGTTCGAAGCGCAGTGTCGCGGGCTCGGCGGCATGCAGCGGAACGGCCAGGCAAAACAGGAAAATGACCAGCGCGAGGACGCGTGACGGCATGCGGAACTCCGTTTGGGCGAGCCGCCGATTATCCCGCGCAGCCGGACGATGGCAACGCCGAAGTGGAGAAGATGACAGATTTGTTGGGGAAAGAGCCTTAAAAAACGATCGCAACATATTGTTTTTTATGTCTTGAGGTGCAAAGATCGAGGGCCTGAATATTCAGTTGCCGCATGTTTCGGCGGCAGGGAGAGCACATGAGAACAACGAAGAGGTCAGCGTGGCATACCCGTCGGACGTCCGCTTCGGGTCTGCGAAGATGGCTGTACCTTCCGGCTATGGTGTTGTGGCTGGGTAGCCAGGCGCATGCGCAGTCAGTGACCGAGCAGGCGGCGGCACACATCGAAGCCGGGCGTCACGCAGCGGCCTACGCCCTGCTGGCGCCGCAGGAAAGCGAGCGTGCCGGCGACCCGCAGTTCGATCTGCTGCTCGGCATCGCGGCGGTTGAAACCGGTCGTCATACACTGGCGGTGTTCGCACTCGAACGCGTGCTCGCGCTGCAGCCGGACAACGCGCGTGCCCGCGCCGAAATCGGCCGCGCCTATCTCGCGCTCGGCGAATCGGCGAGCGCGAGGCGCGAACTGCAAGCAGTGCGCGGACAGAATGTGCCGCCGGAGGTCGCCCGCTCACTCGACCGTCTGCTGTCGGCGATCGACCGCGCGCCGGCCGAACCCAAGCCGTCATTCGCCGGCTTCATCGAGGCGGCCGTCGGTCGTGATACGAACGTCAACAGCGCCACATCGGCTGGCTCGATCGCGATTCCGGGACTGATCGGCGACTTCACGCTGACCGGCGACAGCCGCAGCCGCGACGCCTGGTTCTCGTCGCTCGCCGGCGGCTTCAATGCGCGCATTCCGGTCAATCGCGAGTGGGCGGTGGTGGGCGGTGTGTCCGGGGCCGGTCGATTCAATGGTGGTGAATCGCGCTTTGACACGATGGCGGTCGACGGCAATGCAGGCGTCGCCTGGACACGTGGCGCCAACCGCGTCACCGCGGCGTTGCAGGGCGGCATCTTCGAGGTCGACAATGACAAGTTGCGCGACTACACCGGTCTGAGTCTGCAGTGGCAGCACACGCACAATGCGCGCAACCAGACGACCGCCTTCATGCAGCATGTACGCCTGCGCTACGACGGCAGCAACGACGTGCGCGACGTCAACCGGAACATCTACGGCGTCGGTCACGCCCATGTGCTGCAGGGTGGCAAGACGATGATGTTCGGCAGCTTCTATCTGGGCAGCGAAAACGGTCGCAACGATCTGCCTTCCGGCGTCAATATCGCCAGCACCGATGTCATCGGCTTCCGGGTTGGCGCCCAGCACACGCTCGATCCGCGCTGGCTGCTGTTTGGTGCGCTGGCTCACGAAGCACGTGATTACGAGAATGCCGATCCCTTGTTCCAGCGCGTGCGTGACGATACCTTGACCACGCTGTCGCTCGGCGCAACCTACGCGCTGACCGAGCGCTGGTTGCTGACGCCGTCGGTCACGCTGATGCGCAACGATTCCAGTTTCAGCATCAATGATTATCGCCGCGGCGTCGCGCAGTTCGCCGTGCGGCGTACGTTCTAGGAGACCGCCATGATCCGGATTTTCAGGCCAGTCCCGCTGGCGCTCGCCATGGCTGGCGCGTTTCCGCTCGCCGTGAATGCCGACAGTGCGGCGCGCGTCGAATTCACCGCCGGCGAAGTCCGCGCGGTCGCCGCCGACGGACGCAGCCGTCCACTGACGCGCGGTGCGCAGGTGGGCAGCGGCGACACCATCGACACCGGCAGCGGGCGTGCCCAGATGCGCTTCACCGACGGTGCGCTGGTATCGCTGCAGCCGCAGACACAGTTCCGTATCGACCAGTACGCATTCGCCGGCAAACCGGACGAGGACCGCGGCTTCTTCAACCTGCTCAAGGGCGGTCTGCGCACCATCACCGGGCTGGTCGGCAAGGCGAATCGCAGCAACTACAAGCTCACCACCTCGGTAGCCACCATCGGCATCCGCGGCACTGAGTTCTCCGTGGCCTACGGCAACAGCATCAATGTCACGACCGGCGATGGCGCCGTCGATGTCTGCAACGGTGCCGGCTGCCTGACGGTCGAAGATGGCCAGAGCGCCTATGTGGCCGACCAGAACACGATGCCGGTCATCATCGAGGTGAAGACCGACCTGCCGCCGCCGCCGCCATCGAATGCGTCGGGCGGCGTCGAGCCCCCGGTGAGCAATGAGGTGTTTCTCGTCGGCGAGGAACGCGACGACGACGGCGATCTGGTCACGCTTGACGGGCTGGACCCGCAGGGTGACCTGCAGTCGGGCGACGGCTATTACGTGTATGGGCAATACACCGAACAGTACGGCGGCTATGGCGGCCTGGTCACACTGACCGGTGTCACCACGATCATCGAAGGCAGCGCACTCAAGTCAGCCGACGACGGTGACGGCGCAATGCTGACTGCGGGTACCGTCGCGCAGTCGGCACAGGATGGCATCATCGGCTGGGGCCGCTGGGCCAGCGCGTCGTGCGCCGGCTTCTCGTGCGATGGCGACGACATCGTCGACCTGCATTACGTCACCGGTCGTGCCACGCCGGATCTGGCAGCGCTCGGCGGCATCAGCGCCACCTACAATCTCAGTGGCGCAACGACGCCGACTGCGTCGGGGGGCGCGCCGGGCGGCGCGGTCAGCGGTACGCTGCTCGCCAACTTCACAAACTACACGGCTGATCTGGATCTCGGCGTCACCGTCAGCGCGGTCACGTTCAATGTTTCCGGCTCAGGGTCCATCAATTCAGGTACGGCAGCCTTCGCCGGTTCCTTCGACAGCTGCAGCGGCTGCGGCAGCACACCGAACGGCAGCTTCCATGGTTTCTTCGCCGGGCCTGCAGCGGAGCGGGCCGGGGTTGTGTACTCCTTCGACAGTTCCATCGGCGGCATCGACAAGGTGACTGGCGCCGCGGTATTCACCCGGGGCGTTTCAGGCCTCGACAACTGACGGCTCAGTCTGCTTGCAGGCCCGGGCATTCCCGGGTCGCCGCCCCCCAGGCTTTTTGCGTCATGGTCCGACGCGGCGCGAACGATCTCCGCGCCGCGCGGTCATGCTCCGTCGGCAGATAAAAACGGACACCACGCAAGATGCCCCATCACACTCCGCTGATCACGACCATCGTCGGCGGTCTCGTACTTGCCTTCATCTTCGGCTCGCTGGCGCACCGCTTTCGCATGCCGCCGCTGGTTGGCTACCTCGTCGCCGGCATCGCGGTCGGTCCGTTCACGCCCGGCTTTGTCGCCGATGTCGCGCTGGCGCAGGAACTGGCCGAAATCGGCGTCATCCTGCTGATGTTCGGCGTCGGCCTGCACTTTTCGCTGAAGGACCTGATGTCGGTAAAGGGCATCGCCATTCCGGGGGCGATCGTGCAGATCGGCATCGCCACGCTGCTCGGCATGGCACTGGCCTGGGCGATGGACTGGACCGTCGGGGCGGGCATCGTATTCGGGCTGGCACTGTCGGTCGCCAGCACGGTTGTGCTGCTGACGGCGCTGCAGGAGCGGCGGCTCGAAACCACCCGACGCGGGCGCATCGCCATCGGCTGGCTCATCGTCGAAGACATCGCCATGGTGCTGGCGCTGGTGCTGATCCCCGCCTTCAGCGGCCTGCTCGGCGGGCAGGGTGATGCGCTGAGCGGCGATGCGCTGCTGAAGACCCTCGCCATCACGCTGGGCAAGGTGGCCGCTTTCGTCGTCGTCATGCTGGTGGTCGGACGCCGGGTGATTCCGTGGACGCTGGAACGCATCGCCGATACCGGCTCGCGCGAGCTGTTCCGGCTCGGCGTGCTGGCCATCGCACTTGGCTTCGCACTCGGCTCGGCCTATGTGTTCGGCGTGTCGTTCGCGCTCGGCGCATTCTTTGCCGGCATGATCCTGAGCGAATCCGAACTGTCGCATCGCGCGGCCGAGGAATCGCTGCCGCTGCGCGACGCGTTTGCCGTGCTGTTTTTCGTATCGGTCGGCATGTTGTTCGATCCGTCCATCGTCGTGCGCGAACCGCTGCTGGTGCTTGCCACCGTGTTCATCATCGTCATCGGCAAGTCGATTGCCGCAGCGGCCATCGTGCGTGCCTTCGGCCATCCGCTGAGCACGGCGCTGACGGTGTCGGCCAGCCTGGCCCAGATCGGCGAGTTTTCGTTCATCCTCGCCACGCTGGGTCTGTCACTGGGGCTGCTGCCGGAAACCGGGCGCGACCTGATACTGGGCGGCGCCATCATTTCCATCCTGCTCAATCCGCTGCTGTTCGTTGCGCTTGACAGGCTCAAGCCGTGGCTGGAAGCGCGCGAAGGCACCGCGAGCGCGGTTGCGCCGGCCCCCACCGCTGTGACCGAGATCAACGGTCATGTCGTGCTCGTCGGCTTCGGCAAGGTCGGTCACCGCATCGTGATGGCGCTTCTGGAAAGCGGGCACAAGGTGGTCGTCATCGAAGACCACGCGGAAGTGGTCGAGGCGTTGAACGGTGACGGCATCCCGGCGCTGTACGGCAATGGTGCCGCGCCCGGCATGATGGAGGCGGCGCACATCGAAAGCGCGCGTTTCCTGCTGGTCGCCATTCCGGATGCGCTGGAAGCCGGCCAGATCATCGAGCATGCCCGGCGCATCAACCCGGACATCGAGGTGATCGCGCGCGCCTACACCGATGGCGAACTGGCGCACCTGGAAAAGCACGGCGCGACGCACACCGTCATCGGTGAGACGGAGATCGCGCGCGGCATGGCGCAGCGGGTGATCGACGCGATGATCTGAGACACAGGACGTCTCAAAGAGTGTCGATGAAGTTGCGGATGCCGGCCAGCAGCATTTCGATCGAAATTGCGCACAGCAGCAGCCCCATCAGACGCTCCAGCGCGGCCGTGCCGCGCTCGCCGAGCCGGCGGATCAGCGGGCCGGCGGCCAGCAGCACGACCGTGGTGACGGCCATTGCGGCGCTCATCGCGCCCAGCCACGTGTAGAAGCGCTCCGGCTCGCGCGACACCAGCAGCATCACCATGGCCATCGCCGACGGGCCGGCGATCAGCGGAATCGCCAGCGGCACGATGAACGGCTCGCCACCCGACCACTCGCCGAACACCCCATCCGGCTGGTGAAAGATCATGCGCAGCGCGATCAGGAACAGCAGCACGCCTCCGGCGATGCCGAGCGAAGTTTCCGACAGCTGCAGCACACGCATGACGGATTCGCCGGCGTACATGAACAGCACCAGCGCCAGCCAGGCCGCGCAGCACTCGCGCAGGATGACCCGCCGGCGACGTTCCCGCGGCACGTCCTTCATCAGCACCGTCATCACCGGTGCGTTGCCGAACGGATCGAACAGCAGCAGGAGCAGGATGCTGGCGGACAGGAAGCTATCGGACATTTTCGGGAGTCAGTGCGTGGGGTGGATGTTGGGCATCGCTTCGCTCACCCCAACCTACGGCGATGCCGGGTGACACGGTGCTGTTGGGCATCGCTGCGCTCACCCCAACCTACGGCGATGCCCAACAAGACTTCCCGAAAGACTCGCCTCTCGCCGAAGCACGGACGATCACCCCGGCAGCGGTACGGACCTTCAGGCCCGCACCTGCCCGTCCCCCAGCACCACCCATTTCTGGCTGGTCAGGCCGTCCAGGCCGACCGGGCCACGCGCGTGGATCTTGTCGGTCGAAATGCCGATCTCTGCGCCCAGTCCGTATTCGAATCCATCGGCGAAGCGGGTCGATGCATTGATCATGACCGACGCCGAATCGACCTCGCGGATGAAGCGCATCGCCCGCGTGTGATTCTCGGTGACGATGGCGTCGGTGTGCTGCGAGCCCCAGCGGTTGATGTGATCGATCGCCTCATCGAGCGAATCGACGATGCGTACGGCAAGGATGGGCGCCAGATATTCGGTCGCCCAGTCGTCGTCGGTGGCAGCCGTCATCGCCGGCACCAGTGCGCGGGCGCGCTCGCAGCCGCGCAGTTCCACGCCCTTGCCGAGGTAGATGTCGGCCAGCCGGCCGAGCACGCGCGGCGCCGCGGCGACATGCACCAGCAGTGTTTCCATCGTGTTGCAGGTGCCGTAGCGATGGGTTTTCGCGTTGTCGGCAATGCGCACCGCCTTGTCGTCATCCGCCTGTTCGTCGATGTAGACGTGGCAATTGCCGTCCAGATGCTTGATCACCGGCACCTTCGCATCGCGCGAAATGCGCTCGATCAGCCCCTTGCCGCCGCGCGGCACGATCACGTCGACGAACTGCGGCATCGTGATCAGCTCACCCACGGCCGCGCGGTCGGTGGTGGCGACCACCTGCACTGCGGTTTCCGGCAGACCGGCGGAGACCAGACCGTCGCGCACGCAGGCCGCGACCGCCTGATTGCAGCGCGCCGCTTCCGAGCCGCCGCGCAGGATGGCGGCGTTGCCGCTCTTCAGGCACAGCGCGGCCGCATCGGCCGTCACGTTCGGCCGCGCTTCGTAAATGATGCCGATCACGCCCAACGGTACGCGCATCCGGCCCACCGTGATGCCGCTCGGCCGGCGCTTGAAATCGGTCATTTCGCCGACCGGATCGGGCAGCGCGGCCACCTGTTCCAGACCGGTCGCCATCGCTTCCACGCCCTTGGCGGTCAGCGTCAGGCGGTCGATCATTGCCGCGTCGAGGCCGTTGTCGCGCGCGGCGGCTACGTCGGCCGCATTCGCTTCGAGCAGCTGCGGTGCGCGCTCACGCAGCAGTGCGGCGATACGCATCAGCGCATCGTTCTTCACCGCGGTCGACGCCTGCGCGACGACGCGTGACGCGGCCCGGGCCTGACGGCCCAGCGTATTCATGTAGTCCTTGATGTCCATCGTGTGTCCTGAAATGCTCTGTAATGTTGACTGCGGGTAAAGGCGGATGAAAGCAGAAAGCGCGGCAGCGTGCCACCGGTTTCTGCCGGAGGAGGGGGGGCGGGCGATGTCGTTGGGCATCGCTGCGCTCACCCCAACCTACGGGTCGGGTGCGGGTGCGGTGATGAGGAGATGTCGATGGGGCGCTCTGCGACGCAGGTCGGGGCGGGTGCGGTGTGGTGTGTTGGGCATCGCTGCGCTCACCCCAACCTACGGGTCGGGCGCGGGTGCGGTGATGAGGAGATGTCGATGGGGCGCTACTGCGACGCAGGTTGGGGCGGGTGCGGTGTGGTGTGTTGGGCATCGCTGCGCTCACCCCAACCTGCGGGTTGGGCGCGGGTGCGGTGATGGAGCCAGTTTGTTAAGGCGATAACGCTGCGCAGGTCGGGACGGGCTCGTCTTTGTAGGTTGGGGTGAGCGCAGCGATGCCCAACAGCAACCCGTCCCCCATACACATCCACATGCACCCATGGCAAAACTCAGCGCGCGCACACCCGTAGCGCGATCTGCAGGAACTCGTCCCACACATCGCCGCGCGCAACACCCTTGATCATGCGGTCGAGCCGCGCCGCCTGCATCAGCGCCGTACGCGTGGCGGCGGATGACAGCCGCGCCAGCGCGCGCCGGTAGGGCGACTGCCGGGCGCCGAAGATGCGGGCAGTGGCCAGTGCTTCGTCGGCACTGCGGCCGGCGTCCATTTCAGCCCGCGCCGTCGCCAGCGTGCGCAGCTCGGCCACGATGATCCACAGCACCAGCGGCGCGGCCACGCCTTCGGCGCGCAGGCCGTCGAGCAGCCGGCTTGCCCGTGCTGCATCGCCGGCGAGCAGCGCCTGGCGCAGGTCTTCCACGTCGTAGCGTGCAACGTCCATCACCGCGTTGCGCACTTGCTCGAGTGTGAGTTCGCCCGGCGGATGCAGCAGCCCGAGTTTCATCACTTCCTGATTGGCGGCCAGCAGATTGCCTTCGACATGGGTCGCCATGAAGTCGAGCGCCTCGCGCCCCGCGCTCTGTTGCTGGCGCGCCAGACGCGCGGCCAGCCAGTCCGGCAGGCGGTCGAGCGGCGGTGCGTTCAGCTCCATCACGACGCCGGTCGCCGACAGCGCGGCAAACCAGGCGCTCTTCTGCGCCTTCCAGTCCATCTGCGGCAGCGTGATCAGCGTCACCGTGCCGGCGGGCGGGCTGGCGGCGAAGCGCGTCAGCACGTCACCGCCATCACGCCCCGGCTTGCCGGTGGGAATACGCAGGTCGATCAGCTTGTCGCCACCGAACAGCGACATATTGCCGGCCGCTTCGGCCAGCGCCGACCATTTGAAGTACTGCGTCACCACCAGTACCTCGCGCTCGGTGAAGCCGCGCGCACGCGCCGCGGTGCGGATCGAATCCGCCGCTTCGATGACCAGCAGCGGCTCGTCGCCGTGCAGCACGTAGAGCGGCGCGAGCGTGCCCTTCAGGTGGCTGTCGAGCTGTTCGGCGCGCAGCTGCATGCGGGTCAGGCGGGCTTCTTCTTGATCGCCTGCAGTCGGCGCAGCAATTGCTGCACGACATCGCCCTGCATTTCGGCGTACAGCAGCTGTTCCTCTTCCTGCTTGGCCAGCACTTCGACGTCGTTGGACGTGATGTCGCGGCGGACTTCGATGGTCGACACCGGCGCGATTTCCTCGCCCTTCGGGCTCCGGACCTTGAAACCGAAGCGCTGTCGCAACTGGTATTCACGCACCCGGCCGGCGGAATTCAGACTCAGGATGACCTTCTCGACGCGGTTTTCCGTGATGTCGATGACTGCATCGGCGTCCTTGAGCTCGTCGGTGACGCGGGTCGTGCTCTGCGCGTTGATCGCACGCCGGATCTGCGCCGTCATTTCGGCGTAGGGGCTGGCATTGATGAACACGGTTGCGAACGGCAGGTCACGCACGCCGCGCAGGTGGAAGCCGCAGGCGCCGAGCAGCAGCGCACTGCCGGTGGCGGCGACAAGGCTGCGGCGGGCCTTGAAATCAGGGGCGGTCACACGTTTCTCCCGCGTCAGCACACGATGTTGATCAGACGGCCGGGCACCACGACAACCTTCTTCGCCGGCTTGCCTTCCATGAATTTCTGCGCCGCCTCGCTGGCCAGCGCCTGCGCTTCGATGACGTCCTTCGCCGCGTCGGCGGCCACGCGCAGGCTGCCGCGCAGCTTGCCATTGACCTGCAGCACCAGCTCGATTTCGTCCTGCACCAGCGCCGCGTCGGCCGGTTCGGGCCACGGTGCGTTCAGGATATCGTCGCCGAAGCCGCAGTCGCGCCACAGCACATGCGTGATGTGCGGACAGATCGGCGACAGTACGCGCAGCAGCATCGACAGACCTTCGCCGACCACTTCTGCCGCGAGCGCGCCGTCGCGCGGCGCCTTCTCGAGCGCATTGAGCATTTTCATCGCGCCCGACGCGACGGTGTTGAATTGCTGCTTGCCCAGATCGTAGCTGGCCTGCTTGAGCACCAGATGCAATTCGCGCCGCAGATCGGCCAGCGCAGTCGGCAGCTTCGCGCCGTCGAGCGTGGGGCGGGCCGGCATCCGGGCGCGCAGGTCGGCGTCGAATCCCTGTGCGAAGGCCCACACCCGCTTCAGGAAGCGGTGCGCGCCCTCGACTCCGGCGTCGTTCCATTCGAGGGTCTGTTCCGGCGGGCTGGCGAACATCATGAAGAAGCGTGCCGTGTCGGCGCCGAACTCGTCGATGATGGATTGCGGATCGACGCCATTGCGCTTGGACTTTGACATCGTGCCCATGCCCTGGAAGTCGACCGGCTGGCCGTCGGCGATCAGCGTGGCCCCCGTGATGCGGCTGGCGTCGTCGCGCAGCGGCGTCACCTCTTCCGGCGCGTAGTACTCGATGCCGCCCTTGTCGGTGCGGCGCGAATAGATGTGGTTCAGCACCATGCCCTGGGTCAGCAGGCGGCCGAACGGTTCGGTCACGGTCGTCAGCCCCATGTCGCGCATCACCTTGCACCAGAAGCGCGAATACAGCAGGTGCAGGATGGCGTGCTCGATGCCGCCGATGTACTGGTCGACCGGCATCCAGTAGTTCGCGCGCTCATCGACCATCGCGCCATCGTTGCCGGCCGAGCAGTAGCGTGCGTAGTACCAGCTCGAATCGACGAAGGTGTCCATCGTGTCGGTTTCGCGCTTCGCAGGCGCGCCGCAGGTCGGGCAGGTGACGTGGATGAAGTCGTCGCGTTTCAGCAGCGGATTGCCCGAGCCGTCGGGTATGCAGTCTTCCGGCAGCACCACCGGCAACTGATCGTCCGGCACCGGCACGTCGCCGCAGTGGTCGCAGTGGATGATCGGTATCGGGCAGCCCCAGTAGCGCTGGCGCGACACGCCCCAGTCGCGCAGCCGCCACTGGATCTTCTTTTCGCCCCCTTTTGCGGCGAGATCGGCCGCCACCGCGTCGACCGCCGCTTCGTAACCCAGTCCGTCGTACCGGCCGCTTGCGGTGCACACGCCGTCCTTCGACGCGTACCACTCGGCCCATGCATCGGTCGAGAACACCTTGTCGCCGAGCGAAATCACCTGTTTGATCGGCAGATCGTATTTCTTCGCGAAGCCGAAGTCGCGCTCGTCATGCCCCGGCACGGCCATCACCGCGCCGTCGCCATAGCTCATCAGCACGTAGTTGCCGACCCACAGCGGCACCGCTTCGCCGGTCAGCGGATGCACGACGGTCAGTCCGGTCGGCAGGCCTTCCTTTTCCATGGTCGCCATGTCGGCTTCCATCACCGAGCCGTGCTTGCACTTTTCGATGAAGGCGGCCAGTTCGGGATTGTTGCGTGCAGCGTGTGTGGCCAGCGGATGTTCCGCGGCCACGGCGCAGAAGGTGACGCCCATGATGGTGTCGGCGCGGGTGGTGAACACCCACAGCTTGCCGTCGTCGATCAGCGCGCCCGCGTCGTCGCGGATGTCGTGCGTGAAGGCGAAGCGCACGCCGGTGCTCTTGCCGATCCAGTTCGCCTGCATGGTCTTCACGCGCTCGGGCCAGCCCTCAAGCGTGTCGAGATCGTTCAGCAGTTCATCGGCGTACTGCGTGATGCCGAAGTAGTAACCGGGAATCTCACGCTTTTCGACCGGCGCACCGGTGCGCCAGCCGCGGCCGTCGATCACCTGTTCGTTGGCCAGCACGGTCTGGTCGACCGGGTCCCAGTTCACGACCTGCGTCTTCTTGTAGGCAATGCCCTTCTCCAGCATGCGCAGGAACAGCCACTGATTCCACTTGTAGTAGGACGGCTGGCAGGTCGCGAGTTCGCGGCTCCAGTCGATGGCGAAGCCCAGCGACTGCAGTTGCTGCTTCATGCAGGCGATGTTGTCGTACGTCCACTTCGCCGGCGGCACAGCGTTCTTGATCGCCGCGTTCTCGGCCGGCAGGCCGAAGGCGTCCCAGCCCATGGGCTGCAGCACGTTGTAGCCGCGCATGCGGTGAAAACGGGTCAGCACGTCGCCGATCGTGTAGTTGCGCACATGGCCCATGTGCAGCTTGCCCGACGGATAGGGGAACATCGACAGGCAGTAGTACTTCGGCTTCAGCCCGTCCTCGACGGCGCGGAAGGCCTGCGTGTCGTCCCAGTAGCGGCGGGCGGCGGATTCGACTGTGGACGGCTGATAAGCGGAGGTCTGTTTTTCTTGCATGACGCGGGCTGCGGCGGAAGGTTTTGGCGCCGGACTGGCGCGAACCCGCGATTATAGGGCGAGCGGCGATCAGGCAGAGGACAGCTTGCGCGGCGTCAGCCGGCTGCTCATCTGCTCGATCAGCGCCTTTTCGGTCTCGCGTGCGAACGACAGCGTGACCTGCGGATACGGGATTTCGTGGCCGCGCGCATCGAATTCGGCTTTCAGCCGGCGCATGAACTCGCGCTTCACCTCCCACTGCGCCAGCGCCACCACCTTCAGCCGGGCGCGCAGCGTCACCGTCGAGTCGTTCCACGACTGAACGCCGGCGATGTCCAGATCGCCCAGTATCTTCGGCCCGAGCCGTTCGTCCTCGCGCAGACCGGCGGCGACTTCCTTCATCACCTCGAAAATGTCATCCACCCGCTCGCGGTAGTGCACGCCGACGTCGAGCACGGCGTGGGCGAATTCGCGCGACCGGCTGGTAACTGTCGTGATTTCACCGTTCGGCACGAAATGCACATTGCCTTCGTAGTCGCGCAGGCGCACATAGCGCAGGGTCACTTCCTCGACTGCGCCGTCATGGCCGGCAATGCTCACCACGTCGCCGACCCGGATCTGGTTCTCGAGCAGTACGAAAAAGCCGGCGAACAGATCCTTCACCAGACTTTGCGCGCCGAAACCGATGGCGATGCCGGCCACGCCCGCGGTGGCGAGCAGCGGCGCGACCGATACGCCGATCACACTGAGCACCAGACCGCCGGCGATGACGAACACCACCACCGACGCGGCGTAGCGCGCCACGCGCACCAGCGTGTCGATGCGCTTGACGTCTTCGGTGCAGTCGGTGCGGTTCTTCAGCGCGGCATAAACGAGATTGATCGCGCGTCGCGCGGCGAGGCGCAGGCCCCAGGCCAGCAGCAGGATGAAGCCAAGCCGTATCGACAGGTCAAGCAGCAGTGGCAGGCGTTCCATCGCCCAGCTGTAGAACCACGCGGTCCATTGCGTCCATTCGGCCATTCTTGTGTGCTCCCTTGCAGTGATGTCCTCTTTCCCGACACCTTCATGTCGCGTCGGTTCCCGTCGTGGCGACATCGAAAGTGCGCGCCGCGCACCGCGCGGGCCGTATCACCCACCGCTGTAGTGGCGGGCTGCGCGGTTAGAATCGGCCGGATGAACGCAAATCCGCTCCTCGCCGGTCTGAATGAACCGCAATTCCAGGCGGTTACGCTGCCCTCGCAGTCGGCACTCATCCTGGCCGGTGCCGGCTCCGGCAAGACGCGCGTGCTGACCACGCGGCTCGCCTGGCTGATTTCGACCGGGCAGGTGTCGCCGCACGGCATCCTTGCGGTCACCTTCACCAACAAGGCGGCCAAGGAAATGCTGGCGCGGCTGACCGCCATGTTGCCGATGAATACGCGCGGGCTGTGGATCGGCACCTTCCACGGGCTGTGCAACCGCATGCTGCGCGCGCACTGGAAAGAAGCCGGCCTGCCGCAATTATTCCAGATACTCGATTCGGCCGACCAGCTGTCGGCCATCAAGCGCCTGCTGAAGGCGCTGAACATCGACGACGAAAAGTTTCCGCCGCGCGAGCTGGGCTACTTCATCAATTCGGCCAAGGAACAGGGCCTGCGCCCGCACGAGGTCGAAGCCTTCGACGACTTCGCGCGCCGGCGCGTCGAGCTGTATCAGGCTTACGAGGCGCAGTGCCAGCGCGAAGGCGTGGTCGATTTCGCCGAACTGCTGCTGCGCTGTTACGAACTGCTGACGCGCAACGAACCGATCCGCGCGCACTACCAGCGGCGCTTCCGCCATCTGCTGGTCGACGAGTTCCAGGACACCAACGTGTTGCAGTACCGCTGGCTCAAGCTGCTGGCCGGTCTGGGCACCGAACATCAGGCGGCGGTGATGGCGGTCGGCGATGACGACCAGAGCATCTACCGGTTCCGCGGGGCCGAGGTCGGCAACATGCGCGACTTCGAGCGCGAGTTCCATGTCGACAACGTCATCCGGCTGGAACAGAACTACCGTTCGCACGGCAACATTCTCGACGCGGCCAACGCCGTCATCAAGCAGAACACCGGTCGGCTGGGCAAGAACCTGTGGACCGAAGCCGGCAGCGGCGAGCCGCTGCGCGTCTATGAGGCGTTCAACGACATCGAGGAAGCGCGCTGGGTGGTTGAGGAAATCAAGGCGCTGATCAATGACGGCGCGGCGCGCTCCGACATCGCGCTGCTCTACCGCAGCAACGCGCAGTCGCGCGTGCTCGAACACGCACTGTTTTCGGCCGCGATTCCCTACCGCGTATATGGCGGCCTGCGTTTCTTCGAGCGGCAGGAAGTGAAGCACGCACTGGCTTACATGCGACTGATCGCCAATCCGCACGACGATACCGCCTTCACCCGGGTGGTGAATTTCCCGACCCGCGGCATTGGCGCCCGCTCGCTCGAACAACTGCAGGACGCCGCGAAGGCATCGGATTCCAGCCTGTACGGCGCGCTGAACCTGCTGACCGGCAAGGCGGCGCAGTCGGTCGGGCATTTCATCGATCTGGTCGATCAGTTGCGCTTCGCCTGTGAAGGGCTGACGCTGCCGGAAATGGTCGAGCAGGTGCTGGAACTGTCGGGCCTGCGGGCGCACTACAAGACCGAAAAGGAAGGGCAGGAGCGCATCGCCAACCTGGATGAGATCATCAATGCGGCGAGCAACTTCATTTCCGAAGAGGGCTATGCGCAGGTGGCGGCCGAAGACGAGGCGGCTCCGCCCGATCCGCTCGCGGCTTTCCTGTCGCACGCGTCACTGGAAGCCGGCGAACATCAGGCCGACGCCGGTCAGTCGGCGGTGCAGCTGATGACGGTGCATTCGGCCAAGGGGCTGGAATTTGACGCGGTGTTCCTCGGTGGCCTGGAAGAGGGTTTGTTCCCGCACGAGAACTCCATTCTCGAACGCGAAGGACTGGAGGAAGAGCGGCGGCTGATGTACGTCGCAATCACCCGTGCGCGCCGCCGGCTCTACCTGTCGTTCGCGCAGTCGCGCATGCTGCACGGCCAGACCCGCTACAACCTGCGCAGCCGCTTCTTCGACGAGATACCGGCCGAGTTGATGAAGTGGCTGACGCCGCCGGCCATGGCGCGTGGCTTCGGCAGCTTCGGCAACGCGGCGGTGCCGCCGGCGCCATCCAGCAGCAACCCTCGGACCTTCGGCAGCGGCCGCAAGTCGCCGTCGAGCAACGACACCGGTTTTCGCATCGGTCAGCAGGTCAGCCACGCGAAATTCGGCAGCGGCGTCATCGTCAATGCCGAAGGTTCCGGCTCGGACGCCCGGGTGCAGGTCAATTTCGGTCGCGAAGGCGTCAAGTGGCTGGCGCTGGCGGTGGCCAAGCTGAGCGCGGTCTGACATGAACCGGTGCGTCGCCATCCTGTTCCCGGCGCTGCTGTGCGGCGCGGTCGGGCAGGTCGCGGCCAGCGACCAGTGGCGCACCGCGCACCTGCGGGGCGAATGCGAAACGGCCCTGACCGAGGCGCGCGCCGCCGCGGAGGCAGGCAGCGCCGAGGCCCTGCTGCAACTGTCCGACTGGCATTTCTTCGGCACCTGTCTGGACAAGGACGACATCGCGTCTGCGCGTCTCGCCCTGCAAGCGGCGCAGGGCGGGTTGCCGCGCGCCCAGGCGGTCGTCGGTCAGCTCTACGCAAGCGGTCTGGGTGTCGAGCGCGATGACGCGGAGGCGCGTCGCTGGTATCTGCTGGCGGCCGACGCGGGCGATGCCGAAGCCATGCTGCTGCTGGCACGCCACCTCGAAGCCGACACCGCCAACCCGATCGCGGCCGATGTCGCGCTGGCCTGGGTCAACCGTGCGGCCGAGGCCGGCTATGCGCCGGCGTTTGTCCATCTGGCGCAGCTGTACAGCGGCGGCGGCGCGCAGACCGACTACGCCAAGGCGGCCCAGTGGCTCGACCGGTCCATCCAGTCCGGCTACAAGGACAACGGCGTGTGGGTTGCCTATTCGTGGGCCTGCCTGAACCTCGGCCGCTACGACGATGTGCTGCGCGCGGCCGATCAGGTACCGAAGGAAGCCGCTGAATACAAGGCGGCGCAGATCAACCGCGCGCACGCGCTGTTGTTGAACGGCCAGATCGGCAATGCGCGCGAGGTCTATGCCGCCAACCTCACGCTGCGCGGCGAAACCGAATTCCGCCGCATCCTGCGCGATGACTTCGCCGAGCTGCGCCGCTCCGGCCGCGCGCACCCGGCGATGGCGCGCATCGAAAAGCTGTTCGCCATCGGCGCCGAAGAGTGAACGGCACCGCGGTGCATCGCGACCGCTACCGCAGTTTCGACGAACTGGCCGCTGCCCACTTCGATGGGCGTGATTACCGCATCACGGTGAAGTCGCGTGGCAGCGGTATCGCCGTGATCGCGCCGCACGGTGGGCGCATCGAACGCGGGACGTCAGAAGTGGCGCGCGCCATTGCCGGCGAGGCGTTCGATCTTTACCTGTTCGAAGGCTGCCTGCCGTCACTCAATTTCGAAACCCTGCACCTGACCAGCCGGCATTTCGACGAGTCGCGTGCGCTGGCGCTGATCGCCGGCTGCCACACGGTGCTGGCAGTACATGGTGTGGCCGATACCGGCGAGCGGGCGCTGCTCGGCGGGCGCGACAGCGCGCTGGCCTGCATGATCGCCGACCGGCTGTTCGTACGCGGCGTGCGCGCACAGGTGTCGGGTCATCGTTACCCCGGCCGCGATGCCGCGAATGTGTGCAACTGCGGCGCGAGCGGGCAGGGTGTACAGCTTGAATTGAGCGACCGCCTGCGTGGCGGGCCGCTGGAACCGGCGGTGGTCGAGGCGGTGCGCTGCGCGCTGCAGGACAGGCTCAGCTGCCGCCGCGCAATGGCGCCGCCAGATCACCGGAGCAATTCAGGTACTGCGCCGTGACGTCGCGCGGCGCCGGGCCGGTGAACGGGATTTCGATGTCGCCGCCGACCTGCCCCAGCACCAGGGTGCCGCCGAAGAACATGAAGTTGCGCATCAGGGTCGCCCAGTCGAGACGCGCATCGGCTTCGAAGCCGGGCAGCGTGAGCAGTCCTTCATTGGGTACCAGCAGCACGGCCGGCCTGAACTGGCCGATTTCGAGCCGGGCCAGCACCGGCAGCGCACCGCTGTCGGGGGGTGGCCTGACTTCCACCCGCGCCGCCACGTCGTCACCGACCCGTTCGCGCAGGATCTGGATGTCCCAGCCCTGTATCGACACCGCGCTGCCGCAGCGGCGCGGCCAGCCGCTGTCCAGACCGACCACCGCGCGATAGCTGCCGGCCGCGCCGGCGGACACGGTACCCAGGCAAAGCAGGAGGAAGAGGAGGCTGCGAAGCATGGCGTTTCAGACAGGGCGAAGCGGCTGCGAGTTCGACCGCTCGGTCACCGCTGCCACCGCCCTCGCAGCCGCTGCGGCTCATCGAACGCGATCATCGCGACCACGGCGACTCCGGCCATCAGTGGCTTTCGAGCAGCTCGTAAAGCGCGACGAATTCCTGCGTGACCTTGTGGCTGGGAGCGAAATGGATCAGCGGCTGCGCCGCTTCGTGCGATTCCTTCACCTTGACCGACGACGACAGCGCCGCTTCGAGCACCGGCAGGCCTTCGTCGCGCAATTCCTGCACCACGCGCACCGGCAGGCTCGAGCGTGCCTGGAACTGGTTCACCACGATGCCTTCGAGTTTCAGCCCTTCGTTGTGGTCACCACGGATTTCCTCGATGTTCTCGATCAGCGTGTACAGCGCCTTGCGCGAAAAATCGTCACAATCGAACGGGATCAGCACCGATTCGGCGGCGATCAGCGCACAGCGCGAGTAGAAGTTGAGCGCCGGCGGCGTATCGATGTAGATGTTGTCGAAGTCGTCGAGCGCTTCCAGGGCCTCACGCAGCTTGTAGATCTTGTAGCGCGACTCCAGCTTGTTTTCGAGTTCGGCCAGCTGCGGGCTGGCGGTCATCACCGACAGGCCCGGGTGGCCGGTATCGCTGATGAATTCGGCCGTATCGCGCGGCGTGAGCTTGAAATTGAGGATCTGGTCGAAGAAGTCGGCGGCGCCCAGTTCCACCTTGTCGGCGGCATCGCCGAGCAGGTAATGGCTCGAATTGCACTGCGTATCGAGATCGATCACCAGTGTGCGTTGGCCGCGCGCGGCACTGATGGCGGCCAGATTGCAGGTGATCGTGGACTTGCCGACGCCACCCTTCTGGTTGAACACGACACGACGCATGACGGACTCCGGTGGACTCGATCCTGCATTCTGCCAAAACCGACAGTGCAGTGCACCATGAACTTGGCCGGTAGAATCCACGCTCATGTGCCGGAACCTGCCCTCCCGATGACCGATTTCGCTGTTCGCATGCACCGCACCGGCGGCCCCGAGGTACTGCAGTACGAGGCTGTCGAACTGCCCGACCCTGCGGCGGGCGAGGCCCGGGTGCGCCAGCACGCCATCGGTGTCAATTTCATCGACATCTACTATCGCTCCGGGCTCTACCCCATGCCGCTGCCCGGCGGGCTGGGTCTGGAGGCTGCCGGCGTGGTCGAGGCGGTCGGCGATGGCGTGACCGATATCGCACCCGGCGACCGCGTGGCCTATGCCGGCGGGCCGCCCGGTGCCTACGCCCAGGTGCGCAACCTGCCGGCCGACCGGCTGGTGCGCCTGCCCGATGCGATCGACTTCGACACCGCTGCCGCACTGATGCTCAAGGGGCTGACGGCGCAGTATCTGCTGCGACGGACCTGCCGCATCGAACCGGGTGACTGCGTACTGCTGCACGCCGCGGCCGGTGGCGTCGGTCTGATTGCGAGCCAGTGGGCGCAGGCGCTCGGCGCGACGGTGATCGGCACGGTCAGTACGCCGGCCAAGGCCGAACTGGCTCGTGCCCACGGTTGCGCTCACGTCCTGACCGATGTGGCACCGGCCGACCTGCCGGCGCAGGTCCGTGCGCTGACCGGCGGCAAAGGCGTGCGCGTGGTGTATGACGGCATCGGTCGCGACACTTTCATGGCCTCGCTGGACTGCCTCGCCCCGCTCGGCATGATGGTCAGTTTCGGCAACGCTTCCGGACCGGTGGCTGCATTCGAACCCGCGCTGCTGGCGCAGAAAGGCTCATTGTTCCTGACCCGGCCGACGCTGTTCCATTACGTGGCGCAGCGCGCCGACCTGCTGGCCGCGGCCGACGAGTTGTTCGCCCGGGTGGCCGACGGCACCTTGCGTGTCGCCATCGGGCAGCGTCATGCGTTGAAGGACTGTGCACGCGCGCATGAAGCGCTCGCTGCGCGCCGCACCACAGGTTCCCTTTTGCTGACGCCGGAGTGAGGCGTGAGGAGGGCGCTGGCGGAACGCACTGCGTCCGGCGTGGCACGCCGTTTACCGATTGACCTTGCGGAGCATTCCCGATGAAGTTTCTGTTGTCGCTGCTGGCCTGCTGTTGCATGCTTTCACCCGCCATCGCGCAGACGCCGGCCCAGACGGCGTTTCTGAAGGCGGAAACGCGCCGGATCGAGGATCAGTTCGTCCGTCGCATCGTCGACATCACCCGCCTGCCCGACGCGCAGGTGCGTTCGGCGATGCCGGCGGAAGGCCGCATCACCGACCCGGCAGCGCGCGTGGTCGCGGCCATCGAACAGCAGCGTGGCCAGCCGCTGACCGAGGAGCAGAAGCAGGCCATCGCGCACGCCGACGAGGAACGCCGCCGTGCATTGGTCGCAGCGCGTGCGGCAGCGAAGGACAAATAGACTCGACATGCGAATGCCGGGGGCAAGAGCGACACAAGGCCAGCAACACGGCCGTGACAGGTAGCAGCGACACCAAACAGGCATCACAGCAGCGCTGGCCGGGAGAAAAACGATATGGGATCCAAGGTGTGCGCCATTGTCGGCATGGGAACCGAAGTCGGTGCCGCGGTAGCACGGCGCTTTGGCGCCGAAGGCTATTGCGTCGCGATGATTTCGCGCGATGCCGGCAAGCTCGAACGCTATGAACACGAACTGGCCGCGCGTGGTGTGACCGCGCAGGGCTTCGTGGCCGACGCCGGCAGCGACGAATCCATCGTGTGCGCCATCGAAAGCATGCGCCACGCGATGCCGCCGCCCGAGGTGCTGGTGTTCAACGCCGCGGTGCCGCGCGAAAGCGCGCCGTCGGTGCTCGACCCGGAAGCGCTGGCGGCCGACCTGCGCATCGGCGTACTGGGCGCGCTGATCGCCGCGCGTGCCGTGCTGCCGGCGATGCGTGCAGCCGGTCAGGGCAGCATCCTGTTCACCGGCGGCGGACTGGCGATGGAACCGGTCGCCGCGGCGGCTTCGCTGTCGGTGCAGAAGGCCGCGCTGCGCAATCTGGTGTTCAGCCTGCATCAGGAACTGTCGCCGGCCGGCGTGCATGCCGCCATCGTCACGATCGCCGGTGTGCTGCGCGAAGGCAGCCTGCTCGATTCGGCCCGCGTGGCCGACGCGTTCTGGACCCTGCATTCACAGCCCGGCGGCCAGTTCGCGCGGGAGATCGTACTTTCCTGAGCGTACTTTCCTGAGGCCGCTGCATGTATAGCGTACTGGTTGCGAACCCCAAGGGCGGTGCCGGCAAGAGCACGCTGGCGACCAACGTCGCGGCGCACTACGCCACCCAGGGTGCCCGCGTGATGCTGGGTGACATCGACCGCCAGCAGTCGGCGCGCCACTGGCTGGCACTGCGCTCACCGCTGCTGGCGCCCATTTCCGGCTGGGACATCGAGCCCGATCTGCCGGCCCGCCCGCCGCGCGGCACCACCCATGTCGTCATCGATACGCCGGCCGGCCTGCGCGGAAAGCGGCTCGAAACCATGCTGCGCAGCGTCGACCGCATTCTCGTGCCGGTGCAGCCGTCGATCTTCGATATCCTCGCCACCGGTGAATTCCTGAATGAGCTGGCGCAGCACAAGCGCATCAGCTCGGCGCGGGTGCGCATCGGCATCGTCGGCATGCGGGTCGACACGCGCACGCGCGCGGCGCAGGAACTGGAGCGTTTCTGCGCCGGGCTCGATTTGCCGGTGCTGGGCTATCTGCGCAATTCGCAGCTATATGTACAAACCGCTGCGCACGGCATGAGCATTTTCGACCTGTCCCGCTCGCGCGCGCAGACCGACCGCGAACAGTGGCAACCCATCATCGACTGGCTGGATTCCCCATGAACAACCCGAACAGCAAAAGTCTGGCAGTCGTCCGCAACAGTTCCGAGGAAGAAGGCATGAAGGCACGCATCCTGTGTTTTGCCGGCAGCACACGCGAGGCGTCGTTCAACCGTCAGCTTGCGCTGGCGGCGGCTCGTGCAGTCGAAGAGGCGGGCGGTGAAGCCACCTTCATGGACCTGCGCGACCATCCGTTGCCGCTGTACGACGGCGACCTCGAAGCGTCGGCCGGCCTGCCGCTGGGGGTGCGACCGCTGAAGGAACTGTTCAAGTCGCACAATGGCCTGTTCATCGCGTCGCCGGAGTACAACGGTTCGTTCAGTGCGGTGCTGAAAAACACGCTGGACTGGATTTCCCGCCCGGCCGGCGACGAAGCCGGTACGGTGCCGTATGCCGGCAAGGTGGCCGCGCTCGCCGCCGCCTCCCCCGGTGCGCTGGGCGGCCTGCGTGGCCTGGTGCATCTGCGTGCGGTGCTGCAGTCGGTCGGTGCGCTGGTGTTGTCGGAGCAAGTGGCCGTCGGCGGAGCGTCCTCGGCCTTCACACCCGAAGGCCGCCTGGCCGACGAGCGTCTGCAGCAGATGCTGGACCGCACCGCATTGCGTCTGGTCGATGTGGCGGCGCGCCTGCGCCCCTGATTTCGCTGATTTTCCGTCCGACTCCAGGATGCAACAATGAAATACCTGCGTGTGCGCCATCAGGGCGCCGAACGGCTGGGCCGCATCGCCGGCGATGGGGTCGACAAACGGGTCGAACTGCTCGATGGCGATTTGTTCGGCGCGCCGCGCGTGACCGGTGAAACCGTGCCGCTCGCCAGCGTCGAATGGCTGATGCCGTGCGTGCCGTCGAAGATGATCATCATCGTGAACAACTTCCACGCGGCCGTGCAGAAGGCCGGTGGCAGCGTGCCGGCTGAGCCGCTGTTCCTCGTGCGTTCGCCGACTGCGCTGAACTGGCACCACCAGCCGATTCCGAAACCGCTGGCCTTCGACGGTCGCGTGTTCTACGAGGGTGAGCTGGGCGTGGTCATCGGCAAGGTGGCACGCAACCTGGACGAGGCGCAGGCCGCCGACGCCATCTTCGGTTACACCTGCGTCAATGATGTGAGCGCGCTGGAACTGGTGGACAAGGATCCGTCGTTCGCGCAATGGACGCGTGCCAAAAGTTTCGACGGTTTCGGTTGTTTCGGTCCGGTCATCGAAACCGATGCGCTGCCGGCCGATGCCGAAGTGGTCACCACGGTCGGCGGGCGCGAGCGCCAGCGCTATCCGGTGTCCGACATGATCATTCCGCCGGTCAAGCTGGTGGCGATGATTTCGCGCGACATGACGCTGCTGCCCGGCGACGTGATCTGTTGCGGCACCTCGGTCGGCGTGCTGCCGATGAAACCGGGCAGCACGGTCGAAGTGACCGTCAGCGGGGTCGGCACGCTCAGCAACGTGTACGCGCCCGCTGACTGAACGACCTGTATCAATGCGATCCGGCCGCACCTGATGCACCCTTGACGGATGGACGCCCACGCCGGATTGCCCCACCTGCAGCCGCTGCTGCTGTTTCTCGCCATTGCCGGTCTGGTGATGCCGCTGCTGGCACGCGCACGGGTGAGCCAGGTGGTGGCCTTCCTGTGCGCGGGCGCGCTGGTCGGTCCGTATGGTCTGGGCCGGCTGGCCGCTGACCAGCCCTGGCTGGGTGCGCTCACCATCGCCGACGGCGAGGGTGTGCGGGGTCTGGCCGAACTGGGCGTCATGTTCATGCTGTTCGTCATCGGCCTCGAACTGTCGGCACGCCAGCTGTGGTCGCTGCGTCGCTGGGTGCTGGGCGTGGGCAGCGCGCAGTGGCTGGGCACCGGCGCGCTGATCGCCGGCATCGCGCTGGCGTTCGGCCACGGCCACGAGACGGCGCTGGTGCTCGGCCTCGGCCTCGCGATGTCATCCACCGCGGTGGTGATGCAACTGCTCGACGAGGCGGGTCAGACGCGCTCGACGGTCGGTCGCACGAGTTTCGCGGTGCTGCTGCTGCAGGACATCGCCTTCGTTCCGCTGCTCATCCTGCTCGGCCTGATGGCGGGTGACGGCGCGGGCGGCACGGCGAGCGGCTTCGTGTGGCTTTTGTTGACCGCGCTGGCCAAAGCCGCACTGGCGGTGGCGCTGATCCTGCTGCTCGGGCGGGTCGTGCTGACACCGCTGTTCCGCCGCGTGTCGGTCACCACGCAGGCCGACAGCTTCATGGCGCTGACACTGCTCGCTGCGCTCGGCGTAGCCGCGCTGACCGGCCGTGCCGGGCTGTCGATGGCGCTCGGCGCCTTCCTGGCCGGGCTGATGCTGTCCGAAACCGAATACCGCCATGCCGCGCTGCAGGCCATCGAACCGTTCAAGGGTCTGCTGATGGGGCTGTTCTTCGTGTCGGTCGGCATGAGCCTCGATCTGATAACCGTGGCCGCCGACGCGCTGTGGCTGGTGGGCTCGGTGATCGGCCTGTACGCGCTGAAAAGCGCCGTGCTCTTTACACTGTTCCGCCTGTTCGGCCTGGCACGCGGTGACGCGGCCGAGGCGGCGCTGTTGCTCGGTCAGGCCGGCGAATTTGCGCTGATCGTCATCGGCATCGCGCTTGGCACCGGTCTGCTGGATAGCCGTACCGGCAATTTCATGTTGCTGGTGGCCACGCTGAGCATGTTCATGACGCCACTTGCGGCAAAGGCCGGTCGTGCGCTGCACCGGCGCTTCGATCGCGCTGCCGACACGGCGGACGAAGGTGCAGCCGCGCGAAGCCTGCCCGCGCAGGACGATGTGGTCATCATCGCCGGCTTCGGCCGGGTCGGCCAGCGGGTGGCACGTGTGCTCGACCGCGCCGGACTTCCGTGGGTCGCCATCGAACGGCACGTCGCCGCGGCGACGCGCCATCATGCAGAAGGTCGGACGGTGATCGTCGGCGACGCCGGCAGCCCGTCACTGCTGCATCATCTGGGCGCCGGTCGGGCCCGCGCGCTGGTCGTCACGATGGATGATCCCGCCGCGGCCCGGCACGTGGTGCGCAGCCTGCACGCCGAATTCCCGGCGCTGCCGCTGATCGCCCGGGCGCGCGATGGCGCACATGCGGCCGAACTGCGGGCAGTGGGGGCCAGCGAAGTCATTCCGGAGGCACTGGAAGCGGCGCTCCAGCTGGGCGATCACGTGCTGGCGCAACTGGATGTATCGCCCGCACGGCGCGGCGAACTGATCGACGCCGAACGCCGCAGCGCCGACTGAGCTCTGCCGCGCTGCGTCAGCGCTTCACGCCTGGTGGCAGCGCCGGCTTCATTTCAGTGGCACTCGGCTGCACATGGTCGTGGCTTTCGATCGTCGGATGCTCCTGCCCGGCATGCACCTTGCGGGTTGAAGGCTTGACGCCTGGCGGAAGCGCCGGCTTCATTTCCGTGGCGCTCGGCTGTTCGTGATCATGGCCTTCGATCACCGGGTGTTCATGGCCGGCGTGCACCTTGCGCGTCGACGGGGTGACGCCGGGCGGCAATGCCGGCTTGCTGCCGACGTTGGCCGGCGCCGTGTCCTTCAGCGCGTCGGCCGGATGCGCCGAACCGGCATGGCCCGACGCGGCGTCGGCCCATGCGGTCGTACAGGACAACGCGGAAAGTGCCAGAGCGGCCCAGATCCTGTTCATGATTGCTTCCTTCCGGTAGTGAGTGATTGCAGCCAGTGTGCGCCTCGGGCGCGCCTGACGCATTGACTTGACTCAACAGCATTGCGCACAACGGGTATCGCGCCACGCGGACCCGGTGCGCGGCGTATTCTTCTTCGCGCCATGCCGCTCGCCCAACCTGTCCTGTTCCTGCACGCCAATGGCTACCCGGCCGGCGTGTACCGCCAGTTTCTCGCTGCACTGGCGCGCCACCACCCGGTCGATGCAATCGACGTGATCGCCGCCGCGCACGGCCCCGGCCCCGGCCGCGGCTGGCGCAACCTGCTGACGCAGGTGCTGGTCCGGGTCGACGCGCTACCGGATGAACCGCTCGCGCTGGTGGGCCATTCGATGGGCGGCTATCTCGCCGCCATGACCGCCGCGCGCCGGCCGCTGCGCGTGGCGCAGGTCGTTCTGATCGATGCGCCGCTGGTCGGCGGCTGGCGCGGCGCAGTGCTGACGGCATCACATGCCAGCGGCCTGTCGCGCAAGGTGGGTCCGGCGCCGATTGCCGCCCGCCGGCGCATGCACTGGCCATCGCGCGAGGACGCGCGGCGACATCTGGCGGACAAACCTTTCGTGCAGCGCTGGGCGCCCGGCGTGCTCGACGATTTCCTGGCCGCCGCGCTGACCGATCACCCCGGCGGTGGTGTCACGCTGACCATTGCGCGCGAAGCCGAGCGCGACATCTACGCCACGCTGGCGCACCGTGCGGCCCTGCGTGCCGTGCGCACGCTGCGCCGGCGCGGCACGCCCATCGGTTTCGTCGCCGGCAGCCAGTCAGAAGAGCTGCGCCTCGCCGGGCGCGACGCCAACCGCGCCTTCTGGGGCCGCGACTGGCGCGAACTGGACACCGGCCATCTGGTACCGATGGAAGCGCCGCAAGCGTGTGCCGCTGCGGTGCAGTCGCTGCTCGGCGAACGTTGAGCCATCGTTTTGACATGCGCCGTACCGCGTGCCTGCATCCGTCATGGGCAACCGGCCGGCGGCATGCCTACTCGTCGGCGAATTCGCAGTGCCCGGAACCCAGTTCGACCGCCTGGGTCGCGGCGCGGCGCGCGGCTTCGAACATCGATTCGATGCCGATATAGCGCGCGTCGCCCAGCGCGATGCCGGCCGCTGCGGCGATCACGACCTCGCTGTCGCCCACGCGCAGCGTCGCGGTCAGTTCCTGCATCAGGCGGGCCGCGAGTTTCGATACCGCCGGAATCAGTTCGTTGGAGCCAGCCAGTTCGCGCGCCGCCTGACCGGCGCGGAAGTCGGTCAGCAGCACCGCGAACTGGTGCTTTTCCAGATAGCTGACCGCGGCGCCCGGATAGCTGACCGGACGGAAGCGCCGCGCCACCTCGGCCAGCACCTGTTCGGACACTTCCTGACTGTAGTGCGGCACCAGTTCTTCCATGCCGAACACATCGACCCACAGCAGCGCGAACGGGGCGCCGCTGACCTGGAACTGGTGCAGCGTCCACGCCAGCAGCGCGTCGAAGATGGGCCGGCTGGTCATGCCGGTTCGGGCTTCGAACCACATGCGTCGACGGGCGCGTTCCTCGGCGCCGCGCCGCTCGCTCACGTCGGTGATGAAGCCTTCGATCACCAGCAATTCGCCCTGCGACGAGAACACGCCGCGCCCCTGTTCCCACACCCACAGATAGACGCCATTGACGTCGGCGATCCGGTAGGAAATCTGATACGGCTTGTGCTGCGCCAGATTGGCCTGCACCTGCGACCAGACGAATTCGCGGTCTTCCGGGTGAATCAGGCTGCCGAAGGCCACGCGGCGGTTGTCGACCAGTTCCCAGGGCTCGTAGCCGGTCAGGTCGACGCAGCCGTCGCTGACGAATTCCATGGTCCAGTCCGGATCGTTGCGGCCGCGATACACCATGCCCGGCACATTGGCGAGCAGCGTATTCAGATAGCGCCGGCTGGAGCCCAGTTCCTCGCTGCGGCGCCGCCGTGTGACCTCGGTCAGCGTACCGACCACACCGGCCAGATCGCCGTCCGGCAGGGTGCATGACTGTGCGCGCAGCATGACCCAGAACACGTTGCCGCTGGCGGCGACCAGACGCACTTCGCTGACCAGCTGGTCGAGCTGGCCGCTGGCCACCGACAGCAGCGATTTTTCCACCCCGTCGCGCTCTTCCGGGTGCACGGCCGCACTGAGCAGCCGCCCGCGGCTG
This sequence comes from Methyloversatilis sp., assembly GCF_030698125.1. Lineage (GTDB taxonomy): Bacteria > Pseudomonadota > Gammaproteobacteria > Burkholderiales > Rhodocyclaceae > Methyloversatilis. Next base: position 102,194 of record NZ_JAUYNV010000053.1, read on the forward strand.
TCGGCAACGCTGCGACCGGTCAGCCGCTCCCAGGCGCGATTCAGGTAGGCGATGCGGCCTTCGGTATCGGTCTTGAACAGCACCAGATCGATCTGGTCCAGCACCACCGGCATGTCATGTTCGCTGTCGTCGCGCGCCGGCACGGCCGCGGCATCCGGGCTGAACTGGATCAGCAGGCTGCCCGGTACCGCCGGCAGTGGCGAAATGCTGGCGTGCAGCTTCACCGGCAGACCGGTGGCGCTGACCATGCGCAGCATGCTTTCGGCCGCCGTCGGATTGCTGCCGGCGGCGATCGCGACCAGCGCAGCGAAGCGGGCATGATCGACCGGATGCAGCAGGTTGGTGAACGGCAGCCCGACCACTTCGTCGGCACGCCCGCGGTAGTCAAGCAGCGCGAGAAAAGCCTGGTTGGCGAAACTGATGGTCGGTCCTTCTATCGTGACCGAGGGCGATGAAATGTTGTGGCACAGTTCACCCGCCCACTGCGTCTGTTGCGCGGTGGCATCGGGGCGCCGGCGAAGTGGCGCGTCGGACCATGTCTGTCGCCGCAACATCAGCACCAGCAGCAGTCCGCCCAGTCCGACCGCGGCAGGCAGGCCGTAGGCCGCGTGGCCGCCGTGCCAGGTGCCGACCACGGCCGCAAACATCAGGGCGAGCGTCCACGCGGAAAACAGATACAGGGCCATCGTGATTCGTTTCCTTTCAGGCGCCGGCAGGCGTTACCCGCTGTATACCGGATTGACGGTCATGCTGGCCGGCTGCGCGCTGTGCGCGGCGCTGGCCTTCTGGGGCAGTGTCGAAGTCGAACGGCAGTTTTCGCAGATTTTCGGCCGCATGGTCGCACTGTGTGCGGCGCCTGCGGCGGCCGAAGGGGCGCTGTGCGAGGTGGTGGCCGGCGTCGAGCGTGCATTGCTGGAACGGGTGGCCGTGATGCTGCTGCTGCAGGGGCTGTGCCTGCTCGCCATCATCGTCGGTTGCACGCTCATCGCGCACCGGGCGTATCGACTGCTCGTGTGCCGCAGCGAGGCCGCATTGAGCCTGATGCCGGAAAGCAGCCGCGCGCGCGGGCGCGACGAAATCGAACGGCTGGTCGAAAGCCTGGCCGAACTGACGGCGCGCCAGGCCGGACTGGAGGCAGAAGTGAGCTGGCGCCAGCAGGTCACGGCCGAACAGTTGCGGCGCAAGGCACTGGAACTGCAGACGCTGCATCAGGTGGCGCGCACCTTCACCAACAGCGAAGTGTCGGCGTTCAGCCTGCTCGGCGGCCTCGCCCAGCTGGAATCTGCGCTCGGTGCGCGCACCGTCGCGCTCAGCCTGGGCATGGTCGCGCGGCAGGCACTGGGTGCCGACGCCGTTCTGGCGACCCATGGCGAGCCGGCCATTCTGGCTCAGCTGGCCGACCAGCCGGCGGCGCGAGAAATCACCGCGCGCGTGGTGCCGGCGGGCGCAACCGGGCCGACCTGTTCGCTGGTGCTGCCGGTGTGCCGCGGCGATCTGGCGCTCGGCACGCTGGTGGCCGAATTTCCCGAGCATGCGCGGGTCGATGACCCGCAGGTCAAGCTGGCCGAAAGCTTCGCTCATCTGGCCGCACTTGCCTTGTCCGGCGTGAGCCGCAGCCAGGAGGAAAGGCGGGTGGCACTGATGGAGGAACGCACGGCGATCGCCGGCGAACTGCACGATTCGCTGGCGCAGTCGCTCGCCTACATGAAGATCCAGGTGGCCCGGCTGCAACGCGGTCTCGATCGCGAAAAGCACCCGGCCGATGTCGCGCAGGCCGCGCGCGAACTGCGCGAGGGGCTGTCGGCCGCCTACCGCGAGGTGCGTGACCTGATCGCCGCCTTCCGCGTGCGCATGGGCCCGGGCGGCCTGCTGTCGTCGGTGCAGGCCACGGTCGACGAGTTCGCGCAGCGCAGCGGTCTCGACATCAGTTTCGTGCACGATCTGGGCCGATGCCAGCTTGGCGTGAACGAGGAGTTTCACGTCATGCAGGTCATCCGCGAAGCGGTGTCGAACACGGTGCGCCATGCGCGGGCTTACCATGTCTGGATCAGCATGCATTACGGGCCCGGACATCTGCTCACCGCCATCGTGGATGACGACGGCCGCGGCCTGACCAACCCCTATGCAGAGACGAACCACTATGGCCTGTCCATCATGCGCGAGCGCGCCAGCTCGCTCGGTGGCGAGGTATCCGTGGTACACCGACCGGGTGGCGGCACCCGGGTGCAGCTGGCCTTTGCGCCGCAGAAGCTGCCGGCCGACATTCTTTCCGAAGTGACGACATGAGCATACGCATCCTGCTGATCGACGATCATCCGCTGTTCCGCAAGGGCGTGGCCCAGCTGGTGCGCGCCGATGACGAACTCGAACTGGCCGGCGAAGCCAGCGACGGCGTGAGCGGTATCGCGCTGGCCGCCGAGACGGATCCCGACCTGATCCTGATCGACCTCAACATGAAGTCGGTGAATGGCATCGAAACGCTGCGCCGGCTCAAGGCGGCGGGCCTGCGCGGCCGCTGCGTCATGCTGACCGTGTCCGATGACGAACGCGACGTGCTGGATGCGATGAAGGCCGGTGCCGACGGCTATCTGCTGAAGGATATGGAACCGGAAGAGCTGTGTCAGCGCATCAAGCAGTCGGTGGCCGGCACCGTGGTGCTCGACGGCAGTGTCGCCGGCTTGCTCGCCCATGCGCTGAACGCGCCGCCAGCCGCCAGTCACGCCGATCTGACTGAACGAGAGCGCGAAATTCTCGGCCTGCTGTCGGACGGGCGCAGCAACAAGGAAATCGCGCGCGTGCTCGGCATTTCCGATGCGACGGTGAAGGTGCATATCAAGCACGTGCTCAGCAAGCTCAACATGAAAAGCCGTCTCGAGGCGGCCGTGTGGGCGCTGCAGAACCCGCAGTTCCGGCGGGTGGCCGCTCACGACTGAGGCGCGCGGCGCCGTCTGGTGCCGGCCGGACCCTGAATGGAAAACCGGCAGACGACAGCCCATGGGCTGCCGCTGCCGGCTGTTCAGCACAACCGCTGGCGAGTACTCAATACACGGCCAGGCTGTGCGACACCACCACCACCACCACGCCCGCTGCCAGCGTCACGTAGGGCAGCACCCCGGCGCGCTTGCCGCCTGACGGCAACTGGTCATTCAGGTGCATGTCCTCGATCATCGCATCCGGAAACTGCCCCTTGTCCTGCACGTAATGGCGATACAGGAACACCGGAATGATCAGCGACGCGAACACCAGACCGGCAGTCAGCGTGCCTGCGCCGTAGATGTCGGCACCCAGACCCATCAGTGCGAGATTGACGAAGGCGAGCACGACACCGATGCCGAGGATGATGTTCGGTGCCTTGAACGGACGCTCCCAGTCCGGGCGGTCGATGCGATGGATCCAGCCGGAGTTCAGGTTCAGGAAGTTGAAGATGATGTAGCCGACATTGGAGCAGGCCAGCACGAACACGTAGTCCGACAGCATCAGCAGGATCAGGTTGAAGCCGAGGTCGGTCCACATCGCGCGCGTCGGCGCGCCATGTTCATTGACGTGCGACAGATAGCGCGGCAGCCAGCCGTCGACCGACGCCTGATACAGCGTGCGCGACGAACCCGCCATCGACGTCATGATGGACAGCAGCACCGCCAGCACCAGCATGACCACCAGCACGTTCGCCACCATTTCGCCGCCGCCCACCATGTGCGACATCACGTTGGCCACACCCATGCCGCTGTACACGTCGGGTGCGAGCATGCCGCTGTAGACCGCGGGCGAGGACACCGTGCCATCCGCCTCGACCACCGGCGGCGTGACCACTTCACCCAGACCGAGGTGACCCTGGAAGGCCAGCGGCACCAGCGTGAACACGACGATGCACAGCAGACCGGAGAACAGGATCGCCTTGAAGGTGTCCTTCTTCGGGTCCTTGAATTCGCGCGTGTAACAGACCGCCGTTTCAAAGCCGTAGGTCGACCACGCGGCGATGAACAGGCCGCCGGCCATCAGCGTGACGCCCGCCATGTTCCATGAACCATCGACCACCAGCCCGTTTTCCCAGGCGATGGGCACCATCGGCGAGAAGTGGGCCGACGGCATGTCGCCGGACAGCAGCGGTACCAGCGCGATCAGCATCAGCGGAATCAGCGCCGTGATGCCGAGCACCATGGTCGTGCGCGCCGAGCGCAGGATGCCACCGTGCTGGACGCCGAACACCGCCAGCAGCAGCACGACACCGACCAGGAAGGTCGCGTTGATACGCAGCTCGAGCCCGGACCTGATGAAACCCAGATCGACCAGCGTCAGTTGCCAGGTGTTGATCGCCGCGTCGGCCGGGAACAGCGCACCCAGTATGTAGCCCGCTGCGAGCCCGGAGCCGATGGCCAGCACCGGCGACCAGGCAAACCAGTTGCACCACACCGACACCGGCGCAATGATCTTGCTGTAACGCACCCACGCCACCGCACCATAGACCGACGCGCCACCCGACTTGTGCGGGAACAGGCCGGCGATCTCGGCGTAGGTGAAGGCCTGTATGAAGCCGAAGCCGATCGACAGCGCCCACACCATCCACGACGGCTTGCCCACGGTGGCGGCGATGGCGCCGATGGAAAACAGCACCAGCGCCGGTACCCCGCTGGCCACCCAGAACGCACCGGTCCAGTCGATCTTCCGGTGCAGTGAAGCACTTTCGGCGCGGCTGGCTGACCGCACCGGCGCCGCTCCGATCACATCCGCATTGCTGCTCATGTCATATCCCCTTTATGCGAAGAGGGCTGCATCGCGGCAGCCCTTCGGTCATCAGAACGTGCGCTTGACGTACAGCAGCCACTTGCTGTCGCCGGTGTCCTTGCAGCGCGTTGCCGCGCCGCCGACGTTGTCGCAGATGGTGTAGAAGTTACTGTCCGCATTGGTGTTGATGTAGGCGACCGCCGCCTGCCAGCCCCCGTCGAAGTTCTTCGTCACGCCGACCTTCCAGTCGGTGAAGTCGTAGTCGTCGTAATTTTTCACCTTCTGGTGACCGACGTGCAGATTGGCGATCCAGCCCGGCATGAACTCGTAATTCGCGTTCGCTTCCAGATAGTCCGAGCCGTCCGAATCGGCGCCGAAAGCCTTCTTGCTGAAACCGAAGTAGTCGGTCACCGCGTACGAGTACTTCAGCTGGATGAACTTCCAGGTCACAGCGGCGTTCAGCTCCAGCGTGTTCAGGCTTTCGCCGGACGGATCGTACTTGCCGCCGGGGAAGATGAACTGCAGGAAGCCGACATCGAAGGTGAAGTCGTCCACCGTCTTCGCAAAGCCGCCATACACGTCGATCTCGCCGGTCGCGTTCGACAGCGCCAGATCGCTGACGTTGGTCCCCCACACGCCGAGGTAGAGCCCGCTCTCGTGCGCGACATCGAAGCCGCCCTGCACGGCCGGCTTTTCCTGCGTGTAGCTGATGCCGCGGAAGATGTACTGCGAGAACACGCCCACGTTGGCGCTGATCGTGTACGACGGCGCCGGCGCCTCTTCCGCCTGTGCCGCGAACGGTGCGACGAGCAGGCCCAGCAGCAGCGCGCTCAGGGTCTTGTGACGAAAACGTTCATGCATGGTGCTCTCCTGTGATCCACGGTTGTCGGGCGATCTGTACGACGGATGACGGGCCCAACGTCGTCCGTCTGTCTTGCGTCACGGCAGCCGGCCTGGAAACCGGTTGCCGTGCGTTGATGCTCGGGAATGAGGGTGCTGCAGGGTGACGCGCCGGTCGCGCCAGTGCGCCCGGAGGTCTTGATGTGGGACCGATTATTGAAACGTCGCTGCCGTGCGAACAATTCTCACAAGGGATTACCCACTAATGGGTAAGGCGCCACGGCAGCAAGAGACTCCCGACGCCGCTCGCCCGCCGTAGGAGCGGACCCTGTCCGCGATGCGAGCGTTGATCACGCGACATCGTGTGTTCGGAGACCGCATCGCCTGCAGGGCAGGCTCCTACGAAAACCGCGATGGCTTCACGACTGGCGATGTTTTTCGTAGGAGCGGACCCCGTCCGCGATGCGAGCGTTGATCACGCGACGTCGTGTGTTCGGAGACCGCATCGCCTGCGGGGCAGGCTCCTACGAAAACCGCGACGGTGTTGCCTTGCGTAGGAGCGGACCCTGTCCGCGATACGCGCGTTGATCACGCGACGTCGGCCATGTTCGCGCACCCATTCGCCTCCGCGGCACGCTCAATGGAGCTGTGTGCCGGCGCCTACCCCCTAATGGGTAACTCCTCTTGAGAATTGTCCGCACCGGTCGCGCTTCGCATCATTCGCCGCACCTGACGTACGGCGCGAAGCCGGACGTCCGGCGGGCGACCCGGCGCATGCGGCGCCGTCGCAGCCGTATCCCGAACGGAACTGACAAGAGGAATCCACAGCATGAAAAAGCGTGTTGCCATCATCGGCGCCGGCCCCAGCGGGCTGGCCCAGCTGCGTGCCTTCCAGTCTGCTGCGGCCAAGGGCGCAGACATTCCCGAACTGGTGTGTTTCGAGAAGCAGTCGGACTGGGGTGGCATGTGGAACTACACCTGGCGCACCGGGCTGGACGAGCACGGCGAGCCGGTGCACGGCAGCATGTACCGTTACCTGTGGTCGAACGGCCCGAAGGAATGCCTGGAGTTCGCCGACTACACCTTCGACGAACACTTCGGCCGTCCGATGGGTTCCTACCCGCCGCGCGAAGTGCTGTGGGACTACATCAAGGGCCGCGTCGAGAAGGCCGGTGTGCGCAAGCACATCCGCTTCAACACCTCGGTGCGCAACGTGACCTGGGACGACGCGACCCGGCTGTTCACGGTTACCGTGCACAACTACGAGCAGGACCTCACCTACTCGGAAACCTTCGACTTCGTGGTGGTGGCCAGCGGCCACTTCTCGACGCCCAACGTGCCGTATTTTCCGGGTTTCGAAACCTTCGGTGGTCGCGTGCTGCATGCACATGATTTCCGCGACGCACTCGAATTCAAGGGCAAGGACGTGCTCATCGTCGGTGCCAGCTACTCAGCCGAGGACATCGGCTCGCAGTGCTACAAGTACGGCGCACGCTCGATCACCAGCTGTTACCGCACCAACCCGATGGGCTACAAGTGGCCCGACAACTGGGACGAAAAGCCGCAGCTGCTGCGCGTCGACGGCCATATGGCCCATTTCGCCGACGGCAGCAGCAAGCACATCGACGCGGTCATCCTGTGCACCGGCTACAAGCACCACTTCCCCTTCCTGCCGGAAGAGCTGCGCCTGAAGACCGACAACCGCCTGTGGCCGCTGAACCTCTACAAGGGCGTGTTCTGGGAAGAGAACCCGGCGCTGATCTATCTCGGCATGCAGGACCAGTGGTACAGCTTCAACATGTTCGACGCCCAGGCCTGGTACGCACGCGACGTCATGCTCGGCCGCATTCCGCTGCCGTCGCCGGAAGCCATGCACGCCGAAGACATGGCCTGGCGCGAAGAGGAACTGACGCTCGAAACGGCGCAGGAAATGTTCGAATTCCAGGGCAAGTACATCGGCCAGCTGATCGACGCCACCGACTACCCGAGCTTCGATATCGCCGCGGTCAACAAGACCTTCCTCGAGTGGAAGAACGACAAGTACGAGGACATCATGGGCTACCGGAACAAGTGCTACGCTTCCCTGATGACCGGCACCATGGCGACGCCGCACCACACGTCATGGCTCGAAGCGCTCGATGATTCGCTCGAGGCCTACCTGAACGAACCGGCCGACCAGGAACACGCCTGACCTGCTGCAGCGTGCGGGCGGCATCAACGCAGATGAGCCCGCATCCGATGAACCCCGTTGCGGTCCGTCGCGCCCCTGCAGCACGGCGCCGGACTGCGGGTGACCGCATCTGATGAACACGATAGTCGAACCTTCTTTCAACCCGTCGATCTCCGCCCGTCCGCGTCCGGCGCATGTCCGTCATGTCGCACCCGGCGGTGCCACGGTCGCGTTCGACCTGGCAGCCGGCGACCGGGTCACGCTGATCGATCCCGAAGGCCTGCAGCCCGGTGACCTCTATCTCGCCGGGCCGGCCGGCCTCGCGGCCGCCATGCTGCCGGGCGTCGCACTCGACGCGGTCGATGCCGCCGGCACACCGGCCGCTGCGCTGATGCACGGCGCGCCCGCCGGCTGGCGTCTGCTGCGCGCCCGCCTGTTCGGCGCCGACAGCCTGCCCGGCGCGCGATGCGACTTCACCGCACCGGGCGCCCTGCGCTGCCTGCTGCACGCGCCGGGCACCGACATGACGCCCGATGCGCAGGACGCGCCGACCGAACTGATCGCCGACATCGTCCGCGCCGAGCCGCTCAGCGGTCAGGCGCCGCCGCCGCTGGCCGAACCGGTGCTCGACCTGCGGGTCGCGGCCGGCACGGCGCACGCCTACCGCGTGAAGGCCGGCGACTACATCCAGGTGATCGACGTCGATGGCCGGCAGTGCTCCGACTTCCTCGCCTTCGACGCCGAAGCACTCGCGCGCGGTCAGGAATACGACCTCGACCCGACCACCACGCGCACGCTGACCGGCACCGCCAGTCCGGGGCCCGGCCTGCTGTCGAAGTATTACGACGAGCGGCAGGTGGCACTGGTCGAAGTGGTGCGCGACACCGTCGGCCGGCACGATACCTTCATGCTCGCCTGCAGCGCCAAGTACTACGACGACATGGGCTACCCCGGTCACGCCAACTGCAGCGACAACTTCAACAACGCGCTCGAACCGCTGGGCGTGGCGCGCCGGGCCGGCTGGCCGGCGATCAACTTCTTCTACAACACCATCGTCAATCACGACGACAGCATCGGTCTCGACGAGCCGTGGTCGCGTGCCGGCGATTACGTGCTGATGCGCGCGCTGACCGATCTGGTCTGCGCCTCGTCGTCCTGCCCCGATGACATCGATCCGGCCAATGGCTGGTATCCGACCGACATCCACGTGCGGGTGTATGACGCCTCGAACAACTTTTCCAAAGGGATCGCACACCGCATGACGCCCGACGCCACCCCCAGACTGACGCGCGAATCCGGCTTCCACGCCCGCACGTCCGCGCTCACCCGCAACATGGTCGAGTACCGCGGCTTCTGGCTGCAGACCTCGTTCGCCGCCAACGGCCCGATCGACGAGTACTGGGCCTGCCGCGAGCGCGCCGCGATGATCGATCTGTCGGCGCTGCGCAAGTTCGAAATCACCGGCCCGGACGCCGAAGCGCTGCTGCAGCGGGCCACCACGCGCAACATCCGCAAGCTGGCGGTCGGCCAGATCGTCTATGCCGCGCTGTGCCATGAACACGGCGGCATGATCGACGACTGCACCGTGTTCCGCCTGGCGCAGAACAACTTCCGCCTGGTGTGCGGCGACGACTGGTGCGGCGTGTGGCTGCGCGAACTGGCGGCGCAGCACGGCCTGCGCGCCTGGGTGCGTTCATCCACCGACCAGCTGCACAACCTGTCGGTGCAGGGACCGAAGTCGCGCGACATCCTGCGCGACATCGTGGTCACGCCGCCGACCAGCGCTTCGATGGATGAACTGAAGTGGTTCCGCTTCTCGGTCGGCAAGATCGACGGCTGCCCGGTCGTCGTGTCGCGCACCGGCTACACCGGCGAACTGGGCTACGAGGTGTGGTGCCATCCGAAGCACGCCGTGCAGGTGTGGGACGCGGTGGCCCGCGCCGGCGAGCCCTACGGCATCGCGCCGATGGGTCTGGCCGCGCTCGACATGCTGCGCATCGAAGCCGGGCTGATGTTCGCCGAGTACGATTTCTGCGACCAGACCGATCCGTTCGAAGCCGGCATCGGCTTCGCCGTGGCGGCCGACAAGGAAGACGACTACGTCGGCAAGGCCGCGCTCGAGCGCCGCAAGGCCCACCCGGCGCGCGTCATGGTCGGTCTGGACATCGAAGGCAGCGAGCTGGTGGCGCACGGCGACCCGATCTACAACGGTCGCGCACAGATCGGCCAGATCACCAGCACGACCCGTTCGCCCATCCTCGGCAAGACGATCGCCTTGGCGCGGCTGGACGTGTCGGCTGCCGAACCGGGTGCCACGGTCGAGATCGGCAAGCTCGACGGCCACCAGAAACGCATCCACGCGAAGCAGGTACGGTTCTCGCACTATGACCCGGAGAAGGCGCGCGTCCGGGGGTGATGCAGAAGCACGATTCGGGATGCAAGGGGACGAGGCGCGGGGGGGGGGGGCGTGTCGCGCTGCGGTGCGCGGGTCGCCGAGAATCCGTCGCAGCGAGGAAAGGGGGATGGCTGCAATGCGGGCATCCCCTTCGTCGTTCCGGCGATGCGTGCGCGGCTTGCTAGAATCCGGGCATTCTTTCGCCGGGTGTCGCGGCTTGCGCATGCCACCCGGGTGCGCCCCTTTTCAGCCCTTTCGCCCCGCGATCTTTTCTGCCTGCCATGGATCTTTTCGACGACGCTTCCAGCCTGCCCATCCAGATCGAACCCGGTGTTTCCGCTCCGCTGACCAAGGAGCAGAAATCGTTCAACAGCCTGATCAAGAAGATCGAAGCGCGCCGTGCCGTACTCGCCGAGTGGCAGGCGACGCAGCCCGCCATCGCGCAGGTGTACGCGCGGGACCTGCTGCCGCTGCAGGAGCAATGCACCGATCTCCAGGGCCAGCTCGCGGGCGCCTACGATGCGGCGCACGACCGGAAGGGCGTGACCCAGGGCGAACGGAACAAACTCGCCGCGCTCATCGTGGAACTGACCGAGGCCGTACTTGAGTTCAAGAGCGACGACGATCTCAAGCGCCTGTTTTCCAAGTACACGCAGTCGGACTTCGACGAGCAGGAAGCCGGACGCCTGGACGACATGAAGGCCATGCTGGAGGATGTGCTGGGCATGAACCTGGGCGACGATGTCGACATGAGTTCGCCGCAAGACATCCTGAAGCAGGTGGAAGCGCAGTTCCATGCGCAACAGGGCGCGCAGCAGGCGGCCGCATCGACGCGCAAGAAAAGTCGGCGCGAAGAAGCGCGCGCAGCGAAGCAGGAAGCGGAACAGAAGCAGATGAGCCTGTCGATCCGCGAAGTGTTCCGCAAACTTGCCAGTGCCCTGCACCCCGACCGCGAGCCCGATCCGGCCGAACGGACGCGCAAGACGGCGTTGATGCAGCGGGCCAATACCGCCTACGAAAACGGCAACCTGCTGCAGCTGCTCGAACTGCAACTCGAACTGGAACACATCGACCAGGCCCATCTGGCCTCCATCGCACCCGAACGCCTCAAGCACTACATCAAGATACTCAAGGGGCAACTGGCCGATCTGGACACGGAAATCGAAACCATCGAGCACGGCATCATCATCGACTTCGGTCTGCCGCCTTTCGCGGCCATCCGTCCGAAAGACCTTCAGGTCATGCTGGCGCAGGACATCCGCACCTGTAACGACCAGATCGTTGCATTGCAGCAGCAACTTGCCGTCGCAGCCGATGCGAAGGAACTGAAAGCCTGGCTGAAGACACTCCGCATGCATCGCCGGGCCTGTCCGGACTTCGACACGCCGTTCTGACCAGCCGGTTCGCGCAGCCACGCTCTCGCCCTCACCCGGCGCTTCGCGCCACCCTCTCCCGCTGATGCGGGAGAGGGGGAAAGACCCCGCGGCCGCTCCCCTCTCCCACATCAGTACAGTAGGCAAGCGGTCGGGTTTGCGCCTGAAGGCGTGCCGGTTTTCGTAGGAGCCTGCCCTGCAGGCGATACGGCTTCGAAACACGCGGTCGTCGCCCGATCGACCGCCCTATCGCGGGCAGGGCCCGCTCCTACGAAAGGCTCGCTACCTCCAAGTAGGTAATCCCTCGTGAGAATTGTCCCGCACCCACCCGGACAACAGAATCAATCCCGGATCGACCGCGTTGCGCGGCGACATGTCAGACAGGGAGACACCGGGAAATGCAGAGGAATTCGATTCTGAACGAGCGGCACCGCCAGCTCGGCTCCAAGCTCGACGGCGACACGTGGAACTTCATGCCCATCCCGTGGAGTTACAGCAGCTGTCCGCACGATGAAGTGGTCGCCACGCGCACGCGCGCCGGGCTGTACGACGTGTCGGCGCTGAACATCGTCAACGTGACCGGGCCCGATGCCGAAGCCGTCATTGACCGCCTGGTCACCATCGATGTCACGAAGCTGAAGCCGGGCACGGCCCGTCTCGGCGGCGAAGTGAACGAAGCCGGTGCGCTGGTCGACGACATCATGATCATCCGCGACGCCGCCGACAGATTCCGCATTTCGCACGGCAGCGGCGCCACGCCGAAGACGCTGGCCGCGCTGGCTGCGGGCAGGAGCGTGACCATCACGTCCGATCAGGACGTGCACATCCTGTCGCTGCAGGGGCCGCTGTCGCTCGAGGTGTTGAAACCGCACACGCCGACCGACCTGGCTGCGCTGCCGTATTTCAGCCACGTCGACACCACACTGTTCGGCAAGAAGGTCACGCTGGGCCGTGGCGGCTACTCCGGCGAGCGCGGCTACGAGGTGTATTGCAGTGCGGCCGACGCCGTGTTCCTGTGGGACACGATTCTCGAAGCGGGCAAGCCGAAGGGCGTCATCCCGTGTTCATGGACCGCGCTCGATCTGACGCGCGTCGAAGGCGCGCTGCTGTTCTTCCCGTTCGAAATGCCGGAAGGCGACACCACGCCGTGGGAAGTGAACATGGACTGGGCGGTCGACCTCGACAAGGCGGGCGACTACATCGGCAAGGCCGCGGTGCTGCACCTGAAGGGGCGCGAGCGCGTGAAGCAGGCCGGCATGACGGTGCTGCACCACGCAGCGGTCGAAGCGGGTGCGAAGGTCTATGACGGCGACACCGAAGTCGGCGTGGTCACGTCGGCCTCCTACAGCCGCCTGCTGATGCAGTCGCTGGCCATGGTGCACCTGACGCCGGCGAAGTCGTCGATCGGCACCCGTCTGACCATCCGCAGCGAGGCCGGCAATCTGGCGGCGCTGGTGGTGCCGACGCCGTTCTACGACCCGCTTCGCCAGCGTACCCATCCCGACAAGAAGCGCTGATCGCGCATCGACGCCAGCCCGCTGCGCCCAGACGCGCGGCGGGTCGGCGAGCTCTCTCCCCTTGCCACGAGACGCCGCATGTCCACCCCTGCCATCAAAAGCCAGCCGGTTTACACCGCGCTCGAATGGGACCGCGCCGGCACCCATCACGTGCTGTTCGTCGCGGCCGATGAGGCGGCGCTGGCGCGCCGACTTTGGGCGCAGCCGCCTGCCGCCGGCCCGATCACGCTCATCCTCCAGCATGCCGGCGGCGAACCGCTGGCTGGCTGGCTGGCCGAGCGACCGCCCGGCGTTCACACCATCGCCGCCGCGACGCTGGAACTTGCATTGAAAGCGCTGGGCGACACGCTGCGCGCCGCCCAGATGGGTACCCGGCTGTATCTGGTCGGACCGGAAGACGCCATCTGGCAGGCGGCGCGCCTGGCCGACGGCTTCGGCATGAGCCGCGACGAAATGCGCCTGATGCAGGCGGGCACGCGCGCCCGGCCGGTGTTCTGCGTGCATTGCCGCACCGTCACGCGCGGCGTGCACACCCATATCGTGCCGTGCAGCGGCTGTGCGCGTGCGCTGTTCGTACGCGACCATTTTTCGCGTCGTCTGGGCGCCTACATGGGCTTCCAGATCGACGCCGAAGCGCCGGGCGACATCCCGGCCGCGGAGGTGATCTACCCATGAGCCACGCATCCCTGAACGTCGAAATCGGCCGCATCCGCGACCTGGCGCCCGGCATCCGGGAGTTCAGCTTCCGGCGCAGTGACGGCGCCGACTTCCCGGTCTTCTCCGGCGGCAGCCATACCGTGCTGTCGCTGCCGCTGGGCGATCGCCTGCACCGAAACCCGTATTCACTGCTGGGCGACCCGTCGGTGCGTGACACCTGGCGCATCGCGGTGCGCCTGCAGGAGACGTCGCGCGGCGGCTCGCGCTGGCTGCACGAAGCGGCGCGCGAAGGCATGCGGCTCGACATCTCCGCACCGGTCAATCTGTTCGCGCTGAACCGCACCGGTCGCCGCCACATCCTCGTGGCCGGCGGCATCGGCATCACGCCCATCCTTTCGCAGGCGCGCGAACTGGCGCGTCTGGGTGCCGACTTCGAAGTGCATTACGCCTACCGCGCGCCGGAGTTCGGCGTGTTCGCCGACGAACTCGAAACGCTGGCGCACGGCCGCATCCGCCACTACGTGCAGTCGCGCCGCGAACAGATCGAATTCGGCTCGCTGCTGGCCGGTCGCCCGCTCGGCAGCCACTTCTACATCTGCGGCCCGGCCGGCATGGTGGCCGCCAGCCTGAATGCCGGCAAGTCGCTGGGCTGGCCCGACAGCCATCTGCACAGCGAACAGTTCCTCGCGCCGAGCGGCGGCGAGCCTTTCGACGTGAAGCTCGCGCTCAGCGGCCACACCTTCAGCGTGCCGAGTGACCTGTCGCTGCTCGAAGCGATCGAACAGCAGGGCGTCGATGCGCCCTATCTGTGTCGCGGCGGCGCCTGCGGCCAGTGCGAACTGGAGGTGCTCGGCGCCGACGGCGAGCTGATCCATCACGACCTGTATCTGAGCGCCGACGAGCGCGCGTCGGGCACGAAAATCATGCCCTGCGTGTCGCGCCTGAAGGGCGGCTGCCTGACCCTGAACCTGTGAGGACGACGACATGACCCTAGCCTTCAAGCCGGACGAAACCTTCCGCGACGACTACACCTACCGCAACTCGCCGGCCGCCATCCGCCGCTTCCCCTTCCCCTTCCATCAGGACCAGTACATGTACTCGGTCAACATGGAACCGCACGCGGGCGGGCCGGCCGGCTCGGTGTATGAGCATGCGTTCGACATCGACGAGCACTACATCGCCGAAATGCGCGACCGCGCCATCACGCTGGAGCGCGACCCGGGCCGCTGCGTGTCGCTGCCGCACATGATGGACGCCGAGTGGGACACGCTCGAACTACTCATGGAATCGATGGCGCGCGACTACCCCGATCTGTTCGTGCTGAACAAGGACGGCGATCGCTGGCACTGGGTGAACAAGCCGCTGGGCATCGACCAGTCCTTCACCTTCGGCGACGCCGCCACCTTGCCGTGCCCGCCGTTCGAATACATCACGCGCCAGACCCAGGGTGATTTCGTCATCATGGATCAGCGCAACAACGACCTGTTCGCCGATGCCGGCATGATCACCTCGCAGGCCGACTGGTCGCTCACCTTCGACGTCGGCATGAGCTTCATGGAATGGCACGGCCCGGTGCCGCTGGCGCACGAGCTGGGCGTGTTCGAGCGCGCACTCAAATACCTGCTGATGCTGCAGCAGGGTCGCCCGGTGCGCCGCCTGAACTGGACCATGACGATCAACCCGCGCCTCGATACCGCGCCCGAAACCTATCCCGAATGGGGTCAGGACCGCGCCAGCGTCACGCCGGACAATGTCGGCGCCAAGGTGCATCTGCGGGTGGAACTGCAGACCCTGTTCCGCCTGCCGCGCAGCAACGGCATGCTGTTTTCGATCCGCGGCTATCTCGCCAGCATGGAAGAACTGGCGACCTACCCGCGCTGGGCCAGGCGCCTGAACCGCGTGCTCGGCTCGCTGCCGAACGAGCTGGCCGAATACAAGGGTCTGGTGCGCTACCGCCAGACCACCCTCGACTGGTTGGCCCGCCACGACGACGGCGCCCCGCTCGCGGTGGGCACGCAGCCGGAATAGCGGCGGCTGGCCGACTTGATGCGCCGCAACTTCGCCGGCGCGCGATGCCGGCCTTGCATATCACCACCGCCGGGCCGGATGTCGGATCAGGTCCTGCGTCATGCAAATGTCACCTCCGGGTAGCGATGTCGGGCGATACTGGTACGCATTCAATATGCGTACGGGTTCGACATGTCTTCGGGAAAATACCCCATCGTTCTGCTGGCGCTAGCCCTCGCGGCGCCCCTGCCGGTGGCGGCGGGGCTTTACGATGGCCCGGTCGATCCGACGTCGTTGGCGGCCGCGTATGAGGGTTGGCGCAAGCTCAAGGACGAGGTGTACCTCATCGTCCCGAACAACGGCGCCATTTACGGCGGCGGGTTCAACCTTTGTTGCAGTTCCGGCGTCGTTTTCCATGGCGAATCCTACGGGCCCGACTACTGGCCGTGGCTCCACTCCTGGTCCGCCTTCAGCGACGCCGATCTGGGCGACCCCGGTGCAACGCTCTACCTGGGTTCGGAGCTGCTCGTCATCGGGGCAAGTTTTGACACCTTCCGCGATGTCGTCATCGGTTACACCATGTCGCAGTCCGGAGTCCATTACGTCGACCTTCCGATTCTGACGCCTGATGGCACGCCGGTGCCTGCGCCGACGCCGATGCCGGTCGTACCCCGACCGGCCGGGCCGGCCTGGATCGACACGCAGGGCAACACCTTCGGCATCCACGGCCAGGTCACGGCTCACCAGACGCTGTACAAGCAGGGTGCGGGCACGCTGCGCCTGACGCATGCAGACAACGTCTGGCATGCCGCGCCGGTGGTGGATGACGGCGTGCTGGCTGCACATGCCGCGAGCCTGCAGACGGATGTGTTGCTGCGTGGTGGCGCGTTGATGTTCGAACAGTCCGACACCGGTCACTTCGATCACGTCGTGTCGGGCACCGGCACGGTGGTCAAGGCGGGCAGCGCCGAACTGCTGCTGACCCGCGCTCAAACATTCACCGGCGATCTGCATGTAGCCGAAGGTCGTCTGACCTTCGCCGCAGATGCCGACCCCGGTCAGAGGCCGCGCATCCTGGTAGAGCTGGATGCCACGCTGGACCTTGCTGCCCGGACGACGACAACCGAAGCGTCGAGTGTGGCGGGTGCCGGCGATGTGGTTCTCGGCAGCGGCGCGCTGCTGATCAGCGGCGTGCCACAGCTGGACGACACCTTCGCCGGTCGGCTGTCCGGGGCCGGCATGCTTGAGGTGGGCAGCAATGCGCGCATCGAACTGACCGGGCACAACACGCAGGCCGGCGGCACCCTGGTGCGCGGCACACTGATCGCCGGCAGCGACTTCAGTCTGGGCGCGGCCGGGCAGGCCTTGCGTCTCGATGGCGGTCGGCTGCAGTTGTCGTCGGCGCTTGAACTGGCGCGTGCGCTGCACAGCGTCGGTGACAGCGCCGTCGATCTCGGCGATCACCGGCTCACCCTCGCCGACAGCCTGTCCGGCGATGGCACGCTCAGAAAGTCCGGCAGCGGCGAACTCGCGCTGACGCAGGCTGGCCGCTTCACTGGCACGGTGGATGTGGGCGCCGGCACGCTGGCGCTGCAGGGGCGCGGCAGCACCGGGGACGCAAGCCATATCTATCTGGCGCACGACGCGGTATTCGATCTCAGCGCGGCGGATGGCGCGCGCACGCTGGCCGGTCTGTCGAACCTTGGAGGCGGCGCCACGGTCAAGCTGGGTGACAACGCGCTGCGCGTCCACCAATCCGGGGGCCGCCGGGTTTTCGGCGGTCGCATAGAAGGGAGCGGTGCATTCGAAAAGGACGGCAGCGGCACACAGGTCGTCGGTGACGCGGCCTGGACGGGCACCACGCGCGTCCTTGCGGGCGAATTGTCGGTCAGCCCCGGGCTCGCCAGCCAGCGCGTGGAGAACGAGGGCGTGCTGCGCATGACAAACGCCGACACGGCTGCGTGGTCGGGTGAGTTGTCGGGCGCTGGCCGCTTTGTGAAATCAGGCGAAGGCCTGCTCTGGCTGCGCGGTGCCAACACGCAGGCGTTTGTCGAGGTTCAGCAAGGCGCGTTGGTCGGTCGCAGCAGTACGCTCGGCCGCGACATCGACGTGGCCCACGGTGCCGGCGTGGGATTCTTCATCGACGAAGACGACACGCACCATGGCACGGTCCGCGGCGCGGGCGTGCTGTACAGCTATGGCAACGGCGCGCTGACGCTGGCCGGCACCTACGCTCACAGCGGCGGCACCGCCATCAGCAATACGCTGCGCATCGACAGCGATGCCCGGCTGGGTGACCCACGCGCCGGCCTGCTGATTGCCGGGGGCACGCTGCAGGCGCTCGACGATCTCACACTGCGCCGGCATATCGCGCTCGGCGCCGATGGCGGCACGCTCGACAGCAACGGCTTCGACATCACGCTGATCGGCCGCATCGACGGACCGGGCGGTTTGACCAAGGCGGGCAGCGGCCGGCTGACCTTGCTGGGCGATTACGACTACGCCGGTCACACCGTGGTCGCCGCCGGTGAACTGGTATTCGGCGGTGCGCTCGAGGGCAGCTTTGAAGTGCTGGCCGGCGCACGGCTGGTCGCCTCGGGGGTCCTCGGTGGCGACATATCGGTCAGCGGAGGCGGCAGCCTGTTGCTGACGGGCGAAGCCCTGTCGGTAACCGGCCTGATCGACCTCGGCGGCACGCTGAACTTCGACCTTGCCGGTGGCTTGCGCACCGGGCCCATGCTCGCCGCCGGCACGCTGATGATTTCGCAGGCGGCCGAACTTTCACTGGTCGGCTTCGATCCCGCACACCGCGCGCAACGCATCGAGTTGGCCCGGGCCAACGAAGTAGTGTTCGCCGAAGCCGGCCGGCTCGCACTGTCCGGTGACCTGACGCAGGCGGGTTACCGACTTGAGGTATCGAACGGCACGCTGGCCCTGATTGCAGCGCCGGTACCTGAACCTTCGACGATTGTTTTGTTGCTGGCGGGGTTGGGGGTTGTTGTCTGCCGTGTCGCGTTCGCCAGAGATTGCTGAAAATGACCTTTGACTTGTCAAGTTCGGAAATGGTGTCTTTCGTTTCAGAGCGCGGTCAGAAGCTACTTCGCTCAAATTTCGTTGCATTGCTGCTGCTGGTTCCGCACACATCAGTAAATGCCGAGGAGCCTCAGGCTTGTTTGTTCAATGACCATGGCTATGTCTTTTATGGAGCGAGCCATCCGGAGGTTTTCGATCTTGTCGAAAGTGCACTCAATTCGAACCCGGTGGATCCCTACACCTATGTGCTTGATGACAGGTACAACACTGGCTACACATGGCTTGGAGAAGGTCGTGTTGCGGGTAGCGTCTACTCGCGTTACGCCACGCTCTTTAACGATGACGGGTCGGGCCCTTATTCTTGGAGGCCTCTCTACAACGTCACTTGTTGCCCCAGCGGTTCAACACCGGAATACTATTTGGCGTGTCGCGCCGACCAGTGGATCGCTGCGGCAAGCGCCAAGCAGTCAGACCAACAGTGCCCGTCGCTCAGGCATCCGGTTTCGCTGGCCAGCGGCAACAAGTTCCTCCTCCAGCGGGACATTCAGTCCGGACCGATTGATTTCTCCCGAACGTACAACAGCCTGAGCACGCGAGCGGGCTACACGGAATTGATCACGGGCAGTCCGAGTGGCGTCATGCCGCTCGGTGCCGGCTGGACATTCGATTACCAGCAGCAGATCCGGCTGCCTTCGGATTCAACCACGACGGCGTGGTCGATTCGCACCGGGGGTCGGGTACTGACGTTTCAGCTCTCCGGCTCGACATGGAATGCGGAAGCGGACGTGAGCGACCGCCTGATCGAGCTCAAGAACAGCTCAGGCGTTCGTACAGGTTGGCGCTACTGGGACGCCGCAGAGGAGCGCGCTGAGACCTTCGACGCGTCGGGCAAGCTTGAGTCAGTGCGCGAGCGCGACGGCACCGTGCGCACGGTGACCTACAGCGATGGCACGGATGGCAGCGTGTCGGGCAACGGCGGCTTCGTCCTGGATGCGTCCGGCAATCCGACGACGACGGTGCTGCCCGCCGGTCGTCTTCTGCGCGTACAGGACAGCCAGGGCCAGAAGCTCACGTTCGGACACGACGCGAGTGGCCGCATCGTCAAGGTCACGAATTCGGCCGCTCAGTCGGTGCGCTACGGCTACGACGGGGCCAACCAGCTGACTACGGTTGCTTACCCGGACAGCACGGTCCGCACCTATCACTACAACGAAGCCGCTCATACGGGTGGGGCCAACCTGCCGGGTGCTTTGACCGGCATCACCGACGAGAACGGCGCCCGGTTTGCCACCTACGAGTACAACAGCGACGGTCGTGCCATCGGCGAGTCGCTGGCAGGTGGGGCGGATGCCGCAACGCTCGCCTACACCCAGAATATCAACCGCAACGTCACCCAGACAGTGGTGACGGATGCGCTGGGCACGGCGCGCACCTACAGCTTCGCCACCCAGTTCGGCGTCACGCGCTCGACCGGTGTAAGCCAACCCGGAGGTCCGGGGTGCGGCGCGGCCTCATCTGCCATCACGTACGACGGCAACGCCAATGTCGCAAGCCGCACCGACTTTGCGGGGAACAAGACCTGCTACGGCAGCGATCTTGCGCGCAACCTTGAGACGGTACGCGTTGAAGGGCTCGGTGCCGCAGACGCCTGCCCGGCGACACCGGCTGGCTACAGCCCGACGGCCACCCAGCGTCGAATCAGCACCGAGTGGCATCCGCTGTGGCGCCTGAAGGTGCGCGAGGCACAACCGAAGAAGATCACGACCTGGGTCTATCACGGCCAGCCGGATCCGACGGCAGGCGGGGCGA
>NZ_JAUYNV010000056.1 GCF_030698125.1 Methyloversatilis sp.
AGCCGATGGACAGCGAGTAGGAACTGGAGCCGTAGCCGAGATAGTTGTTGGCGCGCACGGCGTTGTGCGAACCGCCGAAGAGGATGGAGCCGTTACCGCCGATGGACCAGGGACCGGTGATGCTGCGCAGGTAGGTGCCGCCGTTGTCGGAGGCGAGGGTGATGTCGGCGTTGTCGAGCGTGAGCGCCCCGGCCACGCGCAGGTCGCCGTTGTTGCCGATGAGTACCTGCCCCGCCCCGACGCTGCTGCCCAGCCGCGACAGCGTGACATTGGCCAGTGAGCCTCCGCTCGCGTTGAACTGCGTGCCGATCATCAGTTGCAGCGCGTTCAGTGTGCCGCCAGTCATGACGTTGCTGCTGCCCGCAGCGAACAGACGACCTCCCGAGATGGTGCCACCCGAAATCGCCAGTGAGCCGGTGTGTAGTTCTGTGCCAATGTTCAGCGTGCCGCCGGACATCGTGAGCCGGCCATTGATGACCGAATCGTCGCTCAGCGTCAGCCCGCCGCTGACGATGGAAATGTTTTCGTTCGAGAACAGGCTGTTCACGGTGAACGGGCCGCTTGTCGCGGTACGCACCGTGACCGTCAGGTCACCGGCCTGGTCGATGACCACATCGTTGCCGGCCGTCGGAATCAGGCCGCCTGCCCAGTTGGCGGCAACGTCCCAGAAGCCCGAAGCGGTCGAGGTCCAGGTACTGGAAATGGTGCCGGTGGCAAAACTCAGCGCGTTCGAGAAGGTCGTTGCGGTCGCCGTCAGGCCGTTGGTGTCGATGTTGGCGAAGCTGCCGCTCAGGCAACCGTCTGCGTTGCAGGACAGGGCGGTGTAGCGATCCTGCGCGCTGAAGCTCAGACCCGCTGCAGGCGACAGCACCAGATCGCCACCCAGTGTCATGGTGCCGCTGACCTGTACACGATCCTGCTGGGATGCCGACACGCCCAGCACATCCGCTTCGATGCGACCGGCTGTGGTCTGCACGAAATTGCCGGTGATGTTCAGCGTGCCGGCCGCCAGGGGGCCGCCCGGGCGGACGACCCCGGCATTGGTCAGCGTGCCGCCGGCAACGCTGATGCTGCCGCTGCCCTGTATCGTTCCGGTGTTCTGCAGGTTGCCGCCGGTGATCAGCGAAGCGCCGCTGAATACATCCAGCGTGCCGGCGTTGACCGGGAAGCTGCTGGCGGTCAACACACCCTCTTCGACACGCAGCGTGCCGGTGTTGGTCAGCGGCATCGCCAGCGTCGTCGCTGCGGTGCCGGTCTTGCGCATCAGTCCGGCGTTGTCGATGCGGCCGTTGCCGCCCGCATTGATGTCGGCGACATTGTTCAGCACGAATTCGCCGGACGACAGCACCGAAATGCGTCCGTCGCCCGAGAATTGCAGAGCGCCACTCGAGTTGCTGGCCGTCAGGCGACCACCGACTTCCAGCGTGCGCGACAGCGTCTTGGTGCTGCCGGACAGGATGCGGCTTTCGCCGTTCAGGCGGGTCACACCCAGGCCACTCTGCGTGCCGGCGCTCCAGTCGAAGCCCGCGTTCACGGTAAGTCTGCCGATGCCGCTGATCGTGCCCGACGTGAAGCGCAGTGTGCCTGCGCCGTCGAAGCTGCTGTCGCCGGTTGTGCTCAGCGTGCCGCCCGACAACTCGAAAATGCCAGCGGCGACGCTGGCCGATTCTCCGGTGTTCAGTGTGAGCAGGCCGGAATCGACGCTCAGCACGCCGCTGCCGGTGGTCGAGAACACGGCGCCGTCGATGCTGCTGCCGGCCGTGTTGCCGTAGATCGACAGCGTGCCGCTGCTCGACGAAATATTGCCGCGCAGATCGAGGTAGCGCACGTAGGCGGTACCGGTGCCGCTGGACTTGGTGAGCGAACCCAGCGCAACGATGCCGCCGGTGCCTCCATTGCTGGTCGCGCGCTGGATCAGCACGTCGTTGCCGAGGTTCAGGCTGGCGCCCGCCGCGATCTCCAGCGTGCGGTTAAGCGTGCGCGTGCCGCTGCCGGTCAGGCTGACGTCGCTGACCAGACGGGTGACACCGGCGCCGGACATCGTGCCGGCTGTCCAGTTGAAACCGGAACCGATATTCAGCGTGCCGGCGCCGTCCAGCGTGCCGGACGACAGCAGGAAGGTGCCGGCACCGATGATCGACGACGTCCCGGCGGTCGACAGCGTCGCACCGGACAGGTCGAGCGTGCCCGCAGCGACGGTTGCGGTCTGCCCGTTGGTCAGCGTGAACAGGCCGGAATCCATCCGCATCAGACCGGTTCCGGACGTGGAGAAGCTCGCGCTGCCCAGACTGGTGCCGGCCGCGTTGCCGTAGAGGGACAGGATGCCGCTGCTCGACGACAGATTGCCCTGCAGGTCGAGGTACTGGAGGTAGGCAGTGCCGCTGCCGGAGGACTTGGTGAGCGCACCCAGTGCGACGATGCGGCCGGTGCCGCCACTGCTCGTCGAGCGCTGGATCACCACGTTGTCGCCGATGTCGAGGCTGCCGCCCGCGGCGATTTCCAGCGTGCGGTTCAGTGTGCGGGTGCCGCCGACGGTGAGGCTGACGGCGTTGACCAGGCGCGTCGTGCCGGTACCCGACATGACGCCGCCGGCCCAGTCGAAGCCGGAGGCGATGGTCACCAGGGCGCTGCCAGCGAGCGTCGCGCCACTCGAAATCAGCAGTTCGCCGCTGCCGGTGAAGGTGGTGTCGCTGTTGGCGCTGATCACGCCGGAGTCGAAATGAAAGCTGCCGGCGCCGCTCAGCGCGAACGTGCCGGAAATCAGGTTCCCGGCATTGCTGTCGCTGCGCAAGACCAGCGCGGTGCCGTCGGCAACGCTGATGTCGGCGCCCGCGGCAGCGCTCAGCACCGCGGTGCCACCGCTGCCCGCAGCCAGGTAGATCATTCCGTTGGTGGTTTCGGTCGCCAACTGGCCGCTTGCCAGCAGATGCAGCGTGCCGCCGTTGCCGACCTGCACGTAGTAGCCACTCGAATTGCCGAACGCGACCGTGCCGCCGACCTCCACCCTGCGGTTGACGAATTTGTAGGCCGAGGTGTTGTCGACGACGGTGCTGCCGGACAGCAGGGTGGTGCCGGTGCCCGACATCGTCCCGCCTGCCCAGGCGAAGGGGCCGCTGACGGCAAGGTTGCCGGAGCCGCTTATCGTTCCGCTCGAGAATCGCAGCGCGGATGACACCGTCGACGCATGGTTGAACGCAATGTTCGAACCGCTGATGCGCAGGGATCCCGGACCCGTGAAGTGGGTCGCGGCGGCCGTCGTCAGCAGGCCGGAATCGAACACCAGTTCGCCGGCACCGGTGAGGCCGAACGTGCCGGAAATCTGGTTACCGGTATTGTTGTCGCTGCGCAGGGTCAGCAAGGTGTCGCTTGCGGTGCTGATGTCCGAACCCGCATCGGCGGAAATCCGCGCCGTTCCGCCCGCCCCGGCGGCGAGGTAGATGAGCCCGTTGACGGTCGCGGTCGACAACTGTCCGCTGGCCGTCAGATGCAGGGTGCCGCCATCGCCGATCTGCAGGTAATACCCGTTTGAATTGCCGAACGAGAGACCCCCCTCCAGTTCCAGCCGACGGTTCAGGAATTTGTAGGCGGACGTGTTGTCGATGACGCCGTTGCCCGACAGCACGGTGGTGCCGGTGCCGGACATCGTGCCGCCCGCCCAGGTGAACGCACCGCCGATGTCGACGGCGCCGGAGCCGGCCAGCACGCCGTTCTCGAAACGGAATGCCGAATCGAATGTGGTCGCGTGATTCAGGTTCAGCGTGGTGCCGCCGACGCGCAGCAGTCCTGCGCCAGTGAAGCTTGTCGCAGCGTTGGTGGCGAAAGTGCCCGAGTCGAAATAGGTCGCACCGGCACCGGTCAGCGCGAAGGTTCCGCCGATCTGGTTGCCGGCATTGCTGTCGCTGCGTACGGTCAGCAATGTGCTTGCGCTCACGGCAATCGAAGATCCGGCGTCCGCGGTCAGACGCGCGAGGCCACCCGCCCCGGCCGCCAGGTAGATGAAGCCACTGGTGCCGGCGGTGGTCAGCTGTCCGCCCGACAACAGGTGCAGCGTGCCGCCGTCTCCGATCTGCAGGTAATAACCGACCGAATTGCCGAAGGTGAGGTCACCGGACACTTCGACCCGGCGATTGACGAATTTGTAGGCCGTGGTGTTGTCGATCACCGCGTTGCCCGACACGACCGTGACACCGGCGCCGGAGAAGGTTCCCCCCGCCCAGTCGAACAGGTTGTCCAACGTCAGTGTGCCGGCGCCGGCGATCGTACCGCCCGCAAAGCGGAAGCGACCGGCACCTGCGAAGCGGGTGGCGGCAGATACATCGATCACGCCGGAGTCGAACACCAGCGCACCCGCGCCCGACAGGCCGAAGGTGCCGGACATGCGGTTTCCGGCGGTGCCGTCGGTCCGCAGGGTCAGCAAGGTGCCGTCTGCGACATCGATGACCGAACCCGCGGCGGCCGTGAAGGCCGCCACGCCGCCGGTGCCCGCGCTCAGATACAACAGGCCGTTGCCGGTGCTGGTCGTCAGACTGCCGGTTGCGCCAAGATGCAGCGTGCCGCCGTTGCCGACCTGCAGGTAGTAGCCGCTGGTGTTTCCGAAGGCGAGGTTGCCGGTGACTTCGAGCCGGCGGTTCAGGTACTTGTACGTGCTGGTGTTGTCGATCGCGGTGCTGCCCGACAGCACCGTGGTGCCGGTGCCGCTCATCGTGCCGCCCAGCCACTCGAAGTCGCTGGCGATCGTCAGCAGGTGCGAACCGCCCAGTGCCCCGCCACTGGTCATGCGCAGCAGGCCGCTGCCGGAAATTGTCGTGTCTGCGCCGGTGGTGATCACACCGGAATCAAGCAGCAACGCACCATCGCCGGCCAGCGAGAACACGCCTGATATCAGATTGCCGGTGGTGCTGTCGCCACGAAGATTCAGCGTCGTCCCGCCGCCGACGTCGACGACTGCGCCGGCATCCGCGCTCAATGCGGCAGTTCCGCCATTGCCGGCGGCCAGGTAGATGAGGCCATTCGCGGTGCCGGTCGTCAGCGCACCGCCTGCGTTCAGATGCAGGGTGCCACCCGCCTCCACGTCGAGATAATAGCCGGACGAATTTTCGAGGCTGAGACTGCCGGACACGTTCAGGCGCCGCGCCAGATAACGGTAGGCGCTTGAATTGTCGATGACGCCGGCACCGGTCAGCGATACGGCACCGCCGGCGAGCATCCGGCCACCGCGCCAGTCCAGACCGCCCAGTGTCAGCGCTGCGTCGCCGCCGAGATTGCCCGTCAGGGTGAGGGTGCCGCTGATCGATGATGCCCCGCCCTGGAAGGCCAGCGTGCCGCTGCTTGCGACATAGTTGCCGATAATCTGCGTACCGCCCGCCGCGTTCAGCGTGGCGCCACCGGTGACCGTGTCGGACGCGATCTGGATGCTGCCGCCCGAGGTGTAGCCGGCGCCGAGCAGTTGCACGGTCGAGCCGTCGGAGGCACGCACGAGGATGCTGCCCGATGCCGTGCCCAGAACCGGCAGCAGTATGTTCGCGACCTGGTTGCCGACCTTTTCGCCGTTGCTGTAGCCCGTCTGCAACGTGATGTCGCCATCGCCCCGGGTGGTGATCTGCAGCGTGGTACCGTGCGCGCCGCCGGTGACCAGATCGATGCCGGCGCTGGCGCCGCCTTCTCCGGCGCCGAGATTGCGTGTTTCGATCAGCAGACTGCTGTTGCTGGCCAGCGCCAACTGACCGGTGGTTTCTTCGGCAACATTGCCGCTGGCGGTGTAGTTGAAGGCACTGCTGCCGACCGTCACGGAGCGCTGTGCGCGCAGGATGATGTCGGTGGTCTTGCTCTGTTCTTCGATCTCGCTTTCGAAAATGACCGTGGGGCCCAGTGCGTCTGCCGTGATCGTCCCCGGCGTCACGCCACCGCTGAAAAGCAGGCTACCGTCGTTGCTGCCGTCACCACTGCCACCCTGGATGATGATGGCCAGCGGGTCGAGCAGCAATTCGCCATTGCGGCCGCGCGCGGCGCGGGTGTCGGTGCGGCCGCGGTAGAGCAGGGCCACCTTGCCGGACACTTCGACCTGACCGCCGTTGCCGCCCTCGCGACCACCGCGTGCCCAGATGCTGCCGGCAAAGGCGGTGGCTTCATCGGCCCATACGACGATCTTGCCGCCATCACCGTTCAGCAGCGCATCGGACAGCAGGCTCACGCCATGTCCG
Organism: Methyloversatilis sp.; assembly: GCF_030698125.1. GTDB lineage: Bacteria > Pseudomonadota > Gammaproteobacteria > Burkholderiales > Rhodocyclaceae > Methyloversatilis. The sequence continues at coordinate 6,201 of NZ_JAUYNV010000056.1, forward strand.
ACCCAGCTGACGCGCGCGTTGCGGACCTCCGCATTGGCGCCTTGCCAGTCGCCACCGACCAGGATGGAACCGCCGCCGGCATCGCCGGAAGCGTCGAGTACCGCATCGCCATCGAGCACGACCGTGTCGGCCGTGACGACGATGACGCCGCCCTGACCGGCTGATGCGCTGACCGGTGCCGCGGGAGCGGGGCCGGCAGCGGTGACCGGCAGGTCGAGGTCGTCGTCGGCGACGGATGCTGGAACGGGTGCGGCAACGGGTACGGGCGTGACTGCCGCAGTGGGCGCATCCACGCGGCCGACCGCACGCAGCGTGCCTTCGACCGTCGCGCGCTGTTCGGCGCTGACTTCGATACGGCCGCCCGAAGTGCCGCTCGCATCCACCAGGGCACCCGCATCCACCTTCACTTCGGGGGCGCTGATGTCGATCGAGCCGCCGGCGCCGTCGGCGGTTTGTGCAACCGTTTCCGACTGTGCGGTGAGCGTGACGGACTTCGAGCCGCGCAGCACGATGCGGCCGTCTTCGGTGCGGTGGGCACCGGTGGCCGATATCTTGCCGGCCTGCGTGAGCGCCGCGCCGAACATGCCGACACTGCCGCCGTGTGCAATCAGCTGACCGAGATTGATCGCCTCGCCACCGGCTTCGACCCTGACGCGCAGCGATGGCTGATGCGGATCGGCGATTTCGACACTCTTGCCCGCCGCCAGCACGATGTCACCGTTCTCGGCGGTGATCAGTCCGGTGTTTTCGACGTCGGTGGCGATCAGGATCAGCGGGCCGCCGGTCGTTTTCAGTGTGCCGTCGTTGCGCAGCTTGCCGGCATTGCCGTCGGCGTCGAACTTCATCCTGCCGGCGAGGAAGTCTTCATTCCGGATGTTGAGTGTCGACGCAACCAGCCCGGCGGTGTCGACCTTCGCGCCGGCACCGAACAGCACGCCATTCGGGTTGATCAGGAAAACGCGGCCGTTGGCGATCAGGTTGCCAAGGATTTTCGACGGATCCTGACCGACCACGCGATTGAGTACGCTGGCGGTCGAGCCCGGCTGAATGAAGCGGGTGGTTTCGCCCGGCTGGATCGAAAACTGCTGCCAGTTGATGATGGCCTTGTCGCTGGCCGTGATGTTCAGCGTGCTGCCCTGGACCTGAACGCCGACGTTGCCGTGCACCACCTGATGACCGGTCGGGTTCGCGATCGCAAGGCCGGGCAAAGCAGCCGCCATGGCCGCCACGACACGACGCAGCGCACGTGCGCCGCCGCCCTTGCCGCGTGCCTTCGTTTCTTCCGGCACCGGGACGTAGCCGCCCTTCTCTTCGGAAAAAACCAGTCTGTAGCGACCCTTGTTCATTTCGGCCTCAAGTTCTTCTCCGCGAGGCCGTGAACACGATCACCGCTGCTTCGGGTAATCCGGTTCAGGCCCGCGCGGGCCAACGCAAAAATTCCGACTGCATCCCCGCATGTCGTAATGCATGTCGTAATGTCTGGAGTGAGCGATACCGCTTCCGCCCCTTTTGATGCTGCTGCCTAGAAACTCAGGCTGAACGACGCGTGAACCCGGTGACTGCCGGACGCGTAACGGTCTGCGCCATCGATCAGACGAGCGTAGTCGATCCGCCCCGAGAGCCATGTGGAATAGTTGACGCGCAGGCCCACGCCGGCCGAGAGCACGCCATCCCCTGCAGTTTCCCCCGGCAGCGGATTGACTCTGTAAAGATGTGCAACGTCGCCGAACAGCACGCCGCGCATCACCCAGATGTCCTCCGTCCAGGCCGGTGTATCGAGGTCGGCGCTGATCCGCCAGCCCCGATCGTTGGCCAGCACGCGCTCGCGCAAGCCGCGCACAGACTCGGCTCCGCCAATACCGAACTGTTCGCCGGACACCAGTTCGTCGCGGGTGTATTGCCCCTGTGCCTGCAGACGCACGCGCCAGTCGCGCGGCAACAACTGGAACCACGAAGCGCTGGCGCGCATCACCGCGAAGCGCGCGTTGGCACCGGCGCGCAGAGCGTTAAAGTCTGTGTCGCGTCCATGTTCGCCGCCCTGCAGGTTGCGCGCGACGCTGATCTGCACGCCGGCTTCGCGCGTTTCGCCGAGCCAGTTGCCGCTCCACGACAGGGAAACCGGATGCGTGATGACGCGCGGCACGAGATTGCCGGGTGTGTTGTCGAGCAGGAAGCTGCTGTCGAAGTCGCGCCAGTCGGCGGCCAGGCTGATGCGCTGCGACAACTCGCCGATGCGCGGCAGGTGCCAGTTGTGGCGCGCGGAAAAGATGCGGCCGCTGCCCGACACGGTTGCGGTCGAATTCAGTACCTGCACCTGACCTGAACTGACGCTGGAAAAGCCGGCCACCAGATCGATGGAGTTACCGCTTTGGTATAACGGAATGCGGTAGCCGAGGCCGACGATGGTCACGTCGGACGGCTGTTCGATCGAGGTCGTGTATTGCACCGTTGCGACGTGGTCGCGGTTGAACAGGTTGTTGTGTTGCAGACCGACCGAAACGCGGTGCGTACCGGTCGATGGCGTGCCGCTGTTGTCCACGGTCACGAATCTGCGCAGCGGATTGCTGTCCGTGACCGATACGGTTGCCGCGATTTCGCCCGGTTTGCGCGCCGAGCGGAACGTCACGTCGGTCCGCTTCGAAGCATTTTCATTGGCCAGCGCCAACTGGTGCGCGACGGCTTCTGTATTGGGCATGCTGCCTTCCTCAAGGGCGGGCAGGCTGCGCCGGATGTTCTCGTCGTCGTGGTGCATTGCGCCCTGCAGCGTCAGCGCTTCGAGCTTCGGCTCGAGCACCTCGAGCGTGACCGTGCCGCTGCTCAGTTCCTGTTCGGGAATGCCGACCTGCGCCGCGCCGAAGCCGCGCTGGTGGTAGGCGGACTGCAGCGCAGTGCGCGCCGCTTCGATCTCGGCAAATCCGACCGCCTTGCCGACATAGGGGGTGAGCAGCGCATCGACTTCCGGCGGCCGGAAAACCGTACCGCCAGCGACCGCGTAGCTCCGGACTTCGAATCGCGGACCGTCGGAGGATTCTTCCGCGCGCACATCCGCCGACGCGAATACAGCCCCGCCCACGATCGCGAATGCAAGTCCCGCGTTGACAATCGACACTGACGACCCCCGTCCATCTTAAGTTCTTGTATCTGGCGGAGTTTAGAGGGTTTGCGGCGGATTTACACCCCGCCGAACAGCCTAGGTTGACCGACAGCGGGTTTTGCCGTTGCGTGGATGCAAAAGGGTGAGCCCGTCACACGGCAATCAGGGTGTGCGGGAAGTGAAAGCGAGCTGAAAAAGCCTCAGTCAGCTGCGGCCGCGGCCTCCATGGCAGCCAGCCCGGCATGTCTCACATCGGTTCCCTTGACCATGAACACGACGTACTGCGCCATGTTCTTCGAGTGGTCGCCGATGCGCTCGATCGCCTTGGCGATGAACAGCATGTCCAGCCCGCAGGAAATCGTGCGCGGGTCTTCCATCATGAACGTGATGAGCTGGCGCATGATGGATTTGAATTCTGCGTCGACTTCCTTGTCCTGGCGCACGACTTCGGTGGCGCTGACCAGATCCTGGCGGGCCAGTGCATCCAGCGTGCGGCGCAGCATGTCGACCGCCATCGACGCGGCGTGGCGCAGCTCGACGCGCGGCACGAAGATGGCGTCGGACTCGAGAATGTGCCGCCCCATCTTGGCAATCTTCTTCGCTTCGTCGCCCACGCGCTCCAGATCGGTGATGGTCTTGACCATTGACATGATCACGCGCAGGTCGCTGGCGGCCGGCTGACGCTTGGCAATCAGGTGATTGCACGCCTCATCCAGCTCGATTTCCATCGCATTGACCCTTTTTTCGGTCGCGATGACTTCTTCGAGCAGCGGCAGGTTGCGCTCGATCACGCCGCGCATCGCGTGCTCGATCTGCTGTTCGATCAAACCGCCCATCTGCAGCAAGCCGGTCCGCAGGCCTTCCAGTTCGTGGTCATAGCGCTTGGAAATGTGCTCGCTCATGTCGGTGCGTTCCGGAAGGTGGTTTGGGGATGAGACTGCCTGTGAGCCAGAGTGTTCAGCCGCGCAGCGTTTTCACGCCATCGGGCGAGGATATCAGTGCAATGTCGGCGCGGCGACGGGCGAACAGGCCATTGGTCACAGTGCCGGTCAGGTGGTCCAGCTCGGTTTCGAGCGCGACCGGATCGGTGATGGACAGGCCGGATACGTCGATGATCAGGTTGCCGTTATCGGTCACGAAGCCTTCGCGCACCTTCGGCACACCGCCCAGACGGAGCAATTCCCGCGACACCAGCGCAACGGCCATCGGAATGACTTCGATCGGCAGCGGGAAGCGTCCCATCACGTCGACGCACTTCGACGCGTCGGCGATGCACACGAAGCAGTCCGACGCCGCGGCCACGATCTTCTCGCGCGTCAGCGCGCCGCCACCACCCTTGATCAGATGCAGGCCGGGGTCAATCTCGTCCGCGCCGTCGACATAGACCGGAATGCGCCGTCCCGAGGCGATCGCCTCGTCGAGCGACAGCACGGCGACGCCATGACCGCGCAGCCGCGCAGCCGACGCTTCCGAACTGGCGATTGCCCCGGCGACATTGACGCCTTCGGAGGCCAGCAGGTCGATGAAGTGATTGGCGGTCGAACCGGTGCCGACTCCTAGCAGTTCGCCCTCGACCACATGTGCCAGTGCCGAACGGGCCACAGCCTTCTTCAGATCATCGTTGTTCATCGCTCATCTTGCGGAATCGGTTTCAGCGTCATTATCGGTCTTTTTCGTCAGCTTCATGACGGCTTTGCGGCTCAGGTGGACGACCAGCAGATGGACCGGCATACGCAGCCAGTGACCGCGTAGATAAAGGAGGAACTGGCTGACGGGTGTCAGGGCATCCATGGCGCTCTCGTGTTGGGGCGACAGCGCACGTGTGAACAAAGTGTCCAGTACCTTCAGATGCAACGGACCCGGAGCCATGCCCTGTAGCGCCGACGCTGTGACGGGCGGTATCTCGAGCGAAAGTATCCGCTCCAGATAACGGAAGGCAAGATAGATGGGGCGCCTCAGGCCGACGCCGGCTGCGCGCGCAAGCAGCTTTTGGTCGAAGCATGCGTCGCGGCTGCGGAATTCCGTGATCAGCGAGTAGAGGTCGAAAAGATCGCGCAACCCGCTGTGAAACTCGCTTTCCAGAAACAGGTGTGTTGCGCTGTGCAGCACCATGTCCTGCGGTGAAAGTGTCATCAGCCGGCTGTCGGACGCAAGCGGTTCGGCTGCCGCGAGCATCGCCGACGAATCAGCAAGAATTCGCGACGTCAGCGGCGTCAGTGCGTGATGGATATCGAGCGTGGTGCCGCGACGAATGTGCGACATCGGCGGAATCTCGTGCATCCATTGCCGGTAGTAACGTTGGTCGTAAGCGTCACGATGCTGACTGACCCAACCATCCACCATGAGTCGTGCTTCGACTTCTCCCAGCTTTTCGCGGGGCACCAGGATATCGATGTCGGAAAAGGTCCGTCCATGACCGGCCTCGAGACCGCGAAGGACGTACGCGCCGCCCTTCAGCACCACTATCCGGTCATCGAAGGATTTCAGTGCGTCCAGTATCTGACGTATTTCATGACCCAGCGACAAATGCTGCTCCGCCACCAGTTGCGCGGCCGAGGCGAGGTGGAGCCACACCCGTTCCGGCACGTGATGCGCATGTCCGCTCCGGGAAATGACATGATGCAAAAGCCCGAGCAACTTCGACTTTCGGGCTTGCACGATGACCGTCTCCCACTGCCGCAAGGACATGTCAGCGGCACGCCCAGGGGCCACGAGCAGGATGCAGAGCGGCAGTTTTATTGCGGTCATCGCGTCGCGCGCATGTCGGCGAGCGCATCGAAGCAGGCTATCGCTTCGTCAAGGATGCTGTACTCGAACTCGAAACATCCGCTTGCGGCTGCGGTGCTCGCCAGTGTGCGGAAGGCCTGCTCGCCGAGACGGTCGCTGTTGAACGAGTTGTCGGCAAGCGCGATCACGGTGCGCGCACGGGTCATCGGCGACAGACGCAGCGCACTGCCCGCCCGGTACTTCGGAAACGCGATCCAGCCGGGGCGCGCCCGGACGTGTGTATCAGCGAGTGCCGATGACGGTACCTTCATGTGCGCCACGTCACCCTTGTGGGTATCGGCAAAAACAGGCCCGATGACGTCGACGCCCGCATATTCACGCATGACGTCGATCGACCGGTTCTTCAGGCTGATCGGGCGCGGAAAAGGAATCAGTTCCAGTGTATCCGGGGTGATCATGGCGAGCTCATCGGACAGCAGTCGCCAGCCGCGCGCAGTCAGGCCGGCGCACAGCGTACTTTTGCCGGAACCCGGCGGTGCCGGAAGAATGAGGCCGAAGCCGTTGCGCTCGACCACCGCAGCATGAATCAACACGCAACGGTGCATGTGCATCGCGATGCACCAGTTCAGGCCCCACTCGAAAAGCGGAAAGGCCTGGTGTTCCGGCAGTGGCTTGAACGGACGTACACCATCGAGATCGAACGTGATCTGCGGATGGATCGGTCTGCGGAGAAATCCCGGCGTGACCAGCCTTACGGAAAAATCACAAAACCCGTCAGCCGGCTCGGGAGGGTTGTCCGCATAAAAAAAATCGAACGCACGCCAGAACGCGGGCAAATCACATTGCACGCGTACCGAAAAGCTTCCGATTCTGATCTGGGAGTGTTTCAGGGGAACAACCTGCTGCGCGGATGGGTGGTCGGCCACGCAGCTTAACGGCTTGTGACGCCTGCTGCCTTACTGCTGCAGTACTTCCACGACAGCGAGTGTGCAGTGCGCCGCGTCATAGACCACGGCTTCCGTTTCGTCAGCAAACCGGGCCACAAGAAGACCTTCAGTTTCGATGAACTCTACCCGACAGGGCGGGTTGTCGCTTATCCCCACGTGGTGTTCAGGTAGTCCTGGATCTGACCGGCATCGAGTCCTGTTCCCATCAACTGGTATTGCCCTGAGGTGCTCGTGCCGCCACCCGTGATCGAATTCCAGATCGCACGAAGCTGGAGGATCGTGACCGGGTAGGTCGTCGGGTAGGCCTTTGCATTCAATACCGCTGCTGCAATATGGCGGGCGAATTGTCCGATCGGTTGTGGAAAGGCCTCTGCGTTGTTGCCGTAGGCGACCAGTTCCCAAAGACTCACCTGACGGGTTCCGTTGCCGCCAAGACCCGGTATGCCGGTCAGACCGACCGTCGTACCCAACGCGGTAGCAAGCGTTGTGCCGAGCGTACATGCGACAGTCGAGCCACTGACCGTGACCGTGCCGGATACCCTCCACTTCGAGGTGTCCTTGATTTCGGGGAAGGGCGGCGGGTTGGTGCTTGTGTAGATGTTCCAGCGGCTACTGACCTTTTGGCAGATTTTCGGCGCCGGCACCGGCCAGTCGCTCGTGAAGCGGCTGCACTGTTGCCAGAAGCCGGGTGACAAGCCGATCTTGCAGTTCGGTGTCGTTCCATCGTTCCGGCTTACGTTGCCCGACATCTGCCCGGACAGCGTGCATTGGTAGGGCGTTTCGAACGTGGATTTCGCCTGCCGCGCCATCAGCACGCCGCCTACCGCGAACCCGGCCTTGAGCAGGCTGCGGCGCAGTGCCGTCTCCTGCGGTGTCGGTAACGAAGCGTCGCGAGTGCGATCGATTTCCGATTTATTTTCCATTTGTTCGTTGCCCAATATGTTGTAACCGCCATGCGTGCCGGAGTCTATCGTCAAACATGGGACTCATGCCTGTGCAGACGATCACGTAACGCTACGGTATCGAACAGAGGGTATGCAAGAAACAGGCCGTCGATTGGCGCTTTGCCAACACTCTGTTTTTAAAAAATTAATTTAATCTTCGTCCCTTTTTCCCTGGGTTTTGTAAGAAAAGTCGACAAGCGTGCGCTGTAGTCATCGGGTCGATCGGGGCAGATCGGTGCAACTTCCTTCCGCCACTTCAGCGGCCAGTCCGATCGATTCGCCAAGCGTGGGATGCGGATGGATCGTGTGGCCGATATCGACCGCATCGGCCCCCATTTCGATCGCCAGAGTGATCTCTCCGATCATGTCGCCAGCCGATACGCCGACGATGCCGCCGCCCGCGATGCGACCGCTCTCGGCGTCGAAGATCAATTTGGTGAAGCCCTCGTCGCGGCCGTTGGCGATGGCGCGGCCGCTGGCGGCCCAGGGGAATTTTCCGATCGTCACCTTGCGGCCCTGCGCCCTGGCGTCGTCTTCGGTCAGACCGACCCAGGCCACTTCAGGGTCGGTGTAGGCGACCGACGGAATCACCGTGGCGTCGAATTGGCGCTTGTGGCCGGCAATCACCTCGGCCGCGACATGGCCTTCGTGCACCGCCTTGTGCGCCAGCATGGGCTGACCGACGATGTCGCCGATGGCATGGATGTGCTCGACATTGGAGCGCATCTGGCTGTCGACCGGGATGAAGCCGCGCTCGTCCACGCGCAGGCCGGCAGCTTCGGCGTTCAGCCTGCGTCCGTTCGGCGAGCGCCCGACCGCGACCAGCACGCGATCGTAAACCTGCGGCTCCGCTGGCGCCTTTGCACCTTCGAACGTCACCCGGATGCCGTCCGCGGTGGCTTCGGCGCCGGTGACGCGGGTATTCAGCATGACGGCGTCGAAGCGGTGGGTGTTCTTCTTCTCCCATACCTTGGCGAGGTCGCGGTCAGCACCCTGCATCAGGCCGCCGGTCATTTCGACCACCTCGATGCGGGCACCCAGCGTCGAATACACCGTGGCCATTTCCAGCCCGATGATGCCGCCGCCGATCACCAGCATGCGCTTCGGAATGTCGGCCAGCAGTAGCGCGCCGGTCGAGTCGACGACGCGCGGGTCGTCCGGCATGAAAGGCAGTTTCACCGCCTGACTGCCGGCGGCGACGATGCAGTGGCCGAACTTCAGCACGGTCTTCTCGCCGGTTTCGGTCCTGCCGTCGCCGGAGGTGAGGGCGACCTCAACATGGTTCGGATCGACGAAGCGGGCGGTGCCGCGCACCACTTTCACCTTGCGCGCCTTTGCCATGCCGGACAGGCCGCCAGTCAGTTTGCCGACCACCTTGTCCTTCCAGCCGCGCAGGGCGCCGAGGTCCACTTCGCGCGCGCCGAACCTGATGCCGTGCGCGGCCAGTGCTTCGGCCTCGTCGGCCACTGCCGCGACGTGCAGCAGCGCCTTGGACGGGATGCAGCCCACATTCAGGCAGACGCCGCCCAGTGTCGCGTAGCGCTCGACGATGATCACGTCCAGACCGAGGTCGGCGGCGCGGAAGGCCGCCGAGTAGCCGCCGGGGCCGCCACCGATCACCAGCACGGTGCAGCTTTCGTCGGCTTTGGCCGGTGCGCTGCCCGTGGCCGGGGCAGGTTCGGCGACCGATCGCGGCGAGGACGCCGCGCCCACAGGGGATGCTTCCACCAGAGCCGCTTCCACCGGGGTGACTCGTGCAGGCATCGCTCCAGCGGACGCCGCGGCCTCCATCGTCAACACGACGCTGCCTTCTGACACGCGGTCGCCCACCTTCACATTCAGCTCGACGATGCGGCCGGCCTGCGGCGCGGGGATGTCCATTGTGGCCTTGTCGGACTCGAGCGACATCAGCGGTGCGTCGGCCTCTACGGTGTCGCCCGGCTTCACCATGATTTCGATGATGGGTACGTCGTTGAAGTCGCCGATGTCGGGGATTTTTACAGTCAATGTGCTCATGTCGGTCTCCTTACATCAGCACGCGGCGCATGTCGGCAAGCAGCGCCGCGACATGGGCATTGAAGCGGGTGGCCGCCGCGCCGTCGACCACGCGGTGGTCAGCGGTCAGCGAAAGCGGCAATATCAGGCGCGGCTGGAAGGCCGAGCCGTCCCACACCGGCTTCATCGTGGTGCGGCTGACGCCCAGGATGGCGACTTCCGGCGCGTTGATGATGGGCGCGAATCCGGTGCCGCCCAGACCGCCGACGCTGGAAATGGTGAAGCAGGCGCCCTGCATTTCGGCAGCAGACAGCTTCCCGTCGCGCGCTTTGGCCGCCAGGTCGCCGCATTCGGCGGCCAGCTGGGCCACGCCCTTTTTGTCGGCGTCGCGGATGACCGGCACCATCAGCCCGCCCGGCGTGTCGGCAGCGAAACCAATGTGGCAGTACTGTTTCAGGATGAGCGCCGGTTCTTCGGCCTGCAGGTCAATCGAACTGTTGAAGTCGGGAAACTTCTTCAACGCCGAACACACCGCCTTGATGATGAACGCAAGCATGGTCAGCTTGACGCCGCCCTTGGCCTGTTCCGCGTTGATTTGCTGGCGGAAGGCTTCGAGGTCGGTGACGTCGGCGTCCTCGTGATAGGTGACTGCCGGGATCATGACCCAGTTGCGCGACAGGTTCGCCGCGCTCAGTTTGCGGATGCGCGACAGTGGCTTGCGTTCGATGTCGCCGAACTTCGTGAAATCAACCTTGGGCCAGGGCAGCAGATCCAGCCCGGTGCCGCCACCGGTCGCTGCCGGCGCGGCGGCCGGCGCTTGCAGCGCACCCTTGACGAAGGCGTTGATGTCCTCGCGCATGATCCGGTTCTTCGGTCCGCTCGCCGCGACCCGGGTCAGATCGACCCCCAGTTCGCGGGCGTAGGCGCGTATCGACGGACTGGCATGTGCCTTGCTGCCGCCGAGCCGTTGTGCTGCGGCGTCGGCGGCAGCCGGCTTGGAATCGCCGGGCGTCGACTGGCCGGTCGCGGCCGGGGCGGCGGTCGCGACCGCCATCACCGGTGGTGGCGCAACCGGCAGCGCTGCCACGCCGGCCGATGGAGCGGTCACCGACGCAGTGGCCGCCTCCGGCGCGCCCGCTTCCATCGTGCCGATGATCGCGCCCTGCGACACGCGGTCGCCGACCTTGACGGTGATCTGACCGATCACGCCGGCGGCCGGCGCCGGAATGTCCATCGTGGCCTTGTCGGATTCGAGCGTCACCAGCGGTGCGTCCAGTGCAACGCGGTCGCCCGGCTTTACCAGGACTTCGATGACCGGCACATCGGCGAAGTCGCCGATATCAGGTACTTCTATATTGATCGTGCTCATTCATGCCTCGCATTCGGGTGCAGCCGCCCTGTCCGGGCGGGAGGTGTTCGGGAAGGGCCCTGACGCTGACAAGCACCGAAAAATCGGTTGCTGGCGGTCAAGGTCGTGACCCGACCACCGCGTTCATCTCGGGCAGGCCCTTTCTTCGCTCAGACATACAGCGGGTTGGGCTTGGTCACGTCCAGGTCGTAGCGCGCGATGGCCTCGGCCACCTTTGCGCGGTCCAGCGCGCCATCGTCCGCCAGCGCCTTCAGCGCCGCGACCGTCACCCAGTGTTTGTCCACCTCGAAATGCGCGCGCAGCGCCTCACGCGTGTCGGAACGCCCGAAACCGTCGGTGCCCAGCACGACGTAGCGGCGCGGCACAAAGCCGCGGATCTGCTCGGCGAACAGGCGCACGTAGTCGGTCGCGGCGATCACCGGGCCGCGCGTGTCGCGCAGGCAATGCTCAACATGCGACATGCGCGGGCCTTCCAGCGGATTGAGCAGGTTCCAGCGCGCGCAGTCGGCGCCGTTGCGCGCCAGCTCGGTGAAGCTGGGGCACGACCACAGGTCGGCCTCGACACCCCAGTCGCTGCGCAGCAGTTCCGCCGCGGCGATCACCTCGCGGAAGATGGTGCCGCTGCCGGTCAGCTGCACGCGCGGGCCGTTCGATGCCGCACCGCGGCGGAACAGGTACATGCCTTTCAGGATGTCCGCTTCGGCCCCGTCGGGCATCGCCGGGTGCTCGTAGTTCTCGTTCATCACCGTGAGGTAATAGAACACGTCTTCCTGCTCCGCCATCATGCGGCGCAGGCCGTCCTGCACGATCACCGCGACTTCATACGAGAAGGTCGGGTCGTAGCTGATGCAGTTCGGAATGGCGGCCGACCACAGGTGCGAGTGGCCGTCTTCATGCTGCAGCCCTTCGCCATTGAGCGTCGTGCGCCCGGCCGTGCCGCCGATCAGGAAGCCGCGCGAACGCTGGTCGCCGGCCGCCCAGATCAGGTCGCCGACGCGCTGGAAACCGAACATCGAATAGAACAGATAGATCGGTATCGTGGCGACGCCGTGCACCGAGTAGCTGGTCGCGGCGGCGATCCAGTCGCTCATGCCACCCGCTTCGTTGATGCCTTCCTGCAGGATCTGGCCGGTTTTCGATTCCTTGTAGAACATCAGCTGGTCGGCGTCCTGCGGCACGTACTTCTGGCCTTCCTGGTTCCAGATGCCGATCTGCCGGAACATGCCTTCCATGCCGAAGGTGCGCGATTCGTCCGGCACGATGGGCACCACGCGCTTGCCGACATGCGGGTCGCGCAGCAGGATGTTCATGATGCGCACGAAAGCCATCGTGGTCGACAGTTCGCGCCCGTCGCCGGACGCCTTGAGCAGGGCGTCGAAGGCGGACAGCGGCGGCACCTCGAGCGGCTCGGCCTTCGTGCGGCGGCTCGGCAGGTAGCCGCCCAGCGCCATGCGCCGTTCGCGCATGTATTGCAGTTCCTTCGAACCTTCCTCGAACTTCAGATAGGGCAGGTTTTCGATGTCGGCGTCGCTGATCGGCAGGTCGAACCGGTCGCGGAAGCCGCGCAGCGATTCCAGGTCGACCTTCTTCTGCTGGTGCGAAATGTTCTGCGCCTCGCCCGAGCCGCCCATGCCGTAACCCTTGATGGTCTTGGCCAGGATGACCGTCGGCTGGCCGGTGTGCTTGACCGCCGCGTCGTAGGCGGCGTACACCTTGTGCGGATCATGCCCGCCGCGGTTCAGGCGGAAGATGTCCTCGTTGCTCCAGTTGGCGACCATGGCTGCCAGTTCCGGGTACTTGCCGAAGAACTGCTCGCGCACGTAGGCGCCGTCGCGCGCCTTCATGGTCTGGTACTCGCCATCGACCACTTCCATCATGCGCTGGGCCAGCAGGCCGTTCTTGTCCTGGGCCAGCAGAGGGTCCCAGTAGCCGCCCCACAGCAGCTTGATCACATTCCAGCCGGCGCCGCGGAAATCGCCTTCCAGTTCCTGGATGATCTTGCCGTTGCCGCGTACCGGGCCGTCCAGGCGCTGAAGATTGCAATTGACGACGAACACCAGGTTGTCGAGTTTCTCGCGCGCCGCCATGGCGATCTCGCCCAGCGTTTCCGGCTCGTCGGTTTCGCCGTCGCCGATGAAGCACCACACCTTTCGGCCTTCGGTGTTGGCGATGCCGCGGTCCTGCAGATACTTCATGAAACGGGCCTGATAGATGGCCTGCAGCGGCCCGAGGCCCATCGACACCGTCGGGAACTGCCAGAAATCGGGCATCAGCCACGGATGCGGGTAGCTCGACAGGCCTTCGCCGCCGACTTCCTGGCGGTAGTTGTCGAGCTGTGACTCGCTGATGCGATCGAGCAGGAAGGCGCGCGCATACACGCCAGGCGCCGAATGGCCCTGGAAGTAGATCAGGTCGCCGCCGTGGGTCGGGCTCGGGGCACGCCAGAACCAGTTGAAACCCACGTCATACAGCGTCGCGCTCGAGGCGAAGCTTGCGATGTGGCCTCCGACATTGGTGTCCTTGTTCGCGCGCAGCACCATGGCCATCGCATTCCAGCGGATGTAGCTGCGGATGCGGTGTTCGATCTCGTAGTCACCAGGCGCCTGCACCTGCTTGCCGGCCGGGATGGTGTTTACATATGCAGTGGTGGCCGTGTATGGAATGTTGATGCCGGCGCGCCGCGACAGCTCGGTCAGCCGCTCGATCAGGTAATGCGCACGCTGCTCGCCGGCGTGTTCGATCACGCCTTCCAGCGCGTCCAGCCATTCCTGGGTTTCGACGGCGTCCGGATCCGGGGCCAGCAGGGGGTGGGGTCGTGCAGACACAGAACTTCTCCTCTTGTTTGATCGACCGTTCGATCAACTGCACTGCCGATGCACAACCCGACCGGGGCATGGAGCCCGTCCGGGGTGGTCAGCGTGCCGGGCGAAGAGAGGCTCGTCCGGGGCGCCTGTCCGTCTGCGCATGGGTGATGCAAGTGTCGACAGCTCTGAAACGGCAGCGGGTGGCTGCCAGGGCAGCGCCGTACGCAGGGATCGCCCGCGTCAGCGTGACCGCATTATGGGACACGCCCGGGACCGGCGACCAGTCGTGGATAACCGAAACGCCACACCGGGCACAAGGCGCATCACGAATGCTTCCCGGTGACATCAAGTTTTGCTGCGAGGTGTCGATAGGTTTGCAGACCATCCATTTCCGGAGTGACAGATGATTCCTGTTCGAAAGTCAGACGTCGCGATCGGCAAACCGTTGCCGTATTCACTGTTCGACCAGAACAACAAGCTGCTGCTGAAAGCCGGCGTGATCGTGCAGACGCAGAACCAGCTTGATGTGCTGAGCGAACGGGGGCTCTACCGGGACACGGTCAGTACCAGCCTGCCGTCGGTGACGGCGCGCGCCGGTCAGGAAAACGAGTCCAGACGAGAGGGCGAGAAAGCCGGCGTTCAGCTCGAACTGGAGGACATCCGCCTGCAGATCGGCGACATCTTCCAGCTTCAGGGCGCCGGCGACGACGCGCAGCGCTACACGGTCCGGCTGCTCGGCTATTCCAAGGGCCGCAGCATCATGGTGACTGCGCCGATGGTCGAAGGCAGCTATGCGATCGTGAAGCAGGACGCCGCGTTTGTCGTCCGGCTGTTTTCCGGCAAGAGCGTTTACGCATTTTCAGCGCATGTACTGAAGATGGCGAACACCCCTTTCCCCTACCTGCACCTGAGCTATCCGAAGAAAGTCAGCGGCATGCGTGTGCGTCAGGCGCAGCGGGCAGCGGTCCGGATCATTGCTGCGGTGACCGACGCGACCGGCACTGCGCATGCGGCGACGCTGATCGACATCAGCAAGGGTGGCGCGCTGCTGGCCGGCAAGTCGGCGCTGGGCGCAACCGGCAGCTCATTCACCTGCAAGTTTCGCCTGCAGTTCGACGACATCGACCAGTTCGTGCAGGTGGGCGGCGTCATCCGTTCGGTCACGCACGCCAGTGACCCCGAAGGCGAGCAGGCCATCCTGAACCACGGCGTTGAATTCACCGATATTCCCGAGCAGGACCGACTGGCGCTGACCGCTTTCGTCTACAACAGGATCATCGCGCTCAGCGAAGGCGGCTGATCAACAGGGGGCGCATGGTTTCGTGCAGGGTGCCGTAGCGTCCTGTCAGGCGTACCATCGCCGCGGATCAAGCACGGAGCGCTCCGATGAAATGTCCCTTCTGCAGTTCGCCCGACACCCAGGTCGTCGAAACCCGTGAAAGCGAGGACGGCGACATCATCCGCCGCCGCCGCCGCTGTGCTGCCTGTGACAAGCGCTTCACGACCTATGAGCGGGTCGACCTGAAAATGCCGCAGGTGGTGAAGAAGGACGGCCGGCGCGCCGACTACGACCGCGAAAAGCTGCGCGCCAGCATGATGCTGGCGCTGCGCAAGCGGCCGGTTACGACCGAATCGGTCGATCTGGCGATGGATCGCATCGAGGAGCGGCTGCTCACGATGGGCGTGCGCGAACTGGCGACCGACCGTCTGGGCGAACTGGTGATGCGCGAGTTGAAGAAGCTCGACAAGATCGGCTACATCCGTTTCGCCAGCGTCTATCGCAATTTCGAGGACGTCGACGAGTTTTCGGAAGTGGTGCGCGAAGTCACCAAACCGACGCGCGCGCCGCGCAAGGCGGCCAGTTGAATGGCGGGCGACGCACACCACATGGCGCGTGCGCTGCGGCTGGCGGCGCGCGGCCTGAACACGACGACGCCGAACCCGCGCGTCGGCTGCGTCATCGTGCGCGACGGACAGGTCGTTGGCGAGGGCTGGCATGTCAGGGCCGGCGAGGCGCACGCCGAAGTGCATGCGCTGCAATCCGCCGGTGATGCAGCGCGCGGTGCTACCGCATATGTGACGCTGGAGCCGTGCAGTCACCACGGCCGTACGCCACCGTGCGCCGACGCGCTGATCAGGGCCGGTGTGGCGCGCGTGGTGGCCGCCATGCCGGACCCGAACCCGCTGGTCGCCGGTCAGGGGCTGGCCCGGCTGGCCGCCGCCGGCATCGCGACCACCTGCGGCGTGCTGGAGCAGGAGGCACGCGAACTGAACATCGGCTTCGTGTCGCGCATGACGCGCGGTCGCCCCTGGGTCAGGCTGAAAACCGCATCGACGCTGGATGGCGTGACGGCGCTCGACAATGGCGTCAGCCAGTGGATCACCGGCCCGGCGGCGCGGCGCGACGGTCACCGCTGGCGCGCCCGCGCCTGTGCCGTGCTGTCCGGCATCGGCACCGTGCAGGAAGACAATCCGTCGCTGACCGTACGCGAGGTGCCCGTGGAGCGCCAGCCGCTGCGCGTCATCGTCGACGCCCGGCTGGCGCTGTCACCCGCGGCGAAGCTGTTTGCGGACATCGACCGCGCGCCCGTGCTGGTGGTGTGCGCATCCGACGACGTGCCGAACGCCCGCGCGCTGCGCGACGCCGGTGCCGAGCTGCTGGCACTGCCGAACGACGGCGGCAAGGTCGACCTGCCGGCCCTGCTGCAGGCGCTCGGCGCGCGCGGCATCAACGAACTGCATGCCGAGTCCGGCCACAAGCTCAATGGCTCTCTGCTGCGCGAAGGCTGCGTCGATGAATTGCTGATGTATGTCGCGCCGACCGT
Source organism: Methyloversatilis sp. (assembly GCF_030698125.1). Taxonomy (GTDB): domain Bacteria; phylum Pseudomonadota; class Gammaproteobacteria; order Burkholderiales; family Rhodocyclaceae; genus Methyloversatilis. Next base: position 22,906 of record NZ_JAUYNV010000056.1, read on the forward strand.
GCTCGGCCGCGGCATGGGTCTGTTCAACCTCGGCCCGTTCGACACGCTGGATCAGCGTCTCGATGTCGATATCCGCGACATCCGTGCCGTCGGGCGCGATTGGCGCATCCTGGCGCGGTTGAGATCGTCGAAGTAGGAGCGCACCCTGTCCGCGATCCGCACGCCGATCAAGCGCGGTCGGTGTCCGAAGACCGGATCGCCTGCAGGGCAGGCTCCTACGAAAACCGCGATGGTGTTGCCCTTCGTAGGAGCGGACCCCGTCCGCGATACGCGCGTCGATCAAGCGCGGTCGGTGTCCGAAGACCGGATCGCCTGCAGGGCAGGCTCCTACGAAAACCGCGACGATGTTGCTTTTCGTAGGAGCGGACCCTGTCCGCGATACGCGCGTCGATTCCGTGTGTCGCGTCCGTGACGAGGCAGTCGATGCGATCAACCCGCCCGGATCGGCACGAACAGCCGGTTGTCGCCGCGCTGGATCAACAGGGCGACGCGGCCCTTGGCGCGTTCGACCAGGCGCGCCAGTTCTTCGGCGCTGCCGACCGGCTGACCATTCACCGCAAGGATGGCGTCGCCCGGCTGGATGCCGGCCTGGGCGGACGGACCCGCCGCGTCGGAAACGACCAGGCCGCGATTCACGCCCAGTTGCTGGGCTTCGCCGCCGGTGAGCGGACGCACCACGAGACCCAGACGGTCGCGCGCCGGTTGCGCGTCGCGCCCGGGATCAGCCTGGGCGACCGCTTCGGCTTCGCCCTGTTCGCCCAGCGTCGCCGTCACGGTACGTTCCGCGCCCTGACGCCATACCTTGAGCTTCACCGGCTTGCCCGGCGGCAGATTGCCGATCACCTTGGGCAGGTCGAACGAATCCGCCACCTCGCGACCATCGACCGACAGCACCACGTCACCGGGCTGCAGGCCCGCCCGGTCCGCCGGACCGTCCTTCTCGACATTGGCAACCAGCGCGCCGCGCGCGCGGTCCAGCCCGAAACTGTCGGCCAGGTCGCGCGTGATCGGCTGGATGCTGATGCCCAGGCGCGCATGCTTGGCGCGGCCGAACTGCTTGATCTGGTCGGCCACGCGCATGGCCACGTCGATCGGAATGGCGAACGACAGCCCCATGAAGCCGCCGGTGCGCGAGTAGATCTGCGAATTGATGCCGATCACCTCGCCCTTCAGGTTGAACAGCGGCCCGCCCGAATTGCCCGGGTTGATCGCCACGTCGGTCTGGATGAAAGGCACCAGCGATTCGTCCGGCAGCGCGCGCGACTTGGCACTGACGATGCCGGCGGTCACCGTGTTCTCGAAACCGAAAGGTGCGCCGATTGCGGCCACCCACTCGCCGACGCGAACCTGGTCGGCATTGCCCAGTTTCACGGCCGGAAGGTTTTTTGCCTCGACCTTGATCAGCGCAACGTCGGTGCGCTTGTCGCTGCCGATCACGCGCGCCTTCAGTTCGCGCTTGTCGGTGAACTTCACCGTCACTTCCGCGGCTTCCGACACCACGTGCGCGTTGGTCAGGATGTAGCCATCCTGGCTGATCACGAAGCCGGAACCGATCCCGCGTGGCGTCGGGCCCTGTCCATTGCCCGGCCCCTGCCCGCCGCGCGGGTCCTGCGGCACCGGAATACCGAAGCGGCGGAAAAATTCGTACATCGGGTCGTTCGGATTCATGCCAGGCGTTCTGGTCGCCTTGCCAACGACGCTGATGTTCACGACCGAGGCGGAAGTCTGGTCGACCAGCGTCGCGAAGTCGGGCAGGCCGGTCACGAGGTTGCCGGTGACCGGAGCGGCCGCGGCGGGTGCAGCCTGCGCCAGCAGCAGCGGCTTGCCGTCGGGTGCCGCTTGCGCCGCGTGCATCCAGTCGATCGTGGTCGCCGTCGCGCCAAGGCCGAAAGTCGTGGCGGCGATGGCCGCCAGTGCGGTACGTGACAGGTTGATCTTCATCGGATGTCCTCTCCTGACTGTTATTGCCCGCAGCAGCGAGGCGCTGCGGGGCTTGTGAGCGAACGATGGAGCCGCGCGGGCGACAGGCTGTTCCGGCGGTTTACATCCCGAAACAATGGGGTCGTCGCGCGGGTTCGATGGGAATCTGGGGAGCTAAATTGACATATCAAGGGTCCGAGTCGATGAACCGCACTTGAAAACAGGTGGCCGCGCCGCCACCATGCTCAGTCCGGGTGTCAGGCAGCGGCATCGCACCATGATCGCGCCGCTCTATATATAAGCAAAAACAGGATGACCATGAACCATTCAGACACCACACGCCCGAGCCGGGAAGAAGCCGAGGCGGCTGTCCGTACGCTTATTCAGTGGGCCGGCGACGATCCGACGCGCGAAGGCCTGCTCGACACGCCGTCGCGCGTCGTCAAGTCGTACGAGGAGTTCTTCGCCGGCTATTTGATCGACCCGCGCGAAGTACTGTCGCGCACCTTTGAAGAGGTCGAAGGCTACGACGAGGTGATCGCGCTGACCGGCATCCGCTTCGAAAGCCATTGCGAGCATCACATGGTGCCCATCATCGGCAAGGCGCATATCGCCTACCTGCCGGATCGGCGCGTCGTCGGCATTTCGAAGCTGGCGCGCCTGGTCGAGGTGTTCGGCAAGCGCCTGCAGATCCAGGAAAAGATGACCGTGCAGATCGCGGACGCGCTGTACGAGGTGTTGCAGCCGCGCGGTGTCGCGGTGGTGATCGAGGCGGCGCACGAGTGCATGACCACGCGTGGCGTGCACAAGCCGGGTGTCGCCATGGTCACCAGCCGCATGCTGGGCGCCTTCCGCGACGACGCCAGCACCCGGCGCGAGTTCTTCAACCTGATCGGCCGAACGGCAGGCGGCTGCGAAGGCTGAGCCGACACGTCAGGTCCGGCATCGCGGTGAGGCGTCGATCCACGGCACCGGATCGCCGGGGCGATGGTACGTCCGGTGCTGCATGTTTATATGCAGAGGAGCGAAGTGGGCTGAATCGGAGCGGCGATCAGACAAGAATTGGGGTGGGGGTCCTCGCCACGTGGGCTGTGCCCGCCCTGCCGGGCTGTTGCACGAAAACCACAACGGACCGGACGGGTGCATACGTAATTTTACGCATGGCTTGCAGTGAGCTTTCATGCTTCGGTACAGTGCGATCCACCTTCTGAAGGTCCGAAGGTGAGTAGCCCGGCAGTACAGTCGCTCTGCGATCGAACACGATCCGGGCACCCACTATCATCGCAAGAGGAGAATTGCGTAATGTCCAAGAAATTGCTTGCAGCTGCGATCGCAGCCGCACTCGTACCGACCGCCGTTCTGGCTGAAGCATCGAACGTGACCATGTACGGTCGCATCGACTACGGCTTCATGTCGCGTGGTGGTGACAACGGCGGCAACGCCCAAGCCGGTCAGACAGGTCGTCAGAACGGCTTTGAAGATGGCATCCTCGGCACCAACCGCCTCGGCTTCCGCGGCAGCGAAGCCCTCGGCAACGGCCTGAAGGCAATTTTCGAATTCGAATTCGGTTTCTCAGGTGATACCGGCACATCCTTCGGCGGCACGACCAACCGTCACAGCTGGATCGGTCTCGAAGGCGCGTTCGGTACCGTGCTCGGCGGCCGCGTTGATGGCGCCCGCTATTCGTTCGTCGGTCAGTACGACCCGTTCAAGAACCAGACCGTTGCCAACGCCGGTTCGCTGTTCGGCGTGACATCGGGCCTCGGTCAGGCTGACCGTGCCGACAACGCCATCGTCTACATCTCGCCGGAAGTCGCTCCCGGCCTGAAGTTCCTGGCGGCCTACACGACCAACCTGCTGGGCGAAGATGGCAGCAACCCGCTGGCTGGTGCAGGTATCGGTGGTAACGGCACGGATGTCGATGCCGGTGACACCCCCCTGTACGCGCTCGCCGCGATGTACAACAATGGTCCGATCAGCTTCACGCTCGATTACGAAAACCTTCAGGTCAAGCGCAGCGTCGCAAACGGTGGCAGCGATCTTGAATTCGACCTGTGGGTCGTTGGTGCCAGCTACGACTTCGGCGTTGCCAAGCTGTCGGCCTACTACGAAAACGTTGAAGGCGATAACACCGCATCCAAGGCGATTTCGGAGAGCGATGGCTGGCTGATCGGCTTGACCGTTCCGGTTACGTCCAACTTCCTGCTGAAGACCAGCTACGTGAAGGCCAACGACGACGCTCGCAACAACGCCGATTGCAAGAAGTGGGGCTTCGGTGGTGAGTATTCGTTCTCGAAGCGCACGGTTGCCTACGCGACCGTTGCCAAGCTGAGTGCTGACAGTGCAGCGACTTGCGCGATCTCGAAGAATGCTTCGGGCGCGAGCGGTACGGCTACTGCGAACGGCAACAGCGGCGCAGGTTACGGCGACACCGGCTTCAACATCGGTCTCGCACACACGTTCTAATCGGTTTCCGATCAGAAAGCTGTGCTGAAACGGGCGCCTTCGGGCGCCCGTTTTTCGTTGACGCTTTGTGCCCCGTGATGCCGGGCCGAACTACGCTTGACCAAGGATGTCGGCTTGGCTAATCTTGGCTAAGTACAGTTCGAACATACGGAGCGAGCAATGGAATCCCACGTGAACATGCTGCAGGCAAAATCAAACCTTTCGCGTCTGGTCGAGGCCATAGAGCAGGGGCGTGAACGGGAGATCGTCATTGCTCGCAACGGCAAGCCGGCGGCGCGTCTGGTGCCCATCGAAACGGTGCTGCCGCAGCGCCGCCTGGGTTTCGCCAAGGGACTGTTCGTCGTGCCCGATGACTTCGATTCGACGAATGAAGAGATCGAACGAATGTTTTCTGGCGACGCGCAGCGGTGAATGTACTGCTCGACACTCACATTGCATTGTGGGCCATCGTCGATGACGCCCGTCTGTCAGCCAAGGCGCGCGAGTGGCTGCTCGCGCCCGAGGCGACGCTCTGGGTCAGTGCAGCCAGCGTCTGGGAAATCGCGATCAAGCACAGTCTGGGGCGCGAACGCATGCCGATATCCGGGCAGATGGCGCTGCACTGCTTCGAGCAATCGGGTTACAGGATGCTGGCGATCCGTCCTGAGCACGCGGTGGCTGTCGAGCGACTGCCGTTGATCCATACGGATCCCTTTGATCGGCTGCTCGTCGCACAGGCCGTCCACGAACCGATGCATCTGCTCACGCACGACTCGAAGCTTGTTGGCTACGGCCCCGCTGTAGTGCTGGTGTAGTCAGGTCGACCTACCCGGCGTCGAGCAGGATGTCCACACTGCCCGCCGACATCGAAAGTCCTTCTTCCCTGCGTCCGATCAGCCGATACACCACGGTATCGCCCTTGCCTTTCAGATAGAGCGTCTGCGGCGGGTGGAAGTCAAAGCGGTTGCGCAGGCGGAGGTAAGTCGTGGTGTCGACCTGCACCATGCCGGGCACGCCTTCGGTCGTGATGCGACTGGCCAGATTGACGGTGTCGCCCCACAGGTCGTAGATGAATTTCTTCTTGCCCACCACGCCGGCGACGACCGGGCCGGTGCCGATGCCGATGCGCAGATCGAGCAGCACGCCGGTGCCGGTGGTCTGGTTCCTGAGCCAGTCGCGCATTTCCAGCGCCAGATCGGCCAGCGCGGCGGTGTAGTCCGACGTGTTCTCGTTCAGGCCACCCGCCACCATGTAGGCGTCGCCAATGGTCTTGATCTTCTCCAGACCGCGCGCACCGGCCTGTTCGTCGAAGCGGGAGAACACGCGGTTGAGCATCGAGAACACCTGGGCCGGCGTCATGCCTGCGGCGACCTGGGTGAAATTCACGATGTCGGCAAACATGACGCTGACGTCGGCGAATCCGTCCGCGATGTTCTTTTCGTTCTGCTTCAGGCGTTCGGCGACCGGACCGGGCAGAATGTTCAGCAGCAGGCGCTCCGAGCGCTCCTGTTCGCTTTCCAGCAGCGCGTGCGCTTCGGCCAGCTGACTGGCGGTGCGCTGCTTCTGTTCGATCGCAAAGCGCAGCAGCATGAACACGATGGTCGAAATGGCGAGGAAGTTGAGCGCGAAGAACACCACGCTGGTTTCCACCGACACGGTGGCGTCGCGGTAGGTGCTGGCGTCGGCCAGATAGAAGTCGAATACGCCGGTCAGCACGATCAGGAAGGCATAGGCGAAGAACCAGGCGAGTGCCTCGCGCGCGCCGATGCACAGGATGGCGCCAACCGGCGCCAGCAACCCCCATAGCAGGATGCCGCTGGCGGTAATGAAGTTGCCGATGGCCCACTGCGCGACGAAGGGCACGAACAGGAACAGCCCGAGCTGCGTGCTGCGGAACAGTTTGAAGTTGCCGCTGCGGATGTACAGCAGCAGGTTGCCGGCCAGCAGCAGCTGGTACGCGAAAGGCAAGGTGGCAGACAGCTGCGGGCCGATCGACCAATACACCGCCAGCCACAGCATCGACGCCACGCAGACCAGACCGGTCGCCAGCACCAGCAGCGACTTGTTCAGCCGCTCTTCCGGGCTGTCGCCGGGCAGGATGCCGCCGCTGCGCAGGCGCGACAGGAAGCCGGGTGCCGCTGCGCTCACGGCAATTGCCCCGCGTTCATCATGCGACCGAACAGCACGAAGCGCGATTCCCACACCACCAGGTCATCGAATTCGCCGCCGCCCGCGGCGCTGTTCACGCTGCCGTCGCGCGCGTACAGCACGGTCGATGTACCCGGCTGGGAACTGTTGGCCTGCTCGTCGGCGTTGCTGGCCGAATCGTGGGCGATCAGACTGCCGATCGCCGTCGTGGCGCCGCGCCCGTTTTCACCATGCGACCACAGTGCGAAGGCCACTGAGGTGCCGCTGTTCAGCTGCACTTCGGCGCCGGCTGCGTCGCGGGTACGGATCGTGACGTCGCCTTCGCCAGTCAATGCGATGCGCTGGCCGGGTGCGACGACCAGACTGCGCGCCGCGGTGGTGTTCTGCGACACGACATAGCCCAGCCGGTTGCCCCAGCCGTCGAGACCGCGCACGCCCAGCGTCTGCCAGGGCAACAGGCCGCGACGGTTGGCGCAGTTGCCACCGGCGCGGCTTTGTTCGGTGCCGTCGACCTCCGACACGGCCGGGCAGGGCAGCGAGCGGTTGACCACGGCGAACGCCACGACCGCTTCACGTGCCTCGCGCAACGCCGCCTGCGTATCGGCGATGCGCGTGCGCAGCATGGCGAGCTGCAGCGCGGCGATCGCACCCACGCTGAGCAGCGCGACGATGGTCAGCACCACCGCGATCTCGATCAGGGTGAAGCCGCGCTGACGCGTCATGATCCGGTGCACACGCTGGCGCAGACCGGCAGCAGCGACAGCGCCCGCGCCACGCGCGAACCATCTGCCAGCGCGACGACGCCCTGCGTCCCTGACGTGCAGACGTGGGCGCACCACTGATTGTTGATCCACCAGGCGTACGGCGGTGTGCCGTCGCTGGCGATCGAAATGTCGCCCAGCACGCGCGCACCGGCGCTGGCGAACAACCGGCTGGTGGTGAGCGTGAGCACGCGGTCGTTGAAGTCGTCCTGCGCGCGCAGCGCGATGGCATGCTCACCGCCGATGTGCGTAAAGGCGTTGCCGGCCACCGTCGCCCCTTCGACGAATTGTTCGATGCCGCCTTCGCGGCAGCCGGACTCGCCGAAGCCGCCGCTGCGCGACTGACCCGGCAGCGCGGGGCCAGGCGCGATCAGTACTGCCGCCACCGGCTGGCCGGCGCCCGCGGCGCTGACTTCGACGATGCCGCCCGGCGTTGCCGGGTTCAGTGCCGGCTTGTCGGCGCTGCTGCCGCGCTCGCTGGTCTGTATGTTGTTGCTGAAGCGGGCGCTGCGCGCGTACCACAGGCATTCGCCTGCGCCATCAAGCACCGGGCCCATGCCCAGCGTGCGCCAGGGCAGACGACCGATGTGGCCGCTGCAGTTGAAATCGGACACGCCGTCGTTGTCGAGGTCCGGGCAGGGCAGGGCGCCCGGTGAGTTGTCGTGGTTGCCGGCGACATTGCCCAGCGCCCCATAAGCCGCCAACGCATCGCGCGCCCTGGCCAGTGCGCGCTCGGTGGCCAGTTCGCTGTCGGTGCCTGCAGGCGACGACAGCGCGCGGGCCAGCGTGGCAATCGCCAGCAGACCGAGCAGCGCGATGGCGATCAGCAGCGCGGCGCCGCCCTGCCGTTGCCGTGTCGACGGCCATGCGCTCATCGGCTGCGCCCCGGCTGCACGTCGATCACGCCCGACGCCGGCGCTGCCTGACCGGCTTCGTCGACGGCGGTCTGCTCGCCCGGGCGCAGCCTGACCGCCCGACCGGCATTGCCCGGCAACTGAAGTGCGGTGCCCGCCGGCTGCGCCTGCAGCGACGGCAGGGCGCGCGCGTCGAAAGAGCCGCCATTGACGAACCAGGTCACCGGGCCGGAAGAGCGGACGACGATGCCGTCGTGCCGCACCGTGCCGACGGCGCGCGGCGCAGAGGCTGCCTGTACCGGCTGGCCGCGCTGCTGTTCCAGCCGCACGCGCTCGGCCTCGCTGTAGAACAGCCGACCGAGCGGCTGCGCCGCCGCCGCATGCGCGACGCAGCAGAACAACAGAATCAGTGCGCGCCTCACGACGCTCCCCCCTCTTTCGGACGGAAGGTGATCCAGTCCAGCAGGCAGTCGGCCTGCAGCGTTTCGGGTGTCGAGTCAGTCACCACACGCCGCACCATGCTGCACTCGCGTACCCGTACCAGGGCCGGCGCGTGCTGGCTCAGGTCGTCGAGCAGCGTCAGCAGGTCACCTTCGTGCAGCAGCGGCAGGCGCAGGCGCAACGTACTGCTGCTGACTTCGAGTTCGCCGGCGTCAGACGGTGCGATCGAACGATCGAGCGGCCGCTGCGGCGAAAATTCGTAATCGAGCGCGCCCAGGCGATGCCGCGCCCGGGTGTCGCGGATCAGTTCGACCCAGGCCAGACGCTGTTCGGCGCCGATCGCGCCGCGTGCGGCCAGCTGACGGTAGCGGTCGATCTTCTGCGCAATTTCCATCTCTTCGGCCTGCGCTGCGGCCAGGCCGCTCTGCGCGGCAGCACGCGCAGCGATCGCGCGGATGTGGTCCTGCTTCGCTTCGTCAGCCAGTCGGGCGCTCGCCCACAGCGCTCCAGCGCCGGCCAGTGCCATCAGCGCGGCCAGCACGGCAGCGCCGCGCAACTTTTTCAGGTCGGCCGCGTTCATGGCGCGAGCCCCCGGCTGATCAGCAGCGCGAACTGCGGCGCGCTGTCGGCCTCGCTGCGGTCGCTGCGCACCCCGCCGCGCAGCACCTGGCCCGATTCCAGATCGAACGGGGGTCGCGTGACTTTCACCTGCCGGCCGTCCGCTGCGCGGCCCAGATCGAGGGCGAGGGCGTCCACCAGTTCCAGCGCGCGTCGCTGCTGGGCGCCGTATTCGGCGGGCAGCCGCGCCTGCACCAGCAGTTGTGCCTCGACCGGCGCCAATCCGTCGGCCGCCGGCATGCCGGCACTGCCCAGCTTCCAGTCGAGACGGTCCAGTTCAACCTGCGGGTAGCGCTCCAGTACGGCGCCGAGCGGCTGCAGCAGTCCGGCCGGTGCCGCGCTGCGCTGCTCCAGTTGCAGGCTGCGTTCATGTACGACGCGCAGCGTGTCCAGTGGCACCGGCGTCGGCGGCAGGCGGGCGATGATGTCGCGCCGGGCGGATTCGGCGCGCCGCGCGTCGTCCTGCAGCCGCGCGCTCTTTTCGCGCAGTTCGAGACTGTCGAGCGCGCTGTGCGTAGCCATCAGCAGGCAGGCCGCCAGCGCCACGCTGCCGGCGGCGAGCAGCGCGAAGCGCGCCTGCCAGACGCGGAAGGCGCGACGTTCGGCCGGCGGCGCGAACTGTTCGGCCGGCGGCTGACGCATCAGCGCCTGCACGAACAGCGTTTCGCAGTGCAGGTCGTCCGGCGCCGGGCGCAGGCCGAGCCGCTGGGCGGCCAGATGACTGTCTATCAGCTCGAACTGCAGCATGTCATTGCTGCGGCAAGCCAGCGAGAACTCGTCCATGCGGGCCGGGGGTACGAGCACGCGCACGCTCAGCGGCGCGTTGCGGGTGACCAGGCGCTGGCTCAGCAGATAGGGGTGCAGCCGCCGTGCTTCTTCGGCGCAGGCGCGCGGCAGGTCGTTGCTCGATAGCGTGCCGAGCGGCGTCAGGCGCGAAAAGCGCAGGCGGCCGTCTTCGAAGAAGCTCTGCCGCACGCCGGTGCGCGTGATGGCCAGCAACAGCGTGCTGCCCTGCGCGATGCGCAGCCGCTCGAGCACCGGCTCGCTGGCCAGCGCCACGCTGTGGATGCCGCTCAGTGCGACGTCGGCATCGCGCAGCGCCGCCAGCCAGGGTTCGAGCATGGCCGGCCGGGTCAGCGCGCAGAACAGCATCTGTTCGTCGCGCCGGCCGGCGCGCGAGCGCCCGAGAGAGCGGGCGCAGGTGAGCGTGGTGCCGAAGAAATGCTGGCCGAGCTTGCGCCGGATCAGTGCCGCGCGGTCACCGCCACGCACGAAAGGCACCATTTCGGCGATGAAGGCTTCGTCGGCCAGATCGCACAGCATCAGGTACAGGCCGTCACGCTGTGTGCGCAGGAAGTCGGCGAATGCCGTCACGCCGTCGCTCGTCGTCGCGAAGCGGGCGTGCTCGGTCACCTCGCCGGCGCGCCAACCATAGGCGACAAGCTGCGTCGCGTCGAGATAGAGGACGTGGCGGCGCGGCATCAGGTCTTCAACTTCGTCAGCATGTCGTACACCGGGCCGAGCACCGCGAAGGCCACCGCCATCAGCAGCAGGCCGAGCACCAGCGTCAGTGTCGGTTCCATCGCGGCCTGCGCGCGCGCGATGGATTCACGCACATCACGCGTGTAGAAGTAGGACACCTCGCGCAGCGCGCGGTCGAGCGCACCGGTGCTTTCGCCCACACGCAGCATACGCACGACCAGCGGCGGAAACAGTCCGACGCTCTGGAACGCGGCCGTCACGTTCTGGCCCTGGCTGATCAGCGCGCCGGCGCGCGCCAGCGCGTCGCGCACGGCCTCGTTGCCGACCACATCTTCCGACGTGCGCACGGCGTCGATGATCGGAATGCCGGCGCCGTACATCATCGCGAACATGCTGGCAAAGCGCGACAGCACCACCTTGTGCAGGATCGGGCCGATCACCGGTACCGACAGCTTGAAACCGTCGAAGCGCTGCCGGGCGACCGGGTTGTAGCGCAGCAGCGCAACGGCGCCGACGGTCGCCGCGACCATCAGAAACAGCACGGCCGGCCACCAGGCCTGCAGGAATTCCGACGTGCCCATCAGGATGCGTGTCTGCAGCGGCAGCTCCAGCCCGGTGTTGCGGAAGAAGCGCGCGAGGTCGGGGACGACCACCAGCATCAGTACGGCGATGACGAACAGCAGGAAGGTGCCGACGATGGCCGGATAGGTCAGCAGGCGTCGCGTCTGCGACACCAGTTCGTCTTCCCATTTGAATGCGTCGATCTGTTCGCGCAGCACCTCGGCCAGATTGCCGGTCAGCTCGCCGGCGCGCACCAGTGCGCAGAACACCTTGCTGAACGCGGCCGGATGTTCGGCCATGGCCTGCGACAGCGATCGGCCACCCTCGATGCTTTCGACCAGCGAGGCGACGATTTCGCGCATGCGCGGGTGTTCGGTCGAATCGCGCAGGTCGGTCAGCGCCTCGATCAGCGGCACGCCGGAACGCACCAGCTGTTCGAGGTGGAAGCTGAAATTGATCAGTTCGAGCCGCGGCAGGCTGTGACCGAACAGCGGCTGCGCGTGCTTCATCGGCTGGCCGTTGACGAAGTCGAGCTGCATGCGCTTCAAGCGCATTTCGAGATCGACCAGATTGGCGGCGTCCATGCGGCCGAACACCATGCGGCCCTGCGTGTTCATCGCCTTGTACGAAAACATCGCCATCGTCAGCGTGCGTACCAGTCCGGACCGCTCTGGGCCATGCGTTCGGTGAGATCGACCACGCGCGCCAGCTCGTCGAGCGAAGTCGAGCCGTCGATGACGCGCCGCAGCCCATCTTCGGCCAGCGAGCGGAAACCCTTGGCACGGGCGGCGTTGCGCAGCTCGCGCGCGGTGGCGCGCCGGGCCACCAGTTCGTCGAGGTCGGAATCCATGCGCAGCAGTTCCATCACTGCAAGGCGGCCGCGGTAGCCGGTGAATTCGCAGGCCGGGCAGCCGACCGCGTCGTGGATGTCCGGCGCTGCGCGGTCCTCGCGCAGACCGAGCAGATGCAGTTCGTGCGCCTCGGCCGGTCGCGCCTTCCGGCAATACAGGCACAACTTGCGCAACAGACGCTGCGCCATCACGCCGATGATGTTGCCGGCCATGATGTCGGGCAGGATGCCGATGTCGAGCAGGCGCGGAATCGCGCCGAGCGCCGAGTTGGTGTGCAGCGTGGAATACACCTGGTGACCGGTCATCGCGGCGCGAAAGGCCATCTCGGCGGTTTCGGCATCGCGGATTTCGCCCACCAGGATGATGTCCGGATCCTGCCGCATCATCGAGCGCACGCCGTTCGCGAAATCGAGCTTCACCGCCTCGGCGACCGAAGTCTGGCGGATCAGCGCCATCGGGTATTCGACCGGATCTTCGAGGGTCATGATGTTCACGCCCTCGGAATTGATGTGGTTGAGCACCGAATACAGCGTGGTGGTCTTGCCGCTGCCGGTCGGGCCGGTGGCGAGGATGATGCCTTCGGGTCGCGCGATCATCAGCTTCAGCTGGTCGAGCTGCGAATCGGCCAGCCCCAGTTCGTCGAGCGCGACGATGCCGCGCGCCCGGTCGAGGATGCGCAGCACGATGTTTTCGCCGTGCAGTGTCGGTTGCGACGACACGCGGAAATCGACCGGCCGGCCGCTGATGGTGAGCGAAATGCGCCCGTCCTGCGGCGCGCGCATTTCGGCGATGTTCATGCCGGCCACCACCTTGATGCGCACCGCCATCGCCGGCCAGTACGAGCGATGCAGCGCGCGGATCTGCCGCAGCAGGCCGTCGATGCGGTAGCGGATGCGCAGGAAGCCGGCTTCCGGCTCGAAGTGGATGTCGGAGGCGCCGCGCTTGACCGCATCGGTCAGCAGCGCGTCGATCAGGCGCACCACCGGCTGGCTGTATTCGTCGGCCGAGGAGGCCAGTGCGCGGTAATCGACCTCGCCGGTTTCCAGTTCGGTCAGGATGCCTTCGATCGACAGTTCGTGGCCGTAGGACTGATCGATCGCGTGCGCGATTTCGGTCTCGCCGGCCAGTACGGTTTCGAGCTCGACGCCTTCCGGCAGCAACGCACGCAGCTGGTCGAGCGCGACGATGTCGTTCACGTCGGACACGGCGACCGTCAGTTTGCGCGCACTGGCCAGGTAGTTCAGCGGCAGCAGCCGGTGCCGCTTGGCCAGCGCCTGCGGCACCAGTCGCAGGGCGTCGGCGTCGATCAGCGCATGCGACAGATCGACCGTGCGCTTGCCCAGCGTGACGCCAAGTGCTTCGCGCAACGTGGCTTCGCTGACGAAGCCCAGCTGCACCAGCAGGCGGCCCATCGGAATGTTCAGCTTCTGCTGTTCCTGCAGCGCGATGCGCAACTGGTCTTCGGTCACCAGCCCCTGCGCCAGCAGCAACTGGCCGAGCGGACGGCGCGGTGCGTTGGCCGGCGCGTTCATGTGCTCAGGGCCCATCCTGCGCGGCCTGCAGCGCGGCGACGCGGGTGGCCACCGCGTCTGCGTCGAAGGCGGCCGAGCGCTGGCTGCGCAAGGTGAGGGCTTCGCGGTAGTACTGCAGTGCGAGCTTCGACTGGCGTAGCTGGTCGAGGCTGACCGCAAGGTTGTAGGCGTGGTCGGGCTGGTCGGGCGCCAGTGTCCACGCATTGAAATAGGCCTGTTGCGCTTCGCGCCAGCGCGCCTGTCCGGCATACAGATTGCCGAGCGCGAACGCCGCGGGTGCCGATTGCGGCTGCGCCGCGGCGATGTTCAGCAGCCGTGCCTCCTGCGCGGCCGGATCGACGTTTTCACTCATCGCCACCTGCACCGACGGGTCGGCCGGATCGATTTCGGCGATACGCCGCAACAGCATGCGTGCCTGCTGCGCATCGCCCCGGACGTCAGCCAGCGCCATCAGGCCGTGCAGCGCATCCGGATTGCGCGGATCGGCACGCAGCGCACGTTCGTAGGCGACTCGCGCGCGATCGTACTCGCCTGCATTGAACGCCGCATAGCCTTCGTTGATGTCCTGCGGAATGACCGGCGCATTGCGGGTGATGCGGATCGGCGGCGCAGCGGGCGCTGCCGCGGGCGGCGGCGTCGGTGCCGGCTTATCGGCGGCGAGCTGACCGGACAGGAAGCGGCTCGATGGCGCGGCCGCCAATGCGTCATCGGGCAGTGCTGCGGGGGCGGTCACGGGTGCACCCGCAGCCAGGGACGACGGTGCGACCGCGGCGGCGGACGCAGTGGGTCGTTCAGGCGAAGGACCGGTGACGGGCGCTGGCGCCGCGATGCGCGCCGCCGGCGGCGGCAGGGAGGCGGCCGGTGCGACGGCCCGTCCGCCGTCCAGCAGGCCGATCTGCCACATGACCCAGCCGACGATGCCGAGCAGCAGCACACCGGCTGCGCCGAGCAGCCAGGTGAGCGGCGACTTGCCGCGTGGTGCCGGTCGCTTGGCGTCGAACAGCACGCGTGCTGCTTCGGCGCCCGGCTGAGGTGAGGGGGGCGTGGCCGGTCGCGGCTCCGGTACGTCGAGCCCGGCGAAGCGCGCGGCCTGGGCGAATTCGTCGTCGATCAGTTCCAGTTCATGGGCCGGCGTAATGCGCGCCGGTGGCGCGACCGCTGCCGGCGCAGCTTCGCTTTCGGCTGCCGGGTCTTCCTCGCGCCGCTTGGCGGCCTCGGCCTTCTTCAGCGCTTCGAGCAGCAGGCTCACTGCGCGGGCTCCACTTTGCGGTTCGCGCCGGGCAGCGGGAAGGTCGATCTCATGAAGCGCTCGTCCGGCAGCGAATCGACCAGCGACCGGTAGTCGCCGTCGAGGCTGGCGTCTTCGATCACGACCGGACGGATCAGCACGACCAGTTCGGTCTTGCGCGAAGTTTCATTGCGCGCCGACAGCAATGCGCCGATGAAGGGCAGCGCCGACACGCCGGGAATGCTGTCGCGGCGGTAGTTCAGTTCGTCCTGCATCAGGCCGCCAAGCACCGCGGTTTCGCCGCTGGCCACGCGCATGACCGATTCGAGTTCGCGCGTCTGGATGACCGGCACCAGATTGGGCGAGCTCAGGTCGGGCGTCGGATCCTGCGCATCACCCACCTTGCGCGAAATGGTCGGCCGCACGTTCAGCAGCACGAAGCCGTCGGCGCTGATCTGCGGCGTGACCGCCATCACCAGACCGACCGATACCGAACGCGGCGTGGCGGTGAAACTGCGCACGGCCTGCGTGTTGGTATTGGCGACCACGTCGGACTTGATTTCGAAATAGACGATGTTGTTGACGACCTTCAGCAGCGCGGTCTGGTTGTTCAGCACCGACAGCTTGGGGCTCGACAGCACCTTCACGTCGCCGTAGGTTTCAAGCAGCTTGATGCTGTCGACCAGCTCGCGGTTGCGGCCCAGACCGATGGCGAACGGCGCATTGGTGGTCAGATCGGTCGAGGTGGTATTCAGCGACACCGTGGCACCGCCGCGCTTGCCGCCGCCGGCGAAGGCGGTCCAGTCGATGCCCTGCTGGTAGTTGTCGGTCAGCTGCACCTCGGCGATGGTCGCTTCGATCAACACCTGGCGACGCGCGATGCGCGTCACCTGGCTGATGAATTCCTGCACCTTCTCGTGTTGGCGCGAGGTGGCGCGCACGTTGATGACGCCGGTTTCGGCGTTCAGGATGACCGACGCCGCTTCGCGGAAAGTGGCGCGTCGCTCGACCGGCGGGGCGGCGACTGCAGGATCGGTGCCGGCGACCGGCGCGGCTGCCGGTTCGCTCATCGTGTCCGGCATCAGCTTGTCGGTTTCGTGCAGCAGGTCGCGGATGTTGCGTTCCAGCGATTCCCAGAAGCGGTTCTTCGCGACGTTCTCGATCCGGGTGCTGGAGCTGTTGCCGGCATTGCCGGTCTGCGTGGCGATGTTCGCAGTGCCGCCGGTGCCGGTGACCGCGGCCGAACTGGTCGAGGCGATCTGTGTGTTGATCGACACCGCACCGGTCACGTCGCGCGACATGTTGACGTAGTCGACCCGGTAGCTGCGCAGGTAGGGCGCGTCGGGCATCACGACCAGATTCGGTCCGTCGAGCTCGAAACGCATGTCGACCTGGGTGGCGATGCGGGTGAGCAGCTGCGGCAGCGTCTGGTCGATCGCGTTCAGCGTCACCGCACCCTCGATGCCGGGGTGGATGTCTACATTCACCTTGGCGTCACGCGCCAGCGCGAACAGCAATTCATTCACCGGCACCCGGTTGACGACCACGCTGTAGGTTTCCGACTTGTGCCGCGGCTGCGGTTGGGGCGGCGACAGCGGGCGGGCGACTGGCGGCGGGATGCCTTCGCGCGCTGCGGCGCCATCGGTATTTTTTGCCACGACGTGGGCATCCGACATCGGCTGGGGGGTATGCGCCGCACAACCGGCAAGCAGGGCCGCCATCACGGCGCAGGGCAGAACGGGGCGCAGCAATGCTGTCATGGGCACGGAGACGGACGGTGACTCGGAATGAAACTGAATTCGGATGGTACGCGGAATCCGGGGTCGATCAACATGATGCGCAGCCGGCCCTGTTCAGTCAATGCCTTTGGCATTTTCAGGGCTGGCGCAGGCTGCGTACCTGCCGCGCAATCGGCCGCGCGGTGGCGATCCAGTCGGGCAGCGTGGCGAGCGCCTGCTGCGCAGTGCGCTGATCCGGGAAGTCGCCGTAGATCACCGCCAGCTGGGTGCCGCCTGCAGTGTCTGCGCGATAGGCCCGCAACTGCTGTGCGTCGAGGGTACGCCGGGCGCGCCGGACATAGCGCTCGACCTGTTCGCCCTGGGCGACCGGGGCCGACATCAGCTGGATGAACCAGCGGTCGTCGGGCGCCGAGGTCGTCCATGACTTGCTCGATGCCAGCAGCGACGTCAGGTCATCGGCAGGCGCAGGGGGTTGCGCAGCCGGTTCCGGTACAGCGTCGGGCGGGGTTGAAGTGATGGCATCCGGCATCGCGGCAACCGGCGGGACGGCGGGTTCGCTAGCCGAGGCTGCCGGTGGGGTCTGTTCAGGCTCTGGCGCGGCAGTGGGCGGCGGCTCCGGTGCGGCGGCCGTCGTGCCGCCGGCGGTCGCTGCCGGGAGGGGTGTTTCGGGGGGCACTCGGTCGATGCTGCGCCCGAGCAGAAAACCGGCCGCCAGCAGCACGACAGATGCCGCGACCGCCAGCGCCAGCCGTGTCGGGGTGACGCCGCCCGCTGCCGGCACGCGCAGTTCGGTGTCGGCGAACGCACGCGTGGCGTCGGCTGCCGTGACGCCGTGTGCGCCGCGCGCGAACGCCGCCAGCAGCGCCTTGTCGGCCAGGATATTGATGCGTCGTGTCAGGCCGCCCGAATCACGCGCGATGCGTGTCACCGAGGCGGCGTCGAACACGTTCGGTCCGCGATAGCCGGCGGCACGCATGCGGAAATCGATGTAGGTGCCGACATCGTCCGGCTGCAGCGGGTCGAGCCGGAAATGCTGGGTGATGCGGTCCTTCAGTTGCCGCATGTCGGTGCGCGCCAGCAGGTCGTCCAGCTCCGGCTGGCCGAACAGCGCGATCTTGATCAGCTTGTGGCGTTCGGATTCGAGGTTGGACAGCAAGCGGATCTGTTCCAGCGTTTCCGCCGGCATCGCATGCGCCTCGTCGATCAGCAGCACGATCTGGCGGCCGGCGGCGAATTCGGCCACCAGCGCCTCCTGCACCGCGCGCAGCAGCCGGTGAGCGCTGCCATCGCTGCCGGTGGCGGGCGCGCAGCCCAGCTCGTCGGCCAGCACGGCGAGCAGTTCGCCGCGGTTCATCAGCGGGTCGGCGAGATAGATGGCGCGCAGATGGGCGGGAAGGTGATCGATCAACACCCGCGCCAGCATGGTCTTGCCGGTGCCGACTTCGCCACTGACCTTGACCAGCCCCTCTTCGCGTCCGAGCGCATAGACCAGTGCGTCGAGCAGTGCCCGGCGGTTCGCGCCGCCGAAGAAGAAATCGGCATGCGGGGTGATGCGGAACGGCGATTCGCGCAGGCCGAAGTGGTCGAGGTACATGTCAGTCGCCGCGGCCGGCGTCGGCGTCCGGGGCGTCCATGCGGTGGTACAGCGTCGTGCGCGCGATGCCCAGCAGACGTGCCGCCGCGCTGACATTGCCGCGCGCCAGACGCATCGCAGCATCTATATAGGCGCTTTCCCATTCGCGCAGCCGGGCGTCGAGCCGGAAGCCGCCGGCGCGCAGCTCGTCGAGTGCGATATCCGCCAGTTCGCGCATCTCCGTGTCATGAACGCCCGGCGCTGCCGGCGCGCTCCCGGCCGGGTCGAATTCCGCCTGCAGTTCGGCCAGACCGACTTCGCGGCCTGGATACTTGGTCGACAGCCGGATGACGATGTTGCGCAGTTCGCGCACGTTGCCGGGAAAGCCGTAGGCCAGCCACCCCGCACGCGCGTCGGCCGCCAGCGAAAACGGCTGCCGTTCAAGCTGGGCGCTGAACTGCCAGCGGAAGTGCTCGAGCAGCTGCAGCCGGTCGCTGCCCATGTCGCGCAGGGCCGGCAAGGTGATCGTGAACACGCTGAGCCGGTGGTAGAGATCCGACCGGAAGCGCCCGGCGCGGACCTCCTCGCTCAGATCGCGATTGGTGGCCGCGATGATGCGTGCGTTTGAACGGCGCAACTGCGTTTCGCCGACCCGCTGGTACTCACCGTTCTCGAGCACGCGCAGCAGCTTGGCCTGGAGGTCGAGCGGCAGCTCGCCGATCTCGTCGAGGAACAGGCTGCCCGACGCGGCCTCCTCGAAATAGCCGGTACGTGCCGTCTGTGCGCCGGTGAACGCGCCGCGCGCGTGGCCGAACAGCGTCGGCTCGACCAGACTGGGCGAAATGGCGGCACAGTTGAGCGCCAGAAAGGGCTGGCCGCCACGCGTCGTGCCGGCGTGCAGGCAGTTGGCGACAATGTCCTTGCCGGTGCCCGATTCGCCTTCCACCAGCACCGGATACGGCAGATCTGCGTACTGCACGATCTGTGCGCGCAGCCGGATCACCGGTTCGCTGTCGCCGATCAGCGCCGGCAGGGCGGGAGGCGGCGGGCTGCAGGTTTCAGCCAGCTGGCGCAGCAGCGCATGCAGCGCTGCGGGCTGCGCCGGTTTGGACACGAATTCCGTGGCGCCAAGGGCGCGCGCATGGCGAGCGAGGCCTTCCTCCCCCTGGCCGGACAGCACCACGATGCGGGTGTCCGGCGCGTGGGCCAGCAGGTCGGCGATCAGTGCGTAGCCTTCATCCGGCCGATGCGGGCAGGGCGGCAGGCCAAGATCGATCAACGCCAGTTTCGGTGCCGCCGGTTGTTCGCGCAGCCATGCGATGGCCGCACCGCGAGAGGCGCGGCTGGTGACGAGGAAATCCGCCTCGAGCAGGAAGCTGAGTGAATCGGCAATCAGCGGGTCGTCGTCGACGATCAGCAGTCCGGGCCGCGGCGCTTCGGTTTTCGTCGGGCGGGCAGCGTTCGCGAAAGTCATGACCGATGATAGCGCACGCCGATGGCGCATCCGGAAGCGTCGCTGCGGCCTGTAGGGCGCCTCTGCTACAATCGCGCTCCCTGTTACCCGCATACACTGTTCTCGTGTCACTGTCCCCTCCGGCCGAAGACATCCTGGTCGACTTGAAGAACGTCGACTTTGCCTACGACACGCGGCCCATTCTTTCCGGCATCAATCTGCGCATTCCGCGCGGCAAGCTGGTCGCCATCATGGGCGGCAGCGGCTGCGGGAAGACGACATTGCTGCGCCTCATCGGCGGCCAGCTCAAGCCGACTGCGGGCCACCTGACGGTGGACGGCCAGGAGCTTGCGCGGCTGTCGCGTCGCGAAATGTATGCGGCCAGGCGGCGCATGGGCATGCTGTTCCAGTTCGGCGCGCTGTTTACCGATCTGAACGTGTTCGACAACGTGGCCTTCCCGTTGCGCGAACACACCGACCTGCCGCCCGACATGATCCGTGATCTGGTCATGACCAAGCTGCATGCCGTCGGGCTGCGAGGCGCGTGGAAGCTGATGCCGGCCGAACTGTCGGGCGGCATGGCGCGTCGCGTTGCGCTGGCCCGCGCCGTGGCGCTCGACCCGATGCTCATCATGTACGACGAACCCTTTGCGGGCCTCGACCCGATTTCATTGGCTGTGGTCGGTCAGCTGATACGCCGGCTCAATGACGCACTTGGCGCCAGTTCGATCATGGTGACGCACGACGTGCACGAATCGCTGGAAATCGTCGACTACCTGTATTTCCTTTCAGCCGGCAAGGTGGTGGCCGAAGGGACGCCGGACGAGATCCGTGCCTCGACCGATCCGTTCGTGCATCAATTCGTCAATGCGGAGATCGACGGGCCGCTGCCATTCCATTTTCCGGGTGACGATTACCGGACAACCCTGATGGAGACGCACGCATGATCGCCCGGGTGCTTCGCTCGATGGGGGCGCGCACGCTCGACGGTCTGTGGCGGCTTGGCTTCGCCAGCCGCTTCTTCGTTGCCGTGCTGATGCGCTCGGGTACCGCCTTTTCGCGCTTCTCGCTGACCATTCGCGAGGTGTTTTCGACCGGCGTGCTGTCGCTGATCATCATCATGGTGTCCGGCTTCTTCGTCGGTCTGGTGCTCGGTCTGCAGGGCTACGAAACGCTGCAGCGCTACGGTTCGAGCGAGGCACTGGGCATTCTGGTGGCGCTGTCGCTGGTGCGCGAACTGGGGCCGGTGGTTGCCGGGCTGCTGTTCGCCAGCCGCGCAGGTTCTGCGCTGACGGCCGAAATCGGCCTGATGAAGACGACCGAGCAGCTCAAGGCGATGGACATGATGGCGGTCGATCCGATTGCACGCGTCGTGGCACCGCGTTTCTGGGGGGGCGTCATTTCGATGCCCTTGCTGGCGGCGCTGTTTTCGATGATGGGCGTGTTTGGCGCCTGGTTCATCGGTGTCGTGTTCATCGGCGTCGATGACGGAGCCTTCTGGTCGCAGATGCAGGCATCGGTCGATTTCCGCTACGACATCGTGAACGGCATCATCAAGAGCGTGGTGTTCGGCTTTGCGGTGTCGCTGATCGCGGTTTTCGAAGGTTACGATTCGGCGCCGACCGCCGAGGGCGTGTCGCGCGCGATCACGCGAACTGTTGTCAATTCGGCGCTCACCATACTGGCGCTGGATTTTGTGCTTACATCCTTCATGTTCAGGGGTAACGGATGAACCGTACTGTGCTCGACCTCTGGGTCGGTGTGTTCGTGGCGATCGGCGTGGCCGCAGTGTTGTTTCTGGCACTAAAGGTCGGCAACCTTGCGTCCGCTAACATAGGCGAGACATACAGGCTGCAAGCCAACTTTGATAACATCGGTGGCCTGAAACCGCGTGCGCCCGTGAAAAGTTCGGGAGTTGTGGTCGGGCGGGTGACGGAAATCACCTTTGACCCCACTCTTTATGTCGCGGTGGTCAAGATGGATGTCGATAAGCGGTATGTTTTCCCGCGTGACACGTTTGCGACCATCCTGACGTCAGGGTTGCTTGGCGAGCAGTACATCGGTTTTGAAGTCGGTGGCGATACGGAAATGCTCGCCGCCGGCGCAACGATAACGAAGACGCAGTCTGCGGTAGTGCTTGAAAAGCTGATCAGTCAGTTCATGTTCAACAAGGCTGCCGAGAGCCCGCAGGCTCCCGAGCAGTGATGCGCACAATGCATAGCCGGGAAGCTCGCCAGATGATCGATACAAAAAAGCAGACAACCAATTTTCGACCGGTGCTCGCTGCAGCCATTGCTGCAACGCTGATGACCGGTTGCGCGACCTCCGGCAATCCGAAGGATCCGATCGAAGGGTTCAACCGCGCGGTCTTTTCGTTCAACGAAACGGTCGACAAGGCGCTCATCAAGCCCGTCGCGCAGGGCTATGACTACATCACGCCGACGCCTGTCCAGACCGGGGTTTCGAATTTCTTCGGCAACATTGCGGATCTGTGGATCGGTTTCAACAACCTGATCCAGGGCAAGCCGGGCGAGGCACTGTCCGACGTCGGGCGTGTGGTGATCAATACGACCATCGGCATCGTCGGGCTGTTCGACGTGGCTACGGGCATGGGGCTCGAAAAGCACGAGGAAGATTTCGGCCAGACGCTCGGTCGCTGGGGCGTTGGCGATGGCGCGTATGTCGTGCTGCCGATCATCGGACCGCGTACCCTGCGTGATACCGGCGGTTTCCTGGTGGATGTCTGGATCGACCCGGTCGCCAATCATGATCCGGTCTCGGTCCGGAATTCCGCCCTTGCTCTGCGTGCCATCGATATGCGTGCCGATTTCCTGAAGGCCGAAAGCGCAATCGAAGCTGCCGCACTCGACAAGTACGCCTACGTGCGCGATGCGTATCTGCAACGTCGCCGCAGCCTCATCCATGACGGAAATGCACCGCGCGAAAGCCCGTTCGCACAGCTTTCGCCGAGCGAAAACCTGATGACCATGTTACCGATTGAATCAACTTGGTGCTTCATGCTTGTCGGCACACCTGCCACCATGGCCGTTGATGCCATCAGTGCGCAGACTTCGACGGAGCTTGCCGTAGTGTCGAACTGACCGATTCATTGCCTCGCCCGGTCGGGCGAGGCGGCATGGTCATGACGGCCTGTCGCGTGGCGACAGGCCTTTTTCATCTGGGAGAACCCATGTTCAAACGCATACTTCAACTGTTTTTGCTGACTTTCGCCCTGAGCGCCGGCGCTCAGGCGAACGTCGCGAAGACGCCCGACACGCTCGTGAAGGAAGTGACCGAAGAGGTGTTGAACACCCTGCGGACCGATGCAGCCATCAAGGCGGGCGACAAGAAGCGCGCGGCGGAACTGGTGGAAACCCAGGTGATCCCGCACTTCAATTTTTCGCGCATGACGCAGCTGGCAATGGGTCGCGAGTGGGTGAATGCGTCCGACGAGCAGAAGGGTCAGCTGATCATCGAGTTTCGTACGCTGCTGGTACGAACCTACTCGAACGCCTTGACGAGCTACAAGAACGAAACGGTCGAATTCGACCCGTTCCGCATGGCGCCGGAGCAGACTGACGTGACTGTAAAGACGAAGGTCGTTCGCGCAGGCGGGCGTCCGATCCCGATCGACTACGCCCTCGAAAAGAACGGCGAAGGCTGGAAGGTGTATGACGTGAGCGTCGCTGGCGTCAGTCTGGTGACCAATTATCGCGAAACCTTTGCCGCCGAAATTCGTGCCGGCGGCGTCGATGGGCTCGTCAAGTCGTTGCGCGCCAAGAATTCTCCGCCGGCAGCCGCTGCAAAATGATCGCCCTGGATGGAGACGTTCTGCGGGTGACCGGTGCGATGCGTCTGGCCGAGGCGGTCAGTTTGCGCGACGCCGGTCTCGCATTGATCGGCTCGGCCAGGTCGATCGATCTGTCCGGCGTGAGCGAAGTGGATTCGGCTGCGATCGCCGTTCTGCTTGCCTGGGAACGCGCGTCGTCGGGCTCGGCAGGCCCGCTGCCGGTCGTCGGTGCCCCTGAAGGACTGCTCAGCCTGTCCAATCTGTACGAAGTGTCGTCGTTCTGCGGACTTGACGCCGCATCGGCCGCACGCTGATCTCTGTTTTCCCCGGCACCGCTGCGGTGCTCCTCCCGATGCATGTCCATGTCTGATCCGTCCGCCGCCTTGCTGATCGATGGCGTCTGCAAGCGATACGGTTCGCTTCAGGCGCTCGATCACGTATCGCTGACCGTGCGGCAGGGCGAATTCTTCGGGCTGCTTGGGCCGAACGGTGCCGGCAAGACCACGCTGATCTCGCTGCTCGCCGGACTCGGACGCGCCGACTCCGGCGTGATAAGGGTGATGGGGCACGACGTGGTTGCCGACTATCGCGACGCACGGCGCAATCTGGGGGTGGTGCCGCAGGAACTCGTGTTCGATCCCTTCTTCACGGTGCGCGAAACGCTGCGCCTCCAGTCCGGCTACTTCGGCTTGCGCCGCAACGATGACTGGATAGACGAAATCCTGCATCACCTCGACCTCCACACGAAGGCTGACGTGAACATGCGAGCGCTGTCCGGCGGCATGAAGCGGCGGGTGCTGGTCGCACAGGCGCTGGTGCACCGACCGCCGGTCATCGTGCTCGACGAGCCGACCGCCGGTGTCGATGTCGAGCTGCGCCAGGGCCTGTGGGCCTTTGTGCGCGATCTGAACCGGCAAGGCCACACCATCGTGCTGACCACCCACTATCTGGAAGAAGCGGAAAGCCTGTGCGGGCGCATCGCCATGCTGAAGCAGGGGCGCGTGATTGCACTCGACAACACGACCAATCTGCTGGCGCGGCCGATCCAGCAGACGCTGCGTCTTCGCCTGCGCGGCGACGTCGCGCTGCCAGCCGATCTGCGCGCCGTGGCGCGTGCCACGGCAGACGGACGCGTCGCGCTCGTGCTCGAAAACGCCGATGCGGTGAGCGCCTGCCTCGCCCGCCTGCATGCGGCCGGTGTCGGGCTGGAAGAGATCGAACTGGTCCGCCCGGATCTGGAAGACGTATTCATTTCCATCATGCGGGAGGCCGCGTGAGCATCGCGTTGCGTACCCTTCTATATAAAGAGGTGCTGCGCTTCTGGAAGGTCGGCTTCCAGACCGTCGGCGCACCGGTGCTGACCGCGTTGCTCTACCTGCTGGTGTTTTCGCACGTGCTCGACCGTCAGGTCGAAGTGTATGGTGGCGTGAGCTACTCGGCCTTCCTGGTACCCGGTCTGGTCATGATGAGCCTGCTGCAGAACGCGTTCTCCAACAGTTCCTCGTCGCTGATCCAGTCCAAGGTGACCGGCAACATCGTATTCGTGCTGCTGCCGCCGATTTCCTACCGCGAGTTCTACGCCGCGTATGTGCTGGCGGCCGTCATCCGCGGGCTGGTGGTGGGCGCGGGCGTCTGGCTGGTGACGCTGTGGTTCGTCGAATTGCCGTATGCGCACCCGCTGTGGATACTGTTCTTCGCCACGCTGGGCGGTGCCATTCTGGCCAGCCTGGGTGTGATCGCAGGCATCTGGGCCGACAAGTTCGACCAGCTCGCGGCGTTCCAGAATTTCGTCGTGATGCCGCTCACCTTCCTGTCCGGTGTGTTCTACTCCATCCACTCGCTGCCGGCTTTCTGGCAGACGGTGTCGCACGTCAATCCGTTTTTCTACATGATCGATGGCTTCCGCTACGGCTTCTTCGGCCAGTCGGATGTTTCGCCGTGGATCAGTGCCCTCGTCGCGGGCGGCAGTTTCGTTGCACTGACCCATGCCACCCTTAACATGCTGGCCCGTGGCTACAAATTGAGAAGTTGATATGGTTACTCCACAAAGCATCGAATCTTCCATCACGGCCGGCATCGTCTGTGATCACTGCGCGGTATCGGGGGACGGCCAGCATTTCGAGGCCGTCATCGTGTCCGCCGCTTTCGACGGTCTGACCCGCATCCGCCGTCACCAGCTTGTCTACGCCGCGCTGGGCGACCGCATGCGCGAGGAAATCCACGCGCTGTCGATGAAGACGCTGACGCCGGCCGAGTGGAAGGCCTGAACGCACGATGGACAAGCTGTTGATCGAAGGCGGTCATCGCCTGCAGGGCGAGGCCGAGATGTCGGGTGCGAAGAATGCGGCGCTGCCCATCCTGTGCGCCGCGCTGCTGACACGTGAGCCACTGACGCTGACCAATGTGCCGCAGCTCAACGACATCGGCACCATGCTCAAGTTGCTGGCGCAGATGGGCGTGGCGGTGCAGCGCGACGGCCCGGTCGTCACGCTGGATGCGTCCGGGCTGAACAATCCGCTGGCGCCGTACGAAATGGTGAAAACCATGCGCGCCTCCATCCTTGTGCTCGGCCCGCTGGTCGCCCGCTGCGGTGAGGCGAAGGTGTCACTGCCCGGCGGCTGCGCGATCGGCGCGCGACCGGTCGATCAGCACATCAAGGGTTTGACCGCGATGGGCGCCGACATTGCGGTGGAACACGGCTATGTCGTCGCGCGCACGTCGCGCCTGCGTGGCGCGCGGCTGTTCACCGACATGGTGACCGTGACCGGCACCGAAAACCTGATGATGGCGGCCGTGCTGGCCGAAGGCGAAACGGTGATCGAGAACGCAGCCCGCGAGCCGGAAGTCGTCGATCTGGCGAACTGTCTGGTCGCCATGGGCGCGCGCATATCAGGCGCCGGCAGCGACGTGATCCGCATTCAGGGCGTCGAGCGACTGCACGGCGCGACACATCGCATCATGCCGGACCGCATCGAAACCGGTACCTATCTGTGTGCGGCGGCGGCCACCGGCGGCGAAATCCGCCTGACCGGCACCTCGGCCGCCTATCTCGACGCCGTGGTCGACAAGCTGATGGATGCCGGCTGTGACATCCGCACCGAAAAGTCGCCGTCGTTCGAAGCCATCGTGCTGCGGGCGCCCCAGCGCCTGAAGGCGGTGTCGATCCGCACGGCGCCCTATCCGGCCTTTCCGACCGACATGCAGGCACAGTTCATGGCGATCAATGCGTTGGCCGAAGGCACGTCCATCATCCGCGAAACGATTTTCGAGAACCGCTTCATGCATGCAGTCGAACTTGCCCGGCTGGGCGCGGACATCCGGATCGACGGCAATACCGCGGTGGTGCAGGGCGTGGCGCAGCTCGACGGGGCGACCGTCATGGCGACCGATCTGCGCGCATCGGCCGGACTGATCATCGCCGGCCTCGTGGCGCGCGGTGAAACCGTGATCGAACGCATCTATCATCTGGATCGCGGCTATGAGCGCATCGAACAGAAACTGACTGCGCTCGGCGCCACCGTCAGGCGCCTGTCCTGACCTGCCATCGACGTTCCCGCGGCCGACTCATCCGCCGCCGATC
The DNA here is from genome assembly GCF_030698125.1 of Methyloversatilis sp. Taxonomy (GTDB): domain Bacteria; phylum Pseudomonadota; class Gammaproteobacteria; order Burkholderiales; family Rhodocyclaceae; genus Methyloversatilis. Next base: position 49,882 of record NZ_JAUYNV010000056.1, read on the forward strand.
CAACCGCTAACGAGGCACACCGTGCAAGGCATCACCCTCGCCCTGTCCAAGGGTCGCATTTTCGAAGAAACGCTGCCGCTGCTTGCGGCGGCCGGCATCGAACCGACCGACGATCCCGAGACGTCGCGCAAGCTCATCATCGGCACCAACCGGCCGGATGTGCGCCTGGTCATCGTGCGCGCGTCGGATACGCCGACCTATGTGCAGTACGGCGCGGCGGATATCGGCATCGCCGGCAAGGATGTGCTGCTGGAACACGGCGGCGCCGGTCTTTACCAGCCGATCGACCTGAAGATTGCGTGCTGCCGCCTGAGTGTGGCGACGCAGGCCGGTTTCGACTACGAGCAGGCGGTGCGCCGCGGCGCGCGCCTCAAGGTGGCGACCAAGTATGTGCACACGGCGCGCGAACATTTCGCGGCCAAGGGCGTCCACGTCGACCTGATCAAGCTGTACGGATCGATGGAACTGGCGCCGCTGGTCGGCTTGGCCGACGCCATCGTCGATCTGGTCAGCAGTGGCGGCACGCTGCGTGCGAACAATCTGGTCGAGGTCGAACACATCATGGACATCAGTTCCCGGCTCATCATCAATCAGGCTGCACTGAAGGTGAAGCACGATGCGCTGTCGCCGATACTCGAGGCGATCGCCGGGGCTGTGCAATGAGTACCGCCATCCGACGCATGGATTCCGGCGCGCCGGACTTCATCGAACAGCTCGATGCGCTGCTCGCCTTCGATGCGTCGACCGACGACGCCATCGAAGCGGCGGTGGCCGGCATCCTGCGCGATGTGCGTGCGCGCGGCGACGAAGCCGTGCTCGACTGCACCCGCCGCTTCGACCGCCTCAACGCGGCGTCGATGGTCGAACTCGAACTGCCGCGCAGCGTGCTTGACGAGGCCTACGCCAGTCTGGGCGACGAGCAACGTGCGGCGTTGGTGGAGGCGGCCGACCGCGTGCGCCTGTATCACGAGCGCCAGAAGCAGGCGTCGTGGGAGTACACCGAAGCCGACGGTACGACGCTGGGCCAGAAGGTGACGCCGCTTGATCGCGTCGGCCTGTATGTGCCCGGCGGCCGTGCGTCCTACCCCAGTTCGGTGCTGATGAACGCCGTGCCGGCCAAGGTCGCGGGCGTGTCGGAACTGATCATGGTCGTGCCGACGCCGGGTGGCGAGCGCAATGCACTGGTGCTTGCGGCCGCCGCCATCACCGGCGTCGACCGCGTGTTCACGATAGGTGGCGCCCAGGCGGTCGGCGCGCTTGCCTACGGCACGCAAAGCATTCCACAGGTGGACAAGATCGTCGGCCCGGGCAATGCCTACGTCGCCAGCGCCAAGCGCCGGGTGTTCGGCACGGTCGGTATCGACATGGTGGCCGGCCCGTCCGAGGTGCTGATCATTTCCGATGGCCACGGCAATCCGGACTGGCTGGCGATGGACCTGTTCGCCCAGGCCGAGCACGACGAGCTTGCCCAGTCCATCCTGCTGTGCACCGACGCCGCCTTCATCGACCGCGTGCATGCATCGATAGACCGTCTGCTGCCTGACATGCCGCGACGCGACACCATCGCCACGTCCCTCGCCAACCGGGGAGCGCTGATCAAGGTGCGCGACCTCGGGGAGGCGTGTGACATCGCCAACCGGATCGCCCCGGAGCACCTCGAAATCTGTACCGAAACCCCGCGCGACTGGGTGGATCGCATCCGTCACGCGGGTGCGATGTTCCTCGGTCACTACTCGGTCGAGGCACTGGGCGACTACTGCGCGGGCCCGAACCACGTGCTCCCGACCATGCGCAGCGCGCGCTTCTCCAGCCCGCTCGGCGTGTACGACTTCCAGAAGCGCACGTCCATCCTCGAAATATCCGCTGAAGGCGCGCAGAAGCTCGGCCGCATTGCGTCGGTGCTGGCGCACGGAGAAGGTCTGCAGGCACACGCTCGTTCGGCTGAAATGCGTCTGAAGGACTGATTCCCCCGGCGGCGGCGACTCGGCGTACAGTGGCGCCGGGTCACGCGCCGGCAGGGTGGTCGGCGCGCATCAATGCAGTGATGCGGATGAGGGGTGTACGCATGCAGCCATCGGAACTGCCGACCGGAGAAAGTCCGGCCCGGGGTGATGCACAGGGGCTTCCGTTTCCGGTCGTCCGTGAAGTGGCACTGTTCGCGCCATTCGACTGGCTTGCCAAGGGTGCTGCGGATCTTGCCGGCAATCCGGCCGCCAGCATTTTCTACGGCGGCTGTTTCGCCTTCATGGGGGTGCTGCTGTCGGTCGTGTTCAGCCACGCGTACCACCTCACCTCGGCGCTGGTCTGCGGCTTCCTGCTGCTGGGCCCTTTTCTTTCGCTCGGCCTGTACGACCTGTCGCGCCGGCGCGAAGCCGGTGAAACACCCATGCTGGCGCACTCGCTCACCGCCGGTCAGCACAATGCCGGGGCAATCGGCGTATTCGCCGTCGTGCTGATCATCATCTTTCTCGTATGGGCGCGCGCGTCGCTGGTTGTGTTCGCGCTGTTCTACACCTCTGAAATGCCGTCCGTCGGCCGCTTCGTCGAACAGGTGGTCAGCCTGGAGAACGTCGAATTCCTGATGGCCTATGCGCTGGTCGGCTTCATCTTTGCGTCACTCGTGTTCGGTGCCAGCGTGGTCGCGATTCCGTTGATGCTGGACCGGCGGCAGGACGCGGTGACTTCGATGCTGGCAAGCCTGATCGCGCTCGGTCGCAACCCCGGCCCGATGCTGGTGTGGGCCATGCTGATCGTGTTGCTGACCGCAGCCGGATTCGCCACCCTGTTCCTCGGCCTGATCGTGCTGATGCCGCTGATCGGGCACGCAACCTGGCATGCCTACAGGGCGCTGGTCGAACCGCTGCCAGCGCCCTGAGCTTTCTCGCCCGGTGCCGGCAGGTTATCGGCGCAGGCGCGCGGCTACCAGCGCAAGGCCTGCCAACATCATCCATCCCCCGGATACCTCCGGCACTGGCGACACCGCTACCGAAAACGCCGCGAGGTTTGGTTGCGCGCTGGCGTGATCGCCATCCGTGAAGCCGGTCCAGTTCGATGCGGCATTGACCAGCAGCCGATAGGCCGCGAAATCCGCTTCGCCGCTGCGCGGCCCGGTGTATTCGGCGAAGTCGGTGCTGGCCGGCAGAATGACGGCGTTGACGCCGGCCTGCAGCCCGGCCGCAGACAGCGCGTTCGTGGCAGCGGCGTTTGCTTCGGACGACACCGCGGCGAGGAAGGTGGTCGGACTGTTGGCGGCCGTGCCCAGGTAGGCGTACACGGTTTCGGCGGTGCTGCTCAGCGCGCGGTTGCCCGACGAGGTCAGCGCGCCGATCGACACCGCGCGGCTGGCCTGATCGATCTGGCTGAAGCGGATCACGCTGCCCGCGGCGATCGATGCCGCACCGGTGTTCCAGGTGTGAAAGCCTTCGGCGCTCGAAAATGCGGCGCCGCCCCAGTTGCTGTCGGTGAAGTAGATCGTGCTGTCAGCCGCCAGGTCGGCCAGGGCCACGATGGCCCAGCCGTCTTCATCGGTGTTCAGTGCGGTGAACGCAATGTCACCGGTACTCAGTGCGAACGTGTGCTGCGCCGACAGGCACAGCGAGACAGCCAGAAGCTTGCGTGCTGACAACATGGGACTCTCCTTGGGAAATGTGACGAGCCACCCCGGTGAGGGCGGATTTCTTCGGGTGTGTCCCTGGCGGCTGTTCAAATGCCGCTGCTCGAGTTATTCATTGTGCATACACCCGGCCCAAGAGTATTCCATGCGAATGAAATGATCAAACGCGGTACTGGGTAATGCAGGGCGGAGTCAGCGCAGGGTCATGCCGGTCCAGCCGTCCTTGCGCAGGCAGTCGTACAGGCCGCGGGTGACGGTCTTGGCGACCGGATCGGGCTCGTGGCCGGCACCGAGTGTCGACAGGCAGGCTGCCTGTGAAGCCATCAGTGCCGAGCCGTCGGCGCCGGCTTTGGCCCACATGGCGATGGTGATGCGCGACAGCGGATCTTTCGGCACGGCCGGTTTGGCGGCCGCTGCGGCGGCCGGTCGGGCGGCGCTGGCCTTCTTCTCTGCCGGAGCAGGGCCGGAAGTGGGTGCCGCAGCCGACTTGGAATCTGCAGCGGCGCCCGCAGCCCCGGCAGAAGCCGCTGCAGCGGCCACCGGCGCGGCAGCCTCTTCCTCGGCATCGGCTGCATCCTCATCCACCGGCGCGAATCCGAGTTGCGACAGTTCTTCCATCGACCGCGTCCACCATCCTTTTTCGTCCATGCACCGGGAGAAGGCGCTGCGCTCCGAAGTGGTGCTCTTGCATTCGGCTTCGGCGCGGCGGAAGTCCTCACCGCCAGCGCCTTGCTTGAAAGAAATGCCGGTGCAGCCGGCGAGCGCAGCGATCAGGGCGGACTGGAGCAGGGTGCGGGCAAAGCGATGCATGACTGAACGACCCGGGGATGTGGACCCGACTGCTCTAGCAAGAAGCGCTCCGCAACGGCGACATCAGGTCAGGAAATCTCGATGATTTCCCGCAGCGCGGCGATCAGCGATGCACAGTGCGCATCAGTTCCGATCGTGACGCGCAGAAACTGGTCGATGCGTGCTGCCTTGAAGTGACGCACCAGGATGCGCCGCTCGCGCAGTGCCAGCGCCAGCGCGGCGGCGTCGTGCGCCGGATGGCGGGCGAACAGGAAGTTGGCGGCAGATGGCAGTACTTCGAAGCCCAGCGCGGCCAGGTCCGCGCGCAGTGTTTCCCGGCTTGCCATGACGCGCCGGCGCGTCTGGTCGAACCACTCGACGTCCTCGATCGAGGCGGTGGCGCCAACGAGGGCCAGTCGGTCGAGCGGGTAGGAGTTGAAACTGTCCTTTACCCGCGTCAGCGCTTCGATCAATGCCGGGTGACCCACGGCGAAACCCACGCGCAGCCCGGCCAGGGAACGCGACTTCGACAGCGTCTGCGTGACCAGCAGATTGGGGTGACGATCGATCAGCGCCACGGCCGACTCGCCGCCGAAGTCGATGTAGGCCTCATCGATCACCACCGGGCACTCGGGCAATGCAGCGGCCAGCCGGTCGATGTCGTCCAGCGGCAGCAGGCAGCCGGTCGGTGCGTTCGGATTCGGAAAGATGACCGCGCCGGGCCGACGGGCGATCAGGTCGTCGACGCGGATCGCGAACTGGGCGTCCAGCGGCACGCGCTCGAAGGCGATGCCGTAAAGCTGGCAGTAGACCGGGTAGAAGCTGTAGGTGATGTCCGGGAAAACCAGCGGCCGGTCGTGCTTCAGCAGGCCGATGAAGGTGTGCGCCAATACCTCGTCGGAACTGTTGCCGACGAAGACCTGCGCCGGCCCGATACCGAAACGTGCGGCGATCGCCTCGCGCAGAATCTGACCTGTCGGTTCCGGATACAGCTTCAGCCGGTCGCCGTCACGGCCCAGTTCGGCCTGTATGGCCGCCACGGCGCGCGGGCTGGGCGGGTAGGGGCACTCGTTCGTGTTGAGCTTGATCAGGCCTTCGATCTTCGGTTGTTCGCCCGGCGTGTAGGGCGACAGGGTGCTGACGACGGGGCTCCAGAACTGGCTCATGATGATCAAGGCGGTGACGTGTTGAAACGGAGAACGGGCAGCCAGCGCGACGAGCGCCGCAAATGACCGGGTCCGAGTCGATGTTATCATCGGGCACTTGCGATTCCGGCGCTGCGCCGGGGCGATTTTCCGACGGCGATCCGACCATCCATGCGGCAAGCAGACATCACGCGCAACACGCTCGAAACCCAGATCAGCGTGCGCATCAATCTCGATGGCAGCGGTCAGGGCAAGCTCGATACCGGCATCCCCTTCCTTGACCACATGCTCGACCAGATCGTTCGCCACGGCCTGATCGATCTGGAAGTCAGCGCGAAGGGTGATCTGGAAATCGATGCCCACCACACGGTGGAAGATGTCGGCATATCACTGGGTCAGGCCTACGCCAGGGCGGTCGGCGACAAGAAGGGACTGCGCCGCTACGGCCACGCCTATGTGCCGCTCGACGAAGCGATGTCGCGCGTCGTGGTTGACCTGTCCGGCCGTCCGGGCCTTGTTTACAACGTCGATTACACGCGGGCGCGCATCGGAGATTTCGATGTTGACCTGGTGCGCGAGTTCTTCCAGGGCTTCGTGAATCACGCGCTCGTCACACTGCACATCGACAATCTGCGCGGAATCAATGCCCACCATCAGTGCGAAACCGTGTTCAAGGCCTTCGCCAGAGCCTTGCGTGCGGCCAGCGAGCGCGATGACCGCGCGTCCGGCCAGATGCCGTCGACAAAGGGCTCGCTCTGAGCGTTCGCCTGATTTCAAGCCCCACTCTTACGCGTTCCACTCCTTCCTGCGCCACTCATGACCCGCGTTGTCATCATCGATTACGGTATGGGCAACCTGCGTTCTGTCGCCAAGGCGATCGGACACATTGCGCCTGCGGCTGACGTCGTCGTCAGCAGCGACCCGCGCGATGTCGCAGCCGCGGACCGGGTCGTGTTTCCGGGGCAGGGTGCGATGCCCGACTGCATGCGCGAACTCGATCTGCGCCAGTTGCGCAGTGCGGTGATCGACGCCGCCGCGAACAAGCCCTTTCTGGGCATCTGCATCGGCCTGCAGATGTTGTTCGAGCACAGCGAAGAGGGCGATCATCCCGGTCTTGGTGTTCTGGACGGCGAAGTCCGGCGCTTCGACAATCCGGTCGATCCGGAGAGCGGCGCGCGGTTGAAGGTGCCGCACATGGGCTGGAACGGCGTACGCCAGACCGCAAAACACCCGCTTTGGGCTGGCATTCCAGATGAAGAACGCTTCTACTTCGTGCATAGTTACTATGTGGTGCCGCGGAACGCTGACTTGACCGCAGGTGAAACCTGTTACGGCGCGCCCTTTACCAGCGCCATAGCGCGCGATAATATTTTTGCCGTTCAGTTCCATCCCGAAAAGAGCGCACACGCCGGACTGCGCCTGCTGGCCAACTTCATCGACTGGACGCCCTGATGGACGAAGCCGGGCAGCGCTGCCCGACCTTGATTGCCTCTACATCCCTTATCTGACTCGACCCGACCTCGTGCCATGCTGCTGATTCCTGCCATCGACCTCAAGGACGGCCACTGCGTACGCCTGAAACAAGGCGACATGGATGTGGTGACCGTATTTTCGGAAGACCCGGCTGCCATGGCCCGGCACTGGCTGGATGCCGGCGCGCGCCGCCTGCATCTGGTCGATCTGAACGGCGCCGTGGCCGGCAAGCCGAAGAACGAATCGGCCATCAAGGCCATCGTGCGCGAACTGGGTGACGAAATCCCGATCCAGCTCGGCGGGGGAATTCGTGATCTCGATACCATAGAACGCTATCTGGATGACGGCATCAGTTACGTCATCATCGGCACGGCGGCGGTGAAGAGCCCGGGTTTTGTGCATGACGCCTGCGGCGCCTTTCCCGGCCACATCATCGTCGGGCTGGACGCGCGCGACGGCAAGGTCGCGGTGGATGGCTGGTCGAAGATGACCGGTCACGACGTCGTCGACCTGGCGAAGAAGTTCGAGGACCAGGGCGTCGAAGCGGTCGTCTACACCGACATCGGCCGCGACGGCATGCTGGGTGGCGTCAACATCGAAGCGACCGTCAAGCTCGCGCAGGCGCTGCGCATCCCGGTCATCGCCTCGGGCGGCGTGACCAATATGGACGATATCCGTGCGCTGTGTGCGGTCGAGGACGAAGGCGTCATGGGTGCCATCACCGGACGCGCCATCTACGAGGGCACGCTGGATTTCGCGGCGGCCCAGGCCGAAGTCGACCGTCTGAACGGCGACACCTGATCCACTTCTTGTCGCGCGCGGCGCGGGAGTTCCATGCTGGCCAAGCGCATCATTCCCTGTCTGGACGTCAACGCCGGCCGCGTGGTCAAGGGCGTCAATTTCATTGCACTGAAAGACGCCGGTGATCCGGTTGAAATTGCCCGTCGCTACGACGAACAGGGCGCTGACGAACTGACCTTCCTCGACATCACCGCCAGCTCGGACGCGCGCGACATCATCCTGCACGTCGTCGAGCGGGTGGCCGATCAGGTGTTCATCCCGCTGACGGTGGGCGGTGGTGTGCGCGCGGTCGAAGACGTGCGTCGCCTGCTCAACGCCGGTGCCGACAAGGTGAGCATGAATACGGCGGCGATCAACGATCCCGAGCTGGTCGCCCGGGCATCGGGCAAGGTCGGCTCGCAGTGCATCGTGGTCGCCATCGACGCAAAGCGCGTGGCCGACCGCGATGGTCAGCCGCGCTGGGAGGTGTTTACCCACGGCGGCCGCAACGCGACCGGCCTGGATGCGATCGCCTGGGCGCAGAAGGTCGAATCGCTGGGTGCGGGCGAAATCCTGCTCACCAGCATGGACCGCGACGGCACGAAGAGCGGTTTCGATCTGGCGCTGACGCGCGCGGTGTCGGACGCGGTGCGCATCCCGGTCATCGCTTCGGGGGGGGTCGGAACGCTGGATCACCTTGTCGATGGCGTGCTCGATGGCGGCGCCGACGCCGTACTGGCCGCCAGCATCTTCCACTTCGGCGAACATACGGTGCGCGAAGCCAAGGAACGCATGCGCAGCCGTGGCATTGAGGTCAGACTGTGAGCGGGCCGGCCTGGGCAGACGAAGTTGAGTGGGATGCCAACGGCCTGCTGCCGGTCATCGTGCAGGAGGCGTCCAGCGGCGATGTGCTGATGTTCGCCTGGATGAATCGTGAAGCGCTGGCCCGCACGGCTGACCTGCGCGAAGCCGTTTTCTGGTCGCGTTCGCGCGGCCGGCTGTGGCACAAGGGCGAGGAATCGGGTCACACGCAGAAGGTGCTGGACATCCGCCTCGACTGCGACCGCGACGTACTGCTGCTGAAAGTTGAACAAACCGGCGGTATCGCCTGCCATACCGGACGTCACAGCTGTTTTTTCCATGCCTTGACGAACGACGGCTGGGAAACGACCGAGCCTGTACTCAAGAATCCGGACGACATCTACAAATGATCGATATTGAAGTGTTGCATCGAGTGGCGCAGACCATTGCCGAACGCAAGGCGGCCGAACCCGGCTCGTCGTATGTGTCGTCGCTGCTGCACAAGGGCACCGACGCGATCTGCAAGAAGGTGGTCGAAGAAGCCGCGGAAACCATCATGGCTTCGAAGGATGGCGACGCCGGTCATCTGGTGAAGGAGGTGTGCGACCTCTGGTTCCACAGCATGGTGCTGCTGGCGCACCATGGCCTGACGGTCGATGACGTGCTGCACGAATTCCGTCGCCGCGAAGGCATTTCCGGTCTGGACGAAAAACGTTCGCGCACGACCTGAAGCACTGTTGCCGGCGCACAATACGGTAATACGCGTATCCCAGAATGCGCCCCTCACGGACACACTGACGCCATGCAAGACAACGACTGCATTTTCTGCAAGATCATCAGCGGCAAGATTCCGTCGCGCAAGCTGTACGAGGATGATCTGATCTACGCGTTCCACGACATCAACCCTGTCGCGCCGGTGCATTTCCTGATCATTCCGAAAGCCCACATTCCGACGCTGTCGGATGCCAGTCCGGCGCACGAGGCTGCGCTGGGTCGCATGCTCGCGAAAGTCGGCGAGCTGGCGCGTGAAGCCGGTTGCACCGACGGCTTTCGCACGCTGATCAACTGCGGAAGGGTGGGTCGGCAGGAGGTGTATCATCTTCACATGCATGTCGTGGGCGGGCCGGATCCCCTGCCGCCCATGCTCGTTTTCGAGAGGTAATCATGGGTTCATTCAGCATTACGCACTGGCTTATCGTTCTGGTCATCGTGCTCCTCATCTTCGGCACGAAGAAACTGCGCAACATCGGCTCTGACCTCGGCGGTGCAGTCAAGGGCTTCAAGGACGGCGTGAAAGGTGGCGAGAACGATGCCGCCGGTACACCCGAGCAGCCGACCCAGCACGTGGGGCGCACCATCGACGTCAAGGCCGAAGAGAAGGTCAAATCCTGATCCTGGCGGCCCGCCGCCTGTCGGGCCGCGTCGTCACACGGCCACCGGGACGCAGTGCCCGGTGCCACATCCGTCCAGTCCATGTTTGACATCGGTTTTTCCGAATTCCTGATCATCGGCGTCGTTGCGCTGCTGGTGCTCGGCCCCGAGAGGCTGCCGCGCGCCGCGCGCACGGCCGGGCATCTGCTCGGTCGCCTCAAGCGTTACGTGAGCGATGTGAAATCGGATATTTCGCGCGAAATGCAGCTGGACGAACTGCGCAAGCTGCAAGCCCAGGTTGAACAGCAGGTCCGCGATGTCGAACGTCAGGTCGATGAAACCGCGGCCGGCGTCAATAACGAAGCGACCGGGCTGAGTGACCAGATGCGCGCTGCGATGGCCGAGCAGGACAAATACGCCGCTGTCGAAAACACCCTGATGGACCCGCCCCCGCCGGCCAACCCTGCCGTGCCGGCCGAAGATCCAGCATCCGGCCAGTTGTCGCTCGACATCCCGCCGCCGGGCGCGACCGAGCCGGCGAATCGCGAAAAGGCATGAGACGCCGGGCATGAACGAACAGACCGAAAGCTTCGTATCCCATCTGGTCGAATTGCGAGACCGGCTGCTGCGCGCCGTCATTGCGGTGGTCGTGGTGTTCGTGTGCCTGATGCCCTGGGCCGCGGACATCTACGACATCCTTGCTCATCCGCTGATGGTGGCGCTGCCCGAAGGCACCAAGATGATCGCCACCGGTGTGGTGACGCCGTTCTTCGTCCCGGTGAAGGTGACGCTGATGCTGGCTTTCCTGATCTCGCTGCCGGTGGTGCTCTACCAGGTCTGGGCCTTCATTGCGCCCGGCCTGTATGCACACGAAAAGCGACTCGGACTGCCGCTGATCATCGCCAGTACGCTGTTGTTCATCGTCGGGATGGCGTTTTGCTACTTCCTCGTTTTCGGTGTCGTATTCAGCTTCATCGCGGAATTCGCACCGAAAAGCATCACGCCGGCGCCGGATATCGAGCAATACCTGTCCTTCGTGCTGACCATGTTCACCGCCTTCGGCGTCACCTTCGAGGTACCGATCGTGGTCATCGTGCTGGTGCGATTCGGGCTGGTGACCATTGCGCAACTCAAGGAAGCCCGGCCCTACGTGATCGTCGGCGCCTTCGTCGTGGCGGCGATCGTCACGCCGCCGGATGTGGTGTCGCAGTTGCTGCTGGCGATCCCGCTGTGCCTGCTGTACGAGCTCGGCATCCTGTTCTCGCGCTTCATCAAGGCGTCACCCGAGCGCAGCAAGGCTGCGCAGGACGCCTGATCACTCGTCGCGGCGCGGTGCCTGCGCGGTGGCCGGGCGCTTGCCCACCGTGACCCCCAGGTCCTTCTCGCCGCCGCTGCGGTAGATCTTCAGCGTAGCCTGCTGACCGGGCACCAGAGCCGCGATCAGCTGCAACATGCCGGACGCGTCCTTCACCTTCCTGCCATCGACTTCCAGCAGCACATCGCCCGGGCGCACGCCGCCGCGATCGGCCGGGCTGCCACGCATCACGCCTGCGATCAGCGCGCCGCCAGCCGCCGGAACCTTGAAGCTTTCAGCCAGTTCGGGCGTCAGTTCCTGCACCTCCACACCGACCCAGCCACGCGTGACCGAGCCGTTGGCGACGATCTGTTCCATCACGCTGCGCGCTGTGCTGACCGGAATCGCGAAGCCGATGCCCAGCGAGCCGCCGCTGCGCGAGTAGATCGCAGTGTTGATGCCGACCAGATTGCCGTCGGCATCGACCAGTGCGCCGCCCGAATTGCCCGGGTTGATCGCGGCGTCGGTCTGGATGAAGTTCTCGAAGGTGTTGATGCCCAACTGCGAGCGGCCGAGCGCCGACACGATGCCCATCGTGACGGTCTGCCCGACGTCGAACGGGTTGCCGATGGCCAGCACCACGTCACCGATGCGCAGGCCGTCGGTTGCACCGAAACTGGCCGCCGGCAATTTCGTCGGCGCCTTGACCTGCAGCACAGCCAGATCGGATTCCGGGTCGCTGCCGATCAGCGTTGCCGGATACTTGCCGCCGTCGTTCAGCGATACCTCGATTTCGTCGGCTGCCTCGACCACATGGTTGTTGGTCAGCACCACGCCATCTTCGCTGACGATGACGCCGGAACCGAGTCCCATCTGGCGCTGCGGCTGATTGCCAAGCCGGTCGCCGAAGAAATGCCGGAACACCGGATCATTCATCAGCGGGTGCTGCGGGGTCTTCACCGCCTTGGTCGTAAACACGTGGACCACCGAAGGCAGCGCCTTCTGCGCCGCGTCGGCGTAGGTTACGACCCTGGCGGCTTCGACACGCGCGGGTGGCATCGCCACATCCGGCAACAAGGCCGCCTGAGCCGCAGATACCGCTGCGTTGCCGCCAGTCTGGCCATTGCGTGCCGGCAACCAGTCGGGGCGCAGCGTCGCAATGACGAAAAGCACGGCCAGCGCGGCCGTGACCGATTGAGCAAAGACAAGCCACAGACGCTGCATAATCAGGAAATGAAAACCGGGGGGGAAATGGACACGACGCAGCTGCAAAGATATCTCGACGAACTGCTGGATGCCGCGCGCTTCAAGGATTATTGCCCAAACGGACTGCAAGTGGAAGGCGCGTCAGAGGTGTCGAAAATCGTCTGCGGTGTCAGTGCCAGCCTGGCCCTGATCGAAGCTGCGATCGAGCGCGGCGCGCAGGCCCTGCTGGTGCACCACGGCTGGTTCTGGCGCGGTGAGGATGGCCGGGTGACCGGCACCCGACGCGCCCGGATGGCGCGCGTGCTGGCACATGACATCAACCTGTTTGCCTATCACCTGCCGCTGGATGCACATCCCGAACTGGGCAACAACGCTCGCCTCGGCAGTCTGCTCGATTTCCGGCCGACCGGCACGACCGGAGAGCAGGGTCTGATATGGCTGGGCGAACCTGAACAGCCGGCCACGGCTGCCGCGTTGTGCATGCGTACCGGGAGCGTGCTGGGCCGAACGCCCCTGCTGGTCGGCGACGCGCAGCGCGTGGTGCGACGCGTCGCCTGGTGCACCGGTGCCGCGCAGGGATATTTCGAGCAGGCCATCGATGCCGGCGTCGATCTGTTCATATCCGGAGAAATTTCCGAGCCGACCGCCCATCTTGCGCGTGAGTCAGGGGTGCCCTACATCGCCGCCGGTCATCATGCGACCGAGCGCTATGGCGTCAAGGCGCTGGGCGCACACCTGGCCGAACGGTTCGGGCTGACGGTCGAATTCGTCGATATCGACAACCCGGCTTGATCCGGGTGCGCTGCCTTACAGCAGTGCCAGCCGGGAGGTATGGGTTTCGGTGATCGACGGGTTGGCGATCAGCCATTCGAGCATGGCCTTCAACAGCAGGATGTCGTCGATCACACCGAGCGGGAAGCCGATGCGAGCACCGGCACGGTTGTCCCGCAGCAACTCCGTCAGGTAGTCCAGACAATCCTGGTTCGGCCAGCTGGCATTGATGCGCGCCATGATGTGGCCGAACTGCTCGACCGATTCCGACGTCGTGGGGCCGCTGAAATGCTCCCAGTCCGGCACCTTGGCATTGAATGCGCGATTCAGCTTGGGCGCCAGATCGTCGTATTCGCCGCGCCGGCCGCTTGAGTAATAAAGATCGAGCAACTTGAGCCACGGAATGATCGATTCCTTCGGGTAGTCGCGCAGGAATTCGGACAGCGTCTGCGCCGCGCCCTCGGCACGACCGAAGGACATCATGATTTCGGCCAGTTCGAGCACATGCTCGGAGGACGGCGGTGCTTCCTCATTGGCGGGTCGGGCGGTCTGGTCGAAACTCAGGGCAGCAGGTGTGGTGCCTGTACTGCTGATCAGCCGCGGCCCGGGCGGCGCAGGGCTGGTTCCGGTTGCGCCAAGGCTGCTCGCCGAACCGGTGAAGCTGTCGAACTCGAGGTCGAGCCGGATCGGCGTATCCGCTTCGTTTCCGTCGATCTGGCCCAGTTCGAAATCAACGGCCGGCGCATCGTCGGCAGTCCTGGCGTCGCCGACCGGGTGCTGCTGCGCAATATGCAGGTCCTGGATGTTCTCGGCGGGCGCTTCGCCGGGAAAGTGCCCGAATGACGCAGTGTCGCGCGCGCCGACCGCCGGCCCGACCGGATATTCGGGGGCCGGTTGCCGGGGCAGCGTCCGCGCCGTCGTATCCACATCGTCGTGTGCGGCCTGCGTGTCCACGACAAGCGGCGGCAGCGTCTGGCTCATCATCATGCGGGTGACGGCCTCTTCGGCATGGCGGCTGCGCAAGGCTGCTGTAGCCGCCAGCTTGCGGGCACGTCGGCGCCATATCCAGGCGCCGCCCAGTACCGAACCGGCAGCCAGCGCACCGAGTGCTGCGACCAACCAGTTCACGCTGCTCGCCTCGGGGGCATCCGGCACGGCATCGGGTGGCAGCTTGTTGATGACGCGCACCGGTTCGTTGGTCAGCCCGGCGGGCGGTGCGACAACCCTGTCCGGGATTGACGGTGCCTCCACCGTGGTCGATTCGATCGCCGGGCTGTCGTCGGCAGGCGCCTGCTGTGTCACGGCATCCGGTTCGACCGCGGATGCCGCCGGCGCTGCGGGTGTGACGTCCGGCCGGGCGGTGACGGGAGTGGCGGCTTGCTCCCGCGGCAAGGCGGCGTCCATCGACGCTTCGGTGCGACCGAGCTGCTTCTGCAGTTCGGCCATGCGCGCCTCGAGCTGCTTGACCTTGTCGGCGATGGCGAGATGGGTCGCGATCTGTTCATCGAGCGCGGCGAGCAGCCGCTGCTCCGTGCGCAGCACCTCGCGCTGGGCTTCACTGGCTTCAGCGCGACGCGACAGCCCGCCCGACATTTTCAGTCCGTTCCCGGCATCGGCATTCGGCGCCACCCACAGGCGGTCGACAGTCGCGGCTTCCTTCTGGCGCCGCGGCTTGCGTTCCGGCCTTGGCTTTGGCTGCGCAGGCCGGTCGTCGGCCACGGATGCAGCCCGCGCGTCGATCGGGGCGGTTGCCGCAGTGCGGCGCGCCGGGACCACTGCGGGTGCAGTCGGCGCGGGCGCCACGGTGTCCTCGACCTGCAGGGCGCCGGACGGCTGCATCAGGACGGCGTACTCGCGTGCCAGTTCAAAACCGCAACTGACGCGCACCCCGACCATCAGGATGGGGTCGTTGATGGCCTGCGTGCTGCTGATGAAAACGGTACGTCCCTGCGTGCGGATGCGCGCACTCGACAGCCACGGCAGATCGTCCGCCGCTGCCGTGGCCGGAGCGTCGATCGAAAAGCAGGCGCTGGCCGGAACGGCTTCACCTTGACCGAGCACGGTAATTTCTGCCCGGAACGGTTCACCGATGACCGATTTGGTCCTGATCGCGCCCAGCCCGAGTGCAAGCGCATCCTGTGCGTGCAGACCTGCGGCGAGCAACGCGGCTGCCAGAAGGGTCGGACGCAAGTAATGAAGCGTGCGTGGATGGAGCGGACGTCGAGGGGTCACAAGGATCTCCGAAGCTGCATTCGCCTGAAAGTATTGGTCGTTGTCAGTTCTTTCGGCCGCGCGAGGGGAAACTTTACTTTAATGGCGCAACCCGGCGGGAGCCGCGCCGTGCCAAGCGATGCCGCTACAGGCAAACTTGTGTGTCACGACAACCCTGCAGGTGCCTGCCATGCCGATGCTGCTGTTTACGTTGCCTCAACCGACGCTTCCCGTACAAGGCGAAGAGGTCCTTTTTCCGGTGCGTCGCATTTACTGCGTCGGCCGGAATTACGCCGAGCACGCGAGAGAAATGGGGCATGACCCGGCCCTCGAAGCGCCGTTTTTCTTTTCCAAGCCGGCCGATGCACTGGTGAACGCACCCGCTGCGGTGGCCTATCCGCCCGCGACAACTGACCTGCAGCATGAAGTGGAGCTCGTGGTGGCGCTGCACGGGGGCGGCCGTTCGCTGGATCCTGCTCGGGCGCGCGCATGCATTTTCGGCTACGGCGTCGGGCTGGACCTGACCCGGCGTGATCTGCAGCGTGCGGCACGCGACAAGGGGCAGCCATGGGATATGGGCAAGGGCTTCGATCAGAGTGCACCGGTGTCGCAACTGGTGCCGGCCACTGTGTGCGGGCATCCGCGCGCCGGGCAGATCGAACTGTCGGTGAATGGGCAGATGCGTCAGCGGGGCGATCTGGCCGACATGATCCTCGATGTGGACACGCTGCTGGTCAGGCTGTCGCAGCTGGTCGAACTGCGCGCTGGCGATCTGCTGTTCACCGGCACGCCGGCGGGTGTTGCCGCACTGCAACCCGGTGACCGCGTCAGTGCGCGCGTGGAAGGTGTTGCCGAATTGAAGGTCGATATTGCGCCGCCGCAAAATTGATCGGCGATTTGCCGTCCGGAGCTTTCAGTGCAGCTTATGAGCTGTATAATTATGGATTATACGAGGTGGTGCGCACGCCGCCCCGTTGGATGGTGCGCCAACCGGCGTCCCGTGCCTGAAGGAGCTGCCCGGTGGAACGCGCCGGGCAGGCATTCCAGCAACAGTGCGGACAACAAGGCGAGGAATACGCATGAAGATCCATGAGTATCAGGCGAAAGAGGTATTGCGCCGTTTCGGTGTAGTGACCCCGCGGGGCGTGCCCTGCTTCGAAGCGGATCAGGCAGTGGCAGCAGCCGAGTCGCTGGGTGGCAAGGTGTGGGTGGTGAAGGCGCAGATCCACGCTGGCGGCCGCGGCAAGGGCGGCGGCGTCAAGGTGGCCAAGTCACTCGACGAAGTGCGTGAATTCGCCAACCAGATCATGGGTATGCAGCTGGTGACCCATCAGACCGGCCCGGCCGGACAGAAGGTCCGCCGCCTGCTGATCGAGGAAGGCGCCGACATCCGGAAGGAATACTACGTTGCCGCGCTGACCGACCGCGCCACGCAGAAGGTGGCGCTGATGGCGTCCAGCGAAGGCGGCATGGACATCGAGGAAGTCGCCCACAACACGCCGGAAAAGATCATCAAGGTGTTCGTCGATCCGCTGATCGGTCTGACCGATGCGCAGGCCAAGGTACTGGCCGACGGCATCGGCGTCCCGGCAGCATCGCAGGCGCAGGCGATCGACACCTTCAGGAAGCTCTACACCTGCTACATGGAAACCGATGCCTCGCTGGCGGAAATCAATCCGCTGATTCTCGAAGGCAACGGCAATATCAAGGCGCTGGACGCCAAGTTCAATTTCGATTCGAACGCACTCTACCGTCACGAAGACATCGTGGCCTTCCGCGATCTGGACGAAGAAGATCCGGCGGAAATCGAGGCGTCGAAGTTCGATCTGTCCTATGTGTCGCTGGACGGCAACATCGGCTGCCTGGTCAATGGCGCCGGTCTGGCCATGGCCACGATGGACGTGATCAAGCTGTACGGCGCCGAACCGGCCAACTTCCTCGACGTCGGCGGTGGTGCCACGACCGAGAAGGTGACCGAGGCGTTCAAGATCATGCTGCGCAACCCCAATGTGCGCGGCATCCTGGTCAATATCTTCGGCGGCATCATGCGTTGCGACACCATTGCGACCGGCGTGGTCGCCGCTGCACGCGAAGTGCACCTGACGGTGCCGCTGGTGGTGCGCATGAAGGGCACCAATGAAGACCTGGGCAAGCAGATCCTGAAGGATTCGGGTCTGCCCATCATTTCGGCCGACAGCATGGCGGATGCGGCACAGAAGATCGTGGCCGCCGTGGCCGGACACTGAGGGGAACACAACACATGTCGATTCTGATCAACAAGGACACGAAGGTCATCACCCAGGGCATCACCGGGAAGACTGGCCAGTTCCACACCCGCATGTGCCGCGACTACGCGAACGGCAAGAACTGCTTCGTCGCCGGCGTCAATCCGAAAAAGGCCGGCGAGGACTTCGAAGGCATCCCCATCCACGCCACGGTCGCTGACGCGAAAGCTGCCACCGGCGCGACGGTGTCGGTCATCTACGTGCCGCCCCCGGGCGCAGCGGCGGCGATCTGGGAAGCGGTCGAAGCGGACCTCGATCTGGTCATCTGCATCACCGAAGGCATTCCGGTGCGCGACATGCTGATGGTGCGCAACCGGATGAAGGCCAAGGAAGCCGCCGGCGGCAAGCGCACGCGACTGCTCGGCCCGAACTGCCCCGGCCTGATCACGCCGGACGAAATCAAGATCGGCATCATGCCGGGCCACATCCACAAGAAGGGCCGCATCGGCGTGGTCAGCCGCTCCGGCACGCTGACCTACGAAGCGGTCGGTCAGCTGAGCGAGATCGGCCTCGGCCAGTCGAGCGCAGTCGGCATCGGTGGTGACCCGATCAACGGTCTGAAGCACATCGAAGTGATGCAGCTGTTCAACGACGATCCGGATACCGACGCGGTCATCATGATCGGTGAAATCGGCGGTCCGGACGAGGCGGAAGCGGCCGAGTGGTGCAAGGCCAACATGAAGAAGCCCATCGTCGGTTTCATCGCCGGCGTCACCGCACCGGCCGGCAAACGCATGGGTCACGCCGGCGCGCTGATTTCCGGTGGTGCCGACACGGCTGATGCCAAGCTGGAAATCATGGAGGCGTGCGGTTTCACCGTGACGCGCAATCCGTCGGAAATGGCCAGGCTGCTCAAAGACCTGCTCTGATTCCGGCGCACTGACCGCCAGACGTGACGAAGAAGGCCACCGCTTCGGCGGTGGCTTTTTCATTTGTGCTCGTCATGCGGCCGCACCGGTAGAATCCGCGCTTCCGCAATTCGAATGCACCACCATCATGGATTTCAGTTCTCCCGAGTTCTGGCTCGCTGTCGGTCAGATCATCATGATCGACATCCTGCTCGGTGGCGACAACGCGGTCGTGATCGCGCTGGCCTGCCGCAAGCTGCCGCCCGCGCAGCGTCGTCTGGGCATCATGTGGGGTACCGCCGGCGCCGTGGTGTTGCGCGTCGTGCTCATCATGTTTGCGCTGACGCTGCTCAAGCTCCCTTTCCTGAAGCTGATCGGCGCGCTCTTGCTGCTGTGGATCGGCATCAAGCTGCTGATGGCCGATGACGAGGACGACCACGCCAACATCAACTCCAGCGACAAGCTGTGGGCAGCAGTGAAAACCGTCATCGTGGCCGACTTCGTGATGAGCCTCGACAACGTGATTGCGATTGCCGGCGCGGCTGAAGGCGCCGGTGCCGACCACCAGTTCGCACTGGTCGTGTTCGGGCTGGTCGTGTCGATTCCCATCATCGTCTGGGGCAGCCAGATCGTGCTCGGCCTCATGAGCCGATACCCCATCATCATCACGTTCGGTGCAATGCTGCTTGGCTGGATCGCCGGCACCATGGCGGTCGGCGATCCGGTGATCACGCCTTATCTGCCGCTGATCGAGCCCTCGTCATCGACGGCGGCGCCGGAAGCGATTGCCGTGGTGCGCTACGGTGCAGGCATCGCCGGCGCGATTTTCGTGCTGGCGCTCGGCAAATTCCTCGGCGCGCGCAACAAGCCGGTCGACTACCCGATCCAGTAACCGACCATGGCGCTCTACCTCACCGAAAGCGACGTCCGTCAGGTGCTGACCCTGCAGGACGCGCTGTCGGCGGTGGAAGACGCGCACCGCTGGCACGCCACCGGCGACGCCATCGATACGCCGCGCGCACGCAGCCGCACGCCGGCATCGGCGCTGCACATCCTGCACGGTGCCGTGCTGCCGCTCGGCGTGATCGGCTACAAGAGCTACACGACCAGCCGCGAGGCGGCGCGCTTCTGGGTCCATCTGTTCGACGCCGCAACCGGCCGCGCGCTTGCGGTGCTGGAAGCCGACTACCTCGGCATGATGCGCACCGGCGCAACCGGCGGTGTGGCGGCCCGACTGCTGTCGAATCCGGCGTCGAAGCTGGCGGGCGTTTTCGGCGCTGGCTGGCAGGCGCAGAGCCAGATCGCAGCGCTGTGTGCGGTACGCGACGTGGACGAGATTCAGGTGGTCGCCCGCAAGCGCGACAAACTCGAAGCCTTCTGCGCCGAGCAGTCGGCACGGCTCGGCCGTACGGTTCGTCCCGCTGCCAGTGCCGAGGAAATGGTGAAATCGGCGGACATCGTGGTAACCATCACCACCGCCAGCGAACCGCTGTTCGACGGGCGCTGGCTCAAGCCCGGCGCGCATGTGACCGCCGCCGGCTCCAACGCGCTGATCCGTCGGGAAATCGACGAAACCGTCATCCGCCGCGCTGCCGTGATCGCGGTCGATGCGCGCGCGACGGCGTTGCGCGAATCCGGTGACCTGCTGCCGGCGCTCGAAAAAGGGCGGCTGGCCGAGTACGGGATGGTCGAACTGGGCGAATTGCTCAACGGCATGCGGCCAGGGCGCCAGTCGGATGACCAGATCACATTGTTCGAGTCGCAGGGCATGGCGATCCAGGACCTCGCGCTGGCAACGCGCGTGCTCGAGAAGGCCCGGAATGCCGGCCTGGGGCGCGAACTGCCGTACTGATGCCCCGCGCAACATGACGATTTGAATGCGCTCAGCGTGATATTCCACCGCGCAGGCTGAAGCCCCGTTTGACGGAGTTGAGGCTGAACTGCAAGAATATGTGACAGATGACTGTTTTCTCGCGAGACTTGGTTTGGCGGGGAAATCAGGCAGGTCACACAACAACGAGCAGGTCACCGGCCTCCAGCAATCAGGGAGCCATAATTTTTCGGGGGTGAGCGTGGCCAAAGCCGCTGTATGGAAGACGGATTGGTTCCTGGGCGTCATCATCAGCCTGCTGTTCCTTTTCTCCACCCAGACCGACCTGATCCAGAGCCTCGAGCGCAAGGCGTACGACGTCGGTGTTGCGGCGACCGACCGTAGCCCCAGCCCGCGCATTGCGATCATCGCGATCGACCAGCAGAGCATCGACAACATCGGCCGCTGGCCATGGCCGCGTGATGTGCATGCCCGCATGATCGACAAGCTGGCAGAGGCGCAGGCCAAGGTGGTCGGAACGACGATCTTCTTCGCCGAGCCGCAGCTCGATCCGGGCCTTGTCTATATCAACCGGTTGCTTGCACTGGAGCAGCAGGCCCGTGACCAGATCGAAATAGCGGCGGCTGTCGAACCGCCTGCGGAAGGCGACGTGTTCGTTGAACCACCCGCGCCGGCCGTCAATCCGCTGGAGGCGTTCGGCGCTACCCTGCGCGAGGCCGAAGCGGCACTGAACACTGATCGGCAGTTGGCCGACAGCATGAAGAAGGCGGGCAATGTCGCGCTGCCGATGCTGTTCCTCGACGGCGAACCGCAAGGTCGCCCCGACAAGCCGCTGCCGGAGTTCGTACGCGCCACTGCGTTGACGAATGTGAATGGTACCGAGCCGCTGCCGCCGCTGACGCTGGATGTGTCGGCCGGCGTCATCGAACAGCTGGGTACGGTCGCCGCAGCGGTCGGCCACCTGAATCCGTCGATCGATCGCGACGGCGGCCTGCGGCTGCACCCTCTGGTGATGACCCATTTCGACCAGCTCTATCCGTCGCTGCCGCTGCTGATTGCGGCAAGAAGCCTGAATCTCGGCGTCGCTGACATCAAGGTCACGCTGGGCGAGTCGGTGTCGCTGGCCCGTCTCAACGTGGCCACCGACCCGAGTCTGGGCATGTACAGCTTTTACTACCGCGGCGAAGGCGGCAAGCCGGCGTTTCCGGTCGATTCCTTCTTCGACGTCATGAGCGGCAAGATTCCGCTCGACAAGTACCGCGACCGCATCGTGCTGATCGGCCAGACCGCGCCGGGCATCGGCAATTTCTACGCCACCCCGGTGTCGCCGGCCATGTCGTCTGTCGAGGTGATGGCGCACGGCCTGTCCAGCATCCTGCAGGAACACTTCTTCGTGTCGCCACCGTGGTCGGTGGCGGCCGAGTTCGGCGTGTTCCTGCTGGTGGCGCTCTACCTGATCGTGCTGCTGCCGCGCTTGAAGGCGGGTCTGGGCGCCGGTGTCACCGCCGCGATCTTCGTTGCACTGCTGGTGACCCATTTCGTGCTGATGACGAACCAGTTGATCTGGCTGCAGTTGATGCTGCCCGCCGCACTGCTGCTGGTTGGTCACCTGTTGCTCACCACGAAGCGCTTCCTGGTGACCGAGCGCGGAAAGGTGAAGTCCGACGAACAGTCGGCCGAGTCGAACCGCATGCTGGCGCTGGCCTTCCAGGGACAGGGGCAGCTCGACATGGCGTGGGACAAGTTCCGCCAGGTTCCGCTGTCCGACGCGGTGATGGAAAACCTCTACAACCTGGCGCTCGACTTCGAACGCAAGCGCCAGTTCAACAAGGCGGAAAGCGTGTTCCGCCACATGGCGGAATTCAATCCGAAGTTCCGCGATCTGGAAACACGGGTGAAGCGCGCCAAGGCGATGTCGGAAACCGTCATGCTCGGCGGCGGCAGCGGTGGCCGGACGAATACCAGCATCCTCGAGGACGGCACGGTCGAAAAGCCCATGCTCGGGCGCTACCAGGTCGAGAAGGAACTGGGCAAGGGCGCCATGGGCGTCGTCTATCTCGGGCGCGATCCGAAGATCAACCGTGTCGTGGCGATCAAGACGATGGCCCTGTCGCAGGAATTCGACGAGGAAGAGCTGGCCGACGTGAAGGAACGCTTCTTCCGCGAAGCCGAAACCGCCGGGCGCCTGAATCATCCGAACATCGTCACCATCTTCGATGCCGGTGAAGAGCACGACCTCGCCTACATCGCGATGGAGTTCCTGAAGGGGCGCGATCTGGTGCCGCAGACCAAGCCGGGCCAGCTGCTGCCGCTGCCGAAAGTGATGGACGTCGTGGCTCGCGTCGCCGAAGCGCTTGCCTACGCACACGGCAACAATGTCGTGCATCGTGACGTGAAGCCGGCAAACATCATGTTCGAGCCGGAATCGGACCAGGTGAAGGTGACTGACTTCGGTATCGCGCGCATCACTGATTCGTCACGCACCAAGACCGGCATGGTGCTCGGAACGCCGTCCTACATGTCTCCGGAACAGCTGGCGGGCAAGAAGATCGATGGCCGCTCTGACCTGTTTTCGCTCGGTGTCATGTTGTTCCAGATGGTGTGCGGCAAGTTGCCCTTCGCCGGGGATTCCATGGCGCAGTTGATGTTCCGCATTGCGAACGAAGCACATCCGGACATCCGTGACATCCGTCCTGACGTTCCGGATTGCCTGTCGGCCATCATCGACCGCGCGCTCGCCAAGGACGTCGAGGCGCGTTATCAGTCGGGCGGAGACATGGCGGCCGACCTGCGTACCTGCGCCGGCAACCTGACACAATCCATCACCCAAGTTGATTTCGATATCTGACATGACACAGTCCGCATGCCCACACCACCTGCTGTCCCCGGAGGGGATGTGTCCGTGTATCCGCTCGCCCGGGCAGTACTGACATGATCCGGGATCTCGGTCAGGCGCTGCAGATGGTCAGTCGCACCCATTCCGGCATGGTGCGCACCCACAACGAAGACGCGGTGTTTACGCAGCCCGGTGTCGGCCTCGCGATACTGGCCGACGGCATGGGCGGCTACAACGCCGGCGAAGTGGCGAGCGGCATGGCCACAGCGGTCATCGGTTCGGAGCTTGCGCAAGGTCTGCAGGAAGCGAAACACGGCGTGTCGCAACTGCTGGAAGCGGTCATCGGCCACGCCAACAGCTCGATCTATCAGGCCGCCGAGAGCCAGCCGCAGTATTCGGGCATGGGTACGACGCTGGTCATGGCTGTATTCCGCGACAATCACATATCCGTTGCGCATATCGGCGATTCGCGCATGTACCGGCTGCGCGACGGCGCTTTCGAGTGCGTCACGCGTGATCACTCGCTGTTGCAGGAGCAAATCGACAGCGGCATGATTACGGAAGAAGACGCTCGCCGTTCCCAGAACAAGAACCTCGTGACGCGCGCGCTGGGTGTCGATCCGGAGGTCGAGCCCGAAATACACACCTACGAAGTGGTTCCCGGAGACGTATATCTGTTCTGTTCCGACGGACTGAACGACATGGTCGAGAACGACGACATCGCGCTCACGCTTCAGGCGTTGTCCGCCAACCTCGATCTGGCAGCCGAACAACTGGTACAGATGGCGAACGACAACGGCGGACGCGACAATGTGTCGGTGATACTGGTCAGGGTGCTGCAGGCCTTTCCTGCCACCGAACGCGGCTTGCTTGCGCGCCTGCTCGCATGGTTGAAGTAAAGGGACTGGAAAATGGCAAAACTGATACTGAGCATGGATGGACTGGTCCTCAAGGAGTTGCCGCTCGCCAAGGAGCGCACCACGATTGGGCGCAAACCGCACAACGACATCCAGATCGACAATCTTGCGATCAGCGGCGAGCACGCGGTCATCGTCACCATCCTCAACGATTCCTTCCTTGAGGACATGAACAGCACGAACGGCACCTATGTGAACGGGCAGCCGATCAAGAAGCACTTCCTGCAGAACAACGACGTGGTCGAGCTCGGCAAGTACCGGCTCAAGTACATCAACGAAACGCCGACTGTCGCGCAGTCGCCTGACTTCGAAAAAACCATGGTGTTGCGCCCGGACATGATGCGCAAGGCGCCGGCCGATGCACCGCCCGCACCGGCACCAGTGCGCACCCAGACCGATACGCAGACCGGTTTCCGTCCTGGTCAGTCGATGCCGGCCGGTTCGTCGCTCGGCGGCTCGGGTCTGCCCCCGCCTCCGCCCCCGCTGGCACCCCCGCCGCCGCCTCCGGCCGCAAGCGCCAACCAGGTCGGCGCGATCCAGATCCTGAACGGTGCCAATGCAGGACGCGAACTTGAATTGACGAAGACCTTGACCACGCTCGGCAAACCGGGGCTGCAGGTCGCCGTCATCACACGCCGCCCTCAGGGTTACTTCATCACCCATGTCGAAGGCGCCAACATGCCGGTCGTCAACGGTCGCCAGCTCGATGCCCAGGCGCATCCGCTGGAGGATCACGACGTGATCGAGATCGCCGGTGTGAAGATGGAGTTCTTCATCAAGCGCTGACGACCCCCGGCCCGAGCCTGTCATGCTGCCGCGTCCGGTGCCTGCCGTCCGCCGCCTTTCAGGGCATGTGCCGGATGAGGCGCTGCCTGCATCGGGGTGTGCTGCCGGGCGTATGCAATGAACCAGAACGCGCTGCGCTACGGCATCGGTCTGCTGTTCCTGCTGATCCTGCTCGGCCATGCCGCCCGCCTGTACCAGATACCGGTGCTGGGCAACCTTGATCACATCGCCTACGACACCAAGCTGTCGCTGACGATGCCGGGGAGTATCGATGACCGGGTGGTCATTCTCGACATCGATGAAAAGTCGCTGACCGAAGTCGGGCGCTGGCCATGGGGGCGGGAACGGCTCGCAGTGCTGATGGACTTGCTGTTCGACCGCTACGGCGTCAGCCTGCTTGGCGTCGACGTTGTGTTCGCCGAACCGGACACCAGTTCGGGCCTGCCGGCGCTGGAAGGCCTCGCGCAAGGCGTGCTGGCCGACAACGCCGATTTCCGCGCATCGCTCGACACGCTGAGGCCGCAGCTCGACTACGACCAGCGGTTTGCGGCCTCTCTCAAGAACCGGCCCGTCCTGCTGGGCTACTACTTCGGCAACCGCGAAGACGGTCTGAACAGCGGCGCGCTGCCGGAGCCGGTGTTGCCGGCCGGCACCTTTCGCGGCCGCAACATCGCGTTTGCGACCTTCAACAGCTTTGGTGCCAATCTTCCGCGCTTCCAGCAGGAGGCGCTCGGCGCCGGCCATTTCAATCCGCTGCCCGATTTCGACGGTCTGAACCGGCGCGTGCCCATGCTGGTGGAACACAAGGGCGCTTATTACGAATCGCTGTCGCTTGCCATTGTCCGCACGTTGCTCGGCAGTCCGAAGCTGGCACCGGGATACGCCGAAAGCGGCTTTTTCTCTTCGGCCAGCCGGGACTACGCCGGACTCGAATGGCTGGAACTGCCGACCAGCAAGGGCACATTGCGCGTGCCGGTCGATGAAAACGTTGCTGCGCTCATTCCCTATCGCGGCCTGCAAGGCAGTTTTGCGTACCACTCGCTGGCGGATGTACTCGCCGGTCGCACGCCGGTCGATGCGTTGAAAGGCCGGATTGCGCTGCTCGGTACCACCGCGCCCGGGCTGCTCGACCTGCGTGCCACGCCGGTCGGCAGCACCTATCCCGGGGTGGAAATCCACGCCAACCTGATCGCCGGCATGCTGGACGGCGACATCAAGCATCGCCCGCAATACGTCACCGGTTTCGATGTGGTCGTGCTGCTTGTGATCGGCGGCCTGCTGATCTGGTCGCTGCCTCGGCTGTCGCCACAGTACGCAACGCTGCTGGCCGGCGGCGCGCTGCTCGCGCTGGTCGGCATGAACTTCGCCTTCTGGCAGTTTGCCGACTTCGTTCTGCCGCTGGCGGCATCGGTGTTGCTCGTCGTCGGGCTATATGCGCTTAACATGTCGTACGGCTACTTCTTCGAGTCACGGTCGAAGCGGCAATTCACCCGCATGTTCGGGCAGTACGTGCCGCCCGAACTGGTGGAGGAAATGAGCCGCAACCCGGAGCACTACAGCATGGAAGGCCGGAATGCCGAGCTGACCGTACTGTTTTCGGACATCCGGGGCTTCACCAGCATTTCGGAAGGCCTCGAACCGAAACAATTGACACAGCTCATGAACGATTACCTGGGCGCAATGACTGCGGTGATTCAGGATCAGCGTGGGACGCTCGACAAGTACATCGGCGACGCCATCATGGCGTTCTGGGGCGCGCCGGTAGATGACCCCGAACATGCCCGGCACGCCGTGGCGGCAGCCTTGCGCATGCACGCCGCGCTGGCTGAGCTGAACCGTTCGCTGACGGCGCGTGGCTGGCCGGAACTGAAGATAGGCGTGGGTTTGAACACCGGCCCGATGACGGTCGGAGACATGGGGTCGCCAGTACGCAAAGCCTATACTGTCATGGGCGATGCGGTGAATCTGGCGTCCCGCCTGGAGGGGCTCACGAAGCAGTACGGCGTGGGCATACTGGTTGGCGAAGCGACGCGACGTGCGGTCAAGGATGTCGTATTTCGCGAGATCGACCGGGTGCGGGTGAAGGGCAAGGACGAGCCGGTGTCGATTTTCGAACCGCTCGCCTTCGAAAGCGAATTCGACCGCAGTCGGGTCGAGGAACTGAAACTGTGGAATCTCGCGTTGCGACAGTTCCGCGGTCAGGAGTGGGATCAGGCCGAACTGACCTTGTTCAACCTGCAGCGCATTGCGCCGGACTGCGGGCTGTACCGGCTGTACGCCGAACAGATTGCCGATTACCGCCGTCACCCGCCCGGCAAGGACTGGGACGGCGTGCGGACATTTGAAACGAAGTAGTGTCTTGCTGGATAAGGAACTGATGAGGATACGGGTGCTCGGTTGCAGTGGCGGTATTGGTGGTGCAAATCTGCGCACCACCTCGCTGCTCGTGGACAGCGACATCCTGATTGACGCCGGTACCGGCGTCGGCGACCTGTCGATCGCCGAGCTGTCGCGCATAGACCATGTGTTCGTCACGCACAGCCATCTCGATCACATCGCCTGTCTGCCGCTGATGGTCGACACGGTAGGCGAGCTGCGCGACACGCCGCTGACCGTGTGGACGACCGGTCCGACGCTGGAAGTGTTGCGACGCCACATCTTCAACTGGTCGATCTGGCCCGATTTCACCGAAATTCCGTCTGCCGAGAAGCCCTTCATGCGCTTTCGCGAACTGCGCGTCGGCGACGAGATCGAGCTGGGTGGACGCGCCATCCGGGTGCTGCCTGCGCAACACACCGTTCCGGCCGTCGGTTATGCCGTGCGTTCGGCGGGCGGCACGCTGGCGTTCTCCGGCGACACCACGGTGTGCGACGAATTCTGGTCGGCCGTCAATGCGCTGCCCGACCTGCGCTACCTCATCATCGAAACCGCGTTCCCTGACCGTGACCGCCAGCTGGCGGTGATGTCGCGCCATCTGTGCCCGGACATGCTGGCGGGCGAGCTCCAGAAACTCGAACATCCTGCCGAAATCTACATCACGCATCTGAAACCGAGCCAGATGATCATGACCATGCGCGAGATCGCCGAAACATTGGGCGCACTGCAACCGCGCATGTTGCGCAACAATCATGTTTTCGACTTCTGACCGGCTGTCAGCACATCTGCGCGGCGCCGTCGCGCGGGGTGCGCCGGCCAGCGGAAACGAGGTGATCGAATGAGTGCAGTGATGCCGCCGGCGAGTGATCTGGGCGCCATGAGCGATGTATCGAGCCGGCTGGCCTTCTTCAAGAATCTTCAGGGCGTCACGACGAAGATTCACGCCACCACGAACATCGACGAAATCATGCTGGAGCTGTCGCAGGAGATTTCTGCGCTGTTCAACGCCGATCGTCTGACCATCTACGTGCTGGGCGACGACAAGTCCACCATCGTGTCCAAGGTCAAGACCGGTCTCAATTCGTTCAAGGACCTGCGGTTGCCGCTGACCGAACAGTCGGTGGCCGGTTTCGTCGGCATGAGCCGTAACCTGCTGAATCTGCGGGACGTGTACGACGAAGAAGAGCTGAAGTCGCACTCGCCCAGCCTGCGGTTTCTCGATGGCGTCGACAAGAAGACCGGCTACCGCACCAAGCAGATGCTGGTCGCACCCATCCTCGATCCGGAAAAGAAGGATCTGCTGGGTGTCGTCCAGCTGATCAACAACAAGTCCGGCCAGCCCTTCTCGGCACTTGCCGAAGAGGGCTTGCTCAGTATGGCGCACACGCTGGCGGTTGCTTTCCAGCAGCGCAACCGGGTCACCCACGTCGTGAAGTCGAAATACGACTATCTCGTGGTCGATGGCGTCATGTCGCCGCAGGAGTTCGATCTGGCGTCGCGTGCCGCGCGGCGCAAGGGCGTCGATGTCGAGGACGTGCTGGCGCGCGACTTCCAGGTCAAGCAGCAGGCGATCGGTGCGTCGCTGTCCAAATTCTTCGGCGTCGCCTATGAACACTTCCGGCCCGAGCGCATCAAGCCGTTCGACCTGATCAAGAATCTCAAGCGCGAGTATCTCGAAGAACAGCAGTGGGTGCCGGTGGAAGAGGGCAAGGACGGCATCGTCGTGATGGCGCTCGACCCGGAAAAGGTCAAGGGCGCGCGCGTCGTCAACAACATCTTCCCGAAGTCCAAACTGCTGTTCCGCGTCACCACGACGAAGGAATTCGTGCAGACGCTCGACCAGTTCTACGGTTCGACGATGGACGAAACCAGCGTCGGCGACCTGCTGTCGGACATGCTGGGCGAGGACGAATCCGCGCAGGACGCCGGCAATGACGACGTCAGCGCCGCCGCCGACAACGAACTGGTGCGGCTGGTGAACAAGATCATCATCGACGCCTACCAGCAGGGCGCCTCCGACATCCACATCGAACCGCGGCCCGGCAAGGACAAAACCCTGGTGCGCTTTCGCAAGGACGGCACGCTGCACCCCTACATCGAGGTGCCTGCCAGCTACCGGAGTGCGCTGGTCACCCGTCTGAAGATCATGTGCGACCTCGATATTTCCGAGCGCCGCAAGCCGCAGGACGGCAAGATCAAGTTCCGCAAGTTCGGCCCGCTCGACATCGAATTGCGGGTGGCGACCATCCCTTCAGCTGGCGGCGTCGAAGATGTCGTGATGCGTATCCTCGCTGCCGGCGAGCCGATCCCGATGGACAAGCTGGGCGTGCTGCCGGCCAACCTCAGCCGGCTGAAGGACGCGGTCAGCAAGCCCTACGGCCTCTTTTTCGTCTGCGGCCCGACCGGCTCCGGCAAGACCACCACGCTGCATTCCATACTCGGCTACATCAACACACCGGAAACCAAGATCTGGACCGCCGAGGACCCGGTCGAAATCACGCAGAAAGGTTTGCGCCAGGTACAGATCAACAAAAAGGCCGGGCTGGACTTTCCGGCCATCATGCGCGCCTTCCTGCGGGCCGACCCGGACGTGATCATGGTCGGTGAAATGCGCGACAAGGAAACGGTGGCGATCGGCATCGAAGCTTCGCTCACCGGCCACCTGGTTTTCTCGACGCTGCACACCAACAGCGCGCCGGAATCCATCGTGCGTCTGCTCGACATGGGCATGGACCCTTTCAACTTTGCCGACGCATTGCTCGGCGTGCTGGCTCAACGCCTCGCCAAGCGGCTGTGTCCGGTGTGCAAGGAAGCCTGGCATCCGAGCGACGACGAAATGAAGCACTTCCTGCAGGAGTACTGCGAGGAAATGCGCAATACGCCGGATTTCGTGGTCGATGCCGAAGGTGCGATGGCGCGCATCTTCAATGAATGGAAAAAGGCGTATGCCGACGACAAGGGCCGCTTCACGCTCTACCGTGCCAAAGGGTGTCCGGAGTGCGGTGAAACCGGCTACCGCGGGCGGCTCGGCCTGCACGAGTTGATGATCGGTACCGACGCAATCAAGAAGAACATCCAGGAGCGTGAGCGCGTGGCCACCATGCTGGCGACTGCGCTGCAGGAAGGCATGCGCACGCTGAAGATGGACGGCATGGAAAAGGTGCTGTCGGGCGCGACGGACATGAAGCAGGTTCGCGCGGTCTGCATCAAGTAGGCCGCGGGCGCTGACCGGAACGCACGCCATGGATACCCTCGACGATCTGCTGCGGCGCCTGGAACAGCTCAACGAGATCGGCAGCGCGCTGTCGAACGAGCGCAACATCGATGCGCTGCTCGAAAAGATCCTGCTGGCGGCCAAAACCATCACCCATGCCGACGGCGGTACGCTGTACCGCATCGACGACGCGGGCGAGCACCTGCGCTTCGAAATCCTGCGTACCGACTCGCTGGGTATTGCGATGGGCGGCAGCACCGGCAAGCCGATAGCCTTTCCGCCGCTGCCGCTGCATCTCGACGACGGCTCGCCCAATCTGTCCATGGTGGCGGCCTACAGCGCGCTGAAGGGACAGACGGTCAACATCGCCGATGCCTACCGCGCCGAAGGTTTCGACTTTTCCGGCACGCGCGCCTTCGACGCACGCACCGGCTACCGTTCGACCAGCTTCCTGACCGTGCCGATGATGAACCACGAGGGTGCGGTGATCGGCGTGCTGCAGCTGATCAACGCCGTGCATCCGGTCACCGGCGCCGTCGGGATCTTTTCCGGCTCGGATCGCCAGCTGGCCGAATCACTGGCCTCGCAGGCCGCCATCGCGCTGACCAACCGCCAGCTGGTGAGCCAGCTCGAAGCGCTGTTCGAATCCTTCATCACGCTGATCAACAACGCGATCGACGAAAAGTCGCCGTACACCGGCGGCCACTGCCAGCGCGTGCCGACGCTCACGATGATGCTGGCCGAGGCGGTGAATGACACGCAGGATGGCCCGCTCGCCGGCTTCACGATGACCGAGGCCGATCGTTACGAACTGAAGATCGCCGGTCTGCTGCACGATTGCGGCAAGGTCACGACGCCGGTGCACGTGGTCGACAAGGCCACCAAGCTGCAGACCATTTTCGACCGCATCGAACTGATCGACACCCGCTTCGAACTGATCCGGCGCGACATCGAACTGGCCACCCTCAACAGCCGTTTCGCTGCCGGCCTCAATGCCTCACCCGCCGTTCTGGCCCAGATCGAGCGTCATGGTGCCGACCGGCTGCGCGACATCGACGAAGACCGCGCCTTCCTTCACCACGCCAACATCGGTTCCGAACGCATGAGCGATGCCGACGTCGAGCGCGTGCATGCCATCGCCCGCCGCTGGCACTGGACCGATTCACAGGGCACGGAACGGTCCTGCCTGAGCGAGGAAGAAGTCGAAAACCTGACCATACGCGCCGGCACGCTCACCGGCGCCGAGCGGGAAATCATCAACTACCACATCGTATCGACGATACGCATGCTCGAAGCACTGCCCTGGCCGCGCCACCTGACCAATGTGCCGGAATACGCCGGCGGTCACCACGAGCGCATGGACGGCAAGGGCTATCCGCGCGGGCTCGCGCGCGACCAGATGAGCGTGCAGGCGCGCGTGATGGGCATCGCCGACATCTTCGAGGCGCTGACCGCGAAAGACCGGCCGTACAAGCGCCCGATGCGGCTGTCGGAAGCCCTGCACATCCTCGGCAAGTTCCGTCTGAACGGCCACATCGACTCCGATCTGTTCGACGTGTTCGTGCGCCGCGAGGTGTATCTCAAGTACGCCGAAACCTTCCTCGACCCGGAACAGATCGACGACGTCGACCTGTCGGCCATCCCCGGCTTCCAGCCCTGAACGGACAATTTGCGTCACATGCTGCCTGTGCGCGTCAGCACGCAGGCATCTGTTTCGGACTGTATCAGCACAAGCGGAAATAAAAAATACTGTAAATCAAGCGTTTGTAAAAAATCGCTAAAGCTGGCACCCGCCTTGCTCGATATCACCCTGAGCGCACAGGCGCCCGTTCCGTTCAATTCCAGGAGAGTGATATGAAAAAGGTTCAACAAGGCTTTACGCTGATCGAACTGATGATCGTGGTGGCCATCATCGGCATTCTGGCCGCGATCGCGATTCCGCAGTATCAGGACTACACGGTACGGGCGAAGATCAGCAGCGTCCTGGCTTCGGTCGGTGCAGTCAAGACGGCAGTGGGTATATGCATTCAGGAACAGGGCGGCGACGCCACAAACTGTAACGGCGGAAGTAACAACATCCCGAGTACTCTTTCGACTAATGAAATCAAGAGCATAGCAGTAGCGGCAGGTGTAATCACGATTACCCTGAAGTCCGGGATCGGCAAGGACATTCCGGACGATTCGACAATTATTCTGACGCCTACAGCTGCCGCGAATTCGGCCAGTGTGACGTGGGCTTACACGAAAACGGGCTTGACGAATGCGGTTGCTATTACAGCAATCGAGAAGACCTATTCGTCAGGCGGCGGCAGCTAACCGCTACAGCTTCAACCAAGCATGGGAGGGGGCTTGTTGGAGCCCCCTCTTTCGTTAACCCAGTTGAATCGAATTCTGCAATGTCGGACGCAATGCGCTTGCAAGCCCGAACCGATCATAGTGAAAGCGTCCGCATCGCAAGCGTGCTCAGCACCTTTCTGTTCCTTCTTGTCGGCTTTTTCCTGCTGCTAGAAAAGGTGGATTACCCGCGATCCTGGTACGACCATCAGCGCCTGATGGAACTGATCGTAATCACGCTGTCAGTTGTGTTCCTGCCTTTTCTGCCTTTGTTCAGCGCTTCGCGTCTTGTGTGGGCGCTTTCGGTTATCGCGCTGGTGCTGCTTACCGTGGTGACTGTCCACGGCGCCTCGCTGCGTCCGGTGCTCATTGAATCGTTCACCCTTGCATTGCTGGTTATCGCAGCGATCTGGTGGGCCGGGGTGATTCGCAACTGCCGGCTGACTGATGCGCTTCTGTTGAGTACACAGTTATCGATCGCCGTCTATGTCGCCATCTCCCTACTCTGGTTTGCGGCGTCATTGGCTAGCGGTCTGCTGCCGGATCCGTTCAATTTCTTCGAAGGTTTCATCAACCCTCGCTTCTTCGGCGCTTGGGTGACATTGTCGTGGCCGCTGCTGTTGCTGCGCCCCCGGCTGCCGGGGACTGTTTCGCCATCCTTCGCGCGACTTCTGACCAGCCTGCTGTTTGTCCTTGCGGCATTGTGGTGGTCGCTCGCCTTCTTTTCCGGGACGCGCGCCACCTGGCTTGCCGCAGTGGTGACGCTTGCACTCACCGCGCTTTGCAGTCCGGCGTCACGACGTGTTGCACTTCATGGGGTTCTGGTTATTGCAGCCGGGTATCTGCTTCAGCAACTGCTGTTTGTGAAGATGCCGCTCTGGGTGACCGGGATGGAAGTGTCGGATGCGCTGGACCGCCTGCGCGAAGGGGCCAGTCTTTCGAATCGCGATGTGCTGTGGCGGGCGGCCTGGCAGGGCATCGTCGAACGCCCCTGGCTGGGCGCCGGACCGATGATGTTCTCGGCGACCAACAATGGCGTTGCGAGCACGACGCACAACATCGTGTTGCAACTGGCCTATGAGTGGGGTGTGCCATTCGCATTGCTGGTGATTGCTGCAACCGTCCGCGCACTTTGGCGGCAGTTTCAGCGATGCCGGCTCGATGCATCGCCTGCCAGTGCGCAAACCCGGCTTGTCTTGTGGATGTGCATCGTCGGCGGGCTGATCGAAGCGCAGCTGGACGGGCTGCTGAGTGCACCGCACAGCCAGTTGCTGTTCGTCGTGCTGGTCGCCTGGCTGCTATCGCTGGACGAGCCACCAGCGGTCCGACTCAGTGCGCTTCAGTTGAATCAGTGGAAAGTACTTCGCTTTGCGCCGCTGGCCATGATGCTGACCCTGTGGTGGGCCATCTGGCCTGAGTTATCCAATCTGGAACCGTGGGAAACCCAAACCCTAGCCCTCACCGGCGTCGGGCATTTTCAGCCCCGGTTCTGGTTGCAGGGTGTGATATTCCCGCCGCCTTAGCGGGTCAGGGCTCGATCAGATCGCTGCCCAGGCAAGCCCGCAACACCGTCTGCGTCTCGCCATCCCGCACCCGGTTGCTGAACCACCATACCGCGCCCTTCTTCACCGTCCAGTCCGCTTCCTGACCGGACAGCAGCAGTGCGGCGAGCTGGCCGAGCGTGGGTTGATGGCCGACGATGAGTGCCGCGCCGCCGCCGGTCGGCCACTCGGAGGCGGCGATCAGGTCGGCGACCGAGTTGTCGGTCGACAACAGGCGGGATGTTTCGAAATCGAGGCCGAGTGCCTGTGCGGTCTGCTGGCAGCGGGTGGCAGGGCTGACCAGGATGCGCGTCTGTTTCGGCAGTCGGGGCTTGAGCCAGTTGGCCATCTGCGCGGCCTGGCGTTCGCCCCGGCTGGACAGGCGGCGCGTGGCGTCGGGCAGCGTATCCACCGCTTCGGCGTGACGCCACAGTATCAGTTCCATGTCTGTCTCCTCCGTCATTTTCAGGGCGCGCCGCAGTGTGCGTGTCGGGCGTGACAGTGGAATGAATGCACGGCGATGTCAGCGCGGCAACGCCATGCGCGACAGGCGTTTCAGCAGCTTCGGCGCGTCGCTGACGATCTTGCGATAGCGCGACCGGTGATGACGTGCGATCAGCGCCACGGCAGCCACGAGGTCGGGGTCGTCGCCGGCGGCGGCGAGCAGGCGCGGGCCGGCCTGGCTCAGGTCGTTCAGGAAGCCGAGATCTTCCTGCGCCTGCATCAGCGCGCCGATCGCCCGTTTGGTCTTGCGTGGCCCAAGCAGCGGTGCGAAGAACTCGATCGCATAGCGCAAGCGTTTGATGTCGATGCGCAGCGCATGCAATGCAGCGATATCGCCATCGGCTGCGTGCCGGCAGCCGTCGACCATGCGTGCGTGGGCGCGGGCAAGGCGCTTGTGGGCCAGCGTGCGCAGATCGCCGTCGTCATCCGGCGGCAGTTCGTGCAGCGCGCGCAGCAGCGCCATCATCAGTCTGGCTTGCCGGCCGTCCTGCAGCGCCTTCTGAACGCGGTCGCGCACCTGCTGCCGGGTGGCATGCAGCGCCGTATCGAGTGCGTGCAGATTATCGTCAGCGTTGTGCGCAAGCACGGGCGCAAGCAGTTCGGACTGCAGTACGTCGCGGTCGCGCAACTCGCCGAGATCACCGGCCAGCGCGCGCAGCGGCAATGCGAGATCGGCCACCATGCCGTCGGGCAGCGCCGGCGCGAACAGACGCAGCGCGCTTCTCAGGCGGCGCAGCGCCACCCGCATCTGGTGGATGAATTCCGGCGCATCGGACTGCAGGGCACCGATTTCGTTGGACTGATAGTGCTGGATGCAATCCAGCGCGACCGCGCGGAACGCATGCCGTGCGCCGCCGTGCGGATCGACCGGCGAACGGGTGGCACGCACCGGCTGACACGGCTTGTCTTCGATCAGTGCGTATCCGCGCTGCGCCTTGCTGCGCGATTCGGCACGCAGAGGCAGCGTGCGCACCAGGGTGTCGGCGTGGTCGAGCAGCGCTTCGATCGGCGCGCCGGCCAGTTCCAGTTCCAGTTCGGAAATGCTGTCGCGACGCCCGGCTGCTTCGATCATGCCGCGGTCGGCCATCAACAGCAGTTCGCCGTCGCCTGCTGCGAAGCGCCACTCGCGCCGTTCGAAATTCGTCTCGAACACCTGCGCCAGCAAGCCGCGGTCGCGCATGCCTTCGAGCAGGCGACGCAGTGCGGCGTCATCGACCTGCGAAAAATCGAACAGGCCGGTAAACGGTTGTTCCCACTCCGGCCGGGAAGACAGGCCAGCACTGGCGGCACTGGCGCATTTGACCGTCTGCAGCCATCGCCTGCCGACGCGGCGCAGCCGCAGCGCGGCTCGCTGCTCGCGCAGGCGGAAGTCCGGCGTGTCGAAATAGAGGTTGCGCAAGGTGTGCGTCTGCGGCGCAGCGATCGCCTGGCGCAGCAAGGGGTGCCGCGAGAAGGCACGCCATCCGTGTTCGGCGAGCGCCAGCTTGAGTTCCGTTTCCCGGCCCATGACTGTCCTTGCGCATCGGGCGTCACTGCCCGGAAGGCATCGATGGTAGAACGAAAAGGCCCCGCTTCGTCACCTTGCGGCGGCGCGGTCGATTCAGTCCGCCTGCCAGTGCCCCGATTTGCCGCCAGCCTTTTCCAGCAGGCGGATGTTACCGATCTGCATGCCGCGGTCCACCGCCTTGCACATGTCGTAGATGGTCAGCAGGGCCACGCTGACCGCGGTCAGCGCCTCCATCTCGACGCCGGTCTGCCCCGTGGTGCGTGCAGTAACTTCGCAATGCACGGCGCTGCCGGATGCATCGAGCGTGAAGTCCACGCTGACCTTGGTCAGTGCGATCGGGTGGCACAGCGGAATCAGGTCGGACGTGCGCTTCGAAGCCTGGATGCCCGCGATGCGCGCCACGCCCAATACGTCGCCCTTCTTCGCGGTGCCGTCGCGCACCAGTTCGAAGGTGGCCGGCAGCATGGTGATCGACCCGGCGGCGCGCGCCACGCGCGTGGTGTGCGCCTTGTCGCCGACATCGACCATGTGGGCCTGGCCTTCGGCATCGAAATGTGTCAACTGAGGAGTCAGCTGAGGGGGCAGCGGCTTGTCGGCACTCAAGGTTCGAAGCCTCAGCGCGCCATCGCCGACGGATGCGGCGGCTGGATGTTCAGTTCGAGCCAGTAGCGGGCCAGCAGCGTCAGCGTTTCGGAAAAGCTTACAAAGTCGAGCGATTTGCGGACGAAGCTGTTGGCGCCAAGCTGGGCTGCGGTGCGGATGTCTCGCTGCTGCGAGGAGGCGGACACGACGACCACCGGCAACACGTGCGTCTGCGGGTCGGCGCGTACCAGGCGCAGCACCTCCATGCCATTGATGCGCGGCAGCGTCAGGTCGAGCATGATCAGCGCGGGTTGGTAACGGGTATCGCGTCCGGCGTAGTTGCCGCGCCCGAACAGATAGTCGAGCGCTTCCTCGCCCGATGGCACGACCTTGATCTGATTGGCCGGCACGATGGTACGCAGCGCCGTAGTGACGAGCTTCACATCTTCGGGCACGTCTTCAATCAGCAGCAGTGAGTGCGAACCAACCGGAATCGATGACATCGGGAGCGTAGGCGTGAATGGGTGAGGATGACTGTCTGGCAATGCCTGTGGAACATGGCAGGTGGCGCCCTGCCTATTGTGAAGCGGGCCGTGTCGGCTGTGGAGCGACGTGCAGGCCGAGGTACCGGAACCGAACGATCGTTCACTTTGCTTCGTTATCATAGCATCGCCATGAGTCACTTCTTCACCCGCCGCAAGCTGCGCACCGCAGTCGTCGCGCTGCTGCTGCTGCCCCTGTCGGTACCCGCGCAACCGCTGCCCGATCTGGGCGATTCGGCCCAGGCTGACCTGTCACCCGCGCTGGAGAACCGCATCGGACTTGCGTTGTGGCGCGACATGCGGGTGCGCGAGCGCGCGTACATCGATGACCCGGAAATCAATGGTTACCTCAATCACCTTGCCGACCGGCTCACCGAGAAGCTGCCCGGATCGACGCAGGACTTCGAACTGTTCGCGCTGCGCGATCCGAGCCTGAACGCCTTTGCCTGGCCGGGCGGCTTCATCGGCGTGCATAGCGGACTGATCGTCACCGCGCAGAGCGAATCCGAACTGGCGTCGGTCATCGCGCACGAAATTTCGCACGTGACGCAGCGTCACATCGCGCGCCAGTTTTCCAATCGCGGTCAATCGACCATTCTTGCGCTGGCATCGCTGGTCATTGCGGTGCTGGCCGCGCGCGGCAACTCGCAGGTCGCGCAGGGCGCCTTGATTGCCGGCCAGGCGGCGACCGTCGCCTCGCAGCTTGCCTACACGCGCGATTTCGAGCGTGAAGCCGACCGCATCGGCCTGCAGATGCTCGACAGCGCGGGCTTCGACACGCGCGCCATGGCTGCCTTCTTTGAGCGCATGCAGCGTTCGGCGCGCTTCTACGAAAGCAATTCGCCCGCTTATCTGCGCACCCACCCGCTGACGGTCGAACGCATCACCGACGCCAGCGCGCGCATCGAGGAAACGGCCTACAGGCAGGTGCCGGACAGCCTCGATTTTCTGCTGGTGCGCGCCAAGCTGCGGGCCTACGAAGGCGATGCAAGGGAGGCGTTTGCCGAGTTCGACAACCGCTTGCGCGACGTGCAGGGCAGCATCCGGCTCGCCACGCGGTTCGGGCTGGCACACGCCGCATTGCGCAAGCGCGATTTCGCCCGCGCGCAGCAAGAGGTGGATGGCCTGCGCGCCGAGCGCTTCGAATCGCCGATGCTCGACAACCTTGCCGGCCTGATCAGTCTCGAATCGGGTGATGCCAAGGGCGCCGTCGAGCGCTTTCGCGACGGCCTGAAGCGTTCGCGTTCGCGTGCGCTCACCTACGGCCTGATCGAGGCGCTGCTCGCCGACCGGCGCGCGGCCGAAGCACTCGCCCTCGTCAATGACGAGGTACTGGCCTACACCCAGGACCCGCGCCTGTATCGCTACCAGGCCCGCAGCCATGCATTGCTCGACCAGCGGCTGGCGCAGCACCGGTCGCAGGCCGAAGCTTATGCGCTCAACGGCCAGTATCAGGCGGCAATCGAGCAGCTGGAAATCGCTCAGCGCGCGGCCGATGGCGACTTCTATCAGCAGTCTGTCGTCGACGCGCGGCTGCGCCAACTGCGCGAAAAGCTGGCCGAACTGAAGCGCGACGGGCTGTGAACACCGGCCCGCGCCGACAGGTGTAAACTCGCGCTCCTTTCATCGCGACCCGAGCAACCGGAGCAGACATGGAATTCGACAAGGAACTCGATGCGCGCGGCCTGAACTGTCCGCTGCCCATCCTGCGCACGAAGAAGGCGCTGTCAGAGATGAGCAGCGGTCAGGTATTGCGCGTGGTCGCGACCGACCCCGGGGCGGTGCGCGACTTCGAAGCCTTTGCACGCCAGACCGGCAACACGCTGCTTGAAAGCAGCGACGCGAACAAGGAATTTGCCTTCCTGCTGCGCCGCAAGTAAGACACGCGATATTGCACGTTCACGACCGGAATCGCCTGCGGGGGCGGAGCGGGGGTTTCGGCGAGCACGGCTCGCCGCCCGTGGAGCCGGTCGGCCATGCAGGGCCGACCGTGGGACGGCGCCTACGAAAGTCGTGACGCTGCCTGCCCTTCGTAGGAGCGGACCCTGTCCGCGATATGCACGTTGATCACGTGACGTCGCATCTCGAAGACCGGAATCGCCTGCAGGGCAGGCTCCTACGAAAAACAGCGACAATCTTGCCCTTCGGAGCGGACCCTGTCCGCGATAGGCGCGTTGATCACGTGACGTCGCATCTCGAAGACCGGATCGCCTGCGGGGCAGGCTCCTACGAAAAACAGCGACAATCTTGCCCTTCGGAGCGGACCCTGTCCGCGATAGGCGCGTTGATCACGTGACGTCGCATCTCGAAGACCGGAATCGCCTGCAGGGCAGGCTCCTACG
>NZ_JAUYNV010000057.1 GCF_030698125.1 Methyloversatilis sp.
GTCGATGAAGGCATCTTCGATCACGCGCAACAAGGTCGGCTGGTTGCCCTTGACCGCCAGCAGATAGTCGCCACCCTGCGCGACGATGCGCTCGGCGATTGCCTTCTGGCAGCCCATCGCGTCGATGCTGACCAGATACCCACCCAGGTCCAGTGCCGCCAGCAATTCGGGGATCGCGGTGATTTCGCTGCTCTTGCCGGAAACCATCTCCTGACCGAGCACCAGCGACAGATCGGTATGAAAGGCGCTGACCATGTGCACCGGCCCGTGTTCCGAGTCGGCCGAGCCGCGCAGGGTCTTGCCATCGACGGCGATCTGACCACCCGGCGGTGTCGATGCCGCCGACCCATCGGCGGAACGCCCCTTCGAACTGCTTCGGGTCGATCAACCGGAAGAGGCGCAGAAAGGTGTCTTGCGAGGGCACGCCGTTTTGCAGCACGAGAAAGCGGCGCAGCCACGATTCCTTGACTGCGGCCCATTCGGCGATGTCTTCGACCGTGTCACAGTCGGACAGCACGGCACACACGGCAATCACCAGAATCTCCTGGAAGTCGCGCCGCGTACGGTTGCTGGGTCGGCGCGGGTCGACCACCTGCTGCAACGCGCTCATCAGATCGAGTCCATTCGCTGTGCCCATTTCGTACGCCCAAAGGGCGAGAGTGGACGCGATTCTGGCAGGGTGCACAAGAGGCGCGTGCAAGTTCATGAATGTGAACGACAATTCAGGGCGGCGGTGTCAATTGGCATATCTCGGTCAGACGATGACATCCGAGTGTGACGGCCCTGGTCTTGGGACGCTCTGCGACTCATTGTTGGCTGGAGGTCGTCATTCACATCAGCGCCCAGTAGCCCCATGAAATCTCAGGTTTCCTCGATCTGAATTTCGGAATACCACCAAAAGTACCACCAGGCCTTTCAGCCTTGCTTTTGCAGTTTCTGAAACTCATCGCGCAGCAGGGTGACCACCTCGACCGGGTCCAGTACGACCAGCCGATTCTTTTTCAGGAACGCGGCCCACTGTGCCCGTTTCACGGCATCCAGCGCAAAGGTATCGCTCAAGCCGGAGGGGTTGATGATAAGTTGATTTCATGAGATTCCATCCCGATGGCCCCTCCATACCCGATATCCTTCTGCAGCGCCGTGACGCTGGTCGAGTCGTTTCAACACCTCGATCTTTCCACACACACACCTCGTCTGTGATCACCGGGATTCCAAATGCCCCGATCTTCTCAACTCGGTGTATCAATTTTCAATCGGCGGCCTGTGTCACATACATACATCCGGCACTGACAATCGCCGCCACGAGCCGCTCTCTGCTTGCTGCACGCAACTGCATTAGTCCGATTTCTCGCGCCACGGCGATTACCGCGCTCTCCCCGGTTCTCCCGGAGTCCAGAACCCGACGCGCAAGCGACGCCAACTCCTGTATGCAGATTTCGCCTACTCCCCGTGTGCCATCGTCGCCAGCTGGCCATCGGTAGGCGACATCGCTGCCTGCCTTCAAACCGCGCGGCCAATAGAACGTGCCACCGGCTTCCTCTGTCGCATCAAACAAGCGTCGGGCTATCTGCTCCACCCGATCCTGAATCCGGCTTCCCGTTCGCTGGAACCCATGCGCTCGTGCAATGCGCCGCGCGAGTACCGCGTCCAGCACCGGTCCTTCATGCTGCACGACCCACTCCACCATCGGCTGCAACACCGCGTCGTAGCTTGTCTCGTAGAACAGGTCGGCAGAAATGGCGCCGGGTGGCACCGCGTCGGTGGGCAGCGATGCCTGAAAGCGACGATCACTTTGGGTATGGTCGCTCCCGAAGACAGGCATTGTCGGCGTGGATGCCGACCGGGCGTAGGCCGCTCCGGCTTGCTCATTCGCCACTTCATGGGCATCGCCGGCCAATGGGCGCAGGCCTGCTGCCGCGCCCGTGATGGCTGCATCGGCCTCCTTGACCGCTTGGAGACTGGGCGTTGCTTCGTCGTCGCTCGACGCGGGTACCGGTTCATCGGACGGTGTCTCAACATCGGCAGCTTGGCGTTCCCGATCCTTTTCGAGCAACTCGATCAGCGCGGCATGCACGTGTTCCAGCGTACCACCCGGGTTCACCCACCAGTCGGTGGACCAGATGCGCACGATCTCCCAGCCAAGTCCACGCAGCACCTGCTCGCGCAGTTTGTCCCGGTCACGCGCGGTGGCGGAGCGGTGGTAGGTTGCGCCGTCACATTCCACCCCCGCGAGGTAGCGGCCCGCGAAATCGGGGTGCACCACGCCCAGGTCCACGCGGAACGACGATGCACCGATCTGGGTGTGCACCTGCCAACCCTTGCGCCCCAGCGCCGTGGCCACGCTGGCTTCGAAAGGGCTCTCGACGCCGCCTTGACTTCCGTGGTGTACTTCCGCGAGTGCGCGCGGCCCGAATTCTGCAAACTCCAGGAAGTGTTTCAGGTCGCGCACGCCGGCCGCCTTGGTGCGCGACAGGTCCATCTGCTCGCCCCGCAGGCTGGAAAACACACGCAATTCATGCCGGGCGCGCGTCACTGCCACGTTCAGGCGTCGCTCGCCGCCGTCGCGGTTCAGTGGGCCGAAGTTCATCGACACGGTACCTGCCATGTCCGGCCCGTAGGTGATCGAAAAGTACATGATGTCTCGCTCGTCACCCTGCACGCTCTCCAGGTTCTTCACGAACACCGGCTCGAGCTCCATTTCGGAAAAGTAGGGTTCCAAGCCGGGGTCTTTGCGGCGCTCTCCATCAAGCAAGTCTTCGATCAGGCCTTGCTGCTCAGAGTTGAAAGTCACCACCCCGATGGTCATGCCCGATTCCCGAAAGCCTGGGCGCTTGAGTCGGCTCACCAGATCGGCCACCAAGGCATGGGCCTCTGGCTGGTTAATGCGGGCGCCGCCTTTTTCGTAGCGCCCATTCACCAGGTGGAAGCTGACGGCTCGGTCGTCGGTGACCGGCGACGGGAAGGTGACGAGGCCACCGCCGTAGTAACGGTGGTTGCTGAAGGCGATCAGGCTTTCGTGGCGCGAGCGGTAGTGCCACGACAGGTTGCGCGTGGGCAGGCTGGCACCCAGGCACTCGTCGAGGATGCTCTCCAGGTCGCCTTCCACGACATCGTCGTCACCGTCGGTGCTGTCGCTGCGGCCGAAGAAGTTGGTGGGAGGCAGTTGTTTCGGGTCGCCGACCATCACCACCTGCTTGCCACGGGCCATGGCGCCAATGGCGTCCCACACCGGGATTTGCGACGCCTCGTCAAACACCACCAGGTCGAAGTTGCTGGCTTCGGCCGAAAGGTACTGCGCGATCGACAGCGGGCTCATCAGCAGGCACGGGGTCAGCCGCAGCACCACCGACGGAATTTCTT
This sequence comes from Methyloversatilis sp., assembly GCF_030698125.1. GTDB lineage: Bacteria > Pseudomonadota > Gammaproteobacteria > Burkholderiales > Rhodocyclaceae > Methyloversatilis. The sequence goes on from NZ_JAUYNV010000057.1 coordinate 3,361, forward strand.
GCAGGAGCTGGCGCAGCGGCTTGTGCTGTTTTTTCTTCGTGATCTCGTGGCGCAGGATGCCCCACTCGCTGTTGCGCTGGATGCCGTCGGTCGCCGGCAGGTTGGCGCACAGCTTGGCGCGAATCCACTCGCGGGACACTTTGGTGAACTCGTCATCCAAGGCGCGGAACGCCTGAATGCGAAGCTCGTGCTCAGCGGAGACAAAGCGCTTGAGAACCTCGTCCTCGTCCACCGCTTCTGCGAGCCACCAGCGGGCGTAGTTCACTTCGAACGCTGCCGGCACCTGCGCTGGGGTCACGTCACCTGCTTCGATAGCGCCCACCAGCGCTGGAAATCCTGCATGGCGTGCATCAACCTGAGCATGGCGCCAGGCGCACCATGCGTGCAGGCCGTGGTGATGTGCCTCTAATTGCACCGCCGTCTCAGCCAGTTCTAAGGGCTCAAGGTCTGCGAACGCGCGGCGAACGGTGTCTGGTTGTGCGGCGTGGTTGCAAAACTGGTCTGTCGCACTGTTGAACTCTGTCAGCTTCTCCATGACCCCGCGGCAAGCTTGCCCGATCACGCCCGAGTCACCCAGTTCAGAGCGACGAGTTGCCAGCACCTGATGCAAGCTGCGACGCGCCGCGGCTGCGGCAGAGGGGTCCAGTCCAAGGCCAGACAGGCCCGCCTTCAGCAAGGCATGGAACTTCAATGCTCGCTCGATACCGTCGCTGTCGGTATCCAATGCACTCCAGACACCAGGGTACTCGGTCGCGAGTCCTGTCATGGAAAGCAACCGTGCTTCCACCGATCCGCGTCTCTGCAACCACTCATGCTGTTGTTGTAGAGCGGGGCCGCATCGCCCTTCGGCCACTTCCTGATGCGATGCTTGCAACATGCCCCTCTGATGCAAGACCAATCGTTCGCGCTCAAACGCGAGCGCTGAACGAAGAACTGCGGAATCGGTGTTGTGCCCTTGCCAAAGCCCATGGCTGCTTTCTGAGAGCGATGCACACTCGGTCAAGCGATGGTCCAGGTCCAACAAGGTCTTCAGGCGTTGAACCTCGCGTGTCCAGCGCTCGCCGCAGTACCCCTCTGATGCAGCGTCCAGATCCTCCAGCGCAAAGGGTTTTCGCATGCGTGCGGCATGCAGAGCCATATTGGCCTTCAATGCGCTGCGGGCGTGATCAACCCGGGTCTTGACGCCCGCCCATAAGCCTTCAGCCGCAGCACCCGGGTTCAGTTGCTGGACCTCTTCAAGTAGGCTCTTCATGCGCACGAGCACAGACAGATCATCGGCGACACGCGGCTCACCCGTGCCCTCGATGACACTTTCAAGCGCGCCGCGCACTTTTCGCTTGCCTAGCCAAGACATCGGCCAGAATGCCTTGTCGGCTTTGGCCCAATCGCGCTGCAGCTGCGACACATTGAGCTGTCCTACACCTGCGCCGTACTTCACAGAAAGACCTGCGCGCAGTTGGCTCATTTCCTCGATCAACTGCACCGCACGTTCGATCTCATCGCTGACGGCAGGCGGCCAGGGTGTTCCGAGTTCTGTGTGCAGGTTTCGGTGCTTGTCGAGCAAGTCGAGCGCCTGAGTCATGCGAGCCTGCAGCTCTGCCGGCCACGGAGCGGACATCTTCAACGAGATTTCCCGGTGTTGGCCGAGCAGATCATTGCCGGCTTTCAAGGCGGCACAGATGACCTCACTGTCCGGCAGCGCGCCGAAGCTCCAGTCTTGAGACGATGCCTGAGGCAAGGCCTTGGCGAGTACACCGAGCGCCGACCGGGTTTGACGATGCAGTGCTGGCCATTCCATGCCGAGCAGTTGCCCCAGAGTTTGAGCTGCAGCCTGGAAATCACGGCTGGTCGTCTGCAGCGTCTGTGCGGACCTGACCATTTCCTGCTGCCACTTTGCGGACCATTCCGTGACGTGCACAGGCACCAGCGGACCGGTCAGCAATTGATCTGGGCTAACCGCCGCCGCGTTGGCCTGCAACCTGCGAGCGAGATTGCGCAGTTCGGCCAGCGCAGCTTCGTCGTGCGCACGGGGAGAGGCCCAGCTGAATCGCAGATCCGGCAGCGCATCGTCGCCGACGACACACCCGATGGCTTTGAAGATCGTCCAACCGTTGCTGTGGCGGTGGTGTAGGCGCTCAACATAGGAAGACAGTTGCTTGCGCACTTGACCCAGTTGCCGGGCCATGGCTTCCCAGGTGGCAGCGTCTACTTCACCTTTGGACTCCCAGGACTTCTGGAGCTGGCTCAAAACGTCGAGCTTGCGACTCTTGTTTGAATGCAGTTCGAGGCAGAACTCCCCAAGTCCCACTTCGCGCAGGCGGCGGAAGACGACATCCAGCGCAGCGATCTTTTCGGCCACGAAGAGTACGCGCTTGTTTTCAGCCAGGCACTGCGCGATCAGGTTGGCAATGGTCTGACTCTTGCCGGTACCAGGCGGACCGATCAAAACGAAGTCTTTGCCCCTGGCCGCAGCCATGACGGCCGACAGCTGGGACGAGTCTGCTGGGAGTGGGCTGAACACCTGCTGTGGCGGGTAGTCGGCGTCCAGCCTGCGGGTCTCGGGGAAGGGCGTTGTGAAGGGATAGGGTTCGCGCGGCGAGTCGATCAGGTGCGCCACCACCGGCGACTTGCGCAAATCGTCGGTGCGGTCAGACAAGTCCTTCCACATCAGGTACTTGGCAAAGGAGAACAGCGACAACACGACATCTTCGCTGACTTCCCAGCCTCGGATGTCCTTGATGGCGCCGCGAACTCGCTTCCAGATGCCTGCAATGTCCAGGCCGGACTCATCACGAGGCAGGTCGCCAGCGGCAATGCCCAACTCCAGTTGGAAGTCCTGCCGAAGCATCTCGACCAGCGTCGGATTGAACAGCGCCTCATCTTCATGCTCTTGCAGCGTAAACCCAGACCGGGCGCTTTTTCGATTCAGCGTGATCGGCAGCAGGATCAAAGGAGCTTTGACCCGGATGTCCGGTTTGTCAGGGCGGGTCCAGACCAGGAAACCGAGCGCGATGAAAAGTGTGTTGGAGCCGCCCTCCTGCATTGCGTTACGAGCGGCCCGATACAACTCGACCAGACGTCCTTCCAGTTCTTGATCTTCCAGCCGTATGAAGACCTCGCGGCGCTTCAGTGCGTCTTTTGCATGCGCTTTGCGAAGGTCTTCAAGGCTTCTGGCTTCGTGAAGTTGCTGGCTTCGAGGGTCTTGGCCCTGCATCAATGCTGGGCTGGGCAGGAGTTTGATCGTTTGCCCTTCTGCCAGGGTGTCTTCCAGTTCTGGCGCAGCCGCGTCCAGCAGTAGCGCCTTCTTCCCCTGCTTGAAGTTAAGCAGTGCGTTTCTGAGCGACAGATCGAGCAGTTTGCGTTGCCACCGAGCCAGTCTGTCTTTGGGATCGAGTTCAGATATCGGCGTATCGGTGATCGCCTCGTCGGGGAGGTCCGGAGCGTCTTCAATGCCGATCGGTGCCTCTGGTTCCACGTCGACGGGCATAGCCTCAGCGACAGCGTGCGCCTGAGCCAGTGGCTTGATACGCGACATGCGCGCGCGTTTCACGTCGATGACCAGTTCAAACTTGTCTTCTTCCTCCTCCGACAACTGACGGTTTGCGTTGGCGATGGCCTGGCTGAAACTCACAGCTTGGCCCTGGGCCGCGAGGGTTGTTTCGAAGACCAGCATCTCCTGCAACTTCAAACGCTTTCTCACCGCTGTGATGTCATCGACCACGGAGGTAGAAAACTCTTCATCCCGAAGCCACATACCGACGAATGCGTGACCACGGGTGAATACCAGTAAGGGGTTGAGGTGTGCCTGCTCCAGGCACGCAGCGAACAGCAGCGCAAGATCAAGGCATGTGGCCAAGCCGCCATCGAGCACCTGCGAAGGACTGCGAACCTTCTGCCCAGTGTGTTCAAAACTGGCGGGCGGCAGTGCGTAGTTGAGCTTGCGCTGGAGCACAGCAGCCCAAATGCCCGACGCCAACTCCCATGCCCGTTTTGAGCCATGGGTGTAGCCGTCGATCGAACCGGATTTTCCACCCGTCTGCAATGCCAAAGCGGCACCCTTGAGCAGACGGTCTATCGCCAGGTCGTTCGGCTGTACGAACGCCGCCACCATTTCTGGCAGATGACCAATGCCGCCCCATTGATTGCGTGCCAGCAGTTCTACGGTGGACTCGTGCCTTGCGAAGATTTCATCCGATTGCTTGCGACTGCGCAGTTCGAAATGCAGCGAAGCCGATTCTGCTTCGGTCAAGCGCGAAAGGAGGGCGCCATCCAACTGCACGTCGAGATCACGAAGGTGATAGCTCTCGCCGGCGCCCACCGATTCCACGTTCCAGACGCGAGGCTTTACAAACGGGGGCTGGGAAACCAGTTGAACGGTCAACTCGCTGATCGGAGACGGGGTCTCATTGACGATGACCAGTTCGTGCAATGCGGGTACTGCATTTTGGAAGGCTGCGAGGTTCAGTTTTTTCGCCGCACTGATCTGCAATCGAACTGTGGGCGGTGGCGCCTCTGAAACGGCAGAATTTTCAGGCGTACCCGCCTCTGTCGATTGAGCTGACTCCCTTGTCATGCACGTTCTCCTTTTCGGCCCTATTGTGGCGCGCAAAGAACGTTGTAACAAATTTCGACGAGGCGTTGGGCCGACACCTTCCCGCAGAGCACACGACCAAGCCTATTTCCCCTGAATGGCACCACATTGCCTGCCGCTCACGCATCAAGGTAATTGCTCCATGCCCGCATCATCTGCGCTCGCGGCTGCAAGTTCATCGCGTGGTTGTAAGACGCGCTGACCTGGTTGCGCTCCTGATGGACCAAATAAAGCTCAATGTGCTCGTGTGGCGGGCCCTGTTCGTGCAGCAGGGTGAGGGTGATACCCCGGAAGCCGTGACCGGTCATGCGCCCCGCGTAGCCCATGCGATCCAACGCGCCCAGGATCGTGTGTCGCTCATGGACTTTTGATGGCCGCGCTCACCGGGGAAGCGCCCGACCTTCTTCGTCCTTTTGATGACGGCTCGTTTGAAAGGCATGTAGAAGCATCCGGGCGAACAGAGCTCGATTGCCCACGGCAGAACAAACCGGATTCTGACCTTCCTCAGGAGAATTGAGGCCGAAGCGATCATCGACCCGAGCACGCTCATCAAGCTGCAGAGCCCCTTTTGTCCGAAAGTTGACTATGTTTTTCGGACAAACTTCTTGACTCCTGTCCGAAAAATGTACATAGTTTTCGGACAGGAGATTCGCATTTCAGATTTAAGCAACCGCATCACATCAATGATTGATCGAGCGGGTCCCGGCTACGTCTGGGTACCCACCGACTTTGCGCACCTTGGAACACGCGATGCCATCGACAAGGCGCTGCAACGCATGGTGTCAGGTGGAATGCTGCGCAGGATCGACCGCGGTCTCTATGATCGCCCTGCCCTGAATCGCCTGACTCAGCGCCAAAGCACCGCTGACTATCAAGCAGTCGTGGATGCCATTGCCCGGCGTGATCAACTACGGATCCTCGTCGACGGCATGACGGCTGCGAACGATCTAGGCCTGAGCGATGCCGTTCCTGCCCGGGTGACGGTCTATACCGATACGCGCAGGCGTCCGATCAAGCTGGACAACCTGCTGATCGACTTCAAGCAGGCAGCCCCCAGCCGCCTCTGCTGGGCGGGTCGCCCTGCCATGCGTGTTGTCCAGGCCTTGCAATGGCTCAAAGACACCCTTGCCGGGGATGGTGACCGCATTCGAAGCAGGATCGCCCTGTTGCTCAAAGACCCACAGCACGGCGAAGCCATACGCCACGACCTGCAACAGGGATTCGCCGCATTGCCCGGCTGGATGCAGAAATTCATGCGAACCCTTCCGGATTTCGACCCCGCGCCTTCTGCTGCGGACCAGAACTCTCCTCAAAGAGACGTGACGACGGGTGGGCGGGCAGCAGGAGGCCCGACATGAATCCCGCTTACGAAACGGTCATTACTGCGAGCGAAGCCGAGCGCCGCGATCTGTTTCTGAGTACTGCCGCCCGTCTGGGTACGGCAATCCAGAATGTCGAAAAGGACTTCTGGGTGTGCTGGACGCTGGATGCCCTGTTCAACGGACTCGACAGCAACCGGCCGCGCCTGCTGTTCAAAGGCGGCACATCGCTGTCCAAGGCGTTCGGACTGATCTCCCGCTTCTCCGAGGACATTGACATTACTGTGTTCCGGGATGACCTCGGCGAACCTGCCGATGTCCTGGAACTCGATGCCCTCAGCGGCAATAAACGTCGACAGCGCCTCGATAGCATCCGAAACGCATGTCAGGAATTCATCAACGGCCCACTGCTTGATCAGTTATTACGCAGGGCCGCCGACGTCTTCGACCAAGAACGCTTCCGCCTGGAACCCGACCCGGAAGACCCGGATCGCCAAACGTTGCTGTTCTGGTATCCCTCCGTTTCATCCAGGAATGAAAACAGCTATGTACGTTCCGCAGTGAAGATCGAATCAGGAGCCAAGTCAGCACTGGACCCCCATACGCTGGCAAGTGCCACGCCGTACGTCGCCAACGACATTCCCGGTATCGACCTTCTGGTGCCGAACATCGTCACCGTGCAACCGCAACGCACCTTCTGGGACAAGATCGTTATCTTGCACGGCCTTCGTCAATGGCATGATCGAAAAGGCGTACTGCGCCATGGTGGCCAGCGAGTCTCCCGCCACTACTACGACGTGTATCGCCTGATGCAGACGGAAAATGCACAGCACTGGCTGAACGATCACGGTCTTGGACAAGACTGCGCAAGACACGCACGTGTGTTCTTCGGGAGCACCGATCTCGGCCTTGATACGGCTGTCCCGGGGTCGCTGACGCTCACTCCCTCACCGGCCATGCTTGAAGCGCTGGGAAAGGACTACGGCGCAATGAGCGGTATGGTGTTCGGCGCTGTCCCGAGCCTGGGCGATGTTCTGGCAACCGTTCGCGAGATTGAGGAATTCGTCAATGGCTGACAAGTTGTACAGCGCAGACGACTAACAGCCCCAAGATCGCCAAAGGGGGTAAAAAGGGGGGAGAAAAAGAAAACGGGCCGCAAAGGCCCGTCTTTACTGCATGTCTGGCGGAGAGGGCGGGATTCGAACCCGCGTTAGGTTTTCACCTAAACACGCTTTCCAGGCGTGCGACTTAAACCACTCATCCACCTCTCCGCGAAGCGCGCGACTATAGCAGAAAGCGCCCGGGCGCGGCCGTCAGGGGCCCGGATTGCGCGCAGGCGGCGGATCGACGCGGTCATGCGGCAGGCGCGGGTAGCGCAGGTGTTCGACCAGCTCCTGCGTGGCGGTGTCTGGCGGCGGGGTCAGCAGGCTGACGATGACCAGCACGACGAAGCCGAACGGGATGCCGAAGAAGCCGCACGAGATCGGCTCGATACCCAGCCAGGCGTTGGCGATGCTGCCGCCGAAGAACGGGTGGGTCAGCGATGCGTAGTAGAGGCACATGCCGAGGCCGGCCACCATGCCGCTGACGGCGCCGGCCTTGTTGGCACGCTTCCAGAACACGCCGCACACCAGCGCCGGGAAGAAGGCGGACGACGCGATCGAAAACGCCAGACCGACCATGAACAGGATGTTGTCCGGCTTCAGCGAGGCGGTGTAGGCGGCGACCAGTGCAACCACCAGCAGCAGCGCCTTGGAAATGACCAGACGGCGCTGGGTCGACGCGTTCGGGTCGATCACCTTGTAATAGACGTCGTGCGACATGGCGTTGGCGATGGTCAGCAGCAGGCCGTCGGCGGTGGACAGCGCAGCGGCCAGACCGCCGGCGGCAACCAGACCGGAGATCACATAGGGCAGACCGGCGATTTCCGGCGTGGCGAGCACGATCACGTCGGTGTTCAAGGTCAGTTCGGCCAGCTGCAGGATGCCGTCACCGTTGATGTCCTCGATCTTCACCAGCCCGACCTTGCCCCACGAGGCGACCCAGCCGGGCAAGGTCGAGATCGTCGAACCCACCAGGTTGGTATAGATCTCGAATTTGGCGAACACGGCGTAGGCCGGCGCGGTGACGTACAGCAGGAAGATGAAGAACAGCGACCAGAACACCGATTCGCGCGCTTCCTTGACGCTTGGCGTCGTGTAGTAGCGCATCAGGATGTGCGGCAGCGAGGCGGTGCCTATCATCAGGCAGATCACCAGCGCGATGAAATTGAGGCGCTTGCGGTTCGATTCGGCCTCATCGCTCCCGGCGTGGGCGGCGGTATGCGGCAGCGGCGGCGCCGACTTGGCGGCCGCAGCAGCGCGCCCCTCGGTCCAGCGTTTGAGCGCGTCGGCCTCGTCCCTGGGCATGTACTTCAGCGCTTTTTCGGCCGACGAAATGTCCTTCGCCGAGGCGTTTTCGTGCTTCAGTTCATCCAGCCGGATGGTCAGCGCGGCGCGCTCGCCTTCGAGCGAAGCCGGCAAACCTCTGATCTTTTCGTCGAAGGCTTCGGCGCGCGCCTTGTACATCGCGTTCACCTCGATTTCGCGCGGCGACGAAAACAGCGTCTGCTCGGTCGTCGTGAGCTTCTTCAGCACGCTGCCATACACCGCCTGCGGCACCGGCACGCCGGTGACCTTGGTGGACAGGATGACCACCGGCAGCAGATAGGCCACGATGAGGATGATGTACTGGGCGACCTGGGTCCAGGTGACGGCACGCATGCCGCCAAGGAAGGAACACACCAGAATGCCGGCCAGGCCGACGAATACGCCGACCTCGAATTCCAGCCCGACGAAGCGGCTGGTGATCAGGCCGACGCCATAGATCTGCGCCACCACATAGGTGAACGACGCAAGGATGGTGGCGAACACGCCGATCATGCGCGCCGCGTTGCCGCCATAGCGCGCGCCGAGGAAATCCGGAATCGTGAATTCGCCGAACTTGCGCAGATAGGGCGCGAGCAGCAGTGCCACCAGGCAGTAGCCGCCGGTCCAGCCCATGACGAAGGCGAGCCCCTGATAACCGCCGAAGTACAGCGTGCCGGCCAGCCCGATGAAGGACGCCGCCGACATCCAGTCCGCGCCGGTCGCCATGCCGTTGAACATGGCGGGCACACGCCGGCCGGCGACGTAGTACTCCGACACGTCGGCGGTACGGCTCATGACGCCGATGCCGGCATACAGCGCGATGGTGGCGAACATGAACACATAGCCGATCCAGCGCGACGACATGCCCATGCCTTCGGCCAGCGACAGCAGCACGACGAATATCGCGAAGCCGCCGGCGTACCAGGCGTACATCTTCTTGAGCTGGCGGTAAAACGCCGACTGCCTCTGCGGCATGGTCAGACGTCCTCGTTCACGCCGTACTCGCGGTCAAAGCGGTTCATCACCCGCGCGTAGTAGCCGATGATCAGTACGTAGACGATGAGCGAGCCCTGGGCGCCCATGTAGAAGGCGAGCGGCCAGCCGAGAAAGGACCATTCGTTGAGCTCGCGGGCGAAAAACACCGGTACGAAGGTGACCGTGAACCAGATGACGAGCAGCACCAGCGTGACGCGAAGGTTCCTGCGCCAGTATTCGCGGTGGCGTTCGGACAACTGCATCAGCGTGTGCTCGGCAGCATGTTCGGTGCAGTCAGGCCGCGATGGCCATTGGACGGCGTCAGGTCAGTCCGGGGCGGGCGCCGGTGTGACGGCGCCCGCCCCGGTGTGATCGGGTTGAGTGTTGCACGCCCGGCCGGAGCCGGGCGTCAGCGCTCGATCAGAGGGCTTGCGCCAGCTGTTCGAGGATGGCCGGATTTTCCAGCGTCGAGGTGTCCTGCGTGATCTGCTCGCCCTTGGCGATCGAGCGCAGCAGGCGGCGCATGATCTTGCCCGAGCGGGTCTTCGGCAGGTTGTCACCGAAACGCAGATCCTTGGGCTTGGCGATCGGGCCGATCTCCTTGCCCACCCAGTTGCGCAGTTCGGTGGCGATCTGCTTGGCTTCATCGCCGGTCGGACGCGAACGCTTCAGCACGACGAAGGCGCAGATGGCCTCGCCGGTCAGATCGTCCGGACGCCCGACCACGGCGGCTTCGGCCACCAGCGGGTGCGACACCAGCGCGGATTCGATTTCCATCGTGCCCATGCGGTGACCCGATACGTTCAGCACGTCGTCGATGCGGCCGGTGATCGTGAAGTAGCCGGTCTTGGCGTCGCGGATCGCACCGTCGCCTGCCAGGTAGTAACGCCCCTGGAAGTCGGCCGGGTAGTAGCTCTTCACGAAGCGGTCCGGATCACCGTAGATCGTGCGGATCATCGACGGCCACGGCTTCTTGACCACCAGGATGCCGCCCTGCCCCCACGGTACGTCGTTGCCGGTTTCATCGACGACGGCGGCCTGGATGCCCGGGAAAGGCAGCGTGCACGAACCCGGCACCATCGGTGTGGCGCCCGGCATCGGCGTGATCATGTGGCCGCCGGTTTCGGTCTGCCAGAAGGTATCGACGATGGGGCAGCGGCTGCCGCCGACGTTTTCGTAGTACCACTCCCAGGCGGCCGGATTGATCGGCTCGCCAACGGAACCCAGGATGCGCAGGCTGGCAAGATCGTAGCTCTTCGGATGCACGGCCACATTCGCGTCGGCAGACTTGATCAGCGAACGGATGGCGGTCGGCGCGGTGTAGAACACGCTCACCTTGTGGTCCTGGATCATCTTCCAGAAGCGGCCGGCGTCCGGGTAGGTGGGCACGCCTTCGAACACGATTTCGGTCGCACCGCAGGCCAGCGGGCCGTAGGTGATGTAGGTGTGGCCGGTCACCCAGCCGATGTCGGCGGTACACCAGAAAACATCCGACGGCTTGATGTCGAAGGTCCACTTCATCGTCAGGATGGCGTGCAGCAGATAGCCGCCCGACGAGTGCTGCACGCCCTTGGGCTTGCCGGTCGAACCGGAGGTGTAGAGCAGGAACAGCGGGTGTTCGGCATCGACCCATTCAGGGGCACAGTCGGCGGCCTGGCCTTCGGTGATTTCGTGCAGCCACTCGTCGCGGCCAGCGACCATGTTGCAGGTGCCACCGGTGCGCTTGTAGACGATGACCGTCGAGCAGGCTTCGCAGCCACCCATGCCGAAAGCCTCGTCGACGATGGGTTTGAGCGGAATGTTCTTGCCGCCGCGGCACTGTTCGTCGGCGGTGATCAGCATGACTGCGCCGGCGTCGCTGATGCGATCGCGCAGCGACTGCGCCGAAAAGCCGCCGAACACCACCGAGTGGGTGGCGCCGATGCGGGCGCAGGCCTGCATGGCAACGATGCCTTCGATCGACATCGGCATGTAGATGACGACCCGGTCACCCTTCTTCACGCCCTTGGCGCGCAGCGCGTTGCCGAGCTTGCACACGCGGTCCAGCAGGTCGCTGTAGGTGACACGGGTGACGGCGCCGCCGTCGGCTTCGAAAATGATGGCTGTCTTGTCACCCAGACCGGCTTCGACGTTGCGGTCGAGACAGTTGTAGGACACGTTCAGCTTGCCGTCTTCGAACCACTTGAAGAACGGGCGGTTGTCTTCATTCAGCGTGCGGGTAAACGGCGTCTGCCAGCTCACGTGTTCGCGCGCCAGGCGCGCCCAGTAGCCTTCGTAGTCGCGCTCGGCTTCGGCACACAGCGCGCGATAGGCGTCCATGCCGGACACGGCGGCGCCGTCAACCAGCGCCTGCGGGGGGTGATACACGTGAACTTCGGATGCTTCGGACATACAACCTCCTCCATCGAATCAAAATCTGCACGCTTGCGGGCTCACGCAGCAATACAAGTACGGCCTTGTGGGCCTGAGTCAGGCGCATGGGTGCGCTCGAATTCCATTTATTACAGCCCGGAGGGCTTACAACCCCCTTACTGCAGGGGTACCCGCCGAGACCGTCAAGTGCGGATGGTAATATCGCGCTCGATCTTTTGCCCGACTTGCGTCAAATATGCTCAATCTTGGACGTGTTCTAAAAAGCATGATCTTCGCCAGCCGCTGGTTGCAGGCGCCGCTCTACTTCGGTCTGATCGTTGCTCAGGCGGTGTATGTCTACCTGTTCATGGTCGAACTGTCGCACCTGATCCACAAGATCGGGTCGCTCAGTGAAAACGACATCATGCTCATCGTGCTGGGCCTGATCGACGTGGTGATGATCGCCAACCTGCTGATCATGGTCATTGTCGGCGGCTACGAAACCTTCGTGTCCCGACTCAACCTCGAAGACCACCCGGACCAGCCGGAATGGCTGTCGCACGTGAACGCCGGCGTGCTGAAGGTGAAACTGGCCACTGCGCTGATCGGCATTTCAGCCATCCACCTGCTGAAAACCTTCATCAACGCTGAACAGCTGACCGACCGCGTCGTGCTGTGGCAGGTGGTGATCCACATGGTGTTCGTCTTGTCGGCACTCGCCATGGCCTACACCGACAAGCTGATGACGCAAACGCTGCTGCTGAACAAGCAGCATCACTGAGCGTCGTGACTGGCCGCCACCCGCGGCCGCTTCAAGAGGACCTTTCCCATGAGCCAGCCCATCCGTCAGGACGACTTCATCCAGTCGATCGCCGACGCCTTCCAGTTCATTTCCTGTTATCACCCGCTCGATTACATCCAGGCGCTCGGTGCGGCCTACGAACGCGAACAGTCGCCGGCGGCGAAGGATGCGATCGCGCAGATCCTGACCAATTCGCGCATGTGCGCCGAAGGTCGCCGCCCGATCTGCCAGGATACGGGAATCGCCGTCGTCTTCCTGAAGGTGGGCATGAACGTGCGCTGGGACGCCACGATGAACGTGACCGACATGGTCAACGAAGGCGTGCGGCGCGCCTATCTGCACCCGGACAACACGCTGCGCGCCTCGGTGCTGCTCGACCCGGCAGGTGCGCGGAAGAATTCGAAGGACAACACACCGGCCGTCATCCACTACGAAATCGTGCCGGGTGACCACGTTGAGGTGATCTGTGCCGCCAAGGGCGGCGGCTCGGAAAACAAGTCGAAGATGGTCATGCTGAACCCGTCCGATTCCATCGTGGACTGGGTACTCAAGACGGTGCCGACCATGGGTGCCGGCTGGTGCCCGCCGGGCATGCTGGGCATCGGCATCGGCGGCACGCCGGAAAAGGCCATGCTGCTAGCCAAGGAATCGCTGATGGAGCCGATCAACATCCAGTTCCTGGCGGAGAAGGCGGCGCGCGGCGAAAAGCTCACGCGCGTCGAAGAGCTGCGACTCGAACTGATGGAGAAGGTGAACGCGCTGGGCATCGGCGCCCAGGGGCTGGGCGGTCTGGCCACCGTGCTCGACGTGAAGATTCTCGACTACCCGACACATGCCGCGTCGCTGCCGGTGGCGATGATTCCGAACTGCGCAGCCACCCGGCACGTGCATTTCCATCTCGATGGCTCCGGCCCGGCCGTGCTCGAAGCGCCGCGTCTGGAAGACTGGCCGGACGTGACCTGGCAGCCGGACACCAAGAATTCGAAGCGGGTCGACCTGAATGCGCTGACGCCAGCGGAAGTCGCGTCATGGAAGCCGGGCCAGACCCTGCTGCTGAACGGCAAGATGCTGACCGGCCGCGATGCCGCGCACAAGCGCATTGCCGACATGCTGGCGAAGGGCGAGAAGCTGCCGGTCGATTTCGCCAACCGCGTCATCTACTACGTCGGCCCGGTCGATCCGGTGCGCGACGAAGTGGTCGGCCCGGCCGGCCCGACGACGGCGACCCGCATGGACAAGTTCACCGAAATGATGCTGGCGCAGACCGGTCTGATCGCGATGGTGGGCAAGGCCGAGCGCGGCCCGGTCGCGATCGAGGCCATCCGCAAGCACAAGAGCGCCTACCTGATGGCGGTGGGCGGCGCCGCCTATCTGGTGTCGAAGGCGATCAAGGGTGCGCGCGTGCTCGGGTTCGAAGACATGGGCATGGAGGCGATCTACGAGTTCGACGTGGTCGACATGCCGGTCACCGTGGCGGTGGATGCCGGCGGCACCTCGGTGCACGACACCGGGCCGAAGGAATGGCAGGCGCGGATCGGCAAGATTCCGGTCGCCACGATGTGATGCGGTCGCCCTTCCGGCGATCCCTCCAGTGCATGACTGACCGGTGCCTGCCGGTCAGGTGTTGAGCCGAATCGTACGAGAGGCCGTGACTGAAGCGGCCCGCCCTTCCTCCCCGGGGTCCGTTCAGGCCTGGTCGTGATCCGCGATCAGGCCTGAGCGGGCGCTGCAAGTCCGCCGCCGTGCCCTGCGAGGTGCGGATCCTTTCACTTGCAGGCCGTTGCGGCCGACAGGAGGAAAGCCTTGATATTCGAAGCCGGACGCATTTTCGAACTGGTCGGCTGGCCGGCGGTGCTGCTAACCGCGTGGCTGGCGGGCGAACTGGCGCATCGCGGCCTGGGCGTGCCGCGGGTGTGCGCCTACTCGCTGGCCGGCATCGTCAGCAGCGCGCTCAACACCGTTCAGGCCGACGCGCAAACCACTGCCGCCCTGTCCTTCCTGGCCAATTTCGCGCTCGGCCTGTTCCTGTTCGAGCTGGGTCACCGCATCAATCTGCGCTGGCTGGTCAATAACCCGTGGCTGCTGGTCAGCGGCATCGCGGAATCGCTGCTGACCTTCTTCGTGGTGCGCGGCATCGCACTCGCCATGGGTCAGCCGGACGATATCGCCATGGTACTGGGCGCACTGTCGGTCGCCACGTCTCCGGCCGCACTGGTGCGGGTGGTGAATGACCTGCGCTGCTCCGGCCAGGTGACCGAGCGCGCGCTGCACCTGTGCGCGATCAACTGCCTGCTTTCGGTGCTGCTGATGAAGGGCGCCATCGGCTATTGGCAACTGCTGGCGTCGGGTAGCCTGGTCAATGCGCTGTGGAACAGTGCAGCCATCCTCGCGGTATCGGTCGGCTGCGGCATTCTGGTCGGTTTTCCGCTGCCCTGGCTGCTGCGCCGGCTGCGCGCCGACGAACGCGGCGTGACGACGGTGTTCGCGCTGGCGGTCATGCTGGTGACGCTGCTGACCCAGGGCGTGAACGTGTCGCCGCTGCTCGCCGCGCTCACGCTGGGCGTGCTGATCCGCCGCCGCAAACTGCTGCTGACGCCGGCCCAGCGCAATTTCGGCGTGCTGGGCGATCTGCTGACGGTGTTCCTCTTTGTGTTCGTTGCCGGCATGGCGACCTGGCCCACCACCGCAGCTGCGCTGGCGCTGGCGGTGCTGATGTCCGCCGGGCGCATTGCCGCCAAGGTGGCGGCGAGCGCTGCGTTCGCCCATATCAGCGGCACCAGCACGCGCAAGGGAGCGCTGACCGGATTCGCGCTGGCGCCGCTGTCGACCTTCGCGCTGCTGCTGCTCGAATACAGTCGCAGCGCCGGTTTCGGTCTTGCCGACGGCGCGTTGTCGGCGATCGCCGGCATGGTGATCGTGATGGAATTCGTCGGCCCGCTGTTCGCCCAGTGGGCGTTGATGCTGGCCGGCGAAACGCAGCATGAGGAGCGCGCCTGATGCCACTCGAAACCTTCCACGCCTCGTCGGCGCTCAGCATGGGCGTCGAACTGGAGCTGCAACTGGTCGGCGAACACGATCGCGACCTTGCCTCGGCGGCGACCGATCTGCTCGAACTGGCGCAGCGCACCCGTTTCCCGGGTGACATCAAGCCGGAAATGACCGACTGCATGATCGAGGTGGCAACCGACATCCATGATCATCACGCCGGCCTGCTGAAGCAGCTCGAAGCGATGCGCGACGTGCTGCTTGCCGCGTCGTCGCGACTGAATGTGTCGCTGTGCGGTGGCGGCACACACCCGTTCCAGCACTGGACCGAGCGGCGCATTTTCTCGACGCCGCGCTTCCAGCACCTGTCGGGGCTGTACGGCTATCTGGCGAAACAATTCACGGTGTTCGGCCAGCATGTCCATATCGGCATGCCCGACGCCGACAGCGCACTGCGCGTGCTGCACGCGTTGAACCGATACGTACCCCACTTCATCGCGCTGTCGGCGTCGTCGCCGTTTTCGCAGGGCAGCGACACGCTGTTCGATTCGGCGCGGCTGAATTCGGTGTTCGCCTTTCCGCTCAGCGGACGCGCGCCCTTCGTGCTCGACTGGGTGCGCTTCGAGCGCGAATACTTCTCGAAGATGGAAGACACCGGCATCGTGCGCAGCATGAAAGATTTCTACTGGGATATCCGGCCCAAGCCGGAATACGGCACGATCGAGCTGCGCGTGTGCGACACGCCGCTGACCGTGGAGCGCGCTGCCGCGATCGCGGTCTATCTGCAGGCGCTGTGCTGCAGCATCCTGGTCGGCGACGAACCTGATCCCCTGGAGGACGACTACCTCGTGTACACCTACAACCGCTTCCAGGCCTGCCGCTTCGGGCTGGATGGTCTGATCGTGCATCCGCGCCGCCACGCTGCACTGCCACTGCGGGAAGACATCGCGCTCACGCTGGAACGCCTCGCACCGGAAGCGGACGCCCTGGGCAGCCGCGCAGCACTTGAATCGCTGCATCGCATGGTCAAGGGTTGCGGCAACGATGCCAGCCGCCTGCGCGCGGTCCATGCGCGGTCGCGCAACCTGCTGGCCGTGGTCGACGACGCTGTCTCGGCCTTCGCGCAATGAGCGCAGCCGACCTCCTCCTGTGGCTGATCGCCAGCCTGCTCGTGCTGGTCGGACTGGCCGGCGTCGTACTGCCCGCCTTGCCCGGCATTCCGCTGGTGTTCGGTGGCCTGCTGATGGTGGCCTGGCTGGACGATTTCCAGCGCATCGGCGGCGTGACACTCGCCGTGCTCGGCGCCCTCGCCGTACTGGCCTGGTTGATCGACTTCGCGGCCAGCGTGATCGGCGCACAGCGGGTCGGCGCCAGTCCGCTGGCACTCGTCGGCGCAGCGATCGGCACCGTGGTCGGGCTGTTCGGCGGATTGATCGGCCTGCTGTTTGCGCCGCTGGCGGGCGCGGCGATCGGCGAATTCATCGCCCGCCGCGATGCGCTTCAGGCGGCGCGCGTCGGGCTGGCCACCTGGCTGGGCATGTTGCTGGCCGCAGTCGCCAAGGTGGCCATCGCCTTCATGATGCTGGGCATCGCGCTGGCCGCCTGGCTGTTCTGATTCACCGATCGGGCGCCGCTCACTGCGGCCCGCCGCCGCCGGTATAGATTTCCTGCAGCGATCGGCCGCGCGTGGCTGACGGGCTGGCAGGGTCGGTCGGCGACCCTGCATCGGACGAATCGCCTGCGGCCCCGCCAGTTCCGGTTCCGCCTGCTACGGCAGTCGTCGCCGTGCCGCCGCTGGGCATCGGCACGAACAACCAGTCGGCATGGCGGCGCTCACCGGGCTTGCCGCGCGCCACCGGCGTGGCACTCAGCGCGCTCGGCGGCACGCCGGCACCCGCTGCCGGTGCGGCATTTTTCAGCGCGCTGGCGACCTTGTCGCCTGTGGCATCGACCCAGGCCGGCAGCACGGTGATGCGGGCTGGCTGTTCCGACTTGCTGTACACCGCGCGGATCTGCCCGCCGCTGATGACCAGGCCCCAGTCCTGACTGCGCGTCATCGGGTCGAAATAGAGCTTGCGCAGATGGCGCAGCGGCGTCGGCTGGCGCTTGTCTTCCAGCAGATCCTGCAGGGTGGCGGGATAGCGCTTGGGTTCGGCGGGCGACGCGTCGAAGTAGCGCTGCAACGCACGCGAAAACTCGCCGCCGATGAACAGCAGTTCGCGCTCGCGTTCGGTCTGCGCCAGCGTGCTCCACATCAGCGCGCTGCCGGCGCTGGCGATACCGAGGGCGGCGACGGCAAACAGCAGCAGCAGATAGGAAAAACCCCGCTGCGACGTCGACCGGCGCACGCGCCTGCTCATCGGATCACAGCTCGGAAAAGGCCGTGCCGTCGCGCGACGTGCCTTCGGCCCCGCTCTTCAGATCGGCCACGCCGCTGTCGGTCGCGGTGTCACGCGGCGGCACGACGATCCAGGTGTCGGCGCTGTCGGTCACCGGGTCGAACGGCAACTTGCGCAGATACTGGCGTTCGACCAGTTCCTGCAGGCTTTGCGGATACGCACCGCGATCGCCGCGGAACTTGTCGATCGCATCGCGCGTAACCGCCAGCGTCTGCTTCAGCGTGGCTTCGCGCGAGCGGTCGAGATGTTCGAAGTAGCGCGGCGCGGCCAGCGTCAGCAGCACCGCGATGATGGCCATGACGACCAGCAGTTCGATCAGCGTGAAGCCGCGTGAAAACAGGGACTTGCGCATTACCAGTTCCGGTAGGCGATGCCGTTCAGGCCAGTGCGGCCGGACAGCGAATGGACATCGAACACGTCGGCACCCGGCGTCGGCTCGTCCGGCGGACTGGCATAGCTGCGCAGCCCCCAGGTCTGTTCCGCCGGCGTGCTCTTGTCCGTGTGGAAGGGGTCGCGCGGCAGGCGGCGCAGGAAATAGATCTTGACGTCGTTCGGCTGCTTGACGTCCGTCACGCCGTTGACCAGCACGTCGAGGCTGGGCGGGTAGCCGCTGGCCCCGACCTTCTTCTCGATCCGGCCTTCGTCCCAGGCCTTGCGGTAGTCGTCGAGCGCCGTGCGGATCTGCCGCAGCGCGGTGCGCAGTTCGGATTCGTCGGCACGCACGCGTGCCAGTTCCACCATCGGCATGGCCATGGTGGCGAGCACGCCGATGATGGCGATCACCACCATCAGCTCAATCAATGTGAAACCGCGGGAAAGACGTGAACAGCGAAGCATGAGCCGAGGTTAACACAGCCCCATCACGATGCCGTGACAGGTCCCGCGCAGGCAGGGTTCAGCTCAGGTGGCTGCGCCAGGGCTGGACGCCCTCGTGTTCGAGCATCCAGACGTAGCGCTGGGAACGCCACTCGCGCAGTGCATTGAGTGCAATATCGAAATCGCCGTAGGACAGCCGGTACAGCTGCTGCAGGTCGAAAGGCGCGTCGTGTTCGAGTGCGTCGAGCAACTGGCGGAAGATTTCCGCGCTGGATTCATTGGCTGTGGCGTGGGCTTTTTCGAACACGGCTTGCAAGTGCATGAAGGCTCTCCCGGGTCGATTGGGTGAAGATGTCAAAACGGTTACAACGCGATCTAACACGAAATTTCTGCCGCCATCTATCGCGCCGGAACCCCGTTTTTGACCCGGTTCCGGCAAAGCCTTGTCAGGCGTAGCCCTCCGGGTTGTTGCGCTGCCAGTTCCAAGCATCGGCGCACATCTGCGTCAGATCCCGCGCTGCAACCCAGCCCAGAAGCCGGTTTGCGAGGCCGGGTTCGGCGTAGCACTGGGCGATGTCACCCGGCCTGCGCTCGACGATGTCGTACGGCACCGGCCGGCCACTGGCAATTTCGAAGGCACGCACGACATCCAGCACGCTGTAGCCGCGCCCGGTGCCCAGATTCACCGTCAGCAGGCCGGTCTGCTTCTGAAGGTAGTCAATGGCCCGCACATGACCTTGCGCCAGATCAAGCACGTGGATGTAGTCGCGCACACCGGTGCCGTCGGGTGTCGGCCAGTCGCCGCCGAACACGCGCAGCCGCGCCAGCTTGCCGACGGCCACCTGGCTCACGTAAGGCATCAGGTTGTTGGGCAGGCCGTTCGGGTCTTCGCCGATCAGGCCGGATTCATGCGCGCCGACCGGGTTGAAGTAGCGCAGCAGCGCGATGCGCCACGAAGGATCGGCTGCACTGAGGTCGCGCAGCACGTGTTCGACCATCCACTTGGAACATCCGTAAGGGTTGGTCGGGCCGGTCGGAAAGTCCTCACGGATCGGCACCGATGCCGGATCGCCATAGACCGTGGCCGAGGACGAGAAGGCCAGCGTCTTCACGCCGGCTTCGGCCATCACCTCGCACAACGCCACGGTGCCGCTGACATTGTTGTCGTAGTACTCGAGCGGTTTGGCGACCGACTCGCCGACCGCCTTCAAGCCGGCGAAATGGATGACCGCGTCGATCGCGTGTGCCGAGAACACCGCGCGCAGCGCAGCGCGATCACGGACATCGGCCTGCACGAACGCCTCGACCGGGCGACCGGCAATCTGTCCGACGCGCCGCAGCGACTCGTACTTGCTGTTGCACAGGTTGTCGACCACGACCACATCGTGGCCGGCCGACATGAGTTCGATGCAGGTATGCGAGCCGATATAGCCCGCACCCCCGGTGACCAGCACGCGCGACATGAATGCTCCCGGAAAGGAAAAACTGGAACTCCGTGACGGAGTCGGGGGAGACGGGCCGCGCAACGGCCGCCCGTCGGGGAAGGATCAGTGCTGGTGACCGTGCTCGCCGTGCACGTGACCGTGCGTCAGCTCTTCCGCAGACGCCTTGCGGATTTCGGCCACGGTGCAGGAAAACACCAGTGCGGTGCCGGCCAGCGGGTGATTGCCGTCGATCACGATGCGGTCATCGGTGATGTCGGTGACGGTATACAGACCTTCTTCCTCGCCATCCGGACTGACGCGCTCGAACTGCATGCCGACTTCGATGTTTTCCGGGAAGTTCGAGCGCGACTCGATCTCCACCAGTTCTTCGTCGTATTCGCCGAACGCATCTTCCGGTTGCAGCTTGACAACCACTTCATAGCCGACGGTCTGGCCTTCGAGCGCTTCCTCGATCGGCTGAAAGATGCCGCCATAACCGCCATGCAGATAGGCGAGCGGCGCAGCACCCGAGTCGACCAGATTTCCGTCCGGATCGGTCACGCTGTATTTAAGAGTGACGACCGAGTCCTTGGTGATGAGCATTCCTGATTCCTTTCGTATGGAGTGCGCGCACGCATTCGAGGATTTCTCCTGCGTGCCCGCGCGGATTCACGCCGTATTGCGCGTAACGTATGACACCTTTCCGGTCGATGATGAAGGTCGAGCGGGTCATGCAGAAACGTGACCGGCCTTCGACCTCGCGTTCGCGCCACGCACCATAGCGCCGGCTGACCTCGGCGTCGACATCGGACAGCAGCCTGAACGCCAGTCCGTGCTTGTCGCGGAATTCTGCGTGAGTGAACAACTCATCGCGACTGATCCCCACGACGGTGCAGTCGCAGTTGCGGAAATGTTCTTCGAGATCGCTGAATTCGATCGCCTCGGCCGTGCATCCCGGCGTATCGTCCTTGATATAGAAGTAGAGCACTGTCAGATGCCGCGCCATCTGTTCGCGCAGATCGAACAGCTCGAAATCGGCGTCCGGCAGCTCGAACAGCGGAGCGGGTTGTCCTGCATTCAGCATGCACACCTCCCAGCCGCGCACGGCGCGCATAACGGCTCCCGGATGATGCGGCGGATTCTACCAGCGCTGCCCGCCGACAAGACATGAAGGCGCTGTAAGAAAAGCTGACGCTGCTGTGCACCAAAAAGGGCTTGAAGCACGGATCAAGTACGTGGCGACACGAGGGTCGATTCAGACGAAACAAACGAGAACCGTTTTATTTCATGAGCTTGGGAAATAATCCTGAACCTAGCTCTGAATGGAGTCCGACGGCACGCTGCTTGCTTAATAACCATCGGGATCGACCGCCTGTCACCCGAGGCAATCACAGAAAGTCCGTTTCATGCAGTTGCAATTGCAGACGGCTCAAATGGTTGTGTCAGACAGTCGTTCTTGCAAAAATTTGTTTTGCGATCTGTCACTTTCTCGAAAGGCACGGAAATGAAGAAATCTTTATTGGTAGTAGCACTGGGTAGCATGTTCGCCCTGAGTAGCGCTCAGGCGGCCAGTGTCACGTTGAGTGGCTCGTTTTTCGATGTCACCTACGATGACGCACTGACCGGTTTGTTCGGTACGCCAACGCTGGTGGACAACACGCTTTCCTGGACGCCGTCCGGCAGCCCCGGTTTTTCTGCCGCGAGCTATGGTGAAGGCATCAAGGTCACCAATTCGACGTTTGCCGTAACCGTTACCGCAAAAGACAATTACCTTATCAACGGCGCTTCCCTGTGGGAAAGTGGCGATTACTTCTACTTCGGAGATGGGTCAGGCGTCAGCGCGACGGGTCAATTGCGTGGCCGCGGCATGGACATGGCTGGATCACCGATCGCGACAACATCGATCGTGGCTGGCAGCTTCACGCCCAATGCGTTGTTTGATTTTTCCACCACCGACTGGACCGCGACAGCGCTCGTGACATTGGACGAGTCGTCGAAGTCGGCCACGTTCATTATTCAGAACATCCTGGCTGCCTACAATCCGCCCAACTCTTTCCCGACAGCTGCATTCATCGAAAAGAAAAATATTGATTTGGCAATCAGTGTAGTGCCGGAAGCCGATACCTACCTGATGATGCTGGCCGGACTGGGCATGATCGGTCTGATGGCAAAGCGCCGCATGAGCTGATCGGCTTCAGCCTTTCAACAAGAAAGCACCTTCGGGTGCTTTTTTGTTGCCTGTGCCCCCCAGGAAGTTCGCTGCAATGCAGCACTGTCAGAAACTTCGACGCACGGACACATGACCTAAGTCGTAGGGTGCAGACTGACGTAAAAGACTGAAAGCAAGCATATGAAATAAAAAATTCTTTTATTTCATACGGTTGAAATAAAAACTCTTTCAGAAAGTCGTCACTTTTGACATTTGCACTCCAATTTTTACGTGTAACAAATCTCGACAATTCATTTTCCGCAGTGCAAAGCGCTTGCGGCGTGATCGATAACTGTATAAAAATACAGTCAACGAACATTCCTGTACCGAACCATGGTCTCAAGCGTCCTGACAACCCGCCAGCAACAGATCCTGCAACTGATACGCGATGCCGTCAGCGAACGAGGCAGCCCGCCCACCCGGGCGGAAATCGCACAGGCATTCGGTTTCCGTTCCCCCAATGCTGCAGAAAGCCATCTGCGGGCACTGGCGCGCAAGGGCGTCATCAGTCTGGACGAAGGTCGCGCACGCGGCATCCGGCTGACCGAATCTCCCGGCATCCCGCTGATCGGCCGGGTGGCGGCAGGCAGCCCGATACTGGCCGATGCCCATGTGCAGGGCCGTTACCAGCTTGATCCGGCGATGTTTTCGCCGCGCGCCGACTACCTGTTGCGCGTGCGCGGCCAGAGCATGCGCGACGCCGGCATTCTGGACGGCGACCTGCTCGCCATCCATGCCACGAGCGAGGCGGTGAATGGTCAGATCATTGTCGCCCGCCTGAGTGAAGAAGTGACCGTGAAGCGTCTGAAGCGTCTCGGCTCACACGTCGAACTGCTGCCCGAAAATCCTGATTTCCAGCCCATCGTGGTCGATACGCAACGCGATCCGCTGGTGATCGAGGGCGTGGTGGTCGGCCTGATCCGCAATGGCAGCCCGGTCTGACGCGATGACCCCGCCAGCGCTGAGCCTTTTCCGGCATCCGTCACTCTGGCGGGCCGGCGACGTGTCGCCGGTCGTGCCGAACGGCATCCCGACCGGTCATGCCACGCTGGATGCCGCCCTGCCTGGCCGGGGCTGGCCGATCGGCGAAATGACCGAATTGCTGACCGATTGCAGCGGCCAGGGCGAACTGTCGCTGCTGATGCCTTTGCTGGCTGGAGCCGAAGCGGATGGCAACTGGCGGCTCTGGGTGGCGCCGCCCCATCTGCCCGGCGTGACTGCGCTGGCGGCAGCCGGCGTACGTACCCGGCAATTGATTGTGGTACGGGCGGACACGGTGGGCGAGCGGGTGTGGGCAATCCGCCAGGCACTGCGTTCAGGCGTCTGTTCGGTTGTCATCGGCTGGCTCGACCGCGTCGACAATGCATTGCTGCGACGGCTGCAACTGGCGGTACGCGAAGCGGCGATCCCGCTGATCCTGTTCCGTCCGTTGCAGCAGGCACAGCAGGCCTCGCCTTCGGCACTGCGGCTGCAGCTGTCGGCCCGCGCAGCCGGCGTGCTGCGCATCGACATCCTGAAGCGCCGGGGCGCCCCGGCGAACCAGCCGCTCTACCTGCAGGGCACACGTTTCAATGCGCCATCGGCCACGGTAGCGACGCGCTGCGCCGCCCCGCCTGCGCTGGCGCTGGCGCTGATCGCATGAAGCCCTTGCCGCAAATGAACGTCGACAAATCATGCGCTGGTTGGCACTCGTCTTTCCCGATTGGCCCATGCAGGCCCTGTTCCGCAACCCTTCACATACCCGTCCGCTGGCTGTGGCGTACCGGCAGCGCGTGTGCGCGCTGGACGCGACGGCACTGGCACAGGGCGTGCGCCCCGGACAGGGTGTGGCCGACGCACTGGCAATAGCCCCGGACCTGCTCGTACGGCCGAAATCTCCCGAGGCCGAACACTCTGCACTGCGTGAAGCCGCCGGTTGCGCGCTGCGCTACACGCCGCGGGTGGTACTGGAAAGCGATGGCCTGCTGCTCGACATCGCCGGCAGCACGCGACTGTTCGGCGGGCTGGATGCCCTGCTCCGCCATCTGCGCAGCGATCTGGCTGCGGCCGGTTTCCAGGCGCTGAGCGCCTGCGCCCCCACCCCGCGCGCGGCACGCTGGCTGGCGCGCGCCACACCCGGTCAATATTTGGCAGACGACGATCACGCTCTGGCCGAAGCACTGGCCGCCTTGCCGCTGCGTGCGATGGAAGCCGACGCATCCCTGCTCGCTCTGCTTGCCGACAGCGGCCTGCGTACCGTGGGTGAGGTGATGAAACTGCCGCGCGACGCCCTGGCGCGACGCGACGCTGCCGGACTGCGTCGCCTGCTCGACCAGGCACTCGGCCAGCGACCTGACCCGCGGCCGTATTTCGAGGCACCACCGCAGATCGACAGCCGGCTTGAGCTGCCGGTACCGCGACACGACAGCGACGTGCTGCTGTTCGCGGCCAACCGGCTGTTCAACGCCTGCTGCACGCAGCTGGCCGCCGTGCATGCCGGCATCGAAAGCTGCCGGCTCGAGCTGGAACACGAACACCATCCGCCGACCGTACTGACGCTGACGCTGGGCACGCCCTCGCGCGACGCCCGTCGCATGGCGTTGCTGACGCGCGAACATCTGGCGCGGCTCGCCTTGCCCGAAGCCGTCGGTGCGCTGCGCCTGAAGGCTGCGCACTGGATCGAACTGGCCGGTCGCAGCGACGACCTGTTCGGCCCGCAAACACCTTCGCCCGCCCGGCAACAGGAAGCCGGCAGGTTGCTGATCGAACACCTGCGCGCCCGGCTCGGGCCGGACAGGGTATATGCGCTGTCCGCCTGCGCCGACCACCGGCCGGAACGATCGCAGCAGCAGGTCGAACCCGGTCCGGGCACGGCCGCCGCTGTGCAGGGCGGCAGACGCCCGCTCTGGCTGCTGCCCGAACCCCGGTTGCTGCAGACCATCCGCAACCAGCCCTGGCGCGCCGGCCCGCTCGAACTGGTCAGCGGTCCCGAACGCATCGAATCCGGCTGGTGGGACAGCGACGGGGAAGCCAGTCCGGGCGACGCGCTGCGCGACTATTTCGTCGCGCTGAGCGTCGATCACGCTCAATTGTGGATCTACCGCGAACACCTGCCGCCGCACCGCTGGTATCTGCACGGGCTGTTCGCGTGAAGTAGCATCCGCCCGTTCCTGACCGATATCTGCGAGTGCCCATGGACAGCCTGAAAACATTGACATCCACCTTCGCCCAGCCGGGCTGCGTGACCTGGATCGGCGTGCGGCCGGCACGATTGAAGCCGCTACAGCCGGTCGAATCGGTACAGGTGATCGAAGCACTCGGGCTGGAAGGTGACCACTACGCCAGCCCGGGCGGCAAACGGCAGGTCACGCTGATACAGGCTGAACACCTGCCGTCGGTAGCCGGCCTGCTGGGCACGGACGCGATCAGCCCGGAACAGGTGCGGCGCAACATCGTGGTCAGTGGCATCAATCTTCTCGCGCTCAAGGGCCAACGTTTCCAGCTGGGCGAAGCGCTGCTGGAATACACCGGCATCTGCGCCCCCTGCTCACGCATGGAAAGCAATCTGGGCCGTGGCGGCTACAACGCGATGCGCGGGCATGGCGGCATCACCGCGCGGGTGCTGCGCAGCGGTCGCGTCGGTCTGGGTGACGCAGTACTTGCCGGCGACAAATGATCCTGAAAACCCCGGTTGATCGGCGCCGTGCACGCGGCCTCTCAGGTTTCACCCAAAGGATGAAGTTCCGGAGAACGACGACCGCGGCGACGACCCAGGCTTTCAGGAATATGGCAAGCGGTCAGCCGAGGTTTTCAGGATGAATGCGTCCGGCAGTCTGCCGCGCAGGCCATAATTCGCTCAACACAACAGGGAGACAGCAGGATGGACAGACGACGCATGCTGACGCGCTTGCTGGTGGCTGGCAGCACCGCCCCGCTGGCACTGGACACACTGGTGCGCGAGGCACTGGCCCGCGACGACCGCCCCGGTCTGCGCGGCTTCCGTGGCAACGTGACGATCAACGGCGTGCCGGCGAAATTCGGCATGCCGGTGCATCCGGGCGACACGGTGCGCACTGGCGCGGGGTCGGAAGCGATCTACGTGATAGGCCGCGACGCATTCATGCAACGTGGCAACTCGCATGTCGCCTTCGGCAGCGGCGTTGCGGCCGACCTGATGCGCGTCATCACCGGCCGCCTGCTGTCGGTGTTCGATCGCGGCCAGCGGCGCATCGCCACACCGGCTGCCACGATAGGCATCCGGGGTACCGGCTGCTACATCGAAACGGCCGAGGACCAGACCTATTTCTGTCTGTGTTACGGCGAAGCCGTCATCGCGCGTGCCGGAGATCCAGGCCAGACCGAAACCATCCAGACCCGCCATCACGACAAGCCGATGTGGCTGCGCGACAAACCGGGTGGCGACATGATGTCGGCCGCCAGACTGATCAACCACACGGACGCGGAACTGACGCTGCTGGAAGGACTGGTCGGCCGCAAGCCGCCCTTCGTCGGTGTCGGCTGGCCACCGGGCGGAGGGTACTGAGCACCGGAGCACGGCACCGGCCTCAGGCCGGTGGCGCCACCTTCATCACTTCGCCCAGTGTGGTCACACCCTGGGCAATCTTCAGCGCACCGGACACCCGCAGCGGATACATGCCCTCGCGATAAGCCTGTTCGCGCAGCGCGGCCATGTCGGCGCTGGCCGAAATGAGATTCTTGATTTCCGGTGACATCAGCAGGATTTCGTAGATGCCGATGCGGCCCGAGTAGCCGGTCATGCGGCATTCCAGGCAACCGACCGACTGCATGAAACGATCCGGACGGCTCGCCTTCCACGGCGACACCAGTTCGTTCCAGGCTTGCGGATCGGTTTCCTGCGGCGTGGCCGGCTTGCGGCAGTGCGGACACAGGGTGCGGACCAGCCGCTGCGCCATCACGCCGAGCACCGTAGCGTTCAGCAGATAGCTGGGTACGCCCAGATCCATCAGGCGGGTAATCGCCGACGGCGCATCGTTGGTATGCAGCGTCGACAACACGAGGTGACCGGTCAGCGCCGCCTGGATCGCCATTTCGGCGGTTTCCAGGTCGCGTATCTCGCCCACCATGATGATGTCCGGGTCCTGCCGCATCAGCGACCGGATACCGGCCGAAAAGGTGACGCCGATGTCGGCCGACACCTGCACCTGATTGAACGACGGCTCGATCATTTCGATCGGGTCTTCGAGCGTGCACACATTCACCTCGGGCGTGGCGAGGTTCTTCAGCGTCGAGTACAGCGTGGTGGTCTTGCCCGAGCCGGTCGGACCGGTCACCAGCACGATGCCGTTCGGCTGCGTCGTCATGTTCTTCCAGCGCCGCGCGTCCTCGTCGGAAAAGCCCAGATCGCGGAAGTCGCGCACCAGCACTTCCGGGTCGAACACCCGCATCACCAGCTTTTCGCCGAAGGCGGTCGGCAGCGTGGACAGGCGCAGCTCGATTTCCTGGCCGTCGGGTGCGCGCGTCTTGATGCGGCCATCCTGCGGCCGGCGTTTCTCGACCACGTCCATGCGGCCCAGTATCTTGATGCGCGAAGTCATCGCACCCAGTACCGGCATCGGAATCTGATAGACCTGATGCAGCACGCCATCGATCCGGAAGCGCACGACGCCGAAGTCGCGCCGCGGCTCGATGTGGATGTCGCTGGCGCGCTGCTCGAAAGCGTATTGCCACAGCCAGTCGACGATGGTGACGATATGCTGGTCATTGGCATCGAGCGGCCGGTTGCTGCGGCCCAGCTCGACCAGCTGTTCGAAATTCGACGCGCCGACACCGCTGACGTCACCCCGCTTGGCCGCGCCCTTGACCGACTTGGCCAGACTGTAGAACTCGACCACGTAACGGGCGATATCGTCCGGGTTGGCGATGACGCGCCGGATCGGCCGGCGCAGGATCGGCGCCAGTTCCATTTCCCATTCGTTCATGAAGGGCTCGGCGGTCGCGATCACCACCTCGCGCGCCGATGCCTGGACCGGCAGGATGCGGAACCGGTTGGCGTAGGCGCTCGACACCACCTCGGTCACGGCCGCAAAATCGACCTTCAGCGGGTCGATGTGGTAGTACTCGTGACCGCTCCAGCCGGCCATCCATTCGGTCAGCGCATCCAGATTGAGCGGGCGGTGCGGCGGATGCAGCGAGCGCCATTTCTGCTGTGCCAGCACGACGAGCGGATGCTCTCCGCCCCGCCAGTAGCGGCGGTCGTGCATGAAGGTACGCGCCACCGCATCGCCCAGCAGGCCATCGGCCACCATGGCATCGACAAGCTCCTGCAGGGTCAGTTTGTGTTCGCGCTGCTCGGTGCCGGATGCGGCTGCTGTCATCGATTCCTCCTGTTGCGTCCGACTATAGCCGAGCAGCCGATTGATCCCCGGCAGGTGCAATCAAATATTCAAGCAAAAAATTCTCGTGTTGTCGTAACATGTGCTTACAGGGTCAGACTCTGTCTGGAATCGTGCACCAGACAGCAGGAATAAAAGGCAAATAAATGCCTCTCCAGTTCGCCGTATTGGCGGCGTTTTTCAGCATGCTTTTTTGTCGGCTATTCCGACGGAGGCTGAAATGGATCTGTTGACCCCTTGCAATGCAGTGCGCCCGTCGTGCGCGCCGTCTGACGCTTCGATTCCGAACACCGCAGACTCAACCGTCACGCATTCTCTGCCTGTCTGCATCGCCAAGGCAGAAACACCACTGCATTCGCATGAAAAGCGTGTGCACGCCGATAACGTCGTGCCATTCGGTGCGACTCCACGCGGCCCTCGCCTGCTGTCGACACCGCTGATCACCTCGCGCTATGACGCCGACACCCGCGCGCTGTGGATGTACGCACATCCGGTCGGCCGCCCCTGCTTCACGCCTGAACTGCTGGCGGACGTCGTTGCCCAGCAGCAGGAGGTGGAACTTGCGCCGGGCACGGTGGATTTCTTCCTGAACTGCTCATCCGTTCCCGGCGTATACAACCTGGGCGGCGACCTCGACCTGTTCCGCCGGCTGGTCGAAGCCGGTGACCAGCAGGCGCTGATGCGTTACGCCCAGGCCTGCATCCGTGCCATCAACAACAATGTATCCGGTCTGCATGCGGATGCAGTGTCGATGGCCGTGATTCAGGGGGATGCGCTCGGCGGCGGTTTCGAGGCTGCGCTGTCCTGCCATGTGGTGATTGCGGAGCGCGGCAGCAAGCTGGGCTTTCCCGAAATGATGTTCAACCTGTTCCCGGGCATGGGCGCCTACAGCCTCGTGGCACGCAAGGCCGGGCCGCGGATCGCCGAGGATCTGATCCTGAACGCCCGCATCATGAGTGCCGAAGAGATGCACGCGCTCGGCCTGGTCGATCATCTGGCCGAGCCCGGCACCGGCGAGCAGGTGGCGCGCAACGTGATGCGCTCCATGAGCCCGCAGCTCAAGGGTTTCCGTGCCTTCCAGCGCGCCAAGATGCACGCCTTCATCCGCCTGACCTACCAGGAACTGGAGGACGTGGTGCGCGAATGGGTGCGTGGCGCGATGAAGCTCGACCGGCGCGACCTGCGCACGATGGAGCGGTTGGTCAAGGCGCAGAACCGGCTGCACGCCGGGCCGGAAATCGTCAGCGCCTGACGATTGATCACCAGGGCATGACTATGCCCTGGTCACTCTCCACTTGCGATGCGTGGCTGGGCAGGCGCACCGGATCCCGCCTCGTCGAGCAACTCAGTTCGCGTACTTCACCGAGCACCCGTAGGCGCGTGTCACCGGCTTGGTGACCGTCTTGCCGTCCAGCACCTGATCGATGGCCAGCCGCGCCAGCGGCTCGGCTTTCGGAATGTCGGCCGGGTCGGTCGATGCAATGCTGTCGATGCCACCCATGTAGGCCAGCTTGCCGTCCGGCGCGATCACATACATGTGCGGCGTGACCTGCGCACCATAAGCGCGCCCGATGACGCCCTTGGGATCGAGCACGAAATGGGTCGGTGACGCATTTCTGTCTGCCGTTTGCCTGAGCGCCGTTTCGCCATCGACATGACCCTGCTCGCCCGGCGCCGAACTCGCCACGGTCAGCCACACGGCGCCCTTCGTGGTCGCGTCACGCTGCAGCTTCTGCATTTCGCCGCTCTTGTACCACTTGACGACATAGGGGCAGCCGTCGTTCATCCATTCCAGCACCACGGTCCTGCCGGCCAGTCCGGACAGCGAGACGGTCTTGCCGTGGGCATCGACTCCGGTGAAGGCAGGCGCCGGTTCGCCGACCTTCGGCGCGGCGAGCGCGGCCGCCGGCACCAGTGCAACTGCCACGGACAGCAACAGGCGGGGTGTGCGGGAACTGAATAGCATGACATTCCTCCGTGAAGGGATCAGGAACCGATCCGGTCGAGCACGATCTGCTCGGTCAGGATCTGTGGAAGTACCGCCGGCGGCGCGCCATCCGGTGGGAAGTAAACGTAGAGCGGCACGCCATCGCGGCCGTGCTGGCGCAGAAAATCGGTGATCAGCGGGTCGCTTCTCGTCCAGTCACCTTTCATGTAGGTGATGCCGCGCGTCGCGAAAGCCTGCTGTACGCCAGTCGTCGACAGCGCCACCTTTTCATTCACCAGGCAGGTGACGCACCAGGCCGCAGTCATGTTGATGAACACCGGCCTGCCGGCTGCGCGCAGTTCGCTCAGGCGCGCCGGCGTGTATGTTTCCGCCCCGGCCGATGCGGCACCCGCAGACGGCCCGGTGCCGGCGGGCTCGGGCGCGCGCGCGATACCGACGGCGGCAACCAGTGCCGCCACCAGTGCCCCGGTGCGCCACGCGCCGGGGCTGGACGCCCCACCCTGCGCAACGCCCAGCAACCATCCCGCAAGCGCCAGCAACAACAACACGACCAGCGCCATCAGCACACCGTCTGCGCCGGACTGCTGGCTCAGCACCCATACCAGCCACGCGGCCGCTGCATACATCGGGAAGGCCAGCGCCTGCTTGAGGCGGTCCATCCACGGACCGGGTCGGGGCATGCGGCGCGCCAGACCCGGCACGAATGCGAGCAGTGCATACGGCAGTGCCAGCCCGACGCCCATGGCAACGAATACCGCGACCGTCTGTACCGCAGGCGCCGCGAGCGCAAACGCCAGCGCACCGCCCATGAAGGGCGCGGTGCACGGTGTGGCGACGACGACCGCCAGGGCGCCGGTGAAGAAGCTGCCGGACAGGCCCGGTCGTGATGCCAGCGCATCCCCGGCGGACGCGAATCCGCTGCCGAAACCGAACACGCCGGACAGATTCAGCCCGATGACGAACAGCAGGGCCGCCATGGCGGTCACGAACACCGGTGACTGGAACTGGAAGCCCCAACCTGCCTGCAACCCTGCTGTGCGAAGTGCGAGCAGCACGCCGGCCAGCAGCAGGAAAGTGGTCACGACACCGGCGCAGTAGGCGAGCGACTGCGCACGCACCGTGCGCTGCGCGTGGCCGCCCAGCCTGGCGAACGACAGTGCCTTGATCGCCAGCACCGGGAAGACGCAGGGCATCAGGTTGAGCAACAGGCCACCCGCCAGCGCGAACAGCACGGCCCACACGAGGCCGAAGCCATCGGACGCGGACGCTGCGCCGGGCTCAAACGTAGCCGGCGCAGGCAATGGCGCGTTGCCGGCGGCAAGCACCACGGCTGGCGCGCGCTCGATGGCTGATCCAGGCGTCGCCACCCAGAGCGCCTGCGCAACGCCGTCACGGTCGCGCACGTGCAGCACGCCAGCCAGCGCGCGCGCCGGGTCGAACGCTGCGCCCGGCTTGAACGCGATCGATGCGCGGCCGTCGGCAACCATCAACGTCTGCGCCGCACCATGTTCAATCTGGCCCCAGTCTGCCGGCAGGAAGTCAGCTTCGGCGATCGCGTCGGCGCCCGGTCCGCTCAGCGAGAGCACGCCATCCGCGCTGACCGCCGCCTGCCAGCCGGCCTGCACGGGTAATGCGCCGCGAGCCGTATCGAACAGCAGAGCCTCGGCGCTGCGCGTCGACTCACCCGCTGGCAGCGTCAACCCGAACACGCCCTCTTCCGGAATGCAGATGTCCTTGCACACCAGCCAGCCGGCTTTCGCAGTCAGCGTCTGCGGGCCTTCAAGGCCGGCCGGCAGTGTCACGCTGAAGGGCAGCAGCACTTCACCTTCGTGAATGAAGGTGGTCACCGGCCCGTCGACATGGCGCTTCGGCACCGGCCAGCGCAGATCGCTCACGCTGCTGCCGGCCGGCGCATGCAGCTCGATGCGCGGCGGCTGCCCGGCATCGCCCGGATTCATCCAGTAGATATGCCAGCCTTCGGCCAGGCGCAGATGCAGGGCGAGATCGACCGTATCGCCGGCACGCGCAGCATCCTGTGCCGACACCATCGTGACGGTGGCGCGCGCGCTGACGACCGCGCCGCTCTCCAATGCCGATGCAGGCGACTGGATGAGCACGGCGAGAAGCAGCAACAGACGGATGAAAGTGGCGCGCATGGTCAGGCAAGGGATCGTTTTCAGAGTCGTCGGTTCCTGAAGCGGTGTCAGCAGGAGGTGAAATCCGTCGCCGCGGCAGAAACGCGTGCATCCCGTCGCGGTGAAGTTTGTGTGAGGACTCGGTGATACGGGCTGCCTAGCATCCGGACACCGGCCAGCAGCTCATGGTCCGGCTCATCCCACATATCCCGGAGTATCCACATGTTCCCCTGTTCATTGCGCATCTCCCGTCTCACGGCAGCCATGGTGCTGGTCGGCCTCGCGTCGTCGGCCCAGGCGGCCCTCGTCGACGTCACGGTCACCGTGGAAAACCTCGTACCCGCCAACGGCATCAGCTTCGCGCCACTGCACTTCGGATTCAACAATGGCAGCTTCGACGCCTTCAATCTGGGCAGCGTCGCGACCGAGCCCATCATTTCGGTCGCCGAGGGCGGTGCGGGTGGCGCATGGCAGGCGGCCTTCGCCGCAGCCGACCCGACAGCAACCCGCGGCACGCTGGGCGGCTTGTTGCAGCCAGGTGGCACGAGCAGCGCCACCTTCACCGTTGACAGCGCGCTGAACCGGTTCTTCACGTTCGCGGCCATGGTCGTGCCGAGCAACGATTTCTTCATCGGCAACGATTCGCCGATGCGCTACCAGCTGTTCGACGCAGCAGGCAATCTGGTCATCAATTCGATCAACCAGACGGCCCGTCAGATCTGGGATGCCGGCTCCGAGGTATTCGACCCCGCCGCGTCGGCGTTCGTCGGCAACAACGATCTGCGCGCGCCGCAGAATTCCGTGGTTGCGTTCAATTTTGCCGAGCTCGCTGCCTACAACGGCCTCACGACTGCGACCGGCTACACGCTCGACAGCACACTCGCGGCCGACACCAGCATTTATCGCATTTCGTTCGCTGTCGCTCCGGTACCGGAGCCGGAAACCTACGCCATGATGCTCGCCGGCCTGCTCATGATCGGCAGCGTTGCGCGCCGGCGGCTTGGTTGAACGCTGCCGGCAAGCTTCACGCCGGTGTGAAGTCAGTCGGCGGCAGACCTGCTAGTCTCGATTTTTCAGCCTGCCGGGCGCCAAACCGATGAACGAGCATGTGTTGCTTGTCGAGGACGACAATGCGATCGCGGGTACCCTGCGTCTCCATCTGGAAGGCGCAGGGTATCGCCTGCACCGCGAATCGGACGGGCTGCAGGCCATCGCCGCCATCGATCGCAAACGCTGGGATCTCGTGCTGCTCGACCTGATGTTGCCGGGCGCGGACGGCTGGGACGTCTGTCGCCACCTCAAGGCACGGCACGCGGATATTCCGGTCATCATGCTGAGCGCCCGTTCGGCGGAGGCTCACCGCGTGCTCGGGCTCGAACTCGGTGCCGACGACTACCTTGCCAAGCCATTCTCCATGCTCGAACTGGTGGCACGCGTACGCGCGCTGCTGCGCCGCGTCGAACAGCTACGCAGTGCTCCGGCGGTCGCCGTTGACGTGCGCTTCGGAGCGTTTCGACTCGACACGCAGCGACGCGAACTGGCGCGCGATGACGTGCCGATTCCGCTCACCCTGCGCGAATTCGATCTGCTGCACTTTCTGGCACGGCATCCCGGGCAGGCTTTCAGTCGCGGCAGTCTGTTGCAGCGCGTCTGGGGAGCCGGCTTCGATGGCTACGAACACACCGTCAATTCGCACATCAACCGTCTGCGCAACAAGATCGAGGACGACCCGAGAAATCCGCAGCGCATCGTGACGGTCTGGGGCGTCGGTTATCGATTCGAGGACACCGTGCCGTGATCCGTTCGCCCTCGTTCGCAACACGTCTCATCGTGACCATGGCGGTGCTGCTGCTCGCCTATGGCGCATTTGTCGGCCTGCTCGGACGGCATGTCGCGGCACAACACGAAAAAGAGTCGCTGCAACGCCTGTCGCACGGGCTGGCCCGTCACATCATCGAACACTGGCCGGACATTGCACGGGCTGATGCGGACGCCGCCGACCGGTCGGCGCGCGAAACCCTGCTGTCGATGCTGATGGTCGTCAATCCGGGGGTTCAGGTCTATGTGCTGGACGCCGACGGACGCGTTGCCCACTACATCGGCGAGCCCGGCATGGTGCGGCAGCCGCAGGTCGATCTGGCTCCGGTTCGGCAGTTTCTCGACGGCGCACCCTTGCCGCTGTTCGGCACCGATCCGATGGACGTCGGCGTGTCCCGCATTTTCAGCGTTGCGATGTTTGCACCGCGACCCGGCGACCCCAAGCCGCCCGGTTACCTCTACATCGTGCTCGACGGTCAGGCGCGCACGCTTGTGGCCGGTCAATCCAGCCTGCAGCGCGTCTGGCAGGGCGCAGCGGTCGCAGCCACGCTGGGGCTGCTGCTCGCCGTGGCGAGCGGGGTCATCGCATTCCATCGGCTGACGCGGCCGCTGCATCGCATCGCGCACCGCATGCGCCGCTTCGGCAAGGACGACGCCGGTACCGCAGGCATCAGCGACGTCGTCGCGATGCAGCAAGGTGACGAAGTGCAGGCGATAGAGCGCGCTTTCGAGGACATGACCGAAAGGCTGCGGGCACAGGGCACGCGGGAACAGCAGCAGAGCGACGCACACCGGGAAATGATGGCGGGCGTGGCGCATGATCTGCGGTCGCCCCTGACCGCGCTTCACGGTCAGCTCGAAGCACTTGCCGGACACCGCTCGTCGCCGCCGGCAACGTTCGATCGCATCCTGTCGACTGCGCTGGCGCAAAGCGACAAGGTGCGCCGGCTTTCGCAACAGCTGTTCGAACTGTGCGCGTTGCAGTCGAGCGGTCAGTCGCTCAACCGGGAGCGTTTCCGGCTCGACGAGCTGGTGACCGACGCCGTGCAGAAATTCGATCTGACAGACAGCGCCCGGCCGCCCGTCATGCTTCAGGGACCGCCACCCGGAAGACTTGAACTTGAGGGTGACCTGCAACTGATCGAGCGCGCCTTGACCAACCTGATAGACAACGCCATGCGTCACGCACCTGGCGCCGGGCCGGTGCACGTCAGCCTGAGTCGCAACGGTGTGCTGGCGCAGATCGTCGTCGAAGATGCCGGCCCCGGGCTGCCTGAAGATCTGATCGAACGACTCGAACGCGGACAGTCCTTGCGTGATCCGCCGCTGCAAAGAAAAAGCGGCGGCATCGGCGGGCTCGGCCTGGCGATCGCCCAGCGCGTGGCCGATCTGCACGGCGGGAGCCTGCGGCCCTTGCCGGCCCGTAACGGGGGCACTCGCCTGTGTCTTGCACTGCCGCTGAGTCTCTGAACAACCCTCAGGGACGCGGTTGCGTCACCGCCTTCCCGACGAAGGCCGCCACGTCATCGATGACCGGAGCCAGTCCGCGCAGCGGGCGGCCGAAGGCGCCCACCAGGGTCAGGTGATTCACCCCGTCGTAGTAGCGCTCATCGACCGCGACACCCGAATCGCGCAAGGCCTGCGCCAGCCCGCCGGTGTTGCGTTGCGGATTGACGAGTTCGTCTTCCCGCGCGGCAATCAGCAGGCTGCGCGGCGCCGCGGCCGACACGTGCCGCAGCGGTTGCGAGTCGGCGGGCGCCGGATCTTCGACACCCGGGCGATTGAATACGGGTTTGACGTCCGGATTGACGATGGGCAGGAAATCGTAAGGCCCTGCCAGACCGACCAGTCCCGCCAGCCGGTCGGTTCCGCGACCGAGCCTGCCCAGCCAGCGCGCGTCCAGCGC
Source organism: Methyloversatilis sp. (assembly GCF_030698125.1). Taxonomy (GTDB): domain Bacteria; phylum Pseudomonadota; class Gammaproteobacteria; order Burkholderiales; family Rhodocyclaceae; genus Methyloversatilis. The sequence goes on from NZ_JAUYNV010000057.1 coordinate 39,801, forward strand.
CAGCATGGCGGCGTTGTAGGCGCCGGCGCTGTGTCCGGCCACATGCAGCCGACCGGGATCGGCACCATGCGCCGCCGCGTTGTCCATCGCCCAGGCAACGGCTGCGGCACAGTCGTCGAGAAAGGCCGGATACACCACTTCCGGGTACAGCCGGTAATCGGGGATCACCGTGACGATGCCGCGCTCGGCCAGCGCGGCGCCGACGAACAGGTAGTCTTCGCGCCGACCGGCGTTCCAGCTGCCGCCGTAGAAAAACACGACGACCGGCGCCGGGCCCGAGGTGTCCAGCGGAAGATAGACATCCAGCTTCATGCGCGGGTGCGGGCCGTAGGCGATGCCGGCTTCGCGCCGGTGGGCGGACGGCGCCAGCAGATTCATCACACCGGTGGCGGAACAGCCGGCGAGCAGCGGCAGGCCGGACAGCAGGCCCAGCAAGGTACGTCTTTTCATGTGGCGAAGGCAGTCGGTCGAATGATCCGGTTACCCGCGCCGACGGCCGGCGGATGCATCCGCATCAGGCGCCGAAGGCACCGCTGCGCAGCTTGAACAGCCGGTCGCGCGCCGCGGCGGCCTTCTCGAATTCGAGATTCTTCGCGTGTTCGATCATTTCCTTCTCCAGCTTCTTGATCTCGCGCGACAGATCCTTCTCGCTCATCGACTCGAAGCGGGCGTGCTCCTCGGCCACCTTCAGTTCGCGCGCGACCTCGTCCTGGTCGTACACGCCGTCGATGATGTCCTTGATGCGCTTGACCACCGAGCGCGGCGTGATCCCCTGAGCGAGGTTGTGTGCGATCTGCCGGTTGCGGCGGCGCTCGGTTTCGCCGATCGCGCGCTTCATCGACTCGGTCATCTGGTCGGCGTACAGGATGGCGGTACCGTGGAGGTGGCGGGCCGCGCGGCCTATGGTCTGGATCAGGCTGCGCTCCGAGCGCAGGAAACCTTCCTTGTCGGCATCCAGAATCGCCACCAGCGACACCTCGGGGATATCCAGCCCCTCGCGCAGCAGGTTGATGCCGACCAGCACATCGAATTCGCCCAGCCGCAGGTCGCGGATGATTTCCACCCGCTCCACCGTGTCGATGTCCGAATGCAGGTAGCGCACGCGGATGCCGTTCTCGGCGAAGTAGTCGGTCAGGTCCTCGGCCAGCCGCTTGGTCAGCACGGTGACCAGAATGCGCTCCTGCACCGCCACCCGCTTGCGGATTTCACCCAGCAGGTCATCGACCTGGGTGGTGGCCGGTCGGATTTCTATCATCGGGTCGATCAGCCCGGTCGGCCGCACCAGCTGTTCCACCACCTGTCCCTGGTTCGCCGCCTCGTACGCCGACGGCGTGGCCGATACGAACACGGTCTGCGGCATCAGCTTTTCGAATTCGTCGAACTTCAGCGGCCGGTTGTCGAGCGCCGACGGCAGGCGGAAGCCGAAATCGACCAGATTGGTCTTGCGCGCCAGATCGCCCTTGAACATGCCGCCGATCTGCGGAATGGTCACGTGCGACTCGTCGATGAACATCAGCGCATCCGGCGGCAGATAGTCGATCAGCGTCGGCGGCGCATCACCCGGCTGGCGGCCCGACATGTGACGCGAATAGTTCTCGATGCCCTTGCAGAAACCCAGTTCGTTGAGCATTTCGAGATCGAAGCGAGTGCGCTGCTCGATCCGCTGCGCCTCGACCAGCTTGCCCTGGCTGACGAATTCCTTCGACCGCAGTTGGAGTTCGATCTTGATCGCGTCGATCGCGCGCAGCACGGTGGCGCGCGGCGTCACGTAGTGGCTCGACGGATAGACCGTGAAGCGGCCGATCTTCTGCTTCACCTGACCGGTCAGCGGATCGAACAGCGACAGCTCCTCGATCTGGTCGTCGAACAGCGACACGCGCAGTGCGTTTTCCGCCTGTTCGGCCGGAAAGATGTCGATCACGTCGCCGCGCACCCGGAACACGCCGCGCCGGAAATCCATGTCGTTGCGCTGGTACTGCATCTGCACCAGGCGGGCGATGATGTCGCGCTGGTGCAGCGTGCCGCCCTCGCGCAGGTGCAGGATCATCGCGTGGTAATCGACCGGGTCGCCGATGCCGTAGATGGCCGACACGGTCGCCACGATCACCACGTCGCGCCGCTCCAGCAGGCTCTTGGTCGCCGACAGCCGCATCTGTTCGATGTGCTCGTTGATCGCACTGTCCTTTTCGATGAACAGGTCTTTCGACGGCACGTAGGCTTCCGGCTGGTAGTAGTCGTAGTAACTGACGAAGTACTCGACCGCGTTTTCCGGGAAGAACTCGCGGAATTCCGAGTACAGCTGGGCAGCCAGCGTCTTGTTCGGCGCCATGACCAGCGCCGGGCGGCCGAGCTGCGCGATGACGTTGGCCATCGTGTAGGTCTTGCCCGAGCCGGTCACGCCGAGCAGCGTCTGGAACATCAGGCCGTCGTCGATGCCCTCGACCAGCTTGACGATGGCCGTCGGCTGATCGCCGGCGGGCGGAAAGGGCTGATGCAGCCTGTAGGGGCTGTTGTCAAACGTTAACAGCGCGGGTGCGGCGGCGATTTCTGACATGTTAGAATTTTGCGTTGCACAAGACGTACTGACAAGGACTGCCGAAGCATCGCACGAGTTCGCATGCCTGCAGACAGCACGCCGTTTCACGCCTATCTTTCAAGCACATGACGCATCCGCCTCAGTTCGAGGCATCCACCTCACGCACTCCGGAGCACCACGCATGAACCCGTCTGTCTTCTCGTCCGTCGACATGGCACCGCGCGACCCCATCCTGGGTCTGACCGAAGCTTTCAACACCGACACCCGCACGACCAAGGTCAATCTGGGCGTCGGCGTCTACTACGACGATGCGGGCAAGCTGCCGCTGCTGCGCGCAGTGCGCACGGCCGAAGAGGCGCGCATGAAGAATGCGCCGCCGCGCGGCTACCAGCCGATCGAAGGTTCGCCGGCCTACAACAAGGCGGTGCAGGATCTGCTGTTCGGCGCCGGCGCTGCGCTGACCGCCGACGGACGCGTGGTCACCGCCCAGGCGCTGGGCGGCACGGGTGCGCTGAAGATCGGCGCCGACTTCCTGAAGCGCCTGCTGCCTCAGGCCAAGGTCTATATCAGCGATCCGAGCTGGGAAAACCATCGCGCGCTGTTCGAAGCCGCCGGGTTCGAAGTCGACACCTATCCGTATTTCGACGCCGACACGCGCGGCGTGCGGTTCGACGCGATGATCGCCCACCTGAAGGCGCTGCCGGCCCACGCCATCGTGCTGCTGCACGCCTGCTGCCACAACCCGACCGGCGCCGACCTGAGCGATGCGCAGTGGGGCGAAGTGGTCGAGGTGTGCAAGTCGCGCAACCTGGTGCCCTTCCTCGACATGGCTTACCAGGGCTTCGCCGACGACATCGAAAAGGATGCCGTCGCAGTGCGCCTGTTCGTGCAGTCGGGTCTGAGCTTCGTCATTTCGAGCTCGTTCTCGAAGTCGTTCTCGCTCTACGGCGAGCGCGTCGGCGCGCTGTCCATCGTGACCGCGAGCAAGGACGAAGCGGGTCGCGTGCTGAGCCAGTTGAAGCGCACCATCCGCACCAACTACTCCAACCCGCCGACACACGGTGGCGCGGTGGTTGCGGCCGTGCTGTCGACGCCGGAACTGCGCGCCATGTGGGAACAGGAACTGGGCGAAATGCGCGACCGCATCCGCGCGATGCGCACCGGCCTGGTCGACAAGCTCGCCGCGCGCGGCGTGGCGCGCGACTTCTCCTTCGTCGTGCGTCAGCGCGGCATGTTCAGCTATACCGGCCTGAACGCTGCACAGGTCGATCGCCTGCGCGACGAATTCGGCATCTACGCCGTCGGCACCGGCCGCATCTGCCTGGCTGCGCTGAATTCGAAGAACATCGACTACGTGGCCGACTCGCTCGCCACCATCCTGAAGTAAGCGCTGCCGCCGGTCCGCAAGCGCGGACCGGCGCCCGCCGCGACGCGACCCCGGACGGGGTCCGTCGTCCTGTTCATTCGGCAGCGGCACGTTCGGCCGCAATGCGCAGGCTTTCCCGGCACTCCGCCACCATGCGTGCGATCAGCACGTCGCAGGTCGGAATGTCGTGAATCAGCCCCACCACCTGCCCGGCCGTGATGATGCCGCCGTCCACGTCGCCCTCGGCCAGCGCCGCGGCGCCGCGGGCGCCGCTGACCAGCGGGCGGATGTCTTCGAACTGGCAGCCGCCCGGCCGGCTTTCCGCCGCTGCAACCTCTTCCGACACGGCATTGCGGAACACCCGCGCGGTGTTGTGCAGGCTGCGCAGGATGAGCCGGGTGTCGCGTTCATTGGCATTGACCAGCGCCTGCTTGATGTTGTCGTGGATCGGCGCCTCCTGCGTGGCGCAGAAGCGCGTCCCCATGTTGACGCCTTCGGCGCCGAGAGCCAGCGCTGCCGCCATGCCGCGACCGTCGCCGATGCCGCCCGAGGCGATGACCGGTACATCGAGCGCCTGCACCGCGAGCGGAATCAGCACCAGGCCGGGCACGTCGTCTTCCCCCGGGTGGCCGGCGCATTCGAAGCCATCGATGCTGATGATGTCCACGCCGTTGCGCTGCGCCGACAGTGCGTGGCGCACCGCCACACATTTGTGGATCAGCGTCACGCCGCGCGCCCTGGCCTTGTCGATGAAGGCTTTCGGATTGTTGCCGGCGGTTTCGAGAATGCGGATGCCGGCATCGAGAATCACGTCCAGATACGCCTCGTAGGGCGGCGGCTTGATCGCCGGCAGGATCGTCAGATTGACGCCGAACGGCGCATCGGTCATGCCGCGGCAGCGTTCGATCTCTTTCGCCAGCGCCTCAGGCGTCGGCTGGGTCAGCGCGGTCAGGATGCCGAGGCCGCCGGCATTCGATACCGCCGACGACAACTCTGCGGTGCCCACCCACATCATGCCGCCCTGCACGATGGGGTAGCGGATGCCCAGCATGTCGGTGATGCGTGTCTTCATGATTCAAACTCCTGACGATCGTGGCCCACGAGCCCGGATGATGCCTGCGCGAACTGTGATCAGGGCGTTTGAAACGCTGTGGAGGCTTGGGCTGTTGGGCATCGCTGCGCTCACCCCAACCTACGTTCGCCTCCGGCGTGTTGTTCGCGAACCGGGATGACGCCGTGCGGGGTGCGGACTCGGCGTTTGAAACGCTGTGGAGGCCCGGGTTGTTGGGCATCGCTGCGCTCACCCCAACCTACGTTCGCCTCCGGCGTGTTGCACACGAACCGGGATGCCGCTGTGCGGGGCGCGGACTCGGCGTTTGAAACGCGGTGGATGCCTGGGCTGTTGGGCATCGCTGCGCTCACCCCAACCTACGTTCGCCTCCGGCGTGTTGCACATGAACCGGGTGACGCTGTGCGGGGTGCGGACTCGGCGTTTGAAACGCGGTGGATGCCTGGGCTGTTGGGCATCGTTGCGCTCACCCCAACCTACGTTCGCCTCCGGCGTGTTGCACACGAACCGGGATGCCGCTGTGCGGGGTGCGGACGCGGCGTTTGAAACGCGCTGGATGCCTGGGTTGTTGGGCATCGCTGCGCTCACCCCAACCTACCCATCGACCACGTGAAGAAACGTAGGTTGGGGTGAGCGCAGCGATGCCCAACAACGGTCTCAACGAACTCACATTCCGTTGTAGATCGGTCCTTCGCCACCCTGCGGCGTCACCCAGTGGATGTTCTGCGTCGGATCCTTGATGTCGCAGCTCTTGCAGTGGACGCAGTTCTGCGCGTTGATCTGGAGCCGCGGCCCGCGGGTTTCGCGCACGATTTCATACACGCCGGCCGGGCAATAGCGCTGTTCGGGTGACTCGTAGGCCGCCAGATTGACGGTGATGGCCACGCCGGCGTCCTTCAGCGTCAGATGACAGGGCTGGTCCTCTTCGTGGTTGGTGCTGGACAGGAAGACCGACGACAGGCGGTCGAAGGTCAGCACGCCATCGGGTTTCGGGTAGTCGATCGGCGTGCGGGTGGCCGCCGGCGCCAGCGTGGTGTGGTCGGCTTCGTTGCGCAGCGTCCACGGCACATTGCCCTTGAACAGCAATTGCTCGGCGCCGAACAGGAAGGATCCCAGCCACAGTCCCTTCTTCATGTAGGGCTTGAAGTTGCGGGTCTGGTGCAGTTCTTCCCTCAGCCAGCTGATGCGGAATGCGGCCGGATAGCCGTCCAGCGCATCCTGCGCACGACCCGCCACGAGCGCATCGACCGCGGCATCGGCCGCCAGCATGCCGCTCTTGATCGCCGCATGGCTGCCCTTGATGCGTGCTGCGTTCAGGAAGCCGGCGTCATCGCCGATCAGCGCGCCGCCGGGGAACACCAGCTTCGGCAGGCTCTGCAGGCCGCCCGCCGTGATGGCACGCGCACCGTACGCCAGCCGCGTGCCGCCTTCGATGTGACTGCGGATCGTCGGGTGGGTCTTGTAGCGCTGGAATTCCTCGTACGGCGACAGCCACGGGTTGCTGTAATTGAGGCCGACCACGTAACCGATGGCGACCAGATTGTCTTTCAGGTGGTAGATGAAGCCACCGCCGTAGGTGTCGTTATCGAGCGGCCAGCCGGCGGTATGGACGACCAGCCCGGGCTGGTTCTGCGCTGCGGGCACTTCCCACAGCTCCTTGATGCCCAGGCCGTAGGTCTGCGGATCGACACTGTCGCGCAGGTTGTAGCGTGCCTCGAGCTGCTTGCCCAGATGGCCGCGGCAGCCTTCGGCGAACAGCGTGTATTTCGCGCGCAGCGCCATGCCGGGCTGGTAGGCGCCGCCCGGCGTGCCGTCCCGCCCGACGCCCATGTCGCCAGTGATGACGCCGGCCACGCGGTTGTCGTCATCGAACAGCAGCGTGCTGCCGGCAAAGCCGGGGAAGATGTCGACGCCCAGTGCCTCAGCCTGTTCGCCCAGCCACTTCACGACATGACCCAGTCGCACGATGTAGTTGCCATCGTTGTGGAAGCTTTGCGGCAGCAACCCGCCAGGTACCGCGCGCGCGCCGGTTTCGGACAGGAAGTACATCCTGTCCTGTGTCACTGGCGTGTGCAGCGGCGCGCCGCGCGCCTGCCAGTCGGGCAGCAGTTCGGTCAGCGCGCGCGGGTCCATGACGGCGCCGGACAGGATGTGCGCGCCCACCTCGGCGCCCTTTTCGATGACGCAGACCGACAGCTCGTGGCCCGCCTCGGTCGCTTTCTGCTTCGCGCGGATCGCCGCCGCCAGTCCGGCCGGGCCGGCGCCGACGACCAGCAGGTCGAAATCCATGGATTCGCGTTCGATGTCGGACATAGGTGAAGTCTTCCGGAAAGCTGAACCGCAGATCGATGCGGATCAGATAAATGCCGTTTGCCCAAGCAGCACGCGAAACCGGCGTTTCAAGCGCCCGTGCGACCTGATCCGCCCGGATACGTGATTCCCGCGTTCATCCGCGGCGAAAATTATTTCCCCTGTCCTCGCGCAAAGATGCCGGCCACCGCGTCCTGCAGATCGGCCGGCAGCACGACGATCTTGGCATTCGGCGACTCGCCCAGCTTGCCCAGCGCAGCCACGTATTTTTCGCCCAGCAGATACATCATCGGCAACTGCTGTTCGCCCAGCGACGCCGTCACACGCCGGATCGACTCGGCACTGGCCTCGGCCAGCGTCACCTGCGCCGCGGCGTCACGCTTGGCCGATTCCAGCCGCGCTTCGGCTTCGAGAATCATTGACTGTTTCTGTCCTTCCGAGCGGGTCACCATGGCTTTGCGTTCGCGCTCCGCACTGGCTTGCTGTTCCATCGCGCGCTGCATCGACTCCGACGGGCTGATGTCCTGGATTTCCACCGACTTGACGGTCAGGCCCCAGTCGATCGCCTCATCGGCAATGCTCTCGCGCAGCCGGATCTTGATCTTGTCGCGGCTCGACAGCGCCTGGTCAAGATCCATTTCGCCGACGATGGAGCGCAGCGTGGTCATGATCAGGTTGCGGATGGCTTCGGAAAAGTCGGTCACGCCATAGACCGCCTTGACCGGGTCGGTCACCTTGATGAACGCAACGGCGTTGGTGCGGATCACCGCGTTGTCGCGCGTGATCACCTCCTGTTCCTGCACGTCGAGGATGATGTCCTTGGTGATCACCTTGAAGGCCACGTCATCGAGGTAGGGAATGATGATGTTCAGGCCCGGCAACAGCGTGCTCTGGTACTTGCCCAGCCGCTGCACGACCCACTCCTCGCCTTGCGGCACGATGCGCAGGCCCTTGGCCAGCGTGACGAAAGCGAAAACCAGTATCGCGATGGCGACGACGATGCCCGAACTCATGCCGAAACTCCCTTGTTGATCAATCCTACCTTGAGCAGTGACCCTTCCACCGACAGCACTTTCACCCGTTCGCCGGCCGCGATGGTGTCGTCGGCGATGCACTCCCATACATCGCTGCCGAGCAGCGGCTTCTGGAAGCGCACCTTGCCGCGACCCCAGGGCGTCACCTCGCCGACCAGCAGACCGACCTCGCCGATCTGCTCGCCGTCCGACATGCCGGCGTGCGTCTTGTGCTGATCGGTGCGGAACACCTTGAACCAGACAAACACGAGCACGCAGGACAGTGCTGTCCACACTCCGAGCAGCAGGGTCAGCGACAGCGCCGGCATGGCGGCCACCAGCAGGCCGATCGCCACCGCTGCCACGCCGAACCACACCAGCACCATGCCGGGCACCGCCAGTTCGAGCAGGATCAGCGCCAGACCTGCGACCAGCCAGTGCCACCATTCGATATTCATGCCGTCAGTCCATCTCCGTTGCAACGGCCAGTGTAGCGGCTCAGCGGCTGCAATCGCCAAGCGCCATCAGGTGCGCGGCCACGGCCGCGCCGATATTGCCCAGACCGTAGCCGCCTTCCAGCGTCGAAATGATGCGGCCCTTGCCCGACGCTTCGGCGATGTCGCGCAGCTCGTGCGTGAGCCAGCGGTAATCGGCCGCTTCGAGCTGGATGTTCGCCAGCGGATCGTCCCGATGCGCATCGAAGCCTGCCGAAATGAATACGATCTGCGGCCTGAAGGCGCGCAGCGCGGGCAGCGCGGTCTGTGTCCAGTGTCGGCGAAAAGCGTCGCTGCCGTCACCTGCCGCCAGACGCATGGGCAGATAACCGGCTCGTTCCGGAAAATTGCCCTGCGGGAAATACGGATGCTGGAAGCTGTCGGCCATCAGCACGCGCGGCTCGCGCCGGAACATGCTTTCGGTGCCGTTGCCGCGGTGGACGTCGAAATCGGCCACCGCAACGCGCTCGATGCCGTGTGCCGCCAGCGCGTGCGCCATGCCGACCGCCACGTTCCCATAGAGGCAGAAACCCATCGCATCACCGGCGCGGGCGTGATGTCCGGGCGGGCGCGTGGCGCAGAACACGCTGCGCGTGCGGCCACTCATCACAAGATCGACCGCATGCACCACGGCGCCGGCTGCGCGCGACGCGGCCGCAAGCGAACCGGGCGACATGACTGTATCGGCATCGAGTCTGTGCAGGCCGGACGCGGGCGCGACCTTCTCCACTTCATCCAGATAAGCCGGGTGATGCACCCGTTCGAGCTGTTCGCGGGTGACCCTGGGCGCATCGATGCGCTGCCAGGTGCGCAGCAGGCCGGCTGCGGCGATGCCATCGAGCACCGCCGTCAGCCGCGCCGGTGCTTCCGGGTGACGCTCGCCGGGTTGATGGCCGAGACAATCGGCGTGGGTCAGCAATACGCAGTCCATGCAGCAGGGGCAGCCGGCAGCCCTGTGAAGGCCACGACCGGCGCGAAAAGGTAAACAGGCCGGATGATAGCGGCAAGTATCGTCCTCATGACCTACGACACGCTGCGCATCCGGTTTGCGGGTTTTCAAGGCGATTGCAAGCGCCTAGACTGCCGACGTCGCCCGAAAGCCTACCCTGCACGGACTTCGTGATGCCGCGCAGGCCCCGTGGAGCACACCATGAGCAACGTCGCCTCGTGCATCGGCATCAATGACGGTCCTGTCTCCGGCGCAGCCCCTCGCGCTTGCAGGTATGCCGATGCCGTGAATGTGCGCCGCATCGTCTTCGTTCCCCGCACTGCGAACTGAGCCCATCCCATGGCACGTCTTTTCATTTCGTATCGACGCAAGGACAGCAGCGGCTACGCGCAGACGCTGCACGAAGACCTGCTACAGGCCTTTCCTGGAATGGAGGTTTTTCGCGACCTCGAAAGCATCGCCGCCGGTGAGGACTTCGTCGATGCCATCGAGCGCGAACTCGACCGCTGCAACGTCGTGCTCGTGCTGGTCGGCCCGCACTGGCTGTCGATGACCGACGCCCAGGGCAAGCGCCGGCTCGACAATCCAAATGATCCGGTACGCATGGAGATTGCCCGCGCGCTGACCCGGCGCGGCGTGCGCGTCATACCCGTGCTGGTCGGCGGCGCGACCATGCCCGACGCGGCCGAACTGCCGGAAGAGCTGTCGGCGCTGGGCCGGCGCAACGCACACGAAATGACCGACAAGCGCTGGCAGTATGACTTCGGCGAGTTGTGTGGCGTGCTCGAAAAACTGCCTGGCATGCCGATGCGCAGCACGGCTACGGATGCCTCGACCCAGTCCACCTCGAACCGGAACGCCACCGCAGACGACGACCTGCCGCTGCCGGAAAGCTTCAGGAAGCCGGTCGGCCGCGTCATCGGTGCCGCGCGCAAGTTCGTCTGGGGGGTCGGGATTTTTTTCACCTTCATCATCATCGTCGCGGTATTCGTCGGCGAGGAGGAGACGAGTCCCGAACCCGCACCGGCGCCTGCGCCGTTTGTCGCCGATGAACCTGCTCCAGCGCCGGTTGCACCGGTTGCGCCGGTTGCGGTCGCCAGCCTGCCCGCCCCCGCCGCACCCGCGCCGGAACCCGAGCGCGACCTGACCGGCAACTGGACCATGGTCGATGCACAGGGCGAGCGCATTCCGCTGACGCTGACCCGCCAGGGCAACGACCTGACGTTGCGCAGCCCGCGCATCAACGTCACGCAGCACCCAGTGTGGCAGGTGTACAACGCCGTGCTGATCCAGACCTACGGCCAGGGCGTGACCGATGTCCATTTCGAAGGTGCGGGCGAAGCGTACGAACGCGACGTGAATTTCGCGCTGAACATCTTTGCCAACGGCAACGTGATGATCAACACCGGCAGCCTCAGCCTGCGCGTCGCCAACAGCAGCACGATGACCGGCACGCTGCGCTACAACAGCGGTGAAACGTCGGTTGTCACCGTCTCGCGATCAACCGGGGCGGCTGCGAACTGAGCGCCTGGTGACGGCAGCGCGCGACACAAGAACAACAGCAGGAGGTCAGGTCAATGAAGCAGTCGAAATACGAGCGTTTCAGCATCCGCGCGCGCAAGGGCGCACCGGTCAGCACACCATCCGGATCGGAAGTGACGTTCACACCGCTGGGCGCGGTGCAACCCGGCGGAAGTCGCGGCGCCACGGCGGCCGAACCGGCCGTCATACCGGCTGATGCGATTGCCCGGGTCACGCTCGACAACGGCTTCGAGCTGTGGATACGCGCCGACGACCTGATGCAGGAGGCCGGCGCGAAGGCCGAAACGCGCAGCGATGGCGAAGTGCTGTGGGACATCGGCGACCTGAACGCACACACCCCGGGCAGCCGCGGGCTGGGCAGCGCACTCGGTCTGGCGACCCGGGTGATCGAATTCTTCGGCATCGACCTGAAGGACAAGGCGCAGGAATTCGTCGCCCGCCGGCTCGCGACGCGCTTCGAGCGGAAAATCCTCGGGCGCGAGCCGGGGCTGTACCGCTGCGACATCGAAAACGCTGCGCTCGGCGCGAAGATCGACCGGGTCGAGGCGACCGACGACAAGCCGCTGCTGGTGTTCCTGCATGGCACGGCGTCGAGCTTCGACGGCAGTTTCGGCAAGCTGGCGGCTGACGACAATCCGCGCGGCAACACCGCCTGTACGCGGCTGGCCAGTATCTATGGCGAAGGCATCCATGCCTTCGAACACCGCACGCTGACCGTGAGCCCGATCCAGAACGCGCTCGAACTGGCCGAATCGCTGCCGCAGGGCGCCACGCTGCATCTGGTCAGCCACTCGCGCGGTGGCCTGGTCGGCGAGTTGCTGTGTCTGGGGCAACGTGTGCGCAGCAGCGATCCCCTTCGCGCCGAAGTGCTGAAGCGGCTGTTCGTCGGCGACGTATCGATCGCGCAACAGCTGAACATCGAACCGCTGGACGAAGCGGGCGAAAAGCGGCTGAAGGAAGACTACGCCGCCGACCGGGACGCGCTGCTGAAGCTGGCCGAAGTGCTCGATGTGAAGCAGTTCCGGATCACGCGCTTCGTGCGCGTCGCCTGCCCGGCCATGGGCACCACGCTCGCCTCCGGTCGGCTGGACCGCTGGTTTTCGCTGCTGCTCAACGCCAGCCGCATCGCCGGTCTGCAGCATGTGCCGCTGGCACCCGAGGCGCTCGACTTCATGGCGGCCGTGCTGCGCGAGCGCACCGACCCGCGCGTGCTGCCCGGCCTGGAAGCGATGATGCCCGGCTCGGCCGTCGTGCGCCTGCTGAACCATCCGGAAACCCGCACCGAGTCGGATCTGACGGTGATCGCCGGCGACATCGAACGTGGCCACTCCATCCTGTCGGCGCTGAAGGTGTTCGTGACCGACTGGTTCTACAAGGGCGAACACGATCTGGTGGTGAATACCGGATCGATGTTCGGCGGCATCACGCGCCCGGAACACGGTGCCCGGCAGCAGATGGACAAGGGCGACGCGGTCAATCACTTCAGCTACTTCCACAATGCGCGCTCGGTCGACTGGCTGCTGCAGGGTCTGACCCGCGCAGACGGCTCCGACGCGGGCTTTCGCCCGATCAGCGAGCGGCCGCCGACGCCGCCGGCCTGGCGCAGCGCGATTGCGCGCAGCCGCGCCGGCGGGCTGCCGAAACCGCTGGCCGTCGTGCTGCCCGGCACGATGGGCAGTTCGCTGAAGGCCGATGGCGATCGCGTCTGGCTGAACTACAGATCGCTGGCGTTCGGCGGGCTGGAAAAAATCGGCATCGACGCGGCACAGATCGAGGTCGATGGCCTGATCGACAGTTTCTACGCGCCACTGCTGATGCATCTCGCGCAGACCCACCGGGTCGAGTTCTTCGCCTACGACTGGCGTCATTCGGTGCAGGTGGCGGCCGCGCAGCTGGCCGAACAGCTCACGCTGTGGTTGCCCGACCTGCAGGCGCACAAGCAGCCGCTGCACATCGTGGCGCATTCGATGGGCGGTCTCGTGGTGCGCGCCATGATGGCCGACCGCAAGGGCGCCGAAGTGTGGCGGCGCATCTGCGAGTTGCCGAACAGCCGCCTGTTGATGCTGGGCACGCCCAATCATGGCTCGCACGAGGCGGTGCGCTGGCTGACCGGACGCAATCCGACGCAGTTCAAGCTGATGCTGCTCGATCTGCTGAACAGCCGCGACGGCATCATCGACATCGTCCGGCGCTATCCCGGTCTGGTCGAACTGCTGCCCTTCCCTGCCGACGGATCGGCGCTGCGCTATGACGACCCTGCACTATGGGCCGGCCTGCGCGAAGGCCTCGGCGAACGCTGGAAGCTGGCCGATGAAGGCGTGCTGCGTGGCGCACGGCGCACCTGGGACGCGCTGGCCGGCGCGGTCGATGCGCAGCACATGATCTATGTCGCCGGCGTGCAGCCGGAAACCGTGTGCGGTCACGAACTGATCGACGACGACGGCGCCTTCCGCTTCAACCGCCGCAAGCTGGTGTTTCCGCACACGCCGGAAGGCGACGGCACGGTCACCTGGGCGTCCGGCCGCCTGCCGGGCGTGCCGATGTATTTCGCCGAGGACACCGCACACGACGCACTGTGTTCATACGACTTCGGCCGCAAGACCTTCGCCGGCTACACCGATCTGCTGCTCAAGGGCTCCACCACGCGCTTGCCGCGCAGCATGGGCGCGGCGCGCGGTGCGCGTGCGGCGGGCGCAGGCGGCTCGCACAGCGCGTCGGCCCCCGCCCTTGACTCAATCCCGACGGCGGCCGAAGTCGAGCATCTGGGTTTCGGCCCCGGCAGTCCGCTGCCGTCCGAAACCCCTGCAATGCCCGGACTCGAGGTACAGCTCACCCACGGCGACCTGAGCTACGTCAGGCATCCGCTGATGGTGGGCCACTATCTGGGCGACAGCATCGTCAGCGCCGAACGGGCACTCGACAAGCAGCTCACGCGTCCCGGCGAGTCGGCCGGACCGCTGACGCAGCGCATGGACCTGGGCCTGTATCCGGGGCAGATAGGCAGCAGTGCGCTGTTCTACAACGACACGCCCGAAGCGCGTCCGATCGCGGCCATCATCGTGGGTCTGGGCGAACTGGGCACGCTGTCACCCGGGCGGCTCGAATCCACGGTGTCGGACGCACTGCTGACCTACTGCTTCGAACTGGTGCAGATGCCGGAGGCGAAACGTCCGATGCGCGCCGCCGACATGCGTTCGATGGGGCTGAGCACGGTATTGATCGGCAGTGGCGCCGGCGGCATGACCTTGCGCGATTCGATCGAGGCGCTGCTGCGCGCGGTCGTGAATACCAACCGCCGGCTGATCGACGCGGGGCTGGGCGACCGCATCTACCTGTCGAAGCTGCAACTGATCGAATTGTTCCAGGACGTGACCATCAATGCCGCCGATGCGCTGGATGACGTGCTGGCGTCGGTCGACTTCGGCACCGACGTGCGCTGGCCGGAACAGACCGTGCATGCCGGCGACGGCGGTCGCCGGCGGGTCAGCTTCGACAGCGACGGCGACTGGTGGCACCGGCTGGAAATCAGCACCGACCCGGAAGACACGCGGCTGCGCTTCGTGTCGTCGACCAACCGCGCGCGCGCCGAGGAAACCATCGGCCTGGGTCAGCTGTCGCTGGCCGGCAAGTTCATCGAGCGCGCCTGCACGCAACCGGGCCGCAATCGCGAAGCGGCGCGCACACTGTTCGACATGCTGCTGCCCAACCGGCTCAAGGAGCTGGCACCGGAAAATCACAACCTGTTGCTGGTGCTCGACGAAAAATCGGCCGCCTACCCGTGGGAATTGCTGGAAGATCGCTGGGCGACCAACCCGCTGCCGCCGGCCGCCCGCAGTGGCCTGCTGCGAGCGCTCAAGACAACGGAGTTCCGGGCACAGCCGGTGCACGGCACCGAACTGTCGGCGCTGGTCATCGGTCACCCCGATCTGGAAGGCTGGGACAAGTTCATCGACCTGCCGGGCGCACGCGACGAGGCGCAGCACGTTGCCGGATGCCTGACCGAACTGGGCTACCAGACCGACGCCTGCATCGACGCCACCCATACCGACATTCTCGAAAGCCTGCACCGGCGCCGCTGGCGCATCCTGCATCTGGCGGGTCATGGCGAACATGACTATCGGGTCGAGGGCCACCACGGCGCACCGACGTCGGCCGGTGACAAGCCGCTGTCGGGCATGGTGATCGGCCACGGCGTGTTGCTGACGCCGGGCGATATCGAACAGATGCGCTATGTGCCGGAGCTGGTGTTCATCAACTGCTGTCACCTTGGCAAGACACGCTCGCTGGACAAGCAGGCCTTCCCGGCGCTGGCTGCCAATCTGGGCGTGCAGTTCATCCGCATGGGCGTGAAGGCGGTGGTGGCGGCCGGTTGGGCGGTCGATGACGATGCCGCCAAGACCTTCGCCGCCACGTTCTACCAGCGCATGCTGGCCGGCGACAACTTCGGCGAGTCCGTGCGGGCGGCGCGTCGCGCCTGCGTGCAGCAGCATCCGCAGTCGAACACCTTTGGCGCCTACCAGTGTTATGGCGATCCGGGCTTTCGCCTGCTGCGTGCGCAGGGCGGCGGTTCGCGCTCGACCGCCCGACCGGCCGGGCCACTGCATTCGCATGCCGAACTGGTCAGCCATCTCGACAACCTGCGCGAATCGGTGCGCATGCAGTCGTCCGCGACCGACGTCGGCTGGCTGCAGGGCACCGTCGACGCACTGTTCGACCGCGTGCCCGATGCCGGCCGCGAAAAGTGGCTGGCCCGCGCCGATGTGCGCGCCGCGCTCGGTTTTCTGTGGGGCGAGGTGGGTGACTACGCGCGGGCGATCGAACATCTCGACGCGGCGCTGTCTGCCAGCAAGGGCGATTGCCCGATCCGCGTGGTCGAGCAATGCGCCAATTTCCGCGTTCGGCTGGCTGGACGACGCTGGTCCGAATCGCTCGCCGGAGGCGTGCCGGACGAAGCCCTGCGCGAGTCGCTGCGCACCTCGATCATCGCCGCAATCATGGAACTGGACCTGCTGATCCAGCGTGCCCGGACGCCGGAGCGCCTGAACATGATGGGGGCCGCGTGCAAGCGGCTTGCGTTGGTGACCACGGCGCAGGAGCGCCAGGAATCGCTGGTCAATATGGCCACCTACTACCGCGACGCCTTCGAAATGGATGGTCGCAGCAGCGCCTACCCCTTCGTGAACAGTGCGCTGGCCGACCTGCTTGCCACGGCTGGCGACGCGGATTACACACCGCTGTGGGCACGCGACGCGCTGCTCAGCGAGGCGGAACGCATCCGTGTCGCCTGCGAGGCCGAGTATTGCGACGAGCCCGGCCTGTGGCTGGCGACCGGCATCGCAGATTGCCGGCTGCTGTCGATGATCATCGAAGCGCTGCCGGCGCCGCCCGACAAGCCCGCCGGCAAGCGGTCACGCGCGCCGGCCCGCAAGCCGGCGAAGCGCACGCCAGCCCGTGATGACGCCGTCGATGAAAAATTCGACCGCGTGCTGAGCGAGTACCTGAACGCCTTCCGTCGCGGCGCCAGCCCGCGCGAACGTGCGTCGATCGCGGAAAACTTCGATTTCCTGGTCGCGCTGCTCGATGGTCCGGATGCTGCGCCGTCGGTGCGCAGTGACGACAGCCGGCTCAAGCCGGTGATTTCGGCACTGGTCACCATGCGCAACCGTTTCCGGGAGCTGCCATGAGTGACCGCGATCTGGCCAGGGTGGCGCTCGGCGCGCTGCACATCGCCGGCTGCCAGCCGCGTGACAAGGTGTCGCCGCATTTCCGGCTGTACGAACTGACACGCTCCGACATCGCATCGCGTCAGGGCATTCCGAACTGCTTTCCGTCGGATGCCGAGTTCCGCGCGGCGGTACATCTCGCGCGCGAGGTACTCGAGCCGGTGCGGGCGAAGTTCGGCAGCTTTTCGCCGAACAGCGTGTTCCGCAGCCAGGCCCTCGAACGCGCCCTGAAGCGCAAGCCGTCGAGCTGGGTCAGCAGCAGCCAGCATGCGCGCGGTGAAGCATGCGACATCGAAATCGTCGGTGTCGCCACGATCGCGCTTGCCGAGTGGGTGGCGGCGCACATCAAGGTATTCGACCAGATCATCTGCGAGTGCTACGACCCGGCCAAGGGCCCGAATTCGGGCTGGGTGCACGTGTCGCTCCGCGCCCCGGGCGGCGCGCCGAACCGTCGACAACTGTTGAGCTACGTGCGTGACCCGCGCTCCGGCGCCTATCGTTACGTACCGGGACTGACCAGCGATACGGCATGATGCGGCGGATCGAACCTGCTTTCCTGCCGCACCGCTCGCCATGACCACTTTCCTTTTCAGCGGTCACCTGATGGACCGTCCCGACCGCGTGACGCCGCGCTTTCCGCCGGCAATGGAACCCGCAGCAGCCGCCGCGATAGCCGCCGCGCTGGACCGCCACGGCGCAGCTGCCGGCGACATCGCGTTCAGTCAGGCCGCGTCCGGTGGCGACCTGCTGTTCCTGGAAGCGTGCGTCGAACGCGGAGTGAAACGCCACATCCTGCTGCCTTTCGACATCGCCACCTTCGAACAGACATCGGTCAGGCCGTCTCTGCACGGCGAAGGCTGGGTCGAACGCTATCGCCGGGCACTTGCGGCACCTGGCGCAACAGTGCAGGAAATGGCGTCAGCGCTCGGCCCGCTGGCCGATGGCCGCGATCCATACGAAGCCTGCAATCGGTGGCTGATAGACGAAGCGCTCGCGCATGCTGGCGGCGCACTGTGTTTCATCTGTCTGTGGAATGGCGACGGTCCGGAGGGCCCGGGCGGTACGGCTCACATGGTGGCCGAGGTCGGCGCACACGGCGGCCTGATCGAGCATATCGACACGCGTCTGCTCGCCTGACGCGGAGCCGCGAATCCGGGCTGGCGCAAGGGAAACAAGCGGGAACATTTCCCGGCGACCTTCGCATTAGCATGCAAGCCCTGCCTCGACCGGATTACCCGCATGAGTCTGCGCATCAGACTCACCCTCATCATTGCGTCGCTGATGACCTTGCTGGTCGTTGCCGACAGCGTACGCAGGCTGTACGACGCCCACGATGACGCAGTCGCCGAGATGGAATCGGTGGCCCGGCTTGCGCACGCGCTGCTGCCCAGCGCGCTGTCGCCGCCGCCGGTCGGCGTCAGCGCCGAAGCCCTGCTCGCCAGCATCCAGCTCACCCGCGAACTGAGCAGCCTGCGCCACCTGACGGTGGAAGTGCGGGCGGCGAGCGGACAGCTGATATTGAGCTCGCGCAGCGGCCCGGAACAATCCGCGCCCTTCGCACTGGGCTGGATGGGCGAGCGTTTGCGCAACCGTACGCCATTGCGCAAGGACATCCTGGTGGGCCAGCAGGTCATCGGCTACTACCTGCTGGTGCCCAATGCCGACGACGAATTGCGCGAGATATGGGACGACTACGTCAAGCAGACATCGATGGTCGCCGCGATCGGGCTGATTGCCTGCCTGATGGTGTTCTGGGCGGTCGGCCGGGCGCTGCATCCGCTGGGCAGCGTGATGCGTGCGCTGTCGGCGATCGGCGAAGGGCGGCTCGACGCGCGGCTGGAAAACGTCGGGCCGGGCGACCTGGCACCGCTGTCGGAATCGTTCAACAGCATGGCGTCCACCCTTGAAGCGGCGGTCGACGAACGCGCGCGGCTGCTGCGCAAGCTGATCACGCACGAAGAAGAGATCCGCCACGCGCTGGCGCGCGACCTGCACGACGAGCTGAGTCCGTATCTGGTGGCCATTCACCCGCATGCGCGGCTGCTGGCGGACGCCTGCGAAGGCCGGCCGGAACTGGCAGAACATCGCGAATCGGCACACTGGATGTCGGAACAGGTCGGCCACATGCTGCGTCTGGTGCGCAATCTGCTCGAACACCTGCGCCCGCCCGACATCGAAGAGCTGGGTCTGGGGCATGCGCTGCGCGAACTGGGCAAGCAACGCAGCCGCTGTGCCGACGCGGCCCAGGTGAATTTCGATCTGCACGAGGATCTGGGCCAGCTGTCGGCGATGCACGACATCACGCTGTACCGCATCGTGCAGGAGTGCATGACCAATACCGTCAAGCATGCGCGCTGCACCCGCATCGACATCCGGCTCGACATCGATCCCGCCGCGGGCCGGGTATCGCTGCGCGTACGCGACGATGGCGAGCCGCGACCGCACGCCACACCCGATAGCGGCTTCGGTCTGGTCGGCATGCGCGAACGCGCACTGGCGCTGGGCGGTGACTGCCGCGCCGGCCCGCGCCCCGAAGGTGGCTGGCAGGTTGATGCCTGGCTGCCGCTGAAAACTTCGCTACAGGAAAAATCATGAGCCTCCACAGCCCGATCCGCGTTCTGCTCGTCGACGACCATGCCGTCGTGCGCGCCGGCTACCGTCGCTTTCTCGAACACAACCGGGCCATGGAGGTGGTCGGCGAAGCCGGTACCTCGGACGAGGCCTATCAGCTGTTCCGAATGCTCAAGCCGGACGTGGTGGTGATGGACATTTCGCTGCCCGGTGCCAGCGGCATCGAAGCGACGCGGCGCATGCTGGCGCTGGACAACCGCGCCCGCGTGCTGATGTTCTCGATGCATGCGCAGCCTGCGTTTGCGCGCCAGGCACTGGAAGCCGGCGCGATCGGTTTCCTGACCAAGGACACCGAACCCGAAGCGCTGGTGCAGGCCGTGCTCGCCGCGGCGCAGGGGCGACGCACGCTCAGCCCGCGCGTGGCCGAACAGCTGGCGCTGGACAATGTGATGCCGGACGAGAAGCGGCTCGACGTGCTGACGCCACGCGAATTCGAAATCTGCCGTCTGCTGCTGGCCGGCATGTCGGTCGACGAAATCGCCGACGCACTCAAGCTCAGTCCGAAGACGATATCGAACCGCATGAGCGAAATCCGCCAGAAGCTCGACGTGCGCAGCGATGTCGAACTGGTGCGCCTGGCCACTGCCGCCGGACTGGTGCCGTGGGCGGCGCGACCGGACGCAGCAGGCGATTTCGGACAATGAGCCGGCAGTGAGCGGTCACTGAGCGGTCAGCACGTCTGGCGCTGACGCACCTGTTCGAACAGGCAGACTGTCGCCGCCATGGCCACGTTCAGCGACTCGGCTGCGCCGGGCATCGGAATCCGTATCGCATCACTGGCCAGTACGCTGATCGCCGGCGACAGCCCTGCGCCCTCATTGCCGAACAGCCAGGCGACCGGTCCGCGCAGGTCCAGGGCATAGGGCGATATCTGCGCATCCAGCCGCGTTGCGACGACCTTGCCTGCGAAGCCTTGCAGTAGCCCGGCCACGTCGCAGTGTTCCCGGATGCGCAGGCTGAAATGGGCGCCCTGCCCGGCGCGCAGCACTTTCGGACTCCAGGCCTGGGCGCAACCGGTGGTCAGCAGCACGTCCGCGACACCGGTCGCCCAGGCGGCGCGCAGCAGCGTGCCGAGGTTGCCGCTGTCCTGTACCGCGTCGAGCACCAGACAGTCACCGCGCACCGGTCCGGACGCTCCGGGAATATCGATCAGGCCGAGCAGACCGGTCGGCGTGTCGGTCGGACTCAGTTCGTCGAACAGGCCATCGGCGAGTAACAGCACTGCGTCGCCGTGCTCCGCCAGCAGCGCCGACACCTCCGGATGATGCAGGGCACGTTCGGCAACGATGGCGAGCGACGGCCGGTGCCCGGCGTCCAGCGCACTGCGGAACAGGTGCAGGCCGTCGATCAGCGTGCTTGAGGTGTCGCGCCGCTCCTTCGACGACGTGGCGAGCTTGCGCAGCTGCTTGAACTGCGGATTGTCGCGTGACTGGATGTGCTTCATCCGGCAACCAGCCAGCGTCCCAGCGTCGCCGTCGCGATGGTGACGAAACCCAGCACGGTGTTGAAGCCGACCAGCTTGCGGATCTGCGCCAGCGCGGCGCCGCCGGCCGGCCAGTCGGATGCATCGACCGCGCGCAGAAGCCGCCGGTACGGCGCGAAGAAGACGTGCATGAAAACGGCCATCATGACCAGACCCGCGGCCAGCATCAGATGCCAGTGCAGCGGTGCATCCTTCATGCCGACCGCCAGCATCATGATCAGACCGCTGGCAAGGATGACTGCGACGGCCGCCCATACCCACGGGAAGAAGCGGCCGAACACCGCGCGCCACAGACGCAGCCGGGCCGGCGGCTCAAGCTGGACCGCCGCGACCGGGCGCAGGCAGACATAGGCGAAGAACATGCCGCCGACCCAGATCGAGACGGCGGCGATGTGGAAGAACAACAACAGGGGTGTGAGCGACATGGCAGCGGATTCCGGTAACCGTCCGCCGCGGCGCCATGCCGCGGACGGACAGCCGGCATCTTACCGCCGCCTGTCCATGCCGCCCGCAGCGTCAGGCCGCAGCGGCCGCTTCCGGCGCCGAGTGGCGGATCAGGTAATCGAACGCGCTGATTGCGGCCTTCGACCCTTCACCCATGGCGATGATGATCTGCTTGTACGGCACGGTGGTCACGTCACCGGCCGCGAACACGCCCGGAATCGACGTTTCGCAGCGCGCATCGATGTCGATTTCGCCGTACCTGGTCAGCGTCATGGACGAACCCTTCAACCATTCGGTGTTCGGCACCAGACCGATCTGGATGAATACGCCTTCCAGATCGACATGGTTCAGCTCGCCGCTCGTGCGATCGATGTAGTTCAGGCCATTGACCTTCTTGCCATCACCGACGATGTCCTTGGTCTGCGCGTGCGTGATGACCCGGACGTTCGGCAGGCTGTGCAGCTTGCGCTGCAGCACAGCGTCAGCGCGCAACTGCTTGTCGAACTCGATCAGCGTCACGTGACCCACCACGCCGGCCAGATCGATGGCTGCCTCGACGCCCGAATTGCCGCCACCGATCACGGCCACATTCTTGCCTTTGAACAGCGGACCGTCGCAATGCGGGCAGTAGGCCACGCCGTGATTGCGGTATTCGCGCTCGCCCGGCACGTTGATTTCGCGCCAGCGCGCACCGGTCGACAGGATGACCGAGCGGCTCTTCAGCGTGGCACCGCTGGCCAGCGTCAGATGGATGTATCCGTCGCCCGAATCCGCTGCCGGCACGAGCTTTTCGACCCGCTGCAGGTTCATCACGTCGATGTCGTAAGCCTTCACGTGCTCTTCCAGCGCGGCGACCAGCTTGGGGCCTTCGGTTTCCTTCACCGAAATGAAGTTCTCGATGCCCAGCGTATCCATCACCTGACCGCCGAAGCGCTCGGCGACCAGCCCGGTGCGGATGCCCTTGCGCGCGGCGTAGATCGCCGCTGCCGTGCCGGCCGGTCCGCCGCCGACGACCAGCACGTCGAACGGCGCGCGCGCCGAAACCTTTTCGGCTTCGCGCTCGGCGACCTTGGTGTCCAGCTTCGGCAGGATTTCCTCGATCGTCATGCGGCCCTGACCGAAGTGCTGACCGTTCAGGAAGATCATCGGAACCGCCATGATCTGGCGCTCTTCGACTTCCTTCTGGAACAGCGCGCCGTCGATCGTGACCGCGCTGACGCGCGGGTTCAGCACCGCCATCAGGTTGAGCGCCTGCACGACGTCCGGGCAATTGTGGCAGGACAGGCTCATGAAGACTTCGAAGTGGAAGTCGGCGTCGAGCGCCTTGATCTGGTCGATCACTTCCTGCTCCACCTTCGGCGGATGCCCGCCCGCCTGCAGCAGCGCCAGCACCAGCGAGGTGAATTCATGGCCGAGCGGAATGGCGGCGAAGCGCAGCTTCATGTCGCCACCCTTGCGGTTGATCGAGAACGAGGGCTTGCGCTCGTCGTCGTCGCGCTGCTCGACCAGCGTGATCAGGTTCGACAGTTCGGCGATTTCCGCCAGCAGCGATTGCAGTTCGCGCGAAGCATCGCTGTCGTCCAGCGACGCCACCAGCTCTATCGGGTGGACAAGCTTCGTGAGGTAGGCCTGCAACTGGCCCTTGAGGGTGGCATCGAGCATGGTCTGTTCAGCTTCCTGTTTTCGGACTGACAAAATGAAACGCCCGGGCCAGGCGAATGAAACTCCTGGACCCGGGCGCGTGCAACGGTGAAGCTTTAGATCTTGCCGACCAGGTCAAGCGACGGGACCATCGACTGCGCGCCCGGCGTCCACTTGGCGGGGCAGACTTCGCCCGGGTGCGACGTCACGTACTGGGCCGCCTGCACCTTGCGCAGCAGTTCCTTCGCGTCACGACCGATGCCGAGTTCTACGATTTCAGCCATGCGGATCTTGCCTTCCGGGTCGATCACGAAGGTGCCGCGCAGCGCCAGACCGGCTTCTTCGATCATGACGTCGAAGTTGCGGGTGATGGCACCGGTCGGGTCACCAATCATCGGGTACTTGATCTTGCGGATGGTGTCCGACGCATCGGCCCAGCCCTTGTGCACGAAGTGCGTATCGGTCGAAACCGAGTAGATTTCGCAACCGATCTTCTGGAATTCGCCGTACATGTCGGCGAGGTCGCCCAGTTCGGTCGGGCACACGAATGTGAAGTCGGCCGGGTAGAACACGAATGCCGACCACTTGCCCTTCAGGTCTGCTTCGGTGATGTCTACAAACTTGCCGTTGTGGTAAGTGGTTGCCTTGAAGGGTTTGACGGTTGTTCCGACGAGGGACATCTGTATTCCTTTCTTTCTTCGTGGGTGGAGGAAAACATCTTATTTTCTAACCGAGCGGCCTGAATTTTAGACTTAATCTAAAACTATTTCCACCCGTCACACACCGGGAGGATCAGCGCCTGCAGACACTCCGGATGGCTTGCCGGCTGAGTTGCGGATCGCGTCCGCAATTCGATTGTACCCAATATATAAACGCATGCAGTAACCCTGCAAACCTACGTCGTCGCCGTCGCACTTTGGGGCACGTCATCCCCGGATCAAGACCTCACTGCAGAAATCCGGTTCCGCAAACGGCGATGACTCAGGCCGGGAAGCGGTGCCTGTTCCGGTTGGTGAAGGCCACCAGCGACAGCATCACAGGCACTTCGACCAGAACGCCCACCACCGTGGCCAGCGCAGCGCCGGAGTGCAGGCCGAACAGCGAAATCGCCACTGCAACGGCCAGTTCGAAGAAATTCGAGGTGCCGATCAGGCAGGCTGGCGCCGCCACGCCATACGACAACTTCATGCGACGCGCTGCGATGAAGGCAATGGCGAAAATGCCGTAAGTCTGGATGATCAGCGGAATCGCGATCAGGCCGATCACCAGCGGTTGTGCCCGGATCGTCTCCGCCTGGAAGCCGAAAAGAAGCACGACCGTGGCCAGCAGACCGACGATGGAAGCCGGTTTCAGGCGCGCCACGAAACGCGTCAGTGCAGCACCGTCGCGCAGCATGCGCCGCGTCAGCACGCCGGCGACCAGCGGCAGCACGACATACAGCACTGTGGACAGCAGCAGCGTTTCCCAGGGCACGGCCACATCGGTCACGCCGAGCAGGAAGGCCGCAATGGGCGCGAACGCGAACACCATGACCAGATCATTCACCGACACCTGCACCAGCGTGTAGGCCGGATCGCCCTTCGTCAGCTGGCTCCACACGAAAACCATCGCCGTACAGGGCGCGACACCGAGCAGGATCATGCCGGCGATGTATTCGGTGGCCGATTGCGGATCGACCCAGGGCGCAAACAGATAGCGGAAGAACAGCACGCCGAGTGCCGCCATCGTGAAGGGCTTGACCAGCCAGTTGATGACCAGCGTGAGCACCAGTCCCTTTGGCCGGCGACCGACATCGCGCACGGCCGCGAAATCGATCTGGATCATCATCGGGTAGATCATCACCCAGATGAGCACCGCGACCACCAGATTGACGTGCGCGAATTCGAGCGCCGCAACCGCCTCGAATGCGCGCGGCGCCAGCAGGCCCAGGCCCACGCCCGCCGCAATGCACGCCGCCACCCAGATGCTCAGCCAACGTTCGAACAATCCCATGACGCGGCCTCAGCGATCGGCCAGACTGCGCGCGGTCTGTTCAAGGCGGAGCGCGTCCAGACGTTCGGCCGGCAAGGCAACCAGGATTTCGAGCCGGCGGCGAATCATCGTCATCGTGTCGCGGAAAGCCATCAGCCTTGCCGCATCGGGACCGGTCGTGGCGGACGGATCGGCATAGCCCCAGTGTGCGGTTGCCGGATGGCCCGGCCAGACCGGGCACAGCTCGCCGGCTGCGCTGTCGCACACCGTGATGATGAGGTCCATCTCCGGCACGTCGGGTCCGGCGAACGTGTCCCAGTTCTTGCTGCACACGCCGGTCGTATCAACACCCGCTTCGGCCAGCGCCTGCAGCGCAAACGGATTCACCCGACCAGACGGCTGGCTGCCGGCCGAAAACGCGCGGAAACGCCCGCCGCCCAGGTGGTTCAGCAGGCATTCTGCGAGCACACTCCGCGCCGAATTATGGGTGCACAGGAACAGTACGTTCAGTGGCGCGCCCATGTCAGCAGCACCCGGAACCGGACGACTTGACGCCGATGGCCAGCGGCTTGCCGCGCGTGACGGGCGCCTTGGGCGCACAGCATGCCGACGCTGCTTCTGTTGCCACCGCAGCCGGTGCTTCGTTGAACACCGGAATGTCACCCAGCGTGTGGAAGTGTTCCCACGCAATGCCCTGCGGATCGGTGATCCAGTGCTTCTCGCTGCGCGCGTAGCAGCAACTCGTGGCGCCTTCGTCCAGCAGCGCCATGTCGGCCGCTTCAGCGCTTGCCTTCATCGCCGCCAGTTCGGCCGGGTCGTCGGTCTGGATGCCCAGATGATCGATCCCCGGCTGGCTGCCGCGGGTGGAAATCGCGAAATTGACCGGCGGATCTTCCAGCATCCATTTGGCGTAGTCTGCCTCGTGGCGCGCCGGTTGCGCGGAAAAAAGCTGGTTGTAGAAGGCGATGCTCCGATCGAGATCATCGACGTGCAGATGGACGTGAAAGCGCTTCATGGCGGACTCCGTTCAGCAGGTTTTACAGACAGGCGCTACCGGTTCGGCACAGGGCGCGCCGCGGCAGCAGTTTTCGGTCAGATAGCCAAGCAGCGCGTTCATCTGCGCATAGTCGGCGCGGTAGATCAGATGGCGGCCATCGCGCGTCGGCACGATCAGCCCGGCGTGGCTCAATTCCTTCAGGTGGAAGGACAGCGTGGTCGGAGCGACACCCAGCGCCTCGCCCAGCGCACCGGGCGTCACGCCGTCGGGGCCGGCGACGACGAGGGCGCGAAAGACGCGCAGGCGGATTTCCTGCGCAAGCGCCGACAGGGAGCGGATGACGTTCTGTTCTTCCATAGTTCAATAATACTTGAATTATAAAATTGAACAAGAAGTCAGTGCCAGGCAGACGCAGCGTCGGGTCGAATCCGGTCGTACCATCACGTTCTGCCTGAACGCACATTCCTTGCTGACGCGCGACCACAGCCGACACCGATGAAGATCCGATGAAAACCGCCCGCACCGACATTCCTGCCTACATCACCAAGGACGGCTCGCAGATCCGCGAACTGATGCATCCGTCGCTGCACGGCGGGCGGGCGCAAAGTCTGGCGGAAGCGACCATCCCCGCCGGCACACGCACCCTGCTGCATCGGCACGGCGTGACCGAAGAGCTTTATCACGTGACCGCTGGCCAGGGCAGCATGACACTGGGCGACGCCCGTTTTGACGTGGCGGCTGGTGACACCGTGCTGATTGCACCCGGTACGCCGCACTGCATCGAAGCCACCGGCGCCGGGGCGCTGGTCATCCTGTGCTGCTGCAGTCCGGCGTATGCGCACGACGACACCGAACTGCTGGAGGGCGGCGCGCCATGAGCGGCAATCTTTTCGACGGCTTGCCGGTGGGCGTGCAGGGAGCGGAGCGCATCGACACGCTGTGTGCCCGGCCCGGCGTGCGCATCGAGCGCATCGTGTCGACCGGCCAGAGCAGCCCGCCCGGATTCTGGTACGACCAGCCAAACGACGAATGGGTGGCCTTGCTGAGTGGTTCCGCGACACTGCGCTTTACCGACGAGGACGCGCCGCGGACACTTCAGCCGGGCGACTGGATCTTCATCCCGGCGCATCGCCGCCACCGCGTGGACCGCACCGATACCGACGTCGCATCGGTCTGGCTGGCGGTGCATCTGAACCCGCCGGACTGAGCAGCTTCAGTCGGCCTTGCCAAGCAGGGCGGCAACTTCCTGCACGGTCAGCACCTTGCCGACCGACACCAGCTTCCCGTCGATCACCAGCGCCGGCGTCGACATGACGCCATGGGCGGCGATCTCCGCGAAATCGGTCACCTTGACGATATCCGCCTGCTGGCCGCGAGCATCGAGCGCCTTGCGCGCGTTGTCGGCCAGCTCGATGCACTTGCGGCACCCACTGCCCAGTACCTTGATGATCATGTGCGTCTCCTCGTTGAAGCGTCAGACGAATGCGCCCGCAAAGGCGTTGAACAGGAAGCCGATCAGCATGATGCCGCTGGCCACGATGCCGACGAATACCGCCAGCAGCGGCGTGCGGACAACACGCTTGAGCATGATGATGGAGGGCAGCGACAGCGCGGTGACCGACATCATGAACGCCAGCGCCGTACCCAGCCCGACTCCGCGCGCCACCAGCGCTTCGGCGATCGGCAGGGTGCCGAAGATGTCGGCATACATCGGCACGCCGATCAGCGTGGCAAGCGGCACCGACCAGGGCTTGTCCTGACCGAGCAATCCATTGATCAGGCTGCCCGGTATCCAGTTGTGGATCGCGGCGCCGATGCCGACCCCGATCAGGATGTACAGCCAGACCCGACGGACGATGTCGATGACCTGATCGCGCGCGAACCGCAGGCGCTCGCGCACGCCCGGCTCGCTGTCCTCGAGCTGGATGACCGGGCTGTTGAACACGAAAGGTTCGATGTGGCGCTCCATCCCGGCGCGGCTGATCAACGTGCCGCCGATCACCGCAAGAACGACGCCGACGGTCACGTAGGCGAGTGCGATCGGCCAGTTGAAAATGCTGGCCAGCAGGATGACCGATGCCAGATCGACCAGCGGGGACGAAATCAGAAATGAGAACGTGACCCCTACAGGCAGGCCCGCCCTGGTGAAACCGATGAACAACGGGATGGACGAGCAGGAGCAGAAGGGCGTGACGGTACCCAGCAGCGCCGCCAGCACATTGCCGCGCACACCGGTGAAGCGGCCCAGGATGCGCCGCGTGCGTTCCGGTGGAAAGTGGCTCTGCACGTATGAAATGGCAAAGATCAGCACGGCCAGCAGGATGAAGATCTTCACCGTGTCGTAGATGAAGAAGTGCACGCTGCCGCCGATGCGGCCACTGACCGGCAGGCCCATGCCCTGCTCCACCAGCTGGCGAACGAGATCCGACAGCCACTGCATGCGCAGCAGCTGGTCATTGAGCCAGCCGAAAATGGTCACATGGGGTACGGATAGAAGGGCATTACCCGTATCCTGGTCTGCTGAAGCACGTGCGTCTTGTGCGCGATCAACATGCGGCGAGACAGGCCGGGACTACAGTCAGTCCGAGGTGCCGAAGTCCAGCCAGCTTTGCACCACCGGCGCAAAGCTTCGGCGATGGATGGGCGACGGACCGTGCTCGCGCAACGCAGTCAGGTGCTCGCGTGTCGGATAGCCCTTGTGGCGCGCGATGCCGTACTGCGGGTAGAGCACCGCAAGCGCCAGCATTTCCCGGTCGCGGCAAGTTTTTGCAAGAATGGATGCGGCGGAGATCGCTTGTTCCAGGGCATCGCCGCCGATGATGGCGCGCGCCGGCACGATCAGCCCGGGCGGCACCCGGTTGCCGTCAATCAGCACTTCGTCCGGCGGCACTTGTAGCCCTTCGACGGCTCGCCGCATCGCCAGCATCGTGGCGTGCAGGATGTTCAGGCGGTCGATTTCCTCGACCGTCGCCACGCCCACTGCCCAGGCCAGTGCGCGTTCGCGGATCAGTGGCGCCAACGCCTCGCGCTTCTTTTCGGACAATTTCTTGGAGTCATTCAGGCCGTCGATCGGCCGCGCCGGGTCGAGGATGACGGCCGCCGCATAGACCGGCCCGCACAGCGGTCCCCGCCCCGCTTCATCGACGCCGGCAGCCTTCCATTCAACGATGCCTGTCACGATACAGCCGCCGGCAGATGCGGCAGGATGGCCGCCGCTGCCCGCACAGCCGTGCCCTGCCTCAGCATGTTGTGGATGCGCTCGAATTCGGCGATCTGAGCGTCGCGTGCGGCCTCGTCCTCCAGCAGGGTATCGAGCGCATCCGCCAGTTCGCGTGGCGTGGCCGCGTCCTGCAACCGTTCCGGCACGACAAAGCGCCCCGCCATGATGTTGGGCAGGCTGCCCCAGGGCTGATAGGCCATGCGCTTCATGATCTGCCAGCTCAGCGCGTGCATGCGGTAGGCCATCACGTGCGGCGCGCGACACAGGGCGGCCTCGAGCGTCGCGGTGCCACTGGCCACCAGCGCTGCGTCACAGGCCATCAGCGCATCGCGCGCATGACCGAACAGTATGGTGATCGGCAACTCCCTGGCCTTGCAGGTCCACAGCGCCTGTTCGAACAGGGCGCGCGTCTCGCGCGTCGCCAGCGGCACCAGGAAGCGCAGTTCCGGATGGCGCTCGTTCAGCAGGCGCGCGGTCTCGATCCATATGGTCGCGTGATAGCGCAGTTCCGACTGCCGGCTGCCGGGCAACAGCGCGACGATACGTGCATCCGGCGGCAGAGCAAGCCGCTCGCGTGCGTCGATGCGTTGCGGCAGCGGAGAGATTTCGTCGGCGAAGGGGTGGCCGACGTAGCTCACCGGCACGCCGGCTTTTTCATACAGCGCAGGCTCGAACGGGAACAGGCACAGCATGCGTGACACGCTGCGCGCGATGCCCTTGATGCGTCCGCCTCGCCAGGCCCAGATCGACGGGCTGACGTAATGGATGGCCGGCACGCCGGCATCGCGCAGGCGGCGTTCGAGCCACAGGTTGAAATCCGGTGCATCGACACCGATGAAGGCGGCCGGCCGCGTCTGAAGGAGGCGGGCGAGCAGCGCGCGGCGGATGCCGGACAGTTCGCGATAGTGCCGCAGCACTTCGAAATAGCCGCGCACCGACAGCTTTTCGGCGGGCCACCAGGCGTCGAAGCCGGCGGAACCCATGCGCGGGCCGCCGATGCCGACGAAATCGATATCCGGCCGGACGTCGCGCAGCGCCTTGATCAGGTGCGCAGCCAACTGGTCACCGGATGCCTCACCGGCGACCATGGCCACCGTGATGCGGCCGGACATTATCGGATGATGCCGCGACCGCCAGAAGCGAGGAAGTCGGACAGCATGGCGACTTCGGGAGTCGCTTTCGCCGCCTCGGCGATGGCCGCCCGGGCGTCGTCCAGGCTCAGGCCCTCGCGATACAGCGTCTTGTAGGCGCGCTTGATTGCCGAGATGGCGTCACTGCTGTAGCCGCGACGGCGCAGGCCTTCGCTGTTGATACCATGCGGCGTCGCCGGCACGCCGTTGGCCAGCACGAAGGGCGGCACGTCCTGCAGCACGCTCGAGTGCACGCCGCAGAAGCTGTGTGCGCCCACGCGCACGAACTGGTGCACGCCGGTGAAGCCGCCGAGAATGACCCAGTCACCCACATGCACGTGGCCGGCGAGCGCCGTGTTGTTGGCCATGATGGTGTGGCTGCCGACCTGACAGTCGTGCGCCACATGCACATAGGCCATGATCCAGTTGTCGTTGCCGACCCGGGTGACGCCGACGTCCTGCGTGGTGCCGCAATTCATCGTCACGTATTCGCGCAGGGTGTTGCGGTCGCCGATTTCGAGTCGCGTCGGTTCGCCGGCGTATTTCTTGTCCTGCGGATCGCCGCCGATCGAACAGAACGGGTGTATCTGGTTGTCGCAGCCGATGCGCGTGTGCCCGGCGATCACCACGTGCGGATGCACGCGTGTGCCTGCACCGATCTCGACATGCGGGCCGATCACACTGAAGGCGCCGATGTCGACGCCGTCAGCCAGCTGCGCGGCCGGATCGACGATGGCGGTCGGATGAACGGTGACCGTCATCAGCTGGGCCGAACCGCACAGAGCAGGTCGCATTCGGTCACGACCTGGCCGTCCACCTTGGCGCGGGCGTTGTACTTCCAGATGCCGCGCGAATGACGGATCAGGTCGACTTCGAGAATGAGCTGGTCGCCTGCCATGACCGGTTTCTTGAAACGCGTGTTGTCGACGCCGCACAGGTAATAGACCGAATCCGCGTCGGGGGTCGTGCCCAGCGTTTCGAAGGACAGGATGGCTGCAGCCTGGGCCAGCGCTTCGATGATCAGCACGCCGGGCATGACCGGATGGTTCGGAAAGTGCCCCGGGAAGAACGGCTCGTTGATGGTGACGTTCTTCAGCGCGTGGATGTACTTGTTCGCTTCGACGGCGAGCACCCGGTCCACCAGCAGGAACGGGAAACGGTGCGGCAGCGACTTCAGCACCGCGTGGATGTCCATGGATTTCAAGTCAGTCTTCCTTGCTGCTTTGCAGTGATTCGATCTGGCGCTCGAGCGCACGCAGCCGCTCGGCCATGGAATCGAGCTGGCGGATGCGGACGAAGTTGCGCGACCACTCGGCGTGTTCCATCGACGGCAGCGAGCCCGTGTAGATGCCGGCCTTGCCGATGGACTTGCTGGCGAAACTGACGGCCGACACGACCACGTCGTCGACGATGTCGATGTGACCCATGATGTTCGACGAGCCGCCTATCATGCATCGCTTGCCGATGTGCGTGCTGCCCGCCACGCCGGAACAGGCCGCCATGGCCGTGTGGTCGCCGATGTGTACGTTGTGCGCGATCTGGATGAGGTTGTCGAGCTTCACGCCGTCGCCGATCACCGTGTCGTCCAGCGCACCGCGATCGATGGTGGTATTGGCACCGACTTCCACATCGTTGCCGATGATCACGCGGCCGATCTGCGGAATCTTCACCCAGCTCGCGTCAGCTTCGCGCGCGAAGCCGAAACCATCCGCGCCGATGACCGCACCCGAATGCAGGATGCAGCGCTCGCCAACCACCGAGTTCGGATACAGCGTGACGCGCGCATGCAGCCGCGTGCCGGCGCCGATCGAACACGCCTCGCCGATCACCGATCCGGCACCGATGGATACGCCGGGGCCGATGAACGCACCGGCCCCGACGACCGCGCCGGCGGCCACTTCGGCGCTGTCATCGACGTGCGCCGAAGCATCGACCGATGCATCGGCATGGATGCCGGCGCGCACGACAGGTTCGGGATTCAGCAGTCGCGCGACGCGCGCGAAATAGAGCGAGGGATTGCGAACGCGGATGTGAGGTCGGTCGAGATTTTCGCCGTCTGCCGGCGATACGATGAAAGCACCGCCGCGGCTTGCATCCAGCGCGCTGCGATACTTTGCCCCGGCCATGAAGGCAATCTGCTGCGGCCCCGCGGTGTCGAGAGAAGCAACCTGTTCGATCAACAACCCGGGGTCACCGTGCAGGGTGCCGCCAAGTTGCTCGACCAGAGCGCCAAGTCTGGCTGGCATGCGCAGTTACTTGCCCGGAGGGGGATCTGCAAGCGCCTTCAGCACCTTTTCGGTGATGTCGATACGCTGACTGCGATACACCACTTCCTGAAAGATGATGTCGTACTTTTCGGCTTCTGCAATGACCTTGATTGCCTTGTTGGCACGATCAAGCACGCTGGCCAGTTCTTCATTGCGCCGCTGATTCAGGTCCTCGCGGTACTCGCGCTCGCGCCGCTGCATGTCGCGGGTGAGGTCGTTGAATTCACGCTCCTTCGCCCGCTTGTCACTTTCGGACAGGGTGACCGCGTTCTTTTCCATGGTCTGCTGCATCGACTGCAGCTGCTTGGCCAGTTTTTCAAGTTCCTGGCTGCGCTTTTCGAATTCCTTTTCGAGCTTCTTCTGTGAACGGACGGCCGGCGCTGCTTCGCGCAGGATGCGTTCCGTATCGACGAAGCCGATCTTCACATCCGTTTCGGCATGCGCGTTCGTCGCCATACCTGTCATCGCCATTGAAATCAATGCGATAAAGGCGAAACGTGAGAAAACACTTGACCTGTTCATTCGTGGTATTCGAGGTTCAGAAGGTACTGCCGAGCTGGAACTGGAAGCGCTGGAGGCGGTCCGTGGGTTCCTTGTTGAGCGGTTGCGCGACGCTGAACTTCAACGGCCCCATGGGCGAGCTCCACGCCACGGAAAGGCCCGCACTATAGCGCAAATCGCCCAGGCTCAGCGTGTCGCCGGAAGTCCAGACCTGCCCCGCATCGATGAAAGTACCCAGCCGCAGCGTCTTGTCCTGCGAGCCCGGTAACGGGAAAAGCAACTCGGCGTTGCCGACGATGCGTCGATTGCCGCCCACCGTATTGAACAGGATGTTGCCGGCGGCGTCTCGATCACGCTCGCCGAGTGACGAGGTCTGGAAACCGCGTACCGAGCCGATGCCACCCGCGAAGTAGTTCTTGTAGAAAGGCAGCGGTTTATCGTTGTATCCGTCGCCATAGCCAACATCACCGTTGAGCATCAGAACGAAATCCCCGAACAGTGGGAAGTAGCGTTGATGCTGATACGACGCCTTGTAATAGCGAAGCGAGCCCGGCGGCAGTGAAACTTCGACATTCACCCGCTGTGTCGACCCCTTGGTCGGGTAGATCACGCTGTCGCGCGTATCGCGTGCCCAGCCTATCGTACCCACCAGCGAGGTGTTCGAATCGCCGAATTCATTGACGAAGTTAAGGTAGCGCTGCGGGCTGTTGCTGAAGGTGTCGATGCTGGTCTGATCAACTGCAAGACCGAAATTGATGCGGTCGTCCTCGCGGATCGGGAACCCCCAGCGCATGCCGGCACCGACCGATGATGTGCGGTAGTTGCCGATGCGCAGACGCGACGGATCAACGTTGCGCAGATACACGTCGAAACCGCGCGATATGCCGTCCGGCGTGTAATACGGATCCGTGAAGGACAGCGAATAGGTCTTGTTGATGCTGCCGCTGTTCAGACCGAGCGACAGCGACTTGCCGCTGCCGAACAGGTTCTGCTGCGACACCGAGGTGGACAGGATGAGGTTTTCCGAACTGGAGAAACCGGCACCGAAGGCCAGGTTGCCGGTCGGTTTTTCCTTGACGGTCAGATTCACATCGACCTGGTCGGTCGTCCCCGGGACGGCGGGTGTTTCGACGGTGACACCGTCGAAGTAGCCCAGACGGTCAGCCCGCGACTTGGATCGGTTGATCCGTTCGCCGTCGTACCAGGCGCCTTCCATCTGCCGGAATTCACGTCGCACCGCCTCGTCGCGCGTCTTCGTGTTGCCGGCGATGTTGATCCGGCGCACATAGACCCGGCGGCCGGGATCGACGAATACGTTGAACGAAACGGTACGCTTTTCACGGTCCGGTTCCGGCACGGCATTGACGTTGGCGAAGGCATAACCGTCGTTACCCAGACGGTCACTGATCGCCTTGGTCGTTTCTGTAAGCTTCTTGCGCGAAAAATCCTCTCCGGCATTCAACTTGACCAGGCCCCGCAATTCTTCTTCCGGAATCAGCAACTCGCCCGAAAGTTTGACGCCGCCGACGGTGTACTTTTCGCCTTCGGTGATCGAAATCGTGATGTAGATGTCCTGCTTGTCCGGCGTGATCGACACCTGGGTCGAGTCGACGTTGAATTCGAGATAACCGCGGTCGAGGTAATGACTGCGCAGCGTTTCGACGTCAGCGCTCAGCTTCTGGCGCGAGTACTGGTTGTTCTTGTTGTACCAGCTCAACCAGTCGCCGGTGCTCTGGCTCAGCAGCTTCAGCAGATCCTTTTCCTTGAAGGACTTCGCACCGACGATGTTGATCTGTTTGATCTTGGCAGCAGCACCCTCGTTGATTTCGAAGGTGACCGCCACGCGGTTGCGCTCCAGCGGAGTGGTCGTCGTCTTGACGTCGACCGAGTACAGCCCGCGCGTCAGGTACTGACGCTTCATTTCCTGCTCCGACCGCTCGAGCACGCTGCGGTCGAGGATGCGTGATTCGGCGAGGCCGAAATCCCGCATCGCTTTCTTGATCGTGTCCTTGTCGAATTCCTTCATGCCGATGAATTCCAGCGATGCAATGGCCGGCCGCTCGTCGACGACGACCACCAGCACATCACCTTCGACTTCGACCCGCACATCCTTGAAGAAGCCGGTCGCGAACAGTGCCTTGATGGCCTCTGCCGCCTTGTCTTCGGTGAATGTCTCGCCGACCTTCACCGGCAGATAGCTGAATACCGTACCGGCTTCGGTGCGCTGGATGCCTTCGACCCGGATGTCCCGCACCACGAAGGGTTCGAAGGCGAACGCATGAGCCGACAACAATCCCGCGAGCAGGGCGGGAAGCAAAAACTTGCGCATGGGGTATTTCAGCGGGCAGTCAACCGAAAAGCCGATTGATATCGTTGTAGAAGGCGAACGCCATGAGCATCAGCAGCAAGGCCAGACCGATCTGCTGGCCGATTTCCATGACTCTTTCAGACACCGGGCCGCCCTTGATAAATTCGACCGTATAGTACATCAAGTGCCCACCGTCCAGCAGCGGCACCGGCAGCAGGTTCAGCACGCCCAGACTGATGCTGATGAGGGCGATGAACTTGATGTAATGCAGCACGCCCATGGCAGCAGACTGGCCTGCGTAGTCGGCAATCGTGACCGGCCCGCTCAGGTTTTTCCACGACAGATCGCCGGTGATCATGCGGCCGAATGCCTTGAGGCTGAACAGCGCCGTGTCCCAGGTCTGCGTGACGGCCAGGCCGAAGGATTCGATCACGCCGTGTTGCGCCGTGACGAACAGCCGCTCACGCAGCCCTTCGGGTGTTTCGGGTGTCACGCCGAGCCGGCCGAAACGCTGGCCGCCTTCTTCCACCGCGACGACTTCGGCGTTCAGATCGAGCGCGACGCCACCGCGCAGCACCTGGACCACCACCTCACGGCCGCCCAGCTCGCGGACAACGCCGACCATCGACGCCCAGTCATCGACCGGCTTGCCATCGATCGCCACGATGCGGTCACCCGGGCGCATGCCGGCCTTGCCGGCGGCACTGTCGGCGGCCACTGTTGCGACGACCGGATCGATGCGCGGCCGGAACAGTGTCAGGCCGGCGCGCTCCATCAGACTGGCGTCGACTTCGGATCCGATGCCCGACAGGTCGATGCGACGGTTGTTGATTTCGTTGTGCACGCTGATCGTTTCCATAATCAGCGTGCCGCCGTGCAGCGCTGCCTGCGCCACGCTCCAGCGCAGATCCTGGGCGGACACGATGTCCTTGCCATTGATCGAGCGCACCAGTTCGCCATCGGTCACGCCGGCCACCGCCGCCGGCGTGCCGACTGCCGGCGCAGCAAGCAGCGGGCGCAGCTCTTCCATGCCGTTGATGAACAGGCCCCAGTAGATCAGGATGGCCAGCAGGAAATTGGCGATCGGCCCGGCCGCCACGATGGCGAAGCGGCGCCCCACGCTCTGCCGGTTGAAGGCACGCGGAAGCTCCGATGCCGCGACCTCGCCTTCGCGCTCGTCCAGCATCTTGACGTAACCACCGAGCGGAAACAGCGCGATCACCCACTCGGTGCGGTCCGGCCCGAAGCGACGCGACAGCAGCGGCCGGCCGAATCCAACCGAAAAGCGCAGCACCTTGACGCCACACAGCCGGGCGATGCTGTAGTGGCCCAGCTCGTGAACCGTGATGAGGATGCCGAGCGCCAGCACAAAGGCGCCCGCGTAGAAGAAGGGGCTCAAGTGCGAGCCCTGATGGCACGCTGCGCGGTCTGGCGGGCAGCGGCGTCGGCGGCAAAGACGTCGTCGAGTGTGGTGGCAGGCATGTCGGGCAGCGTATCCAGGGTTTCGGCAATCACGTCTGCTATGGCACGGAAACCAAGCCGACGTTCCAGAAAAGCCGCGACCGCCACTTCATTGGCGGCATTCAGCACGGCCGGCGTACCCCGACCTGCCGCCAGCGCTGCGAAAGCCAGTCGCAGGCAGGGAAAGCGTTCCAGATCCGGGCGTTCGAACACGAGATTGGCCGACATGGCCAGATCGAGCGCACCAACCCCGGACTCGATGCGTTCCGGCCAGGCCAGTGCGTGCGCGATCGGGGTGCGCATATCCGGATTACCCATCTGCGCCAGTACCGAGCCATCGACGTATTCGACCATCGAATGCACGATGCTCTGCGGATGGATCACCACATCGATGCGCTCGGCCGCCGTATCGAACAGCCAGTGTGCCTCGATCACCTCGAGGCCCTTGTTCATCATGGTTGCCGAATCGACCGAAATCTTGCGTCCCATTTCCCAGTTCGGATGCGCACACGCCTGATCCGGCGTCACGTGGTCGAGCTGATCGAGCGGCGTGCAGCGGAATGGTCCGCCCGAAGCGGTCAGCAGGATGCGGCGCACACCTGCCCTGCCCTGCGTCGGCAGGCACTGGAAAACCGCGTTGTGCTCGCTGTCGATCGGCAGCAACGTGGCGCCGTTCGACGCCACCTCCTGCATGAACACCGCGCCGCACATGACCAGGCTTTCCTTGTTGGCCAGCAGGATGCGCTTGCCTGCGCGTGCAGCCGCCAGCGTCGGCCGCAGGCCGGCGGCACCAACGATGGCCGCCATGACGGTGTCCACCTCGGGCAGCGCCGCGATCGTTTCGAGCGCCTCGCTGCCATGCATGACTTCGGTCGGCACCCGCCCCGCCAATATGCCGCGCAAGGAGCTCGCCGCAACGGCGTCCGCCACCACGGCCAGTTTCGGCGCAAAGGCGAGGCATTGTTCGGCCAGCTTGTCGATCTGGCGGTGACCCGACAGCGCCACCACCTCGAAACGATCAGGGTGGCGCGCCACGACATCCAGCGTGCTGACGCCGATCGAGCCGGTGGCACCCAGTATGGTCAGTCTGCGCATCACGTCTGCGCTCCGGGAAGTAGATTGAGCAGGGCAAAACCAATCAGGGGCAAGGTCGCGGTCAGGCTGTCGACACGGTCGAGAACGCCGCCGTGGCCGGGCAGCAGCTGGCTGCTGTCCTTGATGCCGGCCTGGCGCTTCATCATCGATTCGAACAGGTCGCCGACGATGCTGACCGCGGTGAGCAGCAGCAATATCACCGACCAGACCAGCCAGGCGGGCATGTCCGCCTCACCGAACAGCAGCGGCTTGATCGCCAGACCATAGCATTGCACGGCGATCACCGCGCCGACGGCACCTTCCCAGGTCTTGCCCGGGCTGATCGCCGGTGCCAGCTTGTGCCGCCCGAATGCGCGACCGGTGAAATACGCGGCGATGTCGGCGATCCACACGACGGCCATCAGCAGCAGCAGCGGCACGAGCCCCTGCGCGCGCAGC
Source organism: Methyloversatilis sp. (assembly GCF_030698125.1). GTDB lineage: Bacteria > Pseudomonadota > Gammaproteobacteria > Burkholderiales > Rhodocyclaceae > Methyloversatilis. The sequence continues at coordinate 78,390 of NZ_JAUYNV010000057.1, forward strand.
TGTATCAGCGCCAGCGCAGGCGGCACGAGTACAACCAGGCCAGTCAGTGCCATCCAGAAACCCGACGGACGGCCGCCGCGCCACATCCATACCGGTACGATCAGCAACCAGAACACGATGGCCAGCGCGTGCAACGCCGAAAGTGGCGCCATGGCCTGCGGCAACACGCCGGCGGGTCCGAAGGCAAACGCCGCGGCCGCGGCAACAAGTACAAAGGTGATCACGCCGGAGCCAAGGGCGCCGCCGGAGGCAAGACCGCTCAGACGGCCCCACTCCCAGCCGGCAAGGCCGAGGATGACGGCCACCAGCCAGCCCCAGGCGGTGAGATCGAGCAGGGTCAGTGCCGCGTACAGACCTGCCAGCAATGCGATGGCGGTCAGTACCCGCTGTTTAAGCATGCCGGCCGACCGCGCCGAGCGCGGCTGCAGTGGCAGCCTGCACCTGTTCGCTGGTGCGTCCGAAACGGCGCTCGCGCTGCTGGAAGGACGCGATGGCTTCATCGACGGCCGAGCCGTTGAATTCCGGCCACAGCTTGTCGGTGAAATACAGCTCGGTGTAAGCCAGTTGCCAGAGCAGGAAATTGCTGATGCGCTGCTCGCCGCCGGTGCGGATGAACAGGTCGGGTTCCGGCGCATACGCCATTGCAAGGTGAGGGGTCAGATCGCTCTCGACGAAACCTTCCCGCCGCGATGGATTCGCCTTCAGCATGCACTCCGTCGCCTGCAGGATGTCCCAGCGGCCGCCGTAATTTGCGGCAATCGTGAGATGGAGTCCGGTATTGCCGGCGGTCAGCGCTTCGGCGCTGCGGATCATGTCGATCAATCTGGGTTCGAAGCGCGAAAGATCACCGATGACGCGCAACCGTATCGAATTCTCGTGCAGGCGGACGACCTCCTCTTCCAGCGCACGCATGAACAGCTGCATCAGGAAGCTCACCTCTTCCGGCGGACGACGCCAGTTTTCGGAGCTGAACGCGAACAACGTGAGGTAGCCGACGCCGCGCTCGGCGCAACGCGACACCACTGCGCGCACGGCTTCGACCCCCTTGCGATGGCCGGCCACCCGCGGCATGAACCGGCGGCGCGCCCAGCGGCCGTTGCCGTCCATGATGATGGCGATATGTTGCGGAACCGGCAGGTTGCCGCCGTCGACCGGCTTGCTGGGGCGCGAGGACACGATGCGGTTTCGGCCTCAGACCGCCATCAGGTCTTGTTCTTTCTGCGCGAGCAGCTTGTCGACCTCTGAAATGTATCGGTCGGTCAGCTTCTGGATGTCGTCCTGCGTACGCCGCTCATCGTCTTCCGAAATCGTCTTGGCCTTGACGGCGTCCTTCAGTACGCTGTTCGCGTCACGGCGCAGGTTGCGCACCGCGATACGGCCGTTTTCGGCCTCGCTGCGCACCACCTTGATCAGTTCCTTGCGCCGCTCTTCGGTCAGCGCAGGCATCGGCACGCGCACCACGTCGCCCATTGCCGACGGGTTCAGACCGAGATCGGAATCGCGGATGGCCTTCTCGACCACCGGCAGCAGTTTCTTTTCCCACGGCTGCACGCCGATGGCGCGTGCGTCGATCAGCGTGACGTTGGCCACCTGGCTGAGCGGCACCATCGAGCCGTAATAATCGATCTGGATGTGGTCGAGGATGCCGGTGTGCGCACGTCCGGTACGTACCTTGCCGAAGTCGGCCTTGAGCGACTCCAGCGTTTTCTGCATCTTCTGTTCTGTGGTTTTCTTCAACTCGGGGATCATGAAGTCGCCTCTTGTTGGAAGTTGCGGCCGCTCGTCGGCAGCCTGTTGAGCCATGGCGAGCGCAAAACACGCACCACTATATATGGACCAGCGTGCCCTCGTCTTCGCCCATCACCACGCGCTTGAGTGCGCCCGGCTTGAAGATGCTGAATACCTTGATCGGCAGTTGCTGGTCGCGGCACAACGCGAGCGCAGTGGCGTCCATCACCTTCAGGTCGCGACTGATCGCCTCGTCGAAGCTGATGCGCTCGTAGCGGGTCGCATCGGGCACCTTCATCGGATCAGCGCTGTACACGCCGTCGACCTTGGTTGCCTTCAGCACGATCTCCGCCTCGATCTCGCGTCCGCGCAGCGCAGCCGCCGTGTCGGTCGTGAAGAAAGGGTTACCCGTACCGGCAGCAAAAATGACGACCTTGCCTTCTTCCAGGTAGCGGATCGCCTTGCCGCGGATGTAGAACTCAACGACCGGCTCGATGCTCAGCGCCGACTGCACCCGTGCGGCAACGCCGGCCTGACGCATCGCGTCACCCAGCGCCAGCGCGTTCATCACCGTCGCCAGCATGCCCATGTAGTCGGCAGTGGCGCGATCCATGCCGGCCGCGCCACCCGCCACCCCGCGGAAAATGTTGCCACCGCCGATCACCACGCCCACCTCCACGCCCAGGGCGCGGATTTCGGCGATCTCCCCGACGATGCGGGCAAGCATGTCGCGGCTGATGCCGTAGTCGTCATCGCCCATCAGGGCTTCACCCGACAGCTTCAGCAGTATCCGGCGGTAGGCAACAGTCATGCAGGCTCCTTCAGCGTGCTGCAGCAGCTGCAGCGGCCTGTGCGGCCACTTCGGCGGCAAAGTCGGTCGTCTTCTTCTCGATGCCTTCGCCAACCAGATACAGCGTGAAGCCGGCGATCCTTGCCGACTTCGCCTTCAGCAGCTGTTCAATGGTCTGCTTGCCGTCTTCCGCCTTGACGAAAACCTGGCCGAGCAGCGTCACTTCCTTCAGGAATTTCTGCACCGAGCCTTCGGCGATCTTGGTGATCATCTCTTCCGCCTTGCCGGCTTCGCGCGCCTTTTCAATAGCGACGCGACGTTCGGCATCAATCAGGTCGGCCGACACACCGCTCGAGTCGAGTGACTTCGGCTTCGACGCGGCAATGTGCATCGCCAGATCCTTGGCGAGCGCTTCGTCGCCACCGACGACATCGACCAGTACACCGATCTTCGAGCCGCCATGCACGTAGCTGGCGACCTTGCCTTCGGCGGCAATGCGCACGAAACGGCGAATCGACATGTTTTCGCCGATCTTGCCGACCAGTGCAGCGCGCGTCGATTCGACCGTGCCTTCGCCCATCGGCAGCGCCGACAGTGCGGCGACATCCGCCGGATTGTGCTCGGCGATCAGTTTTGCGCTGCCATTGACCAGTGCGAGGAAGTCATCGTTCTTCGCCACAAAGTCGGTTTCGCAATTGACTTCGACCATCGCGGCAAGCTTGCCGTCGGCCGACAGGTAAAGGCCGACGATGCCTTCGGCTGTCACGCGGGCAGCGGCCTTGCTGGCCTTGTTACCCAGTTTCACGCGGAGGATTTCTTCCGCCTTCTGCAGGTCGCCACCGGCTTCGGTCAGCGCCTTCTTGCATTCCATCATCGGAGCGTCGGTCTTTTCGCGCAGCTCCTTGACCATTCCTGCGGTGATTTCCGCCATGCTGAGTCCCGCCTTCCATCTGCTGTTCGTGCAATTCGTCAAACACCCGACGACCGCGTGAGCGGCCGCCGGGACGGTTCATCAGGCCTGCGGTTCCGCTTCGGCTTCAACTTCGACGAATTCGTCGTCGCCCTTGAGCTGCGCGACCAGATCCTGGGCGGCGGTGTTACGGCCTTCAAGGATGGCGTCTGCCACGCCCGATGCGTACAGGCGAATGGCACGGCTCGAGTCGTCGTTACCCGGAATCACGTAATCCACGCCGAGCGGCGAGTGGTTGGTATCGACCACGGCGATCACCGGAATGCCGAGCTTGTTGGCTTCGGTGATGGCGATCTTGTGGAAACCGACGTCGATGACGAACAGCGCGTCCGGCAGGCCATTCATGTTCTTGATGCCGCCGATGCTCTTCTGCAGCTTGATCAGCTCGCGCTGCAGCACCAGGGCTTCCTTCTTCGGCATGCGTTCCATGCTGCCGTCCTCGACCAGCTGTTCGAGGTCCTTCAGGCGCTTGACCGACAGCTTCAGCGTCTTGAAGTTGGTCAGCATGCCGCCGAGCCAGCGCTCGTCGACATACGGCACGCCTGCGCGCTGCGCTTCTTCGGCCACGATTTCACGAGCCTGGCGCTTGGTACCGACCAGCAGGATGGTGCCCTTGTTGGACGACATGCGGCGGATGAACGTCATTGCCTCGTTGTAGCGGGCAACCGTCTTTTCCAGGTTGATGATGTGGATCTTGTTGCGATGGCCGAAAATGTACGGGGCCATCTTGGGGTTCCAGAAGCGGGTCTGATGTCCGAAATGGACACCCGCCTCCAGCATTTCACGCATGGATACGGACATTGAAGTCTCCGATCAGGGTTTACCTCCGCCCGGCCGTGTTCGCAGCCGCAATTGCCGGCTACGCACCCTATCGGTCGAGCTGCCGTATCGACGGCAGCACCGGGCGTGTGGATTTGTCTGACGTACCTGACGAGGTACTGGAATCAAACAGCCAGCGATTCTAGCAGCCGCAGTGCAACAAACTCAAGCGATCCGGCATGCAAGCGTTTGCCGCCGTCGGGCGCTTCGGCTAACCTGAGCGGTCCCCGAGCGTATTTGAAGAACAGCTACCCATATGAGTGTCACCATCAAGACTGCGGAAGAAATCGAAAGCATGCGCGTCGCGTGCAAGCTGGCGTCAGAGGTGCTCGATTTCATCGAACCGCATGTCCAGCCCGGCATCACGACCGAAGAACTTGACCGGTTGTGCCATGACTACATGGTGAATGAGCAGAAAACCATCCCGGCGCCGCTCAACTATGCGCCGCCCGGCTACAGCCCGTTCCCGAAGTCGATCTGCACGTCGGTCAACCATGTCGTGTGCCATGGCGTGCCGGCGGCGCGTGCGCTGAAGAAGGGTGACATCGTCAACCTGGACATCACGGTGATCAAGGACGGCTTCCACGGCGACACCAGCCGCATGTTCATGGTCGGCAACGACGTCAGCAAGCAGGCCAGCCGGCTCTGCCAGATCACCTTCGAATGTCTGTGGCTCGGCATTTCCCGCGTCAGGCCGGGGGGGCGCCTGGGCGATATCGGTCACGTGATCCAGCGGCACGCGGAGACGAACGGCATTTCCGTGGTGCGCGAATTCTGCGGTCACGGTATCGGCCGCAAGTTCCACGAAGACCCCCAGGTGCTGCATTACGGCAAGCCCGGAACCGGCATGGAACTGCAGCCCGGCATGATCTTCACCATCGAGCCGATGGTGAATGCCGGCCGCGCCGCAGTGTCCGAACTGGCGGATGGCTGGACCATCGTCACGCGCGATCGCACGCTGTCGGCGCAATGGGAACATACGGTCGTCGTCACCGACGAAGGTTACGAGGTGCTCACCTTGTCCGACGGCTGCCCACCCCCGCCAGCGCTGATCGGCGACGCCCGCGGAGTGGCCTGACGGGTGGACGCACCGGCCGGCACCGACGCGCTGCGCCTGCTGGCGGCCACGCTGCGTGCCGAACTGTCGGCGGCCCAGATACGCCTGCGCGAAACGTTCGAACGCGACGGCAACAGCCAGCGCCTGCTGCGCGACCGCGCCCGCGCCGTCGATGCCGCCCTGCGCCAGCTCTGGGCGGCAGCCGGCATGCCGCGCACGGCAGCGCTGGTCGCCGTCGGTGGCTATGGCCGCGGCGAGCTGTATCCGGCGTCGGACGTCGACCTGCTGTTCCTGACCCCGCCGCAACTGTCGCCGGACATCGAATCGCGGCTGGAAATGCTGGTCGGCCTGCTGTGGGACATCGGGCTCGATATCGGCCACAGCGTTCGATCCGTCGGCCAGTGCGTAGACGAGGCGTCGCGCGACATCACGGTCGAAACCACGCTGCTCGAAGCGCGCCTGCTGGCCGGCTCGCGACGCATGTTCCGCGAGCTGAGCCATGAGCTGGCAATACAGCGCGATCCGGGCAGTTTTTTCAAGGCCAAGCGCCTCGAACAGGACGAACGCCACCAGCGCTACCAGGAGACGCCCTACAGCCTGGAGCCGAACTGCAAGGAAAGTCCGGGCGGGCTGCGCGATCTTCAGGTCATCCAGTGGATCGCACGCGCCGGCGAGTTCGGCTCGACCTGGGCCGAACTGGCGGCGCGCGGCCTGATCACTTCGACCGAATCACGTCAGCTGCACCGGATCGAACGCTTCATGCGCGACACCCGGGTCCGGCTGCACCTGATCGCACGGCGGCGCGAAGACAGGCTGATCTTCGACCACCAGGAGGCACTCGCCGCGGCGTTCGGCATGCAGGCCACGCCGACCCGGCGCGCCTCCGAAGTGTTCATGCAGCGCTATTACCGCAGCGCGAAGATGATCACGCAGCTGAACACCATCCTGCTGCAGAACATTTCCGCTGCGCTGTTTCCATCTGGCGACACGGTCGTGCAGCCGATCAACGCACGCTTCCAGTCCAGCCGCGAACTGCTCGACGTGGTGTCGGAAGACGTGTTCGAAAACACCCCGAGTGCGCTGCTCGAATGTTTCACGCTGCTGCAGACGCACCGCGAACTCAAGGGCATGACGGCACGCACGCTGCGCGGATTGTGGCGGGCGCGCCGCCTGATCGATGCGAAGTTCCGGCGCGACCCGCAGAACCGCATGCTGTTCCTGTCTCTGTTCCAGCAGACACGCGGCCTGGTGCATGAAATCCGCCGCATGAACCAGTACGGCATCCTCGGCCGCTATCTGCCGGCCTTCGGCCGCATCGTCGGCCAGATGCAGCACGACCTGTTTCATGTGTACACCGTCGACCAGCATATCCTGCAGGTGATGCGCAACGTGCGTCGCTTTACGATGGCCGAGCACGCGCACGAATATCCGCTGCTGTCGCGACTGATCACCGCCTTCGAACGGCGCTGGCTGCTCTACCTGTCGGCGCTGTTTCACGACATCGCGAAGGGCCGTGGCGGCGATCATTCGCAGCTGGGCATGCGTGACGCACGCCTGTTCTGCGTACAGCACGGCATCGCTTCCGAAGACGCCGATCTGGTGGTGTTCCTGGTCGAGCACCACCTGTCGATGTCGTCGGTGGCGCAGAAGCAGGATCTGTCGGATCCGGACACCATCCACGCCTTCGCCGCGCTGGTGCGCACCGAACGTCGTCTGACGGCGCTGTACATCCTGACCCATGCAGACATCCGCGGCACCAGTCCCAAGGTGTGGAATGCCTGGCGCGGCAAACTGCTGGAAGACCTCTACTTCTCGACCCTGCGCGTGTTGCAGGGCGAAAGTCCGGGCGCATCCGGCACGCCCGACCGGCAGGAGGAAGCACGCCACCTGCTGCGCTACTTCGGCCTGCGCGAAGGCATCGAAAACGAGTTCTGGGCCAGACTCGACACCGTGTACTTCATGCGGCACGAGGCCGACGAAATCGCCTGGCACACGCGCATGCTCTATTTTCAGGCCAACGCCAGCACGCCGGTCGTCAAGGCACGGCCCAACCAGGTCGGCGACGGCCTGCAGGTGATGGTCTATGCACCCGACCAGCCCGATCTGTTCATGCGCCTGTGCGGCTTCTTCGGCCGGCTCGGCTACAGCATCGCCGATGCCAAGATCCACACCACGACCGACCGGCACGCGCTGGACAGCTTCATCCTGCTCGACCCGAACCGGCACCTGAATTCGCGCGACATGATTGCGCTGATCGAAACCGGACTGGCCGAGCGGCTGCAGAACCAGACACTTGCCGAGCAGCCGGTCACCGGCCGGCTGTCACGCGAGGTCAGGCACTTCCCGATCACGCCCGAAGTGCTGATCAAGCCGGACGAACGCAAGCAGCACCACATCATGCAGGTCACAGCCGCCGACCGACCCGGCCTGCTCTATTCGGTTGCCCGCGTGCTGGCCGCGCATCACATCAATCTGCACACGGCCAAGATCACGACGCTCGGCGACCGGGTGGAAGACGTGTTTCTCGTTTCCGGTGCCGAACTGGAAAAAAGCACGACGCTGATCAGACTCGAGCAGGAGCTGCTCGGAGAACTGGCTATCCTCTAGTGTTACCGTTCAGCGTGGCGCCAACAAACCCCATGCTCCAGCCCGCACTTCAGCCATCGCCCCGGACTCCGGGCAGAGACACTCACAGCTCCCCCACCCACACCTGCGACACATCCCGCACTTACCGGATCTGACCGTTGAGTTTCTCCACGTACACCCCGCGTCGCCTGTCCCTGCTTGACCGGAGCAAGCCGCTGGCGATCGCGCTCATCGCGCTGTTGTCCGGACTGGCACTGACCGCCTACATCGCCGATGTCGAGGCGGATCAGATGCTGCAGCGCCAGCGCGATGAAGTGGCAGCACAGATCGGTGTCGTGCGGGCGCGTCTGGAAAGTGAAATCAACAGCGCCGCCCATCTGTCGCTCGGTCTGGTCAGCTATGTCGCGGCCAACCCCACCATCACGGGCGATGCTTTCAACCGGGTGAGCGAACGCATGCTCGCCTACGGACGCCACGTTCGCAGCATCGCGCTGGCGCCCGACAACGTGCTGAGTTTCGTCCACCCGCTCGCCGGCAATGAAGCAGCGCTCGGCCTGCGCTATCTGGACCATCCGGCGCAACGCGATGCGGTGCTCAAGATGATGGAAAGCCGACGCTTCGTGCTCGCCGGCCCGCTCGAGCTGGTGCAGGGCGGTGTCGGACTGATCAACCGCTTTCCGATCTACCTGCCTGCGGGAGAGGGCCGCCCGGAAATATACTGGGGACTGGCCTCCATCGTGCTGCGCTTCGACACCCTGCTCAAGGCGAGCGGTTTGCTCGACGCCAACCCGCACGTCCGCTATGCCCTGCGCGGGCGCGATGGTCTGGGCGCGGCCGGCGAGGTCATCCACGGCAAAGCGGATGTGTTCAGCCTCGACCCGGTCAAGGTCGACGTCGTGCTGCCGGACAACGCGCGCTGGCAGCTGGCTGCCGTACCGGTCGGCGGCTGGCGCGGCGCGCTGCAGGAAACCCGCGTCATCAGCATCTGGATGGCCGGCAGCCTGATTTCTCTTGCGATCGCAGGCTTGCTCGGTCTCGGGCAGCTGCAGATCCGTCGCATCCGGCTGCGCGACGCCGATCTGTCGCTGGCCGCCAGCGTGATCCAGAGTTCGAACGAAGCCATCGTGGTGACCGACGAAGGGGATCGCATCGTGTCGGTCAATCCGGCGTTTTCGAAACTCACCGGACAAACGCGTGAAGCGGTGCTCGGCAAGCTGGCGTCAGCCGTGGTGTCGACGCCCTACGACGCGTCGAGTCACGCGTCATTCGTCGAGCGCATTGACGCCGGTGGCGACTGGTCGGGCGAACTCGACGATCGGCGCGCCGATGGCGAAACCTATCCGAAGCGACTCAGCATCTATCCGGTCAGCAATCTGCATAGCGGCATCGTCCACTACGTGCACTCGTTCAGCGACATCAGCGAACGCAAGGCCGCCGAACGCAAGATCCATCATCTGGCTCACCACGACGTGCTCACCGGGCTTCCGAACCGGCTCAGCCTGCAGGGCCGGATGGAACAGGCCATGGCCGAAGCGCGCCGGCACGGCACGCTGATCGCCGTGATGATGATAGACATGGATCACTTCAAGGACATCAACGACACGCTGGGTCATCACGTGGGCGACGCGCTGCTGGTCGATGTCGCGCAGCGGCTGCTCTGCTGCGTGCGCCACAGCGATGTGGTGGCTCGGCTGGGTGGCGACGAATTCGTCGTACTGGTGACAGACATGGCATCCACGCTCACGGCTGCCGCCGTCGCGGAGAAGATCGTGTCGGCGCTGTCGGCGCCTTACCAGGTCGAGGCCTACCGACTGCACTCGACGCCCAGCGTCGGCATCGGCGTGTTCCCGAATGACGGCACCTCGGTCGATACCCTGCTGCGCAACGTCGATACGGCGATGTACCACGCAAAGGCTGCCGGCCGGAACAATTACCAGTTCTTCGACCAGAGCATGTCGGCCAATGCGAGCGAGCGGCTGGCCTTGCAGGGCAGCCTGCATCACGCAATCGAAACCCGCCAGTTCGTGCTGCATTACCAGCCGCAGATCGAAGTCGCCACCGGCCGGCTGGTCGGCGTCGAGGCGCTCGTGCGCTGGCAGCATCCCGAGCGCGGTCTGGTGCCGCCGAACAGCTTCATTCCGATCGCCGAAGAAAGCGACCTCATCATCAAGCTCGGCGAATGGATCCTGCAGGAGGCCTGCTGGCAGCTGAGCCGCTGGAAGGACCAGGGCCTGAAGCTGCGGGTGTCGGTCAATCTGTCGGCGCGCCAGCTGCGCTCGAAGAACCTGCTGCATCAGGTGGAAGACACCCTGATGCGCCATGACCTGCGCCCGGGCGAGCTCGAGCTCGAAATCACCGAAAGTGTGGCCATGGACAATCCGGACGCCACGCTTCGCATGCTCGGCCAGTTGCGCGAACTGGGCGTCGAACTGGCGATCGACGATTTCGGAACGGGCTACTCATCGCTGAGCCATCTGAAACTGATGCCGTTGCAACGCCTGAAGATCGACCGCTCGTTCGTGAAGGACATCGAAAGCGATCCGGACGATGCGGCCATCTGCGCCGCGACGATCAGCCTGGCGCAGCACCTCGGGCTCAGTGTGGTGGCGGAAGGCGTGGAAACGGAAGCCCAGCTCGCCTTCCTCGGCACTCTTGGCTGCGAATGCGTACAGGGCTATCTGTTCAGCAAGCCGCTGCCGGCCGCCGAATTCGAGGCGTGGGCCGCGCAGCATGCGGCCGCTCAATCGTCGCTGGCGTCCTGATCGGGAAACAACACGTCGGTATAGCCGAATCGGCTGAAGTCGCGCACCCGCATCGGGTAAAGCACGCCATCGAGATGGTCGCATTCGTGCTGCACCACCCGGGCGTGAAAGCCGTCGACCTCGCGCTCGATCACCGTGCGCTGCGGATCGAAGCCGCTGTAGCGCAGCCGGGCATGACGCACCACGACGCCACGCAGGCCGGGCACCGACAGACAACCTTCCCAGCCCTCCTCCATATCCATGCTGAGCGGTGTCAGCACGGGATTGACCAGCACGGTGAATGGCACGACGGGTGCCTCCGGATAGCGCACCGACGGCGAGCCGCCAAACACCACGACGCGCAGGTCGACACCGATCTGCGGCGCGGCAAGCCCGGCGCCGTCGGCCGCCTGCATGGTGTCGATCAGGTCCTGCACCAGCGCATCGAGTTCCGGGCAGCTGAAGCGCCTGACCGGCTGCGCCACGCGCAGCAGTCGCGGGTCACCCATGCGCAGGATGTCGCGGATCATGCGCACTCCCCGTTGGTGCACAGGGCTTCGAGCAGGCGGCGAACGCGCGTCATCGCCTCCTGCAGCATGTCCTCGATGGCCGACATTTCGATACCGTGCAGCGAATCACCACGACCGGCAGCGTGGTTCACCACCACATTGATCGCTGCGTAGGCGAGGCCGGCCTCGCGCGCCAGCGCCGCTTCGGGCATGCCGGTCATGCCGACGAGGTGCGCGCCGTCGCCTTCAAGCCGGTTGATTTCCGCCGCCGTCTCCAGCCGCGGGCCCTGGGTCGCCGCATAGACCGCGCCATCGACCACCTGCTCGCCGGCTCGCGCGGCGGCATCGAGCAACGCCCTGCGCAGGGCGGCGTCATACGGCTCCGTGAAATCGATGTGCTTCACCTGTCCATCGTGGCCATCGAAGAACGTGCTGTGACGGCCCCAGGTGTAGTCGATGATCTGGTCCGGCACGACCAGCGTGCCCGGCCCGAGGTCGGCCCGGATGCCGCCGACCGAGGCAACCGACACGATGCGCGCCACGCCGACGCTGCGGAGCGCCGAAATGTTCGCGCGGTAATTCACGCGGTGTGGCGCAATGGTGTGGCCGTATCCGTGGCGTGCGATGAACACCAGATCCCGCCCGGCCAGGCGGCCGAAGGTCAGCGGGCCGGACGGCTCGCCGTAGGGCGTACGCACCACTTCGCGACGGGTGACGTCAAGATTGGCCAGCTGCGTCAGACCGCTGCCGCCGATGATCGCCAGCATATGTGCACTCCTTTATTCCGGGTCATCCAGTCTATCAGGCAAGAAAAGCCCGGCTTTCGGGGTTGTCCTGGCGGCATCACGGAACGGCGATCCCGGCGGGGACGCCGCAAAGGGGCCTTCCGCACGAATACGGCAAGGTGCTGACCGAAGGGCCGTGGGAGCGACGTCCTCGTCGCGATCAATGCGGCGACCGTCGCTGAGCGAAGTGCGCATCGCGGCGGGGACGCCGCTCCCACAATGGGAGCTCCCGCACGGATGCGGCACGGTGCGGGGAGGCCGACTCAGCTGGCGTGCCGTGCTACACTTGCGTGTTTTTCTTATTGCGCTGCACCATTCCTATGTCCCGCTCCATACGCAACATCGCCATCATCGCGCACGTCGATCATGGCAAAACCACGCTGGTCGACCAGCTGCTGCGCCAATCCGGCACCTTCGCATCGCACCAGCAGGTTTCGGAGCGGGTGATGGATTCAAACGATCTCGAAAAGGAACGTGGCATCACGATCCTTTCGAAGAATTGCGCGATCGAGTTCGAAGGCACCCACATCAATATCGTTGACACCCCGGGCCACGCCGACTTCGGCGGCGAGGTCGAGCGCGTGTTGTCGATGGTCGATGGCGTGCTGCTGCTGGTCGATGCGGTCGAAGGTCCGATGCCGCAGACCCGTTTCGTCACGCGCAAGGCGCTGGCGCTCGGCCTCAAGCCCATTGTCGTGGTGAACAAGATCGACCGTCCGGGCGCACGTCCGGACTGGGTGGTCAATCACACCTTCGACCTGTTCGACAAGCTGGGCGCCACGGAGGAACAGCTCGACTTTCCGGTCGTGTACGCCTCGGCGCTGAATGGCTTCGCGATGCTCGATTCGAGCACCCCGGGCACCAATATGCGTCCGCTGTTCCAGGCCATCCTCGACAACGTGCCGCAGCCGGAAGTCAATGAAGACGGCCCGCTGCAGCTGCAGGTGTGTTCGCTCGATTACTCGACCTACATCGGCCAGCTCGGCATCGGTCGCATCACGCGCGGCCGCATCAAGCCGAACCAGGAAGTCGCCGTGTATTACGGTGATGAACTGCGCGGCAAGGCCAAGGTCGGCCAGGTGCTGACCTTCAAGGGTCTGGAGCGCACGCAGGCCGAATCGGCCAGCGCTGGCGACATCGTGCTGGTGTCCGGCATCGATCAGGTCAATATCGGCGTCACCATCTGCGATCCGGAATCGCCGGCGCCGATGAAGCCGATCGCGGTTGACGAGCCGACTTTGACGATGAATTTCATGGTGAATGCCTCGCCGCAGGCCGGTCGTGAAGGCAAGTACGTCACCAGCCGCCAGATTCGCGAGCGGCTGGAAAAGGAACTGCTGAAGAACGTCGCGCTGCGTGTTGAATACACCGACGATTCGGACGTGTTCATGGTGTCGGGTCGGGGTGAGTTGCACCTGACCATCCTGCTCGAAACGATGCGCCGCGAAGGCTACGAACTGGCCGTGGGTCGCCCGCGCGTGGTGTTCAAGGAAATCGACGGCGTCAGGAGCGAGCCGTATGAATTGTTGACCGTCGACGTCGAGGAAACGCATCAGGGCGGCGTGATGGAGGAACTGGGTCGTCGCCGTGGCGAGTTGCAGGACATGCAGTCGGACGGCAAGGGCCGGGTGCGCATCGAATACCGCATTCCGGCGCGCGGCCTGATCGGCTTCCAGGGCGAATTCCTGAATCTGACGCGCGGCACCGGTCTGGCCAGTCACGTGTTCGACGATTACGGTCCGGTCGCCGGCGCCATGTCCGAACGGCGCAACGGCGTGCTGATTTCGCAGAACGACGGCGAAGCCGTGGCCTACGCGCTGTGGAACCTGCAGGACCGCGGCCGCATGTTCGTGAGCCCCGGCGACGTGCTGTACGAAGGCATGATCATCGGCATCCACTCCCGCGACAACGATCTGGTGGTGAACCCGATCAAGGGCAAGCAGCTGACCAACGTGCGCGCGTCCGGCACCGACGAAGCCGTCCGTCTGGTGCCACCGATCTCGCTGACGCTGGAATCGGCGATCGAATTCATCGCCGACGACGAACTGGTCGAAATCACGCCGAAGACGATCCGCCTGCGCAAGCGTCACCTGAAGGAACACGAACGCAAGCGCGCCTCGCGCGACGACGCCTGAAATTTCGAGGCATGTAATGAAAAAAGGGAGCGCTCAGGCGCTCCCTTTTTTTGTCCGTCCGTCGCTCGGCGCGCCCGGTCACTGCGGGCCGCTGCACACCGGTTTCGGTTCGGCGCAAAGGCGCGCATAGGCCGTCTGCAGAACCCGTGCATCATTGCTGGCACGGTGCCGGGTAGTATGCAGTTCTTCGCTGACTTCCTTCTTCACCTCGTGCCAGCGCGCCGCCTGTGCTTCGCTCAGCAGTTCTCGCAGGCTGCGCAGGTGAAAGTGCGGCACGCGATCCACCTCGTCGTAAAGACGGGACAGCCAGGCGTAGTCATTGCCCCAGGCGTCGCTATAGACGTCCTGGTCGCGCAGCGCCTCGTCGAGACGGCAGACGACATCTTCTATCGGCAGGCCGTACTGCATGAGCACTTCGCGCGTGATGTGATGGATCGCCTCGGCGCTCTGGTCCCAGTGCCGCCATTGCGCCGGTGGGCGAACGAGGCAACAGATTGTGCGGCCATCGGGCAGGATGCAGCCGACCTCGATCGGATAGCTGCCGGCCCCGAAGCCGGACGCTTCGACGTCAAGAAACACCGGCAGCGCTTCGGCCATCGCCTACTCCCTGAGTGCGTAAATGGCCGGGAGGTTGCGCCAGGCACCGCGCACGTCCATGCCGTATCCGAAAACGTAGCGGTCCGGCAATTCGAGTCCGGTGAAGTCGGCCTTGATCGGCTTGGTCCGCCCGATCATTTTGTCGGAAAACACGGCGGTCAGGCAGCGTTGCGCACCCGCGTCGAGCAGGTGGCGGCGTATCGCGGCCAGCGTGATGCCCTCGTCGAGGATGTCGTCCAGTACCAGCACGGTTCGCCCGGCGACCGGGATGCGCGGCTCGCTGATCCAGCGCAGCGCACCGCCCTGCGTGTCGCCGCCATAGCGCGTGACGTGCAGGTAATCGAAATCGAGCGGGAAGGCGAGCTGCGGCAGCAGATTGCCGGTGAACACCACAGCGCCGCCCATGACCGACAGCAGCAGCGGATAGCTGTCGCCCAGTGCGGCGGTGATTTCACGCGCCAGCCGGGCAACCGTGGCGTCGACCTGCGCCGCGTCGCAGATCAGTTCGGCGCCGTCGAGCAGCGCCTGCGCATCGGCGAGACGGCTCACGCAGCGTCGGCGGCTGCGGCGTGCTGCGCGTCCAGCCAGGCCGAGAACGCGGCGCCGACTTCCGGATGCTTGCGCGCCAGTTCGACCGTGGCCTGCAGATAACCGAGCTTGGAGCCGCAGTCGTAACGCGTGCCCTTGAACGGATAGGCCAGCACGGCCTCCTCGCCCAACAGCGCGGCGATCGCGTCGGTCAGTTGCAGTTCGCCGCCGGCGCCCGGCGTCAGGGCGCGCAGGTGATCGAAAATGCTCGGTGTCAGGATGTAGCGGCCGACCACCGCCAGCGTCGACGGCGCCACTTCGGGCTGCGGCTTCTCGACAATGCCGGTCACGCCATACAGGCCGCCGACATCGGCATCCGTGCTGACGATGCCGTAGCTCGCCGTCTGACTGCGCGGCACTTGCTGCACGCCAAGGATGGAGCGGCCGAAGCGATCGAAAATGTCGGTCATCTGCTTCAGGATCGGCGGCTCGCCATCGATCAGGTCGTCGGCCAGCAGCACGGCGAACGGCTCGTCGTTCACCACCGGCGCCGCGCACAGCACCGCATGGCCCAGACCGAGCGGTTCCGACTGGCGGATGTAGATGCAATTGACGTGCTTGGGCACCGTGTTGCACAGCGCCAGCAGTGCGGTCTTCTGCTTCATTTCGAGCTCGTGTTCCAGCTCGTAGGCCTTGTCGAAGTGGTCGGCGATCGAACGCTTGGTGCGGCCGGTGATGAAGATGAGGTCGGTGCACCCTGCGGCAACGGCCTCTTCCACCGCGTACTGGATCAGCGGCTTGTCGACCACCGGCAGCATTTCCTTCGGATTCGCCTTGGTGGCGGGCAGGAAACGGCTGCCGAGACCAGCCACCGGAAATACGGCTTTACGCACTGATTTCATCTACTTATGACTCCCTGTTGCCGAGCAGCGACAGCAGCCCGGATTCATCGAGGATGGTAATCCCCAGTTCTTGCGCTTTGATGAGTTTGGAGCCGGCATCCGTGCCAGCCACCACAAAATCCGTCTTTTTCGATACCGAACCCGCCACTTTCGCGCCCGCCGCCTCGAGCAGATCCTTTGCTTCGTCGCGCGACAGCGTCGGCAGCGCGCCGGTCAGCACAATGGTCTTGCCGACCAGCGGGCCGCTGGCCACCTGCATTTCACCCTCTTCCCACACGATGCCGCAGGCACGCAGCTGTTCGACCACTTCGCGGTTGTGCGGCTGCGCGAAAAAGCGGTGGATGCTCGCCGCCACCACCGGCCCGACGTCCGGCACCTGCGCCAGTTCGGCTTCGCTGGCGTCCATGATGCGGTCCATGCTGCCCAGGTGACGCGCCAGATCCTTCGCCGTCGCCTCGCCGACATGGCGGATGCCGAGCGCGAACAGGAAACGGCCGAGCGTCGTCGTCTTCGACTTCTCCAGCGCGGCGACCAGATTTTCGGCCGACTTGTCCGCCATGCGGTCAAGCTCCGCCAGCTTCAGCACACCCAGCCGGTACAGGTCGGGCAGGCTGCGGATCAGGCCGCCGTCGACCAGTTGCTCGACCAGCTTGTCGCCCAGCCCCTCGACGTCCATCGCCCGCCGCCCGGCGAAATGCAGCAGGGCCTGCTTGCGCTGCGCTGCGCAATACAGCCCGCCGGTGCAGCGGTGATCGATTTCGCCTTCTTCGCGCACCACGTCGGAACCGCACACCGGGCAGTTCATCGGCATGGAGAATGCCCGCGCGTGCGGCGGCCGTCTGTCCGACAACACCGACACGACTTCGGGAATCACGTCACCGGCGCGGCGCACGACGACCGTGTCGCCGACATGAACGTCCTTGCGGCGGATTTCCGACTCGTTGTGCAGCGTGGCATTGGTGACCGTCACGCCACCGACGAACACCGGTGCCAGCCGCGCCACCGGTGTCAGCTTGCCGGTGCGGCCGACCTGTACCTCGATGTCCTGCACCGTGGTCAGCGCTTCCTGCGCCGGGTACTTGTGCGCCACCGCCCAGCGCGGCTCGCGCGTCACGAAACCGAGCTTCTGCTGCAGCGCCAGGCTGTTCACCTTGTACACCACACCGTCGATGTCGAACGGCAGGCCCGGTCGCGTCTCGGCGATGCGCGCATGAAAGGCGGCCAGCGCGTCGGCGCCGCTGCAGACCGCGCGGTGTTCGCACACCGGCAGGCCGAAGGCAGCCAGCGCGTCGAGCACGCCCGAGTGGGTGGCCGGCACATTCCAGCCCTGCACCTCACCGAGACCATAGGCGAAGAACGACAGCGGGCGCCGCGCCGCGATGGCCGGGTCGAGCTGACGGATGCTGCCGGCCGCCGCATTGCGCGGATTGACCAGCGTCTTCTCCCCCGCCGCGTCGGCGCGCAGGTTGAAGGCATCGAAACGATCTCGCCGCATGTAGACCTCGCCGCGCACCTCAAGCACTTCGGGCAAGCCGGGCGCATCGAACAGCGAGGGCGGCTGTGAAGGCGAATGTGAAGGCGGCTGCGGCACCAGCGTCAGCGGTACCTCGTGAATGGTCCGTACGTTCTGCGTCACATCCTCACCGGTTTCGCCGTCGCCGCGCGTGGCGGCCAGCACCAGCACGCCCCGCTCGTAGCGCAGATTGATCGCCAGGCCGTCGAACTTCAGTTCGGCTGCGTACTCAACCGGCGGCTGCGTGTCGTCCAGCTTCAGTTCGCGCCGCACGCGCGCGTCGAAGTTCAGCGCGCCGGTCGATTCGGTATCGGTTTCGGTACGGATGGACAGCATCGGCACGACATGGCGCACCGGTGCGAAGGCGGGCAGCGGCTTGCCGCCGACCCGCTGCGTCGGCGAGTCAGGCGTGCGCAGCGCCGGGTGTTCGGCTTCGAGCGCCTGCAGTTCGCGGAACAGCCGGTCGTACTCGGCGTCGGGAATCTCCGGCGCGTCGAGTTCGTAATACAGGCGGTCGTGCCGGGCGATCTGCGCGCGCAGTGCTGCCGCGCGCTCGGTGGCCGATGCTGCCGACGGCATCAGCTGAACAGCCGGTTCGCCGATTCGCTGCCCGGCTTGATGCCGAACTGGATCATGCGGCCCTGGAATTCGGCCACCTTGCCGCGGATCAGTGCGAGCGAGGCGGGCGACAGCGGCTGCCGGTTGTCGTCCACCACTTTGGCGCCCAGCGTGTGCGCGAACTGTTCGGCCACCATGACCATGCGGTCGAACTGGCGCGCGCCATCAGCCACGGTCGGCACGTCGAGCAGCAACGTGACGCCCTGGGTCTGCAGCGCCTTCATCGTGTCGGCCGAAAACTGTTCGGCATCGAGGCTGCACAGCGTGTAGAGCGTGTTGCCGACATCGTCGCGCGCGTGGAACTGGCCGCCGCTCAGCGTGAACCCCTGCGCCTCGGCCAGACCGCGCAGCTTGGTGCCGGAAATGAGCGACTCGCCGGCGACCAGATTGAGACCGATCTGCACGTCGACCGAAGCGGCGAAACTGTCCAGCTCGCGCGCCCGGCCGAGCAGTTCGCGCACATCCGGAAAATGCACCACCGCCAGGAAGCGGTCGGCCACGCCCTGCAGCGCGTGGGCCAGCGCCGACACCGACGCTTCCGACAGCGCACCGCGCCGATCCGCCAACTGCACCGCCAGTTCGACCTTCGACAGCGCACCCGCGGTCTGCGCGGTCAGCGGCAACCAGCGGCCGGCATGTTCGTCGCGCCCGCGCAGGCGCATCGTCACGGCAAGGGTCTGCGTGAGGTCATTCCACGTGCGCAGGAATTCGGTCGCCGCCACCGGCGCCTCGAATTCGATCGTGATCAGCTCTTCCACCTGCCGATCTGCCCAGCCGTCGGCCATCGGCTCCGGGGCATCGGGCGGGGCATCCGTTGCCCATTGCGCCACGGTGCGGTCGGCTTCGGCCGGCGAGGCGGCGACCGGCGCCAGCGGTTCGGTGATGTCGGTCACCGGCTCCTCCGCGAGCATCGGGTCCTGCGTTTCGCGACGCACCTGCTGCGTGGCCGACGGGTCGGACAACGGCGCGGCGTCGTCGCTCAGGTCGAAATCCAGCGTGGGCTCGAGACGCCGCGGCGGCGCGTCGGGCGGGTCGATCAGCACGTCGGCATGGGTTTCGCCCAGTGCGCGTTCGGCGGTCTGGCGGTGGCGCTTTTCCTGCCACATGTTGTAGCCGACCACTGCACCGATGCCCACCACGCCCAGTGCGATCAGTCCGATCTGCAGTTCAGTCAGTTGCATTGATGACCTTCCTCTTTATGTTTTTTCAGACGCTGACCGCTTCATCGCGCAGTTTCAGCGCCTGTTCCATGTCGACCTCGACCACGCGCGAACATCCGCGCTCCTGCATCGTGACGCCCACCAGTTGTTGCGCCATTTCCATCGTGATCTTGTTGTGGCTGATGAACACGAACTGCGTAGCGGCCGACATGCGCTTGACCATTTCGCAGAAGCGTTCGGTGTTGGTGTCGTCCAGCGGCGCATCGACTTCGTCCAGCATGCAGAACGGCGCCGGATTGAGCTGGAACAGCGCGAACACCAGCGCCGTCGCGGTCAACGCCTTTTCACCGCCCGACAGCAGCTGGATCGACGCGTTGCGCTTGCCCGGCGGCTGTGCGAACACCTGCAGCCCGGCATCCAGAATTTCGTCGCCGGTCATCACCAGCCGCGCCTCGCCGCCACCGAACAGCTCCGGGAAGATGCGGCCGAACTCGGTATTCACGCGATCATACGTGTCCTTGAGCAGGGCACGGGTTTCGCGGTCCATGCTGCGGATGGCATCTTCCAGCGTGCCGATGGCCTCGCGCAGGTCGGCCGACTGCATGTCCAGATAGCCCTTGCGCTCGGCCGCCTGGGTCAGTTCTTCCAGTGCGGCCAGATTCACCGCGCCGAGCGCCGCGATGTCGCGGTTCAGGCGGGCGATTTCACCATTCAGACTGCCTTCGCGCACGTTTTCCTGCTCGCCTTCGGCAACCAGCGCATCGAGCCGGCCTTCCGGCAGCGTGATTTCGGCCAGCCGCTGCGCGAACTGTTCGGCGTTCAGCGCCGCCGCCTGCTGCTTCAGCCGGCACTCGGCCAGACGCTCGCGCGCCGGCGCCAGCCGCTGTTCGCTCTGCGCGCGCTGCGCATCGAGGTCGCGCAGCTGCGCCGCCAGCCCTTCCTGCGTGTCGCGGCAGGTGGCCAGCACCTGTTCGCGTGCGCGGCGGGCGTCCAGCGTCTGCTGCAGCGTGGCGTCGATGCTGCGCTCGTCGATCTGCGCAAATTCGTCGCGCCGCAGTGCGCATTCGAGTTCGGCGTTTTCGAGCTGAGTGCGCGCGACCGACAGGTTGTTCGCCAGATCGGTCAGCCGGCTGGCGCATTCGCGCTGCGAAAAGCCGGCTTCCTGCACCTCGCGCGCCGCCGCCTGATCGGCAAAGCGCGCCTCGCGCAGCGTGCCGTCGGCGCTCTTGTGCGCCTCCAGCGCCGCGTCGAGCCGGTTGCGCTGCACATCGATCAGTTCGCGTGCGCGCTCGATCTCGATTTCGGCGCGTTCCAGATGCGCCTGTTCGGTCTGTTCCGCCTGATCCACTTCGGCGCGGTCGCGCTCCAGTGCGGCGCGCTGCTCGTCGAAGCGCGACACCGCCTGGCCGAGCTTGATCTGGTCGACCTGCGCGGTGTGCGCCGCCTGGGTCAGCGACTGCTGCTCGCGCCGCGCCGCCGCCTGTTCTTCGTGTGCCGCGGCCAGCGCCGCTTCGGCTTCGCGCAGCGCCTCGCGCGCCTCGGCCAACGCGGCCTCGGCCATGTCGATGTCGCGGCCCAGTTGTTCGATGTCGCGCGCGCGCTCCAGCACGCCATGCGTGCGCGCGTCCGGCGCATAAAGCGTGAGCGACGAACCCTGGGCGACGCGGCCCTGGCGGTCGACCTGGGCCGCACCGCCCTGGGCCGCACCGCCCTGGGCCGCTCCGCCCTGTAGCGAACTCCCCTGAGCCGGTAGCGCCAGCACCTCGACGGCCGCCACCGGCCCGAGCCACAGGTCGAGCAGCGCGTCCCAGCGCGCGTCGAGCGTCTGTACGCAATGGCGCAGGCTGTCGGCCGAAAGCGGCGTGCGCGGGTCGGCGCCCGGCAGTGCGAGGGTCAGCGTCTGCGGTGCGGCACCGGCCGCACCGGCGGCGGCCAGCGTGTCGGGCGATGTAGCATCGAGCGCGCCCAGGCGCTCGCGCAGCACGGCTTCGACGGCCAGCTCCCAGCCGGCATCGACCTTGATGGCCTGCCACAGCGGTCGAGCGTCCTGCAGGCCGAGCGCTGCCAGCCAGGGCGCGAGCTTGCCGTCGCTCTGCGTCTTGCGCTGCAGCTCGACCCGCGCGTCGCGTCGGGCGCGGGTTTCGGTCAGCGTGCGGGTGGTGGCGCGCTCGCCGTCCTGCGCGTTGCGCACCGCGCCCTGCAGCTGCGGCACCGCGATCTGCGCCGCCTGCATGCGCTGCTGCGCGGCATCGACCGCCGCCTGCAGCTCTTCGAGTCGCGCCTGGGCCAGCGACAGCGCTGCGCGGTCCGGCTCGATCAATTGTGCCGCGTCGTGCGCGATGCGCTCGCGCCGGCCGGCCAGCGAATGCAGCATGCGGCCGGCGTTCGCGCGGTGGGTTTCTTCCACCTTGAGCTGCTGTTCGACCGCCGCCAGATCGCGCCGCGCCTCGGTCGCCAGTTGCTCCGCCTCCTGGAACGCGGCTTCGGCTTCAGGCAGCAGCGCGCGTGTCGTTTCGTGCCGCGCCTCGGCCTGTTCGATGCGGTGGGCGGCGTGCTCGGCCAGCGTGGTCCAACGCGCGGTGTCGCTTTCGATGCTTTCGATGCGCGCGCGCCAGTTCGCCACCTCGCCATCGAGCTGGGCGATGCGCGCCGCGAGCTTCTGGCGGTTTTCCGCCGCGCGCCGCAGATCGTCTTCCAGCCGGCTGGCTTTCGCGTTGGCGGTCAGCAGTTCGGCCTGCGCCGCATGCACCGCCTCGGAACTGGCGAAATGTTCGGTACGGATGCGCTCCAGCGCTGCCTCGTGGTGGCGCAGCGCCGCGGTTTCGCGTTCGATGTCGTTTTCGATGCGGCCGGCGTCGCCCGCCAGCGTGTCGGCCTCGGCCGCCGCGGCGCGCTGCTTCATCGCCCACAGCAGCGCCTGGCGCTCGACCAGCCGGGTATTCAGTTCGGTGTGGCGGGCGGCAACTTCCGCCTGCTTCTGCAAGCGCTCGATGCGGCTGCCCAGTTCGCCGACGATGTCGTCGAGCCGCACCAGATTGTCGCGCGCGTCGTCGAGCCGGCCCTGCGTTTCACGGCGCCGCTCGCGGTACTTGGTGATGCCGGCCGCCTCTTCGAGAAAGGCGCGCAGCTCTTCCGGCCGCGCCTCGATGATGCGCGTGATCATGCCCTGCTCGATGATGGCGTAGGCGCGCGGGCCCAGGCCGGTACCGAGGAACACGTCGATCACGTCGCGCCGGCGCACCCGCGTGTTGTTGATGAAGTAGTCCGACTGGCCGTCGCGCTCCAGCACCCGCTTGACCGCGATTTCGGCGTACTGCGACCACTGCCCGGCCGCCCTGCCCTGGTCATTGTCGAACACCAGTTCGACCGACGCCCGCCCGACCGGCTTGCGCGTGCCCGAGCCATTGAAGATGACGTCGGTCATCGCATCGCCGCGCAGCGCCGACGCCCGCGACTCGCCGAGCACCCAGCGCACCGCATCGATGATGTTGGACTTGCCGCAGCCATTCGGCCCCACCACGCCGACCAGCTGGCCGGGCATCAGGATGGTGGTCGGATCGACGAAAGTCTTGAAGCCGGCGAGTTTGAGTTTGGACAGTCGCACGGGACGGCGGCGGGGGGCGGATGTAGGGCTAAAAACCGGCTGAATGATATCACTCGGGGCTTCATGGCCCGGCCAGCCTGCAGCGCGATGCGCTGTATCGGCAGTAAAAGTGCGCGCCGACATACGGTGACCGCGGGACTTTGACCTCACGGGCCGGAGCGCTGCAACGCCTGACCCCGCGGCGACGTCAGGCGAACAGGCGGGGGCTCACGAACCCACGCGGGGCAAAAAAGCCGGGGGCCCCTTGTTCGCTGCATGCAGGCGTCTGAAATGCTTCGGGCCGCTCAAAACAGCGATTGAAGTCTCGTACGTAAATACGTACTCTATCGGTCTCATCGGAGATCAACCATGACCACCCTCACCGCCAGCGAAGCACGGGCGAACCTGTATCGACTGATCGACCAGACCGCAGCGTCACACCAGCCCATCCACATCGCCGGCAAGCGCACGAGCGCAGTTCTGATCTCGGCGGAGGACTGGCAATCCATCCAGGAAACGCTGTACCTCTTGTCTGTCCCCGGCATGCGCGAGTCCATCAAGGAAGGCATGGCTGAACCGCTTGGCGAGAGCGCCAGGGAGCTCAACTGGTGAGCTGGCGGGTTGTCTTCGCCAGGCACGCCGGGAAAGACGCGAAGAAGCTGGCCGCAGCCGGCCTGAAGTCGAAAGCCCAGGAATTGCTCGCGGTTCTTGCCAACGATCCATTCCAGAATCCGCCGCCCTATGAAAAGCTCGTGGGTGATCTTGCGGGCGCGTATTCGCGACGCATCAATATCCAGCACCGCCTGGTCTACGAAGTATTTGTCGAGGAGCGCGTTGTCCGTGTGCTCAGGATGTGGTCGCACTATGAATAGAAGCGATCAGTCCCTAATGACGAAGAGCGTGCCACAGACACTGCGGGCGTGATGACGCGTCAGCAGACAAAGCTCGCCGAGCAAGGTGAGGCAGAATCCTGCGCATGCCGTCGCACCGCACCGCACCGCATCGCCCACAGGAAGAAACGACTGGGCACTTGCTCGTGTATTCAATTTTGTGTGCAGCAGCACGATCAGCCCCTTGCTGTTCGGGTGCAGGAAGCCATAGTTGCGCGAGCGCCTGAATCCTCCTGGCACGGCCTGCTACAGGATCAGGTGCAGGAAGTCGGCACCGGGCAGCGTGCGCACCGTCGTCTGACCGCTTCGCCCATCGCGACATCGAAAGCTCACCTGGCCGTCGTGCTCATGATCGCAAGAGAGAATGTCGGCTGCGCCGCTCCGGCCTCCTCTCACCTCCGGCGTTAGCCCGCAGACATCGACAGCGCGCGGTTCGGAAACGCACGTAAAAGCCGCTTGTCCATCGTGATCAGTTTCGTGTCCAGCTTCGCCGCAAGCGCAACGAACTCGCAGTCATACGCTGAGCAGTCGCTGTCGCGTACAAGTTCAAGAACTGTTCGCGACTCAACCTCATATTCGCAACCCGCGAGCAGGCTTTCAGCCTCCGCCTGCAGGGTTGTTGCTTGCTCAAAAGCGATGTCCTTGCGCCGCACGTACCCGGCAAGGATGTTCCTGAACTCGCTTCGCCAGAGGATCGGCGCACACCAATCAGGATCGCGTTCCAACAGTGCCTCTGCAGCAGCGGTGTGCTCACCAGGCAGGTACAGGTAGGCAAGAACGTTTGTATCCACAACGATCATGCCCTGCCCTCGCGTTTGGCCGCGTCAATGTCGTCGTGCGTGAACCGTTGTTTTGGTAACGCAGCGCGCAACTCCCTTGCCCTCGCAAGTCGCTCGCTGGGAGCAAGCCTTGTTGGCAGAAGCACGGCTTCCAGGCATACGATTGCCTCGCTGTTCAGGCTTCGCCTGTGCATCTCGGCTGCGCTCTTCAATCGCTCGTACACGGCGTCAGGTATGTTCTTCAACGTCAGCGTAGTCGGCATGGGTTTGCACCATTTGGAAACCAAAGCGGTTCCATTTTGGCACGTGCAAGCCCGTTCCGCCATCCCGCCGCTGCGGGCCAACGAATACAGCTTCGGTGCGGTGGAACAACTGCTCGCAGACCTCAGGTCCGACGTCGAGCGCTGGGCTTCACCATGAAGGCCATCATCGACGTGTCTGGTAAAGGCTGGGTCTTCACGACCGCCGTGGCTCAGGGTGATCTGCCCCGAACCGGCGAACCGCGAACTACTTGAAAGAAGCGGCTTAAGGACCTTCGCCCTCCCCCGCGTGCCACCCTGACGAAACGGCGGCGACAACCATTTCGAACAGGAACAGCGCGTTGGCGCTCGCGAAGGTGATGCCGTGCCGTACTGCACGACCAGATTCACCACCACCAATACGCCGCCGAGGATGATGAGCACGGCCCGGGTTTCCGGGCCGATGGCGGCGATTTCGCTCAGCGGCGACTCGCCGCGCAGCCAGGCGGCGAACGGGGCGACGGCGATGACGCCGAAAACACGGCAGGCATCTGGCGCATTTGCGCCATGACAGTGCTGGACTGAGTCGGCGGGAGCGACTGGGAGGTAGCTCAAAAGCGCGTTGCGTCGCGCGAAAAATATCGAGGCGCATCTCGTACCGCGCCTTCCCGGTTCGGGAAGCACGGGAATTTCACCCGTCACGAATATTTAACACATCCGTTTGCCTTCCTTAACCACGCGCTGAGGCGCGCCGGACGCTCACCCCTACGAAGTCAAGCGGGTACGCATCATCCATTCGGACGAATGCCGAAAAACACGATCCCTTTTAAATAAGCAGCGGTGTCATACGCATATTCAGGAGTCAAACAAGGTTGCCTCCCGGACTCCGCGCAATGACCAAGGCATCTCATACGCAGCGCGTCAAAAAAAAGATGAAATAACTTGATGAATCAACCACACGCTGCGAGTCATCCGGCCTCACCCACCACCAGCTCGCAACCAGGCTTCAGTGGCCTGAAATGCCTTGCATTGGTCGCCCGATTTCTCGGATGCGCTGCCGATGCCGAGCAGATTCATCATCAGCGCGGCCTCAGCGGCACACCGGTCACGGCCGATGATCTGGTCCGTGCAGCACGCGGTCTGGCCTTGAAGTCGAAAACGGCCCGCCTCGAAACAACGCCGGAGGGGATCAGGCGCCTTGGCAAAGGCTCACTTCCCTGCATTCTCGAAACGCACCACGACGACGACGGCGCTGCCGCCGAGTTTCTGGTACTGGCGCGGGTCGAGGGCGAGAGGGCGCTGATTCACGACCCGCAGGCGGAACGGCCGGTACTGCTCTCGCTGGATGAACTGGCGGCCCGTCTTTCCGGCCGCGCCGTCCTGATCACCTCCCGCGCCCAACTGGCTGGCGCCCTCGCCCGCTTCGATTTCACCTGGTTCGTCCCCGCCGTCGTGAAATACCGGCGCCTGCTGGCGGAAGCGCTCGTCGCGTCGTTCGCATTGCAGATCTTTGCGCTGGTCACCCCGTTGTTCTTCCAGGTGGTCATGGACAAGGTGCTGGTGCATCAAGGCCTGGCCACGCTGCAGGTGATCGGTGTCGGCCTGTTGGCAACCGTGCTGTTCGAATCCGTGCTGTCGGCGCTGCGCACCTATGTGTTTGCGCACACCACGAGCCGCATCGACGTTGAACTGGGCGCCCGGCTGTTTCGCCATCTTCTCGGCTTGCCGCTGGCCTATTTCGAGGCGCGCCGTATCGGCGATTCGGTCGCGCGGGTGCGCGAACTGGAGAACATCCGCAATTTCCTGACCGGTCCAGCCCTGACGTCGGTGATGGACCTGCTGTTCACCTTCGTCTTTCTCGCCGTCATGCTCTGGTACAGCGTGCCGCTGACGGTGCTGGTACTGGCTTCGCTGCCGCTTTACGCGCTGCTGATGGGTTCGACGATGCCCGCGTTCCGCCGCCGGCTGGACGAGAAATTCGCCCGCGGCGCCGAGAACCAGGCATTTCTGGTCGAGGCCGTTTCCGGCATCCAGACGCTGAAAGCGGGCGCGACCGAACCGCAGGCGATACGCCGCTGGGACGAACAGCTCGCCGCCTACGTCGCCTCCAGCTTCCGCGTGACGAAACTGGCCGCCTTCGCCGGCGAAGGCATACAGCTCATCCAGAAGCTCGTCACTGTCGGCATTCTGTGGCTGGGTGCCTACCAGGTCATGGACGGCGCAATGACGGTCGGCAGCCTCATCGCCTTCAACATGCTGGCGGGTCGCGTCGCCCAACCCGTACTGCGTCTCGCCCAGTTGTGGCAGGAACTTCAGCAGGCAGGCATCGCGGTTGCGCGGCTGGGCGACATCCTGAACACGCCGACCGAAACGCGCGCCGCGAGTCGCACCCAGTTGCCGGCGCTGCGCGGCGACATCGAATTCGATCAGGTGCGTTTCCGCTACCGGCCCGACGGCTCGGAAGTGTTGCGCGGCATCAGCTTTCATCTGCGCGCGGGTGAGGTGCTCGGCATCGTCGGCCGCAGCGGCTCCGGCAAGAGCACCGTGGCCAAGCTGGTGCAGCGCCTGTATGTGCCCGAGCGCGGGCGGGTGAAGGTCGATGGCGTCGATCTGGCTTTGGCCGACCCCGCCTGGCTGCGCCGGCAGATCGGCGTCGTGCTGCAGGAAAACCGCCTGTTCGCCCGCAGTGTGCGCGACAACATCGCGCTGGCCGACCCCGGCGCATCGATGGACGCCGTCGTGCAGGCCGCCAAGCTGGCCGGTGCGCACGAGTTCATCCTCGAACTGCCGGAAGGTTACGACACCCTGGTCGGCGAACAGGGCTCGACGCTGTCGGGCGGGCAGCGTCAGCGCATCGCCATCGCGCGCGCCCTGATGACCAACCCGCGCGTGCTCATCTTCGACGAAGCGACCTCGGCCCTCGACTACGAATCCGAACGCATCGTGCACGACAACATGCGCTTCATCTGCAAGGGGCGCACCGTCATCATCATCGCGCACCGGCTGTCGGCGGTACGCGATGCCCACCGCATCATGGTGATGGAAGCCGGCGAAATCGTCGAACAAGGCAGTCATGCCGAACTGCTCGCCGCACCGGGCGGGCGCTACGCGCATCTGCATGCGCTGCAGGCGGGGTGATGAGACCCCCACGCTCACTTCGTTCGCTGCCCCCCGAGGGGGCTGCGCTTGCCCTTGGGGCGGCCCGGCGGGCAGCGCGGAACCTCTGACATGTCGACAATACTGATTCGCCACCTTCCCGCACTGTTCGCCCGTTACTGGCAGGTCTTTCGTGCCGCCTGGGCACAACGCAAGGATCTGCAGCCGCCCTCGCGCGGCACGCTGGAACGCCAGTTCCTGCCTGCCGCGCTCGAACTGATCGAAACCCCTGCGCCGGCAGCCCCCCGCGCCATCATGTGGGCGCTCGTGGCCGCACTGGTGGTCGGGTTGCTGTGGTCCTGGCTGGGGCGGGTGGACATGGTGGCCGTGGCCTCCGGCAAGGTCATATCCGCCGACAAGACCAAGCTGGTGCAGCCGGCCGAAACCGCCGTGGTCCGTCGCATTCACGTCAGCGATGGACAACATGTCGAAGCAGGCCAACTGCTGGTCGAACTCGAAGCGGCCGCCACGGCCCCCGAAGCCGAAACCGAGCGTGCGCAGCAGGCCCTCAACGCCGCCCGGCTTGAGGCCGCCCGCTACGCGGCACTGACCAGTGCCGGCCAGGCCAGACAAGCCGAGGTAAGACTGCCCGCCCTGACCGGCATCCACCCGGACGACCTGCGAGCCGAACAACGCGCCGCACAGAGCCAGTACCTGGAACATCGGGCTCGACTCACCAGTTTCGACGCCGAAATCAGCCGCCGCAGCGCCGAGCTGGCCGCCTCGCGCGAACTGGTGCAGAAGCTCACGGAAACGCTGCCCATCGCCCGCTCCCGCGCCGAAGACTACAAAAGCCTCGTCGAGCGCAACTTCGTGTCGCGCCACGGCTATCTGGAGCGCGAACAAGTGCGTATCGAACAGGAGCGCGACCTTGGCTACCAGGAAGCGCACGCCCTCGAACTGATGGCAGGCATCGAAGAAGCCCGCAGCCGGCGCGCCGCGCTCATCGCCGAATTCGAACGCAATGCCATCGCCGCACAACTCGAAGCACAGAAGCGCGCCAACCAGCTCGAACAGGAACTGATCAAGGCCCGCACGCGCGAAGTGCAGCAGAAACTCATCGCCCCGGTCGCCGGCACCGTGCAGCAACTCGCCATCCACACCGAAGGCGGCGTGGTAACCGAAGCGCAACCACTGATGGCCATCGTGCCGGACGAACAACAGGCCGAGGTCGAAGCCGTGCTCGAAAACCGCGACGTCGGTTTCGTGCAGCCCGGTCAGCGCGCGGTGATCAAGGTCGAAACCTTCCCCTTCACGCGCTACGGAACGATAGAGGGCGAAGTCGCCTTCGTTTCGCAGGATGCCGTGGCGGATGAGAAGAAGGGGCTGGTGTTCCAGGCACGGGTCCGGCTCAAGCACGCCGAACTGAAAGTGGATGAACGCATCGTGCCGCTGTCGCCGGGCATGGCGGTGACCGCCGAAATCCATACCGGCAACCGCAGGGTGATCGAGTACTTCCTGGATCCACTGCGTAAAACGGTGAGTGAAAGCTTAGGAGAGAGGTGAATGAAAGAGTTAATGCCTCCAAGGCAGCACAAAAAATCGAAGAAATACAATATTGAGCAAAACAGTAAGCATTGGTAAATTTATTTAATGGAGAATTGGCGTGATCAAAGATAATTGCATTCCAATAATAGCGTTTGCTCTAGTTGTCGCCGGCGTTAATGCTTACGCTCAGGGACAAACACCCAATCAAGAAGGATATAGTAGAAATACACTATCCGATCGTCACGAAACAAATCAGAAATTCGACGGACAGGCCTTTACGAAAGACAACAATATCTGGGCCTACACCGCAGCGTTTGCAGAAACATTCGGCATGTCTAAAGACGGGGTAGACAACCAACTTGTCGGTATCGAGGCCATCGCATTTCGCATAGAAGACCCCGGATATCGGCTTTGTGGCATGGGCGGAAAAGTTGAACAATGTATGAACCAAAATCGATGCATGCTAGACGTTTATATCGACGAACGGAAACATCCCTTGCCATGGTTGCGCCCAGAACAAAAAGCCGACTGGCACTGGCGCTACAGTTCGTCATTTTTTCTCCGCACTCCAACGGAAAAAGATGGCGCACCCATAATAGAAACAACTGAGTTCATCCCAAACAGGGGTATTAACCGAACTTCTACGTTACGCCCTTTTGCCGACCCAGTCTCCAGAAAAGAGGTTGCTTGGTTCACAAATGCGCGAAGTAGCGCCAATGATGGCCACGGAGGAGACCTCGTTCTAATCTGGGGTTTCAAGCGCAATGTGATTGCGGGTCTAACAATTCTATCGTTAAGTCAAGGCTGCACATTGCCGAACGACTCAAAGAGAAACTCCTCAATTGTATTCCGACTGGAAAGCCGGGATTCAATGACAGGCCCGACCATCAAGAATTTTCACGAATTTTCCTTTCCTGCAACGTTTAGTCAAAAGATACAAGAAGCAATACAGCTTTCCAAGGAAGCGAACGCACGGTATTACAAAAGCTTGTTTGAAAGCACTCAATCCCCAAGGCAAAGCAAATGAAGGAGATTTGAAATGACTTTATCCGTTCAGCAAGATGTGGCACTCAGCAAGCTTGCGCTGCTTGCATACGATGACCTCGATACTGTCGATCATAAACTTGCAACAGATCCCGTTCTTTCTAATTTTTTACGGTACGGCGCGCCGACCATACAGGGGTCGTTTGTCGCGTATGCTTTTAGAGACACAAACACCGGCGCAATAGCCATTTCATATCGAGGCACCGACGGCGCCAACGATGCAAGTGCAGGCACTTCAATTTACTTGGGGAATTGGAATACGCAGTTTCAGCAAGGCTTGGATTTTGCAAAGACCATAAAGGATAGCCTTCCTCCTGGAACCGCCATTTTTGTCACGGGTCACTCGTTAGGTGGAGCTATTGCACAAATAGTGTCGCAAGCATTCGGTTTTGACGGTGCAACAATTGATCCCGGGGCCGCATGGCGAATTGCCCAAACCGCTGAGTTCCAAGCCGCATGCTTTACGCTTGGGCTACCCATAAACGGGGAAGGAGCTCCATCGGGATTCAATAATTACGTTATCGTCAATAGCATCGTTTCCAACGGAACAGGAACACAGATTGGAAATATCCAGTACCTACCGGGGCTTCAGTTTTCAGGTATGCAGGCGCTAAAAGCCTTCCTACTCACGCTGTTTAATCCAGCAGCGGGCGCCGTATATGCCATAGGAAGTGATCAAGCAAGCAATCTTCACTCGGCAGAGCAGATCATCCAGGCTTTAGCCATGTTCAGTACAGTCCTGGGAGATTCAAGTTCTACAGTTCAACTCGTACCCGTATATCAGACAACGACAGGTTCCGTTACAGGACAACCGATAATTACGCCAGTTCCCGGGAAGTTCACCGTTCAGCAAACAGATGGCACGACACTGGCGGCGCTCCAATATTCTGGGCAAATGGACAACCGGTCAATTCAGATCAGCAAACCTGACGGCACGTCGTGTGAGCTCGTTTTTACAGCTCAAGGCAAAGTGACTTCTATCACTGATTTGAATTCACCGACAAGTGGGTCGATAGTAAATCTATTCACTTGCACAATTACCCCTTCTCTTTCTGCAGCTCAGTCCGACGCCGTCGACCCCACCACGGCCCCCAACGCCGACAACGCCACGCTCATCAACGCCGGCGTTTATCTGCTGCAGGGTGTCGGCAACGTCAATACCGCCACCGGCGCGCAGCAAGCGGCAAATTCCATTCTTTCCGGCGACTGGATGCCCGGTGCCAACAATCTGCTTAACTTCGATGCCTGGACCAACCTCCCGACCAGCTACCTTGATCTGACTCTCGTCGACCTTCAGGCTTCGTACACCAATCAACAGGCCGCCAGTGCCAACGTCTGGACGCCGGTCGATCCGCTGGTGCTCGACATCAATGGCGACGGCGTCAAACTGACTTCCTTCGCGGAAGCCCCCGTGCTGTTCGACATCGACCACGACGGTGGCAGCAAGGAACTGACTGGCTGGGTCAGCGCCGAGGACGGCATCGTCGTCATGGACCTGAATGGCAATGGTCAGATCGACGGCATCCACGAAACGATGTCCGAATACTTCAACGGCACGGCCGGCAGCAGCGGCGACGCCGGCACGAAGCCCTACGCCGACGGCTTCGCTGCGCTCAAAAGCCAGGATTCGAATGGCGACAACCAATTCACGTCGGCCGATACCGCCTGGAACAACGTCAAGATCTGGGTCGATGCCGACCACGATGGCGTGACCGACGCCGGCGAACTGAAGAGCTTGGGCACACTGGGTATCACTTCGATCAACCTCTCGCCCAACGCGCAGTCCGGTCTGGTCAATGGCGGCAACGAAGTGCTTGCCACCGGTTCCTTCGTCATCAGTGGCCAGACCCGCGAAGCGCAGGCGGCACGTTTCATCGCCAACCCTGTGGGGAACAATGCGAGCAGCGTTGGCGGCGGCACGAACGTCAGCGCGGAAGACGGCCAGAGCACCCATGTATCCACGCTGACCACCGGGGCCACCCTGGACGTGACCGTGCTCGGCGTGGACAACGTCTATGGCAATGTCGGTAACGATGTGCTGATCGGTGACGCCAATGCCAACTGGCTGGTGGGCGGACAGGGCTCGGACAGTTTCGATGCCGGCGCGGGCGACGACATGCTCATCATCGACGCGGCCGACCTGCAGCAGAACATCGACGCCGGCGACGGCTTCGACATGGTGCAGGTGGTTGGCTCCGAAGGCGTGACGCTCAATCTGGCGCAGGCCGGGGTGGAAGTCGTCGCGGGGGGCACCGGCGACGACATTTTCATCGGTGGCGGCAGGAGCAGTGTTTTCGTGCGCGCCAACGATGGCGACGACATCGTGATCGGCGGCGCGGCCAGCGATGCGCTGTCAGGCGAGAACGGCAACGACCTGATCGACGGCGGTTCGGGCAACGACGTGATTCGCGGCGGGCGCGGCCAGGACCAGCTTTATGGCGGCGCGGGCGACGATCTGATCGAGGGCGGGCAGGACGACGACCGCTTATCCGGCGGCGACGGCAATGACGTGCTCAAAGGCCAGCAGGGCGATGACACGCTCGACGGTGGCGAGGGCACCGACTTCGCCGAGTTCTCCGGCTCGTTTGCCGACTACCGCATTACCCGCTTGTCAGACAGCGCTTGGCGGGTGGTTGACACCAAGGCCGGCCGCGACGGCGCGGACATGCTGACCAGCATCGAGAAGCTGAACTTCGCCGATATCTCGGCCGTGGACATCACGCTGGACAACCCGCTGCCGGTCAAAGACGTGCTGACCATCGACAACCGCACCGGCACCAAGCTGATCAAGGTCGCCGATCTGCTTGCCAACGACCGCGACTGGCAGGGCGATGCGCTGCAGATCACGACGATCAGCGATCTCAAGGGCGGCACCATTGTCGGCACTTACAACAGTGCCACCAGCGAATGGACACCCACGCTTACGGCCAACGGCGAAATCCAGTTCACGCCCTATGCCACCTATACCGGCGTGATGAGCTTCAAGTACAAGATCGCCGATGCAGATGGCACACCCGGTGCCGTCGCCTTCATCGCCGGAACCACGACCGAGGCGGAAATGCGCGGGCAGGTGTTCATCAAAACGCCGGACATGCCCACCGACGCGCTCTTCACAGACCAGTGGTATCTGAATGAGATCAATGTGCTGCCGGTCTGGCAGGATTACACCGGCCGCGGCGTGAGGATCGCGCAATTCGAGCCCGGCATGCCTTTCTCGACAGGCCCGGAGGTCTTTGATTACCGTCACCCCGACCTGCAGGCAAATGTCGACCTCAACTGGCTAGCGAATCCTGACAACAGCGCGCCACAAAGTTTCAGCCAGCACGCAACCCTTGTGGCCGGTGTGATGGTGGGTGCACGCGACGGCCAGGGCGTGGTCGGCGTGGCCTATGACGCAAAGTTGTCGGGCCACTACATTCAAGGCACCGGACTGGAAGTCTCCGCGCTTGAGGACGAGATTACCGATGCGCTCGCCAAGTTCAAAGACTATGACGTTGTAAACAACAGTTGGGGAGCCACCGCAAATTTTGACATCAACGTGGTTCCGGTCGGCACCGTGCAACAAGGCCTGCTTGACGCGATCAAGCTCGGGCGGGACGGCCTGGGTACCGTAATCGTCATGGCGGGAGGCAATGATCGCGCCAACGGTGGAAATACCAACACCAACGCGCTCACTGCCAACCGGGCGGTGATCACCACGGGCGCCATCAACGCCGTTGGAGACATTTCGACACTCAACATCGGGCAGGCACCATTCAGCAATCCGGGTG
Source organism: Methyloversatilis sp. (assembly GCF_030698125.1). Taxonomy (GTDB): domain Bacteria; phylum Pseudomonadota; class Gammaproteobacteria; order Burkholderiales; family Rhodocyclaceae; genus Methyloversatilis. The sequence goes on from NZ_JAUYNV010000057.1 coordinate 112,777, forward strand.
CCAGCATTCTTGTGTCTGCTCCGGGTTCCAACGTCACATCGACCGCAAGTATTCAGATGAATGACGCGGGAACGATTTTTGGAAGTGATACGAGTGTCACTCAAGGCACGAGCTTCGCGACGCCCATCGTTTCCGGTGTGGTGGCATTGATGCTCGAGGCGAATCCGAATCTCGGTTGGCGCGATGTTCAGCAGATACTCGCGCTGACGGCGAGAAAGGTTAACGATCCGAATACCGACACGGTGTGGAACGGCGCCAACAACTGGAATGGCGGCGGCATGCATACGAGCCATGATTACGGTTTCGGCGAGGTTGACGCCCGTGCGGCAGTTCGTCTGGCCGAAACGTGGGAGGGCAGTCACACAAGTTACAACGAGCGTCACCTGTCCAACGGGCAAGGCAGCCTGAATGGTGGCGCCAATCTCGGTGTTGCGATCACCGACGGGGGGGTAGTCACGCGCACAGTGTCGATCGGTGCCGGTATCCGTGCCGAGCACGTTACCGTCAGTCTCGATATCACTCATTCGAACTGGGGCGACCTGACCGTTGAACTGATTTCGCCAACAGGTACGCCAAGCAAGCTCATTGCCAATCCCGGCACGAGCGCCGCGACGCCTGGCGGCGACGCGGGAACCGGGCAACTCACATTCGCGCTTGATACCACGCATAGCTATGGTGAAAACGCACAGGGCAACTGGCAACTGCGCATCACCGATCGCAGTGGGCGAGGTGCTGGAACGCTCAATGGCTGGAAGGTCGATGTGTACGGCAGCGATTGGAATCAGACGATAGATAGTCGAGATACAGTCTCGGGAGAAACGCCGGTCATATCAACGACGGCAGACGACCAGTACTTCTACACCGATGAATTCACCATCGCACCGGGGACAAACCGCGCCACACTCAACGATACCAATAGCGGCCTGGACATCATAAATGCTGCGGCGGTTTCGAGCGGCTCGATCATCAATCTGAACAACGGCAGTTCCAGCACGATCGCGGGGCGCAATCTCACGATCAACGGCAATATCGAGTTTGCATATGGCGGGGACGGCAATGACACCCTGACAGGCAATGCTTTGTCCAATCGCCTGCAAGGCGGGCGTGGAGACGACATCCTGAGCGGCGGGGACGGATTTGACTTCCTGGACGGCGGGAAAGGCAACGACACTTACACGGGCGGCAATACAAACGATCTGTTCGTCATTCATCAGGATGCTGGCAGCACCGACACGATCACGGATTTTACGGTTGCCAACGGTGCCGAGAAAATCGTTCTGGTCGGATTCAGTCAACTGACGGATTTCACTCAGATCGCTGCGCTGCAGGAAGGTACGGATACGCGCCTGCAACTGGAAAGCGGACAAAGCGTCGTGCTTAAGAACCTGTCTCCGACCCAGATCAGCGAGCAAAATTTTGTATTCGTTAGCGACGCGGCGATGTTGAACCGCTATCTTGGCTACTTCAAAAATCCCGTGGTGACCTATCTCACGAGTGGCGTCGAGAACGGATTGCTGCCCGCCGATTTGGGTGATGTCAGCTATTTCGCACTTGGGGGCAATGATGTCCTTGGTGCGCGCACGACCGACGATCTGATCGATGGCGGCAATGGCGACGATACGCTGTGGGGAGACTACCCTGGCTACACGGTCAGCCCCGGCGCTGACTGGCTCGAAGGCGGAGCCGGCGCCGACTGGCTCTATGGTGGTACAGACGATGATGCACTGCTGGGCGGTAGTGGTAACGATGTGCTGCTCGGCGAGGCTGGCAACGACGTGCTCGCGGGAGCCACCGGTAACGATGAGCTGTATGGCGGCGACGACAACGACGTGCTGTCGGGTGGCGCAGGCGACGACTATCTCGAAGGCGGAAGCGGCAACGACCTGATACGGCTCGAAGGTGACCTGGGCACCGTCAATGGCGCCATCTACGATTACTACGGCACCCGTGTAGGAGGCGCCGGCGCCGACATTTTCAGGATGTCGTCCGATGGAGCCGGTAGTTGGGGATATAGCATCGTCAATGGTTCGGTATCGGCTCACAATCTGATCGCCGATTTCGACCCAAATCAGGTGGGCGAAGTGATCGACCTGAGCGAGATCGACTGGGTTCGCGGCTACACGGATATCAACATCTTGACGTTGTCCCTCGGCGGTACGATCTTCTCCAGCGTCAGTGCTACGAATGGAGGCAACAGCCTCTACGTCATGCTGCGAGGGGTTTCCAGCAGTTCTCTGAACGCCAGTCATTTCCGCTTCGCTGCAACACCCGGCCTGATACTTGGCACAGACTTGGCAGACATACTGGTCGGCGACAGCGGCGCCAACACCATCGACGGCAAGTCGGGTGCGGACAACATGACCGGACGCACCGGAGACGACACCTATATCGTCGACAACACCAGCGACACGACGGTCGAACTGCCCGACGGCGGCTTCGACACCGTGCAGTCGAGTATCAGCCATGCGCTGATGGAAAACTTGGAGAACTTGGTCCTGACCGGCACTGCCGCCCTCAACGGTACGGGCAATCATCAGGCCAATCGGATCACCGGTAACACCTCGGCAAACGTGCTTGATGGCGGCGAGGGCGCCGACACACTGGTCGGCGGCGCAGGCGACGATGTCTATGTCGTCGACAATCAGGCCGACACCGTCGTCGAACACGTCAGCGAAGGCAGCGACTCAGTGCTGTCCTCGGTGTCCTACACGCTGGGCACCGCAGTGGAGAATCTGACGCTGACCGGAACCGCTGGCGTCAACGCCACCGGCAATGTGCTGGACAACGTGCTCACCGGCAATGATGCGGACAACATTCTCGATGGCGCCGGCGGTGCCGACATCATGGCCGGTGGTCTGGGCAACGACACCTATCTGGTGGATTCGGGCGGCGATGTTGTGCTTGAGAATGCGGATGCCGGCATCGACACGATCTACTCGAGCGTCAGTCTGAGTTTGGGCGCCAACGTCGAGAACCTCGTGCTCACGCCGGGCGCGACCACTGCAACTGGCAACAGCCTGGATAACGCGCTTTCAGGCAATTCGGCCAACAACATCCTGAGCGGCGCTGGCGGCAACGACTGGCTCGACGGAGGACTTGGCAACGACACACTGATCGGAGGTCTTGGCAACGACATGTATGTTGTCGATGCTGCATCGGATGTCGTTACCGAAAATGTCGGCGAGGGAACTGACACCGTCGTAGCTTCGGTGAGCTGGGCGCTGGGCGTCAATGTGGAGAACTTGACGCTGACAGGTACAGCCGCTCTCAATGGCACGGGTAACGCACTGGATAACGTACTCATCGGCAATGCCGGCGACAACGCGCTATCGGGTGGCGCCGGCAATGACAGACTGGATGGTGGTGCCGGTAGCGACACGATGGCGGGAGGTATGGGTAACGACGCCTATGTCGTCGATTCGGCTGCTGACGCCGTGACGGAGAGCGTCGGCGAAGGCACGGACATGGTCGAAAGCTCCATCAGCTATACGCTCGGCGCCAACGTCGAAAACCTCACGCTGACTGGCGTTCTTGCGATAAATGGTACCGGTAATACGGCAAACAATACGCTGATTGGCAACAGTGCGAACAATGAACTCAATGGTCTTGCGGGCGCCGACACCATGGCGGGCGGAGACGGCTCGGACACCTACCACATTGACAACATCGACGACGTGGTGCTCGAAACCAACGCAGTAGCGAGCAGCGGCGGCACGGACACGGTCAATACCTCGATCAGCTACACCCTGGGCGGCAACGTCGAGAACCTCATCCTGAGTGGCACAGCTGCCATCAACGGCACGGGTAACAATTTGGGCAATACCCTGACCGGGAATACAAGTGACAACATACTTGATAGCCGGGACGGGGCGGACGAACTCATAGGCGGCTCAGGAAGCGACTTTCTTCTAGGAGGTTTTGGCAACGACACCTACCGGTTTGCGTTGGGTGATGGCGTTGACGTGATTGAAGACAATGACTTTACGCCAGGCAATGTTGACGTCGTGAGCTTTGCAAACGTGGCCTCGACGGCACTGCGCGCAGTCGAGCGCAACTCGCAGGATCTGGTCATCAAGTACGGCACCAACGATCAGATTACCGTTCGTGAGTTCTTTGGCCCCGGCAGTCAGGACGGACCCGGTACCGTCGAGCAGTTCATGTTCAGCGATAACGTCGTCTGGAGCGCAGCCGACATCAGGTCCCGGGTGACGATCACCGGCACAAACGGCAACGACTACCTCAATGGCACCCCCAACGATACGAACCGGATGTTCGGTCTGGATGGAAATGACAGCCTGTCTGGCGGAATGTTGGCGGACCAGATGGACGGCGGAAGTGGAGATGACACACTGACCGGGATGGAGGGCGATGACACGCTCGTCGGTGGTACCGGCAACGACCTGCTCCAGGGACGAAACGGCAACGACACCTACCGGTTTGCGTTGGGTGATGGCGTTGACGTGATTGAAGACAATGACTTTACGCCGGGCAACGCTGACGTCTTGACCTTTGCAGACGTCGCCTCGACGGCACTGCGCGCAGTCGAGCGCAACACAATCGATCTGGTCATCAAGTACGGCACCAACGATCAGATTACCGTTCGCGAGTTCTTTGGTCCGGCCGGTCAGGACGGACCCGGTACTGTCGAGCGGTTCATGTTCAGCGATAACGTCGTCTGGACGGCAGCCGACATCAAGTCCCGGGTGACGGTCACCGGCACAAACGGCAACGACTACCTGAATGGTGCCTTCGACGACACAAACCAGATGTTCGGCCTGGATGGCAATGACAGCCTGACTGGAGGAATGTTTGCGGACCAGATGGACGGCGGCACCGGCAACGACCTGCTACGAGGGCTAGGCGGCAACGACACTTACAAGTTCTCGCTCGGTGCCGGCGTCGACGTCATCGACGATGGTGACTTTACGCCAGGCAATGTTGACGTCGTGACCTTTGCAGACGTGGCCTCGACGGC
>NZ_JAUYNV010000058.1 GCF_030698125.1 Methyloversatilis sp.
TCTGCCCATCCTTGATCCGTTTGACCGCCAGTTCCTTGAACTCGGTCGTGTATGCCTGTTTCGGTATCTTCATTTCCTGCCTTCCAAAAGTGACGCTAATTCTAGGTCACCCTTGGCAGACGAAATTTCGGGGGAAGCTCAGAAAACGTTCTATTCGCTGCGCCCATTTCGATCGAAGGCAGACCGAAATCAACCATCGCTGTTTTGAGGCTTCTTTTCTTTTCAGCCATGTGTGTGTTGGTCTTCGTCTCAGCGTCCTAAGACGCGAAGCACCCATCACTTTGATCCATTGATAGCCAAACAGTGCTTGCCGTCGTGTCCCCCTAAAGCCGGCGCTCACCCCCGGCTTTAGGGGGACACGCACCGCGTGCGCTGGGATCATCTCGACCCAAAACGCTTCAAAAAGGGAAAGTAATACTTTTGGCTGCTTTCCCTCCCCCAATTTGGGTTTTCTCCTCTTTACGTTATCACTACACGAAGTTTTCGCCTTCTCACAACCTTGTGAGAAAACTTGATGCTCGCGCTTACAGTGCTCGCGAAAAAAGACAACCTTACTCTTTTAAGCTCACTCAGGTTTTTAAGATTTCTCTTGTAGATAAGGATCCTTTCCCCCCGCATTTACAGCGCCGTCTGTCGCGCTGTAAAAGCTCCCCCTAAAGGGCGTGAGGCGTCGGAAAAGCTCCCGACGCCTATATTCTGCGCATGCGCAGAATATTCTTGAAAGGATCCCTTGTAAATCGCAAGAAATCTAATGTGTCAAGTTTTGTGAGCCTAAGCAAAAAATTGGGTTGTCTCTTTAAAAAGTTTTCACGCCTGCCCTTAAAGACATCTATCAGTGACCAAGAACTCATGGATTGAGGTACATCTGGTGTTCAGTTACTCATCGATGAACGCCAGGTCAATCAGCGAAGCTCCGAAACGATGTAACCGTTACCTAATCGATGAACACTCGTTGCTCGTTTGATGGTTTTCTAACGTGCACTTCCGCAGGGCCTTCTGGCACCGCGCCAGAGGTACTCCGCGATTGCAAGATCGTGGTCGTGGGCGACCGCCTTTGTGCGAGAAGGGAATAACCCTGTATTTTTTGGAGTTTTTCTACTTTAAAGCCCCTGAATCTGGCGTTTTTACAGTTTTCGACGCAAAATAAAACAGTGTTCTGCCCATCCATGTCCGCTCACTTGACAGACTGCACGTTTGGGGTAGCGCACCTAAAATTTGAAGTTTTATAGATATCTGACACCTAGAGAGTGAAAAATGGCTACTTATAAAGAACTGACGGCTCAGCTCCAGGCTCTTTCTGCCAAAGCAGAAGAAGCCCGAGTACAAGAGTTAGGCGAGGCAATTCAAAAAATCATTGAGTTAATGACCGAGTACGACATTTCTCTCTCAGAGATCAACAAGGCGCTTCCAGCGAAACTCAAGGCAGCCACAAAGACAAGTAGCAGCCCAAAGCCCGGAAAGACAAAGGGCGTAGCGTTTCGTGATTCGGTGACCGGAAGGGAATGGAACGGGCATGGCCGCCCTCCCGCTTGGGTTCTAGAAGCGGACCGCACCGCCGGGGGGCGTGAGCAATACAGGGTAAGTCAAGACTGAAGTGCGACTTTCCTGACGGGCAAAAAATAGGGGCCGAGTTTTTCGCCCCTATTTTTTGTATTTTCTTGCGGCTTTACTGTCTTTATTGTTAAATAGCCCGACTACATACAAAGTCAACGGGCATGTTTCAGGCCAAAGTCAAGGGTTTCATTGGCAGTCCTCGTGGGTACAAGAGTTACGTTTCTGGATTGAGGCGGCTGCTGTCTGTTCGCTGGCCTTTTGCATCCCAAGTATCTGGATTCCTTCCACCGGGTTATGCACGACTTCTTCCACGCTTCCTGGGTGAGGTGACGCGAATCGTCGGAAAGGACGATCTTTCTTCGAAAGACTTCTTTCTTCACGTTCGTTTCTCTAGACGGCTCGATGTATATGTCCATCTCGATGGGGCGAACCCTCAGGTTCTTGAGGCTCTGAGTGACATTGCCCGTGACTTCCGACACCGGACCGGTGCTCTGTGTGCCTTCTGTGGAGAGGACAGCACACAAACCAGTGCGTTCTGTGAAGCCCACGAGCACCTCGCAGGATTTCCAATCGCTGAGTGGTTCGGTAGAGCGATTGAGAAGATGCAGGTTGTTGAGCTCAGCGACCCCTCGTCAAGCATTGAAGAGATTGAAGTCGAAAGTGCAGCGAGCAAAACAAGTGAGTTTTCCGAGGCCGTCGGCGAGGCGCAGGCAGATGAGCCTTGCGAGGTGGAGGAACACCCCTCTGTACTACTCTGGCGGTGCGATGAGCTTGAGTCCATCGAGTCACAGGGGGCTCACCTTGATCGAGATAGTTCATCGCGGATTCGGGGTGTCATCAAAACCCTGGAACAGCTCTCGGCGAGGCGAAGTCTTTTGCGCTACTCCTCGGACGTCTTTGATTATCTTGATTATCTGCTGCGTATCTTCCCAAATTTCAACGATGTCATCGAGTATGTCCGCTCGCAAGCCCACCTCGCTGCACTGGGTAGTGGAGTCATTGCGCTGGAACCTCTGTTGCTGAGTGGACCGCCAGGTTGCGGCAAGACGACATTCGCTCAAGCGCTACGCGAAGTGCTCGGATACGAGAAACACCTGCACCTTGACATGGCATCGGCACAAACCGGAGCGCAACTGAGCGGCAGCGAAACATATTGGGCGAATGCGCATCCTGGGGAGTTCTTCTGGCATCTAGTCAGATCCCCCGTTGCCAATCCTTTTGTGCTGCTCGATGAAATCGATAAGGCATCAGTGGATCGGTACCCGCCGACAAACGCGCTCTACAGCCTACTGGAGCGTCGGACAGCAAATGAGTTTCGCGAGTTATCGCTCCCTTGGCTGGCGCTGGACGCGAGCCATGTGCAATGGATTGCAACGTGCAATCGGTTGCACAAGATCGATTCGCCACTGCGACAGCGGTTCCTCGTGTTCGAGATCCCGCGACCATCTCCTGAACAGTCAGCGCAGATCGTTCTTTCTGTCTTCACGCAGTTGCGTCGAGAGTGTTCATGGGCAACACAGGTGGACCCCCCAATACAACCGCACATCCTCCATCACTTGGCCAAACTTCCGCCGAGGCGAATTCGTCAGCAACTGACCGTGATGTACGGCAGAGCACTGGCAGCGGGCAGACGTTACGTCTCTATGGACGACTGTCTTCCGTCGGATTGGCTTCGTCTAAGCGAGACGGTGCACTGATTGAGGGAAGATCTTGTACAGATGTTGGTTGAGCGCTATCCGATTTTCATGCGGGGGATTGGAGGCACTTTTCGGCCCGAACTCCGTTACGGAGTATTCGAGTGTGGTGACGGGTGGTTCGAGATCCTGGATCGATTTTGCTTTCAGTGCGAGTCGTCCGTGCGCTACACGGTCGAGAGAAAATCGGGGCACATCAAGGATCAGGCCCTGCTCGTGCGCATCAAGAACAAGTTTGGAGAGATGCGAATTTCCGTGGCGCAATCGAACCCCCATATTTCGCGCTGTTCCACGGTGGCACAGATGCACGCGCGTGAGACCTGCGAACTTTGCGGACTGCCAGGTCACATGACAAAAGGTAGATGGCTACAAGTCCTGTGTAGTCAATGTCAAAACAAGTCAGGAGAGAAAATCTATTAATGGCTGGAAAAAAAGAGGGATGGTGAAGGATGGCGATAGCAGACGGCGACTTTCTTGCTGAAATGTGGCGGAGTTCGGCACGGCAACTTCAGGGCGTAGAAGCACATGTTGTCAATTGCCTGATCCGACGCTACGGCTCGGCATCAGAGATCGAACTGCTGGATGACACGGGTTTGTCTGCGCCCGCGTACCGGCTCACTCGGCAGAGTCTGATCCGAAGCGGATGGTTAAAAGCGAAGCGAGGCCCCGGACGACGCGTGTGCTTCAACAGTGACTCCGGAGAGATGGATGCCGGCCTCTTTGCGCCGGCCATCCCAGTGGAGCAATGGAAAGAGAATCAGTACTACGGCCCCTTGGCGCTGGCGTTCGAGCGGGGCATGTCGATTGTACTTGGGCGTCCGCTCGCTATAAAGATCTGTGCCCACGAAGGAAAACGACACGCCAGAGGATGGGGATCCTGTCCTGATGCGCGCGGCTACCTGCGCAATGACACGGGACAACTTGTCACGACATCTCCTGCTGTCACTGTCGAGTTCAAACGAGCCCCCGTAGCCGACGCGCAGGCGATCTACGTCGCCCACAACCAAATGCGGGTCGAGGGCGCCCGTGCAGCATGTGTGGTGATCGGGGCCTTCTCCTGCACGCATGTCGCGACGCTACGCAAGAAGATGCCCGCGATGATTCAGCGAGGCATGGAACTCGGCGTTGGCATCCTTGTAGTTTCGCCTGGTGAGCAAGGGTTACGCTGGACTGTCCTTCTGCGTCCACGTTGTAGTGTCTGACACCGTGATATCGAGGAAGTCCTCTTAACGTCGGATGCCCTCGTCAGCGAAATACCCAGGGTAAGCCGATATCAGGCGGACGCCCTGTCAAGCCGACACACCTCAACTACCTGCGCCTGCGCCCGCATATGGATATGCGGGCCGCGCCGAGCACGATCGCCCTGGGCGCAAACGCGTGCTGACTTCGCCCTCTAGCCTTGAGACGGACGGTGCGCAACTTGGGCCTCGTTCGTCCCGAATCGACGGTTCTTCGACCGTAATCCTTCTGGTTTTCCGGCGCTTGTCCCATTACGCGGACGCCCGTAGCGCATTCAACATTCCGGTCACGGATTCTCGTGTGTTCTTGCCGCGGGTCCCTGGCACGTAAGTCCGTTGATCAAAACCATGCAGTGCGATGGCCAAGTGACTGCACATCTATAAGGATGCGATCACGACTTTTACTCTAAATGCCCACTTTAACAAGCTCGATTGAAAAGCAATTGAAGTCAGGGCGGGCTTTTGTCCATCAAATCGCGCGCTATTTGTAGGAAAAATAGACTCCATTCGCCAGGGTGCCTTTGTGCACCCGAGAAAATGCCAGTGGTTCATTATATATATAATTTACTTATTTGCTGCGTCTCATATATTGAGTTTGGCATTTGCCAAAAGACCTTGTGCAACTACTCAATTTATTCGCCATGAGAAAAACACTTATTGTTTCGGAAGTCTCGACTTTTCTGCGTCTCCACAAGGTGACGGTCAGCGAAATGGCGAGGAAAGGTCGTTTGCCTGCCGCAAAAGTCGGCGGCAAGTGGATCTTTTTTCTTGATGAAATTGAGCAGTTTGTGCAAGAGAGCGCCACATTCAAGTTACAAGAAAAGGATATTTCGGAAAAATGGCCCTATTCAAACGGAAAGACTCTCAGTTCTTCTGGATCAAGATATCCTTCACTGGAGGACCGCCTATACAGGAAAGCACTGGGACTTCCAATAAAAAGCTAGCGAAGGAGTATCACGACCGTCGCCAAGCTGAGATATGGGAGATGCGTCGCCTAAACGTGCGCGCGAAGTACTCATGGAAAAAGGCTGCGGCGCGTTGGCTCAGCGAACGCGCATATAAGCGCACGATCGATGCAGATCGAAAAAAGCTGTGCTGGCTTGATACTTATCTGGCAGATTGCACGCTCGATCAGATCGATCGAGAGCTGCTTGAACGAATTCGACTCGCGAAGACGGAGGAAGCGTCCTCGACGACAGCCAATCGTTACATGGCGCTTGTGCGGGCGATCCTAAGATGTGCGCAAATTGAATGGGCGGTGATTGACCAAGTGCCCTCCGTCAGGATGACGCGAGAGAACAATGCCCGTGATCGCATGCTCAGTGAAGCGGAACTCCGACGCCTGTTGGCTGAGTTGCCTCCCCACCAGAGAGATATTGCGCTTTTTGCGCTGCTGACCGGTCTGCGACAAAGTAACGTGCTCAACCTCATGTGGTCGCATGTCGACCTTGAGCGACAGCATGCATTCGTGCCGCGCGATCAATCCAAGAACGGTCAAAGCATCCCCGTTCCACTGAGCCCGCATGCCTTGAGTGTTTTGGAGCGACAAAAGGGCAAGCATCCGACACACGTTTTCAGTTTCAAGGGAAAGCCCATGAAGTCGGTGAATACCCGTGCGTGGCACCTTGCCTTAAGTCGAGCCGGGATCGAGAACTTCCGTTGGCATGACCTGCGTCATTCCTGGGCCAGCTTGCAGATTCGCAATGGCACTTCACTGTACGAACTCCAGAAACTGGGGGGCTGGAAGTCCGACGCCATGGTGCAACGATATGCGCACCTTGCTGCAGACCAACTCAAGGTCGCAGCGGCGCGCATCGATCTGGGGGTGCCCGCCGACCTCGTCAATGCGGAAGACAACCTCCCCCGTGACGCTGACGCGGCACTACGGGAAAAGGAGTCGCCGTCGAAAGACGAGCACTAGCCGCAGAAAACGAAAAAGGCCCGCCGTGATGGCGGGCCGTGTGAAGGAGCGGTGGTGGAACGGCACCACGCAACAAACCATAGTACAAAAGCCTGTTGGGTTAACGAACAAAATTACGCAATTACCCACATCTGCCCACACGAGAAAAGCTTAGACGCATTGGGCAATCCCCATTTCTAGCGGTAGTCAGAATTATATTTCATTAAAAGTGCTGACTTCCCTTTCGGGGTGATGCGTTTCGTTCCCTGCAAGGAAATACAGAAAGTGAAGCGCCCCGGGTTTGAAGCGCCCCGGGTTTTGCGGAGGCTCCAACTCTTGAGAAGATGGAGCCATGAACAAGTCAAAGAAGTTCTCCCCTGAAGTACGTCAGCGCGCGGTTCGCCTGGTGCAGGAACATCGCGGCGAGTACCCGTCGCTGTGGGCAGCGATCGAATCGATTGCACCGAAGATCGGCTGCGTTCCGCAGACGTTGTTGGACTGGGTCAAACGTCATGAGATCGATTCAGTCATACGCGAGGACGTCACCACGGCCGAGACGCAATGCGTCAAGGAGCTCGAACGTGAGGTCAAGGAGCTTCGCCGCGCCAACGAGATCCTGAAGCTGGCCAGCGCGTTTTTCGCCCAGGCGGAGCTCGACCGCCGTTTGAAGTGATGTACGGACTCGTCGACACGCACCGCGACACCCATGGGGTCGAGCCGATCTGCAAGGCTCTGCAGATTGCCCCGTCGGCCCATCGTAGCTACGCGGCGCGATGCAGTAACGCCTCCTTGCTAAGCGCCAGAGCGAAGCGGGACGACGCCCTGCAGCCCCGGATCGAACAGGTCTGGAATGCCAATCTGCAGGTCTATGGCGCAGACAAGGTCTGGAAACAGATGAAGCACGAGGGCGTGGAGGTGGCGCGTTTCACGGTCGAACGCCTGATGCGCCGGCTGGGCCTTCGGGGCGTGATGCGCGGCAAGGTGGTGCGCACCACCATCAGAGACCACAAGGCGACGTGCCCGCTGGACAAGGTCAATCGGCAGTTCCGCGCCGAGCGGCCGAACCAGCTCTGGGTATCGGACTTCACCTATGTCTCGACCTGGCAGGGCTGGTTGTATGTGGCCTTCGTCGTCGATGTGTTCGCCAGGCGGATCGTGGGCTGGCGCGTGAGCGCTTCGATGAGCACCGACTTCGTATTCGACGCGCTGGAGCAGGCGCTTTACGCGCGCCAACCGGAGCGTGACAGCAAGCTGATTCACCACTCGGATCGCGGGTCGCAATACGTGTCGATCCGGTACAGCGAACGACTCAGTGAGGCCGGCGTCGAGCCTTCGGTGGGCAGCAAGAGCGACAGCTACGACAACGCTTTGGCCGAGACCATCAACGGGCTATACAAGGCTGAACTGATCCATCGCCGTGCGCCGTGGAAGACTCGGGAAGCGGTGGAACTGGCCACGCTGGAATGGGTGTCCTGGTTCAACCACCACCGCCTGTTGGAACCCATCGGCTACATTCCGCCAGCAGAAGCAGAGGCAAACTACTATCGGCAACTTACCCGTCAGGCTTCCGCGGTGGAGGCCTGACTTAACCCAGCGGGCCTCCGCGATACCCGGGGCGATTCATGTTCCTGAGTGGTGCTTAATCTACGTCATCGCATTGCCACGAAAGATCTCCGTCAGGGAACGAGCCCATGGCGTTTGACTTGCTACCTATCCCCGTGTCGCCGCGGTTTGTGTTCTTTCCAAAGCTGTCTAAAATAATTGCGCCGCCTACCCCAGGTCCGGTATGAAGAACAGCGGCTTTAAGCCCCCATGAGGCAACCCTGCCGTTCGAGACTCCAATGGCATTTCTATCTCCCTCCCATGTGTCGGAGCCAATAAAAGAATCAATAATCTTAATAATCGTTTTGTGAACACCCGTCGATTTAATTGTAACGTAGTATATTTTTGCCATCCTCTAAACCTCTCCTAAAAACCAATGGCCAAACCAACCTATAAGAATTTCTAACCAAAGCCCCGGGTTGCGCTTTTCTATCCAGAGTTTTCGTTTGCAAAATTTGAACCGATATAAAATCGATTCCCGCGCTATTTTTGCTATCCGATCAGTGATTCGCTTTCTTTTTGCAGGTACGCCACACAATTTCGCATTCTTAAGATCTGCATCGCCTAAACGATTGGGAACACAGAGTTCGCTGAGGTCACGCCGAATTGGCCAATGAGATCAAAGAAATTGCAGTTATGCGGTATTGCTCGCCAGACCCTTAATGCGGCACTTGTCGATGCCGGAACAGATTCGTCACTACACGGAACACCTTGGTGGCTTTTGCACGCGTCTTTGTCAATAAATTTGCGCACCGAGTATCTCTCGCCGAACTTCTTGTGCGTCGAACGCGTGAGCCTAATAACAAAACCAAGGCGATTCAATCGAGTTAAATCAGAGTATTCGTAGGGTGATTCTCGGCGCCGCAGCGAAGGCTGTGGCGCGTGGTTCTAAACAGCGGTAAATATAAAATAGTCAGTTCTTCTTACAAATAAATGGGTGGGTCCATCCCCATTTGCCACCGTGGGCGGTTCCTGGGGGTGATCCATATCTTTGGTAACCATGGTCCCAAATTAGGAATCCAATCTGCGCAATGTTCTGCCAACCAGACGGGCAATCCGTGGTTGGGGAAATAAATGTCGCGACAGCAGGTGCTAGACTGGACGCGACATTCGATGCGTTATCTGCTGTCTTCTGCGCGGCGCTGGCTGCGATTTCCAGTTTTGTTAGCTTCGCAGAAGTGGAATCGGAAAATTCTTTAAACTTGTTGTTTAGGGTCTCAATTTTTTCATCTATATGTCTTTTCTCGTTTCTTGATAATTTTGGTTCTGTCATTTCTTCGAAATTTAGAGAAATCGTGGTTCCAGTGGTTGCAATGTGGATATAACCGAACTCATAAAGATCTAACTTCTCTCCCTCAAATACAACTTCTACGGGTTCAGTTCTAGTGCAGTGGATTGGCATCCCGTCCGCGCTTATGTCGTTGTTGAAATCATTGGCATTCAAAGGACTTAGGCCGAGGTCAACTGAGCCTTTTTTGCAGTTAAATTTTTCCGCCCTGAGACTTTTTAATTGCTCGATCGCACCGTCGCCGCGTCTTAACAAGAACGCGACATATTTTTCGTTTTTTGATATATCAATATTGAATTCCGTTGTACTGCTTTTGCACGCGAGCCAAGCTTTCACCGACTCCGCGTAAACAAGTGAACTGCTACTTAATTGAGTTTTGTTTTTTTCGTACGTTTGCTGATTCGTAGTACACCATTCCCTTAGCGCCTCCTGCCTTTTATTTAAGCTTGCTCCACCGCCCCCGGCGCCGGAACCGAAGATCTCAACTTCAAGTTCATATGTTTGACTTTCAGTCAGTAAGGAGAAATCCTTTCCGCAATTCTTTTGGTGTTTGTTCGCGACCACGTGCTCAGAGCCAAAACTGCTCTCTACATTTCTAGCGGCGTGTATCAAGACTGAATCACAACCACCATTTGCCTCAATGTTAGTGGCTGTTATTTGCATGAGTCCGATTGCAATAAGATGTCGTTTATTCATTTTTTTCTCCAAAAAACAATCAAGGCATGACTTTTTAATCCATGATTTTTTGAGTGCGCCGATCCTGGGGGCGGATAATGATTGCGTAGTGCTCTTATTGGCTTGTTTCTTTATATTATCGGCGCGCAGACAGCTAACTCCTCTCACGCTATTCGATGCGCAAGTTCGTCAAGGTAGGCACGAAATTGAACCTCGGCATCCCCCATATTGGTGAAACCCCGTCCTTACGTTCAGCTTTTGCTCTGCAGGGCGGCATCTCCCCCATTTGGATGAGTGGTACATACCCTGTCGGCATGTAACATCAGGTATGTACCGTTTCCACAGTGTCGCCGCATCGCGCTTACGTGGCGTTATGCGTTGTTCGGAGATGTTATGGAGCAAAGGGCGGGACTGGATGAGGTGATCGCACGTCTTTATGAAGCCGGGGCGGGTAGCGCCGGCGTGAGTTGGACGGTGGCGCTGCGGGGGATGCAGCGCGCGGTTAAGGGACATACTGTGGCGGTGCTCGCGCTGGACGTGACGCGGCGCTCGCTGGTGTTTCATGCTGTGGTGGGCCATGCGCCGCCGGAGGCGCTGCTCGATTACATGCGCAGCATCCACTTCATCGATCCGCTGCTGGAGCAGATGCTGCAGAGGCCCGTCGGGCACTGGCTGCATTGCCACGAGGCTTTCGGCGTTGATTTCGTCGAAGCAAGTACCTTCTATCAGGAGTTCCTACTGCCGTATGGGGGGCGCTGGGCGAGTGGCATCAAACTAATTGAGCAGGGCGATACCGCGGTCATACTGGTGGTCACGCGGCGGCCGGATCAGGGTCCGCTGATGGGGGAAACTTTCGCGCTCTGCGATCGGCTCGCGTGGCATGTTGCCAAGGCATATAGTCTCAACGGCATACGCGTGCCGACCGATGATTGCCACGCAGCGGTGTCGGCGATGCTGCACCAATTGACTGCGCCCGTACTTCTGCTGGATGCGGAATGCCGCATAAGGTTCTCGAATCGGAGCGCCCGTGCGCTGATGTCCGCAGGGTTGGCGCTGTTCGAGATGAATGGGCGGCTTGCGCTGCGGTTCACGGAACAGGACAACGCCTTGCGCGCTCTGGCGGCTTCACTGTATGGCTTGCCGGAGGATGATCGCTTCCCAGCGAGTGCGTATCTGCCATTGGCCCCGACCGGCCACGAGGGGGTTATCAAGCCCGTACGAAACCGCGTCATGGGGGTAATGCTGAGTTCACTGCTGCCGGAGCGCACGAACGGTGCTTTCGGTTCCGGCCCGGTGTTGCTAGCTGTGGCCCATGAACTGCATGGCGTACCGGAACTCGACCCCGGAGTGGTCGCCAGTGCCTTCTGCATCACCCTTGCCGAAGCCGAAGTGGCCATTGGCCTCACCTCGGGCCTGTCGGTCGAGCAGATCGCCGCACGCCGTTGCAAGGCGGTGAGCACGGTACGCAGCCAGGTGAAATCCATGCTCGCAAAGATGGGCTGCAGCCGACAGGTCGAGGTAGTGAGCCGAGTTCTTTCGATGCCCTTCATTTTCCAGGGCATGCGATGCGGCGGTGGTAGGGGACGCCGGTTGCGCCGACCTGAGTGAATCGCCCCTGGTTTCGCGGACGCTCCAGTTCTTGAGAAGATGGAGTTGACCTGCCCCGATTCTTCGGGCCACGAATCACTTGAGAGAAGTGACTTCGTGGTCCTTGCCTGACAGGGATTCATCGAGCTGCGACGGGGTCAGGTAGCCCAGTGCAGAGTGTGGTCGTACTGCGTTGTAATGGCGCCGCCACTGCTCGATCACAACACATGCTTCTCTTCGGTTCCGGAAGTATTCCATCATCGACAGACACTCGTCGCGAAACTTACCGTCGATACTCTCATCGCTGCCGTTCTGCCACGGCTTGCCGGGCTGCGATAGCGCCATCTGCAATCCCTCGTCCGCAGCCAAATGCAACAACCGTGCCGAGACGAACTCCGGGCCGTTGTCCGAGCGCAGAAACTTCGGCGCACCGCGTTCGCTGATCAGACGGCTGCGGACATCGACTACGCGCTCCGAACAAATGCTGCCCGCCACATCGATCGCCAGTGCCTCCCGCGTGTGCTCGTCGATCACCGTCAGGCACTTGAGTTGCTGACTGTTGGCGCAGGTGTCGAACACAAAGTCGTACGCCCACACATGGTTTGCTGCGGGCGCACGTTGCACCTGGTCCCGCTGGCTTGCCACCCGCCGCCGCGGTCGTTTGCGCGGCACCTGCAAGCCCGCCTTGGTCCACAGCCGCCAGGTGCGCCCAATGCTCAGACTGAGTCCGGCACGGCGCAGGAAGATACGAATGCGCCGGTAGCCGTACCGTGGGTACTGACCCGCCAGCTTCTGCATCTGCTCGACCACCGGCCGATCCCGAACATCCAGTCGCGACACATAACCCAGGCAGGAGCGCGATACGTTGAGTAGCGCGCAGGCACGCCGCCTGGACAACCCTTTACCTTCTGCAAGCAGCACCTGCGCCCGACGGGCGCAGGTGCTCACCATTTTTTGACGCGATCTCATTCATCACGTCGATCTCAAGGTCGCGTTCAGCAAGCATCTTCTTGAGCCGTGCGTTCTCCACTTCGAGCTGGCGCAGACGCTTGACCTCATCGGAGTTCATCGCGCCGAAGCGCTTTCTCCACGTGTAGATCGTCTGCTCGCTGACACCGTGCTTCTTCGATACCTCCGCCACCGGCGCCTTGTCGGCTTCACGAAGAATCTTGATCCTCTGCTCATCCGAAAAACGGCTCTTGCGCGCATGACTTCCGCTTTGCTGTTGGAAGCCATCCTCTCAAGTTTCTACTGGTCCGAAAAGTCAGGAGCAGGTCAATGCAGGAATACGCTCACCTTGCTGCTGACTAACTGAGGGTCGCAGCGGCGCGCATCTATCTGGAGGGACGGCGCCGACCTCATCAATGCGCAGGACGACGTCGGCCGTGACGCTGACGCCGCACTTCCGGGGCAGGGGGGCGTAGTCGAAAAACGAGCACTAGCGACGTTTTAGCTACGGTCGGGGGAAAAAAAGCGGCCCGCATCGCTGCGGGCCGCTTGAGTACTGGTGGGTTGTGAGTGGCTCGAACACTCGACCTACGGATTAAGAGTCCGCTGCTCTACCAACTGAGCTAACAACCCGAAACTGGATCGCAATAACTGACCTTTCGGCCCACCGGATGGTGGGTCGGGCGAGACTCGAACTCGCGACCAACGGATTAAAAGTCCGCTGCTCTACCGACTGAGCTACCGACCCTCGCCTTGCGAAGAGGGCGGATTATAGGAAGCGGGTTTTGATGCGTCAAGGCTTTCCGGCGTTGGCGGCGTGCGGGAGCGTCCCGGCTACTCGCGCATCAGCCACCACATCGACGCCTTCATGGTCAGTGCCGAGCCGATGATGATGGCCAGCAGCGCAATGGCGGAGCCGAGCGACAGTGTCGATACGCCGGTGATGCCCTGGCCCACGCTGCAGCCGGATGCAAGCACGCCGCCGATGCCCATCAGCGCCCCACCGATGCCGTGGCGCACCAGGTCGGCGCTGCTGCGGAACCACTCGATGCGGAATTTGCCGGCCACGATGGCGTACAGGAAGGCGCCGACGATGACGCCGACCAGCGCCATGACGCCGAAGTTGAGCAGGGCGGTGTTGGTCGGGTCCAGCAGGTAGCGCGCGCTGTCGGCCATCGGGCCGACGAAGGTGTAGGACTGCGCCTCGACGCGGCTGGGCAGCACGTCGGCGAATTCGGCCCACTCCTTCCAGGCAGCGGCGCGCGGGCCGGCGGTGAGCCACCAGCCGGCCAGCACGGCCAGCCCGAAGCCGATGCCGCCGGCGATGTTGTCCCGGTCACGCCGGAACTCGGCATTCGCGAACGCCCAGACGGCGAGCGCGCCGGCGATCAGCCAGGCCAGTGCGCGGTTCAGCGTGGCGGCGTCGCCACCGACGGTGCCGGCGACGACCGAGCCGAGCGCCTGCGAGTCGATGCCGCGCGCGTCGAGCGACAGCGTGAATTCGCCCATCCAGCCGAAGGCCAGCGCGTAGAAGTCGGTGAAGATCATCAGGTAGGCGAACAGCGCGCCGACCGCCAGCACGAACACCGACTTGAGATTGCCGCCGCCGATGCGCACCAGCGTCTTGTTGCCGCAGCCGCTGGCCAGCGTCATGCCGACGCCGAACAGCAGGCCGCCGGTCAGATAGCGCAGCCAGGCGAGTTGCGGGCTGCGGTAGGGCGGATAGGTGGTGCTCAGGTCGATGACACCGGCCGACTCCATGCCGACCAGACCGGCCATCGCGGTGGCGATGGCGAGCATCCACGAGCGCATGCGGCCGAGGTCGCCGATGTTGATCCAGTCGGACACCGCGCCCATGGTGCAGAAATTGGTGCGCGAGGTCAGCGCGCCGAGCGCGATCGACAGCCCGAGCACGGCGGCCAGTGTTTCGGTGTGGATGTTGAGGTCCATCGTGTTCGGGTCCGGTTGTCGGCCCCTCGGACGGGGGCTCTATCTGTACGGCGTCGGGTCCGCGATGCCCGCGGCAGCGAAGCCTTCACGGCGCAGGCGACACGAATCGCACACGCCGCAGGCGCGGCCGTTGTCATCGGCCTGGTAGCACGACACGGTGAGACCGTAATCGACACCCAGATCCGCGCCAGCGCGGATGATACCCGCCTTGGTCAATGCAATCAGCGGTGCGTGCACGGTCAGTCGGGCGCCCTGCACTGCGGCCTTCGTGGCCAGATTGGCCATCGCTTCGAAGGCCTTGATGTATTCAG
This sequence comes from Methyloversatilis sp., assembly GCF_030698125.1. Lineage (GTDB taxonomy): Bacteria > Pseudomonadota > Gammaproteobacteria > Burkholderiales > Rhodocyclaceae > Methyloversatilis. Next base: position 14,748 of record NZ_JAUYNV010000058.1, read on the forward strand.
GTCGGCAGTCGGGGTAGCCGGAGTAGTCGACCGCGTTCACGCCGCAGTGGATGTCCTGCGCGCCGAGCACTTCGGCCCAGGCCAGCGCCAGCGACAGCATGATGGTGTTGCGTGCCGGCACATAGGTGACCGGGATGCCGGGCGCCACGCCGTCGACCGGCACGTCGATCGCGCTGTCGGTCAGCGCCGAGCCACCGAAGGCACGCAGGTCGAGCGTCAGCGTCCGGTGGCTGGCGGCGCCGAGCGCCGTCGCCACGCGCGCAGCGGCCACCAGTTCGGCGCGGTGGCGCTGGCCGTAATCGATCGACAGGCAGTGGCAGGCGTGCCCCTGCGCACGGGCCATCGCCAGCACGGTGGCCGAGTCGAGCCCGCCGGACAGCAGCACGACGGCCGGCCGCGAAGAAACCGCACTGCCCATTGCTTTGCCCCTTCCTACTTCTTCTTCGGCGGCGGGGCCAGTTGCTTCAGACGCTGACGCGCGACGTCGGCCGCGGGGGTGCTGCCGTATTCGGCCACCACGGTGTCCAGCGTCTTCTTCGCGCCCTTGGTGTCGCCCTGGATCTGCTGCGTGTTGGCCAGACCGAGCAGGGCCTCGGGTGCGCGCACGTCGGACGGCCACTGCGCATGCACCGTCTGGTACAGCTCGGCGGCACGCGGGTAATTCCTGGCCTGGAAGCCCGAGCTGGCGGCCCAGTAATGCGCGGCAGGCTGGAAGCTGCTCTGTGGCCAAGCGGTGATGAAGGCCTCGAACGCGCTCTGCGCGTCGGCAAACTTGCCGCCCTTGAGCAGGTTGAGCGCGGCTTCATAGTCGCGTGCCTCGGCCGCCGGATCGGCCGCCGGCGCAGCAGCAGCCACCGGCGCGGCTTCGAGTGCGCGCAGGCGGTTGTCCAGATCGAGGTAGAAATCCTTCTGCCGCTTGGTGGTCGCTTCCAGTTCGTAGGTCAGCACCTCGTTCTGGCCGCGCAGCTTGGCGATTTCGGCGCGCAGGGCTTCGATCTGGTTGGTCAGATCGAGCTGCACGCGCTGCGACTGTTCAACCTGCGCATCGAGCTTGCCCAGCCGTGTGGTGGATTCAAGCTTGAGTGCTTCGATGCGCTGACGCGCCACGTCGTCATCGAACAGCGCCCACGCCGGGGCGCTGCCGATGGACAACATGGCCAGCGCCGTCGCGATGCCGCGACGGGCCAGCATCAGAACTCACCCGAATAGAGCATTTCCGAGCGGCGGTTCTCGGCGTAGGCGGCTTCGTCGCTGCCTTCCATGCGCGGCTTCTCTTCGCCCAGGCTGACCGATTCGATCTGCACTTCCTGCACGCCCAGCAGCATCAGCGCGCGCTTGACGGCTTCAGCACGTCTCTGGCCGAGTGCCAGGTTGTATTCGCGTGAACCGCGTTCGTCGGTGTTGCCCTGGATCAGCATCTTCAGCTTCGGATTGGCGGCCAGCACCTTGGCGTGCGCCGAAATCAGGCTGGCGTAGCTGTCCTTGATGGCATAGCTGTCGTAGTCGAAATAGATGATGCGCTTGGACAGCGGGCTGTTCGGGTCCTTCAGCGACGCCATCAGTGCCTCTTCCGGCGTCATGGTCTTGCCGCTGACGTCGGACGGGGCGACCGGCGTGCCGCTCGGGCCCGAGGGCGCAACCGGCGTCTTGCTTTCGGTCGGGGCGGCGGGCTGCTCCGGACCGGATGACGAGCACCCGGCGAGCAGTGCGAGAGTCAGGGTGGCGATGGCGATCTTGCTGGTGGACGTTTGCATGGCTGGGGCCTTTCTTGTGGTCGGAACGAGGAGTGTGACTTGAATCCGGAATTCGGTCGGTGCGGTATCAGGGCTGGTTGAACGGTCCCCAGGCCGGTTCGCGGACATCGCCGCCGGCCTGCCCGGACAGTTTCTGCTTCACGCGGCCGTCTGACGATACCGCCGACAGCACGCCGCGCCCGCCCACTTCCGATGCGTACAGGATGATGCGGCTGTTGGGTGCGAAAGACGGCGATTCGTCGCGTGACGAATCGGTGAGGATCTGGATCTGCCGGCTGGCCAGATCCATCACCGTGACCTGGAACCGGCCGCCGTTGCGCGACACGTAGGCCAGCATCTTGCCGTCCGGCGACAGCCGGGGCGACACGTTGTAGCTGCCTTCGAAGGTGACGCGCTCGGCGGTGCCGCCGGCGGCTGCGACGCGATAGATCTGCGGGCTGCCGCCGCGGTCAGACGTGAAATAGAGGTACTGGCCGTCGGGCGAAAATTGCGGCTCGGTGTCGATGGTGGACGAGCCAGCGATGCGGCTCAGTCCGCTGCCGTCGGGGTTGATGGTGTAGATCTGCGAACTGCCGTCCTTGGTCAGCACCACGGCCAGCCGCTTGCCGTCCGGCGACCAGGCGGGCGCCGAATTCGAACCCTTGAAGTTGGCCACGACGGTCTGCGCGCCGGTCGCCAGCGAATGCACGTAGATGATGGGTTTCTTGGCCTGGAACGACACATACGCGAGGCGCGTGCCGTCCGGCGACCAGGCGGGCGAAATGATGGGCTCGCTCGAGCGCAGCGCGGTGCGCGGGTTCTGCCCGTCGGCGTCATCCACCTTCAGTTCGTAACTTTTGCCGGTCTTGACCACATAGGCGATACGGGTCGAGTACACGCCGCGCTCGCCGGTCAGCTTTTCGTGGATGAAGTCGGCAATGCGATGGCCAGTCTCGCGCACGGTCGAGGCACCGAACAGGAAAATCATGCCGTCCGGCTTGTTCTGCCGCGCGATGTCGTAGAGGCGCATGCGCACTTCGTAACGTCCGCCCGGTGCCGGCAGGATGCTGGCCAGCGCCAGCGCGTCGGCGCCGCGGTCCTTCCACTGGTTCAGGTCGATGGCCGCGTTTTCCGGCACCGGCGTGGTACCCGGATCGACCAGCTTGAACAGGCCGCTGCGCTCCAGATCGGCGCGCACGACACCGGTCAGCGCCTGCGGCAGCAGTCCGTCGCCGGCAAAGTTGGCGATCGCGACCGGAATGCGGTTGGCGCCGGCGCCGGTGATCTCCACGGTGAGCTGCGCATGGGCGGCGGTTGCTGCCAGCAGCAGCGTGGTGGCCATCAGTCTGAATACCTTGAACATCTGATCCTTTCGATGAGAAGTGGTGGGTCGGCGGCTACTGTCCGAGCGGCCGGAACACCAGATCCAGGTTGCGCACGAAAACCGACGGATCGTCCGGTTTCGGCAGCGGTGACGACTTCACGATGGCGCGTAGTATCGCGTCATCGAGCGCCGGATTTCCGGTTGATCTTTTCATGCGTGGTTCTCCCACCACGGAGCCGTCCGGCAGCAGCGCGATCGCGACCAGCGCCTCCGGATTGCCGCTGGCGCCCGGCGGCAGCACGATGTTGCCGCGTATCCTGGCGCTGATCTTGTCACCCCAGGCATTGGCAGCACTCCGGCGCGCGCCTTCCGCGGCTGCCTGCGCGATCAGGTCCGCTTCGCGCGACGCTTCGCGCTGCGCCTGTTCGGCGCTCTCCCGGGTCATGGCTTCCTTCAACATCCTGTCCTGCGCTTCGATCTCGCGCCGCGTGTCCGGCGGCGCCGGCTTCACGTCGGGCTGCTTCTCGACCGGCTTGGGTTCGGGTTTCGGCCTGGGCTCCGGCTTCGGTTCGGGCTTCGGTTCCACCTTGGGAACCGGTTTTGGCTTCGGAGGTTCCTTGAACGCGATATCCGGTTTGGCCGGCGGTGGCGGCGGGGGCGGCTCGACCACCGGTTCCGGCCGCTTCTCGACCACCGGCTCGGGCGGCGGCGGACGCACCGGCGCTGCCACGGTCGGCATGCTGCTGATCAGTTCCACCTGCACCGCAGCCGGCTTGCTGGTCTGCCAGCGCACGCTGTAGAACAGGAACAGCCCGAGCAACAGATGCATGCCGGCGGCCAGCACGGCCGACTGCCATTTGCCGGGTTCAGGGCGTTTGAGTGCGTGCTCGCGCATCAGCGGGCCGGTTTCGCAGCCTGGCCGGTCTGCACCAGCAGACCGATACGGGTGATGCCGTTGCCTTGCAACGTATCCATCACCTTCAGGATTTCTTCGTAGCGTGCCGCCTTGTCACCGGCCACCACCACGGCGCGATCGGGTCTGGCGCCCTGCAGGTCGCGGATGCGCGTCACCAGCGCATCGCGCGTGACGGCTTCTTCCTTGCCGCCCTGGTCACGGTCGCGCAGCGCCAGCTTGCCGTCGGCCTTCACGATGACTTCGATCGGCTGTGCCGGGGGCTGCGACGCCTGACCAACGCTGGGCAGTTCGATGCTGCCGGTCGGCGTGGCCTGCGGCGCCACCATGAAGATGACGAGCAGCACCAGCATCACGTCGATGTACGGCACGACGTTGATCTGGTTCATCAGGCGGCGCTGTCTTGTCATTGCGCCTTACCGGGGCCCTGGCGCTGCAGGATGTTGGAAAACTCTTCCATGAAGCTTTCCCAGCGGATGGAAATGCGATCGATGTCGTGCGCGAAGCGGTTGTAGGCGACCACCGCCGGAATCGCGGCGAACAGGCCGATCGCGGTGGCCACCAGCGCTTCGGCGATGCCCGGCGCGACCTGGGCCAGCGTCGCCTGGCCGACGTTCGACAGACCGCGGAAGGCGTTCATGATGCCCCACACGGTGCCGAACAGACCGATGTAGGGGCTGACCGAGCCGGTCGAGGCGAGAAAGGCGAGATGTGATTCGAGTTCGTCGACTTCGCGCTGATAGGTCGCGCGCATGGCGCGCCGGGCGCCATCGACCGCGGTGGCGGTGTCGATGTTCTGCCGCCCGCGCAGCTTGACGAATTCCCGGTAGCCGGCTTCGAAGATGCGCTCCATGCCGCCCGCGTTGTGGCGGTCGTTGGCCGCGCTCTGGAACAGCGCGTTCAGGTCGCCGCCGGACCAGAACTCCAGTTCGAACTTGTCGGTGCGGCTGCGCGCGCCGCGGATGGCAAAGGATTTGCGGAAAATCCAGTACCAGCTCATGAACGAAATGCCGATCAGCAGCGCCATCACCAGCTTGACCAGCAGGCTGGCATTCAGGACGAGCGAAATGATCGAGAGGTCTTCTGAAAGGTTCATGGTCAGTTCGTGAGCGGGGGCAGAAGAGGAAGCGGGGATGAAGGCAAGAGCCGCGCGCGCAGTGCGGGCGGAATCGACACCGGACGGCCGCGCGCCGGATCGATGCAGATCACGCGCACCAGACCGTCGAACAGCAGCGTGTTGCCGCGGTACAGCCGCTGCGCGAAGTCGATGGCGACCCGGCTGACGCCGGCGATCGTGCTGCGTACTTCGAGCGCGTCGTTGAAATGCGCCGGCTTCAGGTATTCGCCCTGCACCGAACGCACCACGAAGCCGTGGCCGGCGGCGCTCATGTCCACCTGATCGAAGCCGAGCGCGCGCAGCCATTCGGTGCGCGCACGTTCGAGAAAGCGGAAGTAGTTTGCGTAGTAGACGACACCGTAACTGTCGGTGTCTTCGTAGTAGACGCGAACCGGCCACGAAAAACCTTGGGCGTGCGGGCCGTCATCGTGCTGCGCGGATGGAGTCATGGGCCGCGATTTTACCCGAGCGGCCGGCCCGGCTTGCTGCATGGCATCAAAAAGCCTCGCAAGGGGATGTAACAGGCGGCTGGGCGGCGCGGAGGCGGGCAATGGGCGGGGTTCAGCGGCGGCTGGTCACGACCAGCGCGATGCCGCCCAGCGTGGCGGCCGACGCCAGTGCCAGGCGCGCCGTCAGCGGTTCGGCCAGCAGCAGCGCGCCACCGAGCGCGGCGATCACCGGCACGCTCAGCTGCACCGTGGCGGCCTGCGTCGCCGTCAGCCCGCGCAGCGCGCTGTACCAGATCGCGTAACCGACGCCCGATGCCAGCGCGCCGGATAGCATGGCATACCCCGCGCCCGCCAGATCGATCCGGGCGTCGGCCGCCGACACCATCGACAAGCCGATCGCCAGCGGCACGGCGCGCACGAAATTGCCGGCCGTCATGGCCAGCGGCGTGGCGCGTGCGTGGCGCCCGCGCAGCGAATACACGCCCCAGGCCAGTCCGGCCAGCATCATCAGCAGCGCCGCATCGACCGGCGGCGCGCTGACGCCGGGCGCCAGCAGTACGGCCAGCCCGGCCAGCGCCACCACGAAGCCGGCGATCTGCAGCGGCCGGAAGCGCTCGCCCTTGAACAGTCCGGCGGCAATCATGCTCACCTGCACCGTGCCGAACAGCAGCAGCGCGCCGGTGCCGGTCGGCAGCGCGCGATAGGCGAACGAGAACGCGGCGGCATAGACGAACAGCGCGCAGGCACCCGGCCAGTCGCCGGCCAGCCGGCTGCCCGACTGGCGGCGCACCAGTGCCCACAGCACCAGCGCGCCCGCCGCCAGACGGATCAGCGTGAAGCTGGCGGCATCAATCGCCGTATCGGCCAGCGCCAGCCGGTTCAGCACCGAATTGGCGGCGAAGGCGAGCATCGCCAGCGCGGTCAGCGCGGCGATGCGGCCGGCGGAAAGCGGCGCGGTCAAGACCTGTGCGACGGCGCCGCAGCCTTACGGGCGGCGCAGCTGCGTCAGGTCACGCACGGCGCCGGTATCGGCGCTGGTGGTCATCAGCGCGTACGCCTGCAACGCCTGCGACACCACGCGGTCGCGCTGCTTCGGCGTCCAGGCGTCGGCGCCGCGTGCTTCTTCGGCCGCCCGGCGATGCGCCAGTTCGTCGTCCGCAATGACCAGATGGATGGTGCGGTTCGGGATGTCGATCTCGATCACGTCACCGTCCTTCACCAGCGCAATCAGGCCGCCCTGTGCCGCTTCCGGCGAAGCATGGCCGATCGACAGGCCGGACGTGCCGCCCGAGAAGCGGCCGTCGGTCAGCAGCGCGCACGCCTTGCCCAGATCCTTCGACTTCAGATAGGTCGTCGGGTAGAGCATCTCCTGCATGCCGGGGCCGCCCTTCGGGCCTTCGTAGCGGATCACGACCACTTCGCCCGGCTTCACCTCGTCGCCCAGGATGCCGGTCACCGCATCGTCCTGGCTTTCGTACACCCGGGCGGTGCCGGAAAATTTCAGGATCGAGTCATCGACACCGGCCGTCTTCACGATGCAGCCGCGCTCGGCGATGTTGCCGTACAGCACGGCCAGACCGCCGTCCTGGCTGAAGGCATGCGCCTTGTTGCGGATGACGCCGTTTTCGCGGTCGAGATCGAGCGTCGGGTAGCGCCGGTCCTGCGAGAACGCGACCTGGGTCGGGATGCCGCCGGGTGCCGCGCGGTAGAAGGTGCGCACCGCTTCGTCTTCGGTGCGCACGATGTCGTACTTGTCGAGCGCCTCACCCAATGTGGCGCTGTGCACCGTCGGCAGGTCGCGGTGGATCAGACCTGCGCGGTCCAGTTCGCCGAGAATGGCCATGATGCCGCCGGCGCGATGAACGTCTTCCATATGCACGTCGGCCTTGGCCGGCGCGACCTTGGACAGGCAGGGCACGCCGCGCGAAATGCGGTCGATGTCGGCCATCGTGAAATCGACGCCGGCTTCGTGCGCCGCGGCCAGCAGGTGCAGCACGGTATTGGTCGAGCCGCCCATCGACACGTCCAGCGTCATCGCGTTCTCGAATGCCTTGAAGCTGGCGATCGAGCGCGGCAGCACCGATTCGTCGTCGTTCTCGTAGTACTTGCGGCACAGCTCGACCGCCAGCTGGCCGGCGCGCAGGAACAGTGCGCGGCGGTCGGCGTGCGTGGCGAGCGTCGAGCCATTGCCCGGCAGCGACAGGCCGAGCGCTTCGGTCAGGCAGGTCATCGAATTGGCGGTGAACATGCCGGAGCACGAGCCGCAGGTCGGACAGGCGCTGCGCTCGTAGGCGTCGGACTCTTCGTCGGAACAGTTGCTGTCGGCGCCCTTGACCATGGCATCGACCAGATCGACCGCGATGATCTTCATGCCGCCGGGGTTGGGCAGCACTACCTTGCCCGCTTCCATCGGCCCGCCGGACACGAACACGGTCGGGATGTTGAGCCGCAGGGCGGCCATCAGCATGCCCGGGGTGATCTTGTCGCAATTCGAAATGCACACCAGCGCGTCGGCGCAGTGCGCATTCGCCATGTATTCGACGCTGTCGGCGATCAGTTCGCGGCTGGGCAGCGAATACAGCATGCCGCCGTGGCCCATCGCGATGCCGTCATCGACCGCGATGGTGTTGAATTCCTTCGCCACGCCGCCGGCCTTTTCGATCTCGCGGGCGACCATCTGGCCGAGATCCTTCAGATGCACATGGCCCGGCACGAACTGCGTGAAGCTGTTCGAAATGGCGATGATGGGCTTGCCGAAATCGCCGTCCTTCATGCCGGTGGCGCGCCACAGCGCGCGGGCGCCGGCCATGTTGCGGCCGTGGGTGGAGGTACGTGAGCGGTAGGCGGGCATGGCGGCTCCTGCTGGAAATCGGGTAAAAGCGGGATTCTATCCGTCCCCCGGCCTGCCGGCCCGCATGTTGATGACCCGACCGCGCGTGCTGTTCGTGACCCGCAGCCGCTACTGGCGCGCCGGCAACGGCGAGGCCACCCGTACGCGCACGCTGGTCGAGGCGCTGGCCGGCGTGTGCGAACTGACGGTTTTCTTCCTCGAAGCCGCCGACGCCGACGCGTCAGCCGCCGTGGCGGCCAGCCCGCATCGCTACCAACTGGCGGTCGGTGGCGCCGACAAACCCGGCCGCGTTGCCCTGCTCGGTGCCCTGCACCGACTGTGCGGACAGCGCAGGCCCGACGTCGTGTTGCTGTCGCGGCTGCAACTGGATTTCCTGCGCCAGGCGGTGCCGCCCGGCACCCGGCTGGTGATCGACACCCACGATCTGGTCAGCGACAACGCCGCCTCGCGCCGGCAGGCCGGCGTGGCGGTCGAGGAGCCGCTCGATTTCGAGCGCGAAATCGCTTTCCTGCGCCGGTACGACCGGGTGCTGCTGATCCAGCCCGACGATCATGCGCGGGTCGCCGCCGTACTCGGCGACCGGGCGCTGTGCGTGCCGCATCCGGTCGAGCTGCCGGCGCAGCCGGTGCGCCCGGGCTCGCGCGTGCTCGGTTATGCGGCGAGTCATTCGCCGGCCAATCGATACGGGCTGCAGTGGTTTTTCGGGCAGGTGTGGCCGCAACTGGCCGGGCACGGGGTCGAGCTGCAGCTGGCCGGCCCGCTGTCGGCATTGCTCCAGCAGCCGCTGCCAGCGGGCGTGCGCGCATGCGGTGTCGTACCGTCACCCGACGCACTGTGGGCCGGCGTCGACGTGGCGATCAATCCGGTGCGCTGGGGCTCCGGCCTGAAGATCAAGACGGTCGAGGCACTGGCATCGGGCCTGCCGCTGGTCACCACGCGCGAAGGCGCGCGCGGTGTTGAACATCTTGCCGGCGACGCTTTCCTGCTGGCCGACGATCCCGCCGCGTTTGCCGGCGCCTGCCTGCGGCTGCTCGATGACGCCGATGCGCGCCGGGCGATGTCGGCCGCGGCGCGCCGCTGGGCCGGTGCGAACCTGTCCGCGGCCGTGTGTTTCGGGCCGTTCTTCAGCTGGCTGTCGGGAAATTCATGAATCTGCGCCGACGGTCGCGCGGCGGCCGGCAGAGCCGGAACCCGGTCTGCGGTCTACAGTCAGGAGTGCGTAATCGACATGTATGACGCGACCGGCAGGTCGCTCTGCGCACATCGCGTCTGTCGAATACCTATCCGACCGCCTGACAAGAAAAAGGAGATTCGCCATGTCACATCCCGCGTTGTCGACCTACCGCTTCGCCGAAGGCACCTGCATCGCCCAGGCCACGCCGCCCGAAGCAGAACGCGTGTCGCTGGACAGCCCCGCGACCGCCGTGATGACCGATCTGGCCTGCGTGCGCGCCGCCTGCATCGGCCCGCGAGCCTCGCTCGATGCGGCCGAACAACGCATGCGCGAAAGCGGTGTGCGCATGCTGTTCGTCCTCAGCGACATGCCTTGCGTGGACGGCATCGTCACGCTGTCAGACCTGCAGGGCAGCAAGCCGATCAGGTTGATACAGGCGCAGGGTCTGACGCGCGCCGAGCTGACGGTGAAGCAGGTGATGCAGGCGCTGAGCGACATCGACGCGGTGGATTTCGAGGCAATCCGGCGCGCCACCGTGGGCAGCGTCGTGGCGGCGCTGCAGCACTACGGTCACCCCTACCTGCTGGCGGTCGAGGCGGCGACGCGCGGCGCACCACCGCGCATCCGCGGCATCTTTTCCGCGGCGCAGGTCGAGCGCCAGCTTGACGTGCCGTTGAATTCGGTCGAGGTCGCCGCCACTTTTGCAGAGATCGCCACTGCACTGCGCGGTTGAAGGGATGTGACGGCGCCGGCCGCCGCATCACCGGGGCGGATAACCTGAGGTTATCAAATCATTGGTTGTTCGCCCCTTGAGTTATGGGTAGTGACCCGGCTATAAAGCAGACTGTTCAATGAATCCGATCATCGCCATGGCCACCGTCGCACCCGAAAAAGTCCTCAGCGTCCATCACTGGAACGACACGCTGTTCAGCTTCAAGACCACGCGGGACCCGAGCCTGCGTTTCCGCAATGGTCATTTCGTCATGATCGGCCTGGACACCGGCGGCAAGCCGCTGCTGCGCGCCTACAGCATCGCCAGCGCCAATTACGAGGAGCATCTGGAGTTCTTCAGCATCAAGGTGCCGGACGGTCCGCTGACGTCGCGCCTGCAGCATCTGAAGGAAGGCGATGAAATCCTGGTCGGGCGCAAGCCGACGGGCACGCTGGTGCTCGATGACCTCAGGCCGGGCAGACACCTGTACCTGTTCGGCACCGGCACCGGGCTGGCGCCCTTCCTGAGCCTGATCCGCGACCCGGAAGCCTACGAGCGATTCGACAAGGTGATCCTGTTTCACGGCGTGCGCCACGTGAACGAACTGGCCTATCAGGACTACATCGAGCACGAACTGCCGAACGACGAATTTCTCGGCGACGACGTGCGCGACAAGCTGCTGTACTACCCGAGCGTCACGCGCGAGCCCTACCGCAACCGCGGCCGGCTGACCGACCTCATCATCAGCAACAAGATGACCGACGACCTCGGCCTGCCGCCGCTGAACCCCGACACCGACCGCGCAATGATCTGCGGCAGCCCGAGCATGAACAAGGACACCGCTGACCTGCTCGACGCGCGCGGCTTCGTCGTGTCGCCGGGTGTCGGCGAACCCGGCGATTACGTGATCGAACGGGCTTTCGTCGAGCGCTGATCAGCCACGCTGGGCGTCCAGCCAGACCGGAAACCGCTGCTGCCAGGCCCCCGGCAATCGCGCCGCGAGTGTGTCCCGATGTCCGGCATGCCAGTTGCGCAGCCAGTCCGTCACGCCGGCGACCGCCGGTTCGATCACCCGTCCGTCCGGCGTGTGCGGCGCCGACAGCCAGCCGTAGCTCGCCTGCGTGCCGCTGACCATCCGCACGCTGCACAGCGTTTCCCGGAAGCGCAGCAGGCCTGACGTGTGCAGCGCCAGCTGTACCGGCCACCAGCCACCGGCTTCAGCCATGTCCGCCGGCCAGGGCTGGCCGTCCGGCGCGCCGGCCAGTTCGACCAGCAGGTCGCGCCGGAACATGCAGGCCGCCAGCGGTGGCGCGACCCACTGACTCAGCCCGGTCGCGAACGGCGGAATCTGCTGCACCGCCTGTGCCCAGGCGCCGCTTTGCGCGAACGCGTTCTGATGCACCAGTTCGCCGCCCGGCGTGATCAGCCGGACGTCGCTGCAGGTCACGCCGACCAGCGCGCCGTACTGGCGATAGAACAGATGGCGTTCGACGAAATCGCGGTCCAGGCGGTCACCCACCGGCAGGAACACGATGGATTCGCCCGAGGCCGCGCGCGCCGCCGCGATGAGGCGCGTCAGGGCGTCAGCCCCATCCGGGCCGTCGTCGTAGCGGCGGATGTCGGCACCGTCGGGCGTTGCCGGACAGGACAGCTCGGCGGGCAGCAGCACCTCGCAGGCCGGATGCCGCTGGTTGAGTGCCGAAGCGACGCTCGCCGATACGCCGGCGGTGTCGCCGCGACCGATCAGCGCGATGCTGATGCGCGCCGCCGCGACGCCGCGGTCGCCGGTCGGCATGCGCTGCAGTTTTTCCCAGCGCCGGAAGTAGCTGCGGGCACGCGCGTGGTGCGCCGGTTCCAGATCGGCCATGTCCACCCACTGGTCGAGAAAGTGCAGCTGGCGCGGCGTGCGGTCGCGCAGATCGATGCGCGGCGCATAGCGGCCGTTGCGCAGGCTGCCGAATTCGTTGGCGGAATGGATGCGATAGATGCCCAGGCTCTGGCGCAGGTAGTGAACGCAGCCGCTCCTGATCAGCGCCGCCGGGCACAGCGCACCGTCGGCACCGCGCGGAAACGCCCAGGCCGGAATCGCGGCCAGGCACTCGGTGACCAGCGTGCGCCCGAACACCAGCCCGGTCGGCACCGAGAACGGAAAGAACATCGGCCGGCCGTCGAGGTCGTAGATGTCGTCCAGCTTGTCGATGCCGACGATCTGGAACCAGGTGTCGAGCGCCGATTCGCCGGTGCGCTCGTCGCGCAGGATGAGGTCGTGGCACAGGAACAGCCGCTCGGTGTCGATCGCCTTCGAAGCGATCCAGGCGGCCACGCCCGCCAACTTGTCCGGCAGGCACAGGTCATCGGAATCGAGCAGGCATACCAGTTCGCCGGCGGCCGCCCGCACACCGGCATCGAAGGCGGCGGTCTGGCCGCGGTTGGGCTGCTCTACCAACTTCACCTGCGCATGGTCGCGGTAGCGCGCCAGCACCGCGAGCGAATCGTCGGTCGATCCGTCATCCACGACGACCACCTCGACCTTGTCGGCCGGGTAGCGCTGCGCCAGCGCACTGTCGATCGCCTGACCGACGAACTGCGCGTAGTTGTAGTTGCAGATGACGATGGAAAAGGACGGTGCGCTCATCGGTGCGGCTCCAGCAGGCTTTCGCAGCGATCGGCGACTGCCCGGATCGTCTGCTGCGGTTCGTACCCTTCGTGGCGCTGCGCGAAGGCGCGTGCAGCCTGACCGAGGGCTGCGTTCGAGAGGGCCTTCCGGAACAGCGCCGTAATGGCCGCCGCCGCATCGGGCATCACCACGGCGGCGACACCGAGGGTTTCGAGACGTTTGGCGGTCATGACCTGTTCCATCTGTGATGGCAGCACGATCAGCGGTTTGCCGGCCAGCAACATGGCCGACACCGTGCCGTTGCCGCCATGGCAGACCGCCAGGTCGCAGTCCCGCCGGGCGGCTTCCATGTCCAGCGGCTCGACGCTGACGCGCATCGATCCGCGCGAAAACGTGGCGACGGTCTGTGCCGAGGCGCCCGGCACATGGGCCAGTACGCGCGCCGGCAGCTTCGCCAGCGCGCCCAGCGCAGCATCGATCGCCGGATAACCGGGTTTGAGATAGGCAAACACGCGCGGGCCGTTGCTCTCCGGCCAGCTGACGTCGCTGCCCTGGCCGAGGCTGAACAGCGGTCCGAGCCAGTGCGCGCCCGGGTGATCGGGATAGTGATCGAGTTCGGCGAAGGCCAGCATCAGCGAGGCGTCGCAGCCAGCCAGTTCCGACAGGCTCGCCAACGGTGGTGCGTCCAGCGCAAACAGCACCTCGTTCGCGGTTTTCCACACGTGCGCTTCCGAATCGGCGACACGCGTCAGGTTTTCCTGCTGCCACCAGCGGAACGGCGGCATCGGCCGGCCCGTTGGCGGAATGCAGAAGCCGTCGCCCAGATTGACGCGCGGCGCACTCAGCCCGCGGGTGGCGAGCAGCGCCGTCGGCGCGTGATCCATCACCAGCAGGTCGGGTTGCACGAGGTCGATCAGCGCGCGCCAGGCCCGGGCGACACCGGTCAGCGCACGCGTGTTCAGGAAGCCGAAGCGCATCAGCAGTTCGGCGTGGCTGATCGGCGGCGGCAGGCCGGTGACCTGGCCGATCCACAGCGGCGCCTGCAGCCAGCGCAGTTGATGCCTGTGCAGCAGCGCTTCCGCACCCAGCAGGTCGCGCACGGCGAACACCGGTTCGTGTCCGCGTTCGCGCAGCGCCAGCGCGATCGGCAGCAGACGCGACAGGTGACCGTAGTCACCGCCCAGTTCCCAGCAGAAAAGAATGCGCGCCATGGATGCGATGGTAGCGGCTGGCCAAACAACAACGGCACCCGCAGGTGCCGTTGTGTGAAGGCTGTCGTGAAATCAGCCGGGTTTGCGTCGTCGCGCGGCTGCCAGTCCGGCCAGAGCCAGTCCGGCCAGTGCCAGGGTCGTCGGTTCGGGCACCGTGTTGTCCACCGCGCGCTGCGTGATGGCGAACGGCGAGGCATTGTTCGCCGGGATCACCAGTTGCTGCGGGCCCGGATTGGCGAACGAGAAGTTGTTGGGGTCACCGCTGCGGGCGATCGCCTGGCCGGGGCTGCAGCCGAAACCGGGGATCAGGATCGGTTCTTCACCATCAACCGTCGCAGCCGCGAACTGGGGTTGCTGTTCGACGACATTGCCGAACTGGATAGCGCCGTTGCCGTAGCCGTCCTCGACGAATTCGCCGTAGGAACTGCAATCGGTGCCGCCCAGCATGTTTCCGGACACGGTGGCGATGATGTCGTACTGCAGCGTGAAGTCGCTGGAACGGATGCCCAGATCGGCCGAGAAGTCCCGTGCGTTCTGCGAAATGCTCGCCAGCGCCGAGGGCGGGCATTCGATGTAGCTGTCGAGCTGACCGGTGCCGGCGTCGGTACAGGTGATCGTGCCGGTCGCAGCGAGATCCAGGCGAATGTCTTCGCGCGTCAGCTCGGTGCCGTCGATGCTGATGACGAGCTCGAGCCGGGTGCTGCCGGTCTGGCCGATGAACGCGTTGTAGAAAGCCAGTTCGGTGTTGTCGACGCGGAAGTCGAAGTTCACGGCCTGGGTGCCGGTGACATCCACCAGCGTGCTGTAGCTGACCCGGCTCCACGCGGTGAAGACGCCTTCACCGGATGAGCGGGCACCGAAATTGGCCTGACCGCCGCTTTCGTACCCGTAGGTATGGAAGAACACGGAGTTGCCGCCCGGGGTGTCTTTCCACAGGTAGTAGTCAACATTGCTGCCGGTCAGCGTCGGTTCGGTGATTTCCGAGCCGCCGCCGAGGCTGTAGCGCGCGTCGACCGATATCGGATTGGCCTGCGCCTGCAGTGACAACGCGCTGAAGGCGGCACCGATTGCCAGGGCGATGATTTTTGCGTTGGGAAGTCTGGCTTCCATGGTCTTCTCCGGTCTTGGTTGATGTGTGAAGCCCCTAAGCAAAAACAAGGCCGGAAAAAAAATATTGAATAATCAAAGGGGTTGCGGAGCGCCGTACCCAAAGTGTTAAAAAATCTGACGGAATCTAGATCAACAGCGCGTGAATCAATGGCGCGAAACAGGTTTGCGGCGAAAAGTGCAGAGCCGCATAGTCATGGCCTCGCGCGCCGGTCTGTTCGCGCAGTGCCGCGTCGGCCAGCAGTTCGCGGCAATGGTGCGCGAAGGCATGCGGATCGTCGGCCACACGGAAGCAAAGGCCGGCGTCGTCAGCCAGTCCGCGTGCGCCTTCGGTCGTCGTGACCAGAGGCACGCCATGGCCGAGCGCCTCGACGTTCTTGATCTTCAGGCCGGACCCCCAGCGCACCGGATTGATGGCGACGTCGATACGGCCCCAGATGGCGGTGTAATCCGCGACGAAGCCGTGTGCGACGGCGGTCACCCCGGCGGGCGGTGCCCAGACCTGGCATACCGACCCCCACACGTGCAGCTCGGCCGGCACGCCCTCCAGCGCAGGCCAGACCTCATGTGCGAACCAGTCCAGTGCATCGACATTGCCTTGCCATCCGCTGGCGACAAACCCAAGCACGCGGCCTTGCGCGCGCACCGGCTGGCGGGCAAACATCACCGGGTGCGGCACGCACAGCGCCCGCGGCCCGATGGCAGCCGCCACGCGACGTGCGTCATCCTGCTGGATCAGCAGTACGTGATCGAAGCGGGCCAGCCGCTGCATTTCCTCGTCGAACGACAGATCGACGCCGCCCCAGGGCTCGAGCCCGGCGCGCGCGCGCGACGCCACGTTGTCGCTGACCAGGTCATGCGTGTCCAGGATGCGCAGCATGCCGGGCGGCAGCGCGTCAGCCAGAAAGTCGAGCCGCAGGCGCGCAAACAGGCAGGCATGGGCAGCGATCGCGCCGACCAGATCGGTCAGCTGCGCACTTGCGGCCGCAGGCGCCGCATCGGCGCAGGGATGCAGCGTGGCGGATACGCGCAGGGCGGCGAGCCGCTTGCGGTCGGCCTCGCCGACCGGCGCGAGGCAGAACAGGTGAAGGTCGAACAACTGCCCCAGCATCCAGGCCAGCGCCAGATTGCGCGTGCGCTCGCCGCCGCCCAGACGCCAGAACGGGTCATGGGTGACGAACAAAACCACCCGGCGCGCCGTCATCGCCGGTCGCCCGGCGCGTGACAGGGCGCGTGCGGCGCCCGTATGCTCTGCGCCTGCTTCATGTCATTGCCGGATGAGTCGGACACCATGGAAAACCCCTGCGCGCGGTCGGAACGGACGCGCGATTCTTGCACAGGCTTGTCGCCATGAGCCGCGTGCTGCTGGCGTGGGAGCTCGGCGCCAACATGGGCCACCTCGACCGCATGCTGCTGACCGCGCGCGTGCTGCGCCGGCGCGGTCACGAGGTGGTGTTCGCGCTGAAGGATCTGTCGCGTGCGCATGGCCGCGTGGTCGGCGAGGGATTTGCGGTCATGCAGTCGCCGATCTGGCTGCCGCGCATGGCGAAACCGCCCGGACTGGTCAATTTTTCAGCGGTGCTGGCGTCAGCCGGCTGGCTCGACCCCGCCGGACTGGCCGGGCTGCTGTCCGGCTGGCGCACGCTGTTCGATCTGTGTCGACCTGATCTGCTGGTGTGCGACCACGCGCCGAGCGCGATGCTGGCGGCGCGCGCCTGCCGCTTTCCGGTGGCCGCCGTCGGCAACGGTTTCGAAGTGCCTGCCTTCGGCGACGTGTTCCCGGCGCTGCATTACTGGGACGCGGCCGACACCGCGGCCTGCGCCGGCAGCGACGCCACCGTACTGCGTGCGGTCAACGCCGCGCTCGCCGCGCTGGGCCAGCCTGCGTTGCCCCGGCTCACCGCCTTGTTCGCCGACGTCCTGTGCATCGTTGCCTCGCTGCCGGAGCTGGCGCATTACCCGGCCTATCCGGACAGCGTGGTGCGAGTCGGCCCGAGTTTCGTCGACGACGCCGGCGCGCAGCCGCAGTGGCCACAGGTTGAAAGTGAAGGAGGCGGCGAGGGCATCCCCGTGTTCGCCTATCTGTCGCCCGAACACGCCGATTTCACGGCGCTGATGGCGGCCCTGCGCCAGCCCGGGCTGCGCAGTGTGGTGCATGCGAAAGGGCTGTCGGCCGCGACGGCGCGCGAACTGGGTGCGCCCAATATCCGTTTCGAACCGTCGCCGGTGCGCATGGACCTGGCGACCGCGCAGGCGCGCATCGTGCTGTCGCACGCCAGCGTCGGCACGGTCAGCGCGGCGGCGCTGGCCGGCTGCGTGCAACTCGTGCTGCCCAATCACATGGAGCAATACATGGTGGGTCGCCGCGTGGTCGAAGCCGGCATCGGGCTGATGGTCGAGCCGGGCAGCCGCGGCACCGACTACCCGGCGCTGCTGCGCAGGCTGCTCGACGACACTTCATTCTCCGCGGCCGCGATGGCGCTGGCCGGGCGCCATGCCGGTGTGCGACCGGACCATACCGGGGTACAGGTCGTGGACGCGCTGGAGCGGTGCCTCGCGCACGGCGCGGCGTGACTGGCAGCGGAACCCCTGCCGCGGCGGGCGTCCAAGGCGCATGACGCCCCCTCACGCCGACCTTGCGCTGCGACGCCTGCTGCTCAAGCTGCCGCTGCTCGCCGCCCTGCCGGCGCTGGCGCACGGCCCGGAGTTCGACCCGGTCGTGCGCGGCACGCCCCTCGTGCTGCCGCGCGACCATGGTGCGCACCCGCGCCACCGCATCGAGTGGTGGTACATCACCGGCTGGCTGGAGCGCGACGGCGCGGCGCCGGTCGGCTTCCAGCTCACCTTCTTCCGCGTGCGCCAACCGGCGCATGACGCCAGCGCCAGCCGCTTCGCACCGGGACAGATCCTGTTCGCGCACGCCGCCGTGTCGGACGCCGCGCACGGTCGCCTGCTCCATGCACAGAAGATTGCGCGCGCCGGCTTCGGCCTGGCCGAAGCGTCGGTGAGCGATCTGGATGTACACATCGACGACTGGAGCCTGCGTCGCGACCCTGCGCCGGAACATCTGGCCGCGCGCATCGCGGCGCCCGACTTCGGCTATGCACTCGACTTCACGCCGACCCAGCCGGTGCTGTGGCAGGGCGATGCCGGTTTCAGCCAGAAAGCGGCCGACCCGGCGCACGCCAGTCATTACCTGAGCTGGCCGCAGCTTGCGGTCGCCGGCATGCTGGACATCGGTCGGCGTCGGCAGCGCGTGCGCGGCCGCGCCTGGCTGGACCATGAGTGGTCGAGCGCGCTGATGCCTGACGGTGCCACCGGCTGGGACTGGCTGGGGCTGAATCTGGACGACGGCGGCGCCCTGATGGTGTTCCGCATGCGCGATGGCGAGGGCCGTGCGATGTGGGCGTCGGCGACGCTGCGCGACGCGCGTGCCGAGCGGCAGTTCGCACCGGCCGATATCGAATTCACCGTGCTGCGCACCTGGCTCAGCCCGCGCACCGGCGGCCGCTATCCGGTCGCGCTGAACATCCGCGTCGGCGATCACCGCTTTGTGCTGCAGCCGCTGATGGACGATCAGGAACTCGACAGCCGCGCCAGCAGCGGCGCCATCTACTGGGAAGGCGCGGTCAGCGCATCAGAGGCGGGTCGCCCGGTCGGACGCGGCTATCTGGAGCTGACCGGCTACGCGGGCGCGCTGCGCCTCTGACGCGGGCGGCGATCGCGGTGCCGCTGCTCGGTCGCCAGCAGATGGCGCTGCGCGAATTCACGCGCGACCGGGTCGCGCGACACGGCGAGGCTACCGCGGTCGATCCACACCACGCCCGTTTCACCCGCGTGGTCCGAACGCAGTTCGCCGATCAGTTCGTGGCGCGCGCCGGGCGTGTCCAGTGCGCGCGCGACGCGCTGCATCGACGGGCGCACGCGCAGAACGTCCGGTAAGCGACTTCGAGAGGCTGGCCACGCCCGGCAGCGCACCCGCGCCGTAATTGCTTAACCCTGCAACAGGGTCACAGCCGATCGTTCGTGCTAAGTTCCCGCCCCGGTCGCCTTCCGACCGGCAAACCCGAAAGCGTCATGGAATCATTCATCGTGTCGACCGGCGTGGTCGCGCTGGCCGAAATCGGCGACAAGACCCAGTTGCTGGCCTTCATTCTGGCCGCACGGTTCAGGAAGCCCCTGCCCATCATCGCCGGCATCCTGTGCGCAACCCTGGTCAACCACGGTCTGGCAGGCGCGCTCGGCGGCTGGATCACTTCGGTACTGAGTCCGGAGGTGTTGCGCTGGGTGCTCGGCCTGTCCTTCATCGGCATGGCGATCTGGACGTTGATCCCGGACCGGATCGAGGACGAGGAAACGAAGGTCGCGGCGCGCCTCGGCGTGTTCGGGGCCACGCTGGTCACCTTCTTCCTGGCCGAGATGGGTGACAAGACGCAGATCGCCACCATCGCCATGGCAGCGCATTACGCCAGTCCGCTGCTGGTCGTCATGGGGACCACGCTGGGCATGCTGATCGCCGACGTGCCGGCGGTGTTCGTCGGCGACCGCTTCGGCGCGAAGATTCCGATGAAGCTCGTGCACGGCATTGCTGCCGCGATCTTCGCCGCACTCGGCTTGCTGACCCTGCTCGGTGTCGATCGACTGCTCGGGTAGTTTCACAATGCAACGCCCGACGCAGCGGTTCAAGCCAGCGTGATATTTTTCCGATAAGGCCTGCACGAGAAGCTTCGCGCCTCTACGGCGCTGGCATATTGGGTCCACGGTCAGCCAAGGGTTGCGGAAACCTGCAACGGGGCGCCGATGGCAGGCGCCCCGGCGTGCGCCGGAAAGACCCGACAACAGGGCAGTCAGCACACATTCGGCATGCACGACAGGGATACGTCCATTGATGAGGAATCGAAGCGTCTCGACACACTGAGACGCTACGACATACTCGATACGCCGCGCGATGAGCGCTTCGACAACATCACTGCGCTGACGGCCGAACTCATGCAGGTGCCGCTGGCCCTCGTCACCCTGGTCGATGCCGACCGACTGTGGTTCAAGTCAACGCACGGTCTCGATGTACGCGAGATTCCGCGCTGCAACGGCCTGTGCTCGTCCGCCATCCATCAGGACGGCCCCTATATCGTCGAAGACGCCCGGGCCGCGCAGGTCGAGCGCGACCACCCGCTGGTTACGGGTCCGCTCGGTCTGCGCTTCTATGCGGGCGTTCCGCTCAGGGCCGACGACGGCCGCGCCCTCGGCGTGCTGTGCATCGCCGATCGCCAGCCCCGCCAGCTCGCTCCCCGCGCGGCGACCCAGCTGCAGGCGCTGGCCCGGATGGTGATGGACCAGTTCGAACTGATGCGCGCGCTCAGACGGGTGACCACCAAGGCCGAAGACGACAGGCGCTTCCGGCTGCTGTTCGAAAACTTCGCCGATCCGATGCTGCTGCTCGACCCGGCATCAGGCGTGTTCATCGACTGGAATCCGGCGGCGATGGAAATGCTCCGCTATCCGGACCGGGACGAAATACACGCTCTCAGCCCGGCGGACATTTCACCGCTGCGGCAGCCCGACGGTCGGGACTCGGCCGGCAAGGCAGTGGACATGATGGACATCGCGTTGCGCGAAGGCAGCCATCGCTTCCAGTGGGCTATATGCAGTCCGTACCGCGACACGCTGGTTGTCGAGGTGCTGCTAACCGTGCTGACGATGCAGGGCCGCCAGGTGTTCATCACCACCTGGCGCGATCTGACGCTGCAGCGACGGGCCGAACAGAAACTGCTCGACAGCGAAATCCGCTGGAAATTTGCCATCGAAGGCTCGGGCGACGGACTGTGGGACTGGAACATTCCCGACAGTACCGTCTTCTTCAGCCGGCGCTGGAAAAGCATGCTGGGCTTCGAAGAGCACGAAATAGGGTCGGATCTGACGGAATGGACATCGCGTGTACATCCGGATGACCTGCCGTCGGTCAGGGCGGATGTGCAGGCACACCTGCGCGGCGAAACCACGGCCTTCATCAACGAATACCGCGTGCGCTGCAAGGACGGCGCGTATCGCTGGATACTCGATCGCGGCAAGATCGTCAGTCGCGATGATGCTGGCGAGCCGCTGCGCATGGTCGGCACGCACACCGACGTGACGGATCGCCGGCGCGTGCTGATGGAACTGGAAGCCGCCGAGTTCGGCCACCGCGCGCTGCTCAACGCGATGGCCGACGGCGTGTTCGTGTCGCAGGATTTCCGCTTCGTGTTCAGCAACCCGGCGCTGCCGCAGATGCTGGGCTACACGCCGGACGAATTCACCGGCTTGCGCTTCGACCAGATCGTGCATCCGGACTTTCTTGAACTGTGGACCGAACGCTTCGTCCAGCGCATCAGCAGTGCCATCGAACCGGTGCGTCAGTACGAGGCGAAGTTCCTGCGCAAGGGCGGTGTCGAGGTCATCTGGATCGAACTGATCGCCTCGCGTTTCATCTTCAAGGGCGCGCCGGCGGTGCTCGGCATCGTGCGCAACATCAACGAAAAGAAGAAAACCGAGGACATCATCTGGCGCCAGGCCAATTACGATGCGCTGACGCAGTTGCCCAACCGGCTCATGCTGCTCGACCGGCTCGATCACGAGTTACGCCAGTCGCGCCGCACCGGTCAGCCGCTGGCGGTCATGTTCATCGATCTCGACCGCTTCAAGGAAGTCAACGACACGCTCGGCCACCACCGCGGCGACCTGCTGTTGCAACTGGCGGCGCAGCGCCTGTCGTCCTGCCTGCGCGAGACCGATCTCGTGGCGCGTCTGGGCGGCGACGAATTCACGGTCGTCGTGCCGGGGCTCGACGACATGGACACGGCCGAGCGCATCGCGCAGAACATCCTCGATGCCCTGCAGCGCCCTTTCCATCTCGAATCGGAACTGGTGTACGTGACGGCCTCGATCGGCATCACGCTCTATCCGCATGATGCGCGCTGCATCGAAGATCTGCTCAAGCAGGCCGATCAGGCGATGTATGACGCCAAACATCTGGGCCGCAACCGCCTCAGCTATTTCACGCCATCGATGCAGCAGCGTGCCGAAAGGCGCATGCGCCTGGTCGGCGACATGCACGAGGCGATCGCAAAAAAGCAGTTCTACATGGTTTATCAGCCCATCGTCGATCTGGCGACCGGGCAGACCCGCAAGGCCGAGGCGCTGATCCGCTGGAATCACCCGGAACGCGGCATCGTGTCGCCGGCCGATTTCATTCCGATTGCCGAAGAGACCGGCCTCATCATGGAGCTGGGCGACTGGATCGCGCGCACCGCGCTGGCCTTCGCGCTCTATCTTCAGCAGCAGTTCGACGAGCCGGTGCAGATCAGCGTGAATCAGTCACCGGTGCAGTTCCGCAACAAGAAGTCGCAGTATCCCGACATCGTCGATGTGCTGCTTCAGGCCGATGCGACCGGCGAACTGGTCACGGTCGAAATCACCGAAGGCACGCTGCTCGACGCCGATGCGCAGGTGCTCGAAAAGCTGCGTCGCATGCGCGAAGCGCACGTCCAGGTGTCGCTGGACGATTTCGGCACCGGCTATTCGTCGCTGTCCTATCTGAACAAGTTCGCCATCGACTACCTGAAGATCGATCGCTCGTTTGTGCAGGGCCTGGCGCCGCATTCGAGCGAGCTGGCGCTGTGCGAGGCGATGATCGTCATGGCGCACAAGCTGGGCATCAAGGTGATCGCCGAAGGCGTGGAAACTGCCGGACAGCGCGACCTGCTGATCCAGGCCGGCTGCGATTATGCGCAAGGCTATCTGTTCGCCCGTCCGCTCACCGCCGAGGCGTTCGAAGCCTTCCTCGAACAGGGTGCGCAGCCGCTGTGATCGACAAGGCTGCACAATGACCGGATGATCCGTGCATCGCCCGATCCGGAATCGTCATGAACAAATTCATTGCCAGTGCCGTCATCATGTTCAGCAGCCACACCGTCAGCGCACTCGAACTGCTGGTACCCGCCTACTTCTATCCGGTGGATGATGGCGTCGCCTACTGGCAGACGCTGGCCGAAGCCGCGCCGGACGTGGCCATCACCGCCATCCTGAACCCCGACAGCGGACCCGGCGCGGCCTTTGACAGCGACTACGCAGCGGTGGCAAACGCCTTCCAGGCCGCCGGCGGCCGCCTGATCGGTTATGTGTACACCGGCTATGGCGCGCGCAGCGAAACGGTGGTGAAGGCGGAAATCGACCTCTATTACGCCCAGTACGGCGTCGATGGCATCTTTCTCGACGAGGTGTCGAATCTCGCGCAGCACCTCGGCTATTACCAGTCGCTGCATGCCTACATCAAGGGCGGCTTCGAGCGAAACCACATCGTCGCCAACCCGGGCACGCAGACGCCCGAGTCGTACCTCGGAACGGCCGACGTGCTGGTCACCTTCGAAAGTCCGGCCGCCGAGTACGCCGGCTACGAGCCGGATGCGTGGTCCGCCTCGCACGACGCCACGCGTTTCGCGCATCTGGTCTATGACGTGGCGGACGCCGATGCGATGCGCGCCGTCATCGACACGGCGCGGGCGCACAACGTCGGCCACGTCTATGTCACCGACGACGGCGGCGACAATCCGTGGGATACGCTGCCATCGTACTGGGCGGCTGAAACTGCCCGCGTGGCCGCCGTGCCGGAGCCGTCCGCATGGGCCGGTCTGCTGGCCGGTCTGGCGCTGATCGCGGCCCGCCTCAGGGGCAGCACCCGCCAGGGCAGGCGCTGAGTCAGGCATGAACATCCAGTTCCGACCCAAGCTGCTTGACACGCTGCGCGGCTATGACCGCGGGCAATTTTCCGGCGACCTGTCGGCGGGTATCACGGTCGGCGTGCTCGCGCTGCCGCTGGCCATGGCGTTCGCGATCGCCAGCGGCATGTCGCCGACAGCCGGCATCTGGACCGCCATCGTCGCCGGTTTCCTTGTTTCGGCGCTGGGCGGCTCGCGGGTGCAGATCGGTGGTCCGACCGGCGCCTTCATACCGATCATCTACGCCATCGTCGTCGACTACGGCGTGCAGAACCTGCTGATCGCCACCATGATGTCCGGCGTCATGCTGCTTGCCATGGGCGCGTTCCGGCTCGGCAGCATGATCCGTTTCATCCCGCTGTCGGTCGTCATCGGCTTCACCAACGGCATCGCGGTCGTCATCTTCGTATCGCAGATCAAGGACTTCCTCGGCCTGCGTGTCGACAGTCTGCCGGGCGAATTCTTCGGCAAGATGGAAGCGCTGTACCGGGCGCTGCCGACGCTCGACGGCGCCACGCTCGCGCTGTCGTGTGCGTCGCTGGCCGTGCTGCTGGGCTGGAACCAGCTGGCAAAGCGGGTGGCGTGGATGCGTCGCCTGCCCGGCCCGCTGGCGGTGCTGGTCATCGCGACCGCAGTGAATGCCTTCATCCAGTTGCCGGTCGACACGATAGGCAGCCGCTTCGGCGGCATTCCACGCGAGCTGCCGGACATCGGCCTGCCGGCCCTCTCCTTCGGACTGCTCGGCAAGCTGATCGCTCCGGCACTGACCATCGCACTGCTGGGCGCCATCGAATCGCTGCTGTCGGCGCGCATCGCCGACAGCCAGATCGATGACCGCCACGACCCGAACCAGGAACTGATGGCGCAGGGCATCGCCAATGTCGCGGCGCCGCTGTTCGGCGGCTTCGCCGCCACCGGCGCCATTGCGCGCACCGCGACCAATGTGCGCACCGGTGGCCGCACGCCGGTGGCCGGCATCATCCACGCCGGCGTGCTGCTGACCATCGTGCTGGCGCTGGCGCCGCTGGCCAGCCACATTCCGCTCGCCACGCTGTCGGCCATCGTCGTCGTCGTGGCGGTCAACATGGGCGAATGGCACGCCTTCGCGCCGAAGGAACTGGCGCGCTACTCGACGCCCTACCGCACCATCCTGCTCGCCACCTTCTTCGTCACCGTGGTGTTCGACCTGACGCTGGCGGTCGAACTGGGCATGGCGCTGGCCAGCCTGTTCTTCATCTACCGCATGTCCGACCTGACGCGCATCGAGCGCCTGCCGCTGGAGGACTTCTACGGCGTCGAGGCGCTCGCCCGGCCCGATGGCACGCCGCGCATCCTGGCCTACCGGCTGACCGGCTCGCTCTTCTTCGGCGCCGCCAACAAGCTGGAAAACCTGCTGCTGATGCAGGACGGTCACCCGGACGCGGTCATCCTCGACCTTGAAAAGGTGATCAGCATCGATACCACCGGGCTGGACATCCTGCAGACACTGCAGCGCAACCTCGCCCGGCGCGGCGCCACGCTCATCCTGTGTGACCTGAACGAACAGCCGGGTTCGCTGATCCGCCGCTCGGGCTTCGCCGACCGGCTGGGCGAGGAGAACATCGCCGGCAACATCACCGATGCGCTGCTGCGGGCGCAGTCGGTGCGTCCGCGTGAGCCTGCGGTGGCCTACGCCTAGGAGTCTGCGCGGCAGCGCCACCCTGATCGTGATAGCGCATGGCGCAAACGATTGGCGGGCGACAGGCGAGGCGTGATCATGGGTTCATTGCATCTGGCGGGCGGGCGCGAGGGCTCAAGCGAGCGCCATCTGCACGGTGGGGAATGGCTTGGCCTCATCTCGGTCCCTCATGTCGGCACCAGATAGCTCATGCGGCGCAGGTTGAGTACCAGACAGACGAGCTTGAATTCGCGGCGTACCGTGTCGACACCTCGCAAGCTGAACTGGCGCAAACCGAGGATGTTCTTGATCCAGCCGTTGGGCGGTTCGACGATCGCCTCGGTCGGACCGGCCGCCAGTTCATTCAGGTGCCGCGCACGAAAGTCGCAGATCGTCCGGTGCTTCGGATAGTTGCTCGCTGCGAGCACCCGGAATGCCACGTCCTCACGCAGCTTGCTGGCGATCTTGCGCGAGGAGAACACGCCCGTGGCGTAGGCGTAGAGCAGAATCTTGACCATCATCGCCGGATCGAACGGCTGGTTGCGCGGCCCGCCGCCGGCGTAACGCGCATGAAAAGCGCTCAGGTCCAGCGCATCCACCGTGTCGCTGATGTAGTAGGCCAGATGCCCCTGTGGCAACCACTCCTGCAACGCCGGTGGAAGAAGCAAGGCCTGGCTCGGATCGTAAGGTAGGTAGCTCGCAGTCATTCCCATCGAACGCATTCATCGATTCTTTGTTGCCCCCGTAACGCTTCTGCCGCGCAGACTCCTAGAAGCTGCCGAACAGGCTGCCCAGCGTCACCACCGACACCAGTGCGAGCACCGGCACGGCGACCGCCACCACGAAGATGTCCAGATAGCTCTGCCGATGCGTGAGCTTGCAGATGCCCAGCAAGGTGATGACGGCGCCGTTGTGCGGCAGCGCATCGAGCCCCCCGGTCGCAATGGCGGTCACCCGGTGCAGCAGGTCCGGCGCGATGCCGGCAGCGCGCCCCATCTCCAGCCAGGTGGCCCCGAGGGTCTGCAGGGCAATGCTCATGCCACCCGATGCCGAGCCGGTGATGCCCGCCAGGATGTTGATCGCGATCGACATCGACACCAGCGGGTTGCCCGGCGCGATGCCCAGCACGGCGTCCCGGATCAGCGCAAAGCCGGCCAGCGACGCAATCACGGCGCCGAATCCCACCTGCGAGGCCGTGTTCATGAGAGGCATGACCGAGGCCCCCGCCCCTTCCTCCAGCACTGTCTTCAAGGCTATACCCTGCCCGCGACGTGCCCGCTCTGCCAGCCACCACAGCACGGTCAGCAGCACGATGGCGGCACCGAGGGCGCCGATGACCGCCCAGATGCCGCGCACGGCCTGAACGGAGGTGGCGCCAAACCGGGCTTCGGCCAGGTACGAAGTGTCCAGCGCAGGCCACAGCCAGGTGGAGAGCAGGTAGTTGAGCGCGATGACAAGCACCACCGGCGCGATGGCCATGCCGAACGGCATGGCCGGGGGGGCGTCCGCCGCTGCCGCATCGGACTGCGCAGGCGCGACTTCTTCGGCGCCATAACCCTCCCCCGCCCGTCGGGCAGCCGCGGCACGCCGGCTGAGCCACCACCAGCCGAAGCCCAGCATCACGGCGCCGCCGATCAACCCCAGCCCAGGCGACGCGAACGGCGTGGTGCCGAAGAATGGCATCGGGATGGCGTTCTGGATCGCCGGCGTGCCCGGCAGCGCCGTCATCGTGAACGTGAACGCGCCCAGTGCGATCGTGGCCGGGATCAGGCGCTTGGGAATCTGCGCCTCGCGGAACAGCGCGGCGGCAATCGGAAACACCGCGAAGGCCACCACGAACAGCGACACGCCGCCGTAGGTGAGCACGGCGCAGGCGGCAACGATCGCCAGCACCGCCTGTTGCGCGCCCAGCCATCGCACGATGGCCTGCGCGATGGCCAGGGCCGCGCCGCTGGCCTCCATCAACTTGCCGAACACCGCACCCAGCAGGAAGAGCGGGAAGAAAGCAATCACGAAACCGCCCAGGGCCTTCATGAACACCTGGGTGTAGCTCGCGAACAGCGGCGCGTCGGGGCTGAACAGGACTGCCAGCAGTGCGCACAGCGGTGCCAGCACGAGAACGCTCACGCCGCGGTAGGCCAGCGCCATCAGCAGCACGAGCGCGAGCACGATGCCGGCCATGCTGGTCATTCGAGGAACTCCCGGCCCAGGTCGAAGGTGGATCGGCGCCCCAGGTCGCTGCCGTGCGCGTGCAGCCAGCGCTCGGCGGCCTCGCGCCCGAGTCCATGCAGTCGTGACAGGAAACTCCAGCGCGTATCGGACTTGGACGACGCGCCCAGCTCCGCGAGCGGCCCGCCGCCGTCGATGCGATGCACCCGCAGGGCCTCGACGCGCTGGAAGGTCGCCTCCCGGTAGTGGTGGCCCGGGCGGCCTTCGGCCTCGATCAGATGCTTCAGCAAGGCGATCGAACGCAGTTCCTTCAGCAGGCTGGTGTTGAATGTCACCTCGTTCATGCGGTCGAGGATGTCGCGCGCGGTCGTCGGCACGCTCTCGCGCAGATGCGGATTGATCTGCACAAGCAGCAGGTCGTCAGCCGGGCTTTCGGTGATCAGCGGCAGCAGCGACGGGTTGCCGGCAAAGCCGCCGTCCCAGTAGGCTTCACCGTCGATCTCGACCGCCTGGAACAGCAGCGGCAGGCAGGCCGAGGCCAGCACCACGTCGGCAGTGAGTTCGCGCTGGCGAAAGATGCGCAGGCGGCCGCTCTTGACGTGTGTGGCCGAGATGAAGAGCTGCAGCTTGTCGCAGCGGCGCACGGCGTCGAAATCGATCGTCTGCGCCAGCATGTCGCGCAGCGGGTTCAGGTTCAGCGGGTTGAGCTGGTAGGGCGAAAAGTTGCGACCGATCGCCTCCGACCACCACGCCTGCGCACCGCGCGCCCAGGCTTGCGAAGGCGAGGCCCACAGTTCGGCCCAGGCGCGTGCCGGCGCCAGCCACGGTGCCAGCGGCCAGCCCGGGAACGACGACTCGGTGGCCATCTGGCTCGAGCCGGCTTGCACGCCATCGGGCCAGCGTCCCATGCCGCCCACGCGCTCCCACAGGCGCCGCAGCGCCGCGCGCGCGCCCTCGCGTCCGCCATCCGTCAGCCCCGAGGCCAGCGCCACTGCGTTCATCGCGCCGGCGCTGGTGCCGCTGATGCCCGCCAGCACGAGTGAATGTTCCTCAAGCAGGCGATCCAGCACGCCCCAGGTGAAGGCGCCGTGGGCGCCTCCGCCCTGCAAGGCCAGGTCGATGGGCTGTCGTTGTGTACGGGAACGTCTTGGGATGACCATGGAATCAGTGTGACATCAGTGCGGGCACCGCGATCATACCGAGCGGGGTCCGGGTGATGCCACCGAGCGCCAGTTCCCAAGATCGTGACTGGCCTTGGCCACCCTTGACCACCAAGTCGACGGGTATCTCGCTGGAGTGCGTCGACTCGACCTCGCGACGGACGGGACCAACGGGCCCTGCATCGCTGTCGTCGTGCAACGCCTCGCTCAGTGCAGATGATCCTGCATGATGGCGTGCGCCAGCATCGTCTGCGTCACGCCCCAAGAGCCCGGCAGCGATGCATACACCTGGCGGCCGTCGCCGGTGACCCGACCGTCGGCCGTGATCACTGCGGCCGACAGTCGGCATACCAGAAGCCGATGCCCGGGGTCGCCCACGACCCGTTGCAGTGCCATCATGAGCGACCGGTCACTCGAGCGCAACCGCTGCGTCTGGCTCAGGGGAATGCCAATCTCCTCCAGAGCCGACTCGGCCGCACCCCGGAAGCGGTCGCGCTGCACCCCCAATCGATCAAAGTCCTGCAGCCGTTCGAGCTCAGCCACCACGCAGGAGTCGATGCGTCCATTGGCCGATACCACGATGGCCAACGGCATGGCGGAAGGATCGACTGCCTGAGATGCGACCGAGTGCATGGCTTGCTCCTGGGTTTGTGGTATCTGCGCCGCCACTTCAGGCTCACCGATGAACAGGGAGAGCTCGCATCCTTATGGGCGTTCCATCGCACAAATCTGAGGTTCTCTGCCCTGCACTCCGGCGTTCCCTCTTCCCCTGAACCCGCGCAGGAGACATGGCGGCCGGGTCATTGACGCATCTCAATCCCGGGAGTGGAACCAGGCGCCACACTGAAGCTTTACCCTTGGACACACTGCCGAGCCGGCGGTATCACACTGGAGGCTTCGATGTGCCACACGGTTGATGGAGGATTCCTTGCAAGCTGAAGCTGTATTGACCACACAAGACAAGCGCAGCAACTGGCACGCGTGCGAGAGCACTGACGTCCTGCTTGCACTGGGTTCGGGGCCCCATGGCCTCGATCAGGCGGAGGTCAGTCGCCGGTTGACGATGCACGGCCCCAACCGTCTGGCCGAGGCGCCACCCCCGGGGCTGCTCGCGCGATTGGCCCGCCAGTTCAACAACCTGCTGCTGATCGTGCTGATGGTGGCTGCGGTGGTGACCGTGGCGATCGGCCACTGGATCGACGGCGGGGTCATCGCTGCGGTCGTGGTGCTCAATGCCCTGATCGGCTTCGTGCAGGAAGGCAAGGCCGAGCGGGCATTGCAGGCGATCCGCCATCTGCTCTCGCCGCACGCGGTGGTGCTGCGCGACGGCCGGCAGCACGACATCGATGCCGCGGACCTGGTGCCCGGTGACATCGTCCTGCTGGCGTCGGGTGACAGCATCCCGGCCGACGTGCGCCTGCTGCATGCGCGCAACCTGCGTGTCGACGAATCCGCCCTCACCGGCGAGTCGGTGCCGGTGGACAAGGAAACCGGCCCGGTGGCCGCCGATGCGTCCATCGGCGACCGCCTGTGCATGGGCTATGCCGGCACGCTGGTGACCCAGGGCCAGGCGCGGGCGGTCGTCGTGGCCACGGGAGCCGCCACCGAGATCGGCCGCATCGGGCGCATGCTGGCTTCGGTCGAGGAAGGCACGACGCCGCTGCTGGCGAAGATGGCCGTCTTCGGCCAGCGACTGACGTTCGTGATCCTTGGGGCTGCCGCGCTGTTGTTCCTGTTCGGCACGCTGGTGCGCGGCATGTCGGCCGCCGAGACCTTCATGGCCGCAGTCGGCCTGGCGGTGGCGGCGATCCCCGAAGGCCTGCCGGCCATCCTGACCATCACGCTGGCGATCGGCGTACAGCGCATGGCGCGGCGCCATGCAGTGATCCGTCGCCTGCCGGCGGTGGAGACCCTGGGCTCGGTGACCGTCATCTGCTCCGACAAGACCGGCACGCTCACCCGCAACGAGATGACCGTGCAGTCGGTAGTCTGTGCCGGGCAGACGCTCGACGTGCAAGGGGCGGGGTACGCGCCGCAGGGCCCCCTGATGCTCGACGGCCAGGCCATCGACACCGCGGGACTGTCAGCGGCCGCCCCGGTGGTGCTGCGCCTCGCCGAGGTCGCCGCCTTGTGCAACGACGCCAGCCTGCATGAAGACGACACGGGCTGGCACCTGGCCGGCGACCCGACCGAGGGCGCCCTGCTCACCCTGGCGATGAAGGCCGGCCTTAACCCGGCCGGGATCAAAGTCGACCGCGAGCGGCTGGACGTCATCCCCTTCGAGTCCGAACACCGCTACATGGCCACGCTGCATGCCCGCGGCGATGCCACGGTGCTGCTGCTCAAGGGAGCGCCCGAGCGGGTGCTTGCCATGTGCACGCAGCAGGCCGGACCCGACGGCCGCGCGCAGCCGCTGGCGGCTGATGTGTGGCGCGATGCCATCGACGCCCAGGCTCGCGCCGGGCGGCGTGTGCTGGCGCTGGCAGAGCGCGAACTGCCGGCCGGCCGGCAGGACCTTCGTCACAGCGATGTCGAACCGGGGCTGACGCTGCTGGGCATCGTCGGCATCATCGATCCGCCGCGCGCGGAAGCCGTCGAGGCGGTGGCACGATGCCATGCCGCCGGCATCCGCGTCGTGATGATCACCGGCGACCACGGCGTGACCGCCAGTGCCATCGCCGGCCAACTCGGCATGGGCGAGGACCATCGCGCCATCACCGGGCCCGAGATCGAGGCCATGGACGACGCGGCCCTGCGCGAGGCGGTGCGCGATGCACGCGTGTTCGCGCGTGCGAGCCCCGAGCACAAGCTGCGCCTGGTGCGCGCGCTGAAGGCCAACGGCGAGATCGTCGCGATGACCGGCGACGGCGTCAACGATGCACCGGCGCTCAAGCAGGCCGATGTCGGCGTGGCCATGGGCATGAAGGGCACCGAAGCCGCCAAGCAGGCCGGCGCCGTGGTGCTGGCCGACGACAACTTCGCGTCGATCGCCCACGCGGTCGAAGAAGGCCGCACCGTCTACGACAACCTGAAGAAGACCGTCACCTTCCTGCTGCCGATCAACGGCGGCGAGTCGCTGACCCTGCTGCTGGCCGTGCTGCTGGGCGTGGCCTTGCCGATCCTGCCGGCGCAGGTTCTCTGGGTGAACATGGTCAGCTCGGTCGCCCTGGCGATGGTGCTCGCGTTCGAGCCGACCGAAGCCGACGTCATGCGCCGACCGCCCCGGCCCGCCGGCGAACCGCTGCTGTCGCGCTTCCTCGTCTGGCGCATCGTGTTCGTCTCGTCCCTTTTCCTGGCGGGCATCTTCGGCATGTACGAGTGGGCGCTGTGGCACGGTGCCAGCGTGGAGACGGCACGCACGGTGGCGGTCAACACGCTGGTGTGCATGGAGGTGTTCTATCTGTTCAGCGTGCGCTACCTGAAGTCCCCGTCCTTCACGTGGCAGGGGGTTCGCGGCACGCCACGGGTGCTGGCCGCCGTCAGCGGCGTGTTGGCGCTGCAGTTGCTATTCACCTATGCGCCGGTGATGCAGCAGCTGTTCCGCACCGAGGCGCTGCCGCTGGCCTGGGGCCCGCGCATCATGGCGGTTGGCGTCGGGCTGCTGATGATCCTCGAGGTCGAGAAGGCCGTGCTGCGACGCCTTGGCGCGGTTCCATGAACGCTGGCTGCTCGATCGCGCCGGGATGCCGCCCTCCTTGACGATCATCACCTGCATCGGCGACAGCATCAGCACCTTGCCAGCCACGCTGCCCGGGACCACGCGCGCGACACGGGTGCGACCGTGCGATCCCATCACGATGAGGTCGGCGCTACCGCGGCCGGTTTGCCGGATCGAAAGAGCGGCCTGCGCCCGGACCCTGTCTGTGACTTCATCTTCGCCAGGCGCATCAGACGCGCTGCGCGATGCTTGCCACAGCGCTCAGCCAGGTCACGCAGATCGTTGTTGATCTTGCGATACCCATATACGTATCCACTCTCTTTCCAACTCGTGCGGATGAGCGCTCCCAGCCGGGCATCCTCTTGGGCGCGAGCCGACCCGGGCTGTGCGCGCCACGCGCAATAACCACTCGGATACCACGCATTACCGAACACATTCGCCGTACGCGATACTGCATCTCGTGGGCCTTGATGAAGGCGTACTTCACCCGGACTGATTGGAAAAGTACGCGGCTGCCTTCTTCAGGATGTCACGCTCCTCGCTCACCCGGCGCAACTCCGCCTTCAGGCGTCGAATCCCATCGGTTTGACCGTCTTGCTGTACCCGCTGAGCTGGACTTGGCGACTAGCGCTTGATCCAGCCGTACAGGCTGTACGTGCTGACACCAAGGCGCGCGGCAACCTCTGCGACTGGATGGCCACGCTCGGTGACCAGCTTGACCGCTTCAACCTTGAATTCTTCAGTGACGCGACGACCCGACTTCCTCTCATCCATACACCTCCGTCATGCTTCGATCGTGAGGCTACAGGGTGTCTAGAAAAACCGGGGCGATTCACCGCGCGATTCAGGCGGCCTCTCCACGAGGCTGTTCGAGCGCGCCGGGCTGGCGGGCAAACATCAGGATCGGGATGGCGCAAACGAAAATGACGCCGCCGACCACCGCCGTGGCGCCGAGCACCACCGAAAAGCCGCCCTGACCATGCAGCAGCGCAATCAGCGGCAGCGCGAATCCGCTGACCGTGAAGCCGAGGAAGTACCGGATCGCGAAGGCGCGGGTGCGCAAGGCGGGCGGCACGTAGCGCGCCACCATGGCATCGGTGATGACCACCTGGCCGTAGATCGACACGATCGCCAGCGTGAGCCCGAACAGCAGCGTGAAACCGGCGCCCGCGCTGGCGATGCCCAGTCCCAGCGGGGCCAGCGCCACGATGCCGATGAAGATCGCGGGCAGGCTGATGCGGTCGATCAGGCGACCCACCGCGAGCTGCGTGGCCGCGCCGAACACGAACACCACGGTCGCGAGCGATCCGGTCAGCAGCAGCGGCAGTGTCAGACCGAGCCGCTCGTCGATGATCTTGGGCAGCGCGATCGTGGTCACGTTGAAGGCGATGCCACCGGCCAGAATCGCCAGCCCGAACAGGATCATCAGCAGGCCGGGCCTGCGCACCGGCAGGGCCGGGGCGTCGTTCCTGCTGCGGCTGCCGGGCACGCCGTCGCTGCGCACCATCCACAGGAAGGCTGCGCCGGCCAAAGCGCACACCAGGGCGGGCAGCAGGAAGGCAAGGCGCCAGCCCAGCGTGACCGCAATCAGCGCGGTCACGCCCGAAGCGGCGGCGGCCCCCAGATTGCCCCACACGCCGTTCCAGCCGAGATCGCGTCCGAGCCGGCTCGCGTGAGTGACCAGCATGGCCGATCCGATCGGATGGTAGATGGCGGAAAAGATGCCCAGCAGCAGCAGCCAGCCAGCGAAGGCGGTGGGCGATGTCGCCGTCGACAGGCCGGCGCACGCTGCGGCGCAGCCGAGGTAGAAGATGCCCAGCATGTTGCGGCGGCCGAGCCGCTCCGCCGCCCAGCCCGATGGCAGCGCAAAAAGACCGAAGGCGACGAACGCACCGGTGGCCAGCGCAATCAGCGTGGCGTAGTCGAGCCCGAGTTCGGTCGCGATCGCGAGTACCGCAGTCGGATAGATCAGCAGCACGAAGTGGTCGAGCGCGTGCGCGATATTGACGAAGATGACGGTGCGGCGGGACAGCGTGGCGGGGTTCATGGCGCGGGAGCTCCGTTCGATGAGGGCGGATTTCCAGCCTACGTTGACCCGTTCGCGCGTCCGGGTCGAAAATCATCGCGATCGGGCCAACCCTGGACAGACCATGTTGATGCGCTCCACCAACCCGGCAGACTTCCAGCACGTGCCGCACGCAGTGGCCGTGATGGCACGCCGGTATCCGTCGCTGTCGCATACCGGGCAGCACAGTCATGTACGGGCACAACTGCTGTACGCGATCAGCGGCCTGATGATCGCCAGAACGTCGCGCGGCACCTGGGTGATTCCACCGGGGCACGCCCTGATGATCGCCGGCGGCGTGACGCACGACATCGCCATGCACGGCGAGGTGGACATGCGTACCGCCTATCTCGTGCCCGACGACAGCGTGCGCACCGTGGCCGAACAGTGCCGCGTCATCCTCGTGTCGCCGCTGCTGGATGCCGCGCTGCAGGCGCTGGCCGACGAACCGGTGCTGTATGACCCGGCCGGACGAGGGCCGCATCTGGCCGCGCTGATCATGTCGGAAATTGCCCGCGCGCCCGCCACGCCGTTCGCGCTGCCGCTGCCGGACGATGCACGCTTGCGCAAACTGTGCGAAGCGCTGGTGAATGACCCGGCCATCGGCTTCGACATCGACACCTGGGGGCTGCAGGTCGGCGTGAGCCGGCGCACGCTGACGCGCCGCTTCAGGGCGGAAACCGGTCTCAGCTTCGGTGAATGGCGGCGGCGCCTGCGGCTGCTGCACACCTTGATGAAGCAGGCGGAGGGCAGCGCGCCGAAGGACGTGGCGCGCCGCGTCGGCTATCGCAGCACGCAGGCACTGCAGGCGATGATGCGGCGCCTGCTCAAGAACGAGCCCGCCGGTCCGGCGTCACGCTGAATGCCGGCCCGACCGTCATCGTTCAGCGACTGAAGGGGTCGTCACGGGTGTCGCGCACCGCATTCGCGCGCGCCGCCTGCTCCCGTGCCTGAGCCTCAAGCGCGCGCTGGCGTTCCTGCTCCTGCGCCTTTTCCAGCTGTGCGCGCAATTCCTCGAACTGCTTGTCGAGCTTGGCCTGAAGGGCCAGCTTCTCGTCGGTGCTCTTGTCGGCATGGCGCTCGTCGAACTTCTCCTGCAGCGTGGCGAGCTTGCCGTCGAGTTCCTGCTTCTTCTGCGCGAACGTCTGGTCTATGGCCTCCAGCGTCTTGCCAAGCTGCGGATCGAGATCGACACGCCGCACTTCGTCGAGCAGGGCGTTTTCCCGTTCGGTTTCCTTCGAGTTGATGTGCGAATCGGCCAGCGCATCGACCAGCATGCCGCGGTTCTTCATGTGCATTTCGACATGCTCGACCGCCTGAACGATCTGCTGTCCCACGGGGCCGTTCAGCGCGCCTTCCAGCACGACATCGCCGAACTGCGCGACCTTGTCCACATCTTCCAGAAGAAGCTCCGTGACCGGCGCCGACGTGGGCTTCAGGTCCAGGGCCATCGCCTGCTCCTGTGCTCGCATCGCGTGGTCGATCTGCCGATCGACCACGGCCAGATCGGCGTCGATCTGCGGTATTGCGCGTGCCGCCGGAACCTGCCCCTGCGCTGCTGGCTGGCTCTTGGCCATGTCCTGCTGCCGGATGGCTTCCATGTACTCGTTGCGCAGTTCGGTGCGCCGGGCGTTCAGCCGAGCCAGTTCTGCCTGGTAGTCGATGCCGTCACTCATGGCGTGCTCCCGCGGGTCGTCATACGCTGCCCATGCGCGCCTTCAGGCCTTCGTTGCGCCACGCATAGTCCTTGCTGACCTTGGCCGGACGCGCCGCCAGACCGAGCACGATCTGCTGTTCGCGGTAGTTGGGGCCGGCCAGTTCCGACGCCTCGACCAGCTTCTTGCGCGAACCATCGAGCGCATCGACGAAGCCGATCTCGTCCGACAGCCGTTCGGCCAGACCGTCGGCGCCGGTCGGGTTCATGAAGATGCGTACCGCGCAGCTGCCCAGCATGCCGTCGGCGTTCTTGTAGGCATTGCGCAACTGCCCTACGCTCTGCGCGAACATCCACAGCCGCAGGCCGTACTTGCGGCCGATGTTGAGCGCCTCGTCGACCGGCGGCATTTCCTTCAGGCGCGGCAGCTCGTCGAGCATGATCAGGATCGGCGCCGAACCGCGCGCCGGCACCTTGCCGCCGGTCAGCATGCGGATGTGCTGGCCGATGAACACGCGCAGCAGCGACAGATAGGATTCGACCGCATTGGGCGGCACGACGATGTAGATGGTCGGGTTGCTGCCGTTGCGCAGATCTTCCGGACTCCAGTCGGAGCGATCGGTGATGCGTGCCACCCGTTCGCCGGTCCATGCGTTGAGGCTGGAACGTGCCGTCTGCAGCACGCTGGAGCGGGTTTTCTCCGGCATTTCGCCGAGCGCGGTGGCGGTCTGCATCATGACACGCACGTCCACCGCGATCTTCAGTTCGAGAATCATGGTGTCCCAGGCCTCGCCGCCGAACATCACGTCGAGTACCGCATGCATCGGCCGCTTGTCCGGCGGGTTCTGGTAGCACACGTTGGCGATGGCGGCGCACAGCACGGTGCGCGCCTCGTTCTCCCAGAACGGATCGGCGGCGCCGCTGGGCACGATCATCATGTCGGCCAGAAGGCGCGCATCTTCCCAGATGAATTCCGGTGCGCTGCGCACGAAGGCGAGCGGGTTGTAGTGATGGCTCTGATCCGGTTCGAGCGGATTGAAACGGAATACCGGGCCGACGTTCTCGGCGCGCCACTTGCTGGTGTTCTCGTAGATGTCCCCCGACACGTCGAGCACCACCGCCGGTCCCGGCCACGCAAGCAGATTCGGGAATACATTGCACTGCGTCTTGCCCGAGCCCGGCGGCGCAATGGTGACCATCGAACCTTCACCCGAATAGGTCAGCGGCGTACCGTCGGCAAACGAGCCGATGTACAGCGGAAAACTGCCTGACTCGGCGAATACGGTCTTGCCGATGTCGGCCGGCCGCAGCCAGGTGCTGCCACCGCCGATCAGCTGGTCGCTGGCGTCCTGCACGAGCTCGCGGATGCCCGCCGGCAGGTCGGGCTTGCCCTTCAGTTCGGCGAGATGGCTCAGGATTTTCGTGATGACGTTGTCGACCGAAAAATGGAGCCGCTCGACGGCATGGTCAAGCGCCTGACGCGGTGTCCTGGTCTCGCCGATCGCGTCGCCCAGATTCCACTGCGAGGCGCCGCTGGTCCCCTTGCCCTGCGACCACACCAGCGCAAATCGCCAGCCACGGTAGAGCGGATCCTTGCCGTCAGCCGAACTGTTGAGCAGTTCGGCGATGCGCAGGAATTCGCGTTCCTTGTTGTCCATCGCCGCAAGGCTGCGGCTGACGGTTGTCCAGTAGTAGGCGTCCATCCAGCGGTTGTTCTCGCCCGCGTACTGCCAGGTGCAGTAGTGGCTCACATCAAGCGTCTGCGACCGTTCGGTGAACAAGGCATCGATCACCGGCACGCGCGCCGCATGGGTCGGGCCGAGACTCTGCAGCCACTGCGCGGCCGCTTCGTCGGCCTTCTTCTTCAGATCCTTTTCCTTCGAAAAGGTCACCTTCTCTGCGCCCTTCGGCTTGAACCACAGCCAGCCGCATATCCCGAGCACGATGGCGCTTCCGAGGACATCGAGCACCCAGGTCGCGATGATGCCCACGATGACCGCGACGAAATGCAGCCTGAACCACTGCGGAAGGAAGGCGGCGAAGTCCGCCGGCACCCGGGCCGAGTCGGCGCCCGCCAGCTTCCTGCGGTGCCAGAAGAAACCGAGCGCTGCAAATCCGGCCAGAAAGATACCGATGCTGAACAGTCTGAAGAAGAACTCCATGCCTACTGACTCCCGGTTGATCGGCAATCCGCATCGGGCCGGAAACGGTGACCTGTCCGTTCCGGCGTCGCGTCGTTCTGCTGCGCGCGGATGCACCAGTTTTTTTGTATCGAGCTGTCGAACGGGGCTGACCGCCCCGGGGGGAGTTTGCGGGCGCTGGCGCGCAGGCGCAAGGCTTGCGGCTCGTGACCGACCGATCGCGAGGCACCATGACACGCCGCCCGATACGTCAATCGACGTATTGGCGCGCGGCACTGCGTTTGCACAATGGACAGTCACTTCCATTCTGCCAGCGAGGATTTCATGCACCACGGAGACATTTCGAGCAGCAAGGACACGGTCGGCGTCGCGGTCGTCAACTACAAGATGCCGCGCCTGCACACCAAGGCGGAAGTGCTCGACAACGCACGCAAGATCGGCGAAATGCTGATCGGCATGAAGGCCGGCCTGCCCGGCCTCGATCTCGTCATCTTCCCGGAGTACAGCACCCACGGGATCATGTACGACTCGAAGGAAATGTATGACACGGCGACCACCGTGCCCGGCGACGAGACGGCGATCTTTGCCGAAGCCTGCCGCAAGGCCAAGGTGTGGGGCGTGTTTTCGCTGACCGGCGAGCAGCACGAGGAACATCCGAACAAGGCGCCGTACAACACGCTCATCCTGATGAACGACCAGGGCGAGGTGGTGCAGAAGTACCGCAAGATCATGCCTTGGGTGCCGATCGAAGGCTGGTATCCGGGCGACTGCACCTATGTGTCCGAAGGCCCCAAGGGTCTGAAGGTCAGCCTGATCATCTGCGACGACGGCAATTACCCGGAAATCTGGCGCGACTGCGCGATGAAGGGCGCCGAACTGATCGTGCGCTGCCAGGGCTACATGTATCCGGCCAAGGAACAGCAGATCATGATTTCGAAGGCGATGGCCTTCGCCAACAACGTCTATGTCGCGGTATCGAACGCGGCCGGCTTCGATGGCGTTTACTCCTACTTCGGCCACTCGGCCATCATCGGATTCGATGGCCGCACGCTGGGCGAATGCGGCGAAGAAGAGATGGGTCTGCAGTACGCCGCACTGTCCAAGAGCCTGATCCGCGACTTCCGCAAGAACGGCCAGTCGGAGAATCACCTGTTCAAGCTGCTGCACCGCGGCTACACCGGCCTGATCAATTCGCGCGAAGGCGACAAGGGCGTGGCGGCCTGCCCGTACGACTTCTACTCGAAGTGGATCAACGATCCGGAAGGCACGCGCAAGGCGGTCGAAGCGTTCACGCGCGACACCGTCGGCACCGAGGAATGTCCGATCGAAGGGCTGCCCAACCCGGCCACGATCGGTCACAAGTGAAGGCCGAGGTGCCGCCGGCCGATCCTCTGTCGGACTGGCGCGTCGCCGACGAGCCGTACTACGCGGCCGCCGGCGACGAGGTCGACGCCTTCGAGGCGGCGCATGCGCGCCACCTGCCGGTCATGCTCAAAGGACCGACCGGCTGCGGCAAGACGCGCTTCGTCGAATACATGGCGTGGAAGCTCGGCCTGCCGCTGATCACGGTTGCGTGTCATGAAGATCTGACGGCCGGCGACCTGATCGGGCGCTTCCTGCTCGATGCCGCCGGCACGCGCTGGCAGGACGGCCCGCTGACGCGCGCGGTGCGCTTCGGCGCGATCTGCTATCTCGACGAGGTGGTCGAGGCGCGTGCCGACACCACCGTGCTCATCCACCCGCTGACCGACGCACGGCGCCAGCTGCCGCTGGCCGCGACCGGCGAACTGCTGCACGCGCACCCGGATTTCCGGCTGGTCGTGTCGTACAACCCGGGCTACCACGGCCTGCACAAGACGCTCAAGCCGTCGACCCGGCAGCGCTTCACCGCGCTCGAATTCGGCTATCCGGACGCCTCTCACGAGTGCGCCATCGTCATGCACGAGAGCGGTGTCGAGGCCGACACCGCGCGCCAGCTGGTGGCGCTCGCCGAGCGCACGCGCCGGCTGGCCGGTGACGGCCTGGACGAAGGGGCCAGCACGCGCATGCTGATCCACGCCGGCGCGCTGATCGCGCAGGGCCTGTCCGCGCGCTCTGCCTGCCGGCAGGCGGTTGCCGGCCCGCTGACCGACGACCGCGAGGTCGCAGCGGCGCTGATCGCGGCCATCGATGCCTGCTTCGCCTGACCGCGCAAGTTCGCGCGCGCTGTCGCTCTACCTGCGCGCGCTGTGGGATGTCGCGCCCAGGCTGACCGCGCTGCCGGCAGCCAATGACGCGGCGCGCCCGATACTGGGCATCGAAGGCAGCCGGCCGGTGCTGCATCTGCCGGCCACGGGCGACGCAGCACTGCAGCGCGCCCGCGCCGCGCACGCGGCCGCGCATCTGAGTTTCGGCGGCGAGCCGTTCGAGCGCGCCCGGCTCAAGCCGGTGCAGCGCGCCTTGCTCGAAATCCTCGAAGACGCGCGGGTCGAATGGCTGGCCATGCAGGCGCTGCCCGGTCTGCGCCGGCTGTGGGCGCCGCACCACGTTGCCGATGCCAGCTGGGGCAACGGTGCCGAAGCGCTGCTGGCGCGGCTGTCGCGCTGTCTTTTCGACCCGTCGCACGAAGATGGCCACGCCTGGATGGCGAAGGTGCGCGGCCTGTTCTTCACGCCGCACGGTGCGTTGGCGCTCGAAACTCCAGCACAGCTGCGCGAGGCTGCGTCGCGGCTCGGCAACGACGTCGGCCAGATGCGGCTGCGCCTGAACCCCGGTGGCTGGCAGATCGAACCCGTCGCCTACCGCGACGACAATCACCATCTGTGGACGCGTGACGACACGCTGCCGCCGTCGGCTACCCCCCTGGAGCAGGAACTGCCCGATGCCAACGGTGCGTCGGGCGATGACGACGCCGACACGACCTTTGAACGGCCGCCGCCGCAAGGCACACCGGGCAGCGACGCCGGTGACGCTGCGACGAGCGTGCTGCAGATCGAGGCTGCGCTGCGCACCGCCACCTATCCGGAATGGGACCGCCTGATCGGCCGGGCCAGACCCGACTG
This sequence comes from Methyloversatilis sp., assembly GCF_030698125.1. Classification (GTDB taxonomy): domain Bacteria; phylum Pseudomonadota; class Gammaproteobacteria; order Burkholderiales; family Rhodocyclaceae; genus Methyloversatilis. The sequence goes on from NZ_JAUYNV010000058.1 coordinate 56,251, forward strand.
GTGCACCGTGATCGAAACCCATGCGCCCCGGGTGGACGCTTCCGCCTTGCGCGCCGGACTGGAACGTCACCTCGCGCGCACGGTGCGCCTGCTGCAGGCGGCTGCCGTATCGGATCGACGACCGACGCAGGGCCGGAACAAGGACGGCGACCTGCTGCACACCGGCGCACTGATCGACGCCGGCATCGCGTTGCGTGCCGGACACGACCCGGAGCGCCGGCTCTATCGCGACAGCGCGGCCCGGGTCGACGCGCTCGACGTGTTGCTGCTGCTCGACACCTCCGCCTCTACCGCTGCGGTGCTGCCGTCAGGCCGCACGGTGCTGGAGGCGCTGTGCGAAGCCGCGCTGCTCGCTGCCGCGGCGCTGGAGGCGACCGGCCATCGCTGCACCCTTCAGGCCTTCGCATCGGACACGCGCCATCGCGTACGCGTGCAGCGCGTGAAAGACCGCGAAGAAATGGCCTGCGACGACGCCGTACTGGCACGCGCCGGCGGTCTGGTCAGCGCCGGCTCGACCCGCATGGGCGCTGCACTGCGCCACGCCACGGCACAACTGCCGGCACGGTCGCGCAGCCTCATCCTGCTGCTGACCGATGGCGAACCGCACGACGTCGATATCCACGACCCGCGCTATCTGACCGAAGACCTTGCGCATGCGCTGGCCGACGCGCGCCGCGCCGGTATTTCGGTCGCCTGCCTGCACAGCGCCCCCGAAGGCGCCTCGTCGGCGCTGCGCCGCGTGTTCCCGCCCGGCGCCTACCTGCCGCTTGGCAGCGCCAGGCACTTGCCGCACCTCCTCATCCGCCAGATGCAACATGCGACCCGCAAGTTCTGACCTTGCCCCTTGCCCCTTGCACCTTGAATCTTGAACCTCACCCATTGGCCGTCTGGAAGTGGTCGATGAACACGCGCAGCCGCGCCGGCATCTGCGCGCGGCTGGGGAAATAGAGATGAAAGGCGGACAGCGGCATTTCGAACGGTTCGAGCACGCGCACCAGGCGGCCACCGGCCAGATCGGCGGCGACCAGCGATTCGAGTGATTGCGCCAGCCCGAAGCCGCGGCAGGCGAGGTCGATTTCGGCCTCGGCGTCATTGACGATGAAGCGGCCGCCGACCTCGACTTCGAGCGTGCGGTCGTCGCGCTGGAACACCCAGCGCGCGGTACGCCCGCTCGACAGATAGCGGTAGCGCACGCACTCATGCGCGGCGAGGTCTTCGGGCGTGCGCGGCGCCGGGCGCCGGGCGAGGTAATCCGGCGCGGCGATGGTGATCATGCGTTGCGCGGCGCCGATGCGCACCGCCACCATGTCGGCTTCGATGCTTTCGCCCAGTCGCATGCCGGCATCGAAGCGCGCAGCGACGATGTCGGCCAGGCCGTCGTCGAGCGCGAATTCGAGCCCGACTTCGGGGTGGTGCACCGCGAAGCTGGCCAGATGCGGCGCGATCAGCAGGCCGTAGGCGACGCGCGGCATGTTGATGCGCACCGTGCCGGTGGCCTGGCCGCGCGACTGCGCCAGCAGTTCGAGCGCGCTGCCCAGTTCGTCCAGTCCGACGCGCACGCCGTCGTAGAACCGTTCGCCCTCTTCGGTCAGCGCGACGCGGCGCGTGGTGCGGGTGAGCAGGCGCACGCCGAGGCGTTGTTCGAGCCCGCGCACCGACTGCGAAAGCGCCGACGCCGACACGCCCAGTTCAGCCGCCGCACGCGAAAAACTGGCATGCCGTGCGACGCATTCGAAGGCCGTCAGCGCGGGCAGGATGGCAGCGTCAATCTTTAAGTCTGGCTTCATAGGTCTTGCAAGATTAACCAGTCGACCTAATAAAACAAAGCGGATACCGTGCAGTCCATTGCATACCGCTGCGTCATTCGCGTGCGTCTGCGGCGCAGCGTTGCGGCTGCTGCTGCCTTTACCGGAGGATTCCCATGGCAAAGATCAACCTGAATGGCCGCGACGTCGCGGTCGACCTGCCCGACGACACCCCGCTGCTGTGGGCGCTGCGTGACGGCCTGGACATGACCGGCACCAAGTACGGCTGCGGCATCGCCATGTGCGGCGCCTGTACGGTGCATGTCGATGGACAGCCCACGCGTTCCTGTGTCACGCCGCTGTCGGCCGTTGCAGGCAAGAAGATCACCACCATCGAAGCGGTCGGCGAAGCGAAGGTCGGGGCCGCCGTGCAGGCGGCCTGGCAGAAGCTGGACGTGGTGCAGTGCGGCTACTGCCAGTCGGGTCAGATCATGTCGGCCACCGCGCTGCTGGCGAGCAACCCCAAGCCCAGCGATGCCGACATCGACGCCGCGATGAGCGGCAACGTGTGTCGCTGCGCCACCTATGTCCGCATCCGTGCGGCCATCCACGAAGCCGCCAAGACACTGGCTTGAGGAGCGCACCCATGAACTTCAGGATAGAGAATGCATTCCAGACGACCCGTCGCGGTTTTCTGAAGGGCGGCGCCGGTCTGGCGCTGGCCATCGTCACGCCGGTCATGGCTGACACCCCTGCAGCAGGTCCCGGTCTGGCCGGCAGCACCATGGTCGACGGCGAATTCTCGCCCAGCGCCTTCATCCGCATCGGCACCGACGGCATGGTGACCATCGTGTCCAAGCACCTCGAAATGGGTCAGGGCGTCTACACCGGGCTGGCCACGCTGGTGGCCGAAGAGCTGGACGCCGACTGGTCGAAGGTGAAGGTCGAAGGCGCGCCGGCGGATGCCAAACGCTACAACAACCTGTTCTGGGGCCCGGCACAGGGCACCGGCGGCAGCACCGCGATCGCCAATTCGTTCGAACAGATGCGCCGCGCCGGGGCCACCGCGCGCGCCATGCTGGTGGCCGCTGCCGCCGAGCAGTGGAAGGTGCCGGCCAGCCAGATCAGCGTGAAGGCGGGCGTCGTGTCGCACGCGGCCAGCGGCAGGAAGGCCGGCTTCGGCGAACTGGCGGAAGCGGCCGGCCGGCAGGCGGTGCCGGCCGAAGTGAAGCTGAAGGACGCGAAGGACTTCACGCTGATCGGTCGCTCGGCACCGCGCGTCGACAGCGTATCCAAGACCACCGGCCGCGCCATCTTCACGCAGGACGTGAAGCTGCCCGGCATGCTGACCGCCGTGGTCGCCCACCCGCCGCGCTTCGGCGGCAAGGTTGCGTCGGTCGACGACAAGGCGGCGCGTGCCATCGCGGGTGTGACCGACGTGGTCACCATTCCGAATGGCGTGGCCGTGCTGGCGAAGGATTTCTGGAGCGCGAAGAAAGGCCGCGACGCGCTGAAGATCGAGTGGGACGAATCCGCCGCCTACCGTGGCAGCAGCGACGCCATCGTCGCCCGCTACCGCGAACTGGCGCAGACGCCGGGTCTGGCCGCGCGCAAGGACGGCGATGCCGAAGCGGCGCTGGGTGCGGCCGGCAAGGTGATCGAGGCGGAATTCGCCTTCCCCTTCCTGGCCCATGCATCGATGGAGCCGTTGAACTGCGTCATGAAGCTCGACGCCACCGGCTGCGAGGTATGGAACGGCGAACAGCTGCACACCGGCGACCAGTTTGCGCTGGCGAAGATGTTCGGCCTGAAGCTCGAGCAGGTGAAGCTCAACATGGTGTACGCGGGCGGCAGCTTCGGTCGGCGTGCCAATCCGCAGTCGGATTACCTGCTCGAAACCGCGCAGATCGTGCAGGCCATCAATGGCCGGGCACCGGTCAAGCTGGTGTGGACACGCGAAGACGACACGCGCGGCGGCTACTACCGGCCGATCTATCTGCACCGGGTGCGCGCCGCGCTCGACGCGAAAGGCATGCCGGTCGCCTGGCAGCAGCGCATCGTCGGCCAGTCGATCGCCGCCGGTTCGCCGTTCGAAGGCATGCTGGTCAAGGACGGCATCGACATGCTGTCGGTCGAGGGCGCGTCCACGCTGCCCTACGCCATTCCGAACCTGAATGTCGACCTGCACACCACCAACAGCGAAGTGAAGGTGCCGGTGCAGTGGTGGCGCTCGGTCGGTTCGACCCACACCGGTTTCGCGACCGAAGTGTTCATCGACGAACTGGCCGGCGTCGCCGGCAAGGACCCGGTCGCCTACCGCATGGCGCTGCTGGACAAGCATCCGCGCCATGCCGGCGTGCTGAAGCTGGCGGCCGAGAAGGCCGGCTGGAACAAGCCGCTGGCGCCATCGAAGGACGGCGCGAAGCGCGGCCGCGGTGTGGCGGTGCATGAATCGTTCGCCAGCTTCGTCGCCCAGGTGGTCGAGGTGACGGTGCAGAAGGACGGCACATTCAAGGTCGATCGCGTGGTGTGCGCGGTCGATTGCGGCATCGCGGTCAATCCGGACGTGATCGCCGCGCAGATGGAAGGTGGCATCGGCTACGCGCTGGCTGCCGCGCTGACCGGATCGATCACGCTGAAGGACGGTGTGGTCGAACAGTCGAATTTCAACGACTACCCGGTGCTGCGCATCAACGAAATGCCGAAGGTCGAGGTGCACATCGTGAAGTCGGCCGCCAAGCCCACCGGCGTCGGCGAGCCGGGTGTGCCGCCGCTGGCGCCGGCGCTGGTGAATGCATTGCATGCTGCAACCGGCAAACGTATCCGCACGCTGCCGATCGGCGAGCAGTTGCAGACGGCATAGTCGGGCATGTTGGGCATCGCTGCGCTCACCCCAACCTACGTTGCACTTCGCACGGTCCGGCACGTAGGTTGGGGTGAGCGCAGCGATGCCCAACATCACCCCGCACAGAAACGCGCAGGACTCGTAGGTTGGGGTGAGCGCAGCGATGCCCAACATCACCCTCTCCAGGAAAGGTACCGATAAACCATGGACAGTCTCGATCTCGAAGTTCTGACCCGCGCGCGCGACTGGCTGCGCACCGGTCACCGCGTCATGCTGGCCACCGTGGTGCGCACCTGGGGTTCGTCGCCGCGCCCGCCCGGCGCACTGCTGGCGCTGCGCGACGACGGCCGTGCGGTGGGTTCGGTGTCCGGCGGCTGCATCGAGGACGACCTCATCTTCCGGCTGCGGCGCGACGGTCTGCCGAGCGCGGCGCACGTCGTGAGCTACGGCGTCAGCGCCGACGAGGCGCGCCGTTTCGGTCTGCCGTGCGGCGGTACGCTGCAGCTGGTGCTCGAGCCACTGGCCGACGCGGCTGAACTCGACGATCTGCTGACCCGACTGGGCCGCGGCGAACTGCTGACGCGCCGGCTCGATCTGGCCAGCGGTCGCGCCACGCTCGGCGTCGGCCACGCCGACCAGGCGCTGCATTTCGACGGCCACACGCTGATCAGCGTGTTCGGCCCGCGTTACCGGCTGCTGCTGATCGGCGCCGGCCAGCTGTCGGCCAGTCTGGCGCGCATTGCGCAGTCGCTCGATTTCGCGGTCACCGTGTGCGATCCGCGCGAGGAATACAGCGACGAGTGGGCCGTGCCCGGCAGCACGCTGTCGCGTGACATGCCGGACGATCTGGTGATCGCGATGCAGCCGGATGCCCGCATGGCGGTGATCGCGCTGTCGCACGATCCGAAGCTGGATGACCTGGCGCTGATGGAGGCACTGAAGACGCCCGCCTTCTATGTCGCCGCCCTTGGCTCGCGTCGCAACAACGATGCGCGGCGCGAGCGACTGAAGGAATTCGACGTCAGCGACGCCCAGCTTGACCGTCTGCGCGGTCCGGCCGGTGTGTATATCGGCAGCCGTACGCCGGCCGAAATCGCGGTGTCGATCGCGGCCGAACTGGTGGCGATGAAGAACGGCGCTGCCGCCGACACATTGTTGAACGTGCGCGACGCCAAGTCCGCACTCGACATCGCCGCCGACACGTTGTCGTCGTGCGCGGCGGGTCGTTACTGAGTTCCGCTCCGATGGGCGCGCGCAGGCCCGGTATCCGGCCGCCCGTCGCGACGCTCTCCCCTCCGCTGCGCGTCTGGCTGGCTGACGCGCCGCGGTCTGGGCGTGCCCGTCGGACGCGGAACATCTGCTGATGCAGGGCATCCTGCTCGCCGCCGGCTACGGCCGGCGCTTCGACCCGAGCGGGCAGACCAGCAAGCTGCTGGCGCGTCTGTCCGATGGTCAGACCGTCGCCGCCCAGGCGGCGCGCACGCTGTGCGCGGCGCTGCCCGGCAGTCTTGCGGTGATCCGGCCCGGTCAGACCGAGCTGGCCGCGCAGCTGCGCGAGGCCGGCTGTCACATTCTCGAAAGCAGTGAAGCCGAAGCCGGCATGGGCAGCGCGCTGGCACATGCGGTTCGCGCTACGGCAACGGCCGAAGGCTGGCTGCTTGCGCTGGCTGACATGCCGTGGGTGCCCGTCGCCGCCATCCTTGCCGTGGCCAGTGCCATCGACACCCCGAACCGCATCGCCGCCGCCGCGTTCGACGGCCAACGCGGCCATCCGGTCGCCTTCGGCGCGCACTGGGCGCCACAACTGTCCGTCCTCAACGGCGACCGCGGCGCCCGCGACCTGCTGCGCGGCCCTGACCTGCGGCTGATCGACGCCGGCACCGCCGACGTGCTGCGCGACATCGACCTGCCCGCCGACCTTCCGCGCTGACAGCGGCCGCGCGTGACGACCGCATACGGTCGCCGCCGGCGCGCTCGAGCCTGCGAAGGTTCATAATCCGCGTACTCGTCTCGTCAGGTATGCGCGATGCCAAACGCCGATTCGTCCGAAGCCCCTGCCGTTGATCCCGGTACATCGCTGACCGAGCAGATGCGCTGGCTGCATGCACGGGTGCGCCATCATCATCCGCAGGTGCACCGCATCGCCATCGCGCTGTATGACAGCCGGCACGACATGCTGAAGACCTATGTCGACAGTGGCGACGTGCCGGACCGACTGGCCTTGTACGAGCGCCCCCTGGCCGACGTCCCTTCCCTGTTCGATCTGGCGCACAACCACTCCGCGCGGGTCATTCACGACATGGCGCGCTTGCCGCCTCCGCATGGCGAGCACACGTTGTGGCTGCTGTCGCATGGCTATCGCAGCAGCTATACGGTGCCGCTCTACCAGTCGGCGAAGCTGCTCGGCTTCCTGTTCTTCGATTCGCGCAGACCGGGCCTCTTCGACAGCCCCTTGCTGCATGCACTGCAGATGTACGTGCAGCTGTGCCGGCTGTCGGTGCTCAACATGTTCAACCTGTGGCAGGCGGTCGCGGGGATCGCCACGAACGCGGGCGCAAGGGCGCACCTGCGCGACATCGAAACCGGTCGTCACCTCGACCGCATGTCGAGCTACAGCCGCCTCATCGCGAAAGCCGTCGCGCCGCAGTTCGGGCGCGACGACGAATTCGTCGAACACGTGTATCTGTTTTCACCGCTGCACGACGTCGGCAAGGTGGGCGTCGCCGACAGCGTGCTGCTCAAGCCCGGGCCGCTGACGGTCGAAGAGCGTGCCGCCATGCAGGAACATGTGACGCTCGGCGCCTGGTTGATCGATTCGATGATGGAGGAGGGCGGCATCACGGCGACGCCGTATTTCGAGGTGCTGAACAACATCGTGCGCTGCCATCACGAATTCCTGGACGGCAGCGGCTACCCGCAACAGGTGGCGGGCGATGCGCTGCCGCTGGAAGCGCGCATCGTTGCGATCGCCGACATATTCGACGCGCTCACGTCGGTACGCCCCTACCGCACGCCGTGCAGCAATGACGAAGCGCTGACCGAACTGCAGCGCATGGCCGACGCCGGCCAGCTTGATCCGCATTGCGTGTCGGCACTCGCGTGCTCGCGTGGCAGCGTGACGGGCATCCAGCAGAAATTCGGCCTGACCGCCTGACGGGGGCGCCGACGCTAGTTCGGACCCGTCTCGATCCAGCCTTCGCAGGCGGGTCGATCCACGCTGCGCACCTGCATCCAGCGCTTGATCGCACCACCGCGCTCGCGCGGCCATCGCGTTTCGCGGAAATCGAGCACCGTGAACGCTTCCTTGTCGGCCTGACGGCCACGCAACGCCCTGATCTGTTCGCGGTTGTAGGCGCAGACCGATGACTGCATCTGCTGGATCGACCGGGTGAGGCTGTGACGTTGCTGCATCGTTTCGCTGCCGGTTTCCGGCTGCGGAAACAGCGGCAGCCTGACGGTGAGCACGCCGTCGATGCCCTCGAACGGCAGCTTCACGGTATCGCCGACGGCGGGGGGTGCGGCCTGGGCGGCTGTCATGCAGGCGAGTGCCGCGAGGGCTGGCAGAAGTTTCGGGGTCATCGGTCGTCGCGTCGGCTGGACAAGGTGGCGATGGTACCGAACATTCATCCGCCGCCCCAGCGCGCGCGGTGGCGCCGGCTTCGGCCCGGAACGGTGCCTGGTCGGGCAGGCGCGGTTTGCTGCCGGCAGCACCGACGTGTTGCGCGATATCAGACATCCGCTGGATCTGCGGCACGCGGATCGAGCCGCCATCGTGTCCGGCAGCGCTGCCCGTCAAAGCCGGCTCCGGGGCTGGCGTAACTTGTGCTTCAAGCGAATTGACCGCGCGCCACCCGACGCGGGGTAAAGTTTCCTCGATAGCGCACGTTATAAATGTTCATAAGTCCGCCCAGCATGATCATGTGTTCGATGACCCGACAGACTGCATCCGAAGGACTCGAAGAAGGGGTCGATTCATCGTTGTCTGACGAGATGATGTGGCTGCACGAACACGTGCTGCAACGCCATTCGACGGTGCATCGCATCGCGGTCGCGCTGTACGACAGTCGGCATGACCTGCTGAAGACCTATGTCAACAGCAGCGATGTGCCGAATCCGCTGTCGCTCTACCAGCAGCCGCTCGATGAGATGCCATCGCTGTCTGATCTGGCGCAGCGCCACGCGAGCCGCGTCATCAGCGATCTGGCGCAGCTGCCCGGCCCGCACGCCGAGCACACGCGCTGGCTGATCGACCAGGGTTATCGCAGCAGCTACACGGTGCCGATGTACCAGTCCGGCGGGCTGCTCGGCTTCGTATTCTTCGATTCACGGGTACCCGGCGCGTTCGACGGCGGATTGACGGCCGACCTGCAGATTTATGTCCAGCTGTGCCGCATGTCGGTGCTCAACGTGGTCAATCTGGCACACGCCGTCCAGGCCATCGTCAAGGTGGCGCGCAGTCTGACCCATCTGCGCGACATCGAAACCGGCCGCCATCTCGACCGCATGTCGAGCTACTGCCGTCTGATCGCGCGCGGCGTGGCGAAGCATTACGGCTGTGATGACGAATACATCGAACACCTCTATCTGTTCTCCCAGCTGCACGACATCGGCAAGGTGGGCATCAGCGACAGCATCCTGCTCAAGCCCGGCCGGCTGACCGACGATGAACGCCTGAACGTTCAGGGCCACGTGGTGCTTGGCGTTCAGCTGGTGGATGAGGTGATGAAAGACGCAGGGCTGGTGGAAACGCGCTATCTGTCGATGATGCGCAACGTCGTGCATTGCCACCACGAGTTCATGGACGGCAGCGGCTATCCGCGCGGGTTGGCGGGTGATGCCTTGCCGCTGGAGGGGCGCATCGGCACGATTGCCGACATTTTCGACGCGCTGACGTCGGAACGTCCTTACAAGAGGCCGTGGAGCAATGACGAGGCGCTGGGCGAGTTGGTGCGCATGAAAGACGCCGGCAAGCTCGATCCGCACTGCGTCAGCGCGTTGGTCAATGCCCGCGACGAGGTCAGGGACATCCAGCAGAAATTCGGCCTGATCGCCTGACCGGGCGGCGACCCTGATCCGGTTCCACACGGGCCGGCTCACGCAGGTCGGGCAGCCGCCGTAACGCTCCTGCAGCCATGTATCGAATGTGACATCCCCGAATGTGCCATCCCGAATGTGACACCTCATTCGTACGGGCACCGGTCTGGCGATGACCCCTGCCCGGCCGACAAGAAAGCCGGTGTTCGCAGTCATCGCGCAGCCGGTCGGTGATGTGTGGCGTCGATGCCGACGAACGGTCAGCCGCCACCGCCCTGTGCCCGCGCAAGTTCGAGCATGTCGCGCGCCTCGACCGAATCCGGCTGCGCCATCAGCCAGCCGCGGCAGTGTCGCGCCAGCTCGTCCCAGCGCCTTTCGTGTTCGAACTGCACCGCCTGCAGGAAAGGCGCGCGCGTGGCATCCGCTTCGGCCCAGAAAGGCGTCTGATCGGGCAGGCGAGGCTTGATGCCGGCCGCCAGAACCTCGGGCACCCAGTCGGCCGGGATGGCAAAGAACATGCTCTTGTCCGGACTGAGCTTGTAGAAGGTCAGGATGCCGATGAGCCGACCCTCATGGTCGAACAGCCCGCCGCCGGAGGCGCCGGCGGCAAAGGCGGCGCTGCCGCGCAGCACGCGGCTGCCATCCATCGCATACAGCTGCTTCACCTCGCCCACGTCGTAAGCGAAGCGCCCGGCGGTGAAGCCGAGGCTGAACACCACGTCGCGCTTGCTGACCTGGCTGGACGGAATCAGCGGCGCGGCGCGCGTGCCGATCTGGTCGGATTGGAGGATGCACAGGTCGCGCCGGTAATCGGCCGCGACCAGATCGACGGTCAGTGCCTCGCCGGTCTGCACCACGACGCCGTGCGTCGCCTCGCCGAGCACATGGCAGCTGGTCGCCAGCAGACCCGGGCCGACCATGACCGCCGATCCGCTCGAGGTACCGCGCGCGCTTTTCGCGTACAGCTGGAACACCGTGCGGGCCGCGCCCGGCACGCGCTCGTACAGGGCGTCGTTCGACACCGTCGCGTCATCGGCCGGGGCCGAAGCACACAGCGCGCTGAGACAGATTGCTGCCGACAATCGCTTCATGAAGCCCCCGGAAAGTCAGGTTCGGATAACACGCTGCTTGGTGTCGCCAATCGGTCAACGGTTCCGTTGCCGCCTTCGGTACGAACAGTCGTTTACCATCATCCGATGGACGCAACGCCGATGACCGCTTCGATGGCACCTCTCTTACCGCCGCATGCCCCGGCCGGCTGGCAGGCCCGCATCGCGCTCGACTACCGCCTGTCCGGCAGCCGCAGCGTGCTCGCGCGGCGCGAACACGTCGGTCCGCTGCGCGTGCAGAAGGCGCTCTATCCCGAAGGCGACGCGGTCTGCCACACCCTGCTGCTGCATCCGCCGGGCGGCATCGCAGGCGGTGACGCGCTGCAGGCGGATATCACCGCCGCCGCCGGCGCGCATGCGCTGATCACCACACCGGGCGCGACCAAGTGGTATCGCAGCGCCGGGCCGGCTGCGCAGTCCGGTCTGTCGATGCACATCGGCGCCGGCGCCTGCGTCGAATGGCTGCCGCAGGAAGCCATCGTGTTCGACGGCGCGCGGGCGCACATCGCCAGCCGCATCGAGCTGGATGCCGGCGCGCACTTCATCGGTCTGGACCTCTACTGCCTCGGCCGCACGGCCAGCGGCGAGCGCTTTTCCCGCGGCGAACTGAAGCTCGACACCCGCATCGCGCGTGCCGGCAGGACGCTGTGGCTCGAACAGGCGCGGCTGGATGGCGATTCGCCGCTGCTGCAGTCGGCCGCCGGACTGGCCGGTGCGCCGGTGTTCGGTACGCTGCTGTGCGCAGGTTTCGACGCCGATGACGCCTTGCTGGCCGCCTGCCGCGCGCTGCCCTGTGCCCGGGGCGACGGCGGCGTCACCCGCTTGCCCGGTCTGCTGGTGGCGCGTTACCGCGGGGCCTGCAGCCAGTCGGCCCGGGCATGGTTCGTGCATCTGTGGTCGCTGGTGCGACCGGCAATGACCGGGCGGGCGGCACAGCCGCCGCGGATCTGGGCGACCTGATGGTCGATGGACAAGCAGTTCGACACCCCTGAAAGCGGAAGAAAAGAACAACGATGGAACTGACGCCACGCGAAAAAGACAAGCTGCTCATCTTCACCGCGGCCCTGCTCGCCGAACGCCGGCGTGCGCGCGGTCTGAAGCTGAACTACCCGGAAGCGGTGGCGTTGATCACCGCCGCCATCATGGAAGGCGCGCGCGACGGTCGCAGCGTGGCCGAACTGATGAGCTTCGGCACCACCCTGCTCGGCCGTGACGACGTCATGGAAGGTGTGCCGGAAATGATTCCGGACATACAGGTGGAAGCCACCTTCCCCGACGGCACCAAGCTGGTAACCGTCCACCAACCCATACAGTGAGGCGATTCGGTGAGCGATGAGGAAGTCGAGCTGGCCCGTCGTCTTGCGCGCTTCAAGCTCAGCGTGCGGCGCACGCTCGGCGTGTCGGTCAATCTCGACGCGCTGCGGGTCGACCTCGATTACCGCACCCGGACCCTGTCCGAGATCGAAGAATTGACCGACGACGAAGAATTGCTGGTGAACCTGCTGCTGGTGCGTGATCTGCTGTCGAAGAAGCAGGACAGCGCAGAGGGCGAAGCAGGCACCAAGCCCGTGCGTGATTACCGTTTTGGTGCGCGCTCGGGGTGAGGCGACGGATGCGCAAGCCTTGCGTCGCCGGGTGTCGCGGCCGGCACGCCGTCGTTGTTGGGCATCGCTGCGCTCACCCCAACCTACGAAACCCGTCGCGTAAGGCGAGAACCCGTAGGTTGGGGTGAGCGCAGCGATGCCCAACATCCCACCCGGAAATCCGGAATGAAGCCAAACGTGAAACGACAGAAGATTCTCGCCAGCATCCGCAGGTTGGGGTGAGCGCAGCGATGCCCAACATCCCCACCTGCACAACCGCACGACAGATATGAAGCCAGTCAGGAACAACACATGATTCCCGGACAGATGCAGGTCGCCGACGGCGACATCGAACTCAACGCCGGCCGCGCGATGATCACGCTCGACGTGCGCAACACCGGCGACCGGCCGGTACAGGTCGGTTCGCACTACCACTTTGCCGAAACCAACGACGGGCTCGATTTCGACCGGGCCGCGGCGCGTGGTTTCCGGCTGGACATCGCAGCCGGTACCGCGGTGCGTTTCGAACCTGGCCAGCTGCGCACCGTGCAGCTGGTCGCACTGGCCGGCGACCGCCGGGTTTTCGGATTTCAGGGCCGCGTTCAGGGCCCGCTTGACCCCCTTGGAGACAGGACATGACCAGAACGACAGTGGCGCTTGTGGCGCTGTGGAGCAATGCAGCCTCGGCAGACATGGGTGACCACCACGGTAGTCTTGTGGCAAACCTGATGCATCTGGTCAGCCAGCCCGACCATGTCGCGATGATCGCCGCCGCGGCCATCCTCGGCGGCGTGGGTGCAGTGGTGATGCGCCGGCGTGCCCGCGCAGCGCGCCGCATGTTCGGCAAGCAGTGAGCCGGTGATCGCGTTCCGATGAGCACACGGATCAGCCGGCAGGCCTATGCGGAAATGTTCGGCCCGACCACCGGCGACCGCGTCCGGCTGGCCGACACCGGACTGTGGATCGAGGTCGAACGCGACTACACGATCTACGGCGAAGAGGTGAAGTTCGGCGGCGGCAAGGTGATCCGCGACGGCATGGGCCAGAGCCAGCGCCTGAGCGCCGACGTGATGGATACCGTCATCACCAACGCGCTGATCGTCGACCACTGGGGCATCGTCAAGGCCGACATCGGCCTGAAGAACGGCTTCATCGCCGCCATCGGCAAGGCCGGCAATCCGGACATCCAGCCCGGTGTCGGCATCGTCATCGGCCCGGGCACCGAAATCATCGCCGGCGAAGGCATGATCGTCACCGCTGGCGGCATCGACAGCCACATCCACTTCATCTGCCCGCAGCAGATCGAGGAGGCGCTGATGTCCGGCGTCACGACGATGCTGGGCGGCGGCACCGGACCGGCCACCGGCACCTATGCCACCACGTGCACGCCCGGTCCGTGGCACATCCACTCGATGCTGGCCGCGGCCGAAGCGTTTCCGATGAACCTCGGCTTTCTCGGCAAGGGCAATGCCTCGTTGCCCGGCCCGCTGCGCGAACAGGTTGAAGCGGGCGTGATCGGACTGAAGCTGCACGAGGACTGGGGCACCACGCCGGCCGCCATCGACAATTGCCTGTCGGTGGCCGAAGACATGGATGTGCAGGTCGCCATCCATACCGACACGCTGAACGAATCCGGCTTCGTCGAAACCACCATCGCCGCGTTCAAGGACCGCACCATCCACACCTTCCACACCGAAGGCGCGGGCGGTGGTCACGCGCCGGACATCCTGCGCGCGGCGTCGATGCCGAACGTGCTGCCGTCATCGACCAACCCGACGATGCCCTATACGGTCAACACCATCGACGAGCATCTCGATATGCTGATGGTGTGCCACCACCTCGACGCCGCCATCGCCGAAGACGTGGCCTTCGCCGAAAGCCGCATCCGGCGCGAAACGATCGCCGCCGAAGACATCCTGCATGACCTCGGCGCCTTCTCGATGATGTCGTCCGACTCGCAGGCCATGGGCCGGGTCGGCGAAGTGATCATCCGTACCTGGCAGACCGCGCACAAGATGAAGCTGCAGCGCGGCACCTTGAGCGATGCGTCCGGCACGTCGCCAGCGGCCGACAATTTCCGCGTGCGTCGCTACATCGCGAAGTACACGATCAACCCGGCCATCACGCACGGCATCGGCCACATCGTCGGCTCGATCGAAACCGGCAAGCTGGCCGATCTGGTGCTGTGGAAGCCGGCCTTCTTCGGCGTCAAGCCCAGTCTGATCCTGAAGGGCGGCATGATTGCCGCGGCCGCGATGGGCGACCCGAACGCCTCGATCCCCACGCCGCAGCCGGTGCACTACCGGCCGATGTTCGGCAGCTTCGGGGGCGGCCTGCGCACCTCGCTCACCTTCGTGTCGCAGGCGGCGCTGCACAACCCGCGCGTGGCCGCACTGGGTCTCGCCAAACGGCTCGAACCGGTGCGCAACACGCGTACGATCCGCAAGTCCGACATGGTGCTCAACAGCTGGCAGCCGCAGATCGACGTCGATCCGGAAACCTACGCCGTGCGCGCCGACGGCGAACTGCTGGTGTGCGAGCCGGCCGAGGTGCTGCCGATGGCGCAGCGCTATTTCCTGTTCTGAATGCCGCCTGCAAGCTCGTCGCGCTAACATCTGCGGCCATCAAACGAAGGAGGCCGCATGACAAACAATGGAGGGCATCCGCAGTTTGGTCTATTCGACGTTGAGGAAAGTGAGCCGTCGGCTGAGGCAGCTACAGGGAAGTTCAGCAACTACGTCGTGTACGTCGACGAAAGTGGCGATCACGGCATGCAGACCCTGGATCCCAACTACCCCCTGTTCGTACTGGCTTTTTGCGTTTTTCATAAACGTCATTACGCTGAATGGGTTGCACCAGCGCTGCAGAAGTTCAAATTCCACCACTTCGGGCACGATCTGGTCGTGCTGCATGAAACCGAAATCCGCAAGGAGACCGGGGCATTCCGTTTTGCCAACCGCCATAACAAGCAACGGTTTCTCGATGAACTGACGGACATCATCGATCAGAGCAACTTCATCCTGATCAGCTGTGTGATTGACAAGATGCAACTGCGCAGTCGCGGCGGTGTGCCCGAGAACCCCTACCACCTGGCGCTGGGCTTCTGCCTGGAGACGCTTTACGAGTTGATGCAGGAGAAAAAGCAAGACGGAGCCAAGACCCACGTGGTCGTTGAGTGCCGGGGCAAGAAGGAGGATGGAGAACTGGAGCTTGAGTTCCGTCGCATCTGCGACGGCGCCAATCGGCCGGGAATCGCGCTTCCATTCGACATCGTGTTCGCCAACAAGCAAGTGAATTCGTCCGGTCTGCAACTGGCAGATCTGGTAGCCAGGCCCATTGGTCTAAGCGTATTGCGACCGGGACAAGCCAACCGCGCCTTTGAGGCATTGCGACGCAAATTCTTCTGTAGCGGCGGGCGGAGCAAAGTGGGGGAAGGTTTCGAGAACTGGGGCCTGAAGATTTATCCGTCCCCAGAAAGCGAAAAGCCCCGGTGAACTCACCGAGGCCAGACGCCGACCGGGTTCTCCCAGTCCATTTCCGCAAATTCTAAGCCAATCTGTACAGGCGTGCAATAAACAGATGATGAACACGCGATGAATAGCGTTATACCAATACTACCTTCTGCTACATGCTGCTGATCGAATCCTTCGCGCCGGCCGACGCCGTGCCGGCCGGAACACTGACGCTTTCTTTCGAGCTGCGCGCCAAATGCCGGCTGCGCACGCACCTCGATTCGGGCGAAGAGGTCGGCCTGTTCCTGCCGCGCGGCACGATACTGCGCAGCGGCGACCGGCTGGCTGGCAACGATGGCCGCGTCGTGCAGGTCGTTGCGGCCGCCGAAACGGTGACCGAGGCGCGCAGCGCCGATGCGCTGCTCGTCGCGCGGGCGGCCTATCACCTCGGCAATCGCCATGTAGCGGTCGAAGTGCAGTCCGGCCTGCTGCGGCTGGCCGCCGACCATGTGCTGGCGCAGATGCTGGCAGGTCTGGGGCTGGAGGTGACCGAAGCCCGCGCGCCCTTCGAACCGGAGGCCGGCGCCTATGGCGGCCAGCCGGCGCACCACACGCACGCCCATGCCGAGGAAACCGGCGCGAAACTGCATCTGTTTGGTGGCGCTGCGTGACACCCCTGGCGCTTGTCCGCCTGCTGCATCTGGCCAGCCCGACGCTGCCGGTCGGTGCGTTCAGCTATTCGCAGGGGCTGGAGTGGCAGGTGGATGGCGGCGCCATCCGCACCGAAGCGGATGCCGGCGAATGGATACGGGCCGTGCTCGACGCCGGTGTCGCGCGCTTTGAACTGCCTTTGCTGGCGACGCTGATGCGCGCCTGGTCAGCGGCCGATCACAGCGCGCTCGCGGCGCTCAACGACGACTATCTGGCCAGCCGCGAGGCGGCCGAACTGCGCGCCGAAACGGTGCAGATGGGCTATTCGTGCACGCAGTTGCTCAAGGCGCTCGACGCCTGCCGCGGCGTCGCCGATGCGCTTGCGGACATCCACGAGCCGGCGTTTCCCACCGCCTGGTCCGGCGCCGCAGCGGCGCTCGATGTTCCGGTCGCACCGGCGCTGACCGCCTGGACCTGGGCCTGGGCGGAAAATCAGGTGATGGCGGCGATCAAGGCGGTGCCGCTCGGCCAGACCGCCGGCCAGCGCCTGCTGATGATGCTGGGCGAGGCCATCCCGTCGCGCGTCGACGCCGCCATCAACCTGCCGCGTGCCGACTGGAGCAACTTCGCGCCCGGTCTGGCCATCGCCAGTTGCCGACACGAAACGCAGTATTCGCGGTTGTTCAGATCATGACGGCGGCACTTGATCCGTTGTCTCGTTCGGGCGCCGATCCGGTGCGACGAGAGGTGACCAACCCGGGGCCTGTCGGTTGCTTGCAGACGGATCGCGGGCAGGGCCCGCTCCTGCGAGAACCTTGTGCGGTGCTGCCCTTCGGAGCGGGCCCTGCCCGCGATCCGTGCGTCAATTACGTGCGCAGAATGATTTCAGCCTGAAAGGACACCTCATGACTTCACCCACTCCCCGCCCGCCGCTGCGCGTGGGCATCGGCGGCCCGGTCGGTTCGGGCAAGACGGCGCTGACGCTCGCGCTGTGCCTTGCGCTGCGCAGCCGCTACAACATCGCGGCGGTGACCAACGACATCTACACCGAAGAAGACGCCCAGTTTCTGGTGCGCAACCAGGCGCTGCCGCCGGAACGCATCATCGGTGTGGAAACCGGCGGCTGCCCGCACACCGCGATCCGCGAGGACGCGTCGATCAACCTGGAAGCCGTTGCGCGGCTCAATGCGCGCTTTTCCGGGCTGGACGTGATCCTGATCGAATCCGGCGGCGACAATCTTGCGGCGACCTTCAGCCCGGAACTGTCCGACCTTACGCTGTACGTGATCGACGTGGCAGCTGGCGACAAGATTCCGCGCAAGGGCGGGCCGGGCATCTGCAAGTCCGACCTGCTCATCATCAACAAGATCGATCTCGCGCCCATGGTCGGCGCGTCGCTGGAGGTGATGGAGCGCGACGCGAAAAAGATGCGCGGCGAGCGACCGTTCGTGTTCTCGAACATGAAAACCGGCCACAACCTCGACTTCATCATCGCCTTCATCGAGCGCGAAGGCATGCTGGGCGGCGTCTGAATTCCGAGTGAAACCTGAGTGAAAGCCGGCTGAACACCGCGCTGCTGCACCGCAGCAGCCGTGTTGCCGCTACACTCGCGCAACTTTTTCGCAAGGCGGGCGCGTGAAGATCATCATCCTGGGCGCGGGTCAGGTCGGCTCGTCAGTGGCCGAAAATCTGGTGTCGGAATCGAACGACATCACTGTTGTCGATACCGACGCCGATCGTCTGCAGGCATTGCAGGACAGGCTGGACCTGCGCGTGGTGTTCGGCAACGGCGCCAGTCCGCTGGTGATGCGCCAGGCCGGCGCCGAAGATGCCGACCTGCTGATCGCGGTCACCGCGTCCGACCAGACCAATCTGTGCGCCTGTCGCATCGCGCAGACGCTGTTCAATCTGCCCACCCGCATCGCCCGGCTGCGCTCGATCGATTACGCCGACTATCCGCAGCTGCTGGACGACGACAACTTTGCGGTCGATTTCTCGATCTGTCCGGAACAGGAAGTCACCGACTACCTGAAGCGGCTGATCGCTTTTCCGGAAGCGCTGCAGGTGCTCGAATTCGGCAAGGGCCGGGTGACGATGGTGGCGGTGCGCGCGGTCGGCGGCGGGCCGCTGGTCGGCGGGCCGGTGAAGGCGCTGCGTCAGCACCTGCCGGGCATCGACGCCCGCATCGCGGCCATCTACCGGCGCAACAACGCCATCATTCCCGACGGCAATACGGTGATCGAACCGGGTGACGAGGTGTTCTGTCTGGCGGCCAGCGAACACATCCGCGCGGTCACCGCCGAACTGCGCCGGCTCGACAAGCCGATGCGCCGCATCATGATCGCCGGCGGCGGCAACATCGGCTTCCGGCTCGCCACATCGCTCGAAAAGGATTACGAGCTCAAGCTGATCGAACACTCGAGGGTGCGCGCGGAGTTCCTGTCCACCCATCTGCCGAAGACGCTGGTACTGGCCGGCGACACCACCGACGAGGTGTTGCTGGAAGCCGAGAACATCGACGACATGGACCTGTATCTCGCGCTCACCAACGACGACGAGAACAACATCATGTCCAGCCTGATGGCCAAGCGCATGGGTGCGCGTCGCGTCGTCGCGCTGATCAACCGCAAGGCCTACGTCGACCTGGTGCAGGCGGGCGCGATCGACATCGCCATTTCGCCGGCCCAGGTGTCGATCGGTTCGCTGCTCGCCCACGTACGCCGCGGTGACGTGGTTGCGGTGCACAGCCTGCGCCGCGGTGCCGCCGAGGCGCTCGAACTGGTGGTCCATGGCGACCGCAAGACGTCGAAGGTGATCGGCCGGCCGATTGAGGAAATCGGTCTGCCCGAAGGCGCCCTGATCGCCGCCATCGTGCGCCGCACGGATCGGCCGGTCACGATAGGCGTGTCCGATCAGGCGGTGCAGCAAACGCACGACGTGGTGATCATTCCGCACCACGACACGGTGATCGAACCGGAAGACCACGTGATCGTGTTCTGCTCCAGCCAGAAGCTGGTGTCGCGCGTCGAGCGGCTGTTCCAGGTCGGCTTCGGGTTTCTCTGATGCTGTCGGTCATCAATGTACTGGGCCGCCTGCTGATCGTGTTCAGCGCGGCCTACCTCGTGCCGATCGCCTGCGCACTGATCTACGACGACGGCTCGGCCATGCCTTTCGTCGACGGCATGGCGATCAGTGCGGTCAGCGGACTGCTGCTTTATCTGGGCACGCGCGGGCGCTACGCCGAACTCAAGCCGCGCGACGGCTTCATGCTGGTCAGTTCGGCCTGGCTGTGCATGGCGGTCATCGCCACGGTGCCCTTCATGCTCACACTTGAATCGTTGAGCTTCACCGATGCGCTGTTCGAGGCGATGTCGTCGCTGACCACGACCGGCGCCACCACGCTGGTCGGGCTCGACACGCTGCCGCCGGCACTGAACCTGTGGCGCCACCTGCTGCAGTGGCTGGGCGGCATGGGCATCATCGTGTTTGCGGTCGCCATCCTGCCGCTGCTCGGTGTCGGGGGCATGCAGCTGTACAAGGCTGAAATGCCCGGTCCGATGAAGGAAAACAAGCTGACAGCCCGCATCACCGATACGGCCAAGGCCCTGTATTCGATGTACATCGGCCTGACTATCCTGTGCATCCTTTCACTGAAGCTGGCTGGCATGGACTGGATAGACGCCATCTGCCACGGGTTTTCCGCGCTCGGGCTGGGTGGGTTTTCGACCCGTGACGCGAGCATCGGCGCCTTCGACTCGGTCGTCATCGAAGGGGTGCTGATCCTGTTCATGATCTTTGCGAGCATGAACTTCGCGACCCACTTCGTCGCCTTCCAGCGCCGCTCGGTCGGGCCCTACCTGCGCGATGCCGAAGCCAAATCCATCCTGCTCGTGCTGGGTAGCAGTTTTGTCGGCCTTACGCTCTACATCCATTTTCAGGACGTGCACGAAGATTTTCTGCTGACCGCGCGCCATGTGGCCTTCAACCTGGTGTCGATCGCGACCAGCAGCGGTTACGCCAGTACCGATTACGGCACCTGGCCGCTGTTTGCGCCGCTGTGGATGCTGTTTCTCGGCGCAATCACGGCAAGTTCGGGTTCGACCGGCGGCGGCATCAAGATGATGCGCACGCTGGTACTGATGGGCCAGAGCCGGCGCGAAATGGTGCGCCTCATCCACCCTGCGGCGGTGTATCCGCTGCGTGTCGGCCGCACCCCGGTGCCGGATCGCGTGGCGCAAGCGGTGCTGGGTTTCATCTTCGTGTACTTCATGAGCATCGTGCTCGTGACCTTCGTGTTGCTGCTGTCCGGCGGCGATTTCCTGACCGCCTTCACGGCCGCGTTTTCATGCATCAACAACATCGGCCCCGGCCTGCAGGAAGTCGGCCCGGCCACCAATTTTTCGTCACTGACCGACTTCCAGACCTGGGTGTGCAGCTTCGCCATGCTGCTGGGGCGTCTCGAAGTTTTTTCGCTGCTCATCCTCTTCACGCCGGGCTTCTGGCGCAAGTAGTGCCGCCTCGCCGAGGGGCGGCCGCATCGGCTATCCTTGCGGCCTGCGAAAACCGCTCGTACCAACCCTCCGGGACTCACCATGGCCGCTCCCCGCAACGACGCCTTCCTGCGCGCACTGCTGCGCCAGCCGACCGATCACACGCCGATCTGGCTGATGCGCCAGGCCGGCCGCTACCTGCCTGAGTACTGCGCGACGCGCCGTCGCGCCGGCAGCTTCCTGCAGCTGTGCAAGTCGCCGGCCATGGCCTGCGAAGTCACGCTGCAGCCGCTGGAACGTTTCCCGCTCGACGCCGCCATCCTGTTTTCCGACATCCTGACCGTGCCCGATGCGATGGGGCTGGGCCTGTACTTTGCCGAAGGCGAAGGCCCGAAGTTCGAACGTCCGGTGCGCTCGGAAGCCGCCATCCATGCACTGCGGGCGCCCGATCCGCACGCCGAATTGCGCTATGTCGTCGATGCGGTCAGCGAAATCCGCCGCGCGCTCGACAATTCGGTACCGCTGATCGGCTTCTCGGGCAGCCCGTGGACACTGGCCAGCTATATGGTCGAAGGCGGTGCATCGGATGACTACCGTCACCTGAAGACGCTGATGCTGGACCGCCCCGATCTGCTGCACCACCTGCTGGACGTCACCGCGCAGGCGGTCACCGACTACCTGAATGCGCAGATCGAAGCCGGCGCGCAGGCGGTCATGATTTTCGATTCATGGGGCGGTGCCCTGTCGGCGCACGGCTATCTCGAATTTTCGCTGGCCTACATGCAGCGCATCATTGCCGGCCTGAAGCGCGAGCACGACGGCGAGCGCGTGCCGGTCATCATGTTCACCAAGGGCGGCGGGCAGTGGCTGGAAGCGCAGGCCGAAGCCGGCGCCGATGCACTCGGGCTGGACTGGACGACCGACATCGGTCTGGCGCGCCAGCGCGTCGGTCACAAGGTCGCGCTGCAGGGCAATTTCGATCCGACCGCGCTGTTCGCGCATCCGGCGTCGATCGCCCGGGAAGCCGAGCGCATTCTCGACAGTTACGGTCCGCACCCGGGTCATGTGTTCAATCTCGGCCACGGCATTTCGCAACACACGCCCCCGGAGCACGTTTCCGCGCTGGTGGAAGCCGTACACCGCCACAGCCGGTCGATTCGCGCCGCTGCAGGCGTATGAACCGCGTCCTGCGGCGCTTTGCGCAAGGTGTACAAAAGTGCCGCAGGGGTTGACTTATGCACAGTCGGCCGCTCAGGGCGCCGGCACGCCACAGACGGACAAGCCGGTTTTTCCTTGATGGCCAAGTGATTGGTTTTAATGGATAAGTTTTTTTCTTGACGCCTGTTCAAAAATTTGGTGGAAAAAGCGTCCGGTCAAGTCACTGATTGCAACGAAGTTTCCCACAAAGTTATCCACAGCCTTTTCACGCCTCAAACCCGTGTCGCCTGAGTGGCTTGCGGCCCGGATCGATCAGTCTTCTTGAACGATATGCCGCAAGTGACTGAATCCATTGATAGCGCCCGACAGGCCTTGGATAGCGCGTCACTGCGACCACCCGGTAGCTTGTTGCGGGTGGCGCTGGCGCGGCCGATTCCGACGCTGTTCGACTATGACGCGTCGGCTTTCCCCGAGGTCGAACCGGGCTGCCGTGTCCGGGTACCGTTCGGCCGCAGTGAAGTCTGGGGCATCGCCTGGGGCTGGTGCGCCAGCGCCGACCTCGACCCGGCGCGCATCAAGTCGCTGCTCGCCGTCGACACCCGGAGCGTGCCGTTGCCGGCCAGCTGGCGCGCACTGGTCGATTTCGTCGCCCACTATTATCAGCAGCCGATCGGCGAAGTCGCCGCGATGGCCGCGCCGCCGGCGATCAGTGCCACGCGCGCGCAGAGAGCGGTGCGCCGGTTGCGCGCCACCGACGCCGGCCGCTCCGAGCTCGACGCCCTGTCGGCGCGCGACGTCGGTCGCAAACTCATCACTGCGCTGATCGACGCCGGGTCGCTGAACGAGGGCGAATTGCGCGCGCTGTCGGCGCGCGCCGGTACGGTGATGCAAACGCTGCTTGAACGCGGCCTGATCGAAATCGCGCTGGCCGATGCGCCAGCCGAAACGGGACATGCGCTCGGCACCGACCAGGCCAGCGCGCTGGCGGCGCTGCTGGAGCGCCCCGGTTACGCGGTCAGCCTGCTGCACGGCGTGACCGGCAGCGGCAAGACCGAAGTCTATCTGCGGCTGATCGAAACGCAGATCGCCGCCGGACGGCAAAGCCTGCTGCTGGTGCCGGAAATCGCGTTGACACCGCAGTTGCAGGCGCGTGTCGCGGCGCGCTTTCCGCGCGCCTGCCTGCACGTGATGCACAGTGAAATGAGCGACGGCGCGCGCGCGATGGCCTGGGCGGCCGCGCAGTCCGGCGAGGCGGACATCGTGCTCGGTACGCGGCTGGCGGTGTTCGTGCCGCTGCCGCGCCTGGGTTGCATCGTGCTCGACGAGGAGCACGACGCGTCGTTCCGGCAGACCGAAGGCGTGCGCTATTCGGCGCGCGACGTCGCGATCTGGCGCGCGCGCGCGGAAGATGTGCCGATCGTGCTGGGCAGCGCGACGCCGTCGCTGGAATCGTTGCGCCACGCCATCGAGGGCCGCTACCGCTGGCTGCGTCTCACCACGCGCGCCGGCGACGCCAGTCTGCCGACGGTCAAACTGATCGATACGCGCGTGCAGCGCGCCGAAGAAGGCCTCAGCGCACCCCTGCTCAAGGCCATCGAACAGCGGCTGGAACGGGGTGAACAGAGTCTGCTGTTCATCAACCGACGCGGTTACGCGCCGGTGCTGAGCTGTCCGGCGTGCGGCTGGGCGGCGAGCTGCACCCAGTGTTCCGCCCATCTGGTGCTGCATGCGGTGGATCGTCGGCTCCGCTGTCACCACTGTGGCGCCGAAGGCCCGGTGCCGCGCGCCTGTCCGACCTGCGGCAATCAGGACATCCAGGGCTACGGCCGCGGCACCCAGCGCCTCGAAGAAACGCTGGCCAGCCGCTTCCCGGCGGCGCGCCTGCTGCGCATCGACCGCGACAACGTGCGCGGGCGCGAACACTGGCAGCAGCAGCTCGATTTGATCCGCTCGGGCGCGGTCGATCTGGTGGTCGGCACGCAACTGCTCGCCAAGGGCCACGATTTTCCGGGCATCACGCTGGTTGGCGTGGTCGGCGCCGACGCGTCGCTGCACGCCGCCGACTTCCGCGCGCAGGAGCGGCTGTTCGCCCAGCTGATGCAGGTCGGCGGCCGTGCCGGCCGGGCCGGTACCGCCGGCGAAGTTCTGATCCAGACGGCGCAGCCCGATCACCCGTTGTTCGCCGCGCTGCGCGCGCACGACTTCGACGGCTTCGCGCGCAGCCAGCTGGCCGAACGCGCCCAGCTGGGTCTGCCGCCGCACGGCTTCCAGATCATGCTGAGCGCCGACGCGCCCGAGCTGGCACTGGCCACCGAATTTCTCGCCGCCGCCCGCCGCGCCGCGCTGGCGCTCGACGTCGAAGGCGTGCGGGTGTACGACGTGGTGCCGATGCGCATGGTGCGTCGGGCCGGGCGCGAGCGCGCCCAGTTGGTGGTCGAAGCGCGCAGCCGCCCGCCGCTGCGTGCGCTGCTCATTCCGTGGCTCGACAACCTGTACCGCCTGCGCCTCGCACGCGGCCTGCGCTGGCACATCGACGTCGACCCGCTGGAGGTGTAGCGATCACCGTGCGCATCGCAGACGGGGTCCGCTCCTGCGAAAAACGTCGCCGGCGCTTTGAACGTTTGATGGTTTTCGCAGGAGCCTGCCCTGCAGGCGATCCGCACCCCGAATACGCGACTGGGCACGATCAACGCGTGTATCGCGGACGGGGCCCGCTCCTACAAGCGACGTCGCCAGTCGTGAAGCCGTCGCGGTGCTCGCCGAAACCCCCGCGCCGCGCCCGCTGGCGATCCCCACCCCGAATACGCGGCGGGGGCACGATCAACGTCCGGGTTCGCTGAGCTGTTCGGCCTCGGCGGGCGGGTCCTTCGGCGGCCAGAAGAAGTCGCGCGGGCGGGTCAGGAAGCGCCGGGCGAGCTTCACTGACAGTCCGCGCGTGTGTTCCGGCTGGATGCCGCGCGAGCGCAGGGCCACCCGCATCGCGAGGCTGAAGCTCACGGTCAGGTTGGTCAGGCCGATCAGCACGACACCGAGCGCGCCGATGGCGATGGCGTGCCAGTCCACATCGAAGCTCAACGCTTCGAGACCGTAGGCGAGATTGGCCGACGCGAACGCGACGTGGCGGATGTCCAGCGGCAGTCCGAGCAGGGTGCCGATGACCGGCGTGCTGCCGAGCATGCAGCCGAACAGGAAGTTGCCGGCCAGCGCGCCCAGGTTGAGTTCGATATAGCGTGCGAAGCGTGCCAGCCGGGCTTCGCCGAGCACGGCGCGCAGCCATTTCACGCGCATCAGGCGCTCCGGTACGCGGTGGTACAGCGACTGGTTGTCGTAGTAGCCGGAAATCAGGCCGCTGAGGAACAGGAACACACCGGCGATCGCCGCGTGCAGGATGGCGAGACTCTGCCAGGGGTGCAGGTCGTGCAGCAGGTGGGCGCCCTTGACCGGGTCGACCGGATGCCAGTCGATGAACTGGCCCGCCGTCATGGCGATGGACAGCGCCATGATGAAGCCGATGCTGACGTTGCCGGCAATCGATATCCACTGCGTACGGCTGACCTGTGCCGCCAGTTCGACCAGCACGCCCAGGCGCGCGTCGCGGCTCTGCTTGCCGTCGAGCGCGGCGGCAAGCGTGGCGGCCGTCATCGCCGGCTGTTTGGTGGCGATGGTCAGGTGCAGGATATGGATCAGCACGAAGCCCAGACCGTAGTCGAGGCTGTAGGCAACGGCTTCCCATACCGGCGGCAGCCCGAGTCTGGAAATCAGGATCTTGATCAGCGCCATGGTGCCGATGATCACGCCGGCGCCGGCTGCGGCGCGGAACATGGCGACGAACTCGCTGCGCGTGCCCGTTACATAGTGTTCGCCCGAACGGCTGGCCTGCTCGGTCACCCGGCGTGCCAGCAACTGCGTGGTGCCGGTGAACAGGTCACGCAGGCTGTTGCGGCGATTTTCCTGCTGCACCAGCCGCAGGAAGAAATCGATCGCGCGGGCACGCAAGGCGGGTCGGTCATCGGCCTTGTCGGGCAGCGCCAGCGTGCGCAGCAGGCGCAGGCGGTCGGCGATCTGTTCGATGCGGGCCAGCAGGAACACGAGATTCACGCCCACGCCGGCTTCGCGCGAACGCCGCCGGATCGTGTCGATATAGCTGCTGCACTGATCAAGCAGCACTTCGAAGTGGCCGTCGTAAGGTTGAGGCGTTTCGCTCCCGGCATGCAGCCGGATCAGTTCGCGCACTTCGTCGCTCTGCGCAAGGAAAGGCGACTCGTGCCGCGCCAGCGCCGGCATGTAGCGCAGCAGCGCCGGTTCCATGCCCAGTGCAGCCAGCCGGTGCGACGCCATGCGCATGGCTTCAAACAGTTCGTGCCGGCAGTGCCGGCGCGCCGCAGCGAAGGTCTCGCCGTCCAGATCCAGCCGCTCGAACAGCGTTTCCCAGTCTTCGCGCGGAATGGCCATCATCCATTCGCCGTCGTCGGCGGCGTCGAACACTTCGCTGAACAGGTCACGCAGGAAGTCGTCATTGATCGCCGGTGGCAGCATGCGGCCGAGCACACGGCTGACGAGGCCGCTGAAAAAGCCCTGGTTGGCCAGCACGCCGGATTCGGAATACAGCGTGCGGTGCATGCGCGATACCAGCACCGTCTTCAGGTAGTGCGACAACGCGCCGGCGAGGTCCGGGCGGCTGGCGAGCAGGCGCAACAGGCCGTGAAAACGCGATTCGGCCGCAGCCAGGCCTTCGCGGCCGTGCGGGCGGAGCAGCGCCACCAGACTGGTCAGCCGGTCTCCACTGCTGTCGTCCGGGCGGCGCGCAGCGTCTTCAAGCAGGGCCAGCAGGGCCGACGGATAAGCGTTGTTGGCAGAGGTCATGCGAAATCCATGCGGAAACAGTCGGATCGAAACAACCCCGCCGCGCGGGGTCAGGCTGGTTCTGCAACAGACGTCGAAGCCGCGAGGCGGCCATCGACCAGTTCGATGCGACGGTCGCAGCGGGCGGCCAGTCGCGGGTCGTGCGTCACGATGAGGCAGGCGCTGCCCCGCTCGCGGTTGAATTCACGCAACAGCGCGAAGATATCATCCGCGGTGTGCGTGTCGAGATTGCCGGTCGGTTCGTCGGCCAGAATCAGGCGCGGTGACAGCGACAGCGCGCGGGCGATCGCCACCCGCTGCTGCTGACCGCCCGACAGCTGACCGGCCTTCTTGTATTCATGGCTTGACAGCCCCACCCGCGCCAGCAGGTCGTGCGCCACCGCCTCGTCCTCAGCGGTCGCCACGCCGTGCGCGATGATGGCCGGCATCATGACGTTTTCGAGTGCCGTGAAGGCCGGCAACAGATGATGGAACTGGAATACGAAGCCGATGTGACGGCCGCGCAGCACCGTCAGCGCCTGTTCGTTCAACCCTGTTGTCGACTGTCCGGCGACCGAAAGTTCGCCGGCAGTGGGCGGCTCCAGCAGGCCGATCAGGTTCAGCAGTGTGCTTTTGCCCGAGCCGCTGGGGCCGATCAGCGCACAGAATTCGCCTTCGGCAAGATCGGCATCGATGCCGTGCAGCACTTCGGTTTCCACCGGCGTGCCGACGCCGTAGGACTTGCGCAGGCCGCGCATCGAAATGATGGCGGGTTTGCCGGCCGCATCAGTCATGCACGGATCGCCTGGACAGGGTCCATCTTGGCGGCGCGGCGCGCCGGAATCAGCGCCGCCAGCACACCGACCGCCAGCGCGATGCCGGCCGCCGACAGCGCGATGCCGGTGTCGAGCTGAGGCTCGAAGATGGGCGCGCCGTCGCCGGTGCGGTAGATGGTCGAAAAGATCTGCAGCAGCGCCCAGGCCAGTCCCACGCCCGACAGTGCACCGACGAAACCGACCAGCGCGCCCTGCAGCAGGAACACGCCCATGATGCGGTTCGAACTGGTGCCCATGGCGCGCAGGATGCCGATCTCCTTCTGCTTCTGCACCACGCTCACCACCAGCACGCTGGAAATGCCGAGCGCGACGATGATGATGACGAAGCTGCGGATCAGGTTGTTCGACACCGACTGGTTGCGCAGCGCCGCCAGCAGCTGCGAATTGGTCGTCATCCAGCTGTCCACCGTCATGCCGCTGCCCGCCTGCAGCCGCGCCGCCACCTCGCTGGCATCGAAGATGTCGGTCACCGTGATGTCGATGTTCGATACGCCGCCCGGCAGATCGAGCAGCGACTGCGCGAGCTTCATCGTCGTGAACACCCAGCGTCGGTTCAGGTCCTTGTTGCCGATGTCGAACAGGCCGGTGACCTGCAGCAGTTCGTCGCGCCCGCCAGCGGCGCGCAGGAACACCTTGTCGCCGACCGTCACGCCGAGGTCCTTCGCCAGTTCGGTGCCGATGATGGCATTCGTGCCCTCGACCTGGAACTTGCCGCGCACCATATAGGTGTCCATCTTGACGATGCGCCGGTAGCGGTCGGGTTCGACGCCAAGCAGTGCGACCGACTTGCTGGCGCGCCCGCGCAGTGCGAACGCCGGGCCGCTGACCACGGGTGATACAGCCACCACGCCGGGCTGATCCTCGGCCAGTTTCACGATGGCTTCCCACTGGTCAATCGAACGCAGCCGCTGGGCACGCGGCTCGATCACCGCGGTGCTTGCGGGATCGCTGCGGGCGCGCAGATTCACCTCTTCCAGCGGCCGTACGACCACATGCGCCTGACTGCCCAGCACGCGGTCGATGATCGTGGATTGCAGCTGGGCGATCAGTTGCGACAGAAAGACGATGACCGCCACGCCGCCGGTCACGCCGAGCAGGATCAGTGCGGTCTGCATGCGCCCTTCGCGAAGGAAGCGCAGCGCAACCAGGAATTCGAATGGCAGGCGCGGGCGGGCCATCGTCAGATGCAGGATGCAGGATCAAAGATGCAAGTCAGACCGGCGAGGCTTTCGCTTGAATCTTTCATCTTGAAACTTTCCTCTGTTTGACCCGGATGCGGTCGCCGTCGAGGGCGCCGCCGGCGGGCAGGATGGCGACGTCGCCTTCGGCCAGGCCTTCGGTGATTTCGATCCGGCCGACGCCGCGCAGGCCGGTCTTCACCGGCACCTTCACCGCCTCGTCCGCGCGCGCCAGCAGCACCCAGGGTTCGGGCGTTTCGACGTCGCGCACCGCTTCGAGCGGCAGCGACAGCGCCGACTCGCTGCGACCGATCACCACCTCGACCGACACCGTCATGTCCGGCTTCAGGAAGGCCGGTGGTTCGGGCACGCGCAGGCGCACTTCGACCGTGCCGCGCTGGGCATCGATGGCCGGCGCGATGTAATAGACCACGGCTTCGAAGGCCTGTCCCGGGAAGGCGTCCGCCACCGCCTGCGCGCGCGCGTCGAGCTGCAGATGGCGCAGGTTCTTTTCGTCCAGCGTGGCGTAGATGCGGGTTTCGCCGGATTGCGCCAGCGTCAGCAGCGCGCGCCCGGCCTGGGCCACGTCGCCCGGCTCGGCGTCGCGCGCGACGACCAGCGCGTCGACCGGCGCCCGCAGCGTCAGCAGGTCGCGCCGCGCCTGGGCCGACGCCAGCGCGGCCTGCGACTGGGCCAGCCGCGCCTGCGCGCCCTGCCGCTCGGCGCCGCGCGGCAGGCTGGCGTCACGCTGTGCCTGCACGGTGCGCAGCTGCGCGCGCGCGTTGTCGAGCTGGCGCGCCGCCTCGTCGAGTTTCGACGGCGAGAAGAACTGCTGCGCCACCAGCGTCTGCGCGCGCTGGTACTCGGCGTCGGCCACCTTAAGGTTGGCTTCGGCCTGACGCACGGCCTGTTCGGCCACCGGCAACGTGACGGCGTCGTTCTGGCGCAGGCGCGCCTGCGACTCCTGGATCTGGGTGCGCGCCTGCTCGACCGCCGCCTCGGCATCGGCGGCGCGCAGCATGACCAGTGCGTCGCCCGCCTTCACCTGTGCGCCTTCGCGCACCGCGACGGCGTCGATGATGGCGGTGACCTGGGTGCCCAGTTCGATGCGCGCTGGCGTCGCGATGCGGCCGGTGGCCACGACGCTCTGGGTCAGCGGCGCGCGTGTGACGGCTGCGGTATCCACCGCGATGCCGCGTGGCCAGAACAGCCATGCAACGAGCACTGCAGCGGCCAGCAGCAGCGCGATCAGATAGCGGGATTTCATCGGGAAGAAGACGTCAGGGGCGGAGGTTCAGGGTCGGAGGTTCAGGACGGTGCGTCGAGCAGGTTTTCGATCAGCGCATCGAGCGCCGCATGATCGGGAATGCCGATGATCTTCCTGACCACCTGGCCCTGCCGGTCGATCAGGTACGTGGTCGGCGTGGCATTGACGCCGCCAAAACCGCGCGCCACCTCGCCGACCGGGTCGAAGCCTACGCGAAACGGCAGCGCCTCGCGACGGGTGAAGGCCTGCACGTGGCTGGGCGCGTCATAGCTCATCGCCACGGCAACCACGTCGAGGCCGCGTGCCTGGTAGCGGTGATGCGTGTCGGCCAGCGCCGGCATGCCGCGGATGCACGGCGCACACGAGGTCGACCAGAAGTTGACCAGCCTGACCTGGCCCTGCGGCTGCGAAAAATCGACCCGGCCGCCGTCCAGCAGCGCGACCGGCACGGCCGGCGCCTGATCCGGAAAGCCCTGGCCGCGCAGCAGCCAGACCAGACCGAGCAGCACCGCCAGCACTATCGGTGACATCCATTTGCGGGACATAATCGTTGAGGTGTTCCGGTGACTCAGTTCGTTCGTTCAATCAGAAGGATTTCGACCATGCGTGCGATTGTCGGTTTTGTGGCCTGTCTTGTCATGTGCACCCAGGTGTGGGCCCTGTCGCTGTCCGACCTCACCGACAAGGACGCCGGCGGCGGCCTCAAGGAGGCGCTGACCCAGGGTGCGGCCAAGGCGGTCGACATGCTGGGCAGGCAGGATGGTTTCCTGAAGAACAAGGCGGTGAAGATTCCGCTGCCGGATGGCCTGCAGCAGGCCGAAAAGCTGATGCGCACCTTCGGCATGAAGAAGCAGGCCGACGAACTGATCACCGCGATGAACCGTGCCGCCGAGGCTGCCGTGCCCGAGGCCAAGCAACTGCTGGTCGGCGCGGTCAAGGACATGAGTGTCGACGACGCCAAAAAGATCCTGACCGGCGGCGAAACCTCCGGCACCGAGTATTTCAAGGGCAAGACATCGGTCCAGCTGAAGGAACGTTTTCTGCCCATCGTGCAGCAGGCGATGGACAAGGTGGGCCTCGCCAAGAGTTACGAAAAATTCGCGTCCAAGGGCGCAAAGTATGGCGTGATCAGCAAGGAAGACGCCGATCTCGACAACTACGTGACCGAAAAGGCGCTCGACGGCCTGTTCAAGATGGTGGCCGAAGAAGAGAAGGCGATCCGCAAGAACCCGGTCGGCGCCGCCGGCAGTCTGGCCAAGAAGGTGTTCGGCGCGCTCGGCCGGTAAGGGCGGTCGCGGGTGTCGCGCTTCATTCACCTCCTGCTGTGTCTGGCGCTGTGCGCGCCGATTGTGTCCTGGGCGCAGGTGAAGCTCGACATCATTCCGCTGAAGCATCGCACGACCGATCAGGTGCTGCCGGCGCTGCAGCCGCTGGTCGGCGAAGATGCGGCACTTTCGGGGGCCAACAACCGCATCTTCATTCGCGCCGACGCCGCCACGCGGCTGGCCGTGAAGCAGGCGATCGAGGCGATCGACACGCCGCTGCGCAGCCTGATGATTTCGGTGCGGCACGACAACGACGATTCGATCCGGCGCGAGGGCGCCGCCGTGTCGGGCGAGGTGCGCGCCGGCGGCGTGTCGGTCGGTACGGCTGACCAAGGCGAAGACGGCACGGTCATCGAAGGTCGCAGCGGCGACAGCCGGGTCGCGACGCGTGTCTGGTCGACCCGCGGCAATTCGGCCGACCGGCTGTCGCAGCGGGTGCAGGTGGTCGAGGGCGGCTCGGCCTTCATCCAGGTCGGCAGCTCGATTCCGGTGCCGTTCACGCAGATCATCGCCGGTCCGCGGGGTGGCGCCATTTCGCAGGGTACCGAGTACCGCGACATCGGCAGCGGCTTCTACGCCATGCCGCGCGTCAATGGCGATCAGGTGACGCTGGACATTTCGCCGCAGAAGGAATCGCTGTCCGAAACGCAGTATGGCGAAATCCGTACCGCGCGGCTGGTCAGCACGGTGCGCGGCCGGCTGGGCGAATGGATGGAACTGGGCGGCAGCGGCTACAGCGAACAGATCGGCGAGCGCGGCATCACCCGCTACGGCACGCGCGACGTGCAGTCGCAGCGCCGGCTGTGGGTGAAGGTCGATGTCGTGCGGTGACCTTCATGAATTTCCTGAGCCGCGCTTAATTCCGCTGGCGATGCGGTGCGCAGCAGGGCGGTCGATACTGCAAGGGCGCTGCAACACAGCGCGCTTATTTCAAACGACCATCAGGAGACAGACATGAACTGGCAAACCCCCAAGGCCACCGACCTGCGTTTCGGCTTCGAAATCACGATGTACATCGCCAACCGCTAAGGTGGCGAGGACCCGGCGAGTGGTAGCTCCCGGGTCTCTGCAGCACCGGTCTGCGTCACGCGACCGGCCGGACGAATACCGTGACGCGCCCTGAACGGGCGCGTTGCATTTGAATCAGAGTATCCGCACACGGATACCGGAGGAGGGGCATGCGACTGCACGTACTGGGGTCCGGCGCGGGCGGCGGCTTCCCGCAGTGGAACTGCAACTGTCACAACTGCGACGGCCTGCGCAAGGGCACGATACGCGCCACCGCGCGCACCCAGTCGTCGATCACCGTGACCGGCGACAACGAGAACTGGGTGCTGTTCAACGCGTCGCCCGACATCCTGACCCAGTTCCAGCAGTTCCCCGAACTGCAGCCGGCGCGCGCCCTGCGCGACACGGCGGTCCGCGCCATCGTGCTGATCGACGGCCAGATCGATCACACGACCGGCCTGTACATGCTGCGCGAACACCGTCAGCCGCACGAAATCTGGTGCACGCCGCCGGTGCAGGAAGACCTGACGCAGGGCAATCCGCTGTTCCGCCTGCTCGGGCACTACAGCGGCGTGAATTGGCACCCGTTGCCGATCGACGAATCGATCTTCGAAATCGACGGCGCGCCCGGCCTGCGTTTCCGCGCGCATTCGCTGCTCAGCAACGCGCCGCCGTATTCGCCGCGTCGCGACCGGCCGGTGCCGGGCGACAACATCGGCGTCACCATCGAGGACACGCGCTCGGGCGGTCGCATCTACTACGCTCCCGGCCTGGTCGAAATCACGCCCGAGGTGTGGGCGGCCATGCAGGCGGCCGACGTCGTGCTGGTCGACGGCACCTGCTGGAGCGACGACGAAATGATCGCCCTGGGCGCGTCGAAGAAGTACGCGCGCGACATGGGGCACCTGCCGCAGACGGGCGAGAACGGCATGATGGTCTGGCTCGACAAGCTGCCGAAAGCCACGCGCAAGATACTGATTCACATCAACAACACCAACCCGATCCTGAACGAGGACAGTGCGCAGCGGCGCGAACTCGAATCACGCGGCATCGAGGTGGCTTACGACGGAATGGACATCACGGTATGAGCACGCAACAAGCCTGGAATCACGCCGAGTTCGAAGCGCAGCTGCGCGACAAGGGTAGCGCGTATCACATCTTCCACCCGTTCAACGTCATGCTGAATACCGGCAAGGCGACGCCGGAGCAGATCCGCGGCTGGGTGGCCAATCGCTTCTATTACCAGATCGCGATTCCGGTGAAGGACGCGGCCATCCTGTCGAATACGCCTGACCGCGAAATCCGCCGCCAGTGGATACAGCGCGTCCTCGATCACGACGGCTACGAAATCACCGGTCCCGACGGCACTGTGGTGCGCGACGAGGGCGGCATCGAAGCGTGGATCAGGCTGGGCGAAGCGACCGGTCTCACGCGCGACGAAATCGTCGATCTGCGCCACGTGGTGCCGGGCGTGCGATTTGCGGTGGACGCCTACATCAACTTCGCGCGCCAGCGGCCGTGGCAGGAAGCGGTGTGCTCGTCGCTGACCGAACTGTTCGCGCCCAAGATCCACAAGGAGCGCCTCGCCAACTGGCCCGAGCACTATCCGTGGATCGAATCGTCCGGCCTGCAGTACTTCCGCAACCGTGTGACGCAGGCGCGGCGCGACGTGGAACAGGGGCTGGCGGTGACGCTGAACTACTTCGACACGCCGGCGTTGCAGACGCGCGCGCTTGAAATCCTGCAGTTCAAGCTCGACGTGCTGTGGACCATGAACGACGCGATGGCCAACGCCTACGGCGTCAGCAAGTAACCCGGTGAGCGAAGCGATGGCGATCACGACCGCAACCGTACCGAAGGTGGGCCGCAACTTCCGTATCCAGTGGGAACCGGCGCAGGACGCCTACGTGCTGCTGTATCCGGAAGGCATGGTGAAGCTGAACCAGAGCGCCGGCGAAATCCTGAAGCGTTGCGATGGCGCGGCCAATGTCGCCGCCATCGTCGCCGACCTCGAAACGACCTTCAACGCGCAGGGGCTGGAAGCCGACGTGCTCGCCTTCATCGAACTGGCTGACCAGCAGAAATGGGTGGAGCTGACATGACCGACCTTTCCGAAGCCGTGGCGGTGCAGGACACCGCGAAGATCGGCCCGCCGCTGTGGCTGCTGGCCGAACTGACCTATCGCTGCCCGCTGCACTGCGTGTATTGCTACAACCCGGTTGATTTCGCCAAGACCGAAGACGAACTGACGACCGAACAGTGGTTCAAGGTGCTGCGCGAAGCCCGTGAGCTCGGGTCGGTGCAGTGCGGCTTCTCCGGTGGCGAACCGATGCTGCGCGATGACCTCGAAGTCATCGTCGCCGAGGCGCACCGCCTGGGCTACTACACCAACCTGCTGACATCGGGCGTCGGGCTGAACGAAAAGCGCATCGGCGCGCTGAAGGAAGCCGGGCTGGACCACATCCAGCTGTCGTTCCAGGACTCGACGCGCGAAATGAACGACTTCCTCTCTTCTACGCGCACGTTCGACCTGAAGCGCCGCGCGGCCGACATGATCAAGGCGCACGGCTATCCGATGGTCATGAACTGCACCATCCACCGGCACAACATCGACCACATCGAAGCCATCCTGCAGCTGGCGTCCGACATCGACGCCGAGTACGTCGAACTGGCCAACACGCAGTACTACGGCTGGGCGCAGGTGAATCGCGACCAGTTGCTGCCGTCGCGCGAACAGCTCGAGCGCGCCGAGCGCATCACCAACGAGTGGCGCGCCACGCACGGCAACAAGATGAAGTTGTTTTTCGTCGTGCCCGACTATTACGAAAAGCGGCCGAAGAAGTGCATGAATGGCTGGGGCAACATCTTCCTGACCATCACGCCGGACGGCAAGGCGCTGCCCTGCCACACCGCGCGCATGCTGCCCGGGTTGGAGTTTCCGGACGTGCGCACCTCGTCCATCCGCGAAATCTGGTACGAATCCGAAGGCTTCAACCGCTACCGCGGCACCGGCTGGATGAAGGAGCCCTGTTCCAGCTGTCCGGAAAAGGAAAACGATTACGGCGGCTGCCGCTGTCAGGCCTACATGATCGCCAACGACCCTGCCGCGGCCGACCCGGTGTGCGACAAGTCGCCCCTGCACAACCGCATCACCGAAGTCGTCGACCGTGCCCAGATCGCCGGCAACGCGGCACAGGTCAAGCCCTTGATCTACCGCGGCCCGAAGGAATCGCTGCAGCTCGACCGGCCGTTCTGACGTCGGCCGAACACACCGGCTGAAGCACAGGCAAAAAAACGGCCCCCTGTCGGACAGTGCAGGGGGCCGTTTCAATTCCAGCCGGCGGCGCTTGCGCACCGCCTTCCGTTGCAGCTTCGATTACGCCTTCGTGCGACGGCGGGCAGCCAGACCGATCAGGCCCAGACCAGCCAGCAGCATGGCGTAGGTTTCCGGTTCCGGGATCGCGGCGATCGGCGCGAAACCTTCGAAGGTCGCGGTGCGCAGCGGCGGCGACAGACCATCCACGCTCGGCGCCTGACGGATGGTGACCGCGTCGATCAGGTAGGTGAATTCCGTCGCATTGGTCTTCAGCACGTACCAGCCGGTCGTCGGATTGCCTTCTTCGACCGAAATGTCGGTGCGGAAGTCGACCACGTTGTCGTCGAAAACATCCACTGGATTGGTCGGGCGGGTGCGCACGCCATTCGAGGTGTGGGCTGTCGATTGCAGGCGGAAATCGTCGTCCGTTGCCGCATACCATCCAACCGACACGTAGTAGTTGGCGTAGCCGCTACGCAGGATGTCGTTGATTTCGACGTCGTATTCCACATCCCCGATTTCGATTTCGCCGACGACCAGTTCGAAGCGCGACGCGAACAGCAGTGTGTTGTCGCTGGTGCTGCGATAGACGAAGTCGTAGAAGGTCCCGATGTCGGTGCCGTCATAGAGCACCGAGCTGATGCGGCGGGCGGCTTGGGTGTAGCCGGCGCTTTCTGGTGTCCAGTCGAAGCCGAGGAACAGCGGGTCAACCGCGGCGTTGTTGATGCCGACGATCCGCAGATCGCCGCTTTCCGGCAGGGCGACGAAGGCGTGCGCTGCGTGGGCGCCCAGGCCCAGCATCAGCGATAGTGCGATGGTTTTGATTTTCATGATTTTGTCCTCTTTGACAAGTAGTGTGGAAAACTCTGGCTATCAGGCGCTCATGCGACGACGTGCGATCGTGCCGATCATGCCCAGGCCGGCCAGCAGCATTGCGTAGGTGGATGGCTCCGGAATTGGAGCAGTGTTGGTCGGGACAAAGCCGGCAGTGAATGCCTTGACGATCGGCTGGCCCTCTTCGCCCGCCTGGAAGTAGCCGATCGCGTTGTCGGCGACGGTGTAGTAGGTGGCGTTGGTCTTGATGAGATACAGGCCGCTGTATGGATTGTCTTCGGACAAGTTGATGTCCGACTGGAAGCTGATCGCATCCGGGTCGTACACGTCTGTCGACCCAAGACCTTGATCGCTGCGTGCAGCGCTGTATAGCCGCAGATCGAAATCTGACATGTACATCCAAGCTGCCGCCGCGTCGAAAACGGTTCCGTTCTCCTCAAATCCGTAGCGGAAGACGTTGTTCAGTTCAGCATTTTGCTGTTGACCCGGAAGACCGAGAATCACACGAGTGCCAAATACCAGCTTATTGTCCCGCGAATCTCGATAAACGAAATCATACATATCGCCGATTGCTTGGCCCGCGAGCTGGACATCTTCCGTTAGCCGATAATCAAGTAGCGTAAGCACTCCACTACCGGTAACTGGTCTCGGAATCGGACCTGATGTCGCAATTGAGTTGTAGCTGATACTGGAAGCAACTAGCGGAATTAATACGTCTCCGATTTCGGTGGTGACGGTAAATGAAGACGTGATTGTTCTGTCAGTGGCCTCAAGAAAATAGCGGTCAGTGTTCTGGTTGTTGGCGCCGCTAAGGCGGAATGGAAACACCTTGTTGAGCTCGGAAAAATCACCTGCTGCCGCGCCCAGACTGGCGCCCATCAATATTGTCGCTGCAGCGACGTGCGCTAATTTCATGATGCGATCTCCTTGTTGAAGTGATGCAGGGTGAAGCGATTATTCGGAGGACACGTAACTGCCCTGCTGTGTCTCTTGTTGTAATCGATCATTGTCTGATCGATGCAAAACGATCCGGTGTTCATGACCCGAATGCGTAGTTGAGGCCGAACCACACGGCGCGCGGCGCTCCGGGGCCGACAAAAAGCGAATGCGTCCAGTCGAAGGAGTTGTAATTGAATCCTGAGGAATCCCTTGCGCCGAACGATCCGGAGGTAAATGGATTGACAGCGAGGTCAGCGGCGGTGGTGTATCGGCGGTCGAAAATGTTGTCGACCTTGCAGAACAGGGAAATATTTTTGTCTACCCGGTAATTCGCATTGAAATTGAACACAGCGAAGCCGGAAGTCCTGCCCTTGCCGACATAGCGTTTTCCAAGACCGGGGATTTGCGCGTTTCCAGTCAGGTCCGTGCCGCCTGGTTCCGATTCGTTGTTTTCGTTGCCGCGTGCAAACACAAAGGATTGCGCCACCATCGAAAATCCAAATGTGAAATTGCTGGTGACATCCATATTCCAGCCGAGGCGGAACGAATGCTTCGGAAGCCCCGGAATGACGTCACCTGGATTGATTTCGAAGTCGTTTACCCGCCCCTGGGTACGATCCGCGGAGCTGTTCGATTGATTGACGATGGTGGCGCTGGATTCGAAGGTGGCATTCAGGCGGCTGTAGCCGGCACGCAGCGAATGGCGACCGAATTTGCCTTTCAGATTGAGTTCGAAACCGTCGCGCTCGGTCTTGCCGAAGGTGTCGAACACGCCGCGGTTGCGCTGGCCGAGCGACACGAACAGGATGTCGTCGGTCAGTTCGGTCCGGTAAGCCGTGGCGCTCCACGACAACTGTCCGTTCAGGCTGGTACCTCTGAGACCGAGCTCCGTCGTCAGCGACCTGACCTGTGGCAGGAAAGGGTCGGAGGTCAGCGAGGTGGGAATGGTGCAGCCGAGATTCTTGCCGTCATTCAGCCCGTTCGGATCTTCGAGCGTCTTGTCGCGTGCGCAACCCAATTCGATGACCGATGGCACGCGCGAACCGCGGCTTACGTTGCCATAGACGTTCAGGTCCTGCGCCGGCAGCCAGGACACGCCGAACGATGGATTCAGACTGCGGTAGCCGTAATCACCTGTAGAGCAGAGAAATCGGGTGCCAATCGCAGACAAGGTTCCGCAGACTTCTGCGCGATTGTTGAAGAAATTCGAGGTGAATTGGTAAAGCGGAATTGGTTTGTCCGACTGCAGTTCATTCTTGACACGCGAGTAACTGAGCCGTGCGCCATAGGTGATGAACAGGTTGGGCGCCGCTGTCCAGGTGTCACTGAAGAACAGCGCCGCGGTCCGGCTCGACCCGGTCAGATTGTTTCGGACGATGTCCTGACTCAGCGCGAGCAGACCCAGATCCACCTCGCGTGAAGGGTCGAGGAACACGGTGCGTTCGGAATCGATGAAGCCGAGCCGCTGGCTCTGCCGGAAGTCGACGTCGCTCCAGTCGAAGGAAGTGCCGACGACGATCTGATGTGTTTCACTGATCTGCGTGAAT
This sequence comes from Methyloversatilis sp., assembly GCF_030698125.1. Taxonomy (GTDB): domain Bacteria; phylum Pseudomonadota; class Gammaproteobacteria; order Burkholderiales; family Rhodocyclaceae; genus Methyloversatilis. Next base: position 95,410 of record NZ_JAUYNV010000058.1, read on the forward strand.
TGCAGGGCGACGCCTTCCGAGCGCTGATCCGAGCGGCTGAAATTGAACAGTCCGTTCGGTGCCAACCCGGCACACCCCGGATAGGTCGGTCCGATGTTCTGATCCAGCGCGCCATTCGGTGAACCGAAACCGTCCGGGCAACTGACGCCCAGCCGGTTCGCGCTGGCGCCCTGGTCGAAGTCGTCCCACACGTCGCCACCCGTGCCCTTCTGCTTCAGGTCACGGCGATACATCTGCAGCGCGACGCTCGATGACTCGCTGATGTCGAAACGGACGCGACCGGTCAGATGATTCAGGTCGTTGATGTTCTCGTCCGGTGACGTGAACACCGAATTCGGACTTTCACGCCACTGTTCTTCCGGGATCAGGCCGTTGCCGACCAGGGTGTTTTCGGCCTTCAGCAGGCTGAGCGTGGCTTCCGTCGACGTGCCGCGGATGTCGATACGGCCGAAGTACTGGCGCACGCTGGTCGGCGAGTTGGTTCGCCAACCATCTTCATCGAACTTGTTGAGCGCGAAGAATCCGGCCAGCGGGCCCGAGTTGCCACCCGCGGCGAGCTGGTACTGACGTCGGCCAAACGCACCACCGAGCGCGGAAAACTCCACCTTCGGACTGGTAAAGCCCGATTTCGTATTGACCGAGATCGCACCGCCCAGCGTGTTGTGACCGAACATCGGATTGGACCCGGGCAGGAGGTCCATGCGCAGGATCGCGATGTTGGGGATCAGGTCCCAGTTAACGACGTCGCCGAACGCCTCGTTGATGCGCACGCCGTCGAGATAGACCGACAGGCCCTGCGGCGTGCCGATCAGCGGCGAAGCCGCAAAGCCGCGGAAATTCAGGTCCTGCTGGAACGGATTTCCGGCGTAGTCATTGACGTTGATCGACTGGAACTGCAGGTTCATCGCTTCCGTCAGCGACACCGCGCCCGACTGCTGCAACTCGTCGCCGGTGAGGCTCTGGACGTTCGACGTCGTTTGCTGCTCGTCGAGCACCACCCCCGGCAGCGGCGTGATCACGCGCGGTGCGCGGATTTCGACCGTCGGCAGTTCCTTGACCGGCTCTTCCTGCGCACAGACGACGGCACTCGCGCTCAGCAGGGCGAGCGCGGCCGGGGTCAGGCGAAATGTCAGGGGATGCGAGGGTTTCATCGGGAAACGTGTAGGACGGCTCCCTACACGATCGATAGCTGTTTATTTCCCTCGCTTCTACCGACTGTTCCGACGTGACCACAGGGAAGATGTCCCGATATTTTCATATCGGGAAAATATCCCTTTTAATTATTGCGCTATGTAAAAATCAGTGATTGCGCTAAGTAAAACGCAATGGAATAAGTGGCTTGGCTGATCGCGTTGATGGGCTGCAAACCCCGGTGAGACCTCGCGCTTCGCAACGATCGGGCAGGCGGAAATGTGCAGATGGGCGGGTGCGTTTATTCTTCAATGCACCACACCGCAATCCGGGTCCGAAAGGGATGTTGCCTGTCGTCGACGGGCACTGCTCCCGCGCCGGGTCAGCGCTTGCTGGCCTTCGCGAAAGCGGCCGCCAGTGCATTGTTGGCCGCCGGGGCATCCTGCCCGCGCTCGCTGCGTCGTGCGTCGGCCTGCCGGGCCGGCGGACGCGCGTCCTTCGTGGCCGGCTTGCGCGCCACCTCGTCGCCCAGGCGCATGGTCAGCGCGATGCGCTTGCGCGCGAGGTCGACCTCGACCACCTTCACCTTGACGATGTCGCCGGCCTTCACCACCTCGGCCGGGTCCTTCACGTAGCGGTTGGCGATGGCCGACACGTGCACCAGGCCGTCCTGATGCACGCCGATGTCGACGAAGGCACCGAAGTTGGTCACGTTGGTCACCACGCCTTCGAGCAGCATGCCGGGTTCGAGGTCCTTCAGCTGTTCGATGCCGTCGCGGAAGGTCGCCGCGCGGAATTCCGGACGCGGATCGCGGCCGGGCTTTTCCAGCTCGCGCAGGATGTCCTGCACCGTGGGCAGGCCGAAGCGTTCGTCGGCGTACTTCTGCGCCGACAGCGCCTTGACGGTCTCCGCATCGCCGATCAGTTCGCGCGCCTTCTTCTTCACGTCGGCCAGGATGCGCTCGACCACCGGATAGGCTTCCGGGTGCACCGCCGAGGCGTCGAGCGGGTTGTCGCCGTTCATGATGCGCAGGAAGCCGGCGCACTGCTCGAAGGTCTTGTCGCCGAGCCGCGGCACCGACAGCAGTGCCTTGCGCGACGGGAACGCACCGTTGGCGTCGCGATGCGCCACGATGTTCTGCGCCAATGTGGCGTTCAGTCCCGATATGCGCGCCAGCAGCGGCACGGATGCGGTATTCACATCGACGCCGACCGCATTCACGCAGTCTTCGACCACGGCGTCGAGCGAACGGGCGAGCCGGGTCTGACTGACATCGTGCTGGTACTGGCCGACGCCGATCGCCTTCGGGTCGATCTTCACCAGTTCGGCCAGCGGATCCTGCAGCCGGCGGGCGATCGACACGGCGCCGCGCAGGCTCACGTCCAGCCCCGGAAACTCTTTCGCGGCCAGTTCGGACGCCGAATACACCGACGCGCCCGCTTCCGACACGACGATCTTCGTCATTGCGAGTTCGGACTTCAACTTCATCAGGTCGGCCGCCAGCTTGTCGGTTTCCCGGCTCGCCGTGCCATTGCCGATGGCGATCAACTGCACGCCGTGCTTCGCGGCGAGGCCGGACAGCACGTGCAGCGAGCCGTCCCAGTCGCGGCGTGGCTCGTGCGGGTAGATGGTCGCGGTATCGACCAGCTTGCCGGTGGCGTCCACCACCGCCACCTTCACGCCGGTGCGGATGCCGGGGTCCAGCCCCATCGTCACACGCGGTCCGGCCGGCGCGGCGAGCAGCAGGTCCTTCAGGTTCTTGGCGAACACGCGGATCGCTTCCAGTTCGGCGCGCGCGCGCAACTCGTTCATCAGATCGAGCTCGACATGCACAGACAGCTTCACGTTCCAGGTCCAGCGGGCCGTTTCGACCAGCCAGCGGTCGGCCGCGCGACCGTTGTCGCGGATGCCGGCATGCACCATCACGCGCCGCTCGCACGGGTTCGGCTCGGCGCTGCGCGCGCCGTCTTCCGGGTCGGTATCGAGCGCCAGCTTCACCCGCAGCACGTCTTCGTTGCGGCCGCGGAACAGCGCCAGCGCGCGGTGCGACGGAATGTCGGCCAGTTTTTCGCGGTAGGCGAAGTAGTCGCGGAACTTGGCCGCTTCGGCGTCGGTGTCCTTGCCGTCGGCCACCGCCGCGACCACCACGCCGTGTTCGGCCACGTGGCTGCGCAGCGCGCCGACCAGTTCGGCGCTTTCGGCGAAGCGTTCCATCAGGATCTGGCGCGCGCCGTCGAGCACCGCCTTGGTGTCGGCGAAACCTGCTTCGACGTTCAGGTAAGCCGCGGCTTCGGCCTCCGGCGTCAGCGTCGGATCGGCCAGCAGCGCGTCGGCCAGCGGTTCGATGCCCGCTTCGCGCGCGATCTGCGCCTTGGTGCGGCGCTTCTGCTTGTATGGCAGGTAGAGGTCTTCCAGCCGCTGCTTGGTGTCGGCGTTCTCGACCTCGCCGCGCAGCGCCGGGGTGAGCTTGCCCTGTTCGTCGATGCTGGCGATCACGGCGGCGCGCCGCTCTTCCAGTTCGCGCATGTATACAAGGCGTTCTTCGAGCAGGCGCAACTGCGTGTCGTCCAGCCCGCCGGTCACTTCCTTGCGGTAGCGCGAAATGAAGGGCACGGAGGCGCCTTCGTCCAGCAGGGCGACGGCGGCATTGACCTGTTGCGGGCGCGCGCCCAGTTCGGCGGCGAGGCGTTGTTCGATCGGAGGGAGCATGGGCGACGGGCAGGGGCAGCGTGGAAGGCGCGAACCCTACCCAAGCGCGCCCTGCGCCGCAAGCGTTGAACCTCCTGCCACAACGGGGCGACTCTTGTTCACCCCGTCCGTCGTATCAGCTTGCAGCGCGGTGAGCGCGCCGTGCCGCCCAGCCGATCAGGCCCAGTCCGCCCAGCAGCATTGCCCAGGTTTCGGGTTCCGGAACCGGCGCGAGGAAGCCACGGATTTCGCCGCCCGGGAATTCCGAACTGTGCAGGTTCAGGTAGGCCTTGCCGTCGTTGAGGCCGGCCAGCAGCACGCTGTAGGCGCTGTCTGCTGTGCCGCCGTTCGCGGTGATGAAGGCGGGGTTGTAGCTCGTTGCCAGCTTCATGTCGAAGGTTTCCATGTAGCTGCCGGACGTCACGCCAGCCGGAAACCCCGGAAACGTGGGCGTCGGGGTCGCAACGCCTGCGGTGCCTTCGCTGGCGAGCGCCGTACAGCAATGGATGTGCGCCACGGTCAGCGTGCCGAGCAATCCGCTGAAGCTGGCGTCGATGGTCATCGTCCGCAGATCGAGATCCAGTGTCAGCGTAACGCGGCCGGCTCCCGGCGACTCGTTGGGGGGCGCCTCGGCCGGGCCGCTGAGCGTGGCGAAGTATTCGACCTCCTGGGCAAAGGCTGGCGATGCAAGGCTGGTGGCGGCAAGCAGCACGGCAACAACGCGAATCCTGTTCATGGGTCTGACCTCCGGAAGGGGTGAAACGACAGAAGACGGTCTGAACGGACCCAGGGGCCGACAGGCCACAATGACTCCGATCCTTACTGGATAGTGCAAAAAGCTTACGTGCGACAGCAGTATCTGGATGCAGTCCTGCACCCGGAGGGCGGGATAACCGGGATAACATCGGCTTGCCCTGTATCCAGCGTCACCCGACGCGATCTCCCCATGCTGTCCGACATGAACGCACCGCAACGCGAGGCGGTGAAATACCTCGACGGTCCGTTGCTGGTGCTCGCCGGCGCCGGCTCCGGCAAGACGCGCGTCATCACGCGCAAGATCGGCTATCTGGTGAATGAATGCGGCATCGAGCCGCGCCACATCGCGGCCATCACCTTCACCAACAAGGCGGCAAAGGAAATGCAGGAGCGCGCGTCGCATCTGCTCGACGGCCGCGCCGCCCGGCAACTCAACATATCGACCTTCCATGCGCTGGGCGTCAAGCTGCTGCGCATCGAAGCGAAGGCGGCCGGACTGAAGCCGACGTTTTCCATCCTGGACGCGTCCGACGCGCTGTCGGTCGTGCAGGACATATCGAAGGAATCCGACAAGGCGCGCCTGCGTGCGCTGGTGTCGCGCATGTCCGGCTGGAAGAACGCGCTGCTGACCCCCGCGGCCGTTGCGCCGCTCGTCACCAACGAAGCCGAAGCGATCACGCTGCGCGTCTATGAAGAGTATGAACGCACGCTGCGCGCGTATCAGGCGGTCGATTTCGACGACCTGATCGGTCTGCCCGCGCGCCTGCTCGAAACTGACCCCGACCTGCTGGCGCGCTGGCAGTCGCGGCTGCGCTACCTGCTGATCGACGAATACCAGGACACCAACCGCTGCCAGTACCAGATCGTGAAGCTGCTGGCCGGCAGCCGTGGCGCATTCACCGCGGTCGGCGACGACGATCAGGCCATCTACGCCTGGCGCGGCGCCGACGTGGAAAACCTGCGCACGCTGCAGACCGATTACCCGAAGCTCAAGGTGATCAAGCTGGAACAGAACTACCGTTCGATGCAGCGCATCCTCGCCGCGGCGAACACGCTCATTTCCAGCAACCAGAAGCTGTTCGAGAAGAAGCTGTGGTCCGACATGGGGCGTGGCGACCCGATCACGCTGATGGTGGCGCGCGACGCCGAGCACGAAGCCGAATGCATCGCCATGCGCATCGCCGCGCACAAGTTCGAACACCGCGGCAAGTTCGGTGACTACGCGGTGCTGTACCGCGGCAACCATCAGGCGCGCGTGATCGAAACCGCGCTGCGCGAACAGAAGATTCCGTATCTGGTCAGCGGCGGCCAGTCCTTCTTCGATCGCGCCGAGATCAAGGACGTGATGGCCTATCTGCGGCTGGTCGCCAACAGCGACGACGACCCGGCCTTCATCCGTGCGGTGACCACGCCGCGCCGCGGCATCGGTGGCACCAGTCTCGAAACGCTCGGCACCTATGCCGGCGAGCGTCACATCAGCCTGTTCGCCGCGCTGTTCGAAACCGGCGCCGAACATGCGCTGCCGGCGCGCGCACTCACGCCGCTGCGCGAATTCGGCGACTTCATCAACCGGCTCGAATGGCGCGCCCGCACCGAAGCACCGCGCCTGTTGCTCGAAGACCTGCTGCGCGGCATCGGCTACGAAACCTGGCTGTTCGAACAGTTCGAACCGAAGGAGGCGGAAACGCGCTGGAACAACGTGCGTGACTTCGTCGACTGGATGGGGCGCAAGGGCGAGGAAGACGGCAAGACGCTGCTCGAACTGACGCAGACCGTCGCGCTGATCACGATGCTCGACAAGCGGGACGACGACGAGGCGCGCGACGCGGTGCAGCTGTCCACGCTGCATGCTTCGAAGGGACTTGAATACCCGCACGTGTTCCTGGTCGGGCTGGAGGAGGGCATCCTGCCGCACCGCGAATCGATCGAAGAAGGACGCATCGAGGAAGAGCGCCGGCTGATGTATGTCGGCATCACGCGGGCACGGCGCACGCTGACGCTGAGCTATTGCGAGCGGCGGCGCAGCGGGCGCGAATCGCGCGACTGCGAGCCGTCGCGCTTCATCGCCGAAATGGGCGAGGACGTGCAGCGCCCGAACACCGACGCCGCGCCCAAAGCCGAACAGCGCGCCGCCAACGTGGCGCGGCTGGAATCGCTGAAGGCTTTGCTGGGCGGCACGCCGACGCCCAAAGCATAGGTGGGTGCGAGTGCACGGCGCGCCGGCACCCTGCGGACATAAAAAAGCCCGCCGGGTCGCGGCGGGCTTTTCCGGAAGCGGGTCGGCTTATTTGACGGCGGCCACCATCACTTCGACGGCTGCCTTGACCTCGGCATCCTTCAGCGTCACGTTGCCACCCTTGGCCGGCATCGCGCCCTTGCCCTTGATCGCGTTGGCCACCATCGAATCAAGTCCGGTCGCGAGGCGCGCCGACCACTGGCCCTTGTCGCCGAACTTCGGCGCACCGGCCACGCCCATCGCGTGGCAGGCGGCGCAGGCCTTGTTGTACACCGCCTGGCCGTCGATGCCGGCGGCGGCCGGAGCAGCGGCGGGCGCTGCTGCAGCAACCGGTGCGTCGTCATAGGCTGCGGCAGCGATCGCCGGTACTTCCATCGGCATCGGGGCGGGCGCTGCAGCAGCGGGTTCAGGCGCCGGTGCGGCGGCGGCCGGCGCCGCATCTTCCATCGCGGGCTCAGCAAACTTTCCGCCCGACTCGTTCGCCATGTAGGCCACCGCGCGGGTGATTTCAGCTTCGGTCAGCGCGGCGTTGCCGCCCTTGGCCGGCATCGCGCCCTTGCCATTCACCGCCGAATGCACCAGCGCTTCCAGGCCGGTCGCGATGCGGCTGGCCCAGCCGGCGCTGTCGCCCAGCTTCGGCGCGCCAGCGGCGCCGGCGTCATGACAGGCCGCACAGGCTGCCTTGTACACCTGCACACCGGTCTTCGGACCTGCTGCGGCTGAATCCGCTTCACCGAGTTCGACCCGCGCGACCGGCTGGATACCTGCGACGATGATTTCGGGGTTGGCCGTGTCAAGACCCTTGTAGCCCGACAGCACGAACTGGGCGACCAGCACTGCAACGCCCACAAACACCACAAACGACAGTACAACGACCGCCGCCAGCTGCTGCGGCGTCTTGATGAAAGACTCGTGTTCCTCGTGCGCGTCCGACATGGTGTGCGTTCCTTTGAAGACCTTGTGACAGGTGAAAACAAAACGCGCCATTATAGCGGCAGCGAGCGGCTTTCGCCTCACCTGCAACAGCACGCCATGGACGCCTCCGGGCAAAGCCGTTATCCTTCGCATCGTTCTGATCGTGTTTCCCGGTCAGTCCCCGGGGCTCTCCGCCCTCGATACACCCTAGCGCCCGTAGCTCAGCTGGATAGAGTACTGCCCTCCGAAGGCAGGGGTCGTGCGTTCGAATCGCGCCGGGCGCGCCAGACACTGAACGGGTCGGTCTTCACAGTCCGGCCCGTTTTCATTTTCTGCTTCGCCAGTTCCATGGCGAGCAATTCCCGCTGCTCCCGAACGGCCCGCGTCTTTGCTCGGGCCGCTGCGCGCCTGCTCCAAGATGGGCTTCCGGTATCGCCACCCGGCGATCGATAATCCGCAGTCTGCCGGTTCATCGCTCAAGTCCGTGAAGTCACTTCTTTTTATTGCCGTTTCCTGGGTCATCTGCGCCTGCGCGCTGGCCGAAACCCATCTGGGCATCCGGCCGCTCGATTCGCTGGGCGAGGTACGGGCGCGTTTCCCGGATTCGCAGCTCGTACGCATGGCGCCAGACTGGGCCGACGAGTCGCAGGTGCTGTTTTCGTTCACCGGCGGCGTGCTTCAGGGCCAGCTCCTCGTGCTGTTCATCGACGGACGCCCGGACTACCGGCGTGAGATCGCGGATGGGTTCGCCGATGATCTCGATGCGCTGAAGTTGCTCGCGGCCGAGGGCGACGACCAGGCGCTGCGCGTGAAATGGGTGAGATGGGTGCCGACCACGCCGCTCCGGGTGCAGGACGTGGTCGCGAAATACGGCCGGTGGGACGCGGGCGGAGTGTCGGACGACGGCTTCAGACTCTACCGGAGCTGGGACGCGCGGGGCATCACGGCGCTGCTGTCGGAAGACGAGCAGTCGGTGCTGATGATGGACTTCGTGTTTTCCGAAGAGGAGCAGCGCGACGCCTTCATTCGGCGTTACGGTCAGTTGCCGGCGTGGCTCAGGCCCGGAGCCGGGGGAGGGGCCACGGCCGCGCCGGGTGCGACGCCCCGGGTCACACCCGCACCGTGACGCCCACCGGGGCACCGGGCGGCCTTTCAGCCGTCGCTGCGCGCCACCTTTACCTGATACTCGTCGAGCGTGATGACGCCTTCCTTTTCGGTGTGCGCTATCGCGTGCCGTCGAAATCGTTGCGATCGGTGGTGACGATGATGGGGTTTTCCATCGCAGCGTCCTGCATCACGCCGGCGGCAAAGCCGGTCATGGCGGGCTTTGACCGACCTTGCGCCGTGCATCTCGTTCAGTTCGATGAGCACTTTGACGCGATCGGCGTCGGCGTCAGCGCCCTTCCAGATCAGCTCCGACAGCGCCGTCACCGGCTTCGCTGACGCGAGCGTTTCGATGAAGTCTCGCTTCGCGGTAACGCGCACCTTTCCCATGCTGAACATCAAGGTGTCGATCAATTCACGCCGGCTGCAGGCAGGCTGAGGAATATGGCAACAACATTCGCATGGTCGCGTAAAGTCTTTGGCTACGCTCGTCCGGCGGAAACAACCCCGGCGCCGTTGACCACGAACTGACGGTGAGTGTCGTGACCGCGGGTCTAGCCGAGACCTCGTTCATTTGCGATTTGTCGCGGCGCAATCCACCGCCTGGATCGCGTCGTTTTTCCAGACACCCTGACGCCTCGCGACAGAGGCAGGACGAAGGCCTTCATGAAATCAACGCTGTTCGCATCAGTCCTTTCACTGGCGATCGCCACGCCAGTCAGCGTCGGTGCTGCCGACCCTGCACCGGGCGAATTTGTCTTCAGCGGCGATGCGCGGCTGGGCTACTTCGGTCGAGAGCGCGAAGACCGCAACGGCAGCCGCAGCGACGAAAGTGACTGGCGTATCCGGGTTCGCCCGGGTGTCCTCTGGCAGGTCACCACGGAACTGAGTGCCAAGGCCCGCTTCGCGGGGCGGTACTCGACCGACGACAGCAACGACAACCATTACGAATTTTTCACCGCGATCCCGCAGAGCGACGGCCTGGGCTTCGGCGATTCGACCATCGACGAGCTCTACCTGCGTTACAAGCCCGGCAACTGGGACGTGAAGGTCGGTCGCATGCAGACCAGCTTCGAACTGGAGGGCATCGCGAAGAAATCCCTCAGCCGCAACGATTCGCCCAACACCGACATTACCTGGACAGACGGCATTCACGCCCGCTACGTCGACGCCGCAGGCTGGAACTACCACGCCATCATCCAGCGCAGCGAGGACGACGGCCCCACCACCGTGCGGCGCAGTCCGCTGGCGTTCACGGAGCCGTCCAGCCACGCCACTTACTACTTCGGCATGGAGCGGAAGGACCCGAAAGGTCGCTTCCTGCAGCTCGGATGGGATATCACCTACATACCCAGCGCGCTGCGCACGGACGGCACCGCCGCCGGCCGCATCGACGATTATCTGGGCATCGCCGGACGCATGGCGCTGCAGTGGCCGCTCGCCGGGGGGATGCGCTTCGTGTGGGCCGGTGAAGCCGGCTTCGCGCCCAATACATCGACCGAAGCGGCGCTGCGCCTGTCCGGCTCCGGACGTGCGAGCGGGCTGGCGTTCCAGACCTCGGTCAATCTCGTGGATTTCGCGCCCGGCCATGGTGTCGGGCTCGTCTATGGTCAGGTGGGCGGAGGCTGGCTGCTGTCACCCGACTTCGGCAACAACCAGGAACTGCTGGAACTGCGCTACCAGTGGAAACTGTCCGCCACGCAGTCGATCGAGACACGGGTCCGCCAACGACGCGATCTGGAGCAGCGAACCGATGCTGCGCGGAAGCGTGTCGACGACGATGTCTATGTCCGGTTCACGCAGCGCTTCTGATACTGCCGGCGAGCTCAACTGAATCACGTCGGGCGCGCGAATTTTCACGATGGGCCGGATCATCGCAGTCCGGTCCTTTTTGCTTCTCAGACCCTTGAACTGTCGCCATTCACCGCGCTTGCATACGCTGATGGCACGGTTCGGGCGTCGAGCGACGCGAAGTTCGCTGCCGTTCTGATCGACCGGACGAAACCGATCTGAGAATGAAAGCGTGGCTTGGCGCATTGTCGCTGCTGTCAATCCTCGGGCTGCCGGGCGTGGCGCAGGCGGCGCGCCCGTTTGTCACGGATGACGCCCGACTCACGGTATTGCGAAGTCGGACGCTGCGTCGGGCACTGCGGACTACGTGTTCCAGTTCAAGGCGCTGCTGCGTCCGCTCGCGCCCAATGATTGGGGCGTGGGCCTCGCCGTCGGAACCGTCCGGCACCCGGCGGTCAATCCGGGTCCGAATCAGTTCGGCAATCACTATGCGCATGTACCGCTGTCGATGTCCTTCGACGACGACCGCGTCGTGCTGCATGCCAACGTCGGATGGCTGCACGACCGGCGTTCTGACCGTGACGGCGCGACCTGGGGCGTCGGGGCCGGGATTTACCTGGCGGAACGCTGGCTGGACATCGTGGAGGTATTTGGCGACGACCGTCAGCACCCGTTCTGGCAGCTTGGGGCCCGTTGTTCGGTGGTACCGGGGCAGGTGCAGGTGGGTGCGACGATGGGTGAGCAACTGTCCGGTCAGTCGCTGGATGTCTTTCGGCCTCAGGCTGACGCCCGATCGCTTCTTTTGAAGCGGCGGCCGGTCGACGCATCGGCACGCCACCGCGCACTCGCCTGCTCAGCCGTCGCCGCGAGCCTGGTCGACGATATTGCCCATCGAGTGGAACATGCCGTTGCCACCGTATCCGGGGAGCACCAGCGTGCGCTCATCGACCACCTTGACGAAGCCGGTCGGTTCACCCTTGTACGACACCGTAGGGTTGCCGTCCGGGTCATTTCCTTCCTGGCCCTCGGGGTGTCAATCGCTACACTCGTTGCCCACTTGGTAATAGGTTGAGCCGGACCGCTGGATCTGCCTCTCTGCGAAACCGTGAAGGGGCCGAACGACGCCCGGCTTCCAGGCTGTTGGCGCCTCGCCCTGCGGGAACATGTGATCGTCATTTGTTCAAGGTTTCGAGCGTGGAGACCTTCCTGAGCGTTGCGCTGTTTGTTGGGCTCATCTTTTCCCTGATGTTCGCTGTCAGTTGTGTGGGCACGACGTTCTTGCGGGCGTTGATCCGGTCTTTGATCGCAGCGCTGTTCTACCCCGTTATTGTTCCGATCGTCATCGGATCGGCGGTGATCGCGACGCTTCCTGTCTGGCTGGATAAATTTGCGGCCCACTGCGCGCCCATGTGTTCGTGCCGATCCGAACCGATGGCGGGTGCGCGTCGTCCCTGCCGGGGTTGCGGGGCGCGGCCGTGTTTGCAGATCTGCCGGGGGGATGCAGGTTCTGTTGGGCATCGCTGCGCTCACCCCAACCTACGATGCAGCCGCACGATGAGCGCGGCGGATGATTGCGCCATTCTTCCGATGCGCGCGTGCCCCGCCATCGGTTCGGGCGGACGAAGGCGCTGGCCCCATCGCGGCTTCCGCCGCGCCAGATGCGCTCACACCTCAGTAGGTTGGGGTGAGCGCAGCGATGCCCAACATCCCCCGGTACGGCAGCACCGATCGCTCACGCCGCACCTGCGCGGCGTGAGGCCGGACGGCTTGCCGCCGGCCGCCTCCGCTGCACTGGACCGCGCGACGGCCTGTCGTGGTCTGCGGCGCGTCAGCCTCTGCGCTGTGCGCCCTCGGTTTCGATCAGCTGGCTGAGCACGCGCCGTGCGCGTACCGGCGCCGGGTCGCTGGACAGCAGCACCGGTTTCAGCGACCACAGATCCGTGGTGCCCATTTCTTCCTGCGCTGCCTCGATGATGGGCTTGTCCTCGGTGCTGAAGGCGGCGACCGTGCCGTCGAGTTTCATCCGGTTCAGCTCGGCATCCTCGACCAGCCAGTTGCGGCGGGTGGCGAAAAAGTAGTGGGTCGAGGCTTCGCTTTCCGGGGTCATCAGGTGGTGGTCCCAGGACAGCAGGCCGTCGGCCGGGTCCTTGCTGCCCTGTACTGCCCCCACGGTCAGCAGCATGGTGCCGGGCGCGGTCCACACCACTTCGACGTGGTGTTCCGCGCCAGCGCCCGGCGTCGGCAGGAAGGGCGAGAAGAAGCCCATCGGCGGGTCCTGGTGCCATTCCCAGCGCACGCTCACGTGCTTGCCGTCCTCGATCACCTTGGGAATCTGCGGACTGAGCTTGCCGGCGGTGTTCAGCAGCGGGCCGTGCACATGGTCGACATGGCTCAGGTCCATGACGTTGTCGACGAGGATTTCGTAGTTGGCCTTCATGTGCAGGTAGGCCCAGCCCTTGGAATTCGCGTGACCTTCGTCCAGCAGCGAATAGTCCGGAACATCAGCCGGGTCGGCCTTGCTTGCGTCGCCCGGCCACACCCAGATGAAGCCGTGGCGTTCGACCGCCGGAAAGGCCTGCACGACCGCTGCGCGCGGGATGTGGCCGTCGCCGTGCGGGCTTTCGACGCACTTGCCGGTGCAGTCGAAGCGCAGGCCGTGGTAGGGACAGACCACGTCGTCGCCGACCCGCTTGCCCATGTGCAGCGGCACGAAACGGTGCGGGCAGCGGTCGCGCAGCGCCACCGGCGTGCCGTCGCCGCGCCGGTACAGCAGCATGGACAGCCCCAGTATCTTGCGGTTGAACAGCGCTTCGCCGCCGACTTCGGTCGATAGTGCGGCGACGTACCAGGCGTTGTGCAGGTATGCCATTTTCTTTCCTCCGTGCGGGCCGGTGGCCCTTTGTTGTTAAAAGGTGGCACTACCGTCGCAAACGCCATGCCAGGCAGCAGGTTGTACGCAGGTGGCGGAAATAAAAGGAATGTTCATAGGGCGGCTGCGCGGAAGGCGTGGCGAAAGCCTGAAATCATGCGTATCGATCCGGCGCAGCGACAGATGAATGCATGTTTTCATGCATGATCTACCGCTCATCGATTCCGGGAGTACTGCATGCGTCCGACCTCTGCGGGCGTCGCTGACGCCGACAAGCGCCTGACCGAGCGGCTGCGTTTCGCGCCGGACACCGGCCACATCATGTTGTTCGACCAGCGCATGCTGCTGATGCACGGCTTTTCGATGGCCGAACTGCGGCGCGAACTGGTCGAGCGGCTCGGTTCGGACATGGCGCGCGGCGTGTTCACCCGGCTCGGCTACCAGCAGGGCCTGGCCGATCACCGCCGCATCCGCGACGCCTTCGGCGACGACGTCGCCACCGCGGTGTCGCTCGGGCCGCGCCTGCGCGACATGGAAGGCTATGTGCGCAACACGCCGCTCGAAGTGCGCTTCAACCAGGAAGCCGGCGAGTTCTTCGGCGACTTCACCTGGACCAGTTCGTGGGAGGCCGAAGCCCACCTGCAGCAGTTCGGCATCAGCGGCTCGCCGGCCTGCTGGATGAATGTGGGCTATGCCACCGCCTTCGCCACCAGCGCCTTCGGCCAGCCGCTGCTGGTGCGCGAGGTCGAGTGCGTGGCGATGGGGCACGCGCGCTGCCGGGCGGTCATCCGGCCGGTCGCCGAATGGCCGCAGGCCGAAACCGACCTGCACTTCATGCAGGTGGAGGATTTCGTCGATCCGCCGATGCAGCGACGCACCGCCGACGAGGCAGGGGAGGGCGAGGTCGGCTTCGAGGCGGTGTCGCCGCTGGAGCACGAACTGGTGGGGGCGTCCACCGCCTTCAATTCCGTGGTCTATCTGCTCAAGCGGGTCGGCCAGACCGATGCCACCGTGCTCTTCCTCGGCGAGAGCGGCGTCGGCAAGGAACGCTTCTCCCGCGCGTTGCACCAGATCGGCCCGCGCGCCGACGGCCCCTTCGTGTCGCTGAACTGCGCCGCCATTCCGCATGATCTGGTCGAGGCGGAACTGTTCGGTGTGGACCGCGGCGCCTTCACCGGTGCTTCGGTGTCGCGGCCCGGCCGCTTCGAGCGCGCGCACGGCGGCACGCTCTTCCTCGACGAGATCGGCAGCCTGCCGCTGCACGCGCAGGGCAAGCTGCTGCGCGCGCTGCAGGAGCGCGAGGTCGAGCGGGTCGGCGGCAGCCAGGTGCGCAAGGTCGATGTGCGCATCGTCGCCGCCACCAACGAGGACCTGCGCCGCGCGGTGGCCGAGGGGCGCTTTCGCGCCGACCTGTTCTTCCGGCTCAACGTGTTCCCGATCCGCATTCCGCCGCTGCGCGACCGCCGCGAGGACATTCCGCTGATGCTGGGCGTGTTCGTGGAGCGCTTCGGCCGGCGCTTCGGCAAACGCATCCGCGGCATCACGCGCAATGCGCTGGACGCGCTCTGGCATTACGACTGGCCGGGCAATGTGCGCGAACTGGAAAACATGGTGGAGCGCGCGGTCATCCTGGCCGACGCGGACGGCGCGCTCGACGTGCACCACCTCTTTTCCGGCGGCGAGGTGACCGACTGGCAGTCCTTCAGCGTGCTGCCCAGCGGCGACGTGGTGGCGCGCGGCGACGGCACGGCGGCGCAGTCCGCGCCCGACGCCGATGCGACCGGCGCCGCAGCCCAGCTGCTCGCCCAGGGCCGCTCGCTGGTCGAGATCGAGGAGGCGGTCATCCGTGCCGCGCTGGACCGCCACGGCGGCAAGCTGTCGGCGGCCGCGCGCGAACTCGGGCTGGGGCGCGGACAGATGCAGTACCGCGTCGCCCGCATGCGGCGCCGCAGCAACCCGCCTGCCTGAGCGCCTGCCCGGCGCCGCGATCCACTGCCGGCGCAGGCTCGCGATTGCCCATACCCCTGAGGTATCGCCTACCCGATCAAATGGTATTGGATCGTATCGTTTTGCCCATGTAAGTTTTTGCCCACGACCTCCCGGTCCGCACGCCTGCCCTGCCAAGAGGGTCGCGCCAGGACCGCGAAGAAGGGATGCGATGCGGAGGCGGCATGGAGCCACAGGTTCAGCGCGTGTCAGGCAGCGAAGTCCCGTCTGGCGCGACGCACTACGCGGTGGAAATCGAAGGGCTGGGCCACGCCTTTACCTGTCGTGCCGGTGACTCGTTGCTGGCGGCCATGGTGGCGCGCGGTCTGCGCGGCATACCGGTTGGCTGCCGGGGCGGCGGCTGCGGGGTATGCAAGGTGGAAGTGTTCGACGGGCGCTACGCGGCGCTGAAGATGAGCGTCGACCACGTGTCGGCCGAAGACCAGGCGCAGCACCGCGTGCTGGCCTGCCGCATCGTGCCGCACAGCGATCTGCAGGTGCGGGTGATCGGACAGATGGCGAATACCGTGCGGCGGCTGATCGACGGCGCGTCGCAGGCGGAACGGAGCGGAGGCCGGAACGGCCTCCCGAACCAGAGCTAGGAGGCAGCAGTGGCGAAGATCAGATGTGCGCTGATCGGGTCGGGCAATATCGGCACCGACCTGATCTACAAGCTCAAGCGCAGCGAAGTGCTGGAACCGGTGTGGATGGTGGGCATAGACCCGGCGTCCGAAGGGCTGGCGCGGGCGAGCGAACTGGGGCTGAAGACCACCGCCGCCGGCGTGGACGGCCTGCTGCCCCACGTGATCGAGGACGGCGTGCAGATCGCGTTCGACGCCACCAGCGCCTATGTGCATGCGGAGAACAGCCGCAAGCTGAACGCGCTGGGCGTCATGATGATAGATCTCACCCCGGCCGCCATCGGCCCGCTGTGCGTGCCGCCGGTCAATCTGCGCGCGCACATGGATCGCGTCGAGATGAACGTGAACATGATCTCCTGCGCCGGCCAGGCGACGATACCCATCGTGCATGCGGTGTCGCGCATCCAGTCGGTCGAGTACGCGGAAATCATCGCCAGCCTGTCGTCGCGCTCGGTCGGCCCGGGCACCCGCGCCAACCTCGACGAATTCACCTACACCACGTCGGACGCGATCTGTCGCGTCGGCGGGGCGCGCCGCGGCAAGGCGCTGGCCATCATCAACCCGGCCGACCCGCCGATGATCATGCGCAACACCATCTACTGCCTGACCGACGAGGCGCCGGACGAGGCGCGCATCACCGAATCCATCCTGGCCATGATCCGCGAGGTGCAGTCCTATGTGCCGGGCTACCGGCTGGTGAACGGGCCGGTGTTCCACGAGCGCAAGGTGTCGGTGTTCATGGAGGTCGCCGGTCTCGGCGACTACCTGCCGCGCTACGCCGGCAACCTCGACATCATGACCGCCGCGGCCACCCGCACCGCCGAAATGTTCGCCCAGGAACTGCTGGCCGGCCGCATCGAGCTCAAACCCCTGGAGACCGCGTGATGAGCGCCGACCAAAGCCTGAAGGGACGCAAGGTCGTCCTCCATGACATGTGCCTGCGCGACGGCATGCACGCCAAGCGCGAACAGATCGGCGTCGAGCAGATGGTGCGCGTCGCCAGCGCGCTGGACGCCGCCGGCGTGCCGCTGATCCAGGTCACCCACGGCGCCGGCCTCGGCGGCAACTCGCTGCAGCACGGCTTCGCGCTGCACAGCAACGAGGACTATCTGCGCGCGGTGTGCCCGCGCATGAAGCAGGCGAAGGTTTCGGTGCTGCTCATTCCCGGCCTGGGCACCATGCGCGAACTGCAGTCCGCCCACGACTGCGGCGCGCGCAGCGTCACCATCGCCACCCACTGCACCGAAGCGGACACCGCGCCGCAGCACATCGCCTTCGCCCGCAAGCTGGGCATGGACACCGTCGGCTTCCTGATGATGGCCCACCTGAACACGCCGGAAGGTCTGGCGCAGCAGGGCAAGCAGATGGAAAGCTACGGCGCGCAGACCCTCTACATCACCGACTCCGCCGGCTACATGCTGCCGGCCGACGTGCGCGCCCGGGTTGCCGCGCTGCGCGCGGTGCTGGATCCGGACACCGGAATCGGCTTCCACGGCCACCACAACCTGGGCATGGGCATCGCCAACTCGATCGCCGCGATCGAAGAAGGCGCGAGCCGCATCGACGGCTCGGTGGCCGGCCTCGGCGCCGGCGCCGGCAACACGCCGCTGGAGGTGTTCGCCGCGGTGTGCGAGCGCATGGGCATCGAAACCGGCGTCGATCTGTTCAGGCTGATGGACGTGGCCGAAGACATCATCGTGCCGATGATGGACCACATGGTGCGCGTCGACCGCGAGTCGCTGACGCTGGGCTTTGCCGGCGTGTATTCCACCTTCCTGCTGCATGCGAAGCGCGCCGCCGGACGCTACGGCGTGCCGGCGCGCGACATCCTGGTCGAACTGGGCCGGCGCAAGATGATAGGCGGGCAGGAGGACATGATCGAGGACACGGCCATGACGCTGGCCAAGGAAAGAGGTCTGCTGCAGGGCGTCGCCTGACGCCCTGGCGGAAGACCACGGACGCGACCCCCACACATATACAAAAGGAGGAGAGGAATGTCGCTGAGATCGGTGTTGAGGCTGGGAGAGGTGGCCATCCGCGTGCTGGACATGAAGGCGTCGAAGCAGCATTACGGCGACCGCATGGGCCTGCACGAAGTGATGACCGACGCGCAAGGTCGCGTCTACTACAAGGCCTGGGACGAGCACGATCACCACTGCATCGTGCTGCGCGAAGCCGATGCGCCGGGCATGGACTATCTGGCCTTCAAGGTGTTCGACGACCACACCCTGACGGGTCTGGAGCCGAAGATCCGTGCCTTCGGACTTGAAGTGAGCCACATCGAGGCGGGCGTCTATCCGAAGAGCGGGCGCCGTCTGCAATTCACGCTGCCCAGCGGCCACGTGATGCAGCTCTACGCGCACAAGGAACAGACGGGCAACACGCTGGGCACGCTCAATCCGGGCGTGCTGCCGGACGAGGGCGTCATCCGCGGTTTCCGCATCAACCGTCTCGACCATGCGCTGCTCGGCGGCGTAAACATCGACGAGACGGCACGGCTGTTCACCGAGGTGTTCGGCTTCGACCTCAGCGAAAAGCTGATCGACGCCGAAAGCAAGCAGTCGCTGGCGCTCTTCCTCAGCTGCTCGACCAAGCCGCACGACGTTGCCCTCGTGCTGCAGCCCACGGCCGGACGCTTCCACCACGTGTCCTTCCTGCTGGAGTCCACCCATGACGTGATCCATGCGGCCGACCTGATCGGCAAGTACCGCATTCCGGTCGACGTCGGCCCGAACCGCCACGGCATCACCCGCGGCGCGACCATCTACTTCTTCGACCCGTCGGGCAACCGCAACGAAGTGTTCAGCGGTGGCTACATGCACTACCCGGACACGCCCACGCTGATCTGGGACACCTCGGAACTCGGGCACGCCACCTTCGCGCAGGACAACATCGTGCGCGAAAGCTTCCTGAACGTACTGACAGGCTGAACGCAAAATGGAACTGGAGCAGGCTGAACTGGCTGTCGTCGTCGGCGCCACCGGCGACTTCGGCAAGGCCATCATCGGACGGCTGCTGAAGGCCGGCCTCGGCGTCATCGCGGTCGCCCGCAGCGCGGCGTCGCTCGACGCGCTGTGCAGCGCGCACCCGGGCGTGCGCGCCTGCGTGGCCGACATCGGCGGCGACAGTGCGATCGCCGCGCTGGCGGCCAGCGTGGACCGGCCGGTGCGCGCGGTGGTGCACGGCCCGGGCGTGGCGGTGGCCGGCGGCATCCTGAATGCGCCGACCGCGGCGCTGGTCGATGCGGTGAACATCAAGGTGGGTGGACTGCTGCGCCTGGTGCGCGCTGTCGATGAAAGATTGATGGCCGGTTCCCGCCTGATCGCCATCGGCGGCCACTACGGCTTCGAGCCGACCGCCTACGCCGCTTCGGCCGGCATCGCCAACGCGGCCCTGGTCAATGCGGTGCGCCAGTTGAGCCTGGCCTACGGCGAACGCGGCGTCACCGCCCACCTGATCGCCCCCGGCCCGGCCGACACCGCACGCCTGCACCGGGTGGCGGCCGACCGCGCCGCGCTGCGCGGCGTCACGGTCGAGGCGGTGCTGGACGACATGCGCGCCGAATCGTCGATCCGCGCCTTCACCACGCCGGCCCAGGTCGCCTGGGCGGTGGCCACGCTGCTGGATCCGGAAGCCGACGCCATGACCGGCTCCACCCTGATGCTGGATTCCGGCCGCCGCCGCGGCCTGCCCTGAACCCGAGGACTGCCATGCCCATCGTCAATTTCCATCTGGTCGCCGGCACCAGCACGCCCGAACAGGACGAGCGCCTGCTCGGGCGCGCCTCCGCGCTGTATGCCGAAGTGCTGGCCTCGCCGATCGAGCGGGTGCGCGCCTTCATCACGCCGCACGACCCGGAACAGTTCGCGGTCGCCGGCGAACTGGCGAGCGTGAGCGGCCAGCACGCGCCCTTCTTCGATTTCATCGTGCTCGACGGTCGCCCGCTGGACCAGCGCCAGCAATTGATGCGCGGCTTCACCGATCTGCTGGTCGAGGTGCTCGGCGTGCGCCGCGAACGGGTGCGCGGCTGCTGTCGCCGCGTCGATCCGGTGGACTGGAGCATAGGCGGCGAGCCGGCCAGCGAACTGCGGCGCAGCGAAATCGCCGCGCGTGCCGAAGCGGCTGCCGCGGCCGGAGGCCATGGGGCATGAGTGCGCCCTCCTCCGGCTCGCCCGCCCTGTGCGGTCGCATCGACCTGCCCAGCCTGGACTGGCGGGCGGCGCAGCGCGCAGTCGCTGCCGCTGTCGCGCAGGCCGAGTCGCTCGGCATCCGGGTCGACGCCGCGCTGGTCGACCGCAGTGGCAACACGCTGGCCTTCCTGCGCATGCCCGGCGCCTTCCTGCACTCGGCCGACCTGGCGGTGGACAAGGCCTATACCGCGGCCAGTTTCGGCTTCCCGACAGGCGACTGGATGAAGGTGATCGGCGGCGACGAGCGGCTGAAGACAGGCCTGTCGAGCCGGCCGCGCCTGGTGGTGCTGGGCGGCGGGCTGCCGCTGTTCGACGGCGATGAATGCGTGGGTGGCATCGGCGTGTCCGGCGGCAGCGAGGCGCAGGACGAAGACTGCGCGCAGGCGGCGCTGGATGCGCTGCGCGCGCCGTCCTCCTGAATCGACCGCGCCCGCGGTCGTCCCGGCGGTGGGCGGGTCCAACGAAAGAGAATCCTGGAATGAGCACAGTCCCTTCGACGCCCTCCGCCCTTTTTCCCGTGCGGGTCGCCCGCAAGACCGTCGAGACACTCGACATCTGTACCTTCGAACTGGTCGATGTCCACGGCGGCGCGCTGCCGCCGTTTTCCGCCGGCGCCCATGTCGATGTCGAGGTGAAGTCCGGTCTGGTGCGCCAGTACTCGCTGTGCAACGACCCGGCCGAAACCCACCGCTACCTGATCGGCGTGCTGCGCGACCCGGCGTCGCGTGGCGGCTCGGTCGCGATGCATACCCTGGTCGAAGAAGGCATGCTGATCAACATCAGCGCGCCGAAGAACCACTTTGCGCTGGCTCGCGAGGCGCGGCGCAGCCTGCTGCTGGCCGGAGGCATCGGGGTGACCCCCATCCTCTGCATGGCAGAGCGCCTGTCCGCGACCGGGGCGGGTTTCGACATGCACTACTGCACCCGCTCGAAGAACGGTACCGCGTTCCTGGGGCGGATCCAGGACAGCGACTTCGCCGATCGTGTGCACTTCCATTTCGACGACGGCCCGGCGGAACGGAAAGCCGATCTGGCCGCGCTGCTCGCCGCGCCCGACGCCGGCACCCACCTCTATGTCTGCGGACCGGGCGGTTTCCTCGATGCCGTGGTGACCACCGCGAAGAAACAGGGATGGGCAGAGGGCAACATCCATTTCGAGTACTTTTCGGCCAAGCTCGATCCAAACGCCGCCGCCGGCTCGTTCGACGTGAAGATCGCGAGCAGCGGACGCATCGTCCCGGTAGCGGCCGATCAAACGGTCCTTGCCGCGCTGGCATCCGCTGGCGTCGAACTGCCGTTCTCCTGCGAACAAGGGGTGTGCGGAACATGCCTGACGCGGGTGATCGAGGGCGAGCCCGATCACCGCGATGCCTTTCTGACGGATGTCGAAAAGGCGCGCAACGACCAGTTCCTCCCCTGCTGCTCGCGCGCCAGGTCGCCCATGCTCGTGCTTGATCTCTAGGCCTATGAGCGACCGGCCGGCACGCGCGACATTCTGTTCGACGATGCGCTGCGGCGAACTGCGAGCCAACGGCGATGCCCGACAAGCACCCGTCGATCCGCGCCACCTCCGATTGAAGGACGGCGTTGGGCATCGCCTGCGGCTCACCCCAACCTACGGCCGCACGGACTCACCCCAACCGCGCAACCGCCACAACCTCGTAGGTTCGGGTGAGCCAACGGCGATGCCCGACATCCACCCGTCGACCCAGCGCCACCTCCGGCTGAAGGACGCCGCATCCCCGTAGCTTGGGGTGGGCGTACCGATTCGGGATCTAGCCGGAGGGCGGACGCTTGCTGCGTTCTTCCCGGAATTCGTGAACCGTTTCCAGGAATGCCGCCAGGATCGGAGATTCGTCGTCCGAGCGATAAAGGCAGCTCAGGTCCACCGTCGCTTGCGACGGCGGGTTCTTCAGCGGTCGATAGATGACGCCGGGTATCTTCAGGCTGGTGACCGATTCAGGCACCAGGCTGACGCCGAAACCCGACGCCACCAGTGCCACGCCGGTCACCGCGTCGCCCACCTCCTGCGACACCTGCGGCGCGAAGCCCATGTCGCGGCACAGCCCCATCACCTTGTCGACGAAGTTCGGGCGCTGGCCGGTCGGGAACAGCACCATCGGGTATTTCGCCAGCACCGACAGCGACACCGACTCCTCCCCGGCAAGTTCGTGCCCCTCGTTTACCGCCAGCAGCAGGGCTTCGGTCGCCACCAGCGTGGTCGACAGGTCGGGCAGCGGCGACACCATGCGGTTGAAGCCGACGGTCACCCGGCGCTGCCGCAGCGCCTCGATCTGTTCGCTCTTGGTCATCGTGTGCAGCACGATGTTCACGCCCGGATAGCGGGTGCGGAAGGCGAGCAGCAGCTTGGGGATGGAATCGAGAATGGCCGAGCCGAAAATGGCCACATCCAGCCGGCCCAGCTTGCCCTGGCCGGCGCGCTGCGTGCGCTCGGTCGCCTGCTCGACCAGCGAGCGGATGTTGCGCGCCTCCTGCAGCAGCACTTCGCCGGTCTGCGTCAGTTCCATGCCGCGCGGTGTGCGGTTGAACAGCCGCACACCCAGCTCTTCCTCGAGCTGCTGGATCTGCCGCGTCAGCGGCGGTTGCGATATGTTCAGCCGTGCCGCTGCGCGGCCGATGTTCTGTTCCTCGGCGACGGCGATGAAGTACTTGAGGTGTCTCAGATCCACTGTGTCCGCGGCCCGAAGCGCTGTGCGCAGGAGGCCCGGATTCTAACGCCCTCGCAGCCACCGTGACCGCCATGCCGGCAGTCGCGGACAGCCCGATGTGTGATATCAGGAGCAGAAGGCCGGCACCCCTGCCGGATGCGAGCAAGGAGGACGCGGCCGCCCGGGCCGCAACGACGGATGCCGGTTGAACTGCTCACCACCAAGTTGCGCCCGCCCGGGCTGCGACGCACGCCGCTGCGGCGCGACCGCCTCGCGCTCGCTGCGCTTCCCCGTCTGGTGCTGCTCGACGCGCCGGCCGGCTACGGCAAGACCCGGCTGGCCGCGCAGATGCATGCCGACTGGAGTGTCGACGGCGGGGCCGCCGCCTGGCTCACACTGGACGCGCTCGACAACGACGTGGTGCGCTGTGTTGCCCATCTGCTCGAAGCGTTGCGCCGGGCCACCGGTCTGGCGGCGCCAGAAGCGCTGCGCCTGCTGGCGGCCGGCGGCGAACAGGGCGAGGCGCCGTCCGCCGCCGCGCTGATGACCGCACTGCTGGCCGCCTTCGCCGCGCTCGAACGGCCCTTGCTGCTGGTGCTCGACGATCTGCACCTGATCGACGATGCCGGCGTGCTCGACCTGCTCGGTGCACTGCTGCGCACCCCGCTCGACCGCCTGCACTGGGTGATTGCCGCGCGCGGCCTGCCTGCATTGCCGGTGGCCCGGCTGCGCGCCGCAGGCGAAGTGCTCGACCTCGACGCCCGGGCGCTGTCCTTCTCTGCCGACGAAACCGCCGCCTTCATGCAGCTGGCCGGTGCGCCGGCGCTGACGCCGCCGCAGATCGCGCAGCTGCACGCGCGCACCGAAGGCTGGGCGGCCAGCCTGCAGCTGGCCGCCATCGCGCTGGGCACGGCCGGCGATGCCGACGCCTTTCTGCGGCAGTTCTCGGGGGCTGATCGCAGTGTGGCCGACTTCCTGGCCGAAGAGGTGTTCAGCCGCCAGACGCCGGACATGCAGGCCTTCCTGCTGGCGACTTCCATCCTCGAACGGTTCAACGCCGAACTGTGCGATGCGCTGCTCGGCGCGCCGGCCGGGCGTGCGCTGATCGACGAGGTCGAGCGGCTCAACCTGTTCATCTTTTCGCTCGATCGCGAGCGCCAGTGGTACCGCTATCACCGCCTGTTCGCAGACCTGCTGCGCCAGCGCCTGCAGCGCACCCAGCCGGCGGCGGTGCGCGAACTGCATCGTCGCGCCTGCGACTGGCTGGCCGCGCACGGCCAGCCGGAGGCGGCGATCGAGCATGCCTTCTCCGCCGGTGACGCGGCGCGCGCCGGCGAACTCATCGACGCGGTGAGCACGCCGCTGTTCGTCAGCGGCCGCACGGCGACACTGCGCGCACTGGCCGATCGCCTGCCGCCCGACGTGGCGGCGGCGCTGCCGCGGCTGCAGCTCGAACTGGCGTGGGAGCACACCATACGCTGGCGCTTCGCCGAGGCGCGCCGCGCGCTGGCGGCGGTCGAGGCGCATGCCGAACTGTCGGGGCCGGAAGGCCCGGCCTTGCGCGCCCGGCTGGCGCACCGCCAGTTCATGCTGCAGGTGTTCACCGACCGGCTGGAACAGGCGCTGTCGGCCGGTCACGCCTGGCTGGCCGCGCACGACGGGCGCGAGGACTTCATGAGCGGATCGGTCGCGGTGGCGCTGATGATGTGCGAACGCGAGGCGCACCGCTGCGACATGACCGAAGCGCGGGCGGCCGCCTTCAGGCGGCGCTTCTCCGAGGCCGGTGCGCTGTACGGCATGGTGTTCAACGAAACCGTGGTCGGCAGCACCCACGCGCTGCGCGGCGAACTGCGGCTGGCGCGGCAGGCGTTCGAAGCGGCCGGGCAGGCGGCGGTGCGCATCCACGGCGAAGGCTCGGCGCTGGCCGCCATGCCGGCGGCCCAGCTCGCGGCGCTGGCCTACGAGGGCAACCGGCTGACCGAGGCGCAGACGCTGCTCGAGCTGTGTGCCGCCGCGCCGGCCGAATTCGGACTGGTCGATTCGGTCATCGCGCGGCATCTGACCGCCGTCCGTCTGGCGCGGGCGCAGCGGCGGCCCGCGGCCGCGCATCAGGCGCTGGACAGCGGCCTGCGCGTGGCCGACGAGTACGGGCTGCCTCGGCTGCGTGCCCACATGCAGGCCGAGCGCGTGCGGCTGTGGCTGTTCGAGGGGCAACTGAAGGAGGCCGCGCGGCTGCTGGCCGGGGTGCCGCCGGCCACCTTGCCGCCGGCGCCGACCGCCCATGTCGGGAGTGGACAGATTGCGTTGCTGATGGCGCAGGCCCGGCTCGATTTCGAGCGCGGCGCCCGTGTCGACACGCTGTCGCTGCTGCGCCGCTGGACCGCCTGGGCGGCCGAACGCCACTGCCTGGCGAGCGCCGTGCGCCTGTCGCTGCTGCTCGCCGCGCTGGCCCGCCGCGGCGGCGACATGGCGGCGGCGCGCCGGGCGATCGGCGAGGCCGTGCGCTGGGGCAGTACGGCCGGCTTCGTGCGCAGCTTCGTCGATGAAGGCGACGACATCCGCGCCCTGCTGGCCGACATGCCTGACGGCGACGCCAGCCGCGCCGCGTTGCTGCGTGCCTTCGAGGCCGAAGACGGCGAGGCGCCGGTGGGCGTGGTCGCAGCGGCCGAAGCGGAAGACCCGCGCAGCCTGTCGGCGCGCGAACTGGACATCCTGAAACTGACCGCGGCCAATCTGCTGACGACCGAAATCGCCGCCCGTCTGGGCCTCGCCGACACCACGGTGAAGTGGTACTGGAAGCGCATCTTCGAAAAGCTGGGCGTGCGGCGCCGGCCGCTGGCGGTGCGGCTGGCGCGCCAGCGCGGGCTGATCGCCTGAGCCGGGCGTGCGGAGCTTTCCTCGTCCACGACACACTCTCGGCTTTCTTTGTGTGAGTGCGACGCCAATGCGCGCTGCTAGACTTGCGGCGGCTGAAGGGCTGCATGCCATAGGTCTGGCACGACGATGGTGCCTCGCAAGTATGGCTACCTGCTGGCGCAGCGAGAACAAGTGGCTGAGCAGGTACTGGCTTCGGCCAAACTGACTGATGGAGACGCTGGGCAATGATTGATCACATCAAACTCGACAACTTTGGGCCGCTCTCCAAGATCGATTGGCCAAAACTGGGCAGGATCAACCTGATTATTGGCGGCAACGGCAGCGGCAAAACCTTTCTGCTCAAGTCCATCTACAGCTGCATGCGCACGCTGGAAGAATACAAGCGAGGTAATGAGCAGCGCTCCGCCTCGGAGATTCTGGCCGACAAGCTGTATTGGACGTTCCAGGCCGAGAAGATCGGCGACTTGGTCAGCAAGAGTGCAGATGCCCCCTTGTCGAGCACGCTCACCATCGACAAGCGGGACTTCTCATACAGCTTCGGCAAGGACACCAGCAGACAGATTACCGGTCTGGAAAACCATGTACCCCCGCGTGAGAGCAACTCGGTCTTTCTGCCCGCCAAAGAAGTGCTGTCGCTGCACCAGATCATTCTGAAGTCGCGAGAACAAGACAAGGTCTTTGGTTTTGACGACACCTATTTTGATTTGGCAAAAGCGCTGCGCTACATACGTCCCAATGGAAAGAAGGGTGGAAAAAACTTCGACGAATTTGCCAAATCACGCGCACAGCTTGAGGACATTCTTGGGGGCGTAATCAAGTACGACGAACCTTCTGGTCGCTGGCTGTTTGTCGAGGGTCGTCACAAGTTCCCCATCGGGGTTACGGCGGAAGGCATCAAAAAGATCTCCATCCTCGACACCCTGCTGGGCAACCGCTATTTGGACACCAACTCGGTGGTGCTGATCGATGAGCCTGAGTCGGCCCTGCACCCCACTGCCATTTCGCATCTGCTGGATATCGTGGCAACGTTGGCAGATCGTGGCATCCAGTTTTTCATGGCCAGCCACTCCTACTTTGTCGTCAAGAAGCTATTTCTGATTGCGCAGGAACGCGCTTGGTCGATCCCAGTGATTTCAGCGACTGATAGCGGCTGGACTTACGACGACCTGATGAAAGGCATGCCGGACAACCCCATCATTGCGGAGTCCATTCGTCTATATCGGCAGGAAGTGGAGTTGGCGCTCAAATGACCACGCAAGCCATCATCGAATCGGGGATGACTTTTGGGCCCTTTCCGGCCGGACAGTGCTTTTATATCGAGACAAGCACGTGCTATGAGAAGATCAAAGAGGGAGTGCAGATGGCCGAATTTCTGTTGCTGCGGCAGCAGGAAAGCGGCCCGACAGTGTGGGTGATAGAAGCCAAGTCCAGCAGCCCGAGACCCGAGACGCAGCCCAACTTCGACGAGTTCATTGACGAGATTCGCAATAAGCTAACCAATGGCTTTCTCTTGGTGGTAGCAGCACGCCTTCAACGTCATCCGGACGCAAGGACTGAGCTTTCTCCAGCCTTCCGTGCGCTCAATCTGCAGGAACTGGATTTTCGATTCGTGCTTGTGATCAATGGCCATCAGAAAGCTTGGCTCGAGCCACTGAAGCGAGCATTGGATCTTGCGTTAAAACCGGTGGTCAGAACGTGGGCGCTTTCGCCAGTGTCAGTCGTTGTAATGAATCACGAGCTCGCGTTGCAGCAAGGACTTATACAGCCGGTCGCGCCATGAGGGCGCCATTGCTCAGTCGGTCAGGTGACGGGGCCAGCAGACTCATCGCCCGCTGGACGGATACCGAGACGTGCCTGAGAGCATCACGACCGGTAGGTCGTTCTGCGGGAGCGCGTCTTAGCCGCGCTGGCCCGGATTAATCCGCACATCCCGGCCGCTTCCTTGAAGCAAGCCGTACTCAGGCCACCTGTTCCGCCGCCTCCTCCTTCAGCAGCTTGTCGAGCAGCCACAGCAGCTTGCCCGGGCCGGCGTCGTGCGCGTAGTCCACGGTGCGGAAGTCCGGCTTTTCCTTGATGCGCTGGTGCTGGCCTTCGAGGATGCGCTTGTCCTCCAGGAAGGCTTCGTTGATCGCTTCGTACAGCAGCACGCCCAGGCCCGGCGCGTCGGTCGCCTTGCTGGCACCCCAGGAGTAGTAGTAATCGACCGCGTCGGCGTCGCAGGGCGTGATCGCCTGGCTGGAGAAGGTGTCCAGCATGAGCTGTCCGTTCGACGGTCCTTCGGCGGCAGCGCCGGCCGCGTTGTTGGCTGCATACACCTGGAAGTGCAGGATGAAGTTGCAGGGGAAGCTCATCTGCGACAGGAAGTACAGGTCGAACACCATGTCCGGCGGGAACAGGTGCTGCGCGAAGCGCGGCGCGGGCACGCCGCGAAGCCAGATTTCGGTGTCCATGCCGCGCGGCTTCAGCGTGTGTTTCGGCCGCGTGCTGGCATAGACCGTGGTGCCGCCGAAGGTCTGGTCGTGCACCCAGGAAATGTGGGTGAGGTCGGACAGGTTGGCCAGTTCCAGCCGGTAGTTCGTGTTCACCCGGACCTTGGAGGTGCGCAGGTTCCAGTCCGGGTGGCCGGGGCCGACCGCCTTGCAGATCAGATCGGCGTCGGCCTTGGCCGGATCGCCCATCCACACCCAGATCCAGTTGTCGCGCTCGACCACCGGGAAGGTGCGCACGCAGGCGCGCTCCGGAATCTGCGTCTGGCCCGGGATTTCGACGCAGCGGCCGTGCGGGCCGAACTTCCAGCCGTGGTACATGCAGCGCAGCGCGTCGCCCTCCTTGCGCCCGAGCGACAGCGGTGACTGGCGGTGACAGCAGCGGTCTTCCATCGCCACCACGCCGCCATCCGGCCGCCGGTACAGCACCAGCGATTCGCCGGCGATGCGGCGGGTGATCAGGGCGTCGCGGCCCTGGCTCAGTTCGTGGTCCCAACCGGCGCAGTACCAGCAGTTCTTCAGGAACATCGGGGTCTCCTCGTGTCGTTGTCGGCCAAGCCGCAGGGTGCGGCTTGTTCGAACGGTGAGGCCGCGGCGTGCCGGACGCACCCTCCCGGCGGGAGGGCGGCATACCGTCACGGTATGCGGTGGCGCGGCGCCGGGTATTGGACAGCCGCTTGCGGCACACGCTAAGGTGAGCCGCGAGGAGCAGGACGCGCCACGACGCCCGCGAGGAGCACGCATGCACGATGACAACGAGCCGGATCTGCTGGACCGCTTTGCGCTGCGCAACCACCTGCGCTTCTGCACCGATGAAGGACGGATCTGGCTGCAGGAAAACCGCATGCTGCTGCTGCATGCGCGGGCGCTCGGCGCGCTGCGCCGCGAACTGCTGAATTCGCTGGGGCAGGAGCGCGCGCGTGCGCTGCTGGTGCGCATGGGCTTCGTGTCCGGTCAACAGGACGCCGAACTGGCCAAGCGCCTGGTCGGCGACGGCGCGCTCGAGGACGTGTTCCTGCTCGGCCCGCAACTGCACCGGCTGGAAGGGCTGGTGCGGGCGAGCACGCTGCACTCGGAACTGGACCTCAAGCGCGGCCACTTCCACGGCACCTTCCGCTGGGACAATTCATGGGAGGCGGAAGCCCAGCTGCAGGACTTCGGCCTCGGCGACGAGCCCGCCTGCTGGACCATGATCGGCTACGCCTCCGGCTACGTCACCCAGTTCATGAACCGCTTCGTGGTGTTCCGCGAAACCCAGTGCGTGAGCCGCGGAGACCCCTGCTGCGTGATCGAGGGCAAGGTGGCGGACGAGTGGGAAGGCGAGGGCGCCGAGGCGCACATCCGCTACTTCGAGCCGGAGAACATCGTCGGCGAACTGATGGCGCTGCAGGAGCAGGTGTCGCAGCTGCGCGCCTCGCTCGGCGAGCGGCGCGGCAGCGGCAAGCTGATCGGCGTGTCGCAGGGCTTTCGCGCCGCCTTCGACCTGGTGCGGCAGGCGGCGGACAATCCGATCACCGTGCTGCTGCTCGGCGAGACCGGCGTCGGCAAGGAAATGTTCGCGCGCTGGCTGCACGACAACGGCCCGCGCCAGTTGAAGCCCTTCGTCGCGGTCAATTGCGCGGCGCTGCCGATCGACCTGATCGAGTCCGAACTGTTCGGCGTCGAGCGCGGCGCCTTCACCGGCGCGCAGCAGTCGCGGCCCGGCCGCTTCGAGCGCGCCCACGGCGGCACGCTCTTCCTCGACGAGATCGGCGACATTTCGCCGGCGGCGCAGGCCAAACTGCTGCGCGTGCTGCAGACCGGCGAGATCGAGCGCCTGGGCGACCACCGCACGCGCACCGTGGACGTGCGGCTGGTCGCGGCGACCAATGTCGAGCTGCGCCGCGCGGTGAAGGAGGGGCGCTTCCGCGCCGACCTCTACTACCGGCTGAACGCCTATCCGGTTGTCATTCCGCCGCTGCGCCAGCGGCTGGCCGACATTCCGCTGCTGGTCGAGCGGTTCATCGAGAAGTACGCCGCCCTCTACCAGAAGCGGCTGGCCGGGCTGACCGACCGCGCCGTGCAGAGCCTGCAGGCCTACGACTGGCCGGGCAATATCCGCGAACTGGAAAACATGATCGAGCGCGGCGTGCTGCTGGTGCCGCAGGGCGGCTTCATCGAGGTGAATCACCTGTTCGCCGGCATCGAGCCGGCGGACGAGACGGGCGAGGCCATCGACGCTTCCGGCAGCCTGTGTGCGCCGGGCAGCGACGCTGGAGACCCTGTCGATGCCGACGCGCTCGACCGGTTGCTGGTGCCCGGCTTCGACCTGGCGCAGCACGAGCGGGCGTTGATGCGCGCGGCGCTCAACCGGACGCGCGGCAATGTGTCCGAGGCCGCCCGCCTGCTCGGCGTCACGCGGCGGCAGATCGCCTACCGGCTGAAGGACCTCGACGCCGGGCTGTGAACCCGGTTTTACGCTGCGGCGCAGCGTAAAACCGGCGTTGACAATTCTGTACGCCGCCCTTTCCGCGCTTGACGTTTCTGGCAGGCCCGAACCCGCCCGCGCGCACCGCCGTTTCCCCTGTTTCCTTGTCCTTCAAAGGCTTGCCTGTTCTGGCACGCCGGCTGCATTGATTACGGGGCAGCACCGATCCGGCTCACCGACAAGGCCGGACGCACATCCGACAGGACGAGGAGGAATCGCAATGCAGCAAACGCTGGCGGACGACAGCCCGCAGGACGTGCTGGCGCGCAAGTTCGTGCGCGTCACCCATCGCCGGCCGGACGGGCTGGTCGAATTCGAGTTCGCCATCGGCGAGCGCGAGCTGTTCGTCGAAATGATGCTGCCCGACCGGGCTTTCGACGAGTTCTGCGGCATTCACTCGGTCACCCGCATCGACGACGGGCAGGAGGATATCGCCCTGTCCGCCGCCCTGCCCACATTCCCCAGCTGAAACCCGCGCCGGCCCGCGCCGCGGGCTTGCGCCGAACCCCGGAGAAGCTTCATGCACATCGACCTGCGCACGGTGGCGATCACGCCACTGCGAAATACCTTCGACCACATCGCGCGCCGCATCGGCGCCGACAAGGCGGTCAGCCGCTACCAGGAAGGCACGCTGGACATCCAGCCCAGCGCCAACCTGCAGTACCGCCCGACCTGGGACCCGACGCACCAGTTGTACGACCCGGCGCGCACGGCGCTGGTGATGCAGGACTGGTACGCCTTCAAGGACCCGCGCCAGTTCTACTACGGCACCTGGACGCTGTCGCGCGCCCGCATGCAGGAAGCGGCCGAGGCCGGTTTCGACTTCGTCGAGACGCGCGGCCTGGCCGACCTGATGCCGGATGAAGTGCGTCGGCGTGCGCTCGACGTGCTGGTGCCGCTGCGCCACGTGGCCTACGGCGCCAACCTGAACAACGTCGGCATGTGCGCCTACGGCTACGGCGCCGCGGTCACCCAGCCCTGCATGTACCACGGCATGGACCATCTGGGCATCGCCCAGTACCTCACCCGCATCGGCCTGTGGCTGGCCGGTCCGGCCGAACTGGAGGACGGTCGCAGCCACTGGCTGGGCGACGGCCGCTGGCAGCCGCTGCGCCGCCAGGTCGAGAACAGCCTGGTGGTGAAGGACTGGTTCGAACTGTTCGTCGCGCAGAACCTGGTGCAGGACGGCCTGCTGTATCCGCTGGTGTATGCGCACTTCGTCGACCGCCGGCTCAACGCCGAGGGCGGCTCGGCGGTGTCCATGGTGTGCGCCTTCATGAACGAGTGGTTCGCCGAATCCACGCGCTGGGTGGATGCCACGATCAAGACCGCCGCCGCCGAATCGCCGGCCAATGCCGCGCTGATCGCCGGCTGGCTCGCGCACTGGCGCGGCCGCGTGCGCGAGGCGCTGCTGCCGGTGGCCGAACTGGCGTTCGACCAGTGCGGCGAGCAGCTGCTGGACACGGTGACCGAAGCCTTCGATGCGCGGGTCGCGAAGCTGGGCATCGCGGTGAAGGAGGCCGGCCATGTCTAGGGTGTTCATCGCGCTGCAGGCCAACGAGGACAGCCGCTGCATCGTCGAGGCCATCGTCGACGACAACCCGGAAGCCATCGTCAACCGCCAGCCGGCCATGGTGAAGATCGACGTGCCCGGGCGGCTGGTGATTCGCCGCGCATCGATCGAGGAACGGCTGGGCCGCCACTTCGACCTGCAGGAAGTGCACATCCACCTGATATCGCTGTCCGGTCACGTCGACGAGACCGAAGATGAAATGACGCTGAGCTGGGACCGCTGAGGAGAACGCCATGGACATGAACGTGAAGAAGAAGCTGGGCCTGAAGGAAAAGTACGCGCTGATGACCCGCGGCCTGGGCTGGGAAACGACCTACGAATCGATGGACGCGGTGTTCCCGCAGACCCGCTACGAAGGCATCCGGATCCATGACTGGGACAAGTGGGAAGACCCGTTCCGCCTGACGATGGACGCCTACTGGAAGTACCAGGCGGAGAAGGAGCGCAAGCTCTACGCCATCGTCGACGCCTACGCGCAGAACAACGGCCACCTCGGCGTGACCGACGCGCGCTACATCAATGCGCTGAAGATCTTCCTGTCGGCGGTGCCGTCGCTGGAGTACAACGCGCACCGCGGCTTTGCCCGGCTGGGCCGCGAACTGCCGGGCGTCGGTCCGCAGATCGCCTGCCAGATGCAGGCCATCGACGAAATCCGCCACGCGCAGACGCAGATCCACTCGCTGTCGAACTACAACCGCTTCTACAACGGCTTCCACGACTGGAAGCACATGAATGACCGGCTCTGGTACCTGTCGGTGCCGAAGTCCTTCTTCGAGGACGCCTGCACCTGCGGCCCCTTCGAATTCATCATCGCCATCGGTTTCTCGTTCGAGTACGTGCTCACCAACCTGGTGTTCGTGCCCTTCATTTCCGGTGCCGCCTACAACGGCGACATGGGCGCGATGACTTTCGGTTTCTCGGCGCAGTCCGACGAGGCGCGCCACATGACGCTGGGGCTGGAGGTGATCAAGTTCATGCTGGAGCAGGACCCGGCCAACCTGCCCATCATCCAGGCCTGGATAGACAAGTGGGTGTGGCGCGGCGTGCGCCTGCTGTCCATCGTCGCCATGCTGATGGACTACATGTTGCCCAAGCGCATCATGAGCTGGAAGGAAGCGTGGGAGGTGTATTTCGAGGAGAACGGCATGGCGCTGTTCAAGGACCTCGCACGCTACGGCATCAAGGTGCCGGACTGCGTGGAACTGATAAAGAAGGAGAAGGACCACCTGTCGCACCAGGCGTGGAATGCCTTCTACACCGCCGGCAAGATCACCAACTTCCACACCTGGCTGCCGACCGAAGAGGAAATGGACTGGCTGTCGTCCAAGTACCCGGACACCTTCGACCGCCTGTATCGCCCGCGCTTCGAGCACTACCGCGAGCTGGAGAAGCAGGGCAAGCGCTTCTACAACACCACGCTGCCCATGCTGTGCCAGGTGTGCCAGATCCCGATGATGTTCACCGAAGCCGACGACCCGACGCAGATCTCGTATCGCCAGGTCACGCACCAGGGCGACAAGTACCACTTCTGTTCCGACCACTGTCAGCACATCTTCGAGCGCGAGCCCGACAAGTATGTCGAAGCCTGGCTGCCGGCGCACCAGATCTGGCAGGGCAACTGCTTCGCCGAAGGCGCCGATCCCACCGCGCCGGACTTCGATCCGCTGAAGTCGGTGCTCGATTACTGGCACCTGGCTTACGGGCGCGACAACCTCGATTTCGAGGGCTCGGAAGACCAGAAGAACTTTGCCGCCTGGCGCGCCCAGGCCACCCGGAACTGAGGAGACCGCCATGCCCGTCGTTGCCATCGCCCCCTTCGTCGGCGTGCCGAAAGACACGGTCGACAGATTCCACGGTAACCAGCTGCTCTATGTCGGCTGGGACAAGCACCTGATGTTCTACGCGCCGGTCTGCCTGTGCCTGCCGCCGTCCATGACCTTCGGCGACCTGGTGCGCGGCTCGCTGAGCGAGGCGTGGTCGGTGCACCCGCAGTGGTCGTCCATCGACTGGTCGGCCGCGCGCTGGCTGCGTTCCGGCGAACCTTTCGAGCCGGATTTCGAGCGCTCGCTGGCCGACAACGGCATCGGCCACAAGGAGGTGCTGCGGCTGCAGACGCCGGGGCTCGAAGCCCTGCCGGGCGCGGTCTGAACGGAGCGGCGATGACTTACCAGCTCACGATAGAGCCGCTCGGCCAGACCATCGAGGTCGAGGACGGCCAGACCATGCTGGATGCCAGCCTGCGCGCCGGCATCTACCTGCCGCACGCCTGCTGCCACGGCCTGTGCGCCACCTGCAAGGTGCAGGTGGTGGACGGCGAGGTCGATCACGGCGAGGCGTCCAGCTTCGCGCTGATGGATTTCGAGCGCGAGGAGCGCAAGACCCTGGCCTGCTGCGCGCGGCTGGAAAGCGATGTCACCATCGAAGCCGATGTCGAGGAGGACGCCGACGCCGAATCGATTCCGGTGCGTGACTTCGGCGGCGTGGTGAGCCGCATCGTGGCGCTGACGCCGACGATCAGGGGGGTGTTCATCCGGCTCGACCGGCCCATGCACTTCCAGGCCGGCCAGTACATCAACCTGGAGATTGGCGCCGAGCCCGGCATGACACGCGCGTTCTCGCTGGCCTCGCCGCCGTCGCAGGCGAAGGCTCAGTTGCAGAACATCGAACTGAACATCCGCATCGTGCCCGGCGGCCGCGGCACTACCTGGGTGCATGAATCGTTGAAGGCGGGCGACCGGGTGAAACTGTCCGGGCCCTACGGCCGCTTCTTCGTGCGCCACTCGGCCGCGCTGCCTTCGCTGTTCCTGGCCGGCGGCTCCGGTCTGTCCAGCCCGCGGTCCATGATCCTCGACCTGCTGGAACGCGGCGACCCTCAGCCGATCACGCTGGTGTATGGCGCGCGCAGCCGCGACGAGCTGTACTACCACGATGAATTCCTGCAGCTCGCGGCGCGCCATCCGCAGTTCCGCTATGTGCCGGCGCTGTCGGACGAGCCAGGGGACAGCGCGTGGAGCGGTTTCCGCGGATTCGTGCACGAGGCCGCGCAAGCCGCCTTCGACAACGACTTCCGCGGCCACAAGGCCTATCTGTGCGGGCCGCCGCGCATGATCGACGCCTGCATCTCCACGCTGATGCGGGGGCGGCTGTTCGAGAAGGACATCTACTGCGAAAAGTTCGTGTCCGCCGCCGACGTCCAGCAGGTGCGCAGCCCGCTGTTCCGCAACATCTGATCGCCGTCGGGCGGGCGGCGCCCGTCCCGTCCGCGGGCCTCCTCTGAAGGGCATCCGATGAAACAGGTACACCTCACCGTCATGCCGGTGCGCTGGGGCGATCTCGACGCCTATGGCCATGTGAACAACACGCTCTACTTCCGCTACATGGAACAGGCCCGCGTCGAGTGGCTGGAGGCGCTCGGGCTCTGCCTCAGTCCGGGCGGCACGCAGCCGACCGCGCCTGCGCTGCCGGTGGTCGCCCGCATCGAATGCGATTTCCTGGCGCCGGTGAGCGCGCCGGCGCAGGTCGCGGTCAGCGTGTCGCTCGGCCGCCCCGGCCGCAGCAGCCTTGAAACCGCGCACGAAATCCGCCTGCATCCGGACGGCCCGGTATGCGCCCGCGCACGCGTCGTGCTGGTATGGACCGACGCTGCCAGCGGTCGCCCGGTGCCGCTGCCGGACGCGGTGAGGGCGCAGTGCGACGCCGCCGGAGCCCCCTCCGCATAAGGATTTCCCGCGCTCTTCCGACGCGAAGCCGGCGGCTGCGAAGGCCGTTTTCTGCCTGCCTTTCTCAATACTCAAGAGGTATTGAAATCGAATCAAAAGGTATTGGACGGTATAGAGAAGTGGCTCATAGACTGTAATTCAACCTGACAGATCCGGTGCAGACGGCGCCCGCGGGCGCCTCCGATCGGACCTACACCAACGGAGCATGCATGCGCGTCATCGATCATTTCATCGACGGTGAATACACGTCGAGTCTCAGCGGCACGCAGTTCGACAAGCGCTCGCCGGTCGACAACAGTCTGGTGGCCCGGATCAGCGAAGGCGGTCAGCCCGAGGTCGATGCGGCGGTGAGCGCCGCCCGGCGGGCGCTGAAGGGCGAATGGGGCCGGCTTACGCTGGACCAGCGGGTCGAGCTGCTGTACGGCGTAGCCAACGAAATCAGCCGCCGCTTCGACGACTTCGTCGCCGCCGAAATGGCCGACACCGGTCAGCCGCACCACGTGATGACTCACGCCTTCATTCCGCGCGGCGCGGCCAACTTCAAGGTGTTCGCCGACGTGATCAAGAACGTGGCGAACGAATCCTTCCAGACGCCGACGCCGGATGGCCGCGGCGCGCTGAACTACACGCTGCGCGTGCCCAAGGGCGTGATCGGCGTGGTGTGTCCGTGGAACGCGCCCTTCCTGCTGATGACCTGGAAGGTCGGCCCGGCGCTGGCCTGCGGCAACACGGTGGTGGTGAAGCCGTCGGAAGAGACGCCGCTGACCGCCGCGCTGCTGGGCGAGGTGATGAACACGGTGGGGGTGCCGCGCGGTGTCTACAACGTGGTGCACGGCTTCGGGCCGGATTCGGCCGGCGCCTTCCTGACCGCCCATCCGGGCGTCAATGCGATCACCTTCACCGGTGAGACGCGTACCGGCGAGGTGATCATGCAGGCGGCGGCGAAGGGCATGCGCGACGTGTCCTTCGAGCTGGGCGGCAAGAATGCCGCCATCGTGTTCGCCGACGCCGATTTCGATGCCGCGGTCGACGGCGTGTTCCGCTCCTGCTTCCTGAATTCCGGCCAGGTCTGCCTGGGCACCGAGCGCGTCTATGTCGAGCGCCCGCTGTTCGAACGCTTCGTGCAGGCGCTGAAGGTGCGCGCCGAGTCGGTCAGGTACGGCCGGCCGGAAGACCACGCCACCACCTACGGCCCGCTGATCAGCCAGGAACACCGCCGCAAGGTGCTCGGCTACTACCAGCGTGCGGTCGAGGAAGGGGCGCAGCTCGTCACCGGCGGTGGCGTGCCTGACCTGTCGGCCGATCTGGCCGAAGGGGCCTGGGTGCAGCCGACCATCTGGACCGGCCTGCCGGAAACCGCCGTCGTCGTGCGCGAGGAAATCTTCGGCCCCTGCTGCCACATCCGCCCCTTCGACAGCGAGCCGGAAGTGACCGCGCTGGCCAATGACAACGAGTACGGCCTGTCCACCACGATCTGGACGCAGGACCTCGCGCGCGCGCACCGCATGGCGGCGGCGATCGAGGTCGGCATCACCTGGGTGAACGCGTGGTTCCTGCGCGACCTGCGCACCGCTTTCGGCGGTTCAAAGCAGTCGGGCATCGGCCGCGAAGGCGGCGTGCATTCGCTGGAGTTCTACACCGAGCTGCGCAACGTCTGCGTCAAGCTCTGACCTTCTCATCGCCCACTCGAACATCATGGACGCACACAAGATACAGGCCTACGGCGACGAACTCTACCAGGCGCTGGTCGAGCGCCGCACCGTGCCGCCGCTGCTCGAACGCGAGCCGGACATCACGCTGGACGACGCCTACCGCATACAGCTGCGCATGGTGCAGCGCCGGCTCGACGCGGGCGAAACCATCGTCGGCAAGAAGATAGGCGTGACCAGCAAACCGGTGCAGGACTTCCTCGGCGTGTACCAGCCGGACTTCGGCCAGCTCACCTCCGGCATGGAGTATCGCGAAGGCGAGCCGATAGACCTCGGCCGGCTGATACAGCCCAAGGCCGAAGCCGAACTGGCCTTCGTGCTCAAGCACGACCTGAAGGGGCCGGGCATCACCGCGATGGACGTGATCCACGCCACCGACTACGTCGCGCCCTGTTTCGAAATCGTCGATTCGCGCATCACCGACTGGAAGATCCGCATCCAGGACACGGTGGCCGACAACGCCTCCTGCGGCGTGTTCGTGCTCGGCGAAGCGCGCGGAGACCCGCGCCGGCTCGACATCACGATGGCCGGCATGGTGCTGGAGAAAAACGGCGAGCTGTTCTCGACCGGCGTCGGCGCGGCGGTGCAGGGTTCGCCCGCCAACGCGGTGGCCTGGCTGGCCAACACGCTGGGGCGGCTGGGCATTCCGTTTTGCGCCGGCGAAATCATCCTGTCCGGTTCGCAGTCGGCGCTGGTGCCGGTGACCGGTGGCGATGAACTGGTGTGCACGGTCGGCGGGCTGGGCAGCTGCCGGGTGAAGTTTTCCGGAAGGAGCGCGGTATGAGTACCGAACTGACCCCCGCATTGACCCTGTCCCGCGAGGACATCGTTCGCCTGAGCGAACGCATCGAGGGCGCGCAGACCGGGGCCCACGCCATCCCCAAGCTCACCGACGAATACCCGGCGATGACGGTGGCCGACGGCTATGCGGTACAGGCCGAACTGCGCCGCCGCCGGCTGGCACGCGGCAACCGGCTGATCGGCTGGAAGGTCGGGCTGACGTCGAAGGCCAAGATGCTGCAGATGGGCGTGGACGTGCCCAGCATCGGCTTCCTGACCAGCGACATGGCGCGGCCGGAGAACTCGGCCATTTCCACCGGCGACATGGTGCATCCGCGGGTCGAGTGCGAAGTGGCCTTCGTCACCCGCGCGCCGCTGGCCGGCCCCGGCTGCACCCGCGAACAGGTGCTGGCGGCGACCGACTACGTGCTGCCGGCGGTCGAGGTGATCGACTCGCGCTTTTCCGGCTTCAAGTTCGACCTGTCCAGCGTGATCGCCGACAACGGCTCGGCGGCCCGCTTCGTCGGCGGCGGCCGGGCGCGGCTGCCGCAGGACATCGACCTGCGCACACTGGGCGTGGTGCTGGAGAAGAACGGCGAAATCGTCGCCGCCGGCGCCTCGGCGGCGGTGCTTGGCCACCCGGCGGAAGCGGTGGCCATGCTGGTGAACATCCTGGCCGAACAGGGCGAAACGTTGCCCGCCGGCAGCTTCGTCATGAGCGGAGGCATCACCGAAGCGATTCCAGTCAAGGCGGGCGACTGCGTGATCGCGCGCTTCCAGGAACTGGGCGACGTATCGATGCGCTTCGTGGCCTGAGCTGCGGCGCCGGAAAAGACGACAAGGACAAGAGCATGCCCATAATAGAAATGCACCTGATGACCGGACGCAGCGTGGAACAGAAACGTGCGGTCGCCGCCGCCATCACCGAAGCGGTGTGCACCACACTCGGCGTGAAGGCGGAAACAGTCCGCATCCTGGTTACCGAACACGGCAGCGAGGACTTTTCGGTGGCCGGCATGACGGCCGGTCTGCGCACCGAGCGACAGCAGGAATCCGAAGGCATCTGAGCCCTGATCGCGTCCGAATCGGCATCGGCCCGGTGGCGGATACCGTCGGGGTTGTCGCTGTGCGCGGCTTCCCAAGCCAATGAATTGAAAGTGTTTTGATCGGCATTTCGATCGCGCGGCGGAAGGTTCTTCGCTGCGCATGTACATACTTTTTTGGTATTAAAACAGCTGTCAAAAAGTATTGGACGGCATGGCTAACCAATCTTATTGTCAGTTCAGGCGACGCGAAAAGAATCGCCCGAGCGGAGGAAGCGCCTCGTTGTCGAGGTGTTCCGACGCACCCCGGCAGGCGCCGGCGAGGGGGTTGCTGCACACATCGCGTGCTGCACCGTTCGCCGACCGTTCAGACGGGACAGTCCGCCGACTGAAGCGCCGCATCAAAGAGGCGAGTCGGAATCGGCCCCATAAAAAGGAGGAGAGGGAATGTTCGAACGCACATCGGGCGCAGGTCGCTGCCCCGCCCCCAGGCATGCGCTGCTGCTCGCCGTCGCGACCGCATTTTCGGCGCCGGCCGCATACGGTTTCGAAATCGGCAACAGCAATCCGGATCTGAAGATCCGCTGGGACAACACCTTCAAGTACAGCGCTGGCTGGCGGGTCGAGAACCGCTCGTCGGCACTGGTCGACGACGTGGCGACCGGTTCGGCCAATATTGATCTCGATGACGGCGACCGCAATTTCGACCGCGGCCTGATTTCGAACCGGATCGACGTGCTGAGCGAACTCGACCTGTCCTACAAGCAGCAGTTCGGCGCCCGCGTCAGTGCTGCCGCCTGGTATGACAGCGTCTATAACCGCTCGAACGACCACGACAGCCCGTTGCGCGCCAACCAGACTTCGGTGCCGTTCGACGAATTCACCGACGCCACCGAGAAGATCCACGGCCGCAAGGCGGAACTGCTCGACGCCTTCATCTGGGCCAAGAACGACAGCGGTGCCGTGCGTCTGGGCCGCCACTCGGTGCTGTACGGCGAAACCCTGTTCTTCGGCGCCAACGGCATTGCCGGCGCCCAGCAGCCGGTCGATGTGGTGAAGCTGCTGTCGGTGCCCGGCTCGCAGTTCAAGGAAATCATCCTGCCGGTGAACCAGATTTCGGCGCAGTACCAGATCAAGAGCAATTTGTCGGTCGGTGCTTACTACCAGTTCGAATGGCGCAAGTCGCGCATCCCCTCCTCCGGCAGCTATTTCTCGACCGTCGATGTGCTGGGCATGGGTTCGGAGAACTTCCTGTTCGGCCCGGTCGGTCTGGCCCCGTCGGTGGCGCGGCTGGACGACCTCAGTGCCAAGGATTCCGGCCAGGGCGGCGTGCAGTTGCGCTGGCGCCCGGAAGGCATGGACACCGAGTTCGGTCTCTACGCCGCCCGCTACCATGACAAGCTGCCGCAGGCCTATCTGCGCCCGCTCGGCGCGCTGGGCGTGCCGGGTGCACCGGCCAACTTCCAGCACGTGTACCCGGAAGGCATCAAGACCTACGGTGCGAGTTTCAGTACCGAAGTGGCCGATTTCAACCTGTCCGGCGAAGTGTCCTTCCGCCGCAATGCACCGCTGGTCAGTGCGCCGGAAATCGACTTGAGCCCGACCGGAAGCGCCGGCATCAACGGCGATGCCCTGTATGCAGTAGGCAAGACCGCACACGCCAACCTGTCGGCCATCTTCTCCTTCAACCGGACAGCATTCTGGGACAGTGCCCTGCTGCTGGCCGAAGTGGCGTGGAACCGCGTGACCAGCGTCACCCGCAACCGCTCCGCGCTCGACCCGAACTCGTCGCGCGACGCCTGGGGCATGCGCTTCATCCTCGAACCGAACTGGTTCCAGGTCGCGCCCGGTCTCGACCTGTCGATGCCGATCGGCGTCGGCTACAACCCGAAGGGCAATTCCGGCGCGGTCGCGCAGTTCAACGGCGGCGTGGAAAAGGGCGGGGACTTCAGCGTCGGCCTGAACGCGGTGTACCAGCAGGTGTGGAAGGCCGGCATCCGCTACACCCACTACTTCGGTTCGGAAGGCCCGGCGGTGGTGCTGCGGCCTGACCTCACGCCCGACCTGACCTTCAAGCAGAGCCTGGCGGACCGCGACTTCGTGTCGGTGACGCTGCAGCGCTCGTTCTGAGAAAAAAAGACGGAGGACCACACACATGAAAATGATGAATGCACTGTCGGCAGCGCTGCTGTCACTGGCGACCGCATCAACCGCCCTGGCGGCCGTTTCGGCCGAAGAGGCGGCGCGCCTGAAGACCGATCTCACGCCGCTGGGCGCCGAGAAGGCCGGCAACAAGGACGGCACGATCCCGGCCTGGACCGGCGGCTACAACAAGGCGCCGGCCGGCTACAAGCAGGGCCAGCCGCGCATCGACCCCTTCGCTGACGAGAAACCGCTGTTCACCATCACCGCGGCGAACATGGCGCAGTACGCGGACAAGCTGGACGAAGGTCAGGTCTATCTGCTGAAGAAGTATCCGGAGTACAGGATCAACGTCTACAAGACCCACCGCACCGCCGCGGCGCCGGAGTGGGTATATGACGAAACCTTCAAGAACGCCACCCGCACCAAGCTCGAAGGCTTTGCCATCAAGAACGCCTTCGGCGGCCCGCCGTTCCCGATTCCGAAGAGTGGCGCCGAAGTGGTGTGGAACCACAACCTGCGGGTGCATCCGGCCGGCATCGTGTGGCCGATGCACAGCTACGTGGTCGATGCCAGCGGCACCGCTGCGCTCGCCACCGGCGCCGTCAATGAAATCCGCGTGCCGTACTACGACAAGTCGGAGTCGGTCGACTCGCTGCAGAAGGGCTACTACTTCGGCGTGCTGCAGTCGGTGAGCGCGCCGTCGGTGCGTGCCGGCGAACTGCTCATGTTCCGCGACAGCCTGGACAACACCCGCTCCTCCTGGCAGTACCTGGTCGGTCAGCGTCGCGTGCGCCGCGCGCCCAACCTGTGCTGCGACACGCCCAACTTCGTGAACTCCGGGGTCGACTTCTTCGACCAGCCCTTCATCTTCTTCGGCCCGATGGACCGCTATGACTGGAAGATCGTGGGCAAGAAGGAAATGTTCATCCCCTACAACGCCAACCGCGTCGTGCTCACGCCGCACAAGGACCTGCTCGGCAAGCACTACACCAACCCGGACTACGTGCGCTGGGAGCTGCACCGCGTGTGGGAGATCGAGGGCACCGTGCGCGAAGGCCAGCGCGACGTGCGGGCGCGTCGCAAGCTGTACGCCGACGAGGACAGCTGGACCATCGTGATCGGCAACACCTGGGACGCCCAGGGCCGGCTGTGGCACACCGGCGTCGGCTATCCCACCCTGATGCCGGACCACCCCAGCATCAACCTGCGCCACTGGATCACCATGGACTTCATCAAGGGCTCCCACACCATCACGCTGAACACGGACGAGAAAACGCCGATCCAGATCGCCGAGCCGCCGCCGTCGCCCAACCTGCTGACGCCGGAAGGCATGGTGGTGCGCGGCGTCCGCTGACGCTGCGCACATCCGATCAACCGTTCAGGAGACAGCTCAGGTGGCAAACCGACTTGGCGCCATGTGCGCACTTCCGATCGCCATGGGGCTGGCGTTCGCCGCGATCGGCTCGCCCGCGGTCGACCTCGATCCGCTGGATCCGCTGGTGCAGCCGGCGGCGCAATCGGCCGCCGCCGTCTCCGCCTTCCTGATGGCGGTGACGCGGGCCGGTGACCGCCTGGTGGCGGTCGGCGAGGCCGGCGTCATTGTGTACTCGGACGACGATGGCCGCAGCTGGTCGCAGGCCCGGGTGCCGGTGAGCGTATCCATCACCAGCGTGCAGTTCGCCTCGCCCACCCACGGCTGGGCGGTCGGCCACAGCGGCGTCGTGCTGGCGAGCAGCGACGGCGGGCAGAACTGGACGCTGCAGCTGGACGGCAACCGCATCGCCGCGCTGCCGGCGTCCGGCGGCGAAGTGAGCGCCGAGGCACCGCCGGCCAATCCGGGCGACCCGCTGCTCGACGTGTATTTCAGCGACGCGCAGCACGGCCACGCGGTCGGCGCCTTCGGGCTCGTGCTGCGCACCGACGACAGCGGCAAGACCTGGGTGCGCTGCAACGGCGTGCTGCCCAATCCGGAAGGCCGCCACCTGTACGCCATCCGCCCGTCCGGCGACGCGCTGTACGTGGTCGGCGAGAGCGGTTCCATCTTCGTGTCACGCGACGGCGGTGTGTCCTTCGCCCGCGTGAATTCGCCCTA
This sequence comes from Methyloversatilis sp., assembly GCF_030698125.1. Taxonomy (GTDB): domain Bacteria; phylum Pseudomonadota; class Gammaproteobacteria; order Burkholderiales; family Rhodocyclaceae; genus Methyloversatilis. The sequence goes on from NZ_JAUYNV010000058.1 coordinate 139,278, forward strand.
CGAGGGCAGCTTCTTCGGCCTGGCCATACCCGGGCCCGGTGAGCTGGTGGTGTTCGGCCTGCGCGGCAACGTCTTCCACAGCGCCGACGGCGGCGCGCACTGGAGCCGGGTCGACGCCGGCACCGGCGCGTCCTGGACCGGTGCCTCCGTGCTCGGCAGCAGCGGCGTGCTGATGGTGAGTCAATCAGGTGAAGTCGCGGTCAGCCGCGACAGCGGGCGCAGCTTCCAGGTGCTCGACCAGCGGCTGCCGTCGCTGTCCGGCGTCACCGCCACCGCTGACGGCCGTGCGCTGGCCACCGGCGTGCTGGGCGTGAAGGCATTCGACCTTCCGGCGACCATTGAACGGGGCACGGGCTCATGAAGCGCGATATTCATCGCGCGGGCAGTTCGGCCGCCGACGAGGTGTCCCGCTTCGACGCCCGCGCTGGTTCGTCGCTCGAACGCCTCATCTTCAACAACCGGCGCTGGGTCATCCTGCTGTGCGCGGTGCTCACCGCCTTCCTCGGCTGGCAGGCCACCACGCTGCAGCTGGCCGCCAGCTTCGAGCGCATGCTGCCCTCGGGCCATCCCTACATCGAAAACCTGCGCGCCTACAGCAAGCAGCTCGCCGGTTCCGGCAACGTACTGCGCATCGTGGTGGCCACCGAGCGCGACAGCATCTTCTATCCGGAATACATGGAAACGCTGCGCAAGATCAATGACGAGGTCTATCTGTACCCGGGCGTCGACCGCTCCTTCGTCAAGTCGATCTGGATGTCGGCGGTGCGCTGGGTGGGCGTGACCGAAGAGGGGCTGGAAGGCGGCGAGGTGATGCCGCCGGGCTTCGACGGCTCGCCGGACATGTTGGTGCAGTTGCGCAAGAACATCGAACGCTCCGGCCAGATCGGCCAGATCGTGGCCGCCGACTACAAGTCCACGGTGATCCAGATACCGCTGCTCGACGTCGATTTCGACTCCGGCAAGCCGCTCGACTACCTGGACATGAACCGCCGGCTGGAAGATCTGCGCGCCCGCCACGCACGCGAGGACATCCGCATCTACATCACCGGCTTCGCCAAGGTGAGCGGCGACCTGATGGTCGGCATGCAGCAGATCATCGGCTTCTTCGCGATGGCGCTGGCCATCTGCAGCGCGGTGCTGTTCTGGTACACCCGCTGCGTGCGCAGCACCGCGCTGGTGGTGGTGTGCTCGGTGGTGGCGGTGGTGTGGCTGCTCGGTCTGCTGCCGCTGCTCGGCTTCGACCTGAACCCGTATTCCATACTGGTGCCCTTCCTCGTGTTCGCCATCGGCATGAGCCACGGCGCGCAGAAGATGAACGGCATCATGCAGGACATCGGCCGCGGCGCGCCCAAGCTGGCGGCCGCGCGGCTCACCTTCCGCCGCCTCTTCCTGGCCGGCCTGACCGCGCTGCTGGCCGATGCGGTGGGCTTCGCGGTGCTCATGGTGATCGACATCCCGGTCATCCAGGACCTGGCGCTGGCCGCCAGCCTGGGTGTCGGCGTGCTCATCTTCACCAACCTGGTGCTGTTGCCCATCCTGCTGTCCTATGCCGGCGTCAGCGCGAGGGCTGCCGTGCGCAGCCTGCGTGCCGAAGGGGTGACGGACGAATCGGGCCGGGCGGCGAAGCATCCGTTCTGGGCATTCCTCGACCTGTTCACCGAACGCCGCTACGCGACCATCGCGGTGGCGGCGGCCGCGCTGCTGGGGCTGGCCGGGCTGGCGGTGAGCTTCGACCTCAAGGTGGGCGATCTCGAAGCCGGCGCGCCGGAACTGCGGCCGGATTCGCGCTACAACCTCGACAACGCCTATGTGGTCAGCCGCTACGCCGCGAGCAGCGACGTCTATACGGTGCTCATCCCGACGCCCAGGGGCCGCTGTTCGGAATACGCCACGCTGCTGCGCGTGAATGCGCTGGAAAGCCAGCTGCGCGCGCTGCCCGGCGTCGAATCCACGCTGTCCTTCGTCGGTACCGCGAAGAACGGTCTGGTCGGCTTCGCCGAAGGCAATCCGAAGTGGTACGAACTGTCGCGCGACCAGGCCAGCATCAATTCGGTGGCGCAGTACGCGCCGCGCGAAACGCTGGACGCGCAGTGCAGCTTCCTCACCATCCAGACCTTCCTGAAGGACCACAAGGCGGACACGCTGCAGTCGGTGTCGGCGGTGGTCGAAGCCTTCGGCCGCAAATACGACAGCGAGGCGGCGCGCTTCCTGCCCGCCGCCGGCAACGCCGGCATCGAGGCGGCGACCAATGACGTGGTGCGCCAGGCCAACCGCCAGATGCTGGCGCTGGTGTATGCGGCGGTGGTGGTGCTGTGCTTCATCACCTTCCGCTCGTGGCGCGCGGTGCTGTGCGCGGTGCTGCCGCTGCTGCTCACCTCGGTGTTGTGCGAGGCGCTGATGGTGTGGCTGGACATCGGCGTCAAGGTGGCGACGCTGCCGGTGGTGGCGCTGGGCGTGGGCATCGGCGTCGATTACGCGCTGTACGTGCTCACCGTGACGCTGGCCGGCCTGCGTGCGGGCGACACGCTGTCCGGCGCCTATTACCGCTCGCTGCTGTTTACCGGCAAGGTGGTGGTGCTGACCGGCGTCACGCTGGGCATCGCGGTCGCCACCTGGGCCTTTTCGCCGATCCGCTTCCAGGCCGACATGGGCATCCTGCTGGCCTTCATGTTCCTCTGGAACATGCTGGGCGCCCTCATCCTGCTGCCGGCGCTGGGCCACTTCCTGCTGAAGGTGCAGAAGACCAAGCCGATGGACACCGTGGCTGCGATTTCGCACGCGAAGGCCGCTTGAGCCGCCAACCCTATTCGAACAGCTCCTCCACTTCTCCGAAGCTGACCCGGCGACGGACATGGTGGTGTTGCGCCGGACGGGGAAATCCGTCCTCCACCCGGCGCTTTTTTATTCCGGACGATGGTCCCGTCCGACCGCGGTCGGCGGGTACGGACTCCGCGCGATGTGTCGCACACCGACGATGGAAAGAAACAGATGAACGCCAATGACTATCCAGCGCGCAAGGAACCGGCCCTCGACCAAGCACCGATGCGGCAGTCGAGCGAGGACGGTTCGCGCCATCGCGTCGCGGAGATCCACGAAGGCGCCAACGAGATCGACAAGCGGGGGATCGCGCGTCCCCTGTTCGGCCTGGACATCACGGGCGCAATGCGATGAAGGTGCTGATCGTCCACGCTCACCCCGAGCCAAAATCCTTTTCGTCGGCGATGTGCGCGACCGCCGCCGATGCGCTGCGCAGCGGCGGCCATGAACTTGTGGTGTCCGACCTTTATGCGCAACACTTCAATCCGCTCGCCAGCGCTGTGGATTTCAGCGAACGCCGCGACGCAAACTACCTCAACTACGCCCTGGAACAACGCCATGCGAACGGGGCGGGTTCTGTAGCGCCGGACATTCGCGCCGAGATGGACAAGGTGCTTGCCTGCGATCTGTTGATCCTGAACTTCCCGATCTACTGGTTCTCGCTGCCGGCAATCCTGAAGGGTTGGATTGACCGCGTTTTCACCTCGGGCGTGTTCTACGGCGGGAAGCGCGTCTATGACCGGGGCGGCATGCGTGGGCGGCGCGCATTGGTCGCCGCTACCCTCGGTGGGCGGGAACATATGTTCGGTCGGGGTGCAATGCACGGCGAACTGAACGGCATGCTGAAACCCCTGCTTCAGGGGACGCTCGGATATGTCGGATTTGACGTACTGACACCGTTCTACGCCTACCACGTGCCGTATCTCGATGCCACGGAGCGCACAGAGATTCTGGTTCGGTGGCGGGAAACGCTGGCACATCTGGATTCGCGCCAGGTTCTGTCGATGCCCTCGCTCGAACACTTCGACGATCAGTTCAGACCTTTGACCAAGACGGAACTGGAGTTTCAACCTGTCGGAGATATCGACGGGTGAGCGCAGGCGATGTTGTCGGCCGGTTTCGGCTGTGACCTGCGGGCCGGAATCGTTTCTTGCTGCGCGGGCCGCAGGTTTCATGGAGAGTGATGTGACGCGTTTTGTCGTACGCAAGGTAGCGATTCTCGGTGCCGGGGTCATGGGGGCGCAGATCGCCGCGCACTTCGCAAACGCGGGGGTTCCTGTTCTGTTGTTCGATCTTGCGAGTGCAACGAAAGATCGACACGCGGTGGCCACGGCCGCGATCGAGCGCCTGCTGCGGATCGAACCGGCTCCTCTGGTCGATGCGGGTTGCGCCCGGTTGATCGAGGCCGCCAACTACGAGGATGACGCTCATCGACTGGCGGACTGTGATCTCGTGATCGAGGCAGTGGTCGAGCGGATGGAGATCAAACGCAAGGTCTATGTGCAGCTGGCGCCCTACCTCGGTGCGCATGCCGTATTTGCCAGCAATACATCCGGAATTGCAATCCACACGCTGGCGCAGGCCATGCCGGAGGTCGTGAGGAAGCGCTTCTGCGGCATCCACTTTTTCAACCCGCCGCGTTACATGCCGCTGGTCGAACTGATTCCGGGGCCACAGACGGATGTTCGCGTCCTCGATGCGCTGGAAACATTCCTCACGTCCGTGCTGGGGAAGAGCGTGATTCGGGCACGGGATACGCCCAACTTCATCGCCAACCGGATTGGCTTCTTTTCGCTTCTTGCGACCCTGTTCCATGCGCAACGGCTCGGACTTGGCTTCGACGAAGTTGACGCACTGACCGGATCGGCGCTTGGACGACCCCGCAGTGCCACCTGCAGGCTGATGGACTTGATCGGTCTCGACACGGTGGCCAACGTGATCCGCACCATGCAGGACACGCTGAGCGACGACCCTTGGCATCGTCACTACACCGTGCCCGGGTGGCTGTCAGGGCTGGTGGCTGCGCGGGCATTGGGGCTGAAGACGCGCGGAGGAATCTTCCGCAAGGAAGACGGTGCGCACCAGGTTTTCGATCCTGCATGCTGCGAATATCGAAGCGCCGCAGGCCTGATTGCCCGCGAGGTTGCGGATGTCCTCCGGGTCGGCGATGAACCCGAGCGGATGCGCAGGCTGCGCATCTCTACGCATCCTCAGGCACAGCTGCTCTGGTCGGTCCAGCGCGACCTGTTTCACTACTGCGCGCATCACCTCGAGGGCATTGCCCATGCTGCACGGGACGTGGATCTCGCGCTTCGGTGGGGATACGGATGGAAGACCGGGCCATTCGAGCAATGGCAGGCAGCGGGCTGGCAAGAAACCGCCAGAGCCATCGAGGACGACATCGAAGGCGGCGTTTCGATGTGCTCCTCGCCCCTGCCCGATTGGGTGTTCATCGACGAAAACAGCGCACGCCGAGGTGTGCATCATGGGTCGCTCTCGTTCTCGGCTTCCGCAATGGTCGGCGTTGCGCGGCAACCGCTGCCGGTACATCGGCGGCAACTGTTTCCGGAACGCCTGTCGGGCGAACAGCCCGCCGTGAAACGCAGCCTGTTTGAAACCGACGACGTGTCGCTGTGGCTGCCGGAGCAGGCCCCGGACTTGCCGGTACTGTCCTTCAAGACAAAGATGGGCGCCATTGGGCCGGGTGCGATCGACGGGGCTCTCGAAGCGCTTGCCCGGGCGGAACATTCGTACGACGGGCTCGTGATCTGGCATGAAGACGGGCCATTCAGCGTCGGGGCAAATCTTGAATTCATCCATGCCCTGGTGCAGCGCGGGGATCTGCCGGCGATCGAGGACTTCCTCGTGCGCTTTCAGACCATGACAACGAGAATGTCCCAGGCGCATGTTCCCGTGGTCGCCGCGGTCGGCGGCATGGCCTTGGGCGGGGGATGCGAGGTCATGATGCACTGCGCTGGCGTCGCGATCGCGCTCGAAACGACGATTGGCCTGGTCGAGAGCAAGGTCGGGTTGATTCCGGGTGGGGGCGGCTGCAAGGCCTTTGCGATCCGCGCAGCGCGGCTGGCGTCGCAGGCCGGCGTGGAAGACGTCATCCCCTTCCTGCGTCGCCCCTTCGAAATGCTCGCCGCCGGGCAAACAGCGCGCAATGCGTTAGAGGCCCGACGTTTCGGTTTCGCCCGCGATGCCGATCGCGTCGTATTCAACCCTCGCGAGGTACTTTACGTTGCGCTTGAAAGTGCCCGTGCTCTGGCGCGAATCGGCTATCGACCCTCGCCCGCGCCAGCCGTGGCGGTGGCTGGACGCGCCGGCATCGACCGGCTGGCGGAAATGCTGACGATGCGGCGGCAGGCGGATGGGGCGAGCGCTCACGACGAGCGCGTCGGCAGAGCCTTGATCCATGCCTTGTGCGGGGGCGACGTGCCCTATGGCTTCATCGCCGACGAGCAGACCCTGCTGGCGGCGGAACGACGTGCATTCATGGATCTCGTGGCAAGGCCCGAGACGCAGATGCGCATCCGCCACACGCTGGACACCGGCAAGCCCTTGCGCAACTGATGCATCTTGCTGTGTCGCACCGGGTTGTTCGGCCAGGGGCAAGCACTGCGGATCGGCCGGCGGGGCGCCGCCTTGTTGGGCATCGCTGCGCTCACCCCAACCTACGGGGTGGCGCATCGTAGGTTGGGGTGAGCGCAGCGATGCCCAACATCCCCCGGTACAGCCGCACCGATCGCTCTCGCCGCCCCGGCGCGGCGGGGATCTGTCCGCCCCGGGCCACCCCGGACCAGCGCCACACATCGGGGCGCCACCGGGCGACTTCGTACGATTGCCGACCGCGCACGCCCATCCATTGGTAACAGGTAGGGAATCAAGCGGGCGCAACTGTTATCCTTTTTCAATAGCGCGGCGCTTGAGGCAAGCCCGTCCGCGCCTGCGGATTCGTTCGAACGGCGCGCCCACGCTTCATTTCCTGGAGGATGGTATGGCGGAATACGCTGTCCTTTACTTCGACGAACTGCGCGTCGCGCTCCCGCTGGCCTATGTCGAGCGCGTGCTGCGAGCGGTTCATATCACCCCCCTTCCGGATGCGCCGGACATCGTTCTCGGTGTCGTCAACGTTCATGGGCGCATCATCCCGGCGATCGACATGCGCCAACGCTTCCGCCTGCCGGAGCGCGACATCGCGCTGACCGACCGCCTCGTCATCGCGCACACCGGCCAGCGGGCGGTCGCCCTGGTGGCCGACGGCGTGAGCGGCGTCATCGAGTCGGCCGAACCGGAAATCGTCGGCGGCGACAGCATCCTGCCCGGCCTGGAATACGTCGACGGCGTCATCCGGCTCGCCGACGGCCTCGTGCTCATCCACAACCTGGCCCGCTTCCTGTCGCTCGACGAGGCGGACGCGCTCGACCGGGCGATGGCGACGGGCGGAGCGCCCTAGGATGCAGCCGACGCTTCCGCCAGCACTCCTCGCCGCGGTCGGCGAACTGCTCGCCGCGCGACTGGGCCTGAATTTTCCGGCGGAGCGCCGCGGCGATCTCGAACGCGGGCTGGCCGCGGCAGCCCCCGCGCTGGGCCTGCCCGACGCTGCTGCCTGCGCGCACCGGCTGCTGTCGGCGCCGCTGACCTGTCACGAAATTGAAATACTTGCCGGCTGCCTCACCGTCGGCGAAACCTATTTCTTCCGCGAACAGCACACCTTCGAAGCGCTCGAACAACATGTACTGCCGCCCCTGCTGCGCGAGCGCGACGGCAGCGACAAGCGCCTGCGCATCTGGAGCGCCGGCTGCTGCACCGGCGAGGAACCGTACTCGGTCGCCATGCTGCTCGACCGCCTGCTGCCCGACGCCGATGCGTGGAACAGCACGCTGCTGGCGACCGACATCAATCCGGCCTTCCTGCGCAAGGCGGCCGAGGGGGTGTACGGCGCATGGTCCTTCCGCGCCACGCCCGACTGGATCCGCGACCGCCACTTCAAGCCCGCCGGGCGGGGCTGCTACCGGCTCGAAGAACGGATCCGCCGGCGCGTGATGTTTTCCTGCCTCAACCTGGCCGACGATGTCTACCCCTCGCTGACCGGCAACACCAACGCGATGGACATCGTTTTCTGCCGCAATGTGCTGATGTACTTCACGCCGGCGCAGGCGGCACGGGTCGTCGACAAGCTGCAGCGCTCGCTGGTCGAGGGCGGCTGGCTCATCGTCAGTCCGGCCGAAACGTCGAGCGTGCTGTTCGCCGGCTTCACCACGGTCGAATTCCCGGGCGCAATCTTTTACCGCCGGCCGGTCGGCGCGCAAGCGCCGCGCCGGGTGAGCCACGTCGTCCAGCGACCTGAGGCGGATTTCGTGCCGCCATGGCTGGCGCCCGCTGAATCTGCGCCGGCCGCCGTCCCCGACCCGCTTCCGCCGCGGCGCGAACGACTGATCCGCGCCGCGCGCGACTGCGCCAACGATGGCCGGCTCGACGAGGCGGGCGAGTGGTGCCGGCAGGCGATCGCCTTCGACAAGCTCGATCCCGCCCTCCACTACCTGCTGTCGGTCATCGAGCAGGAGCGGGGCCGGGGCGACGACGCGGTACGGTCGCTCACGCGGGCGCTCTACCTCGCTCCGGATTTCGTGCTCGCCCACTACGCGCTGGGCAACCTGCGCCAGTCGCAGGGGCGCCGGCGCGAGGCGCAGCGGCATTTCGACAACGCCCTGCAGCTGCTGCAAAACCACCCGACGGACGAAATCCTGCCCGAGTCGGACGGCCTGAGCGCGGGCCGGCTGGCGCAAATCATCGTATCGATGCAGGCGGGCATGCCGCGCATCGCCGACCGCGCATGAGCGCGACACGTGGCCACCGCGCAGAAAGGAAACCCGCATGAACACCGGCAACACCGCCCCGCCCGCCGATGCGACACCCGGCCCGATCGACTGGCATCGCGTCAAGGCGCGCATGGACGCGGCGCGCAGCGCGATCGACCGCGCCACCGATCCCGATGCCTGCGAAATCCGCCGCGTGCTGAAGGCGCGCGCCGACGCGCTGGCCCACGACCCGGTTTCCACGGCCGATGTCGAGCGCATCGAAGTGGTGGAATTCATCCTCGCGCAGGAACATTACGCGGTCGAATCGCGGCATGTACGCGACGTGTATCCGCTGGAACAGCTCACCCCGCTGCCCTGCACGCCGCGCTTCGTGCTCGGCATCGTGAACCTGCGCGGGGAAATCCTGTCGGTCATCGACATCAAGAAGTTCTTCGACCTGCCCGAAAAGGGACTGACCGATCTGAACAAGGTGATCGTCATCGAGTCGGTGAATATGCGTTTCGGTATTCTTGCTGACGCCATCGTCGGGGTACATTCGATTCCCGTTCCGGATATCCAGCCATCGCTGCCGACGCTCACCGGCATCCGCGCCGAATATCTGCGGGGCGTAACCCCCGGCCACCTGGTGGTGCTCGATGCCGAAGCGCTGCTGACGGGCCAGGGCATCGTCGTGCAGGAACACGTATCCGGATAACAAGCGCCGTCGGCCCGACCGCAAGGAGAGCACGCATGACATGGTTTCTTGACCTGAGCACCCGCATCAAGCTGTTTCTCGGCTTCGGCCTGATGATCGTGTTGCTGGCGGCCGTCATCGCCACGGCGCACCGCGGCATTTCGTCGATCCAGGCGTCGCAGCGCAGCCTCTACCAGACCGATTTCGTCAATGCGGTCGATCTGCTGGACCTGCGCTTGAACCAGAACGGCATGCGGGCGGCGCTGCTGAGCATGATGGAGACCACGGTGGCCGGCGATCGCGAGGCCTGGCACCAGGACGTCAAGCAACGCACCACCGCCCTCGGCGACACGACCGAGCGGCTGATCGAGCGCAACCGCGACAACCCCCGCCTGCTCCAGCGTCTCGAAGAATTCGAGGCGCTTTGGCAGGCCTTCGTGAAAACCCGCGACGGCGAAGTCATTCCGCTGATTTACGCCGCAAAGAAGGACGAGGCGTGGGTGATCGCCTCGGGCGTCCAGGAAGAACGCTACCGCACGATGCGCGCGCTGACCCAGAAGCTGGGCGACGAAGCCGTGGCCCACGCCGACACCGCCGTCGTCGAATCCGAGCAGCGCAGCGAACAGGCGATCGGGCTGTTCGTGACCATCGGCATCGTCGCGGTGGCGCTGGGGGTGGCGCTGGTGTTGCTGCTCGACCGCGCCATCGCCGTGCCGCTGCGCGCGGTGTCGGGCCTGGCCCGCAAGATGGCGGACGGTGACCTGACGGTCGACGTGCCGGTCGGCGGTCGAGCCGACGAGGTAGGCGATCTGCTGCGCGCCTTCGGCGAAATGGTGACCAAGGTCCGGCAGACGACGCGCGACCTGCACGAGGGGGTCGGCGTGCTGGCGTCCTCGGCCAGTGAAATCCTCGCCACGACGAGCCAGGTGGCATCGGGCGCGGTCGAGACGGCCAGCGCGGTCAGCGAAACCACCGCCACCGTGGAAGAGGTCAAGCAGACCGCGCAGATGGCCAGCCAGAAGGCCCGCTACGTCTCCGACAGCGCGCAGAAGGTCGCCCAGGTGTCGCAGACCGGCCGCCAGGCCGTCGAAGATTCGATCGCCGGCATGCACCGCATCCAGGAACAGATGGAATCGATCGCCGAGAGCATCGTCCGGCTGTCGGAACAGAGCCAGGCCATCGGCGAAATCATCGCCACCGTCAACGACCTCGCCGAGCAGTCCAACGTGCTCGCCGTCAACG
>NZ_JAUYNV010000001.1 GCF_030698125.1 Methyloversatilis sp.
GCCGTCCTTCAACCGGAGGTGGGGCGTGATCGACGGGTGCTTGTTGGGCATCGCCGTTGGCTCACCCCAACCTACGGGTGTCCGCGGCGGATGCGCGGTCGGGTGAATCCGTACAGCCGTAGGTTGGGGTGAGCCGCAGGCGATGCCCAACGTCGTCCTTCAGCCGGAGGTGGGGCGTGATCGACGGGTGCTTGTTGGGCATCGCCGTTGGCTCACCCCAACCTACGGGTGTCCGCGGCGGATGCGCGGTCGGGTGTATCCGTACAGCCGTAGGTCGGGGTGAGCCGCAGGCGATGCCCAACGCCGTCCTTCAGCCGGAGGTGGGGCGGGTCGTCGGGGTGCTTGTTGGGCATCGCCGTTGGCTCACCCCAACCTACGGGTGTCCGTGGCGATTGCACGGTCGGGTGAATCCGTACGGTCGCAGGCTGGGCCGCGCATCGCAATCGTCTTCCGCCCCGCCCCGTGGAGTGCCGCCGTCACGCGGTACTTCTGCGGAACCGGAGCCGAAGGCTTTGACCCGCCCTTGCGTCCATTCCTCTCCACGCCCGCACGGATCGCTTCGCCGCGGCGAACGGGAAAAGGTTTTTTTTACCATAAATAGTCAAAACAACCCTTTTTCATGGAGGGTATTTTAAACCTTAATCAAACAATTGATTTGAATATCAATGTATTGAGAGTGGCCCGCTTCCTGCTAAATCCTGTTTGAGCACCGCGCGCCTTCGATCGACAAGCGCTCGCCGCACGGTGCCGCCAAAACAGGAGTGAATGCATGGACACAGAACAGGACGTCACCGGCGAACCGCCGCGCAGCGCGCCCTACTACGCGCCAGCCGGCGACGAAGCCGGATTGTTCGAACAGGCGGCAAAGCACGACCTGCCGGTACTGATCAAGGGGCCGACCGGCTGCGGCAAGACGCGCTTCGTGCAGTACATGGCCGACCGTCTCGGACGCGCGCTCTATACGGTGGCCTGTCACGACGACCTGACGGCGGCGGATCTCGTCGGCCGCCACCTGATCGGGCCCGCCGGCACCTTCTGGCAGGACGGGCCGCTGACCCGGGCCGTGCGCGAAGGCGCCATCTGTTATCTCGACGAAATCATCGAGGCGCGCAAGGACACGACGGTCATCCTGCACCCGCTCACCGATGACCGCCGCATGCTGCCGCTCGACGCCACGGGCGAGTGCCTGCATGCCGCGCCCGGCTTCATGCTGGTGGTGTCCTACAACCCCGGCTACCGCAATCTTCTCAAGGGCCTGAAACCCAGCACCCGGCAGCGCTTCGTCGCGCTGTCCTTCGACTACCCGGCGCCCGCGGTCGAACAGCAGATCGTGGCGCACGAAGGCGGCGTCGATGCCGACACCGCGCACACGCTGGTCAAGCTGGCCGGCGCGCTGCGCCACCTGGGCGGCCACGACCTCGACGAATCGCCGTCGACCCGCCTGCTCATCCACGCCGCCCGACTGATCCGCGCCGGCGTCGACACCCTGACGGCCTGCACCGCCTGCCTGGCCGAACCGCTGACCGACGACCTCACCACGCGCGCGGCGATTCTCGACGTGGTGCGGGCGCACTTCGCCGTGGCGCCGGCGCGGGCACCAATGCGGACGTCGATACGAACGTCGATACGGACGCCAATTCGGGCCATCTGAATTTCATTCATCAACGGGAGGACACGATGTCGGAACGATTCACCAAGGGCATGGCCCGCAACATTTACTACGGCGGCGGGGCATTCTTCATGCTGCTGTTCATCGGCCTGACCGTCGACACGGTCACCGCGCTGCCCAAGCGCGAAAACCGCGACAAGCTGACCGCCGAAGTCGCCCAGGGCAAGGCGCTGTGGGAGAAGAACAACTGCATCGGCTGCCACACGCTGCTCGGCGAGGGCGCCTACTTCGCGCCCGAACTGGGCAACGTTTATACCCGCCGCGGCATGGGCGACGAACAGGCCTTCAAGGCTTTCTTCAATGCCTGGATGAAGGCCATGCCCAGCGGCGCCGAAGGCCGCCGGCAAATGCCCCAGTTCAATCTCAGCGAACAGGAACTGGACCACCTCGCCGACTTCCTGATCTGGACATCGCGCATCAATACCAACAACTGGCCGCCCAACGTCGAAGGCTGATCCAGGACACGCATCCAATCCAGGGACCCATCATGAAATACGCCTCTCAAAATATCGCGAAGCCCTACTTCGTCTTCGCCTTGCTGCTGTTCGTCGGACAGATCGTGTTCGGACTCGTGCTGGGTACCCAGTACGTGGTCGGCGACTTCCTGTTCCCCGAAATCCCGTTCAATGTCGCACGCATGGTGCATACCAACCTGCTCATCGTCTGGCTGCTGTTCGGCTTCATGGGCGCCACCTACTACCTCATTCCAGAGGAGTGCCAGTGCGAGCTGTACAGCCCGCGACTCGCGCGCATCCTGTTCTGGCTGTTCGCCGCCGCCGGCACGCTGACCATCATCGGCTACCTGGCGGTACCCTACGCGCGGCTGGCCGACCTGACCGGCAACGAACTGCTGCCGACCATGGGGCGCGAGTTCCTCGAACAACCGACGATCACCAAGCTGGGCATCGTCGTCGTCGTGCTCGGCTTCATCTTCAACGTCGGCATGACCGTGCTGCGCGGTCGCAAGACCGTGGTCAACATGGTGCTGCTGACCGGCCTGGTCGGGCTCGCCGTGTTCTTCCTGTTCGCCTTCTACAACCCGTCGTCGCTGACGCTCGACAAGTACTTCTGGTGGTGGGTCGTGCACCTCTGGGTCGAAGGCGTGTGGGAACTGATCCTCGGCGCCATCCTTGCCTTCATCATGATCCGCACCACCGGCGTCGACCGCGAAGTGGTCGAGAAGTGGCTCTACCTCATCATCGCCATGGCGCTGATCAGCGGCATCCTCGGCACCGGCCACCATTTCTTCTTCATCGGCGCCCCCGAGTACTGGCTGTGGATCGGCTCGATCTTCTCCGCCGTCGAACCGCTGCCCTTCTTCATGATGATGGTGTTCGCCTTCAGCATGCTGAAGCGCCGCCGCCGCGAACATCCGAACAAGGCCGCGATGACCTGGGCCGTCGGCACGACGATCATGGCCTTCCTCGGTGCCGGCGTATGGGGCTTCCTGCACACGCTGGCGCCGGTGAACTACTACACGCACGGCACGCAACTCACCGCGGCGCACGGCCACCTCGCCTTCTTCGGCGCCTACGTGATGATCGTGTTGTCCATCATTTCCTACTCCATGCCCATCCTCGCCGGGCGGCAGGCCAACAGCACGGCGGCGCAGAAGCTGGAAATCGGTTCGTGCTGGGTGATGTGCATCGCCATGCTGACGATCACCGTGCTGCTGACCGTTGCCGGCGCCATGCAGGTGTCGCTGCAGCGCCTGCCGGAAAGCGGTGACGCGCTGTCCTTCATGGCGACGCAGGACAAGATCGCCATGGTGTATTGGGCACGGCTCGTCGCCGGCGCAGCCTTCGGCGTCGGCGTGATGATGTATCTGGCAAGTTTCGTGGTTGCCAGCCTGACGCACCGCCAGGCGCCGCAACTGACCGTGGCGATCTGAAACGCGGGACCGGCGGCGCAGCCTGCCGCCGGCCCCGCCCCTCCCGCTCCCCTCCCCCGCCACCCAAAAATCATGGAAGAACAGGTCGGCATACGCTGGCATCATCTGGTCACCCGACTCGCCGATACGCGCCATCCGCAGGCGGCGGTCATGCTCGAGCGCATTGCGCCGCGACTGGCGACCGTGCTGCGCGCGCTGGGCGCCGACCCCGGACTGGGCGTGCGCGCCTCGCCCGAACGCCGCCTCGCCACGCCGCGCCGCTGGCTGCAGAAGCTGGCCGGCACCGGCCGGCGCCACGCGGTGGCCTGGCGCGACGACGACGGACTGCGGCTGCCGCCGGTGCTCGACACCTTCGACCAGATCGCACTCAACGAAGGGCTCGGCCTGTGGTTGGTCGCGCTGGCCAGCCGTGCACCGGCACCAGGTCCGGCAGACGACTGGGCCGGCTGGAACCGCCGGCTCGTCGCGCAAACGCTGGACGACTACCCGGGGCTGGCCGAACTTTACGGCCGGCTGGCGCGCACGCACGTCGCGCAAAGGCCGCGCCCGGCGCTGCAGGAAAGCGACGGCAGCCGGCGCGAAGCGGCGCTGCAGGCGGCGCTGCTCGAACCGCGCGACGCTCCGGCCGTACCGCCGGCCGCCGGCGATCCGCTGCCGGTGCCGCTGTGGCTCTATCCGGTCGAAGCGGCCGACAACGCTCGTCCGCCGTCCGACGACGCGGCCGAAGAGAGGCCGGCCGCCGCAGGCGCCGGCCAGCAGTTGCGCCAGCGCAAGCGCGCCAGCTACGTCGACGACATCGACGGCCGCAGCGGCCTTCTGGTGTTCCGGCTGGAAAGCCTGTTCTCGTGGTCGGAATTCATCCCGCTCGACCGCACCGCCGATGACGACGACACCGACGCGGCGCGCGTCGCCGAAGATCTCGACCATCTGAGCCTGTCGCGCAAGCGCAGCGCCAGCTCGTCTCGGCTGCGCGTCGACCTCGACCTGCCATCGGCGACCGAAGACGACATTCCGCTCGGCGAAGGCCGCTTGCTGCCGGAATGGGACTGGCGCAAGGCCGCGCTGCTGCCGGACCACTGCCGCGTCGTGCCGATGCTGCCGCGCGGCGCCACGCCGCTGCCGCTGCCCGCCCGGCTGCAGCCGGCCGCCACCCGGTTGCGCCAGCGCTTCGAATCGCTGCGGCCGCAGAAAAGCTGGTTGCGCCGCCAGGCGGACGGCGACGTGCTCGACCTGTCGGCCTGCGTCGATTTCAGCGTGCAGCGCCAGCTCGGCAGCGCCCCCGGCCAGCCCCTGCTGTGGCGCCGGCAGAGCGCGCAGCAGCGCGACCTCGCCTGCCTGGTGCTGGCCGACCTGTCGCTGTCGACCGAAGCGGCGATCGACGACGAGCACCAGGTCATCGACGTCATCCGCGACAGCTTGCACCTGCTCGGCGAGGCGCTCGACGCCGGTGGCGACGCCTTCTCGATGTACGGATTTTCATCGCGCCGGCGCGACCACGTGCGGCTGTCGCTGATCAAGAACTTCGCCGACGCCTGGGGCGACGAGGTGCGCGGGCGCGTGCAGTCGCTGCGCCCCGGCTATTACACGCGCATGGGTGCGGCCATCCGCCAGGCCACCGAAATCCTCGGCGGGCAAGCAGCGGAACAGCGGCTGCTGCTGCTGCTCACCGACGGCAAGCCGAACGACCTCGACCTCTACGAGGGCCGCTACGGCATGGAAGACACGCGCCACGCGCTGATGGAAGCGCGGCGCGCCGGGCTGCAGCCCTTCTGCGTGACGATAGACCAGGAGGCGGCCGACTATCTGCCGCACCTGTTCGGCGCGCAGCGCTTCCACCTGTTGCGCCGGGCGCAGGACCTGCCCCGCGTGCTGCCGCAGCTCTACCTGCTGCTGACCGGGCGCTCGCCGTGAACACCGCGTGCGCATCGGCCGACACCCGGCCGCGCACCGTCCCGGGCGACCTGGCGATGTGGTGCTTCATCCTCGCCGAACAGACGGTGTTCGCGCTGCTGCTCGGCGCACTCGCCCACGCGCGCGGCCGCTGGTCCGAACTGTTCAGCGCCGGCATGGCAACCGTGCATCCGCTCGGCGGCCCAGGGTCTGTTGACGTTCAATCGCAGACCGCGTTTGCAGCGCGCACGCCACGGGCAAGGCGCGCGACGAAGTCGAGACTGGCCGTCTGGACGAGGCGTGCAACGCGGTCCGTGGCGTACACGCTGCAAACCCGAAGGGCGTGAGTCCCGATGCGCCCAGCTCCGCGTTGGACCTCCTGACCTGACGGCCAGTCAGCCTGCGTCGGCCCGCCTTGATCTGAGCGCATCGGGACTCACGCGCGGTCAGCGATTGAACGTCAACAGACCCTTGCAACACGCTGGCCCTGCTGGCCGGCAGCTACGCGGTCGCCCGCGGCGTCGGCGCGCTCGCCAGCGGCCGGCTGGCCGCGTGGTTCGCCGCTGCGCTGGGCTGCGGCGCGCTCTATGTCGTCGTCAAGGCGGTCGAGTATGCGCAGCTGTTCGGCGCCGGCTGCACGCTGCGTACCGACACCTTCTACTTCTTCTACTTTTTCACCACCGTCTTCCACCTGATGCACGTGCTGCTCGGCATGGTGATGCTGGCCGTGGTCGCCCGGCGGGCGCAGCGCGGCAGGCTGGGCACGGACGAAGCCGGCCGCCGGCTGGCCGAAGCGGTCGCCGGCTACTGGCATAGGGTGGATCTGGTCTGGCTGGTGCTGTTTCCGCTGCTCTACGTGCTGCGATGAACAGCCGCGCGCAAACCCTGGCCTGGCTCGCCCTGTCGGCGCTGACGCTCGCCGGCTGGTGGCTCGGCCCTTACGCATCCGGTCGCTGGGCGAACTGGGGCCTGCTGTCGCTGACCGCCTTCAACCTGCTCATCCGTCACTTCATGGAACTGGGCAACGCGCCGGCATGGCTACGCCTGCCGGTGCTGGGCTGGCTGTTCGGCATGCTCGCGTTCATTGCGATCATGCTGTCATGAACCGTCGCCGCGCACGCCGCGGCGCGACAGGACCCGGGTCTCCGTTGCGGAGTCCGGGCCTTGTTGCTCAGACCGACAGTTGCCGCGCGATCTGCGCCTTCACCGCCGACAGCGCTTCCGGCAAGCGGTACTGCAGCCGGTCGAACAGCTCTTCGTGCAGCGCAAGTTCCTGCTGCCATGCCACCGTATCGATCGACGTGATGCGGTCGAACAGTTCGCGGCTGAACTCCACGCCCGCCCAGCTCAGGTCGTCATAGCGGGGCGTGGTGCCGAACAGGTGTTCGACGCCTTCGGCCTTGCCCGCCACGCGATCCAGCATCCACTTGAGCACGCGCATGTTCTCGCCGAAACCCGGCCACACGAACTTGCCGTTGTCGTCGGTACGAAACCAGTTCACGCAGAAGATGCGCGGCAGGGCCTGGCCCTGCGCCGACAGGTTCTGGCCGAGCGTGAGCCAGTGGCTGAAGTAGTCGCTCATGTTGTAGCCGCAGAAGGGCAGCATGGCGAACGGGTCGCGGCGCACCACGCCCTGCTGGCCGGCCGCCGCCGCGGTGGTTTCCGAGCCCATGGTCGCCGCCATGTAGACGCCTTCGATCCAGTTGCGCGCCTCGGTCACCAGCGGCACCGTGGTCGAGCGACGGCCGCCGAAGATGAAGGCCGAGATCGGCACGCCGGCCGGGTCGTCCCAGTTCGGATCGATCACCGGGTTCTGCGTTGCCGCGACGGTGAAGCGCGCGTTCGGATGGGCCGCCTTGGCGCCGGTCTCCTTCGCGATTTCCGGCGTCCAGTCGCGCCCCTGCCAGTCGATCAGGTGGGCCGGCGGCTGCTTGGTCATGCCTTCCCACCACACGTCGCCGTCATCGGTCAGCGCGACGTTGGTGAAGATGGTGTCGGACGCCAGCGACGCCATGCAGTTGGCGTTGGTATTCTGGTTGGTGCCCGGCGCCACGCCGAAATAGCCGGCTTCCGGGTTGATCGCGTACAGACGGCCGTCCTTGCCCGGCTTGATCCAGGCAATGTCGTCGCCGATGGTGGTGACCTTCCAGCCCTCGAAGCCCTTCGGCGGAATCAGCATCGCGAAATTGGTCTTGCCGCAGGCGGACGGAAATGCCGCCGCGACATAGTGCTTGTCACCCTGCGGGTTTTCCACGCCGAGGATGAGCATGTGTTCGGCCAGCCAGCCCTCGTCGCGGCCCATGGTCGATGCGATGCGCAGTGCAAAGCACTTCTTGCCGAGCAGAGCGTTGCCGCCGTAACCCGAGCCGAAACTCCAGATTTCACGCGTTTCCGGGTAATGAACGATGTATTTGGTGGCGTTGCACGGCCACGGCACATCCTTCTCACCCGCCGCCAGCGGCTTGCCGACCGTGTGCACGCAGGGCACGAAGTCGCCGTCGCTGCCCAGCACGTCGTACACCGCGCGGCCCATGCGCGTCATGATGCGCATGTTGACCGCCACATACGGCGAATCGGACAGTTCGATGCCGATCTGCGAAATGTGCGAACCGAGCGGGCCCATCGAGAACGGCACCACGTACATCGTGCGCCCGCGCATGCAGCCGCGGAACAGGCCGGTCAGCGTTTCGCGCATCTGCGCGGGCGCCATCCAGTTGTTGGTCGGGCCGGCGTCTTCCTCGCGTGCCGAGCAGATGTAGGTGCGGTCTTCGACGCGCGCGACGTCAGACGGGTCGGACAGCGCAAGATAGGAATTCGGGCGCTTGACCGGATCGAGGCGCTTCATCGTGCCCGATGCGACCATGTCGGCACACAGACGGTCGTATTCCTCTTCTGAACCGTCGCACCAGTAGATGGCGTCGGGTTGGGTGAGCGCCGCCACTTCGGCGACCCATGCGACCAGCTTGCGGCTCTTGACCCATGCCGGAACGGGTATTTCGCCGGAGCGGATCTGCTCGGGCGACAAGACGACTTTCATGCGACGCTCTCCATAACCACACTGGGCGGGACGCGGCAGCTGCCACGTGCCGTCCGGTTCAACCGTTTGAACGAAACCCGCATCAGGCCGGGTGGGCCCATGCATCGGACAGGTACTGACACAGGCGGGGTGGCCTGTGCCTTCCTTTCGGAGGTCGCACTTTATAGATAACGGCTTCTTATGTCTGCTATAAGAATCACGAATGGCGCGATTCTTCGTGCGCCGGCAGGCGCGTGGCAGCGAGCGCCGCGGCGCGGATCAGTACTCTGCGGGCGGCGCGACGAGCGCTTTCAGTCCCGCCCGATCGATCAGCCAGTGGTAGCGGCTGTCAGGCGCATCGGACAGCAGGTTGCTGCGGCGCAGGATGCCGAGCGCGCGGCTGGCTGATTCCGGCGCCGCGCCCAGAATGGCGCCGATGTCTTCCAGGCTCAGACGGATCGCCCGACCGGGTTCGGCGTCATCGACAAGCCGGAGCAGCAGGCGCGCGACACGGGTTTTTACATCGGCGTGGCCTGCCGTCAATTCGGCCAGCCAGGCATCGGCTTCAGCCAGTGCGGCATGCCAGTGTTCGAACAGGGGTTTCTGCAGGCGCGGCGTATCGCGGTTCAGCCGCTCGACCAGCACACGGGGAATGCGGCAAAGCGAGACCGGTGACAGTGAAAGCGAGGTGTGGTCATAGGCCGGACTGACCAGTGCTTCGAGACCGAATACGTCACCGCGACCCAGAATGCGCAGAATGCGCTGGGTGCCGTCCGCCCCGTAGCGCACCAGCTTGACGGCACCGCTGCGCACCGTAAACAGCCATTCCCCGTGCGCACCGGCGTGATAGATGACTGCGCCGGACGGATAATCGAAGTCGTCGATCTGGTCGTGCAGAAGCGCGAAGTCGGACTCGACCAGCTCGGCAAACAGTGCGCTGCGGCGCACGCCGCATTTCTGGCAGTCGCTGTGGCCGTGCCAGGCCGACTTGATCGTGATCGCGCGCACCCTGCCCCCGGTGAAAGTCCGCTAAGCCCGCCGCCAGGTGGTGCCGGCGGCAGAGTCTTCCAGTATGACGCCTTGTTGCTTCAATTCGTCCCGTACGCGGTCGGCGGTCGCGAAATCGCGTGCCTTCTTGGCAGCAATGCGCTGTTCGATGAGTGCATCAATCTGCGCATCGTCCAGTCCGCCTGCCTGCGCACGTCCTTGGAGGAATTCTTCCGCAGATCGTTCCAGCAGGCCGAGCACGCCGGCCAGCGCACGCAGTTCGCCCGAAACGGCCGGATCGCCACTGCGGTTGGCGTCGTTCGACAGTTCGAACAGCACCGCCATCGCTTCCGGCGTATTGAAATCGTCGTCCATCGCATTGCGCAGTCGCTGACCGGCCGGTGTGGTCCAGTCCGGACGGACATCGGCCGGCGGCACGTTCTTCAGCGTTGTATACAGGCGGTTCAGTGCGCCGCGGGCATCGTCGAGATGGGCGTCGGAGTAATTGAGCGGGCTGCGGTAATGCGCGCGCAGGATGAAGAAGCGCACCACTTCCGGGTCGTACTGCTTCAGCACTTCGCGGATGGTGAAGAAATTGCCCAGCGACTTCGACATCTTTTCGTCGTCGACGCGCACGAAACCGTTGTGCATCCAGTAATTGACGAAGGTATGGCCGTGTGCGCCCTCGCTCTGGGCAATTTCGTTCTCGTGGTGCGGAAACTGCAGGTCGGCGCCGCCACCGTGGATGTCGAAATGATCGCCCAGCAGCTGCGAACTCATGGCGGAGCACTCGATATGCCAGCCCGGTCGGCCATCGCCCCACGGCGACGCCCATTTCGCGTCGGCGGGTTCCGCCGGCTTGGCGTGCTTCCAGAGCACGAAGTCGAGCGGGTCCTGTTTGCCGTCGATCACGTCCACGCGCTCGCCGGCGCGCAGTTCATCGAGCGACTTGCCGGACAGCTTTCCGTAGCCATCGAACTTGCGCACGCTGTAATTCACGTCGCCGCTCGCCGCGCGATACGCCAGCCCCTTTTCCTGCAGCCGCTCGATCAGCGACTGCATCTGCGGCACGAATTCGGTCGCACGCGGCTCGTGATCGGGGCGCAGCACGCCGAGCGCATCGGCGTCCTCGTGCATCGCCGCAATGAAGCGGTCGGTCAGCGCGCGCATCGATTCGCCGTTTTCGGCCGCGCGCTTGATGATCTTGTCGTCGATGTCGGTGATGTTGCGGACATAGGTCACCGCATAGTCCGACGCGCGCAGCCAGCGCGCCACCATGTCGAACACCACCATCACCCGGGCATGACCCAGATGGCAGAAGTCATAAACGGTCATGCCGCACACGTACATGCGCACGCGACCCGGCTCGATCGGAAGGAATGCCTGTTTTTCGCGGCCTATGGTGTTATGGATCTTGAGCATTGGTGTGGGCCAGACGGAGGGTGCTTGGGGTATGCGCCGACCCGGCAGGCAGGTCGGTTCGGAATTCAGGCGCAACAACAGGACGTCGGCACGCCTTCTTGATAAGATTCGGGTCTGTCAAACGACGGTTTCACGCCAAAAAGTCTAACACATGGCCTCTTCGACACGTTTTCGGCTGCCGCTCGTATCGCGCCTCGCAGCCGCCCTGATGATGCTCGGCGTATCGCTCCAGCCGGCCTTCGCCAACAGTGTGCAGGAAGCCGAAAAGCTGCTGCGACAAAAGCAGCCGCAGCAGGCACTGGAACAGATCGACCTGTTTCTTGCAAAAGTGCCGCGCGATCCGCAGGGCCGTTTTTTCAAGGGACTGATCCTGACCGAACTGGGTCGCGTGCCGGAAGCGACTTCGGTATTCCAGAAGCTGACCGAGGACTACCCTGAACTGCCGGAGCCCTACAACAACCTGGCCGTTCTCTACGCCCAGCAGAAGCAGTTCGACAAGGCCAAGACAGCACTCGAAATGGCCATCCGTACCCACCCGAGCTACGCGGTGGCGCACGAAAATCTGGGCGACATCTACGCCCGCATGGCGACCCAGGCCTACGACCGGGCACTGCAGCTCGATTCTTCGAACATCGGTGCGCAGAGCAAGCTGAACATGATCCGCGAAATGGTCGGCAATACCCCGCGCAGTGGCAGCAAACCGACGTCAGCCGGCACGCTGGCGTCAACGCCGGCGGCGACCACTGTCGCAGCAGTCACGCCGCCGGTCGTTGCCCCGCCCAAGCCGCCGGAGCCCGCCAAGGCTGCACCACCCGTAGCGACTGCAACGCCCGCACCGGCAGTCACGCCGCCCGCTGCGTCTGCGGCTGCGGTCGCGCCGGCCGCCGACGCCACCGGCCTGCCGGTGGCCGACATCACGCGCACGGTCGAGAACTGGGCGGCCGCCTGGGCGCGCAAGGATGTGACCGCCTATCTCGCGCATTACGACAGCAGTTTCGAAGTACCCGGCAAGAAATCCCGCAAG
Source organism: Methyloversatilis sp. (assembly GCF_030698125.1). Lineage (GTDB taxonomy): Bacteria > Pseudomonadota > Gammaproteobacteria > Burkholderiales > Rhodocyclaceae > Methyloversatilis. The sequence goes on from NZ_JAUYNV010000001.1 coordinate 11,900, forward strand.
GCGTGGGAGGCAGAACGCCGGGCACGCATCGACAAACCGGGCGCCATCGAGGTACGGGTCGAAAACGTGCAGGTCACCCGTGACGGCGCCGATCGCGTCAAGGCAACTTTCCGCCAGCACTACAAGGCCGTGGGCCTGAAAAGCTCCACCACCAAGACGCTCGTGCTGGTCAGCCGCGACGGTCGCTGGCTGATCCAGCGGGAGCGCGTCGGCGGATGACGGCGATGCGGTACTTTTCCGGACGCGCGGTCGCGCGTGTCCTGCGCAACGCGCTGTGCCTGTCGTCGCTGCTCGTCCCGCTTGCGATCGGCTCGGGTCAGTCAGGCGACGCCGTGCGCTATTCCGACAGCGGTCCGGAGCCCATGCTCGAACAGGTGTTCCGCCAGATCGAGCGCAACAAACTGGGACTTGCGCTCGAACAGGTCGATGCCCTGCTGCATATCTGGCCCAACTTCCGGCTCGGCCACCTGATTCGCGGCGACCTGCTGATGGCCCGGTCGAGTGCGCTGACCACGATAGGCAATGCGCCGAACGCGCCGGAAGAACGGCTGGCCGACCTGCGCGATGAAGCCGTGGCGCGCATCCGTGCCTACCGCGACAAGCCACCGGCCGATCGCGTGCCGCGCTACCTGCTGCAGTTGCAGGCGTCGCAACGTCACGCGGTGGTGGTCGACACGCGCCGCTCGCGGCTCTATCTATACGAGAACGTAGCCGGTCAGCCGCGCTTCGTTGCTGACTATTACGTATCGCATGGCCGGCTGGGCATCGAAAAGATGCGCGAAGGCGACAAGAAGACGCCGCTGGGTGTCTATCAGGTCACCGGCTTCCTGCCGCCGGAACGACTGACCGATTTCTATGGAGCGGGCGCGCTGCCGATCAATTACCCGAACGCGTGGGACCGCAAGCAGGGCCGCAAGGGTCACGGCATCTGGCTCCATGGCACGCCTTCCGACACCTTCTCGCGCCCGCCGCGCGCGTCGGACGGCTGCGTCGTGCTGGCCAATTCCGATTTCCTCGCGCTGAACAACCACCTGCAGGGCGCGTCGGTGCCGGTCATCATCAGCGACTCGGTGGAATGGCTGACGCTGGACGACTGGCAGTCCGAGCGCAGCGAGTTCAACCGGGCGCACGAACAGTGGCGCAGTGACTGGGAAAGTCGTGACGTCGAGCGCTTCCTGTCGCATTATTCTGCGCGGTTCAGCGCCGGCAAGAAGGATCTGGCGGCGTTTGCCGCACAGAAGCGCGCGGTGAACGCGGGCAAGAAATGGATCAAGGTCGGTGTGGACAAGTTGAGCACCTTCCGTAATCCCGGCCGCGAAGACCTGGTCGTCGTCACTTTCGAACAGGACTACCGCAGTGACAATCTGTCGAACCGCATGCTCAAGCAGCAGTACTGGCAGCGCGAAGACGGCCGCTGGCGCATCGTGTTCGAAGGCGAAGGCTGAACCCGGCCGCCCTTCATCGGTCTGTCCGGCTGACCTGTCCGTTTGCATGCCCGCATGAACCCCCGATCACCCAACCCGGAGTCATCCTCATGAAGAAGTTTCTGCTCGCGCTGCTCGCCAGCCTTGTTCCGCTGGCCGCAACCGCGGCCAACCCGCAGGTCGAACTCAAGACCAGTCAGGGTCCGATACTGATCGAGCTTTTCCCGGAGGCCGCGCCGGCCACCGTTGCCAACTTCCTGCAGTACGCAAAATCCGGCTTCTACGATGGCCTGATCTTTCACCGCGTGATCAACGGTTTCATGATCCAGGGTGGCGGTTTTGACGCCCAGATGAATCAGAAGGCAACCGGCGCACCGATCCGCAACGAAGCCGAAAAGGCCATGAGCAAGGGTGTGCGCAACGCACCGGGCTATCTGTCGATGGCGCGCACCAACGATCCGCATTCGGCCAGCGCCCAGTTCTTCATCAATCTGGTCGACAACCGCACACTCGACTACCCGTCGCGCGACGGCTTCGGCTACGCCGCCTTCGCCAAGGTGATCAAGGGCATGGAAGTGGTCAACGGCATCGCGAACGTCCGCACCGGCGACAATGGCCCGCACCAGAACGTCCCGCTGACGCCGGTGGTCATCCAGTCCGTCCGCGTCGTCGAAGCGCAGCCCTGAACCCGGGCGCGTAGTTGCCACGACTCGCTCCCACCCGCCCCACCCACGGTCGCCCCGCGCGGCCCCGCTTACGGAGATTCACATGGTCAAGCTGCACACCAACCACGGCGTCATCACGCTCGAACTCGACGCAGAAAAGGCGCCGCAGACGGTCGCCAATTTCCTCGCCTATGTCGAGGCCGGTCATTACAACAACACCGTTTTCCACCGCGTGATCGGCAACTTCATGATCCAGGGCGGCGGTTTCGAACCCGGCATGAAGCAGAAGGACACCCAGGCGCCGATCAAGAACGAGTCGGCCAACGGTCTTTCGAACACGGTCGGCACCGTCGCCATGGCACGCACGTCGGATCCGCATTCGGCCAGCGCCCAGTTCTTCATCAATGTCGGCAACAACCTCTTCCTCGACAAGGACCAGGCACAGGACGGCTGGGGCTACTGTGTGTTCGGCCGGGTCAGCGAAGGCATGGACGTGGTCGAAAAGATCAAGGCCGTGCGTACCGGTCGTTCGGGCTTCCACCAGGACGTGCCGGTCGAGGATGTGCTGATCGAACGCGCCGAAGTGGCCTGAGCGCTGAGGCGCGACGACGCATGGACCTGTTTGCTTCCGATCTCCACCTGTCGTCCGCCACGCCAGACCTCAACGCGGCCTTCCTGCATCTGCTCGAAGGCCGCGCGCGCGACGCCCGGCGGCTGTTCCTGCTGGGCGACATTTTCGAGGTGTGGGTTGGCGACGAAGACGCCGATCTGCCCGAACACCGCCCGATCATCGCCGCTTTGCGCGCGCTGAGCGACGCCGGCACCGACATCCATGTACTGCCCGGCAATCGCGACTTCCTGCTCGGCGCCGGATTCACCGCCGCCACCGGCGCCACGCTGCATGGCGACTGGCTGCTGTGCGACATCGCCGGACGCGAGGCCTTGCTGATGCACGGCGACACCTTGTGCACCGACGACCTGCCTTATCAGCAATTCCGCCGCATGGTACGCAGCGCCGACTGGCAAGCCGCCTTTGTCGCGCGCCCGCTCGCCGAGCGCCACGCGATCGCTGCCGACCTGCGCCAGCGCAGCCAGCAGGCCGTCGCCGGCAAGAGCGAAGAATTGATGGATGCCAACGGCGAAGCCATCGCCGCCGTGCTGCGCCACCATCAATGCACGTTGCTGATTCATGGTCACACGCACCGGCCGGCTCATCACACGCTCGACGTCGATGCCATCGCCTGCGACCGCTGGGTGATCGCCGACTGGCGCGACCGCGCATGCTGGCTCGAAGCCGACGACCACGACCTGCACGCTTTCACGACGGCCGACGATGACCATATCGTGCGCGACGCGCGCTACGCCTGAAGGATGACCGCCATGCGCCTGCCCGACTTTCCGGATGAACTGACGCTGCGCCTCGGTGCCGACGGCCACATCGAATGCCGCCGTGGCACCGACGAGGCAGCGCCCACCATCAGTTTCGACCCTGCATTCTTCGGCCAACCGGAGTCTGCCGACGCCCAGCGCGCGCTCGGCCGTTTCGTGTTTTCGCTGCTGCAGGGCATGGCCCCGGCGGCGAACGCCGCGGCCGGCCCCGTCGTCGACGGACCGGCTGCGCTGTACGACAACTTCGTCACGCTGCAGAACCGGGCGATGAAGGAATACTCCACCAGCCTGCTCGAAATGGCCGAAAAGTCCCTGCAGCAATCCGCCGCCGCCGGTTTCGGCCAGGCCATCGATGCGATGAAGGACTGGCCGTCGGTCCGGACCGTCGCCGACATGCTGATCGCCCGCGGACCGGAACAGCCGCGCTGAGCGGCTCCGATCTCCCGGACGGAAGGCGGGCTGACGGGCCACAGGCGCCGCTGCAACACCTGCTTGCAACTGGCAACAGCCGCGCGGCCGTGCATCGTCTAGTGTTCAGTCGTCGCGATTGCCCCCGGGCAGTCAGGCCCTCTCCTTCCGCAAGCCCGCCGTGTGCGGGCTTTTTTTTGCCCATCCCTTGCGCGGGCCCGGGCGTTCAAGCAACGTCCCCAGCCGCTGGACAACGCTCCGGAAAGAAAAAGCCAACTCGCGGGAGTTGGCTTTGACGACTGCATTCATGGTGCCGCTTGTCGGAATCGAACTGACGACCTACCGCTTACAAGGCGGTTTTACACGACCAAACCTGACCTCTATTGATACAATATTTACCTTTTATTCAATACTTTAATAAGTAAATAAGGGTTCAAATCACATCACAAGGTTACAAACAACATCATTTGGTTGTAACCTGAAATTCAACCTGATGGGTGGAGGTGTGACGATGGGCAAGCTGAACGATGCGGCAATCCGATCCGCCAAGGCGGGAGAAATCCGGCGAGACCTGGCTGACGGTGACGGCCTGTACCTTCGGGTCGAGCCGACAGGCCGAAAGGTTTTCTACGCTCGCTCAATGCTTGCAAAGAAGGTGCGGATGTACCGTTTGGGGGAGTACCCGGCCGAACTCTCCTTGGCGGAAGCGCGCACGGCGAACGCAGCACATCGCGCGGAGGTGGCAAAGGCGCGCGCAGGTGATGGCCCAGACCCCGCTAGCGCACGCAAGGAGCGCAAGCAGGCCACCACCTTGGCCGCCTTCGCGGAGGATGTCTATCTGCCATGGGCGGAGCGCAAAAAGCGTTCATGGCTCGAAGATCAAAGGATCCTCAGCCGTGACGTTCTCCCCTTTCTCGGTAGCCTGCGAGTGCGCGACATCGATCGCAAGCATGTTGCGAGCGTGGTCGAGCGGATCGAGCGACGCGGCAGCTTCAACGCGGCGTGGCAATGCTTGAAGCTTGTGCGCCGCTTGCTGGCGCTGGCGGTAGAGAAGGGAGTGATCGAGGCCAACCCGGCAGCCGTCGTCCGGACCATCGAGACGTTCACCCCGAAAGATCGGGTGCTGTCCGAACTGGAGCTATCCGCCCTGCTCCGAGTCCTTCCAGCAGTGATGCCGGCCGAACAGATGCACTTGGCCTTGCTGCTTCAAATCCACACCTTGTGCCGACCGAGTGAGGCGCGCGAAGCCATGCGCGGCGAATTCGACAAGGTACGCGGGATCTGGACGATTCCAGCGGCCCGATCAAAAAACGGCGTTGCGCACATCGTCCCGATAACCCACTCGGTCGCGCAGGTTATCGAACGAGCAGAAGCCGCGGCCGATACGCTTGCGGCACAGCGAGGCGAGGAACCGTCGCCGTTCTTGTTCCCCGGAAAGCTGCGCGGGCGACCGGTGTCTGAACAGTCTGTTGGCCGGGCGATTACACGGGATTTCAAGCTGGAGAAATCGACGCTGCGCGCAGCGGATATCGAGCCTTTCACGCCGCACGACCTCCGGCGAACAGGGGCAACACACCTGGCAAGGCTTGGGCACGGCCCGATCGTGCCGATGCTGTTGAATCACACCCCCCAGGGCGTGACACGCCAGCACTACGACCTTCACGACTACCTGCCAGAGCGGCGGGCAGCGCTTGAAGTGTGGTCAAGCCGCCTTGAAGGCCTGAAAGTCGAACAGACCGCCGACGGTGTAAAGATCACGGCGATTCGGTCCAACTTCGCTTGAAACTTTAAAGTTCGTCCTGATACTCTCTGATCGCCGTTGGGAAGTCGTCAGCCCAGCAGAAAGTGAAGACGTACCGGGCTTGGCAACCGGAGTACAGGTAGCGCCTCCATGAAAAATGAGGCTGGCAGTCGGGGACAGGCCGACGACCCTTGAGGGGTTCGCAATCACCAAGCGAGAAAAAGCCACCGCGCACCGCGGTACCGCTCATTTCTTGTTGGAGCCTGATATGCGAACCAAATCGAACTCACCCGTTACCTCAGCACGGCCCTCTGACGCCGCAACTTCGCCTGCTGGTGCAGCCCACGACGGCGACTCAATCCTGAAAGCCCCCGAGGTCTGCGCGATCTTTCGTCGCAGTCTGCCGAGCCTGCGCCGCGACTGGCGAGCCGGCCGCATCCCCGCCCCTATCCGTATCGGAGTGCGCGCCATGGGCTGGCGACGTAGTGACATCGAAAAGCACTTAGCGAGCCTTGAGCCAGAAGCAACCCCGGGTCAGGAGGCCGCGTAACCATGGCCGCCAACAAGACCGCCCCGGCCGGCTGGACCCCGGCTCAGGGCGATGACCACATTCAAAAGCCCCCTGAGCTTACCTTCGAAAGCGCCGGAAGCAACGATCAGCGACCCGATATCAGCTCGTCGGCCGCCTGCACATGCCGCAGCCGCGGCGAGTGCATGACGTGCCGCCGGCACATTCACCGCTCGCTACAACGCGAAGAACGCCGGGCTGCGATGAAGACGAATCGTGGGCGGGCGTAATGTCGTACAAGGTCATGCGCGAGGTCATGGAGAACTTCCGGGGCGGCGGGTCCCACCATGCCGTTATGACGGTGCTTGCGGATTTTGCAGACGACTCCGCGATCTGCTGGCCGTCCGTTGCGACAGTCGCAAGGCGCATCAGTCGCTCGCGGGCTACGGCACAGAGGATCCTTCACGATCTGATCGGACACGGCTTCCTTGTGGTGATCGACAACGCGCATGGCGGCGCGCCAGGTAGCACGCGTCGTTATCGAATTTTCCCGAAAGGCGATGGGAAGGGGATTAAGACGGGTAGCACCAGTGCAACGGGTATCACTAATGCGACGGGTCGCACTCTTGAGCGCGACGGGTATCACCAGTGCAGCGAGACGGGTATCACCACTGCGACCCAAACAAACAATGAACAAACAGTGAACCATGCAGAGCAATCTGACGACGGAATCGGTCAGCGTAAGGCGGACGTTCCGCAACTGAAGCCAAAGCGAACCCGGACGAAAGCTGCGGCATTAACGCTCAACGATTACCTAAGGCGATGCACGGCCGAAGGCGTTCCGCAACTCCCTGACAGCGACCCCGTTTTCAGATATGCCGAGAAAATTGGCCTTTCGGACGAGTTCCTTGGGCTCGCATGGAGCGAGTTCTGCCGCGACCACATCGAACGCCAGTCGCAACAGACTGACTGGCGGGCGCACTTCCGAAACGCCATCCGCAAGAACTGGCTGAAGCTCTGGTACGTGGACAAGCAGACCGGCGAGTATCGGCTAACAACCGCCGGCGAGCAGGCCGCACGGGCACAGCACGGAGGGCGCGAAGCATGAGCCATCAGACCATCGTCCTTCCGCCTCACAGCATCGAGGCTGAACAATCCCTGATCGGCGGCCTGCTGATCGACAACAAGAGCTTCGATCGGATCGCGGAGATCGTGAGCGACGGGGACTTCTACCGCGACGACCACCGCCGAATTTTTCGTCACATTTCGGCCCTTTTGATGTCGGGGAAGCCTGCGGATGTGGTTACAGTCTTTGGCTCTATCGATGCTGCAGGAGAAGCAGAACGGATGGGCGGGCTGGCGTACCTAGGGGACATCGCCAACAACACACCCTCCGCAGCGAATATCCGAGCCTATGCGGCCACGATCCGGGATCGGGCGTACCGACGCAGGGGTCAAGGCGAAATAGAGGCGCTGGCGGTCTCCTACGCGGCCGGCGGGCTTTCACACGAGGACTTTGCTGCTGGTCTAGAACAGATCGCGGCGCGAGCTATCGACACGGAACGCGACGAACCCGCCCCGCTGGCCACGTCGATGCAACTGGCGGTCGATTACATTGAGCGCAGGGCCGAACAGCGCGGCCAACTTGCTGGCCTGAGCAGCGGGCTACGCGACGTCGACAAGGTGACCGGTGGGTTCGAACCTGGGCAGCTAGTGATTCTCGCGGCCCGTCCATCCGTTGGAAAAACGGCGTTGGCATTGGGAATGGCGGACGCCGCCGCTTTGGCTGAACAGACTGTTCTGATGTTCTCGCTCGAAATGCCCAAGCGCGAGCTGGCGATGCGCCTAATGGCTCAGCGTACAGGAGTCAGTATTCAGGCCATGCGCACCGGCACGCGCGTCGAAGACTATCGGTCTGTTTTCGCCCGCGAGCTCTCGCACGCGCAGACGCAAAGGCTGTTCATTGATGACAAGCACGCCGTCGGGCTGGCCTACGTCCGTGCCCGGGCGAAACGGATCCAGCGAATGCACGGACTCGGACTCATCGTTATCGACTACATCGGCCTGATGCGGGGGGAAGGTCAGAACCGCACGCAGGAGCTTGGCGCTATCTCTCGCGGGCTAAAGGCGCTCGCCAAGGAACTGGGGGCGCCCATCATCGCGTGCGCTCAACTGAACCGGGGAACCGAGGCTCGAACCGATCGCCGGCCCCAGCTTCACGACCTACGAGACAGCGGGGAAATCGAGCAGGACGCGGACATCGTGCTGATGCTCCATCGCGAGGAAACGACGAACAATGCGCCGGAGTGGCGCGGACTGGCTGAAGTGTTCGTGCGCAAAAACCGCAACGGCCCGACCGGTGAGATTCGCCTGCGCTACGAAGGGGAAAAGACACGATTCAGTGACTACACCGGACCGGACCCGCGTGCTTCACAGCTCGGCAGCGGGCAGATGCAAGCTCGATCGCGCGGGTTCACATACCCGATGAACGACTGAAGCCACCCCACCCGTTGGAGGTCCGTGCAGCTACCTAACGCAGCGCCCAGTAAAGAAGCCCGCCGGAAACGAGAGACACGGCCGGGACGACCACGACGATTGCCCAAGCAGTGCGCTCAAGGCTTTGCTGCACGATGAACTGGTTCAGCCCTTGGTACAGCATCCAAACTTCGTCCTTCAGGCCGGGGAACGATGAATCGAAATCACGAAGTTCGCCCCCCATTTGACTTATCTCGAAGCCATCTGCAGGGCTCACGCTGCTCCTAACATACCGATAGCCCATGACTAAGAAGATTGCATAGGGAATTGTCAGCACAGCCCAATCACGGCTACCCGCGATTAGCAGCGCCCAGTGGAACATTACAAATCCGCAAAACAAATAGTGGCGTAGAACGGTTTGTACAGATTCCACACGCTGTTGCTGCTCAAGGATGAAAGAGATTCGGTCTTTCGCCTCAGCTCTCGAAAGTCTTCCTCTTGCCATGATCGCCCCCGAAAAAAGCTTCACTTTTAACAGGAATTATCCGCTCGGAATGCCTGCAATCTCACCGTACGGCACCGTATTGACCAACTACCTTTCTTGCCAAGCGCCACAACCGTATGCAGTTGATGCGCACACAAGATCGCCCGCAAACCAAATGCAGGTGGGGCGCTCCGCGAAAAGCGGTCCGGCACCGACAATCGAAGGCAACAGGGGAAACCCTGATACACGCACTTTACAGTGCGCAGTGTTTCAACAGCCTGTTCAACAGCGGCGCATCACCACCTAAAACACGCCGATTGTTGCCACATCGAACAGGTCTGAAACGACAGCCGCGCGCCGTCGGGAAAACATCTAGCCGCTTGCGGTGGCTGTTCATCCAGAACGCTGGCAGAGTGCATGAATCATGCGCGACGCATGCACAGGAGCGGGCAGGACACCAGATGCAGAACGGCAACCAGCGCGAGCTTTTCTCACGTCCAACACTCGGACGCCCGGTTCATCGCCCGGAGGCTGCCGACCTGTTCGGCCCGGAGGTTGTGTGCCTCGACGCGGACGCGATCGTTCGCGGTTTCATGGCCGTGCTGACGCCGCGCGGCGGCAATGCTGCGGAGCGCGACCGGGCCGCAGTCGATGCCGTTCGCGCCTGGGCGATGCTCGACAGCTTCACCCGTCTGCACCAGAACCGCCCCGCGGTTCCTGACGCCAAGCAGCGGATCATGCAGCGCATCAGAGAGGCCGCTGCGCTTCAGGCCTTCATCGACGACGGGAACGATAGCGTCGAGGCTCGCGACGTACTCGACGACCGGTTGAGGGCTGCGCGCGCCGAGCTGGTGGCGGGCTTCCCCGGCGTTGAGCACCACGCCTTCATTGTCCTGCTGGACTGAGGATCGCTTGGGCTTCGCTTGTCCTGCCCTCGCTGCTCATCGCGCGCTCGTTGGATTTCTGCGGGCTTTCGCCGTCGCGACCCGCTGTAACCCTGTCCCGAAGGTTTCCGGCGCCGGCAAATTTTGGAACCGGGGCATGATGATGTGTGGCGCGCGCGTGATCACCCCTCCCCGGCGGGGTCGGCCCGGCTCGTGGTGGGCTTTGCACCGTGGCGCTGCTGATGTCACGCCATGTCACACGCACCAAGCCGGCCCGATGCTAGTCCGGTGCTCATCCGGTGCTTGTTCCATGCTCCGCTCATCGTTGGCCTAGACATGGACTGGCCCGGCCGTCAGCGGCTCATCGTCCGCCCCTGACGCAGACAACAGTCTGTCACAGGATGTTCTTCGATTCTGGCGTCAATGCGACGTTTCAGCGTCACGATGCAACGTCACATTACGGGCTTGCGGAGCGGATCGAACACGGGCAATCTAGCCTCCCTGTGCTGATGTCAATGTCACATGGACACGGTGCAGCGGGGATCCTTCAACAGCCTGTGGAGCCTCGACCATGAACACATTCACGCCCGACCGTGCAGCCCTGCGCACCATCGAAACCACCTTCGCAACCGCGCGACTGCTTGCTGCCGTCGACATGCTGCTGGATCGCCTGCCCGATGGCCTTGGCGATGCCGACGCGGCCACCGCGCGCACCGCGCCCCCGGCTGAGTACATCGACACACACGCGGGGCTGATCGAGTGCGCAGCGGCCGAACTAGAGGTACTGGCTCGCCGCATGCCGAGGCCGACGCGATGAACGGACGCGGCAGCACGCGCCGAACCGTCAGCAAGGCCACAACGCATGCGCAGAGCACCCGCACATAGACCGGCCGCATCAACGCAGCCCGCGCGCCCGCTGGCGACGCTCTGGCCATGGCCGAAGCCCGCAAGCTGCTTCGCATGCATCGGAGCTGCCTGGGCCGTCTCGCAGCCGCTGGCAATGTCCCGGCGCGACGAATGGGTCACGCGTGACGATCCACCCGCGCCTGGCTGCTTCGATACTGGCTGGCACTGATCAACAGACTGTCGGCGGCAGAGCGAGAGAGGCGAAAACAGACTCATCCAGCCTGATCGCTGGGCACGTCAAAAAACGCGCTGGAGAGTGCCACGACGGGCGGTTGTAACCGCATTTGAAACCTGAAGGCGGGGAACAACTACCCTCCTCGCCCACAAGCCATTGAATTCATTGGTGCCGCTTGTCGGAATCGAACTGACGACCTACCGCTTACAAGGCGGTTGCTCTACCAACTGAGCTAAAGCGGCGCGGGGCGGATTATATCTGCTGTCCACCGGGCATGGCGCGCGCATCGCTGACTCATGGGATCGGCCATGGATTAAACTCGAATCATCATGAACGTGTCTCCACCTGTCAGCGCGCCGCAGACGTACGCGAATGGAGCCCCCCCTGCCCGATGTCCGATACCGTCACGCCCGTGCCCGTTCCTGGCTCCTCCGCAAATCGTCTGACGGGAACCGATGCCGGGCCGACGATTGCCCGTCCGCTCAATGTGCTGCTGATCGAGGATTCGGAAGACGACGCGCTGCTGCTGCTGCACCGCTTCCGGGCAGCCGGCTACCAGGTGTGGTCGCAGCGGGTGGAAGACGAGCGCTCACTGCGCGAGGCGCTGTCGTCGCGCACCTGGGATCTGGTGCTGTCCGACCACAACATGCCGCGCTTTTCGGCGATGGCGGCGCTGTCCATCCTGCAGAAACTGGAGCTCGACCTGCCCTTCATCATCGTGTCCGGTGTCATCGAGGAAGACATCGCGGTGTCGGCCATGCGGGCTGGCGCGCATGACTATCTCAGCAAGGGCAAGCTCGACCGGCTGATTCCAGCGGTCGAGCGCGAAATTCGCGAGGCGCGCAACCGGGCCGAACGGCACAGCGCGCTCGATGCCGTGCGCGACAGCGAGGCCCGCTTTCGCGCACTGGCGGCCAACATTCCGGGCATGGTGTTCCAGCTGCTGCGGCATGAAGACGGCGGCTGGCGCTTCCTGTTCGTCAGTGAAGGCTGCCTCGCGCTGCTCGGTTTCAAGGCGGGCGAACTGGTGGCGCAACCGCGCCGCTTTCTCGACATGGTCCTGCCCGAGGACATGCCGGAGCTGGAGCGCGCGATGCACCTGTCGGCGCACACCCAGGCGACGGTGAACTGGGACGGCCGCATCCGCCTGCCGGACGAGGACATCAAGTGGGTGAACCTGCGCTCGTCGCCGCGCGTGCTCGCGTCCGGCGTGCTGATCTGGGAAGGCATCGTTTCCAACATCACGCAGAGCAAACTGACCGAACGTGAGTTGCGACAGTCGCGCGGCCAGCTGGCCGAGCTGTCGTCGCATCTGCAGATCGCCAAGGAAGAGGAACGCGAACGCATTGCACGCGACATCCACGACGAACTGGGCGGCCTGCTGGTGGCGCTGAAGTTCGAAGTGTCGCTGCTGGCGAACAAGACCGCAGCCGATCCGGGCGCAATCAAGGCGCGCTCGGTCAGCATGGGCAAACTGGTGGATGACGCGATCACCACGGTCGGGCGGATCGCGCGCGAACTGCGGCCGGGCATCCTGAAGGAATTCGGCCTCGCGCCGGCCGTCGAGAGCCATGCGGAAGACTTTGCCGCCCGTACCGGCCTGAAGTGCGAGTTGCTGTGCATCGATCACGACATCGATCCGGACGAGGAAACCGCCATCGCGCTGTTCCGCGTGTTCCAGGAGGCGCTCACCAATGTATCCAAGCACGCCGGCGCGCACACGGTTGAAGTGCGCCTCACGCAAGAAGACGACGACATCGTGCTCGAAGTGGGCGACGATGGCCGGGGCCTGGCGCCGGAAGACCTGAACAAGCCCAAATCATTCGGCCTGCGCGGCATCCGCGAGCGCGTGGTGCACCTGAACGGACGTTTCGAAGCGAGCAGCCGCGAGCACGGCGGTACCCGCCTGCTGCTGAGGGTGCCTGCGTGCCGTCGCACCGTACTGGAGTTTTCCCGATGAGCAGCATCCGCATACTTATTGCAGACGACCACGCCATCGTGCGCTCCGGCCTGCGCCAGATCCTTTCAGACAGCCCGGACCTCATCGTCACGGGTGAAGCGGAAAATGGCGTCGAAGCGATGCACAAGCTGCGCGACGGCAGTTTCGACCTCGTGCTGATGGATGTATCGATGCCCGACCGCAATGGCATCGACACACTCAAGCTGGTGCGCAAGGAATTTCCGCGCCTGCCGGTGCTGGTGCTGTCGATGCATCCGGAGGACCAGTACGCGATCCGCGCACTGAAAGCCGGCGCCTCGGGCTATCTGACCAAGCAGAGCGCGCCGGAACAGCTGGTCACCGCGATCCGTCAGGTCGCCAGCGGCAAGAAGTATGTTTCGCCGACGCTTGCGATGGAACTGGCCAATGCCATCACCGACGACGACGAGCGGCCGCCGCACGAGAAATTGTCCGACCGCGAATACCAGACGCTGGTAATGATTGCCTCCGGCAAGACGCTGACGCAGATCGGCGAAGAACTGAGCCTCAGCGTCAAGACGGTCAGCGTCTATCGCGCACGTCTGCTGGAGAAGATGCGCATGAAGAACAACGCCGAACTGACCCACTACGGCCTCAAGCACGGGCTCACCGATTAGGCCAACCGCCCGCACTGCCGTGCGGAGTGTGGAATAACTTGCGGATGCGCCCTCAAGCCCGTCGTCGGCGTGCCGTTGTAAGCATTCGTTACGGACTGTGAATTGCCACTGAAATGTCTGACGCCATGCAGCCGCTCGAAATCGCCCGTGAAGCCTTGCGACGGCTCGCCATGCGGCAGCTGCAGCCCACGCCGGAAAATTACCGGTCGCTCTATCACGAAATTGCCGGCACCAAGGCCGACGACCTGTTTCCGGAACGCGCACTGAAGCTGGTCTGCAGCACCCTGCCCCGCCTCAATCAATCGCAGATCGAATTTGTAGAGCGGCTCGAGAGCGCTGTCGTCAGCCGCAGCTGGTCGGCGATCAGCGGCTCCCTGGTCGGCCTGCTGCGCGCGCAGGCGGCGCCTCAGCGAAAATGGACGGCGCTGCTCAAGGACCTGTTCAAGCAGTTCGAACGCAATCACGACTCACTGACGTATGCGCAGAAACAGATGGCGATCCAGCAAGTGCTGGATTCGTCCAGCGGCGAGCTCGACGCGCTCTACGCTCGGCTGAGCAAGCTTGCAGACAACTGGGAATCCTGCGAGAGCAGCGATGCACCGGCTGCCGAGTCTCATGGCCATGGCATCCACAAGATCGTTCCCGCGCTGGACAACAGTGATGCCGCGCTGCGCGACCTGTTCGCCAGCACGCTCGAAGGTGTCGTAGGCGGTCTGCTGATTTCGGCGCCCGAACTGCGCGACGAAGCCCTTGCGCTGGGGCAGGCGCTGCGCGACGTGCGCGACATGGGCGGCGTCGATGATCTGGCCTCCAAGCTGCGCAACCTTGTCTATCGCCTGAACTGGGTGGTCGACGATCAGGCCGAAATCCGTGCCGGTCTGTTGTCGCTGCTTGACTTGCTGCTGAAGAACATCGGCGAACTGGTGCTCGACGACCGCTGGATGCGCGGTCAGATCGACTCGCTGCGTGCGCTGTGCGATCACCCGCTGACCGCGCGCGAACTGGATGAAGTGGAGCGCCGGCTGCGCGAAGTGATCGAGCGTCAGGGCTCGCTGCGAGGCAACATCGACGACGCAAAACACCAGATCAAGCTGATGCTGGCCGGCTTTGTCGAGCAGCTCGGCAGCTTCACCGACGCCACGTCGGGCTTCGGCGAGAAAATGGAAGGCTACGCGGAAACAATCGCTGCCGCCGACGACATCGGTTCGCTGCAGGGTGTCATTGCCGAAGTGATTGCCGCCACGCACTCCATGCGCGCCACGACCGAAAAGTCGCGTGCCGAGGTCGACAACATGCGCGACCGCGTGCGTGCGGCGGAAGCCGAAATAGAACGCCTGCAGGTCGAACTGGAACAGACCAGCGAAAAGATGCGCCACGACCCGCTGACCGGCGCGCTCAACCGCAAGGGACTGGAAGAGTCCTACGCCAAGGAAGTGTCGCGCGCGGCACGGCGCGGTTCGCTGTTGTGCCTCGCAGTGCTGGACATCGACAACTTCAAGCGGCTCAACGATACCTACGGCCACAACACCGGCGACGAGGCGCTGCTGCACCTGGTCGGCACCGTGCGCGACTGCCTGCGCCCGCATGACACGCTGTCGCGCTACGGCGGCGAAGAGTTCGTCATTTTGTTGCCGGAGACCTCGGTCGAGGATTCGGTCATCGTGCTGCAACGCCTGCAGCGCGAACTTACCAAGCGCTATTTCCTGGCCAACAACGACAAGTTGCTGATCACCTTCAGCGCCGGCGTCACCGTGGTCGGTCATGAAGAACCGCAGACGTCGGCGATAGAGCGCGCCGACGTGGCCATGTATCAGGCCAAGGCCACCGGCAAGAATCGTGTGGTCATCGCACCCGAGCAGCCGATCGCCGCGTGACCCGGGCCGGCATTCGCCGCGCCCGTCTTTGTTTCCGGTTCCCGCAACATTCAGTCGCGATCTGCGTGGGGCCGCCGGTTCTGGCGACCCCTCCTGATTCGAAGGCACGCGCGCTCGGCGTCAAGCCATCGGCGAAGTGCAATCGGTTCCGGAATATCCACGCGGTGCGCAGTCTTCACGCACACGGTCAGCAGCTGACCCGACATCGCTGCCATCAGCGCTTTCATTGCGGAGGTGGCGTTTGATCAACGTCGGGTTGTCGGGCATCGCCTGCGGCTCACCCCGACCTACGAGGGCTTTCCGTGCGGACGTGGCGGCGATCGACGTCGGGTTGTTGGGCATCGCCTGTGGCTCACCCCAACCTACAAGTGCTTTCCGCGGCAACGGTGCAGTCGGGAGTGCGTAGGTTGGGGTGAGCCGCAGGCGATGCCCAACGTAAATGTCCTTGCCCGTCACGCACCACGGCGGCCACTGAGCGGCCCGTCAGCAGTCACTCAGAGCCCGCTCCGCTGACATTCCGCAACAGTCCGGAGCGGCTCCGGCACGATGTCCGGAGCACCAAACGGGCCGACCTTGCAGGCAAAAGCGATTGCGGCGGCAACCTCACGTGAACATGAACGCCCGTACATGCCGCAAGGGCAAGCCATTTCACATCGGCAGTTGCCTGAAAGCCAAGACGACAAAGGCTTTCATTAAGGTGCCCCGCTAAAGTTTGCAGCGGCAACTCCGTTACTTGAACCATCGGCGACATCAACAGCGGGCCATGCCCGGAGCGCCGTAACTACACACTACTTCGTGACAGGAGAAATAAAATGCCGCAAATCATCAACACCAACGTGCCGTCGCTCACCGCCCAGCGCAACCTGAATTCTTCGCAGAGCTCGCTCGCCACTTCGCTGCAGCGCCTGTCCTCGGGCCTGCGCATCAACAGCGCGAAAGACGACGCCGCCGGCCTCGCGATCTCGGAACGCATGACCTCCCAGGTGCGTGGTCTGAACCAGGCCGTCCGCAACGCCAACGATGCCATCTCGCTGACGCAGACCGCTGAAGGCGCGATGGGTTCGATCACCGAAGGTCTGCAGCGCATGCGTGAATTGTCGGTTCAGGCCGCCAATGATTCGAACAGCGCCAGCGACCGTCAGGCCCTGCAACAGGAAGTGTCGCAGCTGCAGCAGGAAATCAACCGCGTTGCCTCCACGACCCAGTTCAACGGCAAGAACCTGCTTGACGGCTCGTTCTCCGGTCAGTACTTCCAGGTCGGTGCGAATGCCAACCAGTCGATCGGCATCAGCCTGAACAACACCAAGGCCACCAATATCGGTGCCAACACCGTCAGCGCCAACGGCACGCTGAACGCCGCAGCCGCGCTGGCAGCCGGTGCCGGCGCCCGTGTCGCCAACACCGTTGTGGCAGCCGAAGATCTGACCGTGACCGGTTCGCTCGGTACCGCAGCGGTTGCAGTGAATCTTGCAGACACCGCCAAGGCAGTCGCCGCGGCCGTCAATGCACAGAGCGCAACCACCGGCGTGAGCGCAACGGCAGCGACCGAAGCCACGCTGAGCGGCCTGACGGCTGCCGGCACCTACACCTTCACGCTGTTCGGCGAAAACTCGACCGGCGTCGCCGTGTCGGCCACCATCGGCAACGCTGCCGATCTGAGCTCGCTCTCGACCGCGATCAACAACTACGCTGCGACGACCGGCATCACCGCCACGGTCAGCGGCGGTTCGGTCACGCTGAAGTCGGAAAGCGGCGCAGACATCTCGATCACCGACTTCGCCGGTGCCGGCAATATCAGCCTGCAGGGTCGCAACGCTTTCACCAACGCAACAGCCGGTGCAGCAGTCGTCCTGACGGGCGCTACCGCCACCACCGACTCCTCGACGGTCGGCGGTACGCTGAAGTTCTCGTCGTCGGACGCCTTCTCGGTCACCAGCGCGTCAGCCGGTGGTCTCTTCACCGCGACCACGGCGAACGCCAGTGCGCTGTCGTCGGTTGCTTCGATCAGCGTCGGCACGCAAACCGGTGCCAACGCCGCCATCGACGTCATCGACGCCGCCCTGCAGTCGATCAATACGCAACGCGCTTCACTGGGTGCCATCCAGAATCGCGTGCAGAACACGATCAGCAACCTGCAGACCACGTCGGAAAACGTCAGCGCAGCCCGCAGCCGCATCCAGGATGCCGACTTCGCGATGGAAACCGCCAATCTGACCCGCGCGCAGATCCTGCAGCAGGCCGGCACTGCGATGCTGGCGCAAGCCAACTCGCTTCCGCAGAACGTGCTCAGCCTGCTCCGCGGCTAAGCACCGGCAACTGAAAGAAACGGGGCACGGTTCGCCGTGCCTCGTTAATTGCAAGGGGAAATCGTCATGGCGATCCAGCCAGTCCCGCCGAGTACCTCGCCACCGCTCACTCCGGCCCTCGCACAGAGCACCGCCGTGAATGTCGTGACGCCCGCCAGTGTTCCCGACCAACCCGCGCAGAACACCCCGCTGACAACCGAACAGATCGAACAGACGGTGGATGAAATCCGCCGCCAGATTCAACCGGTGGACCAGAATTTGCTATTCACGATTGACAAGGAAACAGGGAAAACAATCGTGAGACTTATCGATTCAAGCACCAAGGAAATCCTGCGGCAGATCCCTTCAGAGGAACTGATCGCCATCGCGCGCGCGCTCGGCAAGAGCCACAGCGGTCTGATCGAGCGCAAGGCCTGAGGGGCACCGCACCATGGCAATCTCTTCCGCAGGAATCGGCTCCGGCCTTGACGTTTCAGGCCTTGTATCGCAGCTGATGTCGCTCGAACAGCGCCCGCTGACGCTGCTCGCACAGAAGGAGGCCGGCGTACAGGCGAAGATTTCCGCCTACGGTTCCATCAAGGGTGCGCTGTCTTCCATACAGTCGGCGGCCACTGCCCTGTCAAACGCGGCAACTTTTACCGCACGCAAGGCAGCGATCGGCAACGCCGACGTGGCAACAGTTGCCGGCACGGAAACGGCGGTTGCCGGCAATTACACGCTTGAAGTCA
This sequence comes from Methyloversatilis sp., assembly GCF_030698125.1. Lineage (GTDB taxonomy): Bacteria > Pseudomonadota > Gammaproteobacteria > Burkholderiales > Rhodocyclaceae > Methyloversatilis. The sequence goes on from NZ_JAUYNV010000001.1 coordinate 30,462, forward strand.
ATACGCTGGCCGAATCGCAAGTAGTGGCGTCCGGCCAGTTCGCCGGCAGCACGGCCAGCGTCGGCAGCGGCACGCTGACGATACAGTTGGGCAAATACAACGCCGGCGCCTTTACCGCCAACCCGGACAAGACCGCAGTCAACATCACCATCGGCAGCGATGCGATGTCGCTGGCCGATGTACGCGACGCCATCAACGATGCCGATGCAGGCGTCACCGCCTCGCTCGTGAATGACGGCACCGGCCATCGCCTGGTGCTGCGCTCCGTTGATGGCGGAACCGAAAATACGGTGAAAATCACCGCCACCGACGACGACGGCAACCACACCGACGACGCCGGACTGTCGCGCCTGATCTACGACGCATCGACCGGTGGTACGTCGCGCCTGTCGCAGATGATCCCGGCGTCCGATGCCACGCTGACGGTCAATGGCATCGCCATCACATCAAGTACGAACACGCTGACCGACGCGATCGAGGGCGTGACGCTGAGCCTGAAGAAGACCAACGTCGGCAGTCCGACCGTGGTGTCGGTCACCAATGACACCAGCGTCGCCCGCAGCGGCGTCGAACGTCTCGTCAAGGCCTACAACGATGCGCTCGGGATCATCAAGACGCAGACCAGTTACAACACCGAAACCGACAAGGCCGCCACGCTGAATGGCGAAAGCACGATGCTGGCATTGCGCAACCGCCTGAGCGCCCTGGTCGGTACCTCTATCGCCCCGGGCCTGAATCTGTCGGCCATCGGCGTATCGGTCGAGAAGGACGGCAAGCTGGCGATCGATTCGACCAAACTCACGACCGCGCTCGACAACGGAAACGTGCAGAAGCTGTTCCGCGGCTTCGATGACGTCAAGGGCATGGGCAGCCGGCTGACCAGCCTGATGGACGACATGATCGACGCCGGCGGCCTCATTTCCAGCCGCACCGAAGGGCTGACCGCAGCCGCCAAGGCGTACCAGAAGCGCGCTGAAGCGATGTCGGACCGCCTGCTGACGATCGAAGCGCGCTACCGCAAGCAATTCAGCGCACTCGACACATTGATCAGCAACATGACCGCCACCAGCAACTATCTGACACAACAACTGGCCAATCTGCCGACGATGTCGTCGCGCTGATGCAATCAACACGACCGGGAAAAGGGACTTTCATGTTTGCATCGCTTTCAAATCCACACATGGCTTACGCACAGGTCGGCATGGAAACCCGGGTGGCCGGTGCCGATCCGCACCTGCTGATCCTGATGCTGTTCGACGGTGCGCTGATGTCGGTATCGACGGCCAGCCACCAGATGGAAATGGGTGAAACCGCGGGCAAGGGCCTGTCGATTTCACGCGCCATCGACATCATCGGCAACGGTCTCAAGGTGAGCCTGGATCTGGACGCCGGCGGCGAACTGGCGCAGCGGCTGTACGCACTGTACGACTACATGTGCGCGCGCCTGCTGCACGCCAATGCCCACAACGACCGCGGCGCACTGGAAGAAGTCAGTCACTTGCTGGGTGAATTGAAGGATGCCTGGGAAGAAATCAGGCAGAAGCTGTCGCAAGGGGCGCCCATGTAGGCAAAAGCGGAAATTGCACGGTAAATACCGCTTACATGTGCGACTCCGAACCGCTGCCCGCCTGTACGCTCATTGACTAACCGGTACCTCCTGCAAGACGGCCCGACGACATGAACTCACTGCCCCTGCTCGAAGACATGCACCAGATCTCCAGCCACATGGTCGATGCCGCGCGCGCCAACGACTGGGACCGTCTGGTCACCCTCGAACTCGATGTCTCTGCGCTGCGCCAGCGCCTGGCAGACAATGACGAACCACCGGCGTCGCCGGCGGAGCGTGCCCGCAAGGTTGCGCTGATGAAACAGATACTCGCCCACGACGCCGAAGTGCGCCGCCACGTCGAACCGTGGATGGCACAGGTCAAGGTGTTCCTCGGCAAACTGCCGGCAGGCCGGGCCGAAAACGGCTGAACGCATGAACAACCTGCTGCCGGGCATCTCGCAACGTCTTGCGGAACTGGCCCGCGGCTCGGTACAGGTCGCCGGTCCGGTCAGCCCGATCGGCGGACAGCTGCCTGAATTCCAGCCCGGCGAGCGCTATACCGCACAGATCATCCAGAACCTGCAGGACGGGCGCGCGCGCGCGCAGGTTGCGGGTCAGATGGTCACGCTGCAACTGCCGCAGGGCGCACGCGAAGGCAGCACGGTCACCCTTACCCACGTTGCACGCAATGCGCAGACGCTGATTGCCACGCTGGTCCCGGATTCCGCAGCCGGCGAGGCCGGCGACGTCAGCCTCAGCGAGCCGGCGCGCGTCATCAGCGCCCTGCTCGACCGCCCGGCGCCGCCGCCGGCTCGCCTGTCCGCCGGGCAGGCCCTGATCGATCCGGCCCTGCTGCGCGCCAGCGCCAACGTGAGCGACGCGGCGGCAACACCACTGATCGCCGGCCGACTCGCCAGCGCGATCGGCCAGAGCGGCCTGTTCTACGAGTCGCACCAGGCGCAGTGGGTCAGCGGCGAGCGCACGATCGAATCCACCGAGCGCGAGCCGCAGCGTGCCTTTGATCCACAAGCCCGTGCGACGCCGGCCGCGCCGCAGCGCACCGATGCCGCAACGCTTGCACGGGCTGGCGCCGAATTCGCACAGATCAACGACGCACCGGCGCCGGAACGGGCCGAAGCCGCGCGCGCAGATACCGCAACGCCAGCCGAACTGCGACCGCTGGTGCACAACCAGTTGCTGGGCCTGGCGCAGCACTCGCTCGCCTGGGAAGGACTTGCCTGGCCCGGGCAGATGATGAAGATCGAGATCGACGACCCGCGCGCCGACGGACGGCCCGACGAGACCGGTGCGGAGCCGGACACCGATGTACCCTGGACATCACGCCTGCGACTGGTGCTGCCCGGTCTGGGGGAGGTCGAAACGTCCCTGACGCTGTGGCGCGACCATGGCATCGCGCTCAATTTTTCCAGTGATCCCGAAGCGCGGCTGCGCATGGGCAGCGCCCTGCTGGAACTGCAACAGCGCATGAGCGACGCCGGACTGCGCCTGGGTCAGGTGACCTTCGGCGATGCACCGCCGGCCTCCGGAAGTCAGCCGACCGAGGCGGCCGATGAAACCATGGTTGATCCCGCTGGCACGCAGGTGATGGCATGACGCAGTCTGCCCGCGCCCAGGCGGTCGCCATGGCCTACGGTGCAGGCGATGCCGCGCCGCGCGTCGTGGCCAAGGGCCGCGGACTGGTGGCCGACGAAATCATCCGGCGCGCTCGTGAAGCGGGCGTTTTCGTGCATGAATCGCGCGAAATGGTTGCGCTGCTGATGGGGCTCGATCTCGACCAGCGCATCCCGCCGGAGCTTTACATCGCCGTAGCCGAACTGCTGGCGTGGATCTATCGTGTCGAAAAAGGGCTGAACGCCGCACCGCCATCGACCATCAGGGTGCCCGCCTGACCTTACACTCCACTGCACCGCCGCAGCCCTGCGCCAGCAGACGCGGCACACCGACAGGACGCATTCCATGACCGAGGACATCCGGTTCGATCTGCTAGAAGCCGACGACTTCGCCCGCTACGTGCTGGACGGCACGACCGACATCGTGTTCTACCTGCGCGCGATCAAGGACCAGAAGGCCAATATTTCAGTCTACGCCGGCCGTTCGAACGAGCCCTTCCTGACGGCCGTTCTCGACATCGACGACGCGCGTGGCGCGGTGGTGCTCGATGTGCCGCGTGACGAGAAGCAACTGGAAAAGGCGCTCAAGTCGTCACCGCTGGTCTGCCTCACCTCGCTCGAAAAGGTGAAGGTGCAATTCATGGTACCGCGCTGCCGCAGCGTCGAATTCGACGGCGGTCCGGCGATCGAGATTCCGCTGCCGACACGCATGCTGCGGCTGCAGCGGCGTGACTACTATCGCCTCATCGTGCCGCCCAATCCCCGCCTGCGCTGCCTGATCCCGGCCGGTGACGGCAACGGACGCATGACCGAAGCAAATATCGTGGATATTTCGGGCGGCGGCATGGCCGTCGTGGCGCCACCGAGCAGCCTGAACCTGTCGGTCGACAGCGTGATCGACCAGTGCCAGATCATGCTGCCCGAACTTGGCACCATCACGGCCACGCTGCAGGTGCGCAACATGTTCCGCGTCACCGAACGCGGCGGCAGCGAACTGCGTGCCGGATGCCAGTTCATCGGCCTGCCGGCCACGGCGGATGCACTCATCCAGCGTTACATCCTGCGCATCGAGCAAGAACGTACGAGCGAGCGCGACGTCTAAGTCGATTCGAAGCGTTCATTCGCTCTGCGCCGCGGGCTGTTCGGTTGCTGACAGCAATTGATAAGCGCGCTAAGGTCTGACGATGGTGCCAAAGGTGGTGTCATTCACGATCGAGACCAAAGAGGCAATGAACATGGTGAACGAACTGCAGACGCTGTTGCCTCACGGCTACTGTTTCTCCTGGCAAAAGGATCTGTTGCTGCTGCACGTCGTAGCGAACCTGCTGATCGCCGTCGCCTACTTCACCATCCCGGCCACCTTGTGGACCTTCGTGCGTCGTCGCACCGACCTGAGTTTCAGCCCGATCTTCATCATGTTTGGCGTCTTCATCATGGCTTGCGGCGTCACGCATGCGATGGACATCTGGACGCTGTGGTATCCGGATTTCTGGCTCGATGGCTGGCTGCGCCTTTTCACGGCCGCCGTGTCGATTGCGACCGCCATCATGCTGTGGCGTCTGATCCCGATCGCGCTGTCGCTGCCCAGTCCCGAGTCACTCAGCCGGGCCAACACCGAACTGAAGGCTGAAATCGTCCGCCGCAAGCAATACGAAACAGAACTGCGCACACTCAACAGCCAGATGAAGCAGCAGATCGAGGAGCTCGAAGCGCTGTCATACGCCATTTCGCACGACGTGCGCGGCCCGCTGCGGCACATCGAAGGGTTCGCGCGCGCGCTGGCCGACAAGCACCCGGCACCGGCTGACCACCCGGCTCAGCGCTACATCGAGCGCATCCGGACGTCGGTACATCACCTGAGCAATATCGTCGAAGGTCTGCTCGCATTTTCGCGCGCCAGCCGCACCGAACTGCGCCGCGAGCGCTGCGACATGAACACGCTGATCGCCGAAGTGGTCGAAGAACTTGCCCCCGACATGGGCAATCGCGTCGTCGAGCTGAAGATCGGCACGCTGCCGGACGTGCAAGCCGATCCGAAACTGCTCTACCAAGTGTTCTACAACCTGATGGCCAATGCAGTGAAGTATTCGCGCGACCGCACGCCGGCAGTGATCGAAGTCGATTGCGTCGACGACAGCGGCGACGACCTTGTTTTCCGGATCCGCGACAATGGCGCCGGATTCGACATGCAATACGCAGGCAAGCTGTTCGGCGTGTTCCAGCGCCTGCACCATTCGAGCGAATTCGAAGGTACCGGCATCGGGCTGGCGAACGTGAAGCGCATCGTGGAACGCCATGGCGGCCGCGTCTGGGCCACTGGTGAGCCCAGCGCAGGCGCCAGCTTCTTCGTCGCCCTGCCGCGACTGGCCCGCCCGGCCTCAAACCGGCCTGCAGACCCCCTCACAGGAGTAAGCGATGTCCCTGCACTTGCGTGACATTCTGGTTGTCGAAGACAACGACAACGATGTCGAATTGATGCTGATGAGCCTCGGCGAACTCAAGCTTGCCAACCAGATCGTCATCGTTCGGGACGGCGTCGAGGGGCTGGACTACCTTTATCGGCGCGGCCGCTTCGCTGCGCGCGAGGGCAGCCAGCCGTTGTTCATGCTGCTCGACCTGAACATGCCGCGCATGGGCGGCATCGACATGCTGGCCGAAATGCGCCGCGACGACGGTCTCCGCACACTGCCCGTGGTCATCATGACCTCGTCGCGCGAAGATCCCGACCTTCGCCGCTGCTACGACCTCGGCATCAACGCCTACGTTGTGAAACCGGTGGATTTCGACCAGTTTTCGCGCACCGTGACCAACCTGGGTATTTTCTGGGCGCTGATCAACGAACCCCCTCCCCGAATCTGATCCTCTGGATAAACAGACGACTCACTGACAACAAGAGCTTTCGTTGTCCGTCATGGACTTCCTGCCTCGAAACATGAAAGTTCGGTGACACCTGCATCCGTTCCGGCCTCCGCCGAGTAGAGGGAATGACGACGCGCTTTCGAGTTGCGTTCTCGTCCATTTCCCCAACCATTTTCTTCGGAGAGGTCAGACATGTACGAAAAAACCCACAGGTACGATAAAGCCCGGAAGTACGAAAGAGCTTTTCTGGCGGCGGCATCCACCGTCGCGCTCGCCGTTGCAACGCCGGCTGGTGCGGCCGATTTCATCGGTCTGACGACCGGCAACGAAATCGGCATGTTCAGCAGCAGCAGCACGTCGGCCGCCACCTTCACTTCGATCACCGGCCTGGGCGCCGGCGAACGCATTCTCGGCATCGATCTGCGCCCGAGCAACAACAGGGTGTACGGCGTGAGCAGCCTGAACCGCATCTACACGCTGGACGTTGCGAGCGGCATGGCCACCTTCATGGCGGCACTCGACACCCCGCTGGTCAACCCGTCGCTGTCCTACGGCATCGATTTCAATCCGGTGGCCGATTTCGCCGGTGCAGCGTCGCTGCGTTACGTGAGCAACGTTGGTCAGAACCTGGCGATCAACGTCGATACGGGTGTCGTCGGCAACGCTGCCAGCGTCATCCCTTCCGGCTTCAGCGCTGTGGCCTATACCAACTCCGACGCCTCGGCAATGAGCGGCCCGGCATCGACCGCGCTGTACTACCTCAACACCACGACCGATACCCTGCACGTCGCCCCGACCGCCTTCAACGCACCGACCATCACGACGGTCGGGTCGCTCGGCATTTCGGGCAACGTGATCGGCGCCAACGGTTTCGAAATCGACGCCAGCGGCATGGGCTGGGCGGCCCTGACGCTGGACAACGGCGACAGCGGTTTGTATTCGATCGATCTGGGCACCGGTCTCGCGACCTTCAATGGCACGCTGAACGCCAACCTGCGCGGCTTCACCTCTGCCTCGTTCATGGCACCGGTGCCGGAACCCGAAACCTGGGGCATGCTGCTGTCCGGCCTCGGCCTGATCGGCATGATGGCGCGCCGCCGCATGCGCAAGGCCTGAGCACGCTGCACCTCGCGCGGGCTCCGGTTCGCGCGAACTTCAGGGGCTTCGTGCCGCAGGGTGCGAAGCCCCTTTTTCGTTCCTGCTCGACGATGGGCGCCGCCGGTCCGGATCAGCCGAGCAGCAGGTCGAAAAAATCAACCGGAACGACCTTGCGCGCCACCGGTGCCGGCGGGCGCGGCCAGGGTCGCAACAAGGCGGCACGATCCGGTGCGAGACGCTGTTCGAATTGCACGAAATGCTTGCCGTTGATCCGGTTGTATTCGCCCTGGAAAGCGGCAAGGTAGGCATCCGGCGTCAGTCCGCGGGTAGTGCCGTGCAACAGGTTTTCAATGCACAGCGCGGACAGCCGCGCAAAAGCAGTCAGCTTGCCCACCTCGGCGGCCGCGTCCAGATGGCCGTCGGTGTCGAGCGTCCATTGCTTGCGCTCGAGCAGCTGGGCATAGGCGACGGCGGCGTCCCGCACCGGCTGCAGTCCGGTAACGGCCATCGGGTAGGCGTCGTTGTGCAGGCGCGCCTGCGCGATGTCGATCAGCGTTTCGCGGAATCGCCTGTAGCGGTCGAACACCACCGTCACGTAGAGCGACAACAGCGTGCCGAACAGGATGCCGAGCAGCGCGCCGGAGGCATCCTTGCCCCATCGGGCCCAGACACTGTCTTCCGGCGGTGTGTCGGATAGCCGATCGGGCGGCTGGGCGCAGACGATCAGCGGGGGCGCTGCCGGCGGACAGGCCGGGCAGCCGTCGGTCGGCGGACATGAAGCACCGGGATCGGTCACGGGCTCGGGCTCGGGCGCAGCGGACGCCACAACCATCGTTGCGACCGGTATCGTCGATGCGCCGTCGGTCGCCTGCGCGTGCGCCGCGCACACAAGCCACAGCGCGCCGGCCACTGCCACGACGCGGCGCATTTGCTGCGACATCACGCCACCGGCCACCGGGTACGGACGCCAGCAGCCGTGTCATCAGTCGAGCACATACGTTTCGTCCTGCTCGGGCACCACGGCAGACCAGCCCAGTTCGTGCTCGAGCTTCTGACGCAGACTGTCCGCCGCGGTTGCTTCGCCGTGCGTCACGAACACGCGGCGCGGCGCGCGCCCGACCGGGCGCAGCCAGCCGAGGATTTCGCGGTAGTCGGCATGCGCCGACAGGCCGTCTACCTTCGCCACTTCGCAGCCGATCGGCGCATCGCGGCCGAAGATCCGCAGGCTGCGCGTGCCCCTCAGCAGCGCGTCGCCGCGCGTGCCTTCGGCCTGGTAACCGGCGATCACGACCGTGTTGCGCGGGTCGGCGCCAAACGCCAGCAGGTGATGCAGGATGCGGCCGCCATTGAGCATGCCGGCGCCCGCGATGATCACCTTGGGGTATCGGTTGCCCGCCAGCGCTTCCGACTCTTCCGGCTTGCGGGTGAAGGTGACCGCGTCACGCATGCGGTCACACGCCTGCTGGCTGAGCCGGTGTTCGTGCCGGTACTGTCGGAACACACCGGTGACGTCAATCGCCATCGGGCTGTCGAGAAACACTGGCAGGTCGGGAATCCGCCGTTCGTCGATCAGCGTGGCCAGCAGATGCATCAGCGTCTGGGCGCGACCGACCGCGAACGACGGCAGCAGCACCGTGCCGCCGCGCGCTGCGGTGCGGCTGACGATGTCGGCCAGCGTGGCGAATGGGTCATGTTCGGGATGCAGGCGATCGCCATACGTCGACTCGACCACCAGCCAGTCCGTATCCGGCAGCGGTTCGGGTGCGTGCATCACCGGGTCGTCCGGCCGCCCGAGATCACCGCTGAAGGTGATGCGCTGACCGGCGCACTCGATGCAGACGCTGGCCGCGCCCAGGATGTGCCCGGCGCGCTGAAAGGTGACGCGATACGGGCCGATCGAGAACGGTTCGCCGAAGCCGGTGCTGCGCAGATGCTTCATCGCGTGGCGCACATCGTCTGCCGTGTACAGCGGCTCGGCCGGGTGGTGCTTGCTGTAGCCGTACTTGTTGGCGTGACGCGCGTCTTCTTCCTGCAGGTGGGCACTGTCCTCAAGCAGGATATCCACCAGTTCGCGCGTGGCCGACGTCGCCCACACCGGTCCGTCGAAGCCTTCGCGCATCAGCCGCGGCAGATAGCCGGAATGGTCTAGATGGGCATGCGTCAGCACGACGGCCGACAGGCCGGCTGCATCGACCGGAAACGGCTTCCAGTTGCGACTGCGGATATTCTTTACACCCTGGAACAAGCCGCAATCCACGAGCAGCGAGTGCCCCTCGTGTGTCAGCAGATAGCGCGAACCGGTCACCGTACCCGCGGCGCCCAGAAATCGGATTTTCATCGTTGTCGTCCTCCCGCCACGAGTGTAGGCCCCGACGGCGACAAGTGACAGGCGCGCCTGTCAGCCCGCTTGCGGAAGATTCTGGGCGATGCGCCACAGCACGCCAGCAGGATCGAACAACACGAAATCCCGCATGCCCCACGGCCGGTCTTCCGGCCTGCCGACCGACACGCCAAAGCGGCGGGCGATATCGGCCGATACGACATGCGCGTGCCAGTCGCTGACGTCGGCAACCAGCAGATGCATCTGGAACTGCCGGGCAAACGCTGGCGCGTCGAACGCCTGCAGCAGGAAGCTCGCGTGGCCGTGGCGAACGTATGCGAGACGGTCGTCCGTCCACGACACTTCGAAACCGAGCGCGAGGTAGAACCGGCGCGACAGTTCAAGGTCGGTGGCCGGCACGAAGGCCTTGATTTCGACCGGATCCAGATTCATCACGTGTCGCTGCAGCGACCGCCGGTGCGCCTCGCCCGCAGACCGATCAGGGCCAGACCGGCCAGCAGCATCAACGCAGTTTCCGGCTCCGGCACTGCCGACACCTGCCAGCCCATGTCGGCGAAGCCGGCATAGTCGAGCGCGGTGGGCAACTGGCGTTCGCCGAAGAGCGTGCTCGGATCCATCATCGTTTCCTGCATCTGGCCATCACGCACATTGATCGTGCCCTCCGCCCAGTGACTGCCGTAGCGGTCGAGCGGCACGCCGCTCCCGTACACCGCCACCGACGCTGCACCGGTGAACAGTCCGGTGCTGGGATCGATCTGCGCCCGCCACGAATCGGCTTCGCCGAAACCTAGGATATGACCGATTTCGTGCGTCGCCGTGGTCAGGAAATCCGGGCCGCCGGGCGACAGCCCTGCGGCGTCCGCGCCGAAGTACCAGTCATTGCTGGCGTTGAACCAGATGTAACCGCCCCACGTGGCGTAGTCGCTGGCATCCGGGCCGGTGGTATCGAGCTGGCCACGCGTCATGACGGCGTCGACAAAGGCGGCACTGCCGGTGGCCTGCAGGTTGACGCCGGTACCGGCGAAGCCCAGCACGCCCGGCGCCGACGGCGAGCCGCCGACGTAGATGCGCAACGTGTCGGCTTCGATGGCGACGTTGTTCAGCGTCACGCCGGGCCCGCCCAGACTCGGGTGCAGGAAGGACACCGACCACTGGTCGCCCTCTGCCGGCGCGATCGCTCTCAGCGTATCCGTGAAGCCGCTGTAATGCGAGGCGGCCAGGTCGAGCAAGGCGCGGCGATCGATGCGCGGCGCACCGGTCGCCAGGTCGGTGAAAAAGCCGCGCGTGTCGTAGGTGTAGTCGAACTCGATCTCGAGTGCGGAAACCGGCGACGCGGAAGCGATCAGCAGGCATGCGAGCAACTGCATCGGTGCCGCGCGCCGCCATGACTTCGGTGTGTGATCACGCATGGCCGGTCTCCCGGTATCGAACAGGTCGTGCGGCGCGGCGAGCCCGCACGGCGACCAGGCCCAGGCCGCCCAGCAGCGTGGCCCAGGCTTGCGGTTCGGGCACCGCCGACAGCGGCGTGACCGAACCCGTGCCGCTGCCATAGACACCCTGCAGCGCGATCACCATTTCGCCGTCGAGCGCGAACACCGGGCCTTCGTAGACAGAAAGCTGCGCCGGCACAGCCGTTGGTGCATCGCCGCTTTCGTAGTGCCCCATGCCGAGCGAATGCCCGAGTTCGTGCTGGGCCACCGCATAGAACCACAGCGGCGTCCAGCCGGCACCGAAGCGTCCGGCATTGAACACGATGTCCCCCGCCAGACCGCTGGCGGCCGAGAACGGAAAGTAGGCGTAGGCATTCGCATCGCTGATGTGGGCGACCAGACCGACCCGGATGTCGGCCAGACCGGCCGGGTCGTACTCGCCGGTTTCCGGCAGCGGCCCGCCATCGGTCTGTTCGACAAAATGGATGGGCAGCACCGCCGCATAATCGGACAGCGCCTGCTCGAAGGCGCTGCGCAGCACCGACACCGGCAGCGCCACGCCGGCGGCATCGCGCAGCCCTCCGTCGAGCAGATTGCTGAAGCTGTAGGTCAGCGTGAGATCGCTGCCGGGTCCGTCGGGCTGGGCCCAACTGGCGTACATCGGGTAGTGGCCGGCCGATGCGGGCGCTGCGACAAACAGCCCGGCGAGGGTCAGTGCGCCGACCAACTGACGCAACGGAAGGATCGTGCCGCTCACCGCGTTTCCCCGGCAGCGCGCTGGCGGCGACGCGCCAGGCTCAGCAGGCCGAGACCGGCGAGCAACATCGCATGGGTTTCGGGTTCGGGCACCGCCGAAACCGTCAGGAAGACCGAACCGGGCGCTTCGGTGTTGTTCAGGAAGCCATGCAGGAATTCGTTGCCCGAGGTGTCGTTGAGGCCGGTCAGAGCGATCACCTGCACCGCATTGCCGCCGCTGAGCCAGCCGCCCACCAACGCCGACACATCGAAGGTGACGGCGCCCGGCCCGGTCACGACACTGCGCGCCGCGACGTCGGCCGGCAGGATGCTCTGGTTGTAGAAGTTCAGCCAGCTCACGCTGCCCGCGGGATTCGTGTCATCGCTGATGGCCGTTAACGGATTGGCGGCCACGCCGTGCGCCGAAACGGTGAAGGGGGTGTCGGCGCTCGCATCGGCGCCGAAACCGCCGCTCGTCGACTGCACCGTCAGGATGGCGTTGACCGGACCGGTGAAGGACGAGAAGTCGTAATCGAACGCGAGATAGATGGTTTCTGCGCCGAGCGTGCCGAACGGATTGCCGGTCGATACGCGGAATACCGGCCGGTTGTCACCCGCGTAGCCGCGTACGGCATTCGCGCCCTGGAAAAAGGAGGACGTCATCACGTCTTCCGCCACATCTATCTTGATGGCATGTACCGGGCCGCTGGCCAGCAAGGTTCCCAGCATCACTGCACCGGCTGCACGCACGGTCTGTTTTCGGATGGTCATCGATTCACCTCATTGATTTTGAAAGTTATCCGCACCCCTGCCCCGCATGCGGCGGGGCGGACAGTGCAGTCGGAGGCTGGCGGACCGATCCGGTCGTGGCTGGCAGGTGCGACATCGCGCCGATCGGGCACATGCTGCGGAACGGAAGGCTTGCGCGCCCGGGCGATGCGGGCGATGGCTGGCGAAGGATTCGCTGGGTGACGGACTCGAGGTCGACGCCTGGCTTGCTGAAAACACCCGTGAAAACGATGCGAAGACCTCTTCACACTCGAATTCGCGGACGAATGAAGAGTCTTACAAATGAGAATCATTGTCAACAAATGCGGCGAATATCGTCTGTCGGATTCGGCTGCCGTCGGCACGGGTACCGCGCACGACATCGACCCGACAAGACGCGCGACATCGGCCATTCCGCCTACAACGATGCATCCCCGTCTGTCCGGTGCTTGAATGACAACGCCCGTCGTCCTCCAACTCCGGAAAGGTTTCCCATGCCCACCGTCACGATTCCGCAGGCGCGCACGCGCCGCCTGTGCAGCGCACTGATCGCCTGCGCCCTGAGCAGCGCAGGCGCCCACGCCGCCTACTACTCGACGACGACCACGAGCGTGTCCGGATCGAGCTATGGCAACGGACCTTATGACCAAACCTTTCACACCGGCGCCGCCCCGGGTGGCTCGCAAGCCGACAGCGCGGTAAACAGCAGCAGCGGCAAGCGCGTGATCGAAGGCGGCACGCAAGGCAGCGCCCGCGCCGAAACCGGCGGCGTGCACGTGGTCGCCGCAGCCAACGTGCGTCTGAACAATCCGGACTACAACCTGAATCTCGTCGTGGCGGCCAGTTCCACCGCCCACGCCAGCTTCAGCGACTCGCTCGTGATCACCGCGCCCGGCCTCGCCGCCGGCACGGCCGCGCTGCTCACCTACCGCGTCAACGTGTCGGGCGACCTCGGCATCGAAGGCGGCAACAGCTGGAATGGCGGCTGGAACGCCTCGTCGTACTGGAGCTTTACCGCCACGCTCGGCTCGATATCCACCTTCCGCAGCCTGCTCAATGACTGGGCGCCGGGCAGCAGCGAACGCCTGCTCGGTGACGGCCGGTTCGGCAGCCTCGACATCACGGTGCCGGTGATACTGGGTACGGTGCTTCCGTTCAGCCTGGGCGGCAATGCTTCGGCGTCGGTCAGCCTTGGCAGCACCCCCTACGAGCCCTCGTCCGGTCAGTTCGCGGCCTTTTCCAACCTCGGCAACACGATAGGCTGGGGCGGCATCGTGATGCTGAAAACAGCTGAAGGCGCGCCGATCAACACCTATTCCGCGCTCGGCGATTCCGGCTTCGACTACCGTCAGGCCTATGTCAGCGCCGTGCCGGAACCCGCGCCGGCCGCGCTGTTCGCTGGCGGCCTGCTTGTGCTGATGGCAATGCGCCGCCGCTGAGCGCAGCCCGGCGGAGCCGCGGTGCGCTCGCATGGCGGTTTTTCGCGGCGTGGAACCCGGCTCATCAATACTGCAGGTGTCAATGCCGATTTAAAACTGATACACCCCCATTGCATCTGCATACTCGGTAATCGCGCCCCGCAGCGAGGGCCGTAGGCCCGAACGGAGGGGCGCGGTACACGATGCCAACGGCCAGCTGACAAAGCTGTGCGAGGTCGGCAGCGGGGGAGTGGTGACGAAGACGGCGAGTGACTGCACGGCCAGCGGCACCGGGGCGAGCACGCTCACGCTGGTCTGGAACGCGCTCGGTCACCTCGGCGCGGCCACGCGCACCGGCACTGGCGCAGTCAGCGAAACCTACGGCTACGACAGCAGCGGCCGACGCCTCGACAAGACCTCGGCCGGCCTCACCAGGCACTACCTGTATGACGGCGACGACATCCATGCCGAGTGGGCCACCACACTCAGCGGCGCACCCGCAGCCGTCCATGTGCACGGCGCCGGCGCCGACGAACCCCTGCTCCGCCTCAGCGGCGCCACCACCAGCGCCAGTGCTGCCCAGCTTGCCTTCGTGCAGGACGGCCTGGGCAGCGTCGTCGGCGTCGTCAGCCCGACCAGCACCTCGCTCGCCACAAACCAGCGCTTCGACGCCTGGGGCAACCGCTCCGCCGGCACCGGCACGATTCCCCTGTACGGCTACACCGGCCGCGAGCCCGACGCCACCGGACTCACCTATTACCGCGCCCGCTACTACCACCCCGGCATCGCCAGGTTCATGTCCCGCGACCCGGCGGGGATGGTGGATGCGATGAGCCCGTATGCGTACGTGGCGAACAACCCGGTCAACTTGGTGGATCCGTTCGGGTTGCAGGCGCAGCTGGTGACGCCGGGAAGCCAGAGCAGCTATCCTCAGAATGTGCAGGTCGCAATGGGTCCCGTCGTCGCAGGTGCGACGATGACGGACGTTACCGCAGGTGTGATCGGCAGCGGTGTGGGCAACCAGTCGCTGAACGGCGGTCGGGGTGCGGGTTCGAATGTCGACCCGCTGGCACCACAAAGGGATAGTGGCAGCGGCTCATCGAATCCGATGTCGGGCGCACTGGGGCAGCTCGGTGGCTTCGTCAATGGCGCACTGACTGGGCTGGGCACGCTGATCAATTCTCCCGGGCAGGCGATCGAGAATTTCAAGAACAATGTGTTCGGGAATGTTCTTAATCAGGGGGCGGATAGCGGGAATCGTTTCCCTGACCGCGATCTGCCGCGAGATAGGCATGGGAATCCAGCTCCTAGCCCAGAAGCTGAAGGCGCACATACGCAGTTGGGGCAAAAAGATGGTCGAAATGGTCGATATGACCAAGCGCGTGAATTCGACGCGAACGGCAAGCCGGTGCGCGATATTGACTTCACCGATCATGGCCGGCCGGGATCGCATCCGAATCCCCACCAGCATGATTATTTTCCGAACCCCACGGGCGGGACACCACAACGTGGGCCGACCAAACCGCTTGGTGGCTGATCGGAGCATTCCATGACTCTCGAGTTAAACGCTTTTCCACTTGCAGGTTCAACAGTCTGTGCCGCGCTACATGCGGTGGCCCGTCCTGAGCAACTTTGGACTTTAACTGACATTGAAACTTTGGCTGACCCTCCTGCGGAGGCGCTTGGTGACTTGTGGCAACGAGTGCGGAGGGCTTCTGTGATCGTGTCTACGCTGGAGTTATGTGGAGCACTTGAACATGCGACCCAAGTGATCTCGCTTGACTTGACGCTGATCGCGAACCCGCAGATTCGCCTGGTTGTTGAGGATGGCTTGGCTGTGGAGTGGTTATCGGGGACGTAGCAACATTTCCGCTCCGCATATCGAGCGTGCGGCGGGCGGGGCGGGTAAGGTCGCTTGTACGTTCGGGGTGCGTTGTCATTGCTCTTTGACAACCTGACCTCGATTGCCGGTCCGGGGACTCAAGTGTCGCTGCACATCCGGGTGGAAACAGAACAACAGACCGCTGCCGGCGTGACCGACTCGGCCTGCTTCAACACTGACCCGATATGTTCGGCCGAGAATCTCTTCGTCTTCATGTAAAACCTCGGCACTCGAAAGTTTTCAGAAAGCGCTTGCCCTGCAGCGGATCCGGATATTTCCGCGCACATCCGCTCGTCAAACCCCTTCGCGACGACCCATGCGGTCAACGAAAAAACGGCCTCGCGGCCGTTTTTTCGTATCCGCTCGGGATTGGTCAGACCGGCATGTTCATGATGTCCTGGTAGGCGTTCACCAGCTTGTTCCGCACCTGCACCATCTGCTGGAAGGACAGGCTGGCTTTCTGCGATGCGATCATCACGTCCTGCAGATTGGCTTCCGAGGTGCCGGTAATGAAGCCTTCCGACATCTGCTTCGCCTGTTCCTGTGCTGCACTCACCTGTTCGATGGCGTTCTTCAGCGCATCGCTGAAATCGGCACCCGAATCGGCGCCGGCCTGGCCGGCAGGCTTGCCGGCGGCGACCTGCGCGGTGGAGCGCAATTCAGTGATCATCTGGTTCAGGCTGGTGTTCATGACATTTCTCCGTTGCAGTACGGCATGACTGCCCTGCGCTGCGCCGCATGGCGGCAAAAAATGCCGCCCGCGAACCACCCATTCAGGGGTTTTGACCCGGTTGATGATTCATTAGCAAATCCCGGGCCAACACACTGCAGGGAAACATTCAACCTTCCCGCAGCAACCCGTCCGCCTTGTAGCGCGCCAGTTTATACCGCAGCGTGCGCTCGGAAATACCCAGTTTCTCGATCGCCTTCTTGCGTGACCCACCCACCTCGGCGAGGGTTTCCAGGATCAGGTCGCGCTCCATGTCGCGCACCGACCTGACCTTCAGGGGCGCGTCAGGCGTGGCACTGGGCGGTGCATCGTTGGCCGCGGGCATCGGCATGACCGACTCCACGGCGGGAGCGGGTACCGCGACCGGACGCGACAGGCCGCGTTGGCCGCCAAGAATGATGTGCTCGGCTTCGATCAGGTCATCGGGCGCCATGATGGCGGCGCGCTGCACGGTGTTTTCCAGTTCGCGCACATTGCCGGGCCAGTCGTGGCCGGCAAGGATTGCCGCCGCCGGATTGCCGAGCCGCAGCACACGACCTTGCGCCTTCGCGCAGCCGGCGAGGAAGTGGCGGGCCAGCGGCACGATGTCGCCCGGGCGGTCGCGCAGCGACGGAATGCCGATCGGGAACACGTTCAACCGGTAGTACAGGTCTTCGCGGAAGCGCCCTGCCCGCGCTTCGGCTTCCATGTCGCGGTTGCTGGTGGCCAGTACGCGGATGTCGAGCGGAATCGGCTTCTTGCCGCCCACCCGCTCCACCTCGCGCTCCTGCAGCACGCGCAGCATCTTGGCCTGCAGCGCCAGCGGCATTTCGGAAATTTCGTCCAGCAGCAGCGTGCCGCCGTTGGCCTGTTCGAACTTGCCGGCCTGCGCGGCGGCGGCCCCGGTAAACGCACCTTTCTCATAGCCGAACAGGGTCGCTTCGAGCAGGTTGTCCGGGATGGCCGCGCAGTTGATGGCGATGAATGGCATGGCGGCACGTGCCGACTGCTGGTGGATGTAGCGGGCAAACACTTCCTTGCCGGTGCCGGATTCGCCGGTCAGCAGCACGGTGGCTTCGGAGCGGGCGACCCGCGCGGCAAGACCGAGCACCTGCCGCGTGCGTGCGTCCTCGGCCACCATGTCGGCCGGCGTCACCACCGGTGCCGCGTAACGGTCGATGTGGGCAAGCAGCACGTCGGGCTCGAACGGCTTGAGCAGGAAATCGCAGGCGCCGGCGCGCATCGCGGCGACCGCTTTTTCTACGTCGCCAAACGCCGTCATCAGCAGCACCGGCAGCGCGGCTTCGCGCATGCGGATTTCGCGCAGCAGCGTGAGGCCGTCCATCGGCTGCATCTTCAGGTCGGTGATGACCAGATTCAGCGCATGCTCGCCGGTGTTGCGCTCGATCATGCGCAACGCCTGCGGGCCATCGGCCGCACCGATCACGCGGTGGCCGGCGCATTCGATGGCCAGACACAGCGCATCGCGCAGATTCGGTTCGTCCTCGACCACCAGGATATTCAGCTTTTCGCTCATTGCACCTTCTCCAGCACGTCTTCCGGGGCACCGCTACCGGCCGTGATCGGCAGGCGCAGCGTAAATTGACTGCCCGCGCCGGGCGCGGACACGCATTCGATGTCGCCGCCGTGCACGCGCGCCACACCGCGTGCAATCGCCAGCCCGAGTCCGGTGCCTTCATCACGCGTGGTGAAGAAGGGTTCGAACAGTCTTTCCTGAATCTCCGGCGCGATGCCTTGCCCGGTGTCGCGCACGGTGAATCCGAGGCGATTGCCATCGATGCCGACAGACAGGCCGACTTCACCGCCGGCGCCGCAGGCCTGCACCGCGTTTTCGAGCAGGCTGACCAGCGCGCTGGCAATCGCCTTGCGATCGCCCGACACCGTGCCGACTGCCGATGCGGCATCGACAATCAGTTCGACGCCGGCGGCACGCGCCACCGGCTCGACCGTGTGGCGCAATTCTTCGAGCAGGCCGGCGATGTCGATCGCCTCGCGGCCAAGCACTTCACCGCGCGCGAACATCAATGTGTCGCGGATCAGCCGCTCGAGATGGCGCAGCCTGTCCTGCGCGCGCGATGCTATCGAGCGCATGTCGGCCGGCGGCAGTTCGCGCCCGATCAGCGTGCCGACGTAAAGCGTGGCGGCGGCCAGCGGCGTGCGCAGCTGATGCGCCAGCGAGGCGGCCATTTCGCCCATCGCGGCCAGACGTTCATTGCGGGCAGCGGCAATCTTCAGCGCGTGCTGGCGCGTCATGTCGTGCAGCAACACGATGCGGGCGTTCTCGCCGGTCAGCGGTGCTTCGCTGACCGACAGCCGGCGATGCGCGCTCTCGCTGTCGGTGCAGTCCCATTCGGCGGGGGCGTCGGCCTGGACCAGCCGGCCGGTACACGACGACCATGACTGTCCGGCCAGCGCGCCCACCATGTCGAATGCCACCGGATTGGCCTGTTCGATTTCGCCAGCGCCGTCGACCACGACGACACCGGCCGGCAGCTGGTTCAGCAAGGTCGTCAAGCGGTCGGTCAGACGCGCCTTCTGTTCATACTGGCGACGCAACTCGCCGTTCGCTGCGGCCAGTTCTTCGGTCAGGCTGGCGACTTGACGTTCCAGCGTGCCGTAGGCTTCCGACAGCTCGGCCGACGCGGCATTGAACAGGCGGAACGCTTCGGCCAGGCGTGCCGCTTCCTCCGGCGCAATGCGCGGCATGTCCGCGGCAGAGGCGGCGGTGACGGCAGCAGTGGCAGCAGCGGGTTCGGCCATGTACGGAACGCCGGCGGGCGCAGGAATTGATCGACCGTGCCAGCGTAGCAAGGCGCAGACCACGTTTTCGGGCGGATCAGCCGGCCAAAAACCCGCCTTATCCGCGGAACGGCTCGCGCGAGGCACGCCGACAATCCGTCTCATCCTGCAAGGTCTGCCGTACTGCAGACCCTCATCCGTCACCTGCGCGAGACGAAACATGGCCGCTGCAAACGCCTTACTTGATCCGAACACCGCCCCTGCCGGGGGTGCCAATCCGCTTGCGCTTGCGCAGCAGCGACTGGCCGCCCTGCCGATGCAGAAGAAGATGGGACTCGCCGGCGGCCTGGCGATGGCGATCGCGCTGCTGGTCGGCCTCGCGCTGTGGAGCAACAGCCCCAATTACGAAGTGCTGTTCTCGAACATCAACGACAAGGACGGCGGCGCCATCGTCGCGATGCTGCAGCAGCAGAACGTGCCGTACAAATTTTCCGAAGGCGGGCACGCCATCCTGGTGCCGTCGCAGTTCGTACACGATGCGCGGCTGAAGCTCGCCGCCCAGGGGCTACCACGCGGTGGCTCGATCGGTTTCGAGCTGATGGAAAAGCAGAAGATGGGGCAGTCGCAGTTTTCCGAGCAGGTGACCTACCAGCGTGCGCTGGAAGGCGAACTGGCGCAGACCATCGGCACGCTGGCCGCCGTGGACAACGCCCGCGTGCATCTGGCCATTCCCAAGCAAAGCGCCTTCCTGCGCGACGACCAGAAGCCGTCGGCATCGGTGGTGCTCGGGCTGCTCGGGGGCCGCACGCTGAGCCCGGAACAGGTCGGCGGCATCGTGCACCTGGTCGCATCGAGTGTGCCGCAGCTGGCCACCGAAAACGTGTCGGTGCTCGACCAGAACGGCAACCTGCTGTCGGGCAACCGCGACATGAAAGACGGCGCGACGCTCAACCCGACCCAGCTGAAGTATGTGAACGAGATCGAGGCATCCACCATCCGGCGCATCGAAGCCATGCTGGAGCCGCTGATGGGGCGCGGCAACTACCGCGTGCAGACCGCCGCCGACATCGACTTCAGCCAGACCGAACAGACCGCCGAAACCTACAAACCGAATCCGACGCCCGAAGCCGCAATCCGCAGCCAGCAGATGAGCGAATCGGTCAGCAACCAGCCGGCCGCCGGTGGCGTTCCGGGCGCGCTCGCCAATCAACCGCCGGCGCCGGCCGCCGCGCCGATCACGATACCGCCGGCGCCAGGCGGGCCGGTGGCCGAAGGTGCGCCCGGCGCAGCGCCAATGGTGCCGATCAATACGCGCAAGGATTCGACGACCAATTTCGAGCTGGACAAGACAGTGCAGCACGTGCGCCAGCCGACCGGACAGATTCGCCGGCTTTCGGTAGCCGTGCTGGTGGCGCAGAAGGTCATCACCGACGACAAGGGCAATACCAAGCCGGTACCGCTGACCGACGACGAACTCAAACGCATCAATGACCTGACGCGTGAGGCAATGGGTTTCAACGAAGGGCGCGGCGACACGCTGAACGTGGCATCGGCCCCCTTCACCGAAGTGCAGCACGAGGTGATCGACACGCCGGTCTGGAAGGATCCGGAACTGACCGGCATGGCGGGCGACCTGCTGAAATACCTGCTGGTTGCCGGCGTCGCGGCCTACCTGCTGTTCGGTGTGCTCAAGCCACTGGTGCGCACGCTGACCGAACCGGCCGGGCGCAACGAAGACGATGTGCGCGACGTCACGCTGGATGCCGATGGCCAGCCGGTATCCCTGCCCGGCAGCGCGGCGGCCCAGCTCGAACTGTCACCCGAAGCGCGCGCAGCGCTCGCGTTCGAAACCAAGCTCGAAGCAGCGCGCACAATGGCGAAGAACGATCCGAAGGCGATCGCGGAAGTGATCAAGCACTGGGTGAACGGCGATGAATGATCTCGGAATCGAACGCAGCGCCCTGCTGCTGGTGACGCTGGGCGAAGACGCCGCGGCCGAGGTGCTCAAGCATCTCGGGCCGCGCGAAGTGCAGAAGATCGGTACTGCGATGGCCGGGCTGCGCAACGTGCCGCGCGAACGGGTGACCGAAGTGCTCGACCTGTTCGACGAAGCCACCTCGGCCGGCAGCCGCGTATCGGCCGACGAAACGCTGATCCGCAACATGCTGACCAAGGCGCTGGGCGAAGAACGCGCCGGTCACCTGCTGTCGCGCATCCTGAATGATTCGGACACCGCCGGCATCGAAGGCCTGAAGTGGCTGGATGCCGCCACCATCGCCAACCTGATCAAGAACGAACACCCGCAGATCATCGCCACCATCCTGACCCACCTGGAATTCGACCAGGCGGCCGAAGTGCTCAAGCTGTTCGCCGAACGGCTGCGCAACGACGTCGTGCTGCGTATCGCCACGCTCGACGGCGTACAGCCGATGGCGCTGAAGGAACTGAACGAAGCCATGTCGCGCGTGCTGGCCGGTTCGGCCAAGATGAAGAAGACGGCGCTCGGCGGCATCAAGGCGACCGCCGAAATACTGGGTTTTGTCGGCAGCGCGAATGAGTCGGCCATCCTCGATGCGGTCAAGGAATACGACGCGGAACTGGCACAGAAGATCGTCGATGAAATGTTCGTGTTCGAGAACCTGCTCGACATCGACGACCGCGGCATCCAGACCTTGCTGCGCGAAGTCAGCGGTGACCAGCTGGTACTGGCGCTGAAGGGCGCCTCGCCCGAATTGCGCGAGAAGATTTTCAAGAACATGTCGTCGCGCGCCGCCGAATCGCTGCGCGAAGACCTGGAAGGACGCGGCCCGGTCAAACTGTCCGAAGTCGAGGGCGAGCAGAAGGAAATCCTGAAGATCGCGCGTCGCCTGGCAGAAGAAGGCCAGATCGTCATGGGCGGCAAGGGCGGCGAGGAAATGCTGTGATCCGGTTCCAGCCCGGCGACACGCGCGGGAGCAGCCGATGACGTCGGACGGCGCACTCGCTTTCACGCACTGGAAGCTCGAAGTGTTTGACCAGGGCATCGCGCCGACTGCGGGCATTGAGGATGCTCCGGGCGGGTCGCAGGGCCGCGCATCCGCAACGCCGGTCCCGACAACACATGCTGCAGCCGAATCGGAAGCAGACAGCGAGACGCAGCCCGACTTCAAGCTGCCCACGGCCGAAGAACTCGAAAAGCTTCAGACGGACGCCCACCGCGAAGGCTACGCCGCCGGCTACGAAGAAGGTACGGCGCGCGTGCGCATGGAAGCCATGCGCCTGCACAGCGTGATCGAACAGCTCCAGGAGGCACTGGCATCGCTCGACACCGAAGTGGCGCAGGGCGTGCTGCACCTGGGCGTGGAAATCGCCCGCCAGGTGGTGCGGCAGGCGATCGCGGTCAAACCGGAAGTGATCGTCGGGGTCGTGCGCGAAGCGATCAACCAGCTGCCGCACCAGCACACAGCGATCTATCTGAACCCGGACGACGCGTCGCTCGTGCGCTCGCACGCCGGTGACCAGCTGGCGCATGCCGGCCATCGCATATTCGAAGACACCGCGATTGCACGCGGCGGCTGCAAGATCGAAGCGGGCGGCAGTCACATAGACGCCACACTGGCCACGCGCTGGACGCGCATCGTCGAGGCGCTGATCGATGATGCGGACTGGATAGAACATGACTGACACCCTGGACACTCCGGTCGACGAGCCACTGCTCGACGACACGCCGGAGACGGCCGCACCGGCTGCGTCGAACGCTCATCTCGCGAAGTGGTCCGGCTTCATGACCGACTGCGGCACGCTGGCCGGACGCATCAATCCGTACCTGCACGCGGGGCGTCTGACCCGCATCAACGGTCTGGTGATGGAAGCTGCCGGCCTGAAGCTGCCGCTCGGTTCCGGCTGTCGCATCATGGTGCCGGGTGGCAACAGCTGCGAAGCGGAAGTGGTCGGTTTCAACGGCGACAAGCTGTTCATGATGCCGACCGATGATGTGGTCGGCCTCGCGCCCGGCGCGCAAGTGATACCGCTCGAAGCGGCGCCGCAGCGCCCCACCCCGACCGAAAGGCTGGAGCCGCGCAGGCGTGCATCCGACCGTGCCAAGCACCTGCCGGTTGGCGACGCCCTGCTCGGCCGCGTGGTCGATGGTGCCGGCCGGCCGCTCGACGGGCTCGGCCCGGTCATCACGCGGCACTCGCGTTCGGTCGCCAGCCGCGCGGTGAATCCGCTGCTGCGCGAACCGATACGCCGCACCATGGACACCGGCATACGCTCGATCAATTCGCTGCTCACCGTCGGCCGCGGCCAGCGCATCGGGTTGTTCGCCGGTTCCGGCGTCGGCAAGTCGGTGCTGCTGGGCATGATGGCGCGCTTCACGTCGGCCGAGGTGGTCGTGGTCGGGCTGATCGGCGAACGGGGCCGCGAGGTGAAGGAATTCATCGAGCAGATCCTCGGCGCCGCCGGCCTGAAACGATCCGTCGTGGTCGCCGCACCGGCCGACACCAGCCCGTTGATGCGGCTGCAGGGTGCCGCCTATGCGACCACGGTTGCCGAGTGGTTCCGCGATCAGGGCCGGCACGTGCTGCTGATCATGGATTCGCTGACCCGATATGCGATGGCGCAGCGCGAGATCGCGCTGGCCATCGGCGAGCCACCGGTCACCCGCGGCTATCCACCAAGTGTCTTCGCCCGCCTGCCGCAACTGGTCGAACGGGCCGGCAACGGGCCGGAGGGCGGCGGCTCGATCACCGCCTTCTACACCGTGCTGGCCGAAGGCGACGACCAGCAGGACCCGATCGCCGATTCGGCGCGCGCCATTCTCGATGGCCACTTCGTGCTCACGCGCCAGCTGGCCGATGCCGGCCACTACCCGGCCATCGACATCGAACAGTCGGTATCGCGCGCCATGCACAGCCTGGTCAAACCCAGCCATTTCGATCTGGTGCGCCGCTTCAAGGGGCTGTGGTCGCGCTACCAGCGCGCGCGCGACCTCATTTCGGTCGGCGCCTATTCGCCGGGCGCAGACCCGCAGCTCGATCTTGCAGTAAACATGTTTCCGACGCTGGAAGCCTTTTTGCAGCAGGCGATGGACGAACGTGAAGGATTTGAGGACGCAGTGATGAAGTTGCACCAGATTTTCGGTCTGAATCCCTGATTGCAAAAATCGGTGACACGTGCGGCGGCCGTGACCGGCAGCACGCAATGTGGCCGGACAAAGAGAGACCTTTGAATCATGGCTGAACCGTTTCGTCTGCAGACCATTCTCGACCTGAGTCAGACGCGCATGGACGAGTCGGCGCGTGCGTTGGCGGCACTGATCGCCAGCGAACACGACCAGTCGCGCAAGCTCACGATGCTCGAGGACTACCGCAAGGAATATCAGGACCAGTTCCTGGCCGCTGCACGCAACGGCTTGACACCGGGCCAGTGGAGCAATTACTCCGCCTTCCTCGCCCGCATTGACGACGCCATCCGCCACCAGCAGCAGCAGGTGGAACAATCGCGCGACCGCGCCCAGGCTGGCCAGCGCGTGTGGCTCGACACGCGCACCCGCGTGAAGGCCTTCGAAACACTGTCCGACCGCCATCAGGCCACGCTGGTCAAGCGTGAAGCCAGGGCCGAACAGCGTGTGGCGGACGACCGTTCGGGTCGCCTGGTTGCGGACGACTGACACGGCACGTCCGGCAGCTGGCACGCTAGCTGCTTATACCCCTCCATCAACGGAGGACTTCCCATGTCAGACATCAAGCTCAGCCTGCCCTCGTCGGCCACAGCGCTCGCGTCCAGTGGCCCGGTGAGCGAAGCGCGCGGCATCGGTGCCGATGCGTCGCCCGAAGACACGGCGACGGCATTTGCCAACCTGCTGCAGGACTCCCTGAAGAATGCGCCCGAAGACCCGCGCGCTGCCTTGCTGGCCCGTCTGCTCGACGACGGCAGCAACGACGGCAGCGACGAGAAGATCGATCTGCTGGATGCGCTGAGCGCCGATCCGGCCCGCATCGCGACCGAACTGCTGCCGGCCGGCCTGCTGGTGCCGGCGACCCTGCCCGTCATCGAACGGCTGGCCGGTCGGGGAGATACCCTGGACGAACAGGCCGACCTTGATCTCGATCTGACCGGGCAAGGCGGCAGGAAAGCGGGCCGCGAGGCGTCGGGCGAATTGCCGGCGGCAGTGATTGCCGCCGCGACAGATGGCACCGGCGAAACGAACGGCAAGAATCTGCCGGACGCGCTGCTGGCCGGTGACGCCCGGGCGGACGCCGGTCAGCCGGCAACGCCGCAGACCGCCCAGGGCGATTTTCGCGGCCACCTGAACGCTGCACAGAAGCCGCCCACCGAAATGGCGGTTGCCACCCCGATCACGCATCCCGGCTGGGCGGACGACATCGGCCACCAGGTGACCTGGCTGGCCGAAAACGGCAACAGTCGCGCGGAACTGATCCTGACGCCGCCGCATCTGGGCCGGATCGAAATTTCGCTGCAGATCGGCGGCGATCTGGGCACGGCACAGTTCGTATCGGCCAACCCGCAGGTGCGGGAAGCACTGGAGCAGGCGATGCCGCGACTGCGTGAAATGCTCGCCGAAGGCGGCATTTCGCTCGGCAACACCAATGTCAGCGGCGAACAGCGCTCCGGCGAACAGCGCTCCGGCGAACAGGGTCAGGGCGGCCAGCGCGGCGAGCGCGGGCGCGATGGGAACGGCGATGGCGAACTGCTGATCGCACCGGCGGCGCGGCGCGGCAGCGGCCTTGTTGACCTGTTCGCGTAGCACCCCGGCAACCGGGTGAGAACACGCTCCTGACGGCGCTGCTTACATCGGCGCTAAAAAAACGGGACATTCGGCCGTTATTCGGTCATTGAAAGGCATCAGTACCCGCCCACAATCCCGATCCATACAGGAGCGCACACCATGGCAAAAGCCGCCACCGCAGACGACGTCGCCGCCGACGCACCCAAGAAGAGCAAGAAAATGCTTTTCATCATCCTTGCCGTTGCGCTGCTGGTCGTCATCGGCGGTGCCGCCGCAATGTTCATGATGACCGGCAGTCACGCCGAAGAGGGCGAAGACGAGCACGCCGATGAAATGAGCGAGGATGATCCGGATGCAAAGGCCCTCGCCGCCAGGAAGGCCAAGCTGAAGAAGAAGAAGGACACAGAAGCCAAGGGCCTGCCGCCGGTATTCGTCGAACTCGACCCCTTCACGGTCAATCTGGCGCCCGAAACGCAGGTCGATCAGTACCTGCAGGTCAAGGCTACGGTCAAGGTGGAAGAACAACCTGCTGCCGACAACCTGAAGGTGTACATGCCGGAAATCCGCCACCACGTGCTGATGTTGCTGTCCGGCAAGAAAGCGTCCGAGCTGGGTACGACGGCAGGCCGGGAAGCACTGGCAGGCGAAATGAGGAATTCGATCAATGCCATCGTTGGCGAAGTACCGACCAACAAGAAGGGCGAGCCGGAAGAGCCCGTCGGACCCGTGGAGGCCGTGTTGTTCACGTCCTTCATCGTCCAGTAGGCTGAAACCGGTCGCCACGAGGAAACGCGATGTCTGATTTTCTTTCCCAGGAAGAGGTCGATGCCCTGCTCAAGGGCGTCACCGGCGAGGCCGATGAAGTGGCCGAAGCCGAAGACACGGGCGGCGTACGCCCGTACAACCTCGGCACCCAGGAAAGAATCGTGCGCGGGCGCATGCCCACGCTGGAACTGATACACGAGCGTTTTGCCCGCTACCTGCGCATCGGCCTGTTCAATTTCATGCAACGCAGCGCAGAGATTTCGCTCGGCCCGATCCGGCTGCAGAAGTATTCCGAATTCATCCGCAACCTGGTCGTGCCGACCAATCTGAATCTGGTACAGGTCAAGCCGCTGCGTGGCACCGGGCTGGTGGTGTTCGATCCGAACCTCGTCTTTCTGGTCATCGACAACATGTTCGGCGGTGACGGACGTTTCCACACCCGGGTCGAGGGACGTGACTTCACGCCGACCGAACAACGCATCATCCAGGGCCTGCTCGACGTGTTCTTCGCCGAGTACGAACGGTCGTGGGAGCCGGTGTTCAAGATCAATTTCGAGTACGTGCGCTCGGAAATGAATTCGCAGTTCGCCAATATCGCCACGCCGTCGGAAATCGTCGTGGCAGCCACCTTCACGCTGGAGCTCGGTGGCGTGTCGGCGGAAATGCACATCTGCCTGCCGTATTCGATGGTCGAGCCGCTGCGCGACACGCTGAATTCATCGATGCAGAGCGACAGCGTCAGTTCGGACAACCGGTGGATCAACCTGCTCACCCGTCAGGTGCAGGATGCCGCGGTGGAACTGAACGTGCAGCTGGGGGGCGGCTCGCTGACCCTGGGCGGCCTGAACAACCTAAAGGTTGGCGACATCATTCCGATAACCATTTCAGACACTGTGCAAGCCGAAGTTGATGGCATTCCGGTCCTGGAATGCAAGTACGGCATACAGGCTGGCCGCTATGCGCTGAAGATCGAGCGTTTCATGGCCGGCGAGGAAGAACTGATCGAACACGCCCTGAACGTGCAGGGCAAGAAAAAGGGTGAGGAACCATCATGAGTGATCTGGCTGAAGCGGAAGAGCAGGTCAGCGATGACGACTGGGCCGCTGCGATGTCCGAGCAGACCACGGCTGACGACGCGCTTGCGGCACTCGACGGTGAGGCCGAGAAGGGTGTGCAGCCCGCCAACATCTTCCAGCAGTTCGGTGATGCGGCGAACAAGTCATCCGAAGGGCTGCGCGACTTCGAAATGATTCTCGACATCCCGGTCCAGCTGACGGTGGAACTCGGACGCACCAAGATTTCGATCCGGAATCTGCTGCAACTGGGCCACGGTTCGGTGGTGGAACTGGACGGCATGGCCGGCGAGCCGATGGACGTGCTCGTCAACGGCACGCTGATCGCACAGGGCGAAGTGGTGGTGGTGAACGAAAAGTTCGGCATTCGCCTGACCGACATCATTACGCCGGCGGAACGGATGAAGAAACTGAAACGCTGACGAATGCCCCCGATCGGGCCGGACATCAGTCAGAGTCCGGCGAATGGAAAAGAGCGATGCCATGGCGTCGCTCTTTTTTTGTCGGCGTCCGCTGTCACGGCCACTACACAAGGCTGACGCAGCCGCGTTCGCGGGCTGCGCAACGGGTGGTATCGTAAGCCATCGCCCATTTCACGGAGCTCTCATGCGACTGCTGCTCGCCATTTTTCTGCCCTTCATGGTCTTCTTCACCATCGGTCGCCCGATCGCCGGCGTGATCTGCCTCATCCTGCAGCTGACGCTGATCGGCTGGATACCGGCCGCGCTGTGGGCGGTCTATGCGTTGAGTCAGTACAAGACCGACAAGCGCATCGAAGAAGCGCTCGGCAAGCGGTAGGCGGCACAGCGGTTTCGAGGCAAGGTGACCGG
Organism: Methyloversatilis sp.; assembly: GCF_030698125.1. GTDB lineage: Bacteria > Pseudomonadota > Gammaproteobacteria > Burkholderiales > Rhodocyclaceae > Methyloversatilis. Next base: position 59,040 of record NZ_JAUYNV010000001.1, read on the forward strand.
CGTCACCTCACGGCCCGACTGCATCCTGTCTGCGCAATCGCGGCGGAAAACGGCTAGCCTCGACTGGCGTCGTCGAAGATCGCAAAACCGCTCGCTGCCCGCTTTGCCTGATACATGGCGATATCGGCACGATCGATCAATTGCTCGACGGTCCCGCCGTGTTCCGGATAGAGCGCGATGCCAATGCTGGGCGTGATGTTGAGCTGAAGGTCATCCATGTCGATCGGGGCGCCGAGGTTCGCCAGCACCATACTGGCCACGCGCTCGATGTTTTCCCGGCCCTGAGGGTTCATCAGCAGGTAGAGGAACTCGTCCCCCCCGTTGCGGCATACCGTGTCTTCGTCGCGACAGTGTCCGTTCAGACGGCGCGCAATTTCCTCCAGCACGCGGTCGCCCGCGGCATGCCCGTGCGTATCGTTGATTGTCTTGAAGCGGTCCAGATCGAGAAACATGACGGCCAGCGTCCAGCCATGGCGCTCGGCGAGCGAAATGGCTTGCGCAAGCCGGTCATCGAACAGGGTGCGATTGGGCAGGCCGGTCCTCGGGTCGTGCATCCCGTCGAACTTCGCCTTATGCTCTCCCCGCTGTGACAGCGCGAGAGCGGCCTCCGATTCGATCAACGCTTTCCGGGACCGCTTCAGTGCAGATTCGACACCCTTCAGGTCTTCGATGCCCTGAGACAGCGTATCCGTCACCTCGTGCAGGTCGCCCGCGACATCCTGCACCTTGACTTCAACCCCCTCGCTGTCTGCCAGCGCTTCATGCACGGGCAAGGACGTTACGCCCTTTGCAATCTTTGCCTTGACGGCATCGTTTGCCGACGTGAGCTCGTTGGCAACGACTTCGACTTTTGCCTTCGCTTCGTGGCTCTTATCAAGCGCCCGTCTGAAAGTCTGCGGGGCGAGCACGGGACGATCCTGGCCAGATTGATCTGAAGTCATGGGCGGCTTGGTACCAGGTGGATCCGGAGCAATGTCATGCATCCGTCGAGATCGCGATCGACACATCTTAATTCTTGAAACCTCACACGCTTGGGCATCAGCGCAGGCGATACGTTCAACGCCTCGCGCGCGCTGCGCAATGACGCTCCCGAGCTGCGCACGAAGACGGATGTCGTGCGGCAGAAATTGCCGCCCTAAAACCGATCTATTCCCGCGCTGAACGGGCACTGTCGGGCGCTAGCCTTGGCGCATGAAAATCTGGCTTTCACTCCTGCTTCTTTTTTCCGCCGGCCTGCTTCAGGCCGCAGAGCCCGCAGCCCCCGCGTCGCCCGCCAGCGGCGCTGGTGCGGTCATGCAGATGGTCGGCGCGCTCGGTGTGGTGCTGGCGACGCTGTTCGCCGTGCTGTGGCTGCTGCGCCGCCTGTCCGGCGGTCGCCTGACCGGCAGCAGCGCGCCGATCCGCACCGTGGGCGGCATCGCGGTGGGATCGCGCGAACGCGTGGTCCTGCTCGAAATCGGCGAACACTGGCTGGTGGTCGGCGTGGCGCCCGGCTCGGTCACCGGCATCGCGACGCTGCCGCGCGGAGAGATCAGTCCGGCTGGCTCCGATGCGAAGCCGGTCGCGGCTGACTTCGGCGCCCTGCTGGCAAAGTTGAAGGCGGGTCGATCGTGACCCGGCGCTTGCTTCCAGCGCTTGGGCTGGCTCTGCTGGGCGGCTTCGCGGCGCCGGATACGTGGGCGCAGGCCCTGCCCGCGCTGACCAGTACACCAGCGGCCGGCGGCGGCACCAACTGGTCGCTGTCCATCCAGACCCTGCTGCTGCTGACCAGCCTGTCCTTCCTGCCGGCGGTCATGCTGATGATGACCAGCTTCACCCGCATCATCATCGTGCTGTCGCTGCTGCGTCAGGCCATGGGCACACAGACCAGTCCGCCCAACCAGGTGCTGATCGGTCTGGCGCTGTTCCTGAGCTTTTTCATCATGGCGCCGGTCGGCGAGAAGATCTACGCCGAGGCCTATCTGCCGCTGAGCGAAAACCGCATCGGCTTCGAACAGGCGCTGGACGCCGGCGCCAAGCCACTGAAAACCTTCATGCTGAAGCAGGTGCGCGAGCCGGACATCGAACTGTTCATGCGTCTGTCGAACACGCCGAAGGTCGCCAATTCGGAGCAGTTGCCGATGCGCGTGGTCGTGCCGGCCTACGTCACATCCGAATTGAAGACGGCCTTCCAGATCGGCTTCATCATTTTCATTCCCTTCATTATCATCGACATGGTGGTCGCTTCGGTGCTGATGTCGATGGGCATGATGATGATGTCGCCGGTCATCGTGTCGCTGCCGTTCAAACTCATGCTGTTCGTGCTGGTGGATGGCTGGAACCTCATCCTCGGCACCCTTGTTTCCAGTTTCGGCCAGATATGAAGGACTGCGCACCATGACGCCCACCACCGTCGTCGACATCGGCCGCCATGCCGTCGAGACCCTGCTCCTCGTGTCCGCACCGATGCTGGGCGCAGCGCTGATCACCGGCCTCATCGTCAGCATCTTCCAGGCCGCGACGCAGGTGAACGAAATGACGCTTTCGTTCATTCCCAAGCTGATTGCGGTGTTCACCGTGCTGGTGATCGGCGGCCCGTGGATGATCACCATCATGACCGACTACATGCGCCGGCTGTATTCATCGATCCCGTCGCTGCTCGGCTAGTACTGAATGATTTCGGTCACCGCCGCCCAGCTCGACCTGTGGATGGCAAGTTTCCTGTTTCCGCTGGCGCGGGTGATGGGGCTGATCGCCGCGGCGCCGGTGTTCAGCAACCGCGCCTTCGTCATGCGCGCCCGGCTTGCCCTCGGCCTGCTGATCACGTTTGCCATACTGCCCACCCTGCCGCCATCCGGGCTGAGCGTCGGCTCCTGGCCGGGCACCATGGCGCTGGTACAGCAGATGCTGATCGGCATCGCGCTCGGCTTCACGATACGCATCGTGTTCGCGGCGGTCGATCTGGCCGGCGAGTTGATCGGCCTGCAGATGGGCCTGGGCTTCGCGATGTTCTACGACCCGGACAACGCGTCCCAGTCGCCGGTGATCGCGGAATTTCTCGGTCTGATGGCAACGCTGATCTTCCTGTCGATCAATGGCCACCTGATGCTGCTGGCCGTGCTGGGCAACAGCTTCGAATGGTGGCCGGTCGGTGCCGACCTGTTTCCGGCCAATGGCTGGCTGGCCATCGCGCGCTGGGGCAGCACGGTGTTTTCCGCCGGCCTGATGCTGGCGCTGCCGCTGATCGCGGCGCTGCTGGTCGTGAATATCGCGCTGGCCGTGCTGACGCGCGCCGCGCCGGCGCTCAACCTGTTCGCCATCGGCTTTCCGGTGACGTTGATCGCCGGCTTCGTGATGCTGATGCTGTCGCTGTCCTTCGTCGCGCCAGCGATGCAGCGCCTGTTCGAATACGGCCTCGAAACCGTAGCCCAACTGGCAATGGGGTGAGGCAGGGGTTTCGCAGCGCATTGCGCTGCGCCTGCCGAACGGGCCGGCTGTGCAAAGCCGGCTTCCCGAGCTCCGGGGTTTCGGCGGGCATTGCCCGCCGCCTGCTGAACGGGCCGGCTGTGCAAAGCCGGCCTCCCGAGCTCCGGGGTTTCGCAGCGCATTGCGCTGCGCCTGCCGAACGGGCCGGCTGTGCAAAGCCGGCTTCCCGAGCTCTGGGGTTTCGCAGCGCATTGCGCTGCGCCTGCTGAACGGGCCGGCTGTGCAAAGCCGGCCTCCCGAGCTCAGGGTTTCGCAGCGCACTGCGCTACGCCTGCCGAACCCGCCGACTTGGCAAAAGCCGACGCAAACAGGCACCCCCCGACGACGTTACAACAGCACGTCGCGCGACACACCCGCCCGACGCAGGATCTTGCGCAGTTGCGCAAGTGCTTCGAGCTGGATCTGGCGCACCCGCTCGCGGGTCAGGCTGAGCTGATCGGCCAGCTCTTCAAGGGTGGCGATCTCGCGGTTGTTGATGCCGTAGCGATACTCGATCACCGTGCGCTGCTTGTCGTTGAGCTGGGCGATCCAGGCCTGAACCAGGCTGCCGATTTCGGCGTTCTGGATCTGCTCTTCCGGCCCTTCCTGATTGTCGTCGGCAAGGGACTCGCCGATCGACAGGGACGGATCGATGTCGAGCGGCGCATCGAGCGAAGCAGTGTGTTCGTTCAGCGAAAGAATGTGCCGCACGTCCTCAACCGGCTTGGCCAGCAAGGTTGCGATGTCTTCGGCGCAACAATCACCACCGCTGCGCGCCTCCAGATTGCGCATGGCGCGAAGAACCTGATTCAGCTCCTTCACCACATGCACGGGCAGCCGGATGGTGCGCGACTGGTTCATGATCGCGCGCTCGATGTTCTGCCGTATCCACCAGGTGGCGTAGGTGGAGAAGCGGAAACCGCGCTCCGGATCGAATTTTTCCAGCGCGTGGATCAAGCCGAGATTGCCCTCTTCCACAAGGTCAAGCAACGGCATGCCGCGATTCAGATAGTGCTTTGCGATGTTCACGACCAGGCGCAGGTTGCGCTCGATCATGGTCTGGCGCGCTTCGAAGTCACCCAGGCGCACGCGGCGCGACAGGGCAAGTTCTTCCTCCGGCGTCAGCAGCGGGTTGGCACCGATCTCGTTCAGGTAGAGCTGGGTGGCATCGCCGAGGAATTCCGCCTCGGGCGCTTCGACCGGTTCGGCCGCGACCTCGACGCCATCCAGCTCGCCCGCGACGGCATCGTCGTCGACGGGCTCAGCCGGTTCGGCGTCTTCGGGTTGCGAAAGATCGGACATGGATTATCTCGGTGGCAGATACTTCATCGGATCAACGGGCTTGCCCTGGCGCCGTATTTCGAAGTGCAGACGGGGCTTGCCTGCTTCGGTGTCGCTGTCGCCCAGCTCGGCGATACGCTGACCGCGCTTTACCGTGTCGCGTTCCTGAACCAGTATCTTGCTGTTGTGCGCGTAAGCGGACAAAAACGTGTTGTCGTGCTTGACGATGACCAGTTTGCCATAACCGCGCATGGCCTCGCCGGCATACACCACGCGACCGCCAGCCGCCGCCAGAACCGGGTCGCCGGTACGCCCTGCAACATCAACGCCCTTGTTGCTGCCTTCGCCGAAGCGTCCGATGATGCGGCCGCTCGCCGGCCAGCTCCACTCGACGCCGTCTTCCGTACGCACAGCGTCCGGCGGCGTGACGATGACCGGTGCGCTGGTCCCTGCAGCAGCAGCCGTTGCCGCCGGCGGCGCGGGCGTTGTGGCCACGACGGCTGCACCGGGCGGCTGAGATGTGATCCCGGCCGAACGAATGCGGTCGAGCGTCGCTTCGGAGTATGGTTCAACGCCGCCGCGTGGCTCGCGCTTGAGCATCGCGTCCGCTACGGCGGGAGACGGCTCGGTCACGGCAGGCGCGCTCGGAGCAGGCGTGTCAATAGGCCGCGATTCAACGCCGGGCGCGGCGATCGGACGGGTTTCCATGCCTCCCTCCGGTGCAGCAACACGCAATTCCTGCCCGAGCTTGATCAGATTGGGGTTTTCGAGGCGATTCCAGATCACCAGATCTCGCCAGTCCTGACCATATTCGAGCGCGATGCTGAACAGCGTGTCGCCCTTGGCGACGACGTGCACAGCGGAACGCTGTGCAGCAGCTGCGGCAGCGGGAGGCGTGGCCGGTGCGGCAGTGGACGATGTGCCCATCGGCGGACGGACTTCAACCGGCGCCGGCCGCGTGCCAGCGCATGACGCAAGCAACAGGCACAACACCGGCACCGCGAACAACGATCTATTCATTCAACCCCCGGCAACAGCGGCACGAAGCGCACCGCGTCCAGTTTCGATTCGACATAGCGCTGCGGCTGTCTTTCGATCAGTCTCAGTGACTGGTCGGCGGTACCGACGGGAATCACGAGTCGCCCGCCTTCAGCCAGCTGATCGAGCAAGGCCTTGGGCACCGCCGCCGCAGCCGCAGCCACGATGATTGTATCGAATGGCGCCTCTGCAGCCAGACCGATCATGCCATCGGCGTGTTTCAGGCGAACGTTCGGCAACCGCAAAGGACGCAGGTTGCGCTTGGCACGTTCCAGCAGCGGCGCAATGCGCTCGATCGCATACACATCACTCGCAAGCTTCGACAACACGGCGGCCTGATACCCGCACCCGGCTCCAACTTCAAGTGTCTTGCCGAGAGGACGTCCGCCAGCGCGCAGAAGTTCAATCATGCGTGCGACGACAAAGGGCTGCGAAATGGTCTGCTGGAAGCCGAGCGGTAGCGCAGTGTCCTCGTAGGCGCGCGTACCGAGTGCCTCTTCGACGAACTGGTGACGCGGTATGGACTGAATTGCAGCCAGCACGCCTTCGTCGCGGATGCCCGAAACACGCAGTCGTTCAACCATCCGGGCGCGCGCACGCGTGAGGGTCAGACTTGCGTCCGCTGCCTTCATGCGCCCAGCCAGTCGCGCACCTGCCCCATCTGGGCCATGTGGGTCAGGTCGATCTGCAGCGGCGTGATTGATGCGAATCCGTTGGCCGTGGCGTGGAAGTCTGTACCTTCGCCGGCATCCTGCGCGGCGCCGGCAGCGCCGACCCAATAGACGGTTTCGTTGCGCGGATTGGTGGTGCGCACCACAGGCTCGGCCTTGTGCCGCCGCCCGAGGCGCGTTACCTGAACACCTTTCAGGGCCTCGAATGACAGATCGGGAACATTGACGTTGAGCAACACCGGCGTCGCGAAAGGCCGGTCGGTCAGCCGGCGCACCAGATCGCAGGCGATGCGGGCCGCGGTGTCGTAATGCGCACTGCCCTTGCGCGTCATCGACATGGCAATCGCCGGCACGCCGAGCAGGAAACCTTCGGTCGCTGCCGCAACGGTGCCCGAGTAGATCGTGTCGTCGCCCATATTGGCGCCGTCATTGATACCCGATACGACGATGTCAGGCAGGTGGTCGAGCATGCCCGTCACCGCAAGATGAACACAGTCCGTCGGCGTGCCATTGACATAATGAAAACCGTTGCGCGCGCGGCGCAGGATCAACGGACGATCAAGGGTAAGGGAATTGCTGGCACCGCTGCGATCAGCTTCGGGCGCCACGACGGTCACATCTCCAACCTCGCCGAGAGCCCGTGCGAGCGCCTCGAGGCCGGGAGCAAAGTAACCGTCGTCGTTGGACAACAGAATGCGCATGGGAAACGGAAGGCGAATGATGCGGCACGATGTTGCAACCGATGTCGCAACGAATGGCCACAGCAGATTGAAGCAAGAAGAATTGGTCGGGGCGGTGGGATTCGAACTCACGACCCCTTGCACCCCATGCAAGTGCGCTACCAGGCTGCGCTACGCCCCGACTCAGCTCGAAATTATATCAGGGGCCGGCTGCCTTGAGCCGAAAGCCCCGCAAAAATCGGCAACCGCGTGTCACTCAAGCAGATCGAGAATTTCCTGAAGTGCTGCACGCAACTGTGCCACGTCGACGTCATTCCCCGTTGTAGCCGGCGCAGCCCCGGCGCGAGGATCGGAATCGTCGAGACGGTTGCGCGCACCGCTGATGGTGAAGCCTTCTTCATAGAGCAGCTGGCGGATACGGCGCACCAGCAGTACTTCGTGGTGCTGGTAATAGCGCCGGTTTCCGCGTCGCTTCACCGGCTTGAGCTGGGTGAATTCCTGCTCCCAGTAGCGCAGCACATGCGGTTTGACGCCGCACAACTCGCTCACCTCGCCGATCGTGAAGTAACGCTTGGCGGGAATCGCTGGCAGGACCAGCGGCTCCTTACTCGTCGTTTCCATCGTAATCGATGCCCTCGACGGCCGCCTTCAGCTTCTGGCTCGCGTGAAAGGTAACAACCCGCCGCGCGGTGATCGGAATTTCCTCGCCGGTTTTGGGATTGCGCCCCGGGCGCTGCGGCTTGTCACGCAACTGGAAGTTGCCGAAGCCCGACAGCTTGACGCCGTCGCCGCTTTCGAGCGCGTCACGGATCTCGTCGAAGAATGCTTCGACCATATCCTTCGCCTCGCGTTTGTTCAGCCCTACCTGTTCGAACAGCATTTCCGCCAGTTCGGCCTTGGTCAGTGTGGTCATGCGGCTTCCTCGTAACCCTGTCGCCCTGCCGCCTCAGGCGCGCAGCTTTGCACCGAACTCACGCTGTGCATACATCACCAGTTGATCAACGGTCGCATCGACTTCGGCGTCCGCCAAAGTACGTTGAGTATCTTGCATAACTATACGGAAAGCAAAGCTTTTTTCGGTATCTGATATGCCTTTACCCTGATACACGTCGAACAGGGCGATGTCCTGCACGATGGCCGGAGAAGCGTTGCGTAGCCCCTCCAGTACCTGCGAAAGCGGTGTCGAACGCGGCAGCAGCAGCGCCAGATCGCGGCGGACGGCAGGCTGTCTGGACACGGTCTCGTACGTCGGTACGGCGCTGCCGAGCAGCGGTTCGAGATCGCATTCGAACACCAGTGGTGCGCTCGCCAATTCGTAGCGCTGCACCAGTTCCGGATGCAGCTCACCAATGAATCCGACCAAGTTTCCATTGAGGCTGATCGATGCCGAACGCCCTGGATGCAGCGCCACATGCCGTGCCGGAACGAAGACTGCCTGATACGGCAGCAGCAGCGCTTCGACATCGCCCTTCATATCGAAGAAATCGGTCGGACGCGCCGCTGCGCCCCACTGTTCCGCTTGCGCCGCCCCCCAGGCCAGCCCGGCGATGCGCAACGTCTGTGCGAAACCCGGTACCGGCACGGCCTGTGCGTCGTGTGCGAAGCAGCGGCCGATTTCAAACACCCGCACGCGATCGAGCTGACGGCGACGGTTGGTCACCACGTTGTCGACCAGTCCACCGATCAGCGTCGAGCGCATGACCGACATCTGGCTCGCAATCGGGTTGGCCAGCACGACCGGTGTGTCGTTGCCGGCAAAATCGTTTTCCCAGCGCCGCTCGACGAAGGCGAAGTTGATCACTTCCTGATAGTCGCGGTCAGCCAGCAGGTGACGCACGTTCGATGCGCTTCGATGCCCTTCGGACAAGTCCGGCATGGCCAGGCGGCCGACCGGCGGATGGGTCGGGATGTTGTCGTAGCCGTGCAGTCGTGCCAGTTCCTCTATCAGATCTTCCTCGATGCGCAGATCGAAGCGCCAGGTCGGTGGCTGAACGATGAAATCGTAGCCATCGCGTGTGAACGGAAGCGCCATGCGCTGGAGACAAGCTTCGATGGCGTCGTCTTCAAATGGCAGGCCGAGCACACGGGACACGCGCGACGGCCGCAGGCGTACCGGCTCGCGCAACGGCAGCTCGGTGATGCGGTCATCGATCGGGCCGGCTTCGCCGCCGCACAATTCGAGAATGAGCTGCGTGACGCGCTCGACACCGGCCACGGTATCGGCGAAATCGACGCCACGCTCGAACCGGTGAGCGGCCTCGCTGGAGAACGCATAGCGGCGGGCGCGACCCTGAATGGCATCGGGTTGCCAGAACGCTGCTTCGACATAGATGCTGCGCGTATCGAGCGAGCACGCAGTCGATGCGCCACCCATGATGCCGGCGAAGCTCTCGACGCCGCTCGCATCCGCGATGACGCCGCAGTCCCGTGTCAGCGTGATGGTCTGCTCGTTCAGCAACACGAGTTGCTCGCCTTCGCGCGCCCAGCGTACGGTCAGGCCACCCTGCACGCGATCGAGATCGAACACGTGATTCGGTCGGTTCAACTCCAGCATGACGTAATTGGAAATGTCGACCAGGACGGATATCGAACGCATGCCAGCGCGTTCCAGCCGGCGCTTCATCCATTCCGGCGTGGCCGCGCCGGCGTTCACGCCGCGGATGACACGGCCCGAGAAACGGCCGCACAGATCTGGCGCCTCGATACTGACCGGCAGCACCTCGGTCAGCGTGACCGGTGCGGCGACGATATCGGGCACGCACAGCGGCGCACCGGTCAGCGCCGACACTTCGCGCGCAATGCCCAGCATGCCAAAACAGTCTGCGCGGTTCGGCGTGAGCTTGATGACGAAAGAATTGTCGTCAAGATCAAGGTAATGGCGGATGTCTGTACCCACCGGTGCATCGGCGGGCAGCGCGAGCAGGCCGCCATGATCTTCCGACAGACCAAGTTCGCGCGCGGAGCACAGCATGCCGTTGCTTTCGACGCCGCGCAGTTTCGCCCGCTTGATTTCGATACCCGGCAGACTGGCCCCCACCGTGGCACACGGCACCTTCATGCCGGCGGCTACGTTGGGCGCACCGCAAACGATCTGCAGCGGCTCGCCGCCCGCATTCACGCTGCAAACACGCAGGCGGTCGGCATCCGGATGCGGTGCAACGGACAATACTTCCGCCACGACAACGCCCTGAAAGGCGGCTGCCACCGGATCAAGCTCCTCGACTTCGAGACCCGCCATGGTCAGCAGGTGCGACAGCGCCTGCGTATCGATGGCCGGGTCAACGAACTCGCGAAGCCATTTTTCTGAAAATTTCATCGGGCAAAAACCTCAGCGGAACTGGCTCAGGAAACGCACATCGCCGTCATAGAACAGGCGCAGGTCATTGATGCCATAGCGCAGCATGGTCAGGCGGTCGGGCCCGAAACCGAACGCAAAGCCGGTATGACGTTCGGCGTCGATGCCACAATGGCGCAGCACATTCGGATGCACCATGCCGCAGCCGGCGATTTCCAGCCAGCGACCGGCCAGCGGACCGCTCGGAAATGCGACGTCGATTTCCGCTGACGGCTCGGTGAATGGAAAGAAGGACGGCCGGAAGCGCACATCCAGCCGATCGGCTTCGAAGAAGCGATGCAGGAAATCGCTCACCACGCCCTTCAGGTCGGCAAAGCTCACCGATTCGCCGACCCACAGGCCTTCGACCTGGTGGAACATCGGCGAGTGGGTGGCATCGGAATCGACGCGATAGACGCGACCGGGTGCAATGATGCGGATCTCCGGCATCGTTGCCGCGCCTGCATGACGCGCCACGTGCGCCTGCATGTAACGCACCTGGATCGGGCTGGTATGGGTGCGCAGCATCACGTCACTCGCCCCCTCCAGATAGAAGGTGTCGTGCATCGAACGCGCAGGATGGTTTTCCGGCGTGTTCAGTGCAGTGAAATTATGAAAGTCGGTTTCGATCTCGGGGCCGTCTGCCACATCGAAACCGATGCCGCGGAACAGCGCTTCGATGCGTTCGAGCGTGCGGGTCACCGGATGCAGACCACCCTTCGCATGACCGCGCCCGGGCAAGGTCACGTCGAGGGACTCTTCCGCCAGACGGGCCTCGAGTGCGGCGTTGCGTAATGCCTCGCGGCGTGCTTCAAGGGCTGCCTCGACCTTCTGCTTGGCGATGTTGATGGCCGCACCTACGGTCTTGCGGGCGTCCGGGTCGAGCTTGCCGAGGCCTTTTAGCAGTTCGGTCAGGCTGCCGGACTTGCCGAGAAAACGCGCCTTGACCTGTTCCAGCGCCACGGCGTCTGCCGCCGCAGAAAAATCGGTTTCCGCTTGTGAAACAAGCGCTTCCAGATCACTCATCGACTTGAATCCGAACAATATGGGGACAAAAAAAGGAGGCCAGGCCTCCTTTTTCTGCGTGCAACACGCTTAGCCGAGTTGGGCCTTGGCCTGATTCGCGATGGCGGCGAACGCAGCCTTGTCGAATACCGCGAGATCTGCAAGCACCTTGCGATCGACCTGGATCGACGCCTTGTTCAGGCCGTTGATCAGCTTCGAGTAGGTCAGACCCACTTCACGTGCAGCGGCGTTGATGCGCACGATCCACAGCGCGCGGAACTGACGCTTCTTCTGACGGCGGTCGCGGTAGGCGTACTGGCCTGCCTTCATCACCGCTTCCTTGGCGATGCGATAGACGCTATGGCGACGACCGCGGTAACCCTTGGCCTGATCCAGTACCTTCTTGTGACGGGCGCGTGCCGTTACACCACGTTTGACTCTGGGCATCTCGTGGGCTCCTTATGCGTAGGGAAGCATGTTGCGAACGCGTGCGTCGTCCGTCGCATGCACCGCCGTCATACCGCGAAGCTGGCGCTTCGACTTGGTGGTTTTCTTCGTCAGGATGTGGCGCTTGAACGCCTGCGAACGCTTGATGCTGCCGCTCGCCCTGACCTTGAAGCGCTTCGCAGCGCCCTTCTTGGTCTTCATCTTGGGCATGACAAAACTCCATTTATGTCATCTTCACAGGTGACCGCGAACCTTTCGCAGCACTTTCATACCCGTGAACACTTGTTATGCCGCGATTCTTCAATCGCGACGACGCGAGGCAAAACCTCACGCATCGCCGGACTTCAGGTCCGGCAGATTCTTCTTCAGGCTGAGTGAATCAGACCTTCTTCTTGCTCGGTGCCAGCACCATGATCAACTGACGTCCTTCAAGCTTCGGAAACTGCTCAACCACCGCCAGCGCCTCAAGATCGGCCTTCACACGTTCCAGCAGGCGGATGCCGAACTCCTGGTGCGCCATTTCGCGGCCACGGAAACGAAGGGTAACCTTGGCCTTGTCGCCATCCTGAAGGAAGCGCGACAGGTTGCGCAACTTGATCTGGTAGTCACCTTCGTCCGTTCCCGGACGGAACTTCACTTCCTTGATCTGTATCTGCTTCTGCTTGGATTTCGCCTCGGCAGCGCGCTTCGCTTCCTGGTACTTGAACTTGCCGAAGTCCATCAGACGACAGACCGGCGGCTTGGCGAGCGGCGCAATCTCGACCAGATCCACACCGGCTTCTTCTGCCAACGTCAATGCCTGACGGGCCGACATGATACCCAGTTGCTCACCCTCTTCGCCAACAAGACGTATTTCCGGGGCGTTGATCTCCGAATTGAGGCGCTGCGATTTTTGCTGACTGATGCTCGTACTCCCGAGGCGAAAAAAATCAGGCCGTGCGATCGATTCCCCGCGTAGCAATTTCATCAGCGAGACGCTGCATGAAGTCGCTCAGGGTCATCTGCCCGAGATCCGTATTTCCCCGGGCACGCACGGCCACCAATTTTGCCGCCTTTTCCTTGTCGCCTACGACGACCTGATAAGGCAGCTTCTGCAGACTATGTTCGCGGATTTTATAGTTAATTTTCTCCCCGCGCAAATCGCATTCGACGCGCAGACCCGCAGCGCGCAAAGCATTCGTGACTTCCTGAGCGTAATCCGCCTGGGCCTCCGTGATACCCATCACGACAACCTGGACCGGAGCCAGCCACAACGGAAAGTTGCCCGCATGGTTTTCGATCAGGATGCCGATGAAGCGTTCGAGCGAACCGAGCACCGCTCGATGCAGCATCACGGGCCGGTAACGGCCGTTGTCCTCGGCGACATACTCGGCGTCCAGCCGCTCCGGAAGCACGAAATCGAGCTGAAGAGTTCCGCACTGCCATGACCGCCCGATGGCGTCCTTGATGTGGTACTCGATCTTCGGACCGTAAAAGGCGCCCTCGCCCGGCAGTTCTTCCCACTGCATGCCCGAGGCAGCGAGCGCTTCGCGCAGGCCTGCCTCGGCGCGATCCCACACATCGTCAGAGCCCGCGCGCTTGGCCGGACGCAGTGAAAGCTTCACTGCCAGATCGTGGAAGCCGAAATCGCGATAGACGCGCAGCAGCAGTTCGTTGAAGGCGGTCACTTCCGACGTGATCTGTGCCTCGGTGCAGAAAATGTGCGCATCGTCCTGCACGAAGCCGCGTACCCGCATCAGGCCGTGCAGCGCGCCGGACGGCTCGTTGCGGTGGCAGGAACCGAACTCCGCCAGACGCAGCGGAAGGTCGCGGTAGGAATGAAGCGCTGCATTGAAGATCTGCACATGGCCGGGGCAGTTCATCGGCTTTACGGCGTAGTCGCGCTTTTCCGACTCGGTGGTGAACATGTTCTCGCGGTAGTTTTCCCAGTGGCCGGATTTCTCCCACAGCACGCGGTCCATCATGAGCGGCGTCTTCACCTCGCGATAACCCGCTTCGTCGAGCACCTGACGCATGTATTGCTCGATCTGCTGCCACACGACCCAACCCTTGGGGTGCCAGAACACCATGCCGGGCGCTTCTTCCTGCATGTGAAACAAGTCGAGCTGCTTGCCCAGTCTCCGGTGGTCGCGCTTTTCTGCCTCTTCGAGCATGTGCAGATAGGCGTCCTGCTCGTCCTTCTTCGCCCAGGCCGTGCCGTAAATGCGCTGCAGCATTTCGTTCTTCGCATCGCCGCGCCAGTAGGCACCGGCCACCTTCATCAGCTTGAACACCTTGAGTTTGCCGGTCGACGGCACGTGCGGGCCCCGGCACAGATCGACGAATTCGCCTTCGCGATACAGCGACACATCCTGATCGGCCGGAATCGACGCGATGATTTCCGCCTTGTAGTGCTCGCCGATCGACTTGAAGAAGTCGACCGCCTTGTCGCGCTGCCATACCTCGCGCGACACGGAAATGTCCTTCTTCGACAGCTCGGTCATGCGCTGCTCGATCGCCGCCAGATCTTCAGGCGTGAACGGGCGCTTGTACGAAAAGTCGTAATAGAAGCCGTTGTCGATCACCGGGCCGATGGTCACCTGGGCATCGGGAAACAGCTCCTTCACCGCATAGGCAAGCAGATGGGCGGTGGAGTGGCGGATCATGTCCAGACCTTCGGCATCGCGGTCAGTGACGATGGCCAGCTGCGCATCGTTCTCGATCACGAACGAGGTATCGACCAGCTTGCCATCGACACGGCCGGCGAGTGCTGCCTTGGCCAGACCAGCGCCGATGGATGCTGCAACGTCGCGCACGGTGACTGCAGCGTCAAAGCTGCGGACCGATCCATCCGGCAGGGTGATATTGACCATTGGCGTTGCTCCGGAAAACGGTAACGGGGATGTAACGAATATTCGGGACGAAAAAAAAGTGCGGCCTGAGCCGCACTTTTCATTTGCACACGCTTGAACGAAGTCGTTCCGTGCGTCTTGATCTGCAGGCCTCAGACAGCGATAGATACCGGAGTGAAACGCGTTCGCGGTGTCATAACGCAACCTTTCAAAACCTGCAGCGAATGTTGGTAGGCGCGATTGGACTCGAACCAACGACCCCCACCATGTCAAGGTGGTGCTCTAACCAGCTGAGCTACGCGCCTAAAAGAGCGCGCAAGTATAGCCGGAATCCGGCGCGACTCAAGACAAATTTCGCACGCTGTTTCACGGTGCCTGCCAGGCGGCCAGATACTCCTTCCAGTGCGCGCCTGGCTGCGTGGCCAGCCATTCACGCACAAAGGCGATCTCGGCATCGTACTGCGCTCGGTCCAGCACACCACGCATCAACTGGAAGCGCTGGAACACGAGGAAGGTGTTGAGCACATCGGTTTCACAGTAGTCGCGGATCTGCGCGATCTCGCCGCGCTGCCAGGCGCCCCACACGGCCGAGCCGTCCATGCCGAGCTTGCCCGGAAAACCGATCAGCTTGGCCAGTTCGTCCAGCGGCGCATTGCCGCGACCCTGATACAGCGCCAGCAGATCCATCAGGTCCAGATGGCGCGAGTGATAGCGGCTGATGTAGTTGTTCCACTTGAATTCACGGGCGTCCGGGCCATCACCCTCGCCCATTTCCCAGTAGCGCGGCGCAGTGACGCCATGGATCAGACCGCGGTAGTGCAACACCGGCAGATCGAAGCCCGCGCCGTTCCACGACACGATCTGCGGCGTCAGCCGCTCGATGCCTTCGTAGAAGCGCTGGATGATCTGGCCTTCGCCGTTTTCCGGCTCGGCCAGCGACCATACCTTGAGCGAACGCGCATCGCGCAATGCGCACGATATGACGACGACGCGCTGCAGGTGCAGCGGCAGGAAGTCGTGACCGACGCTGGCCCTGCGTTGCTGGAAGGCGAACTCGGCCACTTCCGGGTCGGACAGTTCGTCCGGCAGCTGATGCAGCCGGCGGATACCGGCGATGTCCGGAATGCTTTCGATGTCGAATACGAGTACGGCGGCCATGTCTGTCCTGTGAGGATTGAAATTACTTGCGCGACCACTGCCCGCCGGACTGGACATACCAGCCACTCTGGGCACGCCCGATCCAGCGTTGCGCGAAGGTGGAGCGGATGTCCGCCTCCCATTCGGGATGACCGTTGGCGCGCGCGATTTCGCGATACAGCGCATCGCGATCACCATTTTCCTGCGCCACCAGCCCCTGCACCGCCTGGCGCTGTGCGAGCGGCACCGCATTGGCATCGCGCAGCGCTATCCGGCCATCGGCAGTGAGACCCAGCGCGCCGGATGCATAGTGCGGCGCGAGCTGCGCGTGACGTGCCTGCATCGCGTCGCGCAACTGGCTGATTGCGGGCGTGTTGATTTCCAGATTGCCCTGCGCCCAGACTGCGCCCGCGTACAACAGGCAAAGCAGAACAATGCGGTGCATTGTCTTCATGGTTGTTTCCCTTCCGGTGTCGCCGGGGTCTGGCTGCCGTTCTTCAGCTGCCAGACTTCGTCGATGATGCGATCAGCCGCCTTCTCCGCCGCAGCGGCGGGAAAGTAGATGTTGATGGTGACGCAGCCCGCGAGCAGGGCCGCAGCAGCCAGAGCGACGGTCATCGGCCCGCACCTGAGTGCTCCTCGCGGGAGCGCCTTGTGTATATGCATCCTGTTCATGTCCACCTCATTGAAGCACCGGTTTCGTTTCTGTCACGCGCGCCAGCCGTTCCAGCAATACTTCCCAGTCGACGCGTCGATTGTAGCCAACCACGCTGATCGCCGGCACACCGCCGCCTTCGATCAGGACGAAGCCGCCGTTCCGCTCGCTCAGCCCATCCATTTCGCACACACCATTGCGCAAGCGGCACGACACACCCATGCGCCGATATCCGAAGCGTTCGAACACGCCAAGAAAGATGCGCTGGATCGCCGCGCTCGCCCCTGCCCCACCCAGCGCAGTGATGCTATCGACTGCGCGCTGGCTGATTGTCCGCGGATAGTCACCCTCACTCGACCGCACTCGCGCATCGAACGCCAGTGGCACCCAGCGCGACAATTCCAGCCCGGTTACATCACCGTCGAGCCGACCGGTAATGCGACCGAACTTGAAAGTTTCGGTCAACGCGTCCAGATCGACATAACGCATCTGCAGGTCGGAAAGTACACGCGGTGTCGTGCCGAAGGGCTCGATCACCTGCAGACCGCTCGCGGCGATGTAGCCGCCGAACACCTGGATCAGCAGTTGGCCGTCCAGTGACAGCACGCCATCGCGCCAGCGCACATGCGGCACGCTGGCGCCAACACTTCCCGCCATGCGCGGCCAGCCGAGCGCCTGCGTCAGTTCCGGCATCGATAGCGGTTCCAGATCGGCAGACAGGTCACCGGTCCACCGGCCATCCACGCGCTCGAAGCGCAGCAGATTCAGCTGAAGGCCGGCGTCGAGCAGCGGGATACGCACCGGCTGAACATTGACGTGATCGGGTGCGACTTCGGCGTCGAGCACGAAGCGGCCGACAGGCACGCGGCCGAATCGCCCTTCGCCCGCGGTGATATGCATGCGTGTCGCACCGTCACGCTGCCACGGCAGGTCTGCGTCCAGTTGCTGCAGCGAATACCGCCCGGCTGCGTCACTCACGTGGCCACCGCGTACGATCAGTTTCGCACTGTGCAACCCGGCGGGATCAAGCCGGGCTGCCACATCCGCGTCCCCCTGCATGACGAATGCCGGCCAGCCCCGCGCGGCAAACAGGGGCTGGACGAAGCGCTCGTTGAGCAACTTCAGGTCGAGTTCGGCGCCCTGCATGCGCGCAGCGCGCAACGTGGCACTTGCGCGATCCAGTGTGGCGTCGCCGGTCAGACGCCCGATACCGGCAAGATCAAGCGCGAGCGACGTCAGATTGAGCGCAGACGTCGACAACCTGAAATCCGCCGACAGCACACTGCCCCCGCCGGTCAAATAGATGCTGTCCCACAACAACTCGCCGCCGCGCCAGTCCGTGACAAGGGTGCCGCGCCAGTCAGGGCCGTCGCGCTGTACGTCGATATCGATGACCGCAGACAGCGAATCCGCCGCACGCAGACCGTCTGCCGAGCCGAACCGTCCGTCCCTCGCGACGAGCGTCGCACGCAACCGTGGCGTCCGTGCCACACCTGACAGTGTCAATGTGGCGTCGACGTCAACCTGTCCGGCCGGCCCGTACGGTTTCAACACCGGAAGCTCGCCGAACAAGAACGCAAGCGGCACGCCGGACGATACGAGCCGCAGCTGCGGCGCATCGCCAGCGAGCGCCCCTGTCACCGTTGCCGTGACTCCGGCGTTCAGGCGGACGTCTGCGCGCAGCGCGCGTTGAGATCCGCGAAGGCTGAACTCGACCGGCCACGGACCGTAACCTTCGGCGCTCAGCCGCCCCCTCCTGCAGTGCACTTCAGGCAGCACTGCGAAGTCGCCGCATTCGAGTTTGACATGCTGCAGCGTGCGCCCAGCCACAAGCGCGCGTGACGCGGTGATGCGCGCGCGGCCGCCGCCCAGACCGGCTGCGGCGATGCGCACATCGCTCAGTTCGACGGCAGGCGCCGACAAAGACTCGAAGCGCAGTTCGATGGCCGCCTGCGGCGATGAATACACACCGAACAGAATCAGCGCGGCAACGCAGCGGTGCAGCGGCCGCAACAGTCGTTCAGGAAGGGAATACACCCGTTGACAGATAGCGGTCACCGCGGTCGCAGACGATGGTGACGATGGTCGCATTCTCGACTTCGGCTGCAATGCGCAAAGCGACGACCAGCGCACCGCCGGAACTGATGCCGGCGCAGATACCCTCCTCGGCGGCCAGACGGCGCGTCATGTCTTCGGCCGCAGCCTGACCGACATACTCCAGCCGGTCGACGCGCGCACCATCGTAGATTTTCGGCAGATAGGCTTGCGGCCACTTGCGTATCCCCGGAATCTGCGCACCTTCCTCAGGCTGGCAGCCGACGATCTGGATGTCCGGATTCATCTCCTTGAGATAGGTCGAAGTGCCCATGATGGTGCCGGTGGTGCCCATGGAGCTGACGAAATGGGTGACGCGGCCATCGGTATCACGCCAGATTTCCGGGCCTGTGCCTTCGATGTGAGCGCGCGGATTGTCCGGATTGCCAAACTGGTCGAGGATGATGCCGCGACCTTCGTCGCGCATCTTCTCGGCCACATCGCGCGCCAGTTCCATGCTGCCCGCCTTGCTCGTCAGCACCAGTTCGGCACCGTAGGCAGCCATGCTCTGGCGGCGTTCGATGCTCTGGTTCTCGGGCATGACCAGAATCATCTTGTAGCCGCGCATCGCCGCCACCATGGCCAGCGCGATGCCGGTGTTGCCACTGGTCGCCTCGATCAGCGTGTCACCCGGCTTGATGTCGCCGCGCTCTTCGGCGCGGCGGATCATCGACAGCGCCGGTCTGTCCTTGACCGAGCCGGCTGGATTGTTGCCTTCCAGCTTGCCGAGGATGACATTGCCGCGACGCTCGTTGTCCGCGCCCGGAATGCGCTGTAAGCGAACCAGCGGTGTGTTGCCGACGAAATCTTCGAGTGTCTTGTAGTGCATGGCTGCCTTGATGTCTGTAGGGCCGATTCAGCGTGAACCGGCCGGTTTGGGGGGTGCGCCTGCCGGCTTGGGCGGAGCGGCGGACCCTGCGGCCGCTGAATCTGCCGATGGCTGGGCGGGAGGACTGCCTGCGGGTCTCGGCGGTGCGCCGGCCGGTCGTGCCGGCGGAGCAGGCGGCGTACCCGCAGTACCTCCCGCCGGTCGCGGCGGTGGCGATGCAGCGGTTCGCATCGGCGGAACTGCTGGCGCCGGAGCCGCCGGTGCTGCAGCGGGTGTCTGTACCGCTGGAGGTGAAGCTCGGCGGCGCATCACCACGACGCCGACCACCGCCACGACGCTGATCACCGCGACGATCCACCAGGGAAAGCCATCGGAGGTCGGTACGGCAGAGGGCTGGCTCGCTGTCGCTCCGGAGGTTGATGCACCGGCTACGGCACTGACGGTGAGCAGCGGCCTGAGTTCGGCGAAGGTCTTGTCGCCGATGCCCTTCACGTTGCGCAGGTCTTCCACCGAGGCAAACGGGCCGTTCTTCGAGCGGTGCTCGATGATCGCCTGGGCGCGGCTCGGACCGACGCCGGGCAATGCATCGAGGTCCGCTTCGGTGGCGGTATTCAGATCGAGCGCGGCAAGCACCCATGGGGCTGCGAGGCAAAACAGCAGACAACAGATCAGGCGACGCATGGCGCAAACTCCACAGGCAGATGGAAGACGGACGTCGCGCGACCGTCGGATCAGGTGTGACGCAGATCGGCCGCCAGTTCGTCAAGCGAGCATACCGCAGTGCCGAGCTTCGCAACGACGATGCCCGCCGCGCGGTTCGATAGCCGCATCGCGTCGGTCATTGAACTGCCTGCCGCCAGCATGACGGCCATCGCGGCAATCACCGTGTCGCCGGCGCCGCTCACGTCATACACCTCGCGTGCCAGCGCGGGCTCGTGAATGACACCGCGCGCGTCGTAAAGGCTCATGCCGGCGTCCGAGCGGGTCAGCAGCAACGCGCCAAGATTCAGGTCATCGCGCAGCGCGCGCGCGCGGCGCGCAAGGTCGTCATCATCCGACCAGCGTCCGACGACCTCGCGCAACTCGTTGCGATTCGGCTTCAGCAGCGTGGCTCCTGCGTAGCGCGAATAGTCGTCGCCCTTGGGATCGACCAACACGGGTTTGCCGACGGCCCGGGCGATTTCCATCATGTCGCGGATGTTCGACAGCGCGCCCTTGCCGTAATCGGACAGGATCACCAGGTCCGCGTCGCTCACCCGGCGGGCAAACTCATCAAGCTTGGCGCGCAGTACTTCATGCGTCGGCATGTTCTCGAAATCGATGCGCAGAAGTTGCTGCTGGCGGCCGATCACGCGCAGCTTGATGGTCGTCGATAGCGCGGCGTCCTCGTGCAGACTGGCGTCGATGCCCGCCGCCTGCATCTGGGCACGCAGCGTGCTGCCGGCGTCGTCGGCGCCGACCACCGACAGCAGACTGACATGCGCGCCGAGTGCGGCACAGTTGCGCGCGACATTGGCCGCACCACCCGGCCGCTCCTCGACCCGGTCGATCTTCACCACCGGCACGGGCGCCTCAGGCGAAATGCGCTGCACGTCGCCGAACCAGTAGCGGTCCAGCATCACATCGCCGACGACGAGGATGCGGGCACGCGAGGTGTCGGGCAACGACAAACTGGATGACGGCAGGCTCATCGATCAGGGCGTGAGGTCGAATTCTTCGGTGCGTTTGGGCGGATAGGTTTCCCAGCCACCACAGGCCGGACAGCGCCAGTGGAACTGGCGCGCCTTGAAACCACAGGTATCGCAACGGTAACGCGCCACGCGGCGCGTGTGCGCATGGATGATGCCCTTCATCAGATCGGAATCGGTGCGCGACTCCGGCGGCAGCGTCTGCATCTGTGCTTCAAGCAGCTTGTCGAGGCCGAGCAGTGTCGGATTGCGGCGCAGTTCGTCGCGCACCAGCGCGAGTGCACCGGCCGGCCCTTCCGTGTCGAGCTCTTCCTTGAACACCACGTCGAGCAGATCGAGCGACGTGTGGCGTTCGAGATAGCTCTTCAGCAACGTGATGCCCTGACGTTCGCGCCCGAGCTTGCGATAGGCGTCGGCCAGACGGCCGGCAACCAGGGCAAGGTAGACAGGATTCTGCTGTTCGACGCGCTGCCACTGTTCGATCGCAAGTTCCCACTGCTGCTCGGCGGCGTGCAGGTCTCCCATCAATACCAGCGCACGCACGCACTTGCGATGCGTGGCCAGCGCGTCCTCGAGCAGCGGCCGGGCATCGCCGAAACGCGACTGCGCCAGCGCGTGGGTCGCCAGCTCGCACAGGAACTGGGCGATGTCCTTCTGCGCGCGGTGTGATTCGTCCGGCGGCAAGGCACGTGCAATCTCGATTGCCTTCGCCCACTCCTTCTCCTGCTGGTAGATGTCGAGCAGGTGATGCAGCGCTGCCATGTCGAGCGCCGTATTGCGCAGACCGACGAACACCTCCTCGGCACGGTCAAGCAGACCGGCCTTCAGATAATCCTGACCCAGTTCGAGTCGGGCATTCAGGCGCAACTCCGGCTTGATGTCCTCCCGCTTCACCAGCGCCTGATGAATCTGGATGGCACGGTCGGTCTCGCCACGGCGTCGGAACAGATTGCCGAGCGCGAACTGCAGTTCTGTGGTTTGCGGATCGCTGCGGGTCGCCTCGATGAAGGACTCGATGGCGCGATCCGGCTGTTCATTCAGGAGGAAGTTCAGACCGGCGAAGTAGGAGCGCGGCAGCGCTCTGGATTCGCTGACCAGATGGCGAATATCGATGCGCGCCGCAAGCCAGCCGAGTCCGAAGAAGAGCGGCAGCGCGAGCAGCCACCAAAGTTCGATATCCATATTCCGTGGGAGCCGACTCAGTCAGCCGAAGAGGGAGTCGGGACGGGCGGCTTGCGCGCATGCGTCCAGCCGGCTAACGCACCGAGCAGCACCCCCAGCACGAACAATGCGAGCAGCACGACCGACAGTTCGATGCGCCACTCGTGGCCGAAGAACCACCGAACGGTGACCGGATCGCTGTTGCGCGCAGCAAGGCCCAGCAGCAGCAGGAAGACAACAATGCGCAGCAGCCAGTTGAGGATGGCCATGGACGGGTGAAATCAGGATACGGGAATCGCAGCAGCCAGAGCCTGATCGACCCGTTCGCGCAGTTCCTTGCCCGCCTTGAAATGCGGCACGCGTTTCTCGGGTACCAGCACCTTTTCGCCGGACTTCGGATTGCGCCCCACGCGCGGCGGCCGGTGATTCAGCGAAAAACTTCCGAAACCACGGATTTCGATGCGGTCGCCACGCGCCAGTGCGGCTGTCATTTCATCGAGAATCATCTTGACTGCATAGTCGGCATCCTTCGCCACCAGTTGCGGGAAGCGGGAAGCCAGCCGGGTGATCAATTCGGATTTTGTCATGACAGATCGATTGAGCAGGTGCACGGAACCGGATGATGACAAGACAACGCCGCCCGCAGGCGGCGCTGTCACCAAGCCTCAATCGCAAACCGCGATCAGGAGGGGTTCTTCAGCTTCGCCTTGAGCAACGCACCCAGGTTGGTGGTGCCACTGCTGGCCGACGAACCTTCGGACTGAATCTTGTGGATCGCGTCGTTCTGGTCCGCCTGATCCTTCGCACGCACAGACAGCGTGATCGAACGGGTCTTGCGGTCGAGATTGACGATCATCGTTTCGATCTCGTCGCCGACGTTCAGCACGGTGGTCAGGTCATCAACGCGGTCACGCGAAGCCTCTGATGCACGCAGATAACCTTCAACATCGTCATTAAGCGCAATGACCGCGCCCTTGGCATCAACCGACCTCACGTTTCCGCGCACGACGCTGTTCTTGTCATGGGTGGCGATGAAGTTGGTGAAGGGATCCCCATCCATCTGCTTCACGCCGAGCGAAATACGCTCGCGCTCGACATCGATCGACAGCACAAGGGCCTCGACTTCGTCGCCCTTCTTGTAGTTGCGGACGGCTTCTTCGCCGGTCAGCGACCACGACAGATCGGACAGATGCACCAGGCCGTCGATGGCGCCGGTCAAGCCGATGAACACGCCGAAGTCGGTGATCGACTTGATCTGACCGCGGACCTTGTCACCCTTCTTGTGGTTCATCGAGAAGTCTTCCCACGGATTTGCCTGACACTGCTTCATGCCCAGCGAAATGCGGCGACGGTCTTCGTCGATTTCGAGAATCATCACTTCGACTTCGTCGCCCAGCTGGACAACCTTGGTCGGGTGGATGTTCTTGTTGGTCCAGTCCATTTCGGACACGTGGACGAGGCCTTCGATGCCCTGTTCGATTTCGACGAATGCGCCGTAATCGGTCAGGTTGGTGACCTTGCCGAACAGACGGGTACCCTGCGGGTAGCGACGCGAAATGCCCACCCACGGATCTTCGCCCAGTTGCTTGAGGCCCAGCGACACGCGGTTCTTTTCTGCGTCGAACTTGAGCACCTTCGCTTCGACCTCGTCACCGACCGCCAGCACTTCCGACGGATGACGCACGCGGCGCCATGCCAGATCGGTGATGTGCAGCAGGCCGTCGATACCACCGAGGTCGACAAATGCGCCGTAGTCGGTGATGTTCTTGACGATACCCTTGACAATCGTGCCTTCCTTCAGGTTTTCGAGCAGCTTTTCGCGCTCCTCGCCTGCGGTCAGTTCGAGCACTGCGCGGCGCGAAACAACCACGTTGTTGCGCTTGCGGTCGAGCTTGATGACCTTGAATTCGAATTCCTTGTTTTCGTACGGTGCGGTGTCCTTCACCGGACGCAGATCGACCAGCGAACCCGGCAGGAAAGCGCGGATGCCGTTGGTCATGACGGTCAGGCCGCCCTTGACCTTGCCCGACACGAGTCCCTTGACGATGGTGCCGTCGCCGAGTGCCTTTTCAAGTTCGTTCCACGCAGCGATACGCTTCGCCTTGTCACGCGACAGCCGGGTTTCACCGTAACCGTCTTCGAGCATTTCGATCGCGACGCTGACGTAATCGCCGGGCGCAACCGTAAGCTCGCCGCGATCGGTGCGGAATTCTTCGATCGCGATATAACTTTCCGACTTCAGGCCGGCATTCACGACAACGAAATTGTTGTCGACGCGCATCACTTCGGCGGTAATGACCTCACCGGCGCGCATTTCCTGGCGCTGGAGGCTTTCCTCGAACAACGCGGCAAAACTTTCCATGGAATCCATGGATTCGGACGACTGGGCAACTTGGGACATTGGCAAAAAGCCGCTTGCGCGGCAACGGGTTAGGGGTGAACACAACAACCTGCGAACATTCGCAGGCTGCACTTGCCGGACAACGGCGCATCAGATATCAGTTCGATGCACCGGCTGCCCTGCCTTCACTTGCTCCCACGCGTCAAGAACCATCCTGACGGCGGCATCTGCGGACATCGAACTCGTGTCTAGCGGAATCGCACCGGCCACGCGCACCAGCGGCGCGTTGGCTCGTTTGCTGTCCCGTTCGTCGCGTTCACGCAAATCCTGAGAAAGACTCTCGAGGTTAGCAGAAACACCTTTTTCGATCAACTGCTTATACCGCCTCTGCGCTCTGACCTCGACGCTGGCGGTGAGGAACACCTTGAGCGCCGCATCGGGGAACACAACGGACGCCATGTCGCGACCGTCGGCCACCAGCCCGGGAAGCTGGCGGAAGGCGCGCTGTCGCTCAAGCAGGGCCTGCCGTACGCCCTGATGCACTGCAACCTTCGACGCACCGACCGATGCGTCCTCGCTGCGCATCGCGTCTGACACCTCCTCGCCGGCAAGCCAGGTCGCATTGTCGGCGAAGCGCACATCAAGCGCGGTGGCAATGGTTTCCAGCACCGCTGCGTCGTCCAGGGACGCGCCGCCGCGCAGTGCAGCCACAGCGGTCAGCCGGTAAAGTGCACCGCTGTCAAGCAGGTGAAAGCCCAGCGCCGCCGCGACACGTGCTGCGACCGTACCCTTGCCCGATGCGGACGGACCGTCGATCGCGATGACTGGTGCCCGGACGTCGCCGCTCATCGCGCCACCTCTGCCCAGCGAGTGAAGTAGTCGGGGAAGGTCTTTGCGACGCAGCCGGGGTCCATGACGCGCAATGGCACGCCGCCCAGCGTGACCAGCGAGAAACACATGGCCATGCGGTGATCGTCATAGGTATCGATCGATGCACCGGAAATGAACGCCGTGGGCGGGGTAATCGCCAGATAGTCGGCGCCCTCCTCCACCGCGGCACCGATCTTGCGCAGTTCGATCGCCATCGCAGCGATGCGATCGGTTTCCTTGACCCGCCAGCTGGCGATGTTGCGCAACCGGCTCGGGCCGTCGGCAAACAATGCGCAGATGGCCAGCGTCATCGCCGCATCCGGAATGTGGTTCAGATCGAGATCGAAGGCACGCAGACGCCCGCTGGCGGGGGCGGATGCCTCCATCCAGTTGGGTCCCATGCGGACCACTGCGCCCAGCTGTTCGAGCGCCTGGGCGAACGCGACATCGCCCTGAACCGAGTCGCGGCCCACGCCTTCGACCCGCACCGGGCCGCCGCCGATCGCGCCGGCCGCGAGGAAGTAGGACGCCGAAGACGCATCGCCCTCGACGAAGCACTCGCCGGGTGACACATACTCCGCCGCAGCCGGCACGCTGATGGATGACCAGCCATCGCGCCGGGCGTCGACGCCGAACTGGCGCATCAGGGCCAGCGTGATGTCTACATAGGGTTTGGAAATCAGTTCGCCATCGATGTCGATGCGCACGGCACGCCCGGTCAGCGGCAGCGCCATCAACAACCCGGTCAGGAACTGGCTCGACACATCACCGCGCACGCTGACTGCCGCGACATCCCGTAACCGCGCCGGATGAATGCGCAGCGGCGGAAAGCCGGTCTTGCCCTCGTAATCGATCTGCGCGCCGACCTGGCGCAGCGCATCCACCAGATCACCGATCGGCCGTTCATGCATGCGCGGCACGCCGCGCAGGCGGTACTCGCCACCCATCAGCGCAAGCACCGCGGTCAGCGGACGAAACGCCGTGCCGGCGTTGCCGAGAAACAAGTCCGCTTCACGTACCGCGAACCGCCCACCGGTTCCATGGACGCGATAGTCGTTGCCGCCCGCGTGCTGCCAATTCACCGCAAGACTGCGCAGGGCATCGAGCATGCGGTCAACGTCGTCGGAGGACAGCAGGTCGTGCAGCAGCGTATCGCCTCGCGCGAGCGCGGCGAGCAGCAGCACGCGGTTCGAAATGCTTTTGGAACCTGGCAACCGCAGCGTACCGCGGGCAGTCGAGGCAGCAGGAAGATCGAGAAATTCTTTTTTCATCATGGCGGGAAGGTCCGCCGGCACCGTGTAATGAGGATGGCCGGCTGTCGGATCAGTTCTGGCGCTGCGCCCAGGCAACGCGGGCTTCTCGGGCGATGCCGAGCAGCTTTTCGATGCCGGCCGAGTCGCCCTGTTCGATCAGTGTGCGATAGCGCGCGAGTTCTTCTTCATAGGCCGTCAGTTCGGCAAGCAACGCGTCGCGATTGGCGAAGAAAATGTCGCGCCACATTTCCGGGTGGCTGGCTGCTATACGGGTGAAATCGCGAAAGCCGCCGCCGGCGAGGCTGAAAATCTCGTCTGCGTTCGACCGCGCAGCCAGTTCAGACACCAGCGCGAACGACAGCAGATGCGGCAGGTGACTGACCGACGCCAGCCATCGGTCGTGGTGTTCGGGCGAAGTGGTCGATACCTGGGCACCGCACACTTGCCAGGCCTTGCGGACCAGATCGATCACAGCGTCATCGTTCTCGACCAGCGGCGTCAGCACGACCCGACGCTTGTTGTACAACTCGGCGCGCGCCGCCTGCGGGCCGCTCTTCTCGGCGCCAGCAATCGGATGGCCGGGCACGAACTGCCCGATTCGGGAGCCGAATCGGGCCCGCGCCACCGCAACGACGTCGGCCTTGGTGCTGCCGGCGTCCGTGACTACGGTATCGAGTGACAGATGCGGTATCAGGTGCGACATCACGACATCCATCTGGCCCACCGGCATCGCGAGCAACACCAGGTCGACGCCCTGCAAGGCGGCCCGCCAGTCTGTCTCGACGCGATCGACGAGGCCGAGCGACAGCGCGTCCTGCATGCCTTCCGCGGTGCGGCCGATGCCGACCACCTCGCCAACCTGCTTCGCCTGCTTCAATGCCGCAGCAAACGAGCCGCCGATCAGACCGACACCGCAGACCAGCAGACGTCCGACCAGAGGCTTCGTCATGGCGCAGGTCACGTCCGCGCCCTTGTCAGGGCATCGATGAAGCGTGCGTTCTCCGACTCGAGGCCGATCGACACGCGCAGCCACTCCGGCATCGCGTAGCCGGCGATCGGACGCACGATGACGCCCTGTTCGAGCAATCGGCGGTTGATGGTCGCCGCATCGCCTGCGCGAAATGCGACGAAGTTGGCGTAGGAGCGGATGTACTCGATGTCCTGCGCGTCGAAAAACGCTTCCAGCTGGCGCAGTCCCGCTGCGTTGGCTGCAGCCGATGCGCGCACGAAGTCTTGATCCGCGAGCGCAGCCGCTGCTGCAGCCAGACCTACGTTCGACACATTGAACGGCTGCCGCACTCGATTGAGCAGGTCGATCACAGGCGGCTGACCAATGCCGTAACCGACACGCAGGCCCCCGAGCCCATACGCCTTCGAAAAGGTGCGAGACACCAGCAGGTTCGGGTAGCGCACCAGCCAGCGCGCACTGTCGTACGCGAGCTGTTCTGGCAGGTATTCGCTGTATGCCTCGTCGAGCACAACCAGCACGTCGGCCGGCACCGAAGCTACGAAACGCTCAAGTGCCACAGCTTCGACGAATGTGCCGGTGGGGTTGTTCGGGTTGGCGATGAACACGACACGCGTGTCGTCGCGGATGGCGCCTCGCATCGCGTCGAGATCGCAGCCGAAATTGCGGGCAGGCACCTCGATGCCGAAGGCGCCCGCGGCGAGCGTCGCCAGCGGATAGACCGCGAATGCGTGCTTCGAATACACCGCACTGCTCCCCGGACCCAGAAGCGCACGCGCCACCATTTCGAGCACGTCGTTCGAGCCATTGCCCAGCACGATCTGATCGATGTTGATGTCGTGATGACGCATCACGGCCTGCTTCAGCTCGAAACCGTTGCCGTCGGGGTAGCGCGGTATTTCGTCGATCGCCGCCAGCGCAGCAGCACGCGCATGCGGGCTCATGCCAAGCGGGTTCTCGTTGGAGGCGAGCTTGACGATGGAAGTCTCTTCCAGCCCCATTTCGCGGGCCAGTTCGGAAATCGGCTTGCCCGGCTGATAGGGCGAAATCGAACGGATATGCGCCGCTGCGCGGTCGAACACACTCATGAACTGCTCACCGAAACCGGGTAGGAACCGAGCACCTTCAGCGAGCCTGCTTCGCCACGGATGCGGGCGACTGCCTTGCTGACGGCCGGCTCGCTCAGATGCCCTTCGATATCAACATAGAAAACGTACTGCCAGCCACCGCTGCCGAAGCCGCGTACCGGACGCGACTGCAACTTCGTCATGCTGACGCCTTCGTCGGCCAGTGGCTGCAGCAAACGCACCACGGAGCCGGACCGGTTCTGCACCGTGAAGATGAGCGAGGTCTTGTCGCGGCCCGACGGCCCGGCGTCGTGCTCACCAAGCACCAGAAACCGGGTGGTGTTTGCCGGGTCATCCTCGATGTTGGCGGCAAGGATGTGCAGGTCGTAGGCACGCGCCGCCGCCTCACCCGCAATCGCCGCAGCACGTTCTTCCTCGGCTGCACGACGCGCCGCCTCGGCGTTGCTGGCCACCGCCACTGTCGGCACGCCCGGCAAGTTGCGGTTGAGCCATTCATGACACTGCGCGAGCGACTGCGAATGGGAATAGACGCAGCGCACCTGATTCAACGGCGTGTCGCGACTCATCAGATTCTGTTCGACGCGCAACATGACTTCGCCGCACACCATCTGCGTGGTACTGAGCAGCATGTCCAGCGTTCGACCGACTGCACCCTCGGTCGAATTTTCGACCGGCACGACGCCATATGCCGCGTTGCCCGCTTCCACGGCGCGGAACACGTCGTCAATCGTGGCCAGAGGCAGCAGCGCCGGCGCCGAACCGAAATGCCGGCGCGCCGCACTTTCGGAAAAGGTACCGGCCGGGCCGAGGAAGGCGACAGTCAGCGGCTGCTCCAGCGCAAGACAGTGCGACATGATTTCGCGGAACACCGTCTTGACCGCGTAGCCAGGCAGCGGGCCCGGATTGTTGTCCTCGAGCCGGCGCAGCACCTGTGCTTCGCGTTCCGGACGATAAATGTTCCCTTGCTTGATCTCGCCGATGCGGTGCGCAACACGCGCCCGCTCGGAAATGAGCTGCAGCACGCGCTGATCGATGTCGTCGATCGCATCGCGCAGCTTCAGCAATTCTTCAAGCTCGGAAGTGGATGTCGGGGAAGTCGGATCGGATGCCATCGTTCAACCGTACCTGCGTTCAAATTCAGTCATGTAGTCGGCCAGTGCCCGCGCACCGTCGAGCGGCATCGCGTTGTACAGCGAGGCGCGCACACCGCCCACTGCGCGATGCCCCTTCAGGTTGATCAGCCCGCGCCGGCGCGCCCCATCGAGAAAGCGTGTGTCCAGCCGCGGCTCGCGGAGGAAGAACGGGATGTTCATGCGCGAGCGCGACCCGGGCTGGATGCGATTCGTATACAGCTTCGAGCCATCGAGCACGTCGTAGATCAGCGAAGACTTTGCCGCATTCTCGCGCTGCATCGCCGCGACGCCACCCGCCTTCTTCAGGTGCTCGAACACCAGTCCGGCAACCCAGATCATGAACGCCGCAGGCGTGTTGTACATCGAATCCCACTCGACGTGGCGCGCGTAGTTCATCACCGATGGCACCGCAGCGCGTGCGCGGTGCAGCAGGTCATCGCGCACGATCACGATGGCCAGCCCGGCCGGGCCGATGTTCTTCTGCGCGCCGGCATAGATCAGTCCGAAGCGCGACACATCCAGCGGGCGCGACAGGATGTTGGACGACATGTCCGCCACCAGCGGGACGCTGCCGGTATCCGGATAGTCGGCAAATTCGACGCCGCCTATCGTTTCATTGGCACAGATGTGCACATAGGCGGCCTGCGGATCGAGTTGCCAGTTCGCTGCCTCGGGTACGCGATCGAACTCGCTTGCGGCTGCGCTGGCGGCGATGCGCACATTGACCAGCGGTGCGGCTTCCGCCATCGCCTTGTCGGACCAGTAACCGGTGTGGATGTAATCCGCGCTCTGCCCCTCACGCGCCAGATTCAGCGGCACCATCGCGAAATGCGGCGTGGCACCCCCATGCAGGAACAGCACGTGGTGAGAATCCGGAATCGCGAGCAGTTCGCGCAGGTCGGATTTGGCGCGGGCGAGGATATCGGCAAACGGTTCGCTGCGATGTCCCAGTTCGAGTGCCGAGTAGCCGCCCCCGTCAAAATCCTGCCACTCGCGCGCAATCCGCTCGATCACCGGGTCCGGCATCATCGCCGGCCCTGCCCCGAAGTTGTACGCGCGGGCGCCCATGTCAGACCTATTCCGCGCCCTCACCACCGGCATCGGTCTCACCGGCGGACTCGGACTCGGCGTCAGAATCGGCGTCAGAATCGACGTCGGCTTCGCTGTCGCTTTCGATCACCTTCTCGACGCCCGCAAGACGGGTGCCGCCATCAAGGTTGATCAATGTGACGCCCTGGGTCGAACGGCCCATTTCCCGGATGTCTTCCACCCGCGTGCGGATCAGCACGCCGCCGGTCGAAATCAGCATGATTTCGTCGCGGGTATCGACCAGCACCGCACCGACCACCGCACCGTTGCGCTCGCTCGACGCGATCGCCATGACCCCCTTGGTACCGCGGCCATGCTTCGGATACTCGGTCACCCGGGTACGCTTGCCGTAACCATTTTCAGTTGCCGTCAGCACGCTCAGTTCGTCGTTCTTCGACACGAGCATGCAGATCACGCTCTGACCGCCTTCGATCATCATCCCGCGCACGCCACGCGCAGTGCGGCCCATCGGACGCACGTCAGCCTCCGCGAAACGCACGGCCTTGCCGGCGTCCGAGAACAGCATGATGTCGTCGGTGCCGTCGGTGATTGCGACGCCGATCAGCACGTCGCCCTCGTCCAGATCCACGGCGATGATGCCGGCCTTGCGCGGGTTGCCGAAGTCCGACAGCGGCGTCTTCTTGACCGTGCCGCGGCCGGTCGCCATGAAGATGTAATGGTTTTCGTCGAATTCCCTGACCGGCAGCACCGCCGTGATCTTCTCGCCCTCCATCAGCGGGAACAGATTCACGATGGGTTTGCCGCGCGAGTTGCGCGAACCTTCCGGCGCTTCGTACACCTTGAGCCAGTAGACGCGACCGCGGCTGGAGAAACAAAGGATGTAGTCGTGCGTGTTGGCGATGAACAATTGGTCGACGAAGTCGTCTTCCTTCACCGCCGCCGCCTGCTTGCCGCGTCCGCCGCGGCGCTGCGAGCGGTAGTCGGCCAGCGGCTGGCGTTTGAAGTAACCACCGTGCGACAGCGTGACGACCATGTCCTGCTGGGCGATCAGATCCTCGATGCCCAGATCCTGGGTGTGCGTGACGATTTCGGAACGGCGGCCGTCTGCGAACTGGTCGCGGATCTGGCGCAGCTCGTCGGAAATGATCCAGTTGATGCGTTCCGGACGGGCCAGGATGTCGAGCAGGTCGATGATCTGCGCGATCACCTCCTTGTACTCCGACATGATCTTTTCCTGCTCCAGCCCGGTCAGGCGGGCCAGTTGCATGTCCAGAATGGCTTTGGCCTGCGCGTCCGACATGCGGTAGCCGTCGGCAAATGACCCATATGCGGCATCGAGACCGTCCGGACGGAAAGCTTCGGCACCGGCGCGGGCAAGCATTTCGTCGACCAGCGGTGAGGTCCACGGGCGCGACATCAGCGCGACCTGCGCTTCGGCGCGCGACGCCGAGGCCTTGATCAGCGCAATGATTTCATCAATGTTGGACAGGGCAACGGCCAGACCTTCCAGCACGTGACCACGCTCGCGCGCCTTGCGCAGCTCGAACACGGTACGACGCGTGATCACCTCGCGCCGGTGCGACAGGAAGCAGTCCAGCATTTCGCGCAGGTTCAGCAGGCGCGGGCGGCCATCGACCAGCGCCACCATGTTCATGCCGAAGGTGTCCTGCAGCTGCGTGAGCTTGTACAGGTTGTTCAGGATGACTTCCGGCACTTCGTTGCGCTTGAGTTCGACCACCACGCGCATGCCGGATTTGTCCGACTCGTCGCGGATGTCGGAAATGCCCTCGATCCGCTTTTCGTTCACGAGCTCGGCGATGCGCTCGAGCAAGGTCTTCTTGTTAACCTGGTAGGGCAACTCGTCGACGATGATGGCCTGGCGACTGCCGCGATCGATGTCCTCGAAGTGCGTGCGGGCGCGCATGACGACGCGGCCGCGGCCGGTCATGTAGCCCTCGCGCACGCCGGTAAGACCGTAAATGAATCCACTGGTCGGGAAATCGGGAGCCTGCACGATGTCGATCAACTGTTCGATCGTCGTATCCGGCTCTTTCAGCAGCAACTGGCAGGCGTCGAGTACTTCGCCGAGATTGTGCGGCGGAATGTTGGTCGCCATGCCCACGGCGATGCCGGCACTGCCATTGATCAGCAGGTTCGGGATACGGCTGGGCAGCACCAGCGGCTCCTGCTCCTTGCCGTCGTAGTTCGGCCCGAAATCGACGGTTTCCTTGTCGATGTCGGCCAGCAGTTCGGCTGCGATCTTGTCGAGCCGGCACTCGGTGTAACGCATTGCGGCAGCGTTATCGCCGTCTACCGATCCGAAATTGCCCTGACCATCGATCAGCGTGTAGCGCAGCGAGAAGTCCTGCGCCATGCGCACCAGCGTGTCGTAGATCGCCGAGTCGCCGTGCGGATGGTATTTACCCATGACGTCGCCGACGACGCGGGCGCACTTCACATAGGGGCGGTTCCACTGGATGTTCGCTTCGTGCATCGCGAACAGCACCCGGCGATGCACCGGTTTGAGGCCGTCGCGCACATCGGGCAGCGCGCGGCCAACGATCACGCTCATCGCGTAATCGAGGTAGGAATGCCGCATTTCGTCTTCGAGCGAAATGGGCAGCGTTTCCTTGGCAAAAGAAATGGTCATCTGAGGGCGGGAGGCGGACGGCGGCTGTCGTTGTATGAAACCAGTCAGACGGCGTGCTGTCTGTGCGGGCGGTTTGTGCAGCCAAACCGCAAGTTTAACATGCGCTTGCACTCGCCCCGGGGCCGCCGCACGTCACCCGGACAGACTAGACTTCGTCAAATCGCACCGACCTCTCCGCCGCCCGACACCCATGCAGACAGCGCAAGCGCCCATCGCCATCGACCTGTTGATCGAGGCCCGCTGGATCATCCCGGTCGAACCGGCCGGGGTGCTGCTCGAACATCACGCCGTTGCGGTCAGCAACGGCCGCATCGTTGATCTCCTGCCAGCTGAAGAAGCACGCCAGCGCTACGCACCGGTCGAACTCCGGACGCTGGACGAGCATGTGTTGATTCCGGGCCTGGTCAATGCACACAGCCACGCCGCGATGAATCTGCTGCGAGGCTACGCCGACGACCTGCCGCTGATGCGCTGGCTGACCGAGAACATATGGCCGGCCGAGCAGGAACACGTGAGCCACGACTTCGTCCGCGACGGAACCGCGCTTGCCTGCGCTGAAATGCTGCGCGGCGGCATCACCTGCTTCAACGACATGTACTTCTTCCCGGACGCTGCTGCCGAAGCTGCGATCGATCTTGGCATGCGCGCCGCCCTGGGCATTGTGGTGATCGAGTTTCCCAGCGCCTGGGCCAGCGACGCCGATCAGTACATCAGCCGAGGGCTCGCGGTGAGGGATCACTACAAATCCCATCCGCTGCTTCACTTCACATTGTCGCCGCATGCACCCTACACGGTCTCCGACACCACGTTCGAGCGCATCCGCACTCTGGCAGAGCAACTTGATCTGCCCGTCCACATCCATGTGCACGAGACACAATGCGAAATCGAGCAGAGCATTGCCCAACACGGCGTGAGGCCGCTTGAACGTCTGCGCCGGCTTGGGCTGATCGGCCCCGGACTGATCGCGGTGCACGCGGTGCATCTGGACGGCGACGAAATCGCGCTGCTGGCCCGCGAAGGTGCAAGCGTCACGCACTGCCCCACTTCCAACATGAAACTTGCAAGCGGGGCCGCGCCTGTCACAGCGCTGTTGAGGGCGGGCGTCAATGTCAGTCTCGGCAGCGACGGGGCCGCCAGCAACAACCGGCTTGACCTCTTTCAGGAGATGCGCCAGACAGGGCTTCTTGCCAAGCTGACCACGGGCGACGCGGCTGCGTTGCCGGCGACACAGTTGTTGCAAATGGCAACACTGGGTGGCGCGCGCGCGCTCGGTCTCGATCACCTTATCGGATCGATCAGCCCGGGCAAGTCGGCCGATCTCTGCGCCGTGGCCTTCGACGCAATGGAAACGCGGCCCTGTTACGCGCCCCTTTCGCACATTGTTTACGCCGCCGGTCGGGAACATGTCAGCGAAGTATGGGTCGCAGGAGAAGCCCGCGTCAGCCGTGGCATTCTGTTGCACCCGCACAACAACGAATTGAAGGCGCGCGGGCGGCTGTGGCAAACTAAGGTGATTAAATAACGGCTTGCCGCTGCCGTTCTGGCGGATATCGCTGGTGATCGTGGTTTCAGCAAAGACATTGCGGGCGTTTCGACCGGAATCTTGCGAATCCATGGAAGGTCCGATTTACAACCGATTCAAGTCTCATATGAGGGGATCATGCTAAAACAACTGACGCAAAAACCGCTGCTCATCGCTCTGCTCGCCGCTTCCGCCGGCTTTGCTTCGAATGCATCCGCGGCTGAAGACATCAAGGTCGACCCGAAAATCCAGGCCCACGTCCCGTACGTGATCGACAGCCGCGGCGTTGTTGTTCGCAGCGCAACCGGCCTGTGCTGGAGAACCGGATTCTGGACCCCGGCCTACGCCGCGTCAGTGCCTGCAGTCGGCTGCGCCTGCGACAAGGACCTGCTGCCGAAGGATGTTTGCGAGCCGCCCGCTCCGGTTGCTGCCCCGGCACCGAAGGCCGAACCGGCACCAGCACCGGCACCGGCACCGAAGCCCGCCGCGCAGAAGATCACCCTGTCGGCTGACGCCCTGTTCGACTTCGACAAGGCCGTGCTGCGCCAAGAAGGCAAGGACAAGATCGATGACGTGGTCAGCAAGCTCGGTTCCATCGACCTTGAAGTGATCATTGCCGTCGGCCACGCCGACCGAATCGGCAAGGAAAAGTACAACCAGACGCTGTCCGAGAAGCGCGCAGCTGCGGTCAAGGACTACATCGTCAGCAAGGGCGTCGAAGCTAACCGTGTGTACACGGAAGGCAAGGGCGAATCGCAGCCGGTTACGGGCGATGCCTGCATGAAGATGGGCGCAGAAAACTTCCGCAACAAGAAGCTGGTGAATTGCCTCCAGCCTGACCGTCGCGTGGATATCGAAATCATCGGCACCCAGAAGTAAGCGGGTCCCTTGATCTGAAAAGCCCTGCATTCGTGCAGGGCTTTTTTTCGCCTGGCTTTTCCGGAGGCTGCGTATACCATCGGCTGAAACCGATGAACGTCTTGCCCTGTCCATACGCACATGACTACTCAACAGAACGCCGATCCGCTCGAGCTCGAAAAGTTTTCCGAGCTCGCGCACCGCTGGTGGGATCCGGAATCGGAATTTCGCCCGCTGCATGAAATCAACCCTCTGCGCCTCGACTGGATAGACCGCTGCGTCGGCATCGCCGGCAAGCAAGTGCTCGACGTTGGGTGCGGCGGTGGCATCCTGTCGGAAAGCATGGCAGCGCGCGGCGCTGTGGTGACCGGCATCGATCTCGGCGAAAAAGCGCTGTCGGTCGCGCGCCTGCATTTGCTGGAAAGCGGCCGCATCGTGCGGTACGTACTCGAGTCCGCCGAAGACCACGCACGGGAAAATGCCGGCCAGTACGATGTGGTCACCTGCATGGAAATGCTGGAACACGTGCCCGATCCGGCGAGCACGATACGCGCCTGCGCAACAATGGTGCGCCCGGGCGGCACAGTCTTCTTCTCGACGCTCAACCGCAACCCGAAGTCCTGGCTGTTCGCCATCGTCGGTGCAGAATATGTCCTGCGCCTGTTGCCGCGCGGTACGCACGAATACGAAAAATTCATCAAACCGTCCGAACTCGCGCAGGACGCGCGAGCGGCAGGGCTGCGTGAAGCCGAGCTGATGGGGATGAGTTACAACCCGCTTACCAAGGTGTATTCGCTAGGTCGCGACACCTCAGTCAATTACCTGATGCGATGCGTGCGCGATGAATGAATTGCGTACGCGTGGTGTGCTGTTCGACCTGGACGGAACACTGGCCGACACCGCGCCCGACCTCGGCGGCGCGCTGAACCGGTTGCGCAGCGAATCCGGCCTGCCTGAACTGCCACCCGAAGTGCTGCGGCCACACACTTCGGCCGGCGCACGCGGCCTGATCGGCGCCGGATTCGGGATCACCCCGGACGACGAGCGCTATGCCGCCCTCGCCAGTCGGTTCCTGACGATTTACGAAACCGCGCTATGCGTCCAGACCCGCTTGTTTGAAGGCATGGGTGAAGTTCTGACCCGACTCGAACTCGCAAGCCTGCCCTGGGGCGTAGTCACGAACAAGGCGGCGCGCTTCACGCTGCCATTGATGCGCGAACTCGGTCTGCACGAACGCGCGTCCAGCATTGTCAGCGGTGACAGCGTCCCCGTGCCGAAACCGGATCCTGCAGGCCTGATTCTCGCGGCAGAGGAGATGGAAGTTGACCCGGCACGCTGCATCTACGTCGGCGATGACCTGCGCGACATCGACGCCGGGCGGGCCGCCGGCATGCGCACCGTTACGGCCGCCTTCGGCTATCTCGGCAGCGGCACGCACTACCGCGACTGGGGTGCCGACCACATCATCCACCACCCGCTCGAACTGCTCACCCTCTTGTAATCACCGTCGGGTGGTACCATATGCGTGCTGAGGGGGCGACCTGGTCTCGACGTGGGTCGCGAAGCAGCGCAGGGCATACCGAGGGTCGGAGTACCTCGTAAATCCAACCGAAAATTAGATAGTCGCCAACGACGAATCTTACGCTCTGGCCGCTTAAGGCCGGACGCTGCACCGACTGATTAGCGGGTCGGGCCGGGCAACCGGTCGCAGCGCCATTAACAGCTAAAGTAAGGATGCACTCCGCCGCGTGGTGCATCACGAAAACCAAGCGGATCGCCTTTCATCAGCCTGCCGGGTCGGCGGGTGACGGGTTAGACCAAATGGCCAGGCTAAGTATGTAGAACTGTCTGTGTAGGGCTTGCGGACGCGGGTTCGATTCCCGCCGCCTCCACCAATCGAACGATAACCCACTGATTCGTCAGTGGGTTTTTCGTTTCTGCCGTTGACCAGGACGGTTTCCTCACGTCGGTATGTCGCAGGCTGGTGCGTGGTTCGCCGCATCCATAGGCCCATTAACCGCTGCGCCATTTCGTTCGCGCACCATCTGTATGAAGGCAGACGATCCGCAGGGTCTTGAGAACAGGAAGCCCTGGTAGGCGTCACAGCCGCGTTTTTCGAGGAAAGCGACCTGGGCCGGGGTTTCGACGCCTTCGGCCACGGTGCGCAAGCCGAGCTTCTGGGCGAGTGCGAGGATGGCGTCGACCAGCACATCATCACTGGCATCAACTTCGATGTCGTGGATGAAACTGCGGTCGATCTTGAGCGTGCGCACCGGAAACTGCTTGAGCTTGCTGAGCGACGAGTAGCCGGTACCAAAGTCGTCAATGGTCAGGTGCACACCCAGCGCAGCAAGACGGTGCAGGGTTTCGAGCGCTTGATCGACGTGCTCCATGATCGAGCTTTCGGTGATTTCAAGATGCAGCAGCGACGCTGGACACTGGCTGTCCGCAAGTGCCTGCGCGACCGATTCATCGAGCGAAGGTACGCTGAACTGGCGCGCCGACAGATTGACCGCCACCGGAATATCCCCCAGTCCGAGCGTCCGCCAGACCTGCGCCTGACGGCAGGCCTCGCGCAGCACCCACTGGCCGATCGGCACGATGAGCCCGGTTTCCTCGGCGATCGGTATGAACTGGATCGGCGACACCAGCCCGCGCTGCGGATCCTGCCAGCGGACAAGCGCTTCGGCCGACGTAACAAGACCGCTGCGCGCATCGATGATGGCCTGGAAGTGCAGTCGCAGCTCGCCCTGATCAAGCGCGCGGCGCAGGCCGGCTTCGACCTGCAGACGCTCAACCATCACCTGCATCATTTCGGGCGTGAAGAATGCCATGGCGTTCCCGCCCTGATCCTTGGCACGGTACATCGCCGTATCGGCGTGCTGCAGCAACGCATCGGCGGTGGCACCATCGCGTGGAAAGACAGCGATGCCCAGACTGGTCGTGACTGACAGGACCTGCAGACCGACCTCGACCGGCGCTGCAAGTGCGCACAGTATCTTCCGCGCCACCGGCACGATGTGGTCCGCATCGGCCATGTCGGCGAGCACGACGACAAACTCGTCACCGCCCAGCCGCGCCACGGTATCGCCCTCGCGCACGCACCGGCTCAGACGACCCGCAACTTCCTGCAGCAGCAGGTCGCCCTGGCTGTGCCCCAGGCTGTCGTTCACCGTCTTGAACCGGTCGAGGTCCAGCATCAGCACGCCCGCTACGCGATTCACACGTCGCGCGTGGGCCCAGTGCATGGCCTAGCCGGTCAGTAAGCATGTGACGATTGGCCAGGCCGGTCAGCGCATCGATGCACGCCTGCCGCTCCAGCGCCTCGTTGTTGCGGGCAATTTGCTGACGTTGCTGGTCCAGCGAACACGCCATGCGGTCAAGTGCCTGCATGACCTCGCCGAGTTCGCCCCGCGGATACTGCGCGTCGCCCGGGAGGCTGTAATCGCCGGCATCCACCCGCGAGATCGCCTGCATCAGACGCATGGTCTGCCGTCGCACCGCAAACTCGCCCAGTACGGCGGCGCTGGCAAAAATGAGCACTGCCAGCGCAACGAGCGCTCCGAGCGCCCGCCTGAACTGGCTGTCTATTCGTTCGTTCAGATCGGCCTCTGGCACACTCAGCGCGAGATGCAGATCTGCGGCCGGCGTACGCGGCAGCGCAGAACGCGCCCAGATGCGGGCGCCCGATCCCGGATCCAGAGTTTCGGTGCGCCCCGGACTGGCCGCCAGCATGAATCGGCGCGGCGCGGGTCCGATATCCATCGCAGCCTGCTGAGCACCGGGGAAATCCATGACGATGGAACCATCATGGTTCCAGACCTGGAAATGCATGCGCGCATAAGGCAGCGCCTTGGCCACCGCGCGGCCGTATGTATCCATATCCAGCGACGCAAGCAGGATGTAGCGCAGCGCGCCGTCCGCCGCGCGCACCGGATAGGCGATCTGCAACACGCCCTTGCCGGTCAGACGCCCGATCACCGGTTCCACCACCGGGCCATCCGAGCTCAGCGCCCGCTGGAAGTAGCCCCGGTCATCCAGCTGCAGCGTACGACCACTGCGCAGCGAGTCGCAGTGCAGCCGGCCGTCTGGCAGGATGGTCAGGATGCCCGTGTACTGGGGATGTTCCTTCAGCACGTCGGCAAGAAAGGCCGAGCACGCTACCTCGTCATCACTGCCAACGACGCCCACGCGACCCAGACCGAAAAGCAACTGGGCCGTGCCGGCGATCCTGTCGTCGAGTTCGCCGGCAATGATGTCGGTACGCGCGATGAGTTGCTCGCGCGCCTGCGCCACAGTGGCGCTGCGGTTTTCCAGCAGCAGCCAGAGCATGGCGAGCACCGGCAACACGGAGGCCGCCAGCGCCAGCAGCAATATGCGCGTACGCAGACTCACGCCAGAGCGCCGCGGGAGGATCGATCCGCCTTCATGCCGTGCACCGCCTCCCTGATCATGGCCCGGATTCCAGCTCGTGATCATGATATCGGCTTGAATCTTCAACACTGAAGATTCGGCGGGGTGGTCTGTCGCAGCGCCTGTAAGCACCCAGGAATTGGGCGGTCGATCGTGCAGCCGTTCCGGCTTCCGGTCTTGTGGATGGCGGACGCGGGACGCCCGCCCGGACAAATGCTGCTTACACGCCCGTCACCCCTGACGTGTCAAGCAGGCACTCTTTCAGTTGCCTCGAACCATCGCCATCACCCGGCCCATGTCCAGTGTTTCGGCCTGCTGTCGAATCTGTGGCAGGTACTGCGTCTGCATCTGCTTCGCCGGCGCGAGCAGGTTCTGGAAGGTATCGCGCAGCATCGTGGTATTCATCACGCGACCGCCGGCGTAATAGCGCTTCGCCAGTTGCCCGAGCGCGTAGGTGGTGGCGAACGAAAACGCCATCCCGGTCG
This sequence comes from Methyloversatilis sp., assembly GCF_030698125.1. Taxonomy (GTDB): domain Bacteria; phylum Pseudomonadota; class Gammaproteobacteria; order Burkholderiales; family Rhodocyclaceae; genus Methyloversatilis. The sequence continues at coordinate 99,965 of NZ_JAUYNV010000001.1, forward strand.
CCGCGCCGCCCAGCTTGCCGAAGGTCTTGCCGGCCGCCTTTCCCAGCAGGCCGCCAAGCAGCTTGCGGCCGAACTGTTCGAGGTATTGCGACGTGAGCCCGACGCCGGCCGCGGCGATGAACTCCCGGATGTGGCCCTGATCCAGCGTCACACCGTGCGCCTTGCCGATGCCATAGACCATCTTGACCTGCAGAGGGATGATGGCCATCGACGCCCAGGACTGCGGCAGCAGCTCCAGCGCACCATTGATCAGCGAGTGGTTGAGGATGGATTTGTCGAGTTCGGCCTCCGGCACCGACGACTGGAACACTGTCGCCCCCACCGCCGCAGGTGCCGGCACCACCGGACGCGTTGCGTCACCGGCGGACACCGGCACCGCCACCTCGCTTGATGCCACGATGGCATCGACTTCGGCGTCAAAGTTGGCCACCTGCTGCGCATCGAGCAGCAGACGGGTCTTCAGATCGCCAAGAAAGCGCTGTTCCGCTTCGCTCTGCCGGCCATCGGCGTCGCAGACGCACACCGCCATTTCATAAGCGAGCTGGCGCTGGCCCACGTCGGTCAGCGCGGCGATGCGCGCATCGAGCGAAACGCGCCTGAGCAGCACGTCCTGATAGACGCGTCCCAGATCGGCGCCGCCCGCTTCCCCTGAAATGGATTCGGCGATACGGCGGATTTCATCTCGTTCGCGGTCATGCTTGCTACCGTCGGCGAGCGCTGCATGCAGCACGATGGCCAGCAGGGCGCTCTGTTCTTCGGGCTTCATGCCGTCACTCCGGTTGGGTTACTCGACTGCATCGCTGACGCACTCATTGCGCAGCCTTCAGCGCAGCGATGCGTTCTTCCAGCGGCGGGTGCGTCATGAACAGGCGCTTGAGGCCGCCATTGCCGCCGCCCGCGATGCCGAACGCGGCCATCTTGTCGGGCAGCGGCTGCGGATGCAGCGAGTTCAGGCGCTCCAGCGCGGCGATCATGTTGCTGCGGCCGGCCAGTCGTGCGCCGCCGGTGTCGGCACGGAATTCGCGACGACGCGAAAACCACATGACGATGATGGATGCGAGAACGCCGAGGATCAGTTCGGCCACGATCATGGTGACGAAAAAGGCCGGGCCATGACCGTTTTCGTTCTTGAACACGACCCGGTCGACCGTATGGCCGATGACGCGCGACAGGAACATCACGAAGGTATTCACGACGCCCTGTATCAGCGCGAGCGTAACCATGTCGCCGTTGGCGGCGTGCGCCACCTCGTGCCCGATGACCGCTTCGGCCTCGGCACGGGTCATCTGCTGCAACAGGCCGCTGGACACTGCGATGAGCGAACTGTTCTTGCTCATTCCCGTAGCAAACGCATTCACGTCGGGCGCATCGTAGATACCGACCTCGGGCATCTTGATGCCGGCTTCTTCCGAATACTTGCGCACCGTCTCATACAGCCAGAACTCGGTCGAGTTCGCCGGCGTTTCGATCACCCGCACGCCCATCGCCCTCTTGGCCGTCCATTTCGAGATGGCGAGCGAAATCAGCGAGCCGCCGAAACCCATCACAGCGGCGAAAATCAGCAAAGAGCCCAGGTTGAGCCCGTTCTCGTTCAGGTAGGGCTCGACGCCCAGCAAACGCATGGTGATGGACAGGACCAGCACGATGGCCATGTTGGTGGCGAGGAACAGCAGGACGCGTTTCATGGCGTGAATCTCCTTTTTCTTCGGCGGGCAACGCGCACCGCCTTCGGTGAATCGGCGTGGCGCACCGGGGCGCAACACGTGTCAGTGTCCGATACTAGTGCTGCGTCAAACATCGAACAATACGAACTAGACTACGTTTAACTTCCTTCTTTCAGAAGTTTTGACCACTTGAGAAGATCGGCGCATATCCACGCCGGTCCGGCGCGACAGCCAGGCATCGTCCGCTGTCCGTCGCTCATCCGCCACAGACTGATTTTGCGCCGCAGCATCCGAATGCGCATACTGTGACCTGAACGAAGCCGGAGTGTTTTCATGCCTGTCACTGCTGTACGGATCCGGGTGCTCGGAGCACTCGTCGCACTTCTTCTCTCACCGCTCGCACCGGCGCTTGACTCACCGCCGCCGCTGAACCTCGATCAACGGCATTTCACCGTCTCGGGCTTGTCGTCCGGCGCCGCCATGGCGGTGCAGATGGGTGTTGCGCATTCGTCGCGGGTGCGCGGCATCGGCATCGTGTCCGGGCCGCCCTATCTGTGCGCGCAGGGTTTCGTCACCAAGGCGACCAATGACTGCCTGACGCTGGGTCGCACCTGGTTGCGCGAACTGTTCGGACCGATGTTCGGGCTGTCGCTGTTCAGTTCGGGCGAGCGCGACATCGAAGTGCAGGACCTGATCGCCGACACGAAGAAGCTGGCGCAGCGCGAACGCATCGACCCTGTCTCCAACATGGCCGGCCAACGCATCTGGGAATACCGCGGCAGCGAAGACCGCGTGGTCGGCGCCAAGGCATCGGCAGCGCAGCACACCTTTTTCCTGCATTTCAACGGTCTGATCGTGCGCGGAGAGCCGCGCGCCACGCCGCATACCCTGCCGACGAACGATCCCGCGCAGGGCGCGTGCGACGCCAGCGACGAGGATTTCGTCAGCGGCTGTGATTTCGATGCCGCCGGCTTCATGCTGCGCAGCCTGTACAAGAAGCCGCGCGCCCGGGCGGACGACGGCGCCGGCCAGTGGTACGCGCTGCGCCAGGCCGACTACGTTCCGGTCACACCCGGCATGGCCGATCCCGAAGCCGCAATGCGCATGCTGGGTCTGGCCGAATCGGCTCATGTATTCGTGCCCGAGCGTTGCCGGGACGAAAAGTGCGGCATCCATGTCGCGCTGCACGGTTGCCGGCAGGGCATGACGGACGAAAGTTTCCAGGCCTTCAGCGAAGGCGGGGGCTACACGCGCTGGGCCGGGCCACTCCGTCTGGTGCTGCTGTTTCCGCGCGTCGGCGCGATCAAGCCGCTGGAACGCGGCAGCTGGGATAGCGTTGGCAATCCGATGGGCTGCTGGGACTGGTGGGGCTACACCACGCCGACCGACCTGCACGGCTACGCCACGCGCGATGCGCCGCAGATCCGCACACTGATGAATATGGTGGACAAACTCGGCAAGCCTGAATAAGCGACACCACTGGGCCGGCGAAGCGCTCAGGCAGCCAGCGCCTCGACGGGCTCGACGGCGGCCAGCAAGATGCGCTCGATATCATTGTTGGCGCGCACCGGCCGCAGTTGCTGGTACAGCACCTCAGCCTGTGGATAGGTACGCCGCAGCAGGTTCAGCCACTGCTTGAGCCGGCCGGCCGCGTGCCGCGCTTCCACATGGCCGAGCACGCGCCGCCAGTACTCGGCCAGCAGCGGCATCAGGCAAAGCCAGTCCTGCTCCGGCGCAGTCGCAGCCTCACCCCGGATGTGCCGGCGGATGCGTTCGGCAAGCAGCGGGTCGGCTACAGCGCCTCGGCCGAGCATCACGTCACCCAGGCCGCTTTCCGCGCGGCAGCGCAGGTAATCCTCCACCGTCCAGATTTCGCCATTGGCGATCACCGGCACCTTCACCGATTCGGCAATGCGCGCGACCCACGGCCAATGCGCCGGCGGACGGTAGCCGTCGGCCTTGGTGCGGGCATGCACGACTATCATCTGCGCGCCGCCGTCAGCCAGTGCCTGCGCCGCCTCGATGGCGCGCGCGGTGTCCTTCACGCCGAGCCGCATCTTGGCGGTGAAGGGTACGCGGCCGGCCACCGCACGGCTCACTTCCCGGACGATGTCGAACAGCAGTTCCGGCTCGTCGAGCAGCACCGCGCCGCCGCGATGGCGGTTCACCGTCGGCGCCGGGCAGCCAAAATTCAGATCGATGCCCGCCGGATGCAGTTGCGCCAGCAGGTCTGCGTTGTCGGCGAGGCAGGCCGGATCGGAGCCGAGCAATTGCACGCGCAGCGGCACGCCACCGGCCGTTTTCGACTGTGCGAGCAGTTCAGGCGCGACCCGCGTGTAGACGCGTGCCGGCAGCAGCATATTGGTGACACGGACGAATTCGGTGACGCACCAGTCGTAGCGCGTCGCCTGCGTGACGACAGCACGCAGGCGTGCATCAAGCAGGCCTTCCATCGGCGCAAGCAGCAATCGGGGTGAGTCGGGCGACGGGACAAACATGCGGGCCGGTGGCGCCGGCAGGGCGCGAAACGCTGGAAGGAGCTCGATTATCGCCGCATCGGGCGGTCCTTGCGCGCGATGACGCGGTCGGGCGATCAGACGGTGAGCGAACCGTCATGCGTAATGTGTGGTGCCCGGAGCGGGAATTGAACCCGCATGACTTGCGTCGAGGGATTTTAAGTCCCTTGTGTCTACCAGTTTCACCATCCGGGCGTCGGTCGCCTGCCACGTGTTTGCCGTGGCAGGCGACTCGAAAATAGCATGGGTGCGCACAAGGCGGCGCGCCGACCGGTCAGCGCCGCAACACGCTCAGTCGCGGTGCAGCGCTTTTGCTGCCCACCTCGCCGATGACCGCCGGCGCGGAAAAGCCGTGGCGATCGAACACGGCGCAAACGGCATCGAGGCTGGCCGCCTCGCACGACACGAGCAGGCCGCCGCTGGTCTGCGGGTCGGTCAGCAGGGCGCGGTCTTCGGCGGCGAAAGCCTCCGGCAGCAACACTTCGCTGCCGTAGCCGCCCCAGTTGCGACCCGAAGCGCCGGTGACGCATCCCGCGAGCGCAAGCGCGCGCACGCCGTCGAGCAGCGGCACCTTCGCCCAGTCGATGTGCAGGTCGCAGCCGGCACCGCGCGCCAGTTCAAGCGCATGGCCGGCGAGCCCGAACCCTGTCACATCGGTCATCGCATGCACACCCGGCAGCGCGGCAAGATCAGGCCCGGGCGTATTCAGTTTTGTTGTCGTGGCGATCATGCGGGCGTATCCGGCGTCATCGAGTACGCCCTTCTTCAGCGCCGCCGAAAGAATGCCGACACCAAGCGGCTTGCCGAGCACCAGCAGATCGCCCGGCCGGGCATCGGCATTGCGACGCACTTGCGCAGGATGCACCAGCCCCATGGCGACCAGACCGTAGATCGCTTCGACCGAGTCGATCGTGTGACCGCCCGCCACCGGAATGCCGGCATCGCGGCACACGCTGGCGCCGCCTTCGAGAATGCGGCCGATGGTGGCAACCGACAGCACGTTGATCGGCATGCCGACCAGCGCCAGCGCCATGATGGGCCGCCCACCCATGGCATAGACATCGCTCAGCGCGTTGGTGGCCGCGATGCGCCCGAAGTCGTACGGATCGTCGACGATGGGCATGAAAAAATCGGTCGTGGCGACCAGTGCCTGTTCGTCGTTCAGCCGGTACACCGCCGCGTCATCCGACGTTTCGATGCCGACCATCAGTTCCGGTGGCAGCGGCATCGCGGGCATGCCGCGCAGGATGTCCGACAGCACGCCGGGCGCGATCTTGCAGCCGCAGCCCCCGCCATGCGACAGCGAGGTCAGACGGGGTTCGATGCCCGGCGCGGCAGGGGTCGAAGGGGTGGTCATCAGGCAATCCGGTGATTGAAGCGCTGGCAGTGGTGTGGATTCGAGAACTTGCCCCGCCGCATCCGGACGCGGAAAGACCGGATGCAGGGCGTGGGGAACAACGCACGGCAAGCCCCCGGAAGGAGGCTTCCAGGGGGCGTCTGCACTGAAAGACTTCCTGCCGCGCACGTCCGCGGCAGGAAGCCGGTCAGCCCAGCCGCCCTGCCCTGCGCAGCGTTTCGACGATCTGCTCGACCTGCTCTTCGGCGACCCCATCGGGTACCGCCAGCACGCTGCCGGTTTCGTCCAGCGCCGCCTGCGATGTACCGGAGGCGACCGCCAGCTCGATGTGCTCGCCCGCCGCGATCACCGCACCCAGGCTTGGCGGCTGTGCCGATTCGGCATCGATGACGACGATCAGGCCGGCGTCGAGCAACAGCCCGGCGACGCGCAGCAGGTCGGCGGTGGCGGCAGGTACGGTCAGCGTATGGCGGCCGAGCGACATCAGCTTCTGCTCCAGCCGGGTCGCGTCGATGCCTTCGCCGGCCCACAGCAGCAGCGGCGACTGCTGCTTGAGTGCCGCGCGTGCGGTGCGGCCGGTGTCGAGCTGCGTCCAGCCGAGATCGCGCGGCTTGCTGCGGGCGCCGTGCAGCAGGCCGGCGCCGACCGTGTTGTTGCTCAGGCGGTCGATCAGGATGAAGCTGCCGGTGTCGTGCACCGCTTCATACGGATCGAAGGCGATCAGGCGGTCGGTCACCAGCGTGACGCGGCCGATTTCGTTCAGTGCCAGCGAAGCCGCCTCGCCGCGCTCCATCGTGTTCACATTGACGCGGTACTCGATCGCGTTGATGGTGGCGCCGACGGTGCGCGTGCCGCTCTTCATCAGATAGCTGCGGCCGGTGGCGAGCGCTTCGTCACTCATCCACACCAGCGTGGCGTCGAAACTGTCGCCTGCGCCGGACGGTTGCGCCGCCGCGACGATGACGTCGCCGCGGCTGCAGTCGATCTCGTCGCTCAGCGTCAGCGTGACCGACTGGCCGGCGACGGCTTCAGTCATGTCGCCACCGGACACGACGATGCGCTCGACCGTGCTGTCTCGACCGGAGGGCTGCACGCGGATACGGTCGCCCGGGCGCACCGTGCCCGAAGCGATCAGTCCGGAGAAGCCGCGGAAGTCGAGGTTGGGTCGATTGACCCACTGCACCGGCAGGCGGAACGGGCCGCTCGTCTGGATGTCGTCGATCGGCACCGTTTCGAGATGCTCCATCAGCGTCGGGCCGGCATACCAGGGCGTGCGATCGCTCTTGTCGGTGATGTTGTCGCCCCGGAGCGCCGACATCGGAATGCACAGGATGTCGTTCAGCCCGATCTGCGCCGCGAAGGCACGGTAGTCACGCTCGATGCGGTCATACACGTCCTGCGAAAAGCCGACCAGATCCATTTTGTTGATCGCCACCACCACGCGCCTGATGCCGATCAGCGACACCAGGAAGCTGTGGCGGCGCGTCTGCGTCTGCACGCCGTGACGGGCGTCGACCAGGATGATCGCCAGGTCGGCCGTCGACGCACCGGTCACCATGTTCCGCGTGTATTGCTCGTGGCCCGGCGTGTCG
>NZ_JAUYNV010000007.1 GCF_030698125.1 Methyloversatilis sp.
CGCGTCCGCGGGGATAGGCCCCCGCTCGCCGCATCGATCATCCGCGTGATGGTGGTTCCCCCGCGTCCGCGGGGATAGGCCCTCGATCACTCACGCTCACTGTCGTCGTGAAGGGGTTCCCCCGCGTCCGCGGGGATAGGCCCTCGATGCCCTGCATGATGTAGCCGCCGCCCTGGGTTCCCCCGCGTCCGCGGGGATAGGCCCGCTGACCCGGCAGGTAATACTGCCCGGTCATCGGTTCCCCCGCGTCCGCGGGGATAGGCCCATCACGGCAGAAGTGCAGATCGCTGGCGCCACGGTTCCCCCGCGTCCGCGGGGATAGGCCCAGACACGCCCGAAGCGGCGACCAAGTGCGCGGGGTTCCCCCGCGTCCGCGGGGATAGGCCCATGCGCTGCCCGTACTCGAACGCGCCCTGCACGGTTCCCCCGCGTCCGCGGGGATAGGCCCTCGTGAGCCGATTCCTGACGTGGCCGGTGCAGGGTTCCCCCGCGTCCGCGGGGATAGGCCCGATGGACAGGTGAGGCAATGACGATTGCAGGCGGTTCCCCCGCGTCCGCGGGGATAGGCCCGAATCCATGTAGTGGATGCGCTGCTCCGCGAGGGTTCCCCCGCGTCCGCGGGGATAGGCCCCGTCGAGGTAGCAGTACTCGACCGTGTCGAACGGTTCCCCCGCGTCCGCGGGGATAGGCCCCCCAGCTGTGGGGGCCGGACACGTCTGTGCGGGGTTCCCCCGCGTCCGCGGGGATAGGCCCTTGACCTTCGGGAAGGCGCCTTTCAGGACCTTGGTTCCCCCGCGTCCGCGGGGATAGGCCCGATTTCGCGAGCGCTTTCGACAGCGCCTCTTCGGTTCCCCCGCGTCCGCGGGGATAGGCCCCAATAGTGGTAGGTGCCGCCTTCGTAATATTTGGTTCCCCCGCGTCCGCGGGGATAGGCCCGCGAGACACCTTCCCGCTCGTGACGAGCACCGGGTTCCCCCGCGTCCGCGGGGATAGGCCCGTTGCGCAGGATGCCGGACTGCACATCGCGCCGGTTCCCCCGCGTCCGCGGGGATAGGCCCGAGTATTCACTGACGGAGAAATTTCGATGATTGGTTCCCCCGCGTCCGCGGGGATAGGCCCCAGCTGCAGCACATGAAGCAGGTCGCACGGCTGGTTCCCCCGCGTCCGCGGGGATAGGCCCGTAGGAGGATTCCGCCGACAGGTAGAAGTGTTGGTTCCCCCGCGTCCGCGGGGATAGGCCGCAGTGCCGCCACCGGTCGAAACCGTCCAGCCGGGTTCCCCCGCGTCCGCGGGGATAGGCCCGAAGTACGGGCTCGCCCTACCTGGCCCGCGTGGGTTCCCCCGCGTCCGCGGGGATAGGCCCTCGTCGTTCGCACGCAGCCGGCGCAAGCCTTCGGTTCCCCCGCGTCCGCGGGGATAGGCCCTCATGTACCCGCGCGACCCCAAGGCGCCAGCGGGTTCCCCCGCGTCCGCGGGGATAGGCCCGGTGATGGAAGGCGGATTCATGACCGTGCGGAGGTTCCCCCGCGTCCGCGGGGATAGGCCCCAAGCCGCCCCCACATCTGCCAGTGCGGCGGTGGTTCCCCCGCGTCCGCGGGGATAGGCCCTCTCCCCGAGCCGTGCGGTGCGCTGGATGGCGGGTTCCCCCGCGTCCGCGGGGATAGGCCCCCCCATGCCGGGATATCGGTGCTTGGGGCAAGGGTTCCCCCGCGTCCGCGGGGATAGGCCCGAGCATGAGGTGATCCCCAAACACCATTGACGGGTTCCCCCGCGTCCGCGGGGATAGGCCCAGATGCTAATGTGCAATCTCGACAACTACAGGGGTTCCCCCGCGTCCGCGGGGATAGGCCCTCGGGGCGAATGAGTCGATATGGACCGATATAGGTTCCCCCGCGTCCGCGGGGATAGGCCCGTGACCCAAATTCACCAGCCGCTCACGCAAGAGGTTCCCCCGCGTCCGCGGGGATAGGCCCGAGCAGTATCTGTTTCAGCTTTTCGTGATCGGGGTTCCCCCGCGTCCGCGGGGATAGGCCCATGGTCGGCCGCTTCCGCTGCCTGGGCGGCATGGTTCCCCCGCGTCCGCGGGGATAGGCCCTCGTGGCGCGACGACTTCTGGGGGTGGGGTCCGGTTCCCCCGCGTCCGCGGGGATAGGCCCTTGCACAGCTACGATCGGGAGCGGCGCGAGTGGGTTCCCCCGCGTCCGCGGGGATAGGCCCGAGGAATTCAACGTCGACACCGTGCCCGGCGAGGTTCCCCCGCGTCCGCGGGGATAGGCCCTTCACCCAGCTGCTCGACGACGCGCTCACGCTGGTTCCCCCGCGTCCGCGGGGATAGGCCCTCATCGGCTTCCTCATCGCCGTAGGCGTCGTAGGTTCCCCCGCGTCCGCGGGGATAGGCCCCCGTAAGCTTGCAGCAAAGCACTTTCTTCCGCGGTTCCCCCGCGTCCGCGGGGATAGGCCCGTGTTGCGCTCGCCGATGAGGTCGACCAACTGGGTTCCCCCGCGTCCGCGGGGATAGGCCCCCAGTCAATGCCGATTTAAAACTGACACGCTTGTCACCGGTTTGCCGATTTAAAACTGATACACCCCGTTTCACTTGCATACTCGATGCCCGCGCCCCGCTCGCCTGAGCCGGATGTGGGCTAAAACAGAATGGAAACGTGCGATGTGAGTAAGAACACAGCGTCGCCCGCTTACTCAGCCAGCAGCAAGCCGGAGTCGGTAGCCGTTGTCAGACAACTGCATTGCAGACAGACTGGCCCCGCGGACGCACGAAACCCTGCCGCGAATTGAAGCCTGCGTGAACCCACGCCATGCGAGGAAGCGGTGGAGCAGTGAAGGAGAGCAGAAACGATGGACACCTTCGATATCGACGACATCCGGGACAACCCGGACACTTTGCTGGACTGCGCTGCGTCGGGGCAGCTTTCCGTTGTCATCCGATCCGGCCACGCGCTTTTCCTCGCGGTTCCGTTTGATACCTATGCCGAGACACCCGGCTTGGCTCAGGTCGTCGCACTCCAACTGTTCAAGGATCAGCGGGTATCACTTGGCCGTGCCGCCAGAATCGCAGGCCTGCCTTACTCGGACATGTTCGACTGCGCTGCCCGGTCCGGTATTGCGGTGATCGATCTCACGGGGGCAGAACTCACGCAGCAAATGCATGACTTTGGTGGCGCGGTTGAATGACGCCGGAGGTTTGCAGGCACTGCCAAGCCTGCGTGGCGACGAACCGCGCCGCGCATACCGATCCGGCGCGCATCAATGCACCGACCGCCCCCCGCCACCGCAGCACTTCTTGAACTTCTTTCCGCTGCCGCACGGGCAGGTGTCGTTGCGGCCGACCTTCGGCTCCGGACGGACATAGGGTTCGGCGGGCGTGTCGTCATATTCGAAAGCGTTCTCCAGATCGCCTTCCGGGTAGAACATGCGCGCTTCGAGCCAGATTTCATGGAGGGCGACCACCATCGGCTGGACCAGCTTCATCCAGATCTCGACCTCGCCGTCCTCGCGGATCGTCGCTCGCCCCTCGTCGGTTCCCAGGCGCATCAGCGGTGCCGCGAGTTCCGGCTCATCGTCCCACAAGTCCTCCCATTCACCGTCGCAGAAATCGGTACCCATCAGGAAGCCTTCACACCATTCGGGCGCACCCCGCCGATCCGGCTGCCAGAAAATGGGCTGGAAGGCATCCGGCTCGTTCAGGAAGGTGTCCGCGATGCCATTCATGAAACGCATCAGAAGTGTGATGATGCGCTCGGCCTGTCGGCGGTCGACGAAGTCGGGCGCCACCGACGCATCGTGCCTGTCCCACACCCAAGGCAGCCATTCGGTTGGCAACACCACGCGCGGACCGATGACAATGGCGGTGAGAAACCCCTCCAGCATCGGCACATCCATCGACGAATCCTGCAGGTGCGGCAAAGCAAGAAAATCTTCGAGTGTGTCGAGCTCGGACGTGGACAGCGGCCGGTTCAGCGCGTCCATGCAGGCTAGCTCCGGTAGTCCGCGTTGATCTTCACGTAGTCGTAGCTGAAGTCGCAGGTCCAGCAGGTGGCGCGGGCGGTGCCGCGGCCAAGGGCGACGCGGATGCCGATTTCGGCCGGCGCCATGGCCGAGGCGCCCTGCTCTTCGCGGTAGGCGGGGTTGCGGCCGCCGTCTTTCGCGACCAGGAAGTCGCCTATCCACAGGCTCACCTTCGAGGTGTCGAGGTCTTCCAGCGGCGGGTGGTTCTGCGCGGCGTTGCCGACGGCGGCGAGGATGCGACCGAGGTTGGGGTCGGACGCGAAGAAGGCGGTTTTCACCAGCGGCGAGTGGGCGATCGCATAGCCGACTGCCTTGCACTCTGCGACGTCGCGACCGCCTTCGATGTCGATGGTGATGAATTTGGTCGCGCCTTCGCCGTCGCGCACGATGGCCTGGGCGAGCTCTGCGGCGAGCGAGGTCACGGCCTCGGCGAGTGCGGCGCCGGCTTCGCTGTCGAGTGCGGTGATTTCGGCGTTGCCGGCGGTGCCCGACGCGATCAGCATGAAGGAATCATTGGTCGAGGTGTCGCCATCGACCGTGATGCAGTTGAACGAGCGGTCGGCGGCGTGCTTCACCATCGCGTCGAGTGCGGTCTGCGACACGGCGGCGTCGGTCGCCATGAAACCCAGCATGGTGGCCATATTGGGTTTGATCATGCCGGCACCCTTGCTGATGCCGCTGAGCGTGACGGTGCGGCCGTCGATCTGCACGGTGCGCGACGCCACCTTGGCGACGGTGTCGGTGGTCATGATGGCGTGCGCCGCGGCGTGCCAGTTGCCTTCGTCGAGATCGGCCATGCAGGCGGGCAGACCACGTTCGATGCGGTCGACCGGCAGCGGCTCCATGATGACGCCGGTGGAAAACGGCAGCACCTGTTCAGGGGCCAGGCCGAGCACGCGCGCCACGGCGATGCAGGTGGCGTGCGCGGCGACCAGGCCGGGTTCGCCGGTGCCGGCGTTGGCGATGCCGGTATTGATGACCAGCGCGCGGATGTCGCTGCGCGACAGGTGGTCGCGGCACACCTGCACCGGCGCGGCGCAGAAGCGGTTCACCGTGAACACGCCGGCCACGCGGGCGCCCGGCACCAGCGAAATCAGGCACAGGTCGCGCCGATTGGCCTTGCGGATGCCGGCCTGGGCGATGCCCAGTCGCACGCCGGCGACCGGCAGGATGGATTCGGCGGGCGGCGTCTGGTAATTCACGGGCATGGCGGGTCTCGCAGGGGGTAAAGCCGCAAGTTTATATGCAGGCCGGCGCCGACCGCCGGATTGATGTCGCGCACCCCGGCACTGCACGCCCGTCACAGGAATTCACCTTCCTTGTAACCAGCACGAAATCCTGACTCTGCACGAATTGTCCGGGAACGGCCTCGCTCGCGCTTTCGGCGGGCCGGCCCACTGCGTGCAAAGCCACGCTGCATGCGGCCGGCGACGCACCATGATCCGAACGGACCAGTTCACCTTCACGGCACTGCAAAGCGTCCTCCCCAGCCTTCCGCGTGTTGCCGGCATCGGCCGGACCGACCACACAGGGGAGATGAACCATGAACGCTGATTTCGCACGTCTGAGCCTCGCGCTCGCGCTGACCGCTGCCTTTGCCGCACCGGCCGCGCACGCCGCACAGAACACGCTGGCCGGCTGGGCCGTGATGCCGGCCAATACCTTCTCCGACGGCCCGACCTCGGGCCAGTTTGCCGGCGCCGGCGCCGGTGGCAATCCGCTGCCGCTGATTGACCTGCAGCCGGTGCAGGGCTTCTCCGGCGTGCTGGCCGGTGCCAACGGCAGCTTCCGCGTCATCACCGACAACGGCTTCGGCGCGCAGGGCAATTCGGGCGACACCTTGCTGCGCAGCTATGCGGTGAATGTCGACTTCCGCACCGCACAGGGCGGCAGTGGCAGCGTGTCCGCCGCCGACTGGAACACCGGTGCCTCGCTGCCGGCGTTTTCCGCTGCCAGCCGCATCACGCTGAGCGACCCGAAAAACCTGCTGAGCATCAAGGTTCAGGCTGATTACACCCACTATTACAACAACGCCGCCAATCCGCTGGTCGATGCGTCGATCAAGTCCGGCCGCCTGCTCACCGGCGCCGACCTGGACATCGAATCGGTGCGTCAGGACAAGAACGGCAACCTGTGGTTCGGCGACGAGTTCGGCCCCTACCTCGTGAAGACCGATGCCAGCGGCGTGGTGCAGCGTCGCGAAATCGCGCTGCCCGGCGTGTTCGCGCCGCAGAACGAGGCAGTGCTGAACGGTTCGGTGTCGAGCAACCTCGGCGGCTCCGGCGGTTTCGAAGGCATGGCCATCAACGCCAGCGGCGACCGGCTCTACACGCTGCTCGAAAAGACGGTTGCCGGCGACCCCGCCAGAAGCCTGCGCATCAACGAATTCAATATCGACACCGAGCGCTACACCGGTCTGGACTACCTGTATCAGCTCGAAGCCCAGGGCACGGCCATCGGCGACATGACGGCCATCGACGATCACCGCTTCCTGGTGATCGAGCGCAACGGCGGCACGGCCACCAGCGGCACGCCGTTCAAGAAGATTTTCATCGCCGACACGACCGGTGTTGCCGACGGCGGCTTCGTCACCAAGACCGAACTGGTCGACCTGATGAACATCGCCGACCCGTACGACCTGAATGGCGACGGCCTCACCACCTTCACCTTCCCCTACGTAACCATCGAGGACGTGCTCATCCTCGATGCCAACACGCTGCTGGTGATCAACGACAACAACTACCCCGGCACCGGCGGTCGCGACCTCGGCTCCGACCACACCGAGTTCCTGAAGATCAGCCTCGCCAACCCGGTACCGGAGCCGGAAACCTACGCAATGCTGCTGGCCGGTCTCGGCCTGATCGGCGCAGCCGCCCGCCGTCGTGCCTGATCACCTGGAGACAACGAAATGAAAAAGACCTTGCTGGTGGCCCTGCTCGCCACCTTTGCCGGCCACGCGCTGGCGGCCGATTTCTCGCTGCGCGTCATCGGCGAGCAGCGCATCGCGACCGGCACGCTGTTCGAAGGCGTCGAGTTCGGCGGCATTTCCGGGCTCGACCGCGCCGCCGACGGCCGTTACTGGGCGATTTCGGATGACCGCGGCGGCGAGCGCGGTACGCCGCGCTTCTACAACCTGTCGCTTGATTACGACGCCGCCGGCTTCAACGGCGTCACCGTGAACAGCCAGACCTTCATGCAGCGGCCGGACGGCTCGACCTTCCCGTCGAACGCCCGCACGGTCGATCCGGAAGGCATCCGCGTGGCGCCGAACGGCAATCTGTACTGGTCGTCGGAAGGCAACTGGAGCGGCAACGCGGCCAGCCGCTACCAGCCTTTCGTGCGCGAAATGACGACCTCGGGCGTCTTCGTGCGCGAATTCGCCACACCGGCGATGTTCAACTACGTCGACAACGCCACCACCGGCGGGCGCAGCAACAAGCTGTTCGAGGCGCTGACGGTGTCGCCCGATGGCACCATCTGGACCGCCAATGAAGACGCGCTGGTGCAGGACGGCCCGCTCACGTCGGTCAACAACGGCAGCGTGGTACGCGTGACCGCGCTCGATCCGGCCAGCGGCGCGGCCGGTGCGCAATATGTATATGCACTGCCGCCGATTCCGGTCGATGCCGTGCCCGGTGCGCCGTTCGGCCCTGACAACGGCCTGCCCGAACTGCTGGCGATTTCCGACACGCAGTTCATCGCGGTGGAACGCGCATTCGCCTTCGGCGTGGGCAACACGATCCGCCTCACGCTGGCCGAAATCATGCCGGACAACACCGACGTGAGCAGTTTCGACAGTCTCGTCGGCGCGACCTACACGCCGATGCGCCGCGAGCTGCTGCTCGAAATGCCGATCACCTCTGACGGCATCACGCTCGACAACATCGAGGCGATCAGCTGGGGCCACACGCTGGCCAACGGCAATCGCACGCTGGTGCTGGCCGCCGACAACAACTTCAGCGGCACCCAGGTCACCCAGTTCATCGCGCTCGAAGTGTCAGCCGTGCCCGAGCCCACCCGCATCGTGCAGTTCCTCGCCGGCCTCGGCCTGATGACGCTGACGCTGCGCATGCGCCGTCGCTGAGCCACCCCCTCTGAAAGGACGCCTCGACATGAAACATGCCCTCACCCCGATCGCCCTTGCGCTGCTGGCCACGGCCGGCGCTGCGCAGGCGGAAACCGTTCGTTTTGCCACCTTCAACGCCTCGCTGAACCGCGACGCCGCGGGCGATCTGCTGTCCGATCTCGCCAATCCGGGCGCGATCGGCGTCAGCACCAGCGTCGCCAACCGCATCCAGCAGGCGCGCAACGTGGCCGAAATTGCACAGCGCGTGAACGCCGACGTGTTGCTGGTGAACGAATTCGACTTCGACCTGAATGGCACGCCGACCGCCAGCAGCGCGCCGATGGGCCTCGGTTATTCCAGCCAGGGCGCGCAGTTGTTCCAGCAGAACTTCCTGTCTGTCGGTCAGGGCAACGCGGTGCGCGGCCTGACCAGCGGCATCGATTACGCATACCGCTACACGCCGAACACCAATACCGGCTTGGCATCCGGCTTCGACCTGAACAACAACGGCGTGGTCAGTGGCGGCGACGATGCCTTCGGCTTCGGCAACTACGGCGGCCAGTACGGCTTCACGATCTACTCGAAGTACGAAATCGTCGGCGTGCGCAGCTTCCAGACCTTCCTGTGGAAGGACATGCCGGGCAATCTGCTGACCAATGACCCGACTGCCAACAAGCTCGCCGATTTCTACTCGCAGGACGAAATCAACGCGCTGCGCCTGTCGTCGAAGAACCATGTCGACGTGACGGTGCGCATCAACGGTCAGGACGTGCATTTCCTGACCGCCCACCCGACGCCGCCGACCTTCGACGGCGCTGAAGACCGCAACGGCAAGCGCAACCACGACGAAATCCGCTTCTGGTCCGACTACGTCAATGGCGCCGGCTACATCTACGACGATCAGGGCGGCACAGGCGGCCTGGCCGCGGGCGCGAAGTTCGTCATCGCCGGTGATTACAACGCCGACCCGTTCGACGGCGACAGCTATCAGGGTGCGATCAACCAGCTGCTGGGCGACCCGCTGGTGAATACCTCGCTGACCCCGGCGTCGGCCGGCGGCACGGCCGCGGCAACCTACCCGAGCAACAACGGCACGGCCAACCAGTCGCACACCGGCGACCCGCAGTACGACACCGCCGACTTCAGCGATTCGGCACCGGGCAACCTGCGCGTCGATTACGTTCTGCCGTCGGCCAACCTCGAAATGACCGATGCCGGCATCTTCTGGCCGGTCGATCCGGACACGTCGGTGCCGAACACCACCGGCGACCTGTTCGATCTGGTCGGCACCTTCCGCGACCCCAACCTGTACGCCAATCTGGCCAGTTCGGACCACAAGGCGGTGTGGGTCGATGTGACGGTCGTGCCCGAGCCCGAAACGTACGCGATGCTGCTGGCCGGTCTGGGGCTGATTGCTGCGGCGTCGCGGCGCCGGAAGTAAGGGGAGCTGACCGGGCGCTGCCCGGTCAGGACTTGCGCGAGGACGCTTCCAGGGCGATGCCGGCAAGCTGGGCGAAGGTTGCGAGTGCGTCCGGCGTGCCGGGCCGCATCGGCGGGCGCACCGCGGCGCGATCGATGTACAGCACGCCCACGACGTGGCCGTGCGCGTTGATCGGCACCAGCACCTGATGTAGCTGGCCCAGTGCCGAACGCAGGCGCGTGATGGACGGCAATCCGGGGGCGGGCACGTGCGACGCCTCGACGTCGATGACGCGTCCGTGATCGACCAGCTCGGTCAGCGCATCGCGCGCAGCGCCGGCCAGAAGGAAATTGAAATGGCGCATGAGTTGCTGCGCGCCGCGGCCATGCGTGGCCCGGGCGGTGAGCTGCGAGCGGTTGGCGGTGACCAGCGCGAGCACGGCGCGGTCGGCGCCGAGCGAGCGGCCGGCGCCTTCGAGCGCCAGGTCGAGCACCGCGCCGGAAGCCGAGTGCGCCGCAATCAGGGCCACCATGCGACGCGAAATGTCGAACTGCAGCGCCGGGTCGGGATCGGCCAGAATGGCCGGTGCCCCGGTTTCGTCCTCCTCGTCCGGACGCGCCGGCACCGGGATGCGCGCCGCGGCCTCTTCGCAGCCGTAAAAGCCGGCCAGGCACGCCGCTTCGCGCGCGTGCGCGGCGACCACCGGCGCCACCGTCGCCACGTCCTGGCGCAGCAGCTTGGCGTAGTCGCGCATGGCTTCACGCGCCTTTTCACTCTGCCATCCGGCTTCGGCGGCACTGGCCAGCCGGTATCCGGCGATCACCAGCGCCTCGCGACTGTCTGCCCGCGCGTTGTCCACACAGGCGTTGGCCACCAGCCCGGGCAGCGCCCATTCGCGCGCCAGCAACTGGGTGAGTGAGCGCAGCCGGAAGCCGAGCACTTCGGTTTCGACCTTTTCCGGGACGGCATCGGGCTTGCGCAGCGCGCGATCCAGCTGTTGCCCCGCTTCACCCGAGAAACACCAGAACGCCAGCTCGCCGATGCGCGACAGCAGGGTCGCGATGAACACTTCTTCGGGCGAGGCATCGCCGCGCACCGTGGCGGCATGTTTTGCATGGACGGCGGCGTGGAAGCAGCGCGCCAT
The DNA here is from genome assembly GCF_030698125.1 of Methyloversatilis sp. Lineage (GTDB taxonomy): Bacteria > Pseudomonadota > Gammaproteobacteria > Burkholderiales > Rhodocyclaceae > Methyloversatilis. The sequence continues at coordinate 10,654 of NZ_JAUYNV010000007.1, forward strand.
TTCGGCGCTGACCCGGTCGCGTACACCGCCGGCCAGAAACGCGTCGATCAACGCCACCGATATCGCGATGTTGCGCACGGTGTCGAAACCGAGCAGCACGATGGCGCGGGAAATGGTGTTGATGCGACTGCCTTCGCCGTGGAAGAACACGGAATTGGCCATGCGCAGCACGCGCGCGGTCATGCCGGCATCGCGCAGGATGATGCGCCCGAGCGCCGAGGTCGGACTGGCGTCGTTCGCCGCGACCTCGCCGATGGCGGCAAGCGTCGCGCTGAAGATGGGCATGTCCTGACTGCGCAGCTTGTCCACCCAGACCTGGAGTGGATCGGTGGCAACGGGTGTGGCGCTCATGTGCGTGTCCATTGCGGAAAAGTAGGTAACTCTTCCGGCTAACGGCGCACCGCTGCGATTTCTTGAGCGAAGCTGAAGCCCGGCGCGGATCGCAGCCGGGCAGACGACAGTTACCGGACCAGCAGCACCGGCCGTTTCGAGTGATGCAGCACGCCGCTGGCGATCGAGCCCAGCGCGAAGCTGGCCAGTGCGCCGTGACCGCGGCGACCCATCACGATCATTTCGCAGTCGTGCTGTTCGGCGTAGCGGGCGATGGTTTCCGCCGGCGGACCGACGTGCAGGTGCAGGGTCGGTTCGACCTTGGCATTGCGCAGTGTTTCCAGCGCGATGCGGACTGCGTCTTCGCCTTCTTCGCGGTAGTAGTCGTTCAGCGCCTCGCGACTCACGTGGTGCTGCAGCAGGCCGCTGGGCACGGCCACATGCACGAACAACAGGTGGATTTCGGGCACGCTGGTGAAATTGGCGGACAGGCGCAGCACCTCGGCGGTGGCGCGCACGCCGTGTTCGGAACCATCGACGGCAAGCAGGATACGCATGGTGAAATCAGTCTGGTTGCTGGGACACTCAAGTATGGCAGATGAGGCCGTTCCACAGCCCGTCGCCGAGGGTCGACGCGCGCGCCAGACCGACCAGACCGAAGCCCAGCACCATCAGGCCGGCCACCCGGCGCAGTGCCGGATTGCGGGTGAGCCCGCGCAGCCGGGTCAGCAGCATGCCGGCCAGCAGCAGGTTGGGCAGCGTGCCCAGTCCGAAAGCCAGCATGATCAGCGCGCCGCTGGCTGGCGAACCGGACAGCAGGGCCAGCCCGAGCATGCTGTAGACCATGCCGCACGGCAGAAAACCCCACAGCAGACCGACGCCCAGCGCCTGCGCCGGCGTGCGCGCCGGCAGAAAGCGGCTCGCCAGTGGCTGGATGCGCGCCCACAGCGGGCGGCCAAGCGACTCGATGGGTGCCAGCACCCGTGTGTAACCGGTGAGGTACAGGCCGAGCGCGATCATCATCACATTGGCCAGTACATACAGCACCGTCTGCAGCGGCAGCGCGCTGCCGGCCAGCAGGCCGACGCCGCCAATACTTCCAGCGACCGCGCCGGCAAAGGCGTAGCTCGCAATGCGGCCGGTGCTGTAGGCAAGGTGCAGCGAAAAGGCGGGCAACTGTGCGCGCCAGCCAGGCTGACGGACCTGCGGCACGCCGGCGGATATCGCCGACACGATGCCGCCGCACATGCCGGCGCAGTGCACGCCACCGAGCAGACCGACCAGAAACACCGCGGCAAGGCCGAGACTCATGTGAGATCAATCACTTTCGGACGGGAACGTGGCGCGATCGTGCGCCGAGCGTCGTGTGCATGCAAGGCGGTGCGGAAAGCGGATCTGCTGACGTGAAGGCGCTCACCGTATGGGCAACGCACACGCGACCAGCGATTCAAGGACAGCAGACCTTCGGGCTTGTTTGCCTTAAACGACTTTCGAGTAGCGAACCGTTTCCGAATCGAGGCGCAGATAGCGGTCGAACACCATGCATACGGCGCGCACCAGCAGGCGGCCGCGCGGCGTGATGCCGATCCAGTCCGGCTCCAGCGTCAGCAGGCCGGCATCGACCAGTTCCTGCAGTTCTTCCAGCTCCGGGGCGAAGTACTTCTTGAAATCAATGGCGTAACTGCTTTCTATCGCTTCGATCGACAATTCGAAGTGGCACATCAATGCGCCGATCACGGCGCTGCGCACGCTGTCGTCGGCCGTCATGTCCAGACCGCGCATGACCGGCAGTTCGCCGTCATCGATCGCTTTGGCCCAGCTTTCGAGGGTGCGGTGGTTCTGCGCAAAACTTGCGCCGACGCGGGAAATGGCCGATACGCCAAGCCCGATCAGGTCACAGCCGGCATGCGTCGAATAGCCCTGGAAATTGCGCTGCAGCCGGCCGTGGCGCTGCGCCTGTGCAAGCTCGTCGTCGGGGCGGGCGAAGTGGTCCATGCCGACATGCACGTAACCGGCTTCGTGCAGGCGGTCGATCGCCAGCTTCAGCAACTGCGGCCGCACCGTGGCGTCGGGCAGCATGCTTTCGTCGATGCGCCGCTGCGGCATGAACTGCTTCGGCAGGTGCGCGTAGTGATAGATGGCGACACGATCCGGCGCCAGCCGGATCAGGGTGGCCAGCGTGGCGTCGAAACTGTCGAGCGTCTGGCCCGGCAGACCGTAGATCAGGTCGACGCCGGATGACACGAAACCATTGGCGCGCGCCGCGCGCAGTACGACTTCGGTCTCTTCCACGCTCTGTATGCGGTTCACCGCGCGCTGCACCACCGGGTCGAAGTCCTGCACGCCGATGCTGATGCGGTTGAAACCGAGCGATCCCAGATGCGCCACACGGGCGGCACTGACACCGCGCGGATCCATTTCGATCGAGCACTGCGCCGTGTCGGCGATGCGGAAGTGGCTGCGCAGGCCTTCGAACAGCCGGGTCATCTGCGCATCGCTCAGGAAGGTGGGCGTGCCGCCCCCCAGATGGAGCTGAGCCACTTCGCGACTGCCCTTGACCAGTGCTGCCTTCATCGCCAGTTCGCGCAGCAGCGTATCGACATAGCTGTCGGCGCGCGCGTGATCCTTGGTGATGATCTTGTTACAGGCGCAGTAGTAGCAGATCGTGTCGCAGAACGGGATGTGGATGTAGATCGACAGCGGCCCGGCCGCCGCATTGCGCGCCTCAAGCCGCGCCGCATGCGCCCGTGCATCATGCGAAAAATTGAAGCGATCGGCCGTCGGATACGAGGTGTAGCGCGGGCCGGGCACATCAAAACGCCGCATCAGCTGCGGGTCGAACACGAGTTCTTTTGCGACATTCATGTTTTATTGGCACACTTTGCGGTGCGTCCATCATGCAAGCGCGCCCCCCACCGCGCATTGATCAACGTCAATAATGAGCAGCGTCCAGATACCCATCACGTCACAAGGTCTTCAAGTGGCCTGTTCGGCATGCAATCTGCGCGAGCTGTGCATGCCGGTCGGCCTGACGGAACAGGAAATCGAACGTGTCGATGAACTCGTCGGCACGCGCCGCAAGGTGGCGCGCGGCATGCCGCTCTACCTGTCCGGTGAGTCCTTCCAGTCGCTGTTCGCCATCCGCACCGGTTTCTTCAAGACCGAAGTCGTTTCGGAAGACGGCCGCGAGCAGGTGACCGGCTTCCAGATGGCTGGCGAACTGATGGGGCTGGATGGCATCGGCACCGGTCAGCACAACTGCGACGCCCGTGCGCTGGAAGACAGCGAGGTGTGCGTCATCCCGTTCAACCGCCTGTCGGAACTGTCGCGCGAGATCGATACCTTGCAGCATCATTTCCACAAGGTGATGAGCCGCGAAATCGTGCGCGACCAGAGCGTCATGATGCTGCTCGGCACGATGCGTGCCGAAGAGCGTCTGGCGGCCTTCCTGGTGAATCTGTCGCAGCGTTTTGTGTCGCGCGGCTATTCGGCGACCGAATTCAACCTGCGCATGACGCGCGAGGAAATCGGCTCCTATCTCGGCCTCAAGCTCGAAACCGTCAGCCGCGGCCTGTCGCGCCTGCAGGACGAAGGGCTGCTGTCGGTCAGCAACAAGAACATCCGCATCCACAAGCTGGACGACCTGAAGAAGGCGATGAGCCCGCGCTGCTGAGGGCGCGGTGGTGATGGGGGGGTGTTGGGCATCGCTGCGCTCACCCCAACCTACGGGCTGGCTACGCCGGGGTGGGGGCGCTTTTTCTACCTGGGTTCATTCGGTGACGCTGGGGTGTTGGGCATCGCTGCGCTTACCCCAACCTACGTGGCAATACTTGCGCCGGATCGAATGTAGGTTGGGGTGAGCGCAGCGATGCCCAACAACCACACTCCACCACCCGTCACCCCGCCCGCGCAGCACAAGCGTCCATGACCTGCCCGACCGCGTCGGCGCGACAGCAATCGATGCGCTGGTCGATCGGCATCGAGCGCAGCCAGGTGATCTGGCGCTTGGCGAGCTGGCGGGTGGCGTAGATGCCGGTGTCGCGCATGGCGGCGGCGTCAATGTCGCCTTCGAGGTAATTCCACACCTGCCGGTAGCCGACGCAGCGCATCGACGGCATGCTGGCGTCGAGCGCGTACTTTTCGCGCAGCCTGCGCACCTCGTCCACCAGCCCCTGCGCCAGCATGGCGTCGAAGCGCGCCTCGATGCGCCGGTGCAGCCAGGCGCGATCCGAAGGTTCGAGCGACAGTACGGTCATCGGCGGCAGGGGCGCATCGATCTCGCGTCGCGCGTAGCTTTCGGCCAGCGGCCGGCCGGTCAGCGTGATGATTTCCAGCGCGCGCTGGATGCGCTGCGCGTCGGTCGGTTTGAGACGGGCGGCGGCGTCCGGGTCGCGCGCGGCCAGTTCGGCGTGCAGCGCCGGCCAGCCCTGTGCGGCGGCACGGCGGTCGATGTCGGCGCGCAGATCGGCATCGGCTTCGGGCAGGTCGGACAGGCCGTCGCGCAGCGCCTTGATGTACAGCATGGTGCCGCCCGCCAGCAGCGGAATGTTGCCGCGACCCTGGATGGCGGCGATCAACGTGCGCGCGTCCGCAGCGAAGCGCGCGGCCGAATAGGACTGTTCCGGCGACACGATGTCGATCAGATGGTGCGGGCACAGCGCCCGCTCGTCCGGCGTCGGCTTGGCGGTGCCGATATCCATGTCTCGGAACACCAGCGCCGAATCGACGCTGACCAGTTCGACCGGCAGCGCACGCGCGATGCGCGCGACCGCCGCGGTCTTGCCGCTGGCCGTGGGGCCGAGCAGCACCAGAACCGGCGAGGCGGAAGCGGCCGGCACGGAGACGGGCGGCACGTCAGCGGCCGCGCATGAAAAGGCGGTCCAGTTCGCCCATGGTGAGCTGCACCCAGGTCGGCCGGCCGTGATTGCACTGGTCGGCGCGTTCGCAGGCTTCCATGTCGCGCAGCAGCGCGTTCATTTCGGGCAGCGCGAGCAGACGATTGGCACGCACCGCGCCATGGCAGGCCATCGTGCCCAGCAGTTCGTTGCGCCGGCGCTCGACCACCTGACTGGCCGGTGCCTCGCGCAGTTCTTCCAGCAGCGCGCGCAACAGCGCGGCGGTGTCGGCACGCGCCAGAAGCGCCGGCACGGCACGCACCATCAACTCGTTCGGCCCGGCCTGGCCGACGTCGAAGCCGAGCTTTTCGAGCACGTCGGCGTATTCGAAGGCGGTCGCCACCTCGCGCGCGCTCATCGACAGCACGGCCGGAATCAGCAGCCGCTGCACCGCCGGCGCGCCTTCGAGCACCTTCTTCAGCTGTTCGTACAGGATGCGTTCATGCGCCGCGTGCATGTCCACCAGCACCAGTCCGGCGCTGTTCTGCGCCAGCACGTACACGCCCTGCAGCTGGGCAAGCGCGAAGCCGAGTGGCGGACCGGCTTGCGACGAAGGGTCCGGCAGGCCGGCGGCGACCGGGTGTGCAGCGGCCGGCGTCGCATCATGGCGCACGAAATCGAAGTAGCGTGCCAGCGGCTGTTCAACACCCATGCCCTGCTGCATCGGCCAGCCGGACTGCGACGCCAACTGCCTGGAGACGTCGGGCAAATCGGCCTGCGCGGACGCGTGGACGGCTTCAGTCGCCTGCGTCGACAGCGCCAGCGCGCGCTCGACCGCATGGAACACGAACTGGTGAATGCCGCGCGCGTCGCGAAAGCGCACTTCGGTCTTGGCCGGGTGCACGTTCACATCGACGGCGCGCGGGTCGAGTTCGATGAACACGACGTAAGCCGGGTGGCGCGCACCGTGCAGCACGTCGGCGTAGGCCTCGCGCAACGCATGCGCGAGCAGGCGGTCGCGCACGAAGCGGCCATTGACGAAGCTGTACTGGGCGTCGCGCCCGGCACGCGAAAAAGCCGGCTGCGCGACAAAGCCCACGATGCGCACCGGGCCGGCCACCGCTTCGACCGGGCGCGCGTGCTGCATGAATTCATCGCCCAGCAGCGCGCGCACGCGGCTCGCCATGTCGGCCGCCGGCAGGCGCTGCGTGATGCGGCCGTTGTGCTGCAACTGGAAGGCAACCTGCGGCACCGACAGCGCAATGCGCCGGAACACGTCGTCGCAGTGACCGTACTCGGTCTGTTCGGTGCGCAGGAATTTGCGCCGCGCCGGGGTGTTGTAATAGAGGTCGGCCACGTCGACCACGGTGCCGCTGTCCAGAGCGGCCGGTTCCGTCGCGCCACCGTCATCAATGCGCCACGCATGCGCCGCGCCGGTCTGCCGGCTGGTGATGGCCACGCGCGCCACGCTGGCGATCGATGCCAGCGCCTCGCCGCGGAACCCCATGGTGGCGACCGCTTCGAGATCGTCCAGCGAAGCGATCTTGGATGTGGCATGGCGGGCGAGCGCCAGCGGCAGGTCTTCGGGCGGCATGCCGCAGCCGTCGTCGGCCACCCGCAGGCGCTTCACGCCACCGGCTTCGAGCTGCACGCGGATGTCGCGGCTGCCGGCGTCAAGGCTGTTCTCCAGCAATTCCTTCAGCACCGACGCGGGCCGCTCGACCACCTCGCCGGCGGCAATCTGGCTGATCAGGAGGTCGGGCAGCAGCTGGATCGAAGGCATGCGCAGGCAGAAAACGGGGTCGGGCGACGATTTTACGGGCCGTCACAGGCATCCGCTATCATCCGGGCTCGATTTCAGCGCGACGCACCATGGAACTGCTCACCACCTTCATCGACATCATGCTGCACCTGGACAAGCATCTGGCCATGCTGGTCACCCAGTACGGCGCCTGGGTCTACGCCATCCTCTTCCTGATCGTGTTCTGCGAAACCGGTCTGGTGGTGACACCCTTCCTGCCCGGCGATTCGCTGCTGTTCGTTGCCGGCGCCATCGCAGCGGCAGGCGGCATGCACATCGGCCTGCTGATCGTGCTGCTGATCATCGCCGCAGTGCTGGGCGACGCGGTGAATTACGCGGTGGGCGCGTGGTGCGGCCCGCGGGTATTCAAGTGGGAAAATTCGCGCTTTTTCAACCGCACGGCGTTCGACCGTACGCACGCGTTCTACGAAAAGCACGGCGGCAAGACGATCATCATCGCGCGCTTCATGCCGCTGATCCGCACCTTTGCGCCCTTCGTGGCCGGCGTGGCGCAGATGAGCTACCCGCGCTTCGCGATGTTCAACATCACGGGCGCCATCATCTGGGTGGTATCACTGGCGCTGGCCGGTTACTGGTTCGGCAACCTGCCCTGGGTGAAGGAAAACCTGACGCTGGTGATTCTGGCGATCATCGCGATATCGCTTGCACCCCTGGCAGTCGCATGGGTGCGCGCAAAGTTCGGGCCGGCCTCGGGAAATCCAGTCTGATGCGCGGCCAGCACGCTTCGAGCGCGAAACTGTAGCGTTCGGCGCCCGCCACGATGACCACGACACCGGCACGCTGCACATCGGCCAGCAGTCGCTCGGCGCGCAGGCTGGCCACCCCGCCGCTGGCCCGGCCGAACGCGCCCTCGGCGCCATCGCCCAGATGAAGATACAGCAGCGCAGCCTGCCGACGCGCCTGCTGCAACGACGGCCGCCACTGTTCGGCGCTGATCGGCTCGTCGTTGGCCGCCTCGAGCTCGACGCGCATCAACGGCTGATCGCGCAGACGGGCGAGCGCCATCGCCAGTGCATCGCACTGCACGTCGCGCCCACCGCACAGCAGCACGCCGCCATGGTCGGCCCGCATCAGGGTGCGCAACAACCGGCCGAAGCGACGGCTGCCTGCCTTGACGCCCGGAGCGCGCACGCGCTCGAGTTGTTCCATCTTCATGGTTGATGTGCGGAGGTTCTGGGCCATTCTGGTCCGCGCGCCGCGGCTGCGGCGCACGCCCAAACCGGGCCCGGGTTGTCGTACGCTGTCGGCCATGAATGCCAGGGTCTGTTCTCGTTTGATTCGTGCGTCACGTTGCCCTTGGGCTGGCCGCGAACAAAGCGTGCAACGCCGTGCGCGGCCAGCCCAAGGGCAACCCGCAGGGCGCACAGCCAGCGCGCCACATGTCCGCGTTGCACCACCTTGCCTGACGGCCAATCAGGCGGCGTTGGTGCGCCTTGCCCTGCGACGCGCTGGCTGCGCGCGTAACGTACGAATCAAATGACAACAGACCCTGCGACAGCCTGTAAGACGATTGTGCGCGTGCTGTGTTGCGCCGCGATAGCCAACTGGATCACGGGCTGTGGAGGCACGGGCCAGAAACCGGCGCCAGTGGCCGATTCCATGCATCCTAAACAGATTGTTAAAAGTGATATCGACCGGGTACTCGAAGCGCATCACCGGGAAATATTCGCCAGCCTGGAACGGCTGGCCGACAAGTTGTACCGGCGCAACCCGCGCGAATGGCGGCGCGCCGGGCTGAACAGTCGTGAAGAAGCACTGGCCAGACTGTTCAACGCCGACCGCGGCTGGGCGCTGGCGGAATTCGACAGCAAGCGCGACATCGAGGTGATGCGGCTGGCCTTTTCGGCCGATTTTGCGGGCGACCGGGTAGCGGCGCTGATTGTCGGCATGGGTGGCATGATCCAGACCGCGTGGGCCGACCGCACCGAACTGTTCATCATGGATGAACTCGATCCGCAGGCGCTGTCGAATTGCGCGCGCAACGTCGAGATTTCGGCGTGGAAGCTGGCGCAATCGCGCGACGCCGCCGGCGAATTGCTGCTGCTGTCGAACGAGATCGGCGGCGACGGCGTGCGCAACCTCAGTTTCGAGCGCGAAATGGGCAAGATGATCGGCTGGCTCGACATGAGTTCGCAGATCGTGGCCGACAAGAACCGGCGCGTGGTGACACGCATCCTGCAGTCGCTGGCGACCGCAGTGTTCCTGCCGGTCAGATAGGCAGGCGCCGCGTCGGGCGGCGATAATCCGCCCTTGATTCCTCCTACCGACAGCCCCGAATGACATCCGTCGTCATCCTGATTTCCGGACGCGGCAGCAATATGCGGTCCATCGTCGACGCCGGTCTGCCGGCGGACATCCGCGCCGTGATCAGCAACCGGCCCGACGCCGCAGGCCTTGCGTACGCGCGAGAACGCGGCATCGCGACCGAGGTGGTCGATCACACCGCCTACGCCGACCGCGCCGCCTTCGACGCGGCGCTGGCCACCTGCATCGATCGCCATGCCCCCGATCTGGTCGTGCTCGCCGGCTTCATGCGCATCCTGACGCCCGGCTTCGTCGAGCACTATCGCGGCCGCATGATCAACATCCACCCGTCGCTGCTGCCCGCCTTCACCGGGCTGCACACGCACCGGCGCGCCATCGAGGCGGGTTGCCGGGTGGCCGGCGCCACGGTGCATTTCGTGACCGGCGAACTCGACGGTGGACCGATCATCGCGCAGGCGGCGGTGCCGGTGCTGGCGGACGATACCGAAACCACGCTGGCCGCACGCGTGCTGCTGCAGGAGCACCGGCTGTACCCGCAGGTGGTGCGCTGGTTTGTCGACGGCCGGCTCGCCCTGAACGACGGCCGCACCGTGCTGCGCGGCGACGCCACGCCGGACAGCGCCGCGTTGTGCGTTCCGAGCGCGGATGTCTGAACCGCTGAACCGGTCCCGGCTGCTTTTCGCACTGGCCGTTTCGGTGCTGCTGCACCTCCTGCTGGCCGGCGGGCTGCGCAGCTTCGATCACGAGCGCCTGCCGGACGAGCGTCGCACGATACGCGCGGCGCTGATTGCACCGCCCGCCCCGCCGCCTCCGGAAGTTGTGCCGACGCCATCACCGGTAGCCGATGCGACGCCGGCCCCGGTGCCAGCCCCGAAGCGTCCGCCAAGGCCGCGCAGCCCGAAGCCCGAGCCGGTGGCGCTGCCCGAGCCCGAGCCTGAGCCCGAGGTGCCACCGCAACCTGTGCCGAGCGACGATCAGGCGCCGGCTGACGGGGAAAGCACGGACGCCATCGGCGATCGCGAACTGCTGGACCGGGCGATCGCCGACGGCGCCCTGCCCGACCGCGACGAGACGGCCAGCCTGACGCCGCAGCGTGCCGTAGTGAGCGAGGCGAAGCTGGAGTTCGAGGTGTTCCGGGGCGAACTGGCGATCGGGGAAACCCGCTATCACTGGGTGCACGACGGCAGCGACTACCAGATGGATCAGGTCACCGAAACGACCGGTCTGGCCGGCCTGCTCAAGCCGCTGCGCGTCGAGCAGCGCAGCACCGGCGAAGTGACGACCGAAGGTCTGAAGCCGCGGCGCTATGTGTCGCGGGCGACACAGGGCAAGGCGACCGAGGAGGAGGTGGTGTTCGACTGGGACGGCAATCGGGTTATGCTGCGCGCCGGCACCAAGCAGTCGGAACACACGCTGTCGGCCGGTGCGCAGGACATGCTGAGCCTGTGGCTGGAAATCATCTGGCGCGCACAATACGGCGGCGACTTCGATTTCACGCTGGCCACCGGCAAGCGCTTCACGCCGCGCTGGTTCGTGGCCGACCCGGAGCTCGGCAGCCTCGATACGGCCGTCGGACGGCAGCTGGTCAAGCGGCTGCAGGCGCGCGCCCAGGCCGGCGACAACCAGATCGAAGTCTGGCTGGCACCGAATCTGCGCTGGCTGCCGGTATTGATCCGCTTCACTGATCGCAAGGGCGATGTGTACGACCAGCGCGTGCGCCTGATCGAGTATGAAAACCTGAGCCTGCGCGCCGGCACTGCCGGTGCCGCCGCCGGAACGACTGCGCCCTTCGGCGATCCGGTCGATCCGCCACCCCGATACGAGCCGGCGGAAGAACCCGCCAACCCCTACCTGCGATGAAACCGACCGAAAAACTGATAGACAGCACCGCCGACGTCCTGAGCCGGATGTTGCGTTTCGAACACACCGCCGACAGCGTGCTGTCGGCCCATTTCCGCGATCAGCGCGCGCTGCAGTCGCGCGAGCGCGCATTCGTCGCCGAGCATGCCTATCTGGTGCTGCGCCGTCTGCGCTGGCTGCGGGCCGTGGCGGGCGAAAATGCAGGCGCACGCAAGTTGCTGATCACCGCGCTGGCCCGCATCGAAGGTCTCGGACACAAGTTTCTCGCACCGCTGATTTCGCGCAACGAGGCGCAATGGCTGGAAACGCTGGCGCCGACCGCCGACACCGAACTGTCGCTGGGCGAGCGCACCGACCTGCCCGACTGGGTGATCGAGCGATTGCTGACGCAGATGGACGAAGCGTCGCTGTTGTCGCTGGCGCGTGCGCTGAACACGCAGGCGCCGCTCGACCTGCGCGTGAACCTGATGAAAAGCGACATCGACGCCGTCACCGCAACGCTGACCAACAACGGCCTGACGGTCACACCCGGGCGCTTTTCGCCGTGGGCACTGCGTCTGGGCGAGCGTCCGTCGCTGACGAAGAACCCGCTGTACGAAAAGGGCATCATCGAAGTGCAGGACGAAGGCAGCCAGCTTCTGGCACTGTTGCTCGCGCCCAAGCGCGGCGAAATGGTGGTCGATTTCTGCGCCGGCGCCGGTGGCAAGACACTGGCGCTCGGCGCGATGATGCGATCGACCGGGCGGCTGTACGCCTTCGATGTATCGGAAAAACGACTGATCAAGATGCGCCCGCGGGTCGCGCGTTCAGGCCTGTCGAACGTGCACCCGGTGCTGATCGACAGCGAGAACGACATCAAGGTGAAGCGACTGGCCGGCAAGATCGACCGTGTACTGGTCGATGCGCCCTGCTCCGGTCTGGGCACGCTGCGCCGCAATCCGGACCTGAAGTGGCGCCAGACACCGACTGCGGTCGAGGAACTGGTGGTCAAGCAGGGCGCCATCCTGGCCGGCGCGGCGCGGCTGGTGAAACCCGGCGGTCGTCTGGTCTATGCGACCTGCAGCCTGCTCGACGCGGAAAACCGCGGCGTGATCGACACCTTCCTGGCCAGCCATCCGGACTTCGTACGCCTGCCGGCAAACGAAATCCTCGCCGCCGGCCGCGTTGATCTGGATACCGGAATCGATCTCGAACTGCGCCCCGACGTCCATGGCACCGACGGCTTCTACGCTGCGGTGATGGAACGGCGCGTCCCGAACAGTGCAGCCGCCACCCCGGAGACGGTCGATGAAGCGTGAACCGCGCCCCCCCCTCCTGGCTGCCGCCCTGCTGATCGCTGGCCTGCTGGCAGGCGGCACCGTGCAGGCGGGCCCGGCGCTGCCGGCCGAAGGCAAGGTCGAAGTCGGTTTCGCACCGTGGGACGACGTCGAGCGGCTGGTCATGGACCAGATCGACGGCGCGAAACAGGCCGTGTATGTGCAGGCCTACATGCTGACCAGCCGGCACATCGCCAAGACGCTGATCGCGGCGCACGAGCGCGGCATCAAGGTCGAAGTGATCGCCGATCGCGAAAAGGTGCTGAAGGACGAGTACAGCGCGCTGCCCCGGGTCGCCGGTCACGGCGTGCCACTGTGGCTGGATGGTGCCTACAGCGCGGCGCACAGCAAGGTGATGATCATCGACCCGGACGGCAAGGATCCGGTGGTGGTGACCGGCTCCTACAATTTCAGCGTGGCCGGCAAGTCGAAGAATGCCGAGAACGTGCTGGTGCTGAGCGGCCAGCGCGCGCTCGCCGCTCAATACATGCAGAACTGGAAGCGCCACCGCGCCCAGTCGGTCAGCTTTGCCGATGCGGTGCAGGAAACCCTGCGCGGTGAAGCCGTAACCCCTTGATCGACATGAACAACCTGTCTTTCGACGCATTGATGGGGGTGCTGGCGCTCGACAGCACGCGACTGGAGCTGGGGGTTATCGCGGCCTGTCTCGTGCTGGCCGGCCTGTTCGCGCGTCACATGATTCAGCGCCAGCGTGCCGAGGTGCTGGCCAACGGCAACGAATTGCTGAGCAACGCGGCGCGGCTGGGGCGGGCCGGCATGCAGCGACTGATGTTCCCGCTGGCCGGCATCCTGCTGCTGGCGCTTGCGCGCGGTGCGTTCGCCCTGCTGCACCAGACGCCGGCCCTGATGCATCTGGTGATCGCCATGCTGGTGGCGATGGCCGTCATCCGGCTCATCGTATATGCGTTGCGTCAGGTGTTTTCGCCCGCCGGCTGGCTGAGCACCTTCGAGGTTTTGATCGTGCTGGCCATCTGGACCGCCTGGGCGATGCACGCGCTGGACATCCTGCCCGAAGTCATCGACTGGCTGGACAGCCAGAAGATCACGCTGGGCAAGCAGAAGCTGACGATGTGGACGCTGCTGCAGGGCAGCGCCTGGGTGCTGATGACGCTGATCGCGTCGGTCTGGCTGTCGGGTTCGGTCGAGCGCAAGCTGATGCGGGCGCCGATCGACAGCAATCTGCGCATCGTGCTGGCCCGGCTGGCCAAGGTCGCACTGGTTTTTCTCGGTCTGATCATCACGCTGCCCCTGGTCGGCATCGACCTGACCGCGCTGTCGGTATTCGGCGGTGCGCTCGGCGTGGGTCTGGGCTTCGGTCTGCAGAAGATCATGGCCAACTACGTATCGGGCTTCATCCTGCTGCTCGACCGGTCGATCCGAATCGGCGACCTGATTTCGGTCGGCACTGACCGTGGTCAGGTCACCCAGATCACCACGCGCTACACGGTGGTGCGCAGCCTTTCGGGAGTCGAATCCATCATCCCGAATGAACTGCTGATCAGTTCGGTGGTGCAGAACGAAGGCCTGTCGGACCGGCAGGTACGGCTCGCCATCGCGGTCCAGATCAGCTATGGCGACGATGTACCGACCGCGCTGGCCATCCTGCAGGACGCCGCGCTGACACAGGAACGAGTATTGAAGTCGCCCGCCCCGGGGGCGTTTCTTCATTCCTTCGGCGATTCGGGCATCAATCTCGAGCTGGGTATCTGGATTGCCGATCCGGAAGGGGGTGCGCTCGGCCTGCGCTCGGCCATCCAGCTCGAAATACTCGACCGCTTCCGCGCCGCGGGTATTGAAATACCGTTCCCGCAACGCGAACTAAGGATCATCCGCGACCGGAACCCTTCGGCCCCTCCGGGCGATGTTGCAAACACTTGACGCGACGCAAATTGACCGCTGGCCCGGCTCGCGTAGAATCCAAGGCTTGACCTTTGCTTTACCGAGAAAGACCTGAATGTTAAATGGTTTGATTGATCTGCCCTGGTGGGGTTACATCGTTGTAGCGCTCGCGTTCACGCACCTTACGATCGCCGGCGTCACGATCTATCTGCATCGCCACCAGGCGCACCGCGCGCTCGAAATGCACCCGCTGCCCAGCCACATCTTCCGTTTCTGGCTGTGGATGACGACCGGCATGGTGACCAAGGAGTGGGCGGCCATCCACCGCAAGCACCACGCCAAGTGCGAAACCCCCGAAGATCCGCACAGCCCGGTGGTTCTGGGCATCAAGAAAGTGCTGACCGAAGGCGCCGAGCTGTACCGCCTCGAAGCGAAGAACAAGGAAACCATGGCGCGCTACGGC
>NZ_JAUYNV010000015.1 GCF_030698125.1 Methyloversatilis sp.
GCCCCAGCCTGCTCGCGCGCTTCGACACCGTGGTCGTGGTGGAAGGTGGGCGCGTGGTCGATGGGGGTCCGCGGGATGAGGTGCTGGCGCGGCGGGTGCATTGAATGGCTGCACAGTGGCGTGGCATCTGTCGGGTGGCCTTGATATGAGGTCGATGCGCGCGACGATTGGGTGGGGGTGTTGGGCATCGCTGCGCTCACCCCAACCTACGGGTGTGGCGCGGGCGGTGGTTTGTCGGGCGGCGGTTCGGTGCGGGTGTCGGGCAGCCCTACCAATGGATACGTCGCCACAGTAGGTTGGGGTGAGCGCAGCGATGCCCAACAACGGGCTCTGCCCGGGTGCTGCCCGTTGAGCCAGTCAAGGAGCTGGCCGCTCCGCGCGCAGCCGGCGTGGCGCAGCGCTTCGGGTGCGGTCACGCGCGCAGCAACTGGCGCAGCCGCGGTTGCACGCGACTGGCGCACCGGCATCGAGCCGCGCCTCAAGGCCTCTGTCGCGTGGCGTTGAATGTGTTCAATGCGGGGCCGCCCGTTCAATCTGCGCGCGAGCGACGTCCCACGAGGTGGCCCAATCCAGGGTCCTTTGCGGCATGTTGTTCAGCGTCATGATGATGCTGGAAAGGTCGCATGACGCCAGCCCGCCTTCTGTTTCGACGCTCACTGTGTAGCAGCGGACCAGATCGTTCATCGCACCTCCGTTGAATCGGCATCGGGGCTTGTCCTGGCTCACCGGCAGCACACTTCTTGCATCCTCCCTCCCGGATCGGCCGGAATGTCCGCTGGGGCGCATGGCCGCAGTCTCTTTGCTGCGTTTGTCGCTGCACTTGCGACATTCGCGTCGTCTGGCGTGCGCGAGGTGTGGAATGGACAGGATCGGCATTTTCTTCGGAACGGAAACGGGCACCACGCGGCTGGTGGCCAAGAAGATCCACGCCCGGCTGGGCGACGCGTGCGCGGCGAAGCCGCTGAACGTGAACCGCATTGAGCCGGCGGATCTCATGCAGTACGACGCGCTCGTTCTCGGCACGCCCAGTTACGGCGTGGGCGACATGCCCGGCCGCTCGGCCGGTTGCCTGGAGGCGAACTGGGAAGAGTTCCTGGCGAAGATGCCGGCCGATGCCGACCTGAGCGGCAAGCGCATCGCGCTGTATGGTCTGGGCGCGCAGGAGCGCTATGCCGAACGCTTTGTCAGTTCGCTGCGCCGGCTGCACGATGTGCTGGTGGACTACGGCGCCGAAATCGTCGGCGGCTGGCCCACTGATGGCTACACCTTCGAGCATTCGGCGTCGGTGGTCGATGGCCGCTTCGTCGGCCTGGTGATCGACCAGCGCACCCAAGGCATGCAGACCGATGAGCGGCTCGATGCCTGGGTCGATCTGGTCAAGCCGCTGCTGCTGGAGAAATTGCAGCAAGCGGCGTAAGCGCGGGACGTTCGCCGTTTGACAGGTGCGCACGTCCCGGCTGCGAACCGCCGGATCGATCTCTGCTGGGCTCTGTTGCCCCACCGCGCGCCCGGCGGACCGGGCCTGGTGATCGATACGGCGCCGCCGGCGCAGACCTTATTCAGCCGGCTTGGCGTCCTCTTCGCACTTGCGCATGAAGGAGTTTCTGGCCGCGCCTGACAGCGGCTTTCCGTCCTTGCTCAGCGCCCTGGCTTCGCAGCCGGACTTCATCGCGTCGGCGTGGCACTTGCGCATGAAGGACGACTTCGCGGCGCCGGCCAGCGGCTTGCCGTTCTTGTCGATGGCGGCGGCCTGGCACTTCGAATCGGCGGCGGCTTGTTCGGCCCCCGGCGCGTCGGCAGCCAGTGCGTTGCCGGTGGCAAGCAGGGCGCACAGCGAGGTGGCGAGGGCGGCGATCAGTCTGTTCATGATGGGTCTCCGTTGAAGGGGGCGCCGGCTGCATTCACGCCATATGAAGCGGCCAGCCGGCACATGATGGCGGCGAATCGCGATGCGGTACAGAGGGCGCGGCGCGCAGGGATGTGCGGGCACCCTGCGGAGGCGATGATGGGCGGCTCAGCGTCCCTCGCTGGCGCGCTGCAGCGCGGCGATGTCGAACTTCGTCATCTGCAGCATGGCCTGCATCACCCGGCCGGCTTTCGCCGGATCGGGGCTCTGCAGCAGGTCGAACAGCACGGTCGGCACGATCTGCCAGCACAGCCCGAAGCGGTCGTTCAGCCAGCCGCACTGCTGGTGTTTGCCGCCGTTGCCGAGCGTGTCCCACAGGGTATCCACCTCGGCCTGCGTCGCGCACTTCACGACCAGCGAGACTGCCGGGGTGAGCGCGTAATGCGGGCCACCGTTGATCACATCGATCTCGTGGCCCTCGATCCGGATCGTCGCCGCCAGCATCGAACCCTCCGGCCCGGGACCATGGCCGCCGTTGCGGACCGATCGAAGTATTTCGCCGCCGGGGAAGACCGACAGGTAGAAATTGATGGCCTCTTCGGCGTTGTCGTTGAACCAGAGGCAGGTGCTGATTTTCGGGCGGGCGGTCATGGTTCAGGCTCCCATTCATTGCGCGGGCGATACTGGCCCTCGTGCCGGCCGTGGCGCGCAACGGGGCACGCATGGGTTACGACGAATGACGGGGGACCTGATCGACAGGTCGGGCGGGGTGGGGGCTCGTCGAGGTGACGGGGCGGCGCTTTGGCGGAGTGCGTTGTTGGGCATCGCTGCGCTCACCCCAACCTACGGGGGGCGGTGGCGTGTGGGGTGGGTGGTGTGACGGGGGTTTTGGGTGGGGATGTTGGGCATCGCTGCGCTCACCCCAACCTACGGGGGGGCGGTGACGTGTGGGGTGGGTGGGGTGACGGGGGTTTTGGGTGGGGATGTTGGGCATCGCTGCGCTCACCCCAACCTACGGGAGGTGGGCGGTGGCGTGTGGGGTGGGGTGGGGTGACGGGGGTTTTGGGTGGTGATGTTGGGCATCGCTGCGCTCACCCCAACCTACGGATATGGCGCCACTGTAGGTTGGGGTGAGCGCAGCGATGCCCAACAACGGGCGCTGCCCGGGCGCTACGCGCCTTTGAGCCAGTCGAAGGTGCTCGCCATTTCGGCCGGGCTGACGTCGTCGATCCGGGCGTCGGCGAATACGTCTTCGCCGGCACGCCACGCGGCCTCGGTTTCGGGTTGCGACAAGGCCAGCATCAGTGCGTGGTTCAGTTCATAGGCGCCCCACGCGTAGCCGGCGTCGCGCAGTGCGGCTTGCAGCGCGTTCTGCACCAGGCTGCGCACCATGCGGTGCGCGACGGAATACGGGATGTCGTCGACCTGCCCGCAGGCGGCGAGCGAACAGGCATGGCGGTCGAGCGAGGCGTGGCCGCGGCAGGCCAGCGGCCGGGCCGGATAGATGGCACAGGCGCCGTCGTCGTCGACGAAAGGACAGGGGCTTTGCAGCGTCACCCGCTGCGCTTCGCTTTCAAAGCGGGTGCGTTCGTCGGCTTCGGCGATGCGCTGCACGACGCGACGGCACACCGCGGGGTCGCTGGTCATCAGATGGCGCGCGACATGCAGCACCTCGGGTGCGGTGGCCGTGACGCGCAGCGTGCAGCAGGTGGCGCACCCCCGGTCGCAGGCGACCGGGGCACCGGCATCGAGCCGCGCCTGCAACGCGTGTTCGAAGCCCTCGAAGGCCTCGTCGAGCAGGTGCGCCAGCAGCGCTTCGTCGTCGTTGCGGGTGTCGAGTATCTGCGCGAAGGCCGCATGCCGGGCGCGGAAGAAGCGCAGGTTGTCGTCGTCGTGTGCCATGCCGTGCCGCTCCGTCCGCAAAATCCCAGCGTCGCACTCTAGGGAAGACGACAGTGGCAGCGGTTGACGTATCGCAAACGATGTCGATGCGGCAGCACCCGACGCTCAGCCAAGCACCGTTTTCGCGACCAGCCCCACCACCGCGCATCCCGCGATCACGTGCATCACGTTGCGCTTGTAGCGGAACAGCGCCACCGCGGCGCCGGCGGCGATCAGTGCCGATATCGCGTCGAAGCGGCCGTCGAAGCCGTCCGGCCACAGCACGTGGTAGCCGAAGAACAGCGCCAGATTGACGATGACGCCGACCACGGCGGCGGTGATGGCGGTCAGCGGCGCGGTGAATTTCAGATCGTCGTGCGTCGATTCGACCAGCGGGCCGCCGGCCAGGATGAACAGGAAGGACGGCAGGAAGGTGAACCAGGTGACCAGCGTCGCGGCGAGGGCGCCGGCGAGGAACAGGCCGTCCGGCCCGAACAGCGCCTGCATGTCGTGGCTGAGATAGCCGCCGACGAAGGCGACGAAGGCGACCACCATGATGAGCGGGCCGGGTGTGGTTTCGCCGAGCGCCAGGCCGTCGATCATCTGCGTCGGCGTGAGCCAGCCGTAGTGGCCGACCGCGCCCTGATACACATAGGGCAGCACCGCGTAGGCGCCGCCGAACGTGAGCAGCGCCGCCTTGGTGAAGAACCACGCCATCTGCGTCAGCGTATGGCCCCAGCCGAACACCATCGTCAGCAGCGCCATCGGAATCACCCACAGCAGAGCACCGATGACCGCCACGCGCGCCAGCCGCGACCATCGGAAGCGCGCGTGCTCGGGCGTCGGGGTGTCGTCGTCGATCAGCGCCGGGCCGAACGACTTGACCACCTTGCCGTGGCCGCCGCCGGCGCTGAATTTATCCGGTGCCAGACGACCACCGACGTAACCGATCAGCGCCGCCGCGGCGACGATGGCCGGAAAGGGCACGTTGAGCGCGAAGATGGCGACGAAGGACGCGCCGGCGATCGCCCACATCCAGTTGTTCTTCAGCGCGCGCGAACCTATGCGGTGTGCTGCCTGCAGAACGATGGCGGTCACTGCCGGCTTGATGCCGTAGAACAGCCCGGCCACCAGCGGCACGTCGCCGAACGCGATGTACACCCACGACAGCGCGATCAGGATGAACAGCGACGGCAGCACGAACAGCACGCCGGCAATGATGCCGCCCCGGGTCCGGTGCATCAGCCAGCCGATATAGGTCGCCAGCTGCTGCGCTTCCGGGCCGGGCAGCAGCATGCAGTAGTTGAGCGCATGCAGGAACCGGCGCTCGGAAATCCAGCGCCGGTTCTCGACCAGCTCCTGGTGCATGATCGAAATCTGCCCGGCCGGCCCGCCGAAGCTGATGAAACCGAGCTTGAGCCAGAACAGGAAAGCGTCGCCGAACGGCACGGTGGGAGCGGGGTGGGAGGTGTCGGCAGTGTCGGGCAGCGGCATGGTGAGCGTGGTCAGTGCGGTGGCGCGGGGCGGTAGCGTCGGATGCAGAGTGTGGACGGAAATCGCCCGGTTTTCGTGGGAGCGGCGGCCTCGCCGCGATGGGCACTTCGAACAGCGATGGTCGCGGCACTGATCGCGGCGGGGACGCCGCTCACACGGCCCTGCGCTGCAAGCCAGTACGCCGTGCCCCGAGCGTACCGCAGCTTCATGACGGTGCGCCCCCGAAACGCTGCAGCTTCCGCACAACACCTGCCCGCTGACGTGCGACGTGCATCGCGCTATCCTGCGGCCAGTTTTTGCTGCCAGGCCATCGATCATGTCCCAGCCTTCCCTGTCCGTTCCTGTTGACGCTGCCCCGAACAACCCCGCGCCCGACACCACGATGCTGCGTGCCGTGACGGCGAGTGCGCTGCAGACGTCGCCGTTCGAGCATATATATATGCAGAACGTGTTCTCGCCCGGCTTCTATGAGCGGCTGCTTGCGCTGATTCCGGCGCGCGAGCGTTTTCACGACCTGCGTCACAAGGACGCGATGCAGCCCGACGGCCGCAGCACGCGTCGGCGCATGTATCTGTACCCGGAACACCTGTGGCGGCTGCCGGCTGAACAGCGTGCGCTGTGGGGTTCGATCTCGCGCGTGCTGCGTTCGCGCGACATGCAGGACGCATTCAAGCTCAAATTCAGACAGTCGCTGGAAACCCGCTTCGGTCGCAGCATCGACCAGATCAATCTGTACCCCATCCCCATCCTGGTGTGCGACCTGCCCGGCTATCAGATCGGCATCCACGCCGACGTGATGGCCAAGGCCATCACCGTGCAGTTCTATCTGCCGAAGGACGCCTCGCAGCGCCACATCGGCACGGTGTTCCACTACGGTCGCACAGGGCCCGAGGCGGAAAAGACCATCGCGATGGATTTCATGCCGGCCAGCGGCTACGCCTTCGCCGTGATGGAGCGCGAAAGCTGGCACAGTGCGCGCCGCACCACCGAAGCCGACGGCGAGCGCCGGACCCTCATGCTGACCTACTACGTGCAGGACACGCCCAAGGCCTGGTTCAAGCGCCGCTGGGACCGCTTCCGCACCTTCTTCGGCCTCGGTCCGAAGGGCTGACCAAAGGGCTGACCAAAGGGCGCGCCCGCGCCTGCCCTCCTGAGACACCTGTAGCCTCTGCGCGCTGAGACGTTCGTCTCATCCTTCCGCGCGCCCGCCTGTTTCAGGAATAACCCCTTTTGGCTTGGGGAAATTTACCCGCCTTGATCACAAAGGATTTTTTCCCCTGCGGTGCCGTCATGCCCGGCCTGCGCCGTTTTGGCATGGATGATGCAGTTCTCTTCCCGCGCGTCGTCGCCGGGTGCCGCTGTGCGCATCCGAAAAAAACGGAGGAGAACCCATGAACAAGCAAACCGGTCGCCTTGCCGGACCTTTCCTGACCTGTCTGATCGCGATGTTCGGCCTGAATGCCGCCGTGCAGGCCGAAGATCCGGAACCGCCGCTCGGCGTGAACGTGCTCGAAGCGACCTTCAAGTGGCGTCCGAATTACGTCAGCGACGACATGCTCATCCATGCCGACAAGGACGCCAACAACTGGCTGCATTACGGCAAGGACTATCAGGGCTGGCGCTTTTCGCAGCTCGGACAGGTGACGCGCGACAACGTGAAGAAGCTGGTGCCGAAGTGGAATCTGTCATTCGGCGTCAATGACGCGCAGGTCAGCCAGACCACGGTGGTGAATGGCCGCATCTACGTCACCGCCAGCCAGAACAAGGTGTTCTCGCTCGATGGTTCGACCGGCCGCATGATCTGGAAGTACGAGCGCTCGCTGCCCGGCGACCTCGGCCCGCGCCTGTGCTGCGAAGCGGTGAATCGCGGTGTCGCGGTGTACAAGGACATGGTCTACATGGCCACGCTGGACACCCACATCGTCGCGCTGAACAACACCACCGGCCGTGTCGTGTGGGAAAAGAAGATGGGCGACTACACCAGCGGCGAAATCTACACGTCGATGCCGCTGGTCGCCGACGGCAAGATCGTGGTCGGCAATTCGGGTGGCGACGTCGGCGGCAACGTCGGCAAGATCACTGCGCTCGATCCGGATACCGGCGAAATCATCTGGCAGACGCTGACCCGGCCGAACAGCCCGAGTGACCCGCACGCCGCAACCTGGGCCAACGATTCGTGGCGCACCGGTGGCGCGTCCGCCTGGCTGACCGGCAACTACGAAGCCAAGACCAACACGATCTACTGGGGGGTCGGCAATCCGGCACCCGACTTCGATCCGTCGGTGCGCAAGGGTGACAACCTGTACAGCAACTCGACGCTGGCGATGGACGCGAAGACCGGCAAGATCAAGTTCCACTTCCAGTACACGCCGAACGATGCCTGGGATTACGACGGCAACAACGAAACCATCCTGGTCGACGACGAAAAGGGTCGCAAGGTGTGGCTGCACGGTGACCGCAACGGCCACCTGTATTCGATCGACCGCACCAATGGCAAGTGCAACTGGGTGGTGCCGATCGCGCGCGTGAACTGGGTGACCGGCTTCAAGGACAACTGCCGTCCGATCGTCAATCCGGACAAGGTGCCCGGCTACGACAAGATCGCCACCGACATCGCGCCGATTCTCGACGGCGGCAAGGAATGGCACCCGGCGGCCTACAGCCCGCAGACCAAGCTGCTGTATGTGCCTTTCATCGACAGTTCGATGGACGTCCAGGCCAAGAAGATGGAATGGAAGCGCGGCGAGTGGTTCCTGTCGTCCAAGGTGCTGAAGGCCAATCCGTACACCGGCGGCATCAAGGCGTTCAACGCCACCACCGGCGAACAGGTGTGGTCGCGTCCGCAGAGCACGCCGGCCACCAGCGGCCTGCTGGCGACCGCCGGCGGCATCGTTTTCTCGGGCGATGCGGAAGGCTTCTTCGCGGCCATGCGCGACGACACGGGTGAAACGCTGTGGCGCTTCAATGTCGGTACCGGCATTCACGGCAACCCGACCACCTTCACGGTCGACGGCAAGCAGTACGTCGCCATCGTGTATGGCCCGGGCGGCGGCAGCCTGTGGCCGCTGGTCTACGGCGAGCTGTTCAAGCAGCAGAACCGCGGCGGCGGAATGATGGTGTTCGGTCTTGCGGACTGAACGCATGATGCGCAGCGCGGCACGTTTTTTGCGAAGCCTGCTCGGGTTGCTGGCGTGTGCCGCGCTGCCGGTGTCAGCCGGCGGCGCACCCGCCGCGCTCGGCGTGTGCGTGGTCGAACAGAACCCGCCGTTTTCTTCGCGCACCCTTGCACCGGCAGGGGTCGATGTCGAGGTCGCGCAGGCCATCGCGGCGCGTCTCGGCCGCGCGGTGCACTGGCAGTGGATCACGCTGCAGGAACGCGGCGGTCTGGGACGTGCGCTCAAGGAATCGGTGCAGGCCGGCAGTTGCGAGCTGTTCGCCGGCATGCCGGTGACCGAGGGCAGCGATGATGACCTGTCGACACGCGGACTGCTGTCGTCGCAGCCCTATGTGTCGGTCGGCTATGTGCTGCTGACGCCGTCCGCCAGCGCGATCGGATCGATGGCCGGGGTGGGCGCGCAGAAGATCGGCGCGGTCACCGCCACGCCAGCTGATCTGTACCTGCTGGCCGGCGGTTTCAACCGCTCGCCGTTCTCCGGCAGCTCGGCTCTGCTGGACGCGCTGGCGAAGGGGCAGATCGGCGCCGGTCTGCTGTGGGCAGGACGGGTGGCGGGTGATGCATTGCCCGCAGGTGTGGTCGTGCGCGAGGCGCTTCAGGCGCCGGCGCTGCAGACCCGCTTTGTCATGGTCAGCAAGCGCAGCGACACGGCGCTGACGGGCGCGGTCGATGCGGCACTCGGCGCGTTGCAGGCCGATGGCACGCTTGACGCGATCGCCACGCGCAACGGGCTGCCACCGGCCATCGGGCACGGCGGCAGATGAAGGACATTAACCAGCCATGCGGGCGTTGTCTGCCCGCGGGCTGCAACTGAAAGCGCAACTCGACGCGCAACGGGAGGATTCGCAGATGATTCGATACACAGCACGGTGCGTGCTGCTGATGGCGCTGGCTGGCGGCGTGCAGGCGTTCGGTCCGGGCCAGGCGCCGGCCAACAATCCGATGGCCGGCGATCGCAGTGCGGCCGGCAAGGGCGAAGAGCTGTTCGGGCGCAATTGCCAGCAGTGCCACAACTCGCGCGGCAAGGGCGGCAAGGGGCCGCAGCTGGTCAAGGGCGCCTGGGGGCCGGGTGGTGCGAACAGCGACGGACAGATGTTCGAGCTGATTGCCCATGGTCGTGCCGGTACCCAGATGGGTGGCTTCGCCAACTCGCTGAAGGAAGAAGAAATCTGGCAGATCATCGCCTTCCTGCGGGAGGAGGGGCTGCGCGTTCAGGCATCCGACAAGCTCGCCAAGGATGACGACGAGATTCCCTACTACTGACCGCTGCATCACGACTCAACGGAAAGAACCTGATGAACAACAAACGCATCAATGCTGCATCGCGTGGCCTGGTGGCCGCCGTCGCCTGCGCAGGCGCACTGATGGCCGCACCCGCGCAGGCGCAGTCTGCGCGCCCGACGCTCGATCTGGCCACTGCCCGCCTGATGGCCGATGCGTGCGAACGCCTCGCGAAGGAAAAGGGCTGGCGCATGATCATCGCGATCAACGACGAAGCCGGCAATCCGAAGCATTTCAGCCGGATGGATGGCAGCATCCTGATCAGCATCCGTGTGGCGCAGCTGAAGGCCGACACGTCGGCCGGCGCGCCGTTTTCGACGCGCCAGTTCCGCGAGTTGTCGAAGACGGTGATCGGCGCCGAACTGATTCCGCGTACCACCACCATAATAGGGGGTCTGCCGATCGTGACCTCGAAAGGCGCGCACATCGGCAGCATCGGTGTCAGCGGCGGCTCGGAAGAGGAAGATGAAGTGTGCGCGCAGAAGGCGCTGGACGCAGTCAAGCATCTGATGTGACGGGTTGGGCCGGCACCTCTCTGGCCTTCTTCTTGCTAAGAAGATGGATGCACGCTGCCGCCGAGCCGCGGCACAACACATACCAAGAACTCAAAAGGAGCCAGAATGAAATCCCTGCCGATATCCGTCGCGCTCGCCACGCTGTTCCTGTCCGGCTGTGCCGGCCTCGGGACGAAAAGCGCCGGGCGTGATGAGGCGCCGGACAGCCACAAGCAGTATTGGGCAAAGTACGACCATTCACTGAAACCGGTGACACCGGCGGTCACGCTGAGCGAAAAGCTCGGGATGGCGGAGCCCGCGCGTCCGGCGGCGAGTGGCACCGCTGCCGCACCGGCTGTCGCGCCGGCGCCCGCCATCCGCGGCTGCGCGGAAGCGGCGCCCGACGCCACCCTCAAACTCATCGCACGGCTGGAAGCCACGCAGGGCAAGGCGCAAGGCGGATCGGCCGAGCTCGACGCGTCAGTCGTCAGGCTGGCCGAACGTACGCAGATGCTGTCCTTCCTGCGCGAGTCGCTCTACCGCACCTGCGAGCGCGCAGCAGCCGGCCAGATCACCAAGGATGAAGCCGCTGCCGCCTACGACAAGGTGATGAATTCAGTTCACGCCATCATCGAAACCGACCGCGACCGCGCCCGTGAATCGGCGGCGAAGGCCGTCAAGGGCCTGTCACCGGAACAGATCAAGGCGCTGCAGTAAGCCTTGATCGCGGACAGGGTCCGCTCCTCGAACGGCAACATCATCGCGGTTTTCGTAGGAGCCGTCCCACGGTCGGCCTTGCATGGCCGACCGGCTCCACGGGCGGCGAGCCGTGCTCGCCGAAACCCCCGCTCCGCCCCCGCAGGCGATCCCGTCTTCGGACACGCGACGTCACGTGATCGACGCGCCTATCGCGGACAGGGTCCGCTCCTACGAAAGACATCGCATGACACGGAATTCGGCGCGGTTTTCGTAGGAGCCTGCCCCTGCAGGCGATCCGCACCCCGCATACGCGGCTGGGCACGATCGACGCGCCTATCGCGGACAGGGTCCGCTCCTACGAGGGGCAAGATTGTCGCTGTTTTTCGTAGGAGCCGTCCCACGGTCGGCCCTGCATGGCCGACCGGCTCCACGGGCGGCGAGCCGTGCTCGCCGAAACCCCCGCTCCGCCCCCGCAGGCGATGCGGTCTTCGGACACGCGACGTCGCTTGCTCAACGTACGCATGGCGGACAGGGTCCGCTCCTGCGAAGGGCGACACCGTCGCGGTTTTCGTCGGCGCCTCCGCGGCGGCCTTACACCTTCCTGTACACCTCGGCGCCCTGCTTGACGAACTCGATCGACTTCGTTGCCATGCCCTGGGTGAGCGCAGCCTCATTGCTCAGACCCTGGGCGGCGGCGTAGTCGCGCACGTCCTGGGTGATCTTCATGCTGCAGAAGTGCGGCCCGCACATCGAACAGAAGTGGGCGAGCTTGGCGCCGTGCTGGGGCAGCGTCTCGTCGTGGAATTCGCGCGCCTTGTCCGGATCGAGCCCGAGGTTGAACTGGTCGTCCCAGCGGAATTCGAAGCGCGACTTGGACAGCGCGTTGTCGCGGATCTGCGCGCCCGGGTGACCCTTGGCCAGATCGGCCGCGTGGGCGGCGAGCTTGTAGGTGATGATGCCCGTCTTCACGTCGTCCTTGTCCGGCAGCCCCAGGTGCTCCTTGGGGGTGACGTAACAGAGCATGGCCGTGCCGTACCAGCCGATCATCGCCGCGCCGATGCCGCTGGTGATGTGGTCGTAGCCGGGGGCGATGTCGGTGGTCAGCGGGCCCAGCGTGTAGAAGGGCGCCTCGTCGCACCAGTCCAGCTGC
>NZ_JAUYNV010000034.1 GCF_030698125.1 Methyloversatilis sp.
CATCGCCACCGGCGTGCAGTACAGCGTGCGCCAGTTCGTCGAATTCGCCGCCGCCGAGCTGGGCATCACGATCCGCTTCGAAGGCGAGGGCGAGCAGGAGGTGGGCATCGTCGCAGCCATCACCGGCGACCGCGCCAAGGCGAAGGTGGGCGACGTGATCGTGAAGGTCGATCCGCGCTACTACCGCCCGACCGAAGTCGAAACCCTGCTCGGCGACCCGACCCGCGCGCGCGAGAAGCTGGGCTGGACGCCCAAGACGACGCTGCGCGAACTGGTGAAGGAAATGGTGGAAGCCGACTACACCAGTGCCAAGCGCGATGCGCTGGTGAAGATGGCAGGCTTCAAGGCTTACGATCACTTCGAATAAGCGCAGGCCAAAGACATGGACAAGAACGCGCGCATCTATATTGCGGGGCACCGTGGCCTGGTCGGCTCGGCCATCGTGCGCAACCTTGAAGCCAAGGGTTACACGAACCTCGTCACCCGCACGCACGCCGAGCTGGATCTGACCGACGCCGCTGCGACCGACGCCTTCTTCGCCACCGAGAAGCCCGAATACGTGTTTCTCGCCGCGGCCAAGGTCGGTGGCATCGTCGCCAACAACAGCTACCCGGCCGAATTCATCCGCGACAACCTTGTGATCCAGACCAACGTGATCCACAGCGCGTGGAAGCACGGCGTGACGCGGCTGATGTTTCTCGGCTCGAGCTGCATCTACCCGAAGCTGGCGCCGCAGCCGATGCGCGAAGACTGCCTGCTGACCGGCCCGCTGGAGCCGACAAACCGGCCGTACGCGCTGGCCAAGATCGCCGGCATCGAAATGTGCTGGAGCTATAACCGGCAGTACGGCACGCAATACCTCGCGGTGATGCCGACCAATCTGTACGGGCCCGGCGACAACTACCACCCGGAAAACAGCCACGTCATTCCTGCGCTGCTGCGCAAGTTTCACGAAGCCAAGCAGCGCAGCGACACGACGGTGACCATCTGGGGTACCGGTACGCCGCGGCGCGAATTCCTGTACAGCGACGACATGGCCGACGCATGCGTCTTCCTGATTAATCTGCCGGACGACAAATACCAAAGTCTTTTGGGCAGCGACGAATACGTCAGCGGCCGCTTCGAGCCACCGCTGGTGAATGTGGGGGTCGGCGAAGACGTGACCATCAAGGAACTCGCGGAGCTGGTCGGCAAGGTGGTCGGCTTCGCTGGTGATCTGGTTTTCGACACGACCAAGCCGGACGGCACGCCGAGGAAGTTGATGGACGTTACGCGGATCAATTCGATGGGGTGGAAGGCTAGTACATCACTCGAAAAAGGCCTTGGCGGTGCTTATCGCGATTTTTCCCTGTCGTTCAGATGACTGGAAATTCTTTCAAGCAAGCACGTTGTCGCTTAGGTGGAGATTACTAATGAGAAAAGTCGATAACGTCAAATCCAGTGCCCTCAAGAAGGCTATCGTTCTTGCTCTCCTTATGGTGAGCGTTGCTGGTCTTGCGTATGCCACCAAGCCTCGCAGTTACCTTGCTGCTGATAAACCGCGTATCGACTACGAATTAGTCGTCCCCAGCGCTTTCGGGGATTGGGAAGAGATACGTGCCACGGGCGCAGTCATTGCCAACCCGCAGCAAGACGAATTACTGAAGTCCCTTTACTCGCAAACCGTAGCCAAGACTTTTGTGCACAAGCCTACGGGACGTCGAATTATGTTGTCGCTTGCCTATGGAGAAGATCAATCGCGGCAGAATCAGGTTCACAAACCTGAAGTTTGCTATCCCGCACAGGGGTTCCAATTGACCGGAACTCAAAAAGCGGTTATCGCGACATCTGTTGGAGAGATTCCGGTGATGAGGCTTAAGGCACGTGCAGGTGAACGTCATGAGCCTGTGGTTTATTGGATTCGCGTTGGTGATACTCTGGTACGAGGTGCGATAGAACAAAACATTGCACGATTGAGCTTTGGTCTGCAGGGGCGGATTCCCGACGGATTGCTTTTTCGAATCTCTGAAATCAATCGAGACGCCGAAAAATCTTTTGAGCTTCAGGATACTTTTGTAGTGGAGCTTATAGAGGCTGTAACTCCTGAAAACAGGGCGGCATTGATTGGGCGCGGAGTTTGATGCGTTAATTTCGTAAGTGGCTGTTGATGGTTTTCGAAAAACCTTTGCACAAGAACTGGAATTAAAGCTTGCTCCTAATGTTGTATTTTCTGCCGAAATCGCGCGAGGTTCTTGATCGTTCGATCGAGTCCCGATGATCCGGGGCCTTTTTCAAGTTGCCATCTCAACTGTAGTTCGACTTGGAGCGGGGATATTTACATTTATCTATGCTGCTAGCGCTTGGACTGCGGCGGACTTTGGTTCCTTCATGTTCGCGTTTTCATTATCGGCGATGTTGGTGCTATGTTGCGAGTTTGGTTTTTCTCAGCAAGTTCTCAAGGAGGTAGGAGAGAATCCGCAATCGATAAGCCATACGTTCTCGAGATTTTTCGCCACAAAGTTGTGCCTAGCTGCGGTATTGATAGCGGTGTCATTCGCTTTCGGTTTTTTTATTTTGAAATATAGGCAAGAGCAAACGTCACAGTTTTTGCTTTTGTTGTTGGCAGCGATCTTCACTTCATTCTCCGACCTGGTTCTTTCCGCCCTTCGGGCTTTGAGAATGTATGGCGATGAGGTCAGAATATCAATCTCTACTACTTTGATTGCGGTTTTGATCTTTTTTGGTTTGATTTTTTTAGGCGGATCGCCAATGCAGTTGGCAATCGCATTCATGGTCGTTCGCTTTATCCAAATGGTCGTTTTTTTTAAGGTTTTTTCGACTGACTGGATAAGTGTACGAGGAATTTATGAAAACTGCTCAATCGGTAATTTGCTGCAGACACTAAAGACCGGTAGCGCATATGCGTCGGATGTTTTCGTCGGGGCTGCACTCGTGAATCTGGACATGATTTTGGTGACACGACTACTCGGATACGCCGAGGCCGGCGTCTATCAGGCGGCCGCCAGGTTGTCGCAAGGCGTTGGAATCGTTTATTCGGTTTTGGCCAGTTACTTCCTTCCGCGCTTGTCAGCCGAGGCGATAAAGCAGAATCCAAATGCCGGTCTGACAGCCCAGTTTGGAATGGTTACTGCGATTCTCGGTCTGCTGCTTGTTGCAGGCTTCGTTGGCGCGATGTTTTTTTATGACTCAATGCCCGACGACTCTCCACTTGATCTCTCCGCGAAACTGTTACCTGGATTTGCGGTGCTTGTGATTCCGCGACTGTTGTCTGGATTTTTTGGAGTAATCCTTACAGCACAGGGCAAGCAATCATCTAGAGCCATGCTCTACGCTTTAGCGCTAATGGTGTTCGTTGCTAGTGCTTTCTTCCTAATTGAAGTTTACGGTGTCTGGGGCGTGATCTTTGCTTACGGTATCGCGTACGGCGTTTTGTCAATCGGGTTCGCAATAGTTTCTAGAAAGAGCTTTTCGCTTGCCTGCCTTTATTTGACGGCGGCGGCGGTTCTGATTTCAGGTTTTGCGATAGCGCTAATTTTCCGTTCTTACAGCTAAGGCATTTTGATGACGCGGAGTTTCTATATTACAGGCGGTTGGGGCTATGGGAATAGGGGTGATAACGCAATCTTCGAAGGTATGCGCCAATCATTCAAGGAACATTTTCCATCGGCGCGCTTGACGATCACCTCATACTCCACAGTCGAAATGAAGGAGCAGCATGACATTTCGGCAATCAAGTCTGTCCATCGTTTGCTCGGGAAGCGTTCACCACTGGGCCTCTTTCGTTGGCTCGGCGTCATTCTCTGGCGCATAAGCGGTCTGAGGCTGTTGCTGGTGCCGTCGCTCCGGCGTCATCGCGCATTGATGAAGGATGCCTCGGCAGTGGTCATGGGCGGCGGAGGGTATTTCAACGATGCTTGGCCCGATATGCTGCGCAGCCGCTATGTCGAGATTGATCTGGCGCGATCAGTCGGCACACCCATCGTGATCTATGGGCAGACTGTGGGTCCGTTCTCGCAGCAGACCATTCAAAAGTCACTCAAGCGTTACCTTGGATACGTGTCGCGTATTGCATATCGCGATGCACAGTCGCTGAAAGTGCTTGAGGCTGCAGGGGTTCCCGCAACAAGGCGAGTACTCAGCGCAGACGAAGCTAACCTTCTGGCCGTGCGGCCAGCGGTTATGGCGAGGCGTCCGGGACGGCTTCTCATTGGCGTCATGGCCCAGAAGTTTCGTCCGCATCTCGGTCCGTCTGGACCATCAGATCCAGGTTCCATTCCAGACGAGCAAACCTATATCCAACGAATCGCCGAAGCGCTGTTGTCATTGGCCGATGCCCATCCGGAGATCGACTATGTCTTCATTCCGAGTACGCGATGGGACGAGCCGGTCGTAGCGGAAGTGGCCCGACGCGTGAGTGATGCACTTGCCGAACGCGTCACCATGGTGAATGATCCCGATGCGCATCATTTCATCAGTCTTTGCCAGAATGTCGATCTGATGATCAGCACCAACATGCATCCGGTGATACTGGCGGCGACCGCGTCTGTTCCGAGTATTGCGATTTCTTATCATTACAAACTTGATGATTACATGGCCGCGGTAGGCCAGGGGGATGCAATAGTCAGGATTGATGACTTCAATTCAGAGTCGCTTGGCAAGGATCTGCGACGAGTTTTTGATGCAAGGTTGCAGGGGGCGGAGGTTTTGAGAGCTCGATGCAAAGTGATTAGGGTTATGGCGGGGAAGAATATTTCCACCGTCGTTGAGCTCCTTGAGAAAGATCGTCATGATTTCTAGCTCTAACGATTTAGGTGGGAAATATTTCGTTGTTTTTTCCACGATATTTCTATCTGTTCTTACTGCGCTCGCGATAACAGTAAATTTCTACTATTTTTTAATTTTTCCGGTTGGGTTGTCTGCTGTTGCAATTATCTCTTTTGTCTTGCGTTCAAATGACAGCTTTGCCGAACGCCTCTTACTTTATAGTGCGGTTATTTATCTTGTGCTTAGTTTTCTATGGCCAAGATATGTTGCGTTTTGGATACCTGGGTTTCCTTCGGTAAATCTTCAGAGGGTGGCGAACATAGTTGTTTTGTTTGTAATGTTTTCCTCGTTGTTTTCTGTTCGGTCTTTTCGGGATAGGGTTGTTCGATCGTTTAAGGCATTTCCATTCTTCTGGGTTTGCTTGTTGATATTTGAGATCTTTCGCTTTGCGTCGGTTTTGTTTTCAAAAGATTTTGTAACCAGTCTCTATCAGTTTTTTAACGAGCTTTTCGTGCATGCGGTTTTTGTTTTTCTCGGTGTGCTTTTCGGGTCTAGCGAGCGTTATTTAAAAATATTTGTGTACTCGGTTGCCATGTGCTTGGTGGTGGCGTTTCTGGTTGGTGTGGCTGAAACCCTCAATCAAGGTAATCTTTTTGCTCGATTTGTGGACCCAGAAAATTCGTACGTTCAATGGGCGTTGAGTAATAAGATCCGCGGTGGCGAGTATCGGGCTCAAAGTACTTTTGGTCATCCATTGACTTTCGCAGAGTTTGCTGCGGTTGGGCTTTGTGTTTCTTTAGGGTTGTTGTGTTTGAGAAGATCAAGCAGTTCCAACTATTTGATTGCCATGTTGATCGTCGTTGTGGGGGTCGGGTCGGTATTGCTAGCTAGGTCGAGAGCGGGTTACGCAGCGGCTGCGGTGTCTTGCTTTTTTATTTTCATCGGCCCGCTCCTGGTTGGCTTACTTAAAGGACGATTGACTTTAAAAGGTCTTGTGTTTTGGTTCTTTTCAATTGGTTTTATCTTTATTGCGTTTGTTGTCGTTGCGTTTATTGTCTTTGATCACGCTTTCGGGTCGCGTTCCTTCGACGTAAGTAATTCCGCTCGAATTACAATGTTCACTAGAGGTGGTGAATTGTTGCTTGAGTCACCGGTTGTTGGTTATGGGCTTGGGCTTGCAGCCGAGGTAATTGGTGTTCGAGCATACAGTGGTGTTTCGAGATATACGATCGATAGTCTTTTGTTGTCATATGCAGTGGATTCAGGAGTTTTTGCGATTTTAGCTTTCGTTGGTTGTCTCGTAGCTGTGTTCCTTAGCTTGTTTAGATCGCTTTTGGCGTCAAAAGGGAGCGAGTGGTATATCTGGTATGGTTTGATAGTTGCAGTGGTTTCGTTTGTAGTGTTTAAGCTTATTCTTTCGCTTTCGGATAATAATTTCTTTATGTTTATGATTTTTGGCATTGCTGTGTCGGCAATGGCGACGCCTAGGGTTTCTTCTCGATTCGGCTCCTTGCGCCGATGAGTGGCTATTCCGTTTTGATTGTCCTGGTGAACTGGCGGCGATCTAGGGATACGATTAGATGTATTGAGGTGTTGTCACAGGCGTCGCCGTGCTCGATTTCAGTTTCAATATGCGAGAACGGATCAGGTGATTCTTCTGGTGATCTAATAAGTCGCTATTTGTCGGATTCTTTCGAAGGCGAAGAGCGTCGTGAGTCACGTGAGAAATTCGAATTTATAGAATTTCGAGGTCTCGGATTCAGCAGGCTCTGGCTTGTGCTCAGTCAAATTAATCTCGGCTTCGCTGGCGGAAACAATCTCGCTTTAGGCGTCGCGATGGAGTCGCATAAATTCGATTATGTGTGGTTTTTGAATAACGACACGGAAGTTGCGCCAGATTGTCTCGACAGAATGATTGAACGGATGGAGGCGGACCCCAGCATTGGTATTTGCGGGTCCACACTCATTTATGAGCACGATAGACGCACGATCCAATGCTTTGGCGGGTGCTCCGCAAATCTATGGACGGGCATGACGAATGAGATCGGAAACGGCAGCCTATGGCCGTGCGACGTTGATCAGGCTGCGGTTGAGTCGAGTATGGATTACGTCTCGGGTGCGTCGATGCTGGTCAGCAGCGAGTTTCTCGAGAAGGTCGGTCTGATGACCGAAGACTACTTCCTTTTCTACGAAGAACTCGACTGGGCGATACGCGCCCGCCGCGCCGGTTTCAGGTTGGGTTATGCAAAGGACGCCGTTGTCTATCACAAGGAGGGCGCGAGTATTGGCACCGGTAAGGCTGCCGAGCGGAGTGCGCTCGCCGAGTTTTACGGGCTGCGCAACAAGCTATTGTTCACTTGGCGGTTCGTTCCGTGGGCGTTTCCGTCCGTATGGTTGGTGTCGTGGTTGCAGGTTGCCCGTCGCGTCGCGCTGGGCCGCTTTGATCGGGCGTTGCTGATGGGGCGCACACTGTTGGGCATCGGTGTTGCCCCTTCGCCGAAATGAGCAAGAGCTCGCCAATGATGCGCGTCGCGATCTATGCGATTAACTACGCACCGGAACTAACCGGCTGCGGAAAATACACGGGTGAAATGGCGCGGTGGCTCGCTGCGAATGGCTGCAGAGTGGATGTTGTCACGACGCCTCCTTATTATCCGGAGTGGGCTGTCCGCGAGGGCTATGAGTCTTTGCGATACCAGTCGGCGATTGAGCAGACGGATGGCGAGCCGATTCGCGTGACACGCTGTCCACTGTTCGTGCCTGCGAAGGTCACGGGAAAGTCGCGACTGTTGCATCTGCTCTCCTTCGCACTTTCCAGCGCGCCCGCGCTCGTGCGGACCCTCTGGCGCAAGCAGGATTTGCTGATACTTGTATTGCCGACATTGGCCTGCGCACCGCTTGCATTGTTGCTTGGACGCCTGTTTGGTGTGCGCATCTGGGTGCATGTGCAGGATTTTGAAGTGGATGCTGCATTCGGTCTTGGTGTGATCAGCGGCGGTATGACTCGCCAAATTGCCAGCGCAATCGAATCTCGGTTATTGCGTGCGTTCGACCGGGTTTCGAGTATCACTCCGCGCATGGTGGAGCGGGCGACAGCAAAGGGCGTTGCTTCGGAAAAAGCCTTGTTGTTTCCGAATTGGGTCGATCTTTCTGCCATTTATCCCTTGCAAGGGCCCAACGCCTTTCGCGCTGAGTTGGGCCTAGGTGACAAAGATGTCCTGCTTCTCTACTCAGGCAACATGGGGGAGAAGCAGGGCATCGAAATCATTATCGATGCAGCGCGACAACTGGAAGTTCTTCCAAGGGTTCGCTTTGCGCTCGTTGGAAGCGGCGCGGCGTTGGAGCGTCTCAAGGCATCGGGTGCAGGGTTATCGAATGTGTGCTGGTTGCCACTGCAGCCAATGGAGAAGCTCAATGTGATGCTGAATGCCGCGGATATACATCTGCTACCTCAGCGGGCAGACGCGGCGGATCTTGTCATGCCCTCGAAGCTGACGGGCATGCTTGCCAGCGCGAAGGCCGTCATCGGTACTGCCGCAGCCGGCACGCAACTGGGTGATGTTCTCGACCAGGTGGGTGTTCGCGTGGAACCGGGCGATACCGAAGCGTTTGTTTCCGCGATCCAGACGATCGCTTCTGACGGCGTGCATCGCGCCACTTTGGGGCAACTCGGTCGGCGCTATGCAGAGGAGCATCTGGATTGCGATCACATCATGAACCGGTTTCTGCTGGATGCCCGAAAGTGCTGCGGGTTCGCTTCGATTGACGCAGTGCAAGCACATAGCGTCGCGCGGTGAGATGGGAAATGACGCTTTGACGCGGCTGCACTCATTTCCAGATCCGCTACTGGAGGGCCAAGTCAGCGTGCCCGAGTTTGTCCTGTCGATGAATTTCGCGCATGTCCCGAAGTCTGGTGGCGTGATTGATTTCGCTGACAATCTCTCGATTGCGATGAAGCCAATGCTGGGAGATCGCCTGACGATCTGCAGGCCGCGACGCCGTAAGGGCCGAAAGGCTCAGGTGCTGGCCCGATTCCTCAGTGAGATTGCTCTTGAACTTCGTTACTGGCGTACTCCGGCTGTCGCACTGTTCCCGAATTACTTTATTTTCCCCCTTCCGTTCAGCAAGCTGCGCCGCGTAGTTGTGGTTCATGACCTGCAGTTTCGTCATTATCCGAAATACACGTCCGTACTCAAGCGGAAGTTTCTAGATATCTGCTACGGGGTTGTAAAACGATATGCAGACGGCGTTGCGTTCATCAGCGCAGCTTCGCAACGTGATTTTCTATCGTTTTACGGAATGCCTCGTCTCCAGACGGTGATCTACAACCCGGTTTGCGTCGATGCCACGGCGCAGAATGAAACATCTGTCTCGGGGGCACCGTATGTCATTGCAAACTTTCATTTTTATCCGCACAAGAATCTGCAGAAGCTGCTCGAATGTTTTAGAGCGATTCGTGCCGTCTGGCCGGAACTAAGACTCGTTCTGACCGGACATCGGACGCCGGAGTTTGACTTGCTTTTGGGCCCCGATCCTGAGTTACAGGGTATCGATCACCGCGGTTTTCTGCCGAAGAATGAAGTGATCAGATTAGTGCAGGGAGCGAACTTTTTCATGTCCATGTCACTGTTCGAGGGATTCAATATCTCGGCGGCTGAGGCTACTTTGCTGGGCAAGCCCCTTGTACTTTCGGACATCCCGGTGCATCGCGAGTTGTTCGCAGATGTTGCGCTGTTGGTCGATCCTCAGTCGCAATCTTTCGCAGCCAAGCAGATTGTAGAGTACGTTACTAGGTTTGAAGACAGGGGTTGGCGTCATTCGGCGCATGTCACCCCGGAATATGCCGCGACGGAGTACGTCCGGCTTATGACGGGCGCTTTTGCACGAAAGACAGGTGAGTAATGAGATTCAATGTGCGTCTGAATAGAATTCTTGGCGGGCTGGCGGTCTTGGCCGGAAGTATCGCGCTCCCACTCCAGGCTGCGACCCTTTACGTTTCGCCGGAAGGTGACGACAGGAATCAAGGCCGAGTCCCAATCGTTGCCGGAGTTCATGGTCCGATGGCCACTCTCGCTGCTGCCCTCCGCAAGATGCGCTCCGTTGGACCCACCGATGCAGGCGCAGATCGCATCGTTCTGCTGCCTGGTCTTTATGTACTCAGAGAAACCGTTCGTCTTTGGGCCGAGGACAGCGGCACGGAAACTGCGCCATTGATTATTGAAGCGTTGGTGCCAGGCACCGTTACGCTGAGTGGTGCAAGACAAATAGCACCGTTGAACCAGTTGGGAGAAGAATGGCGAGCTGCTGTAGATCTTCCGCGTGGTTTTCACATGCTTTGGGTTGATGGGAATCGCGCTACACGTGCGCGAAGCCCAAACGGTTCGGAGTACTTTGTTGGGGGGGAGAATGTGCGTAAGCCGATCCCCGAGCAACGTCCTTTCAGATTGACGCATCAAGACAATTTCGAAAACACCCGTGCGGTTGTTTTACCGGTTGCAGCCCGCGCCGAACTCGGAAAAGCGCAATCAGCGGGGGGGGTGCAGGGTGTTAATCTCATTGCAATGCACTCTTGGACTGCCTCGAGTCAAACTATAAATTCGTATGATCAGGCGACGGGTGTTGTTTCGGTCAGCCCGGATTCAATTTGGCCATTTCTTCGGTTTGGTCCTACCCAGCGCTTTGCTCTTGAGAACCACCCTTCGTTTCTTGATGAGCCAGGCGAGTGGTTGCTGTCTACGGATGGCGAGCTTCGTTATCGGCCAAGGCCTGGTGAATCGATTGAACGCAGTAGAGTTTTTGCGCCTCAGCTAGAAACCCTTTTGGCTTTTTCCGGAGTCGCAGAGCGACCAGTGAAAAACGTGATTCTAAAAGGGTTGCGGTTTGCGCATTCCTCAGCGTGGACAGTGCCTTTCATTGATAGCCAAGCGGCTACCGGCGCGCCTGCGGCATTGCTCCTTGATTATGCAAATAATATTTTGATTGATGATTGTGCCTTCGAAAATATTGGTGGGTATGCTTTATGGTTAAGGTTTGGGGTTCGCAACAGTGCCATTAAGCGATCCTTATTTCGCGATCTGGGTGCCGGCGGTATTCGAATAGGTTCCTCGGCTCTTAGCAAAACGCCCGCGGCGCGTACCGAGTCAAACACTGTGGAGCACAACTTGATCACCGGGACCGGGCGGGTTTTCCCAAGCGGAATCGGGATATGGATCGGTCAGAGCTCACTGAACCGCATCGCGAACAACGAGCTTGAAAAGTTGAATTACACGGGTATATCAGTTGGATGGACTTGGGGTTTTGGTCCGAGTGAGGCCCGGCAAAATGTGATTGAAAGCAACTACATTCACGAGGTCGGTCAAGGTGTTTTATCTGACTTGGGTGGTATTTATACTCTTGGTAGGACAGAGGGTACGGTAATTCGAGGGAATCGGATCGAGGATGTATACTCGTTTCTTGATACTGGTGGTGCAACAGCTTGGGGTATCTATCTCGATGAGGGGAGTAGCGATATTCTTGTTGAAAATAATGTGGCGCTTCGCACATCGGGAGGAGGTTTTCATTTGCATTATGGGCGCGATAATACGATTCGAAATAATATTTTTGGATTTGGACGGGTTGGTGGAGTAAAAAGAACAGCTAAAGGTGAGCATTCTAGAATGCTGTTTGAAAAAAATGTTGTATTAGCCGAAGGCGGCCCGATTTACTACGGAGAATGGGAGGATGTGTCAGTCGTGGCGCGGTCCAATATACTGTTCCGAAAGGATCTGCCTTTTGAATATAGAGGGCAGGCGCTAAGCCGCCTTGTGCAGCGGGGAATTGAATTAGGCTCAATAGCGGCTGACCCTCAACTCGTGTGTACTGCCGGGCGCTGCGATGTTTCGCAAGGCATTGCGGACAGCGTAGGTTTTGAGAATTTTTCGACGGCCAGTGCTGGCATCGGCTCCCAAGGTTTCTTCGTTGCGCGCTGCCTGACTGATCCCGTATGTCGTCAGTAACACGCGATGAATAGTTCGCATGTCAGTACTGCGGAACGTGCAACCGGTAGTGTTGATGCGCTGCCTTGGCCCAACCAATCTGTCGGCCGTGCTGCCGGGTTACGGCGGCGGGATGGTGGATGTGGTGGTTTGAGCGGGTAGGGCAGGTTGAAGGTGCTGATTGCCGACTGCGGAGCTGGCTGGTCAGGCAGGCCGGCCAAGCGCCTGCACCGGATAATGTCGCAGTCGGGCAACCGACCATGAGCAATATTTCGGCCGTATTCGCCGCCATCCAGCGTGCGCTCATAGTTGAGGCTCTCACGCGGGTAGTAGCGGCCTGATCAGGCGCAAAAGCGTTGAGGTATCGCCTTTGGGCGATGTGGTCTTACATGCGTGCTGGCTCATGATCAACGGGAGGTATCGCGCACGGGGTGCGCTCCTACGAAAGGCGTCGCGCTGGCAGCAGCCGTCGCGTGTTTCGCCGGTGCGCTTTTACATTCGCGCGAACGGAAAAAACACCGGCACGAGCAGCAGGACGGTTGCACCGTAGGCGATCGAAACCGGCAGGCCCACGCGCACGAAGTCGAGCATGCGGTAGCGACCGGGCGAATACACCATCAGATGGGTCTGGTAGCCGAACGGAATCAGGAAGCCTGCGCTGGCGCCGTACAGCACGGCCATGACGAAGGGCATCGGGTCTGCATCGAAGGCGCGTGCCGTTGAAAGCGCGATCGGGAAGGCCAGGGCGGCGGCTGCGTTGTTGGTGACCAGTTCGGTCAGGATCACCGTCAGCAGATAGATGCCGATGAAGGCACCGATCACGCCGTGACCGTCGTACAGCATGCGCAGCGCACCGGTCATCAATTCTGCGGCGCCGCTGTTGTCGAGCACCTGGGCGATCGCCAGCGATGAACCGATGGTGAGCACCAGGTCGAACGGGAAGCGCCGCCGCATTTCCGCGAGGGTGAGCAGCCCGCTCAGCACGAGGGCGGCCAGCAACAGCAGCAGGCCGGTGAACAGCGGCAGGATTTCGAGACCGGAAAGCGCAATCACTGCTGCGAAGCCGGTCAGCGTGAGCCGGCTCTGCATCGGTGTGAGGCGTGGCCGCACGGTGCCGCCCACCAGATGGAAGTTGCGGTCGATGTTGCGGTGATTCGCGAAATCCGGGCCGACGGCGAGCAGCAGGCTGTCGCCGACGTGCAGCGGCACACGGCCGAGCTGACCGGTGAGCCGCTTGTCACCGCGGCGTATGCCGACCACGCCGGCATCGAACATGGTGCGGAAGTCGACCTCGCGCAGGGTTTTGTTGGCCAGTTCGGACTGGCTGGACACGACCACTTCAAGCAGGTTGGACCGCAGCAGCGCGTCCGCCTCGACGCCGAACACCTGCAGGCCGTCGAAACGCTGCAGCGCGCTCATCTTGTCGATCTCGCCGGTGAAGATGAGCACATCACCCACTTCGATCACTTCAGCCGGTGCGACCGGGGAAATCAGCCGGCCGTCACGCATGATTTCGAGCAGGAACAGCCCTTCGAGATTGCGCAGGCTGTTCTGTTCGATGCTGCGGCCGATCAGCGACGAGGTGTGCTCGACGCGTGCTTCGAGAAAATACGCCTGCTGCGCTTCGCGGCTGTTGGCCGAATGGCG
This sequence comes from Methyloversatilis sp., assembly GCF_030698125.1. GTDB lineage: Bacteria > Pseudomonadota > Gammaproteobacteria > Burkholderiales > Rhodocyclaceae > Methyloversatilis. The sequence continues at coordinate 13,386 of NZ_JAUYNV010000034.1, forward strand.
CGGCAGCAGCCGCACGCAGAAGGCGAGTACGACAATGCATACGAGCGCAACCGGTACGCCCACCCATGCAGGATCGAACATGCCGAGCGGCGACATGCCGGCGTTCGTCATCAGCGAACTCACCACCAGGTTGGTCGAGGTGCCGACCAGTGTGGTGATGCCTCCGGCAATCGCGGCAAAGGACAGCGGAATGAGTAGCAGCGACGCCGGGTGATGGCGCTGCTTGGTCACCACGCCTAGCAGCGCGCCGACAACGGCGGTGTTGTTCAGGAACGCGGAAAACAGCGCTGTGATCGAGGTGAAGCGCAACACCGCGCCGACGGGCGAGCCGCGCAGCAGCTTGTCGGACACCCGTTCGAGTATCGGCGAGCGCTCGATGACCAGTGACACCAGCAGCAGCATGACCAGCATGGCCAGCGCCGGGTTGGTGTAGCTGGCGAGCCATGCCTTCTGGTCGAGCAGACCGAACAGGTAGTAGCAGCTCGCGAGACCTGCGAACAGAGGTGCCGGTGCAATGCGGCCGTGTACCAGCAGGATCAGCAGCAGCCCGATGGACGAAAGAACAATCCAGGCGGTCATCGCATGCGGCTCAGCCGCCAAGCCCCCAGGCTGCGAAATGCGCATTCGCGAAATCCGGCTTGCCGTAGGTGAAGGCCGAACCGTCGATTTGTTCGATGTGCCCGCCCGCGGCGATCAGCACGGCGTGGCCTGCGGCGATGTCCCATTCCATCGTGCGACCGAGGCGCGGATAGACATCGGCTTCACCGGCGGCAACCAGGCAGATCTTCAGCGACGAACCTGCGTTGCGCAGCTCGGCGACCTTGCGGCCCGCCAGATAGGCGTCGAGTGCGGAAGCGTCACCGTGCGAGCGGCTCGCGACCACGGTGAGGCCCGCTTCAGGCGTGGCGCGGCAACGGATTTCACGTACGCCCGCCGCGTCGTCTACCCAGGCGCCAAGGCCTGCAACGCCGGAGAACATGCGGCCCTGAGCAGGCGCCTGAACCACGCCCAGCACCGGCTGGCCGTTCTCGATCAGTGCGACATTCACGGTGAACTCGCCGTTGCGGTTGATGAACTCTTTAGTGCCATCGAGCGGATCAACGAGCCAGAACGGTGCGCCGTCTGCAGGGCGCTGGCCTGCTTCCGTCGATTCTTCCGACACGATGAACACATCGGGCGTCAGCGCCTTGAGTCGTGCCACGATGAGGTCATCGGCCTTGCGGTCTGCGAGGGTGACCGGGGAGTTGTCTGATTTATCAGTGACTTCGAAATCCGTAGCATAGACGTCCATCACGCATTGCCCGGCGTCGCGGACGATGTCGAGCAGTGCTGCGTGCAGTGTCTTGAGTTCGGCGGTGGTTCTCATGAGCGCTTCCGGAAAGTGGGTCTGATGGCAACAAACCTGGTCATTAAATAATTAATTCACACTGTTTGCGCACTGAATGGTTTTACTCTACATGACGCCTGCCACACCTGTCTGTGAATAATGGACGCTCGAAACCTGTCTTCTGAAATCGTGAATGACCGCCGCCGTCAGGCGGTGAAGCTGCGCCTGTCCGGCATGACGGTGGCCGCGGTGTCCGAGGCCGTCGAACTGAGCGCGCCAACGGTGATCGCGGCGCACAAGGCGTATCTGGCGGGCGGGTGGGACGCGGTGCTGCTGAAGCGCCGCGGCCGGGTGTCGGGCAGCGGGCGCAAGCTCGACCGCGCGACCGAACAGCGGCTGGCCACCGCGTTCGAAAACCTGCCCGATGCGCTCGGCTTGCCGTTCGGGTTGTGGAGTGACGATGCCGTTGCTGCATGGTTCGAACAGCAGCAGATCGCCGTTCCGCCCCGACGCAGTCTCGCGCGCTACCGCATCGACTGGGGTGTGCAACCGGAACTCGACCGGGACGGCGAGGCGACGCTGCGCGAGCAGCGCAAGGCCTTGTCCGGTGCTGAGCTTTGGTGGACCGGCGCCATGGCGTGGCGCCCGACCACGATGCCTTGCTGCGGGCAATGGCTGCTTTTCGTGCGCGGGCGGCGCGGGCAGTTGCACTGGATGTTGTGCCCGCACGCACCGCGTGCCGATGACTGGACCAACCTGTGGTCGCGGCTGGCAAGGATGACTGCCGCGCCGATGCATCTGCTGGTCAGCGGCGTGTCGCTCAGGCCGGGCGACATCCTGAGCACCTGGATGCGCGGCCAGTCGCCCGCCGTGAGCGGGACGGCGACCACGCTGACGGTGCGCGCCAGTCGCCGCACCGACAACGACTCTGCGGTGCCGGCTGCATCCTCACGCCCCTCGGCACCTTCGCGTCACGCCACGCAGTCGGTGGCGCCCGCTCCTTTTTCTGCAAACCCTTCGAGAACCCTCATGCAGACCACTCCCGAACTGATTGATCCGGACACCCTCACTCACCTGCAGCGGCTGGAAGCGGAAAGCATCCACATCATGCGCGAGGTGGTGGCGGAGGCTGAAAACCCGGTCATGCTCTATTCGGTCGGCAAGGACAGCGCAGTCATGCTGCACCTCGCGATGAAGGCCTTCTATCCGGCTGTGCCGCCGTTTCCGCTGTTGCACGTGGACACCACGTGGAAATTCAGGGCGATGTACGAATTCCGCGATGAGATGGCGAAAAAGCTGGGCATGGATCTGCTCGTGCATGTGAATCAGGAGGGGCTGGCCAAGGGCATCAACCCGTTCACGCACGGTTCGGCCATCCACACCGATGTCATGAAGACCGAAGGGCTGAAGCAGGCACTGGACAAATACGGCTTCGATGTGGCGTTCGGCGGTGCCCGCCGCGACGAAGAGAAGTCGCGCGCCAAGGAACGCATCTTTTCGTTCCGCAGTGCGCAGCATCGCTGGGACCCGAAGAGCCAGCGGCCGGAGCTGTGGAGCCTGTACAACGCGCGCAAGCACAAGGGCGAGTCGATCCGCGTGTTTCCGATCTCGAACTGGACCGAGCTCGACATCTGGCAGTACATCTATCTGCAGAACATCCCGATCGTGCCGCTCTATTACTCGGCGCCGCGACCGGTGGTGGAGCGCGACGGCACGCTGATCATGGTGGACGACGACCGCATGCCGCTGCGCCCGGGCGAGGTGCCGCAGATGAAGAGCGTGCGCTTCCGTACGCTGGGCTGCTACCCGCTGACCGGCGCGGTCGAATCGACCGCCGCGACGCTGACCGACATCATCCAGGAAATGCTGCTGACCACGACGTCGGAGCGGCAGGGTCGCGTGATCGACCACGATTCGACCGGTTCGATGGAAAAGAAGAAGCAGGAAGGGTATTTCTGATGGCACACGTTTCCGACCTCA
>NZ_JAUYNV010000042.1 GCF_030698125.1 Methyloversatilis sp.
GCCAGCGAATCCATCCGCCAGCTCGCCGACAGCGTCAACGAAGCCGCCCAGGCCGCCACGCAGATCGCCGCTTCCAGCCAGCAGCAGATGATAGGCATGGACCAGATCGCCCTGGCCATGGACAACATCAAGCAGGCCAGCGCACAGAACGTCGCCGGCACCCGCCAGGCCGAACTTGCCGCGCGCAGCCTGCACGAACTCGGCGTCAGGCTGGGTGCGCTGGTGGGGGCGTCCGCCGCCTGAGGCGACGCGCCCGACCAGGACCGATCCCATGGCCACGAAGAACGAAGCACTGCTGCAGCGGCTCCTCGCGACGTTCCGGGTCGAGGCGGACGAGCACATCAAGGCGATGGCCTCGGGCCTGCTCGCGCTCGAGAAGATGGCGCCCGGGCAGGAAGCAGCGGCTGTCATCGAAACGGTTTTCCGCGAGGCGCACAGCCTCAAGGGCGCGTCGCGGGCGGTGAATCTGCTGTCGGTCGAATCGCTGTGCCAGGCGCTGGAAAGCGTGCTGGCGGGGTTGAAGAACGGTCGCCTCGCGGTATCGCTGCCGCTGCTCGACCTGTTGCTGCGGGCCATCGGCGCGCTCGGCGAACAGCTGGCCGACGGCGCCGCTGCCTCGCCTGCGGTCAAGCCGGCGCATGCCGCGCTGATCCGCCAGCTCGACCGCTCGGCCAGCGGCCTGCTGCCGCCGGCCGGGGTGGCCGGAACGCCGGTCGACGCGCCTCTGCCGCCCCCGGCGCACGCCCCGCAGGCGGTGCTGCCGGAGGCCGGCGCCGGCTCCGTCCGCATCGCCACGGCGAAACTCGACGCCGTGATGCGCCAGGTCGAGGAACTGCTGTCGCCGCGCCTGGCGGCGCGCCAGCGCGCGCTCGAACTGGGCGAGGCGGCGGCCACGGTCGCCGCCTGGAAGAAGACCCGCCTGCAGGTGCAGCCGGCCCTGCGGCGGATCGAACGGGCGGCCCTGCGCGCCAACGGCGCCGCCCCGGCCAACGGCGGCAAGGAAGTCCAGAAGGTGCTCGAATACCTCGATGGCGAGCACCGCTTCATCGCCACGCTCGAAGACCGCCTGAGGCGACTGAACAAGTCGGCCGCGCGCGACCAGCGTGCGCTGGCCGGCATGACCGACGGCCTGCTCGACGACGTGCGGGAAATGCAGCTGCTGCCGTTCGCCTCGCTGTTCGATCTCCTTCCCCGCCTCGCCCGCGACCTCGCGCGCGAGCAGGGCAAGGAGGTGGAACTGGTGCTGCGCGGCGGCGACATCGAACTGGACCGGCGCATCCTGGAAAACCTGAAAGACCCGCTGATCCACCTGCTGCGCAACGCCATCGACCACGGCATCGAAACACCGGCGGCACGCCGGGCCGGCGGCAAGCCGGCCCTTGGCACGGTCACCCTCGCGGTGTCGCAGCCGGATAGCGGCAAGATCGAACTCGTGGTCGGCGACGACGGCGCCGGCATCGACGGCCCGCAGGTCGCGGCCGCGGCGAGAAAACTCGGCCTGGCGGTCGACTGCGACGTCGAAACGCTGTCGCTGGTGTTCCAGTCGGGGCTGTCCACCAGCCCCATCATCACCGACGTGTCGGGACGGGGGCTCGGGCTGGCGATCGTGCGCGAAAAGGTCGAGCGCCTCGGCGGCAGCGTTGCGATCGAATCGAAGCCGTGCGCCGGCACGCTGTTCCGCCTCGTGCTGCCAATGGCGCTGGCCACCTTCCGCGGCGTGCTGGTACGTGTCGGCGAATACCTGTGCGCCATTCCGGCGGTCGGCATCGAACGCGTCGCCCGCGTGGCGAGCCAGGACATCCGCACGGTGGAAAACCGTGACGCCGTGCTGATGGGCGATCGCCTGGTGTCTCTCGTCAGCCTGGGCGACGTGCTGGAAATGCCGCCCACCGCGGCGAACGACAAACGCCCCGTGCGGCCGGTGGTCGTACTCGGCCGGGACGAGGCGCGCGTCGCCTTCCGGGTCGATGAAATCGTCGGCGAGCAGGAAATCCTGGTCAAGCCGCTCGGCCCGCAACTGGCGCGGGTGCGCAATGTCGCCGGCGCCAGCATGCTGGGCACCGGCCAGGTGGTGCCGGTGCTGAACGTGGCCGACTTGCTGAAGTCGGCCGCGCGGGACATCGCGCCGCGCCGCGCCGCCGCGCCGGTCGAACTGGCGCCGGGCACCAAGCGCTCGGTGCTGGTGGCGGAAGATTCGATCACTTCGCGCTCGCTGCTGAAGAACATCCTGGAGTCGGCCGGCTACGCGGTCACCACCGCGGTCGACGGCATGGACGCCTACACGACGCTGCGCAGCGCGCACTTCGACGTACTGGTGTCGGACGTGGAAATGCCGCGCATGGACGGCTTCGACCTGACCGCCCGCGTGCGCGCCGACAAGCAGCTGGCGGAACTTCCGGTGGTGCTGGTGACCGCACTCGAATCGCGCGAGCACCGCGAGCGCGGCATCGACGTCGGCGCCAACGCCTATATCGTCAAGAGCAGCTTCGACCAGAGCAATCTGCTGGAAGTCGTCCGCCGACTGACATGAACAGAGAGGTCGGCCATTGATCAAGGTTCTGGTGGTGGAAGATTCGCCGGTGGTGCGCGACTTCCTCGTACTCATCCTCGGTGCCGATCCGGGCATCGACGTGATCGGCACCGCCCGCGACGGCGAAGAGGCGATCGAGGCGGTGCGCCGGCTGCGCCCTGACGTGGTGACGATGGACATCCACATGCCCCGGCTCGACGGGCTGGAAGCCACCCGCCGGATCATGGAAACCGATCCGACGCCCATCGTCATCGTCAGCGGCAGCGACAGCACGAACGAGGTGGTGACCACCTTCGACGCGATGGAGGCGGGCGCGCTGGCGGTGCTGCGCCGACCGACCGGCATCGGTCACCCGGAGCACGAAACGGGTGCCCGCGAACTGGCGCAGACGGTGAAGCTGATGGCCGAAGTGAAGGTGGTGCGCCGCTGGCCGCGGGCGCGCCGCGGCGCACCCGCCCCGCGCCCGGTCGAAATGGGCCTGGCGCAGGAACCGGCGAAGCTGCGCATCGTCGCCATCGGCGCGTCGACCGGCGGGCCGCCGGCGCTGCAGACCATCCTCGCCGCGCTGCCGAAAACCTTTCCGGCGCCGATCGCCATCGTCCAGCACATGGCCAGCGGTTTCAGCCGCGGCTTCATGGAATGGCTGGCGCTGACCTCGGCGCTGCCGGTGAAACTTGCCGAGCACGGCGAATCCATGGTGGCCGGGCAGGTCTATCTGGCGCCGGACGACAGGCAGATGAAGGTGGCCCGCCCCAACCGGATCCTGCTGATGCCGGACCCGCCGGAGAACGGCCTGCGTCCGTCGGTGTCCTGCCTGTTCCGCTCGGTGGCCGAGGTCTATGGCTGCGACGCCGTGGCCTGCCTGCTCACCGGCATGGGGCGCGACGGCGCCGAAGAACTGCGGCTGCTGAAGGAAAGGGGCGCGGTCACCTTCGCCCAGGACAAGGACAGTTCCGTGGTGCATGGCATGCCGGGCGAGGCGATCCGGCTTGATGCGGCAATGCTGGTGCTGTCGCCCGAAAAAATCGCCGCCGTACTGACCAGCCTGGCGAACAACGGCCACGCGCGGTGGAGGAACCCGTGATGAATCCAGATCGCCGCGTCCAGATACTCATCGCCGAAGACAGCGCGACCCAGGCGCAACTGCTGCAGATGCTGCTGGAAGAGAACGGCTACGCCGTCGTCACCGCCCCGCATGGCCGGGCGGCGCTGGCGGCGCTGGCGACATGCGAGCCCGCGCTGGTCATCAGCGACGTCATGATGCCGGAGCTCGACGGCTACGGCCTGTGCAGCGCCATCAAGGCAGACCCGCAGTTCAAGCACATCCCGGTCATGCTGGTGACGACGCTGTCCGACCCGGACGACGTCATCCGCGGCCTCGAATGCGGCGCCGACAATTTCATCCGCAAGCCCTACGACGAGAAGTACCTGCTGTCGCGCATCCACTACCTGCTGATGAACGTCGAGCTGCGCAAGAACCAGCGCATGCAGATGGCGCTGGAAATCGACATCGGCGGCAAGAAGCATTTCATCACCGCCGAGCGGCAACAGATACTCGACCTGCTGGTGTCGACGTACGAGCAGGCGGTGAGCGTCAACAGCGAACTGAAGCAGCGCGAACGGGAACTGGCGCATTCCAACCAGATGCTGCGCGGGCTCAACCACATCGCCGAAGGCCTGAACAACGCGACCAGCGAACACAAGGTGGCGGAGGCCGCGCTCGAACGGGCACTCGAACTGCCCGGCGTGCAGGCCGGCTGGATATTCCTGCGCAGCGGCGAATCGGGCTTCCGCCTCGCTGCCTCCTGCGGCCTGCCGCCGGCGCTCGAAGCGCCCGGCGCGTTCGACGGCGACTGCGCCTGCCGGCGCAACCTGCCGAGCGAAGGCGTCAATGCGGTCACCAATATCGTCCATTGCGAACGGCTGGCGCGGGCGACCAGCGGCACGCGCGGCCTGACCTGCCACGCCAGCGTGCCGCTGTGGCTCGACGAGAAGCGCCTGCTCGGCGTGATGAACCTGGTCGGCGCGGGGAACGGCATGTTCGACGAAGACCAGTTCGAGGTGCTGCACAGCATCGGCAACCAGGTGGCGGTGGCGATCGAGCGCGCCCGCCTGCGCGAAGACCTCGAAGCACTGGTGGTGGAGCGCACGGCCAAGCTCGTCGCCGAGATCGAGGAACGGAAACGGATCGAGCGGGAACAGGCGCGGCTGGTGGCGATCATCGAGGCGACGCCGGATTTCGTCGGCACCGCCGGCCTCGACGGCCAGCCGATCTTCCTGAACCGCGCCGGCCTGAAGATGCTCGGCTTCGAACCCGACCACGGCGTGACACGGCTGCGCATCGCCGATACCCACGCCGGCTGGGCGGCGAAGCGGGTGGTCGAAGTCGGCATTCCGTACGCCATCGAACATGGTTCGTGGAGCGGCGAAACTGCCCTGCTGCGTCGGGACGGCTCGGAAATGCCGGTGTCGCAGGTGATCATCGCGCACAAGAACGCCGACGGCGCGGTCGAGTTCTTCTCGACCATCATGCGCGACATCAGCCAGCGCGTGGAGGCGGATCGCGCCATCCAGGAAGCGCTGACGACGCTGGACGCGACCGAGGACGGCGCCTTCATCTTCGACCCCGATACGTTGCGCTTCAGCTATGCCAACGAGGGCGCGGTGCGCCAGGTGGGCTACACGCGCGACGAACTGCTCGACATGACGCCGCTGGCGATCCACCCGGACTTCGACGAGGCGCAGTTCCGCGACTTGCTGATGCCGATGATCCGCGGCGAACTGCGCACCTTCCGCTGCACCACGCGCTATCGCCACAAGGACGGGTACGACATCCCGGTCGAGGTCAATTTCCAGTACGTCGCGCCGCCCGGCGAGAAGGCGCGCTTCATCGCCATCGCCCGCGACGTCACCGAGCGGCAGCGCAGCCTGTTCGAACTCGAACGGGCGACGGTCGAACTCGAATCGGCCAACTCGGCGCTCGAGCGCGAACGCACGCTGCTCACCGTGCGGGTGGCCGCCCGCACCGCCGAACTGACCGCCGCCAACGACGAACTGGCGCGGGCCAAGGTTGCGGCGGAAGAGGCGTCGCAGGCGAAAAGCGCCTTCCTGGCCGCGATGAGCCATGAAATCCGCACGCCGATGAACGGCGTGGTCGGCATGGTGGACGTGCTGGCGAAAAGCCACCTGTCCGAACACCAGGCCGAACTGGTGCGCATCGTCCGCGAGTCGGCCAATTCCCTGCTCGGCATCATCGACGACATCCTCGACTTCTCGAAGATCGAGGCGGGCCGGCTCGACCTCGAACACACGCCGCTGTCGGTGGCCGACCTGGTCGAAGGCCTGTGCAATTCTCTGGTCCCGGTCGCCACGCACCGCGGTGTGGACCTCGCCCTGTTCATTTCGCCCGACGTCCCCGAGCGCGTGTTGTCGGACGACGTGCGGCTGCGCCAGCTGCTCTACAACCTGGTGGGCAACGCGATCAAGTTTTCGGCCGCCCGCCCGGGCAAGCGCGGCCGCGTGGCGGTGCGCGTCGAAGTCGTCGACCGGTCGCCGCTGCGGCTGGCGCTGCGGGTGAGCGACAACGGCATCGGCATGACGGCGGAAACGGTCGGCGCCCTGTTCACACCCTTTACCCAGGCCGAGGTGTCGACCACCCGGCGTTTCGGCGGCACTGGCCTGGGGCTGGCCATCTGCAAGCGTCTGATCGACCTGATGCAGGGCGATATCACGGTCGACAGCACGCCGGGCACGGCGTCCACCTTCACCGTCACGCTGCCGTTCGACGTACCCGACGAACAACCCGTGCGTGCGCTGCCCGACCTGTCGGGGCTCGACTGCATCGTGCTGGACGGCCCGAACATCCATGCCGACGACCTGCGCACCTACCTCGAACACGCGGGCGCGCGGGTGCACCGGGCGGGCGACGCAAGCTCTCCGGTCGATGCCGCCTCGCGCACCGGCCAACCGGTCGTGCTGATACAGGAAGCCGGGCCGGGCGCGCCGCCCGAAGCACCGTACAACCCGATGGCTGCCCTGCCCGATGTCCGCCACCTGCTGATCACCCGCGGCCGGCGTCGCCGGGCCCGGCTGGAGAGCGCCGACAACACGGTCACGCTCGACGGTGACGCGTTGCGACGGCTGGCCCTGCTGCGCGCCGTGGCCGTCGCGGCCGGCCGGGCCTCGCCGGAAATCTTCCACGAGCGCGACCCGGATTCGCTGACGGTGGACAACCCGCCGCCGACCATCGCCGAAGCGCGGGCGCAGGGCCGGCTCATCCTGGTCGCCGAAGATGACGAGATCAACCAGAAAGTCATCCTGCAGCAGCTCGCGCTGCTCGGCTACGCGGCGGAGATCGCCGGCAACGGCGTCGAGGCGCTGCGCATGTGGCGCGACGGCTGTTACGCCCTGCTGCTCACCGACCTGCACATGCCGGAGATGGACGGCTACACGCTGGCCGAGAACATCCGCCGTGACGAGACGGGGCAACTCCCCATGCCCATCCTCGCGCTGACCGCCAACGCGATGCGCGGCGAGGCGAACCGCGCGCGCGCCGCCGGCATGAACGAATACCTGACCAAGCCGGTGTCGCTGAACACGCTGCAGGCCATGCTGGAGAAATGGCTGCCGCGTGGCGACGACGCAATCCCCGCCGCCCTGCCCCGGCCCAAGGCGTACGACGCGGACGCCCCGGTGGTCGATCTCGACGTGCTGAAAAGCCTGGTGGGCGACCAGCCCGACACGGTGCGCGACTTCCTCGTCGAGTACCTGAAGACGGCGCGGCGCATGGCCGGCGAAATCCACGCGGCGATCGCCGCCGGCAACGCGCGCCATGCCGGCGCCATCGCCCACAAGCTCAAGTCATCGTCGCGCGCGGTCGGCGCCCTGGCGCTGGGCGACGTATGCGCCGGGCTGGAAAATCTCGGGCGGGCGGAAAACAAGACCGCCATCGCACAGGGCCTCGCCCTGTTCGACGCGGCCTGGGCTAAAGTCGAAGCTGATATCGGCCGCTTCCTCGGTAAATATTGAGAAAAACAACAAGTGCAATGCCATGAAAATACTGCTCGTTGATGATGAGCCCTTCGCGCTCAAGCTGTTGTCGCACCAGATGGCCAGCCTCGGCTTCGCCGACAGCGTTTCGATGGAACACGCGGCCGATGCCATCACGCTGCTCGAATCCGGCACGGAAACTTTCGGCCTGATCTTTTGTGACCTGCAGATGCCCGGCATGGACGGCGTCGAGTTCATCCGCCAGCTGGCCCGCATCGGCTACGGCGGCGGTCTCGTGCTGGTGAGCGGGGAAGATGCCCGCATCCTGCAGACCGCGGAAAAGCTGTCGAAGGCGCACCGCCTGGCGGTGCTCGGTTCGCTGCACAAGCCGGTATCGTCGCAGCAAGTGGAACAGCTGCTGGCCAACCATGCGCCGCCCGCCCGCTCGACCTCGAACACCGAGCGCAAGACCTACGGACCGGACGAACTGTCGCGCGCCATCGACGGCGGACAGCTGGTGAACCACTACCAGCCGAAGGTGGACGTGCGCTCCGGCGCGCTCGTCGGCGTGGAGACGCTGGTGCGCTGGAGCCACCCCGAAGACGGCCTGGTGTTTCCGGACCAGTTCATCGCCACCGCCGAAGAACACGAGCTGATCGACGCGCTGACGCACGCCGTGCTGACCGCCGCGCTGCCCCAGTCGCGCCGGTGGATGGACGCCGGCCTGCACCTGCACGTCGCGGTGAACGTGTCGATGGATAACCTGGGTTCGCTCGGATTTCCCGACTGGGTGGCCCGGGCGGCCGAGGTGGCCGGCATGCCGCTGACCAACCTGGTGCTGGAAGTGACGGAAAGCCGGCTGATGAGCAACCCGCTGGCGTCGCTCGACATCCTGACCCGCCTGCGCCTGAAGCACATCGGCCTGTCGATCGACGACTTCGGTACCGGCCACTCGTCGCTGGCGCAGCTGCGCGACATCCCGTTCGACGAACTCAAGGTCGATCGCGGCTTCGTGCACGGCGCCGGTTTCGATCCGCCGCTGCGCACCATCTTCGAAGCCAGCCTGGGCATGGCGCAGCAGCTCGGCATGAAGACCGTGGCCGAAGGCGTCGAAGACCTGACCGACTGGGCGCTGCTGCGCGCGTCGGGCTGCGACACCGCGCAGGGCTATTTCATCGGCCGGCCGATGCCGGCGGCCGACCTGCCCGGCTGGCTGGCCGACTGGCAGAACCGCCTGCCGGCGCTGCTGGCCGTCGGCGAGTGAAGGCGGCTGATGGCCTGACCGTCCCCGCAGCCGAAGCCGTCACTTGCATTTGCGGGCCGGCAACACGCGGGGCTCGGGCGCGGCGCAACGACGTCAGCCGTCGCCGCGCGCCACCTTGGCCTGGTAGTCTTCGAGCGTGATGACGCCTTCCTTTTCGGCGCGCGCGACCTCGTGCCCGGGCAGCACGTCCTGCACCATGTCGAGCCGCTTCCACAGCGCGAGCGGCGTTTCGCAGGCGGCCTTCGGCACGTACTTCGACTGGTCCAGTTTCCTGTAGCGGTGGATGTAGCGCGGGCAATTCACCCATACCTTGGTCACCGTGACCCGCACCAGATACTTCGCTTCGGTGTAGCCGGCCATCAGCGGGTGGTCGCGCAGGAATTCGGCCGTGCCCTGCACGCGCACGCGGTGCGGCGTCTCGAAGTCGATGAACAGCAGGCCGACGCGCGCCTGCCCGACGATGTTGCCCATCGAGTAGAACATGCCGTTGCCGTCGTAGCCGGGGAACACCAGCGTCTGCGCGTCGATGATTTTCACGACGCCGGTCGGTCCGCCCTTGTACGACACGGTCGGGTTGCCTTCCGGATCGACGGTCGACAGGAAAAACATGTCGCGCCCCTCGATGAAGGCCTTTTCCTCGTCCGTGATCGTTTCGTGCACCCAGTTCTGGTCCAGCATGTCGGCCAGTTTCGTGGTGCCGAATTCCTGCTGCAGCGCGCGGTGTTCGTCGGCGTAGATTGAAGCCATGTCTCCTCCTGTCGGTCTGTGTTCCCGCGTACGGCGTCAGCCGTCGCACGCATCCGGGACCCGGGCGCCGGAGCAGGATACCGCAGCGGAACACCCGGCCGCGCGGGCCGGGTCTGGAGAACAAACGGAGAGCAGAAGGAGGGTGGATCAGAAGCGGAAGATCGCGCCGAGCGACCAGGTGTCGATGTCGCCGCTGCCGGTGTTGCTGCCGCCGAGGCTGTCGTAGCGGGTGTATTCGCCACGCAGTCCGATCGACGGCGTCAGTGCGTAGCCTACGCCGGCGCCATACAGGCCGCTCCAGTCGCGGTCCTGCGCCGTGCCGGCGGCCGCACCGCCGGGGCCCGTCACGTCGACATCGGCTTCGACCTTGGCGTGGATGCCGCCGAGCCGCCCGAATATCGAGAACTTCTCGCCCACCGGCAGGATGCCCAGTACCGATGCGGTCCAGCCGTGGGCATCAAGCTGCGCACGCGCACCGCCACCGGTGAAGCTGGCCCGGTAGCGCGCGCTGCCGAAGTCGGCATAGCCCAGTTCGAACGCCAGGTAGGGGTTGAGCTGATAGCCGAGTGACAAGCCGTAGTGCGTGTCATGCTCATCCACGCTGGAACGCAGGCCGGTGGCACCGGCCGACACCAGAACTGCGTCGGTCTCGCTGCGATCCATGTCGACGTTCGAGCGGCCGAGCGAAGCGCCGACATAGAAGTCGCCGGCCAGAGCGGATGACGCAGCGAGCGACAGCATGGCGAGGCACAACAGCGAAGGTTTTGTCATCGTTCAATACTCCTTTGGAATGGAGCGGCGGAGTATATAGACATGACAAATACAAAATACCTGATGCATTGAGCGGTGTATCACCGTTACAACACCCGGGAATTCCCGCTGCGCATCGAGGTCGATCAACGCGGTACCCGCTTGCACCTGCAGGCGGCCCGGTGCATCGTGCGCCGGCCACACGACACGGCTACGCAGGGGATTCAGCATGAAACGCAAGACAGCGAAGGATTTCGCGCCCGAAGTGATGGCGCTGTTCGATCACTATGTGCACGGCGCCATCGACCGGCGCGGCTTTCTCGACGCCGCCGCACGTTTTGCGGTCGGCGGCGTGACCGCAACGATGCTGCTGGAGGCGCTCAGCCCGAACTTCGCGCAGGCGCAGCAGGTGAAGCCGGACGATCCGGCGCTGAAGACCGATTACGTCGAGTACGCCACACGTGGCGGCTACGGCAAGGTGCGCGGTTACCTCGCGAGACTGGCGCAGCCGACCGGCCCGCTGCCGGCGGTCCTTGTGGTGCACGAAAACCGCGGCCTGAACCCGCACATCGAAGATGTCACGCGCCGCCTCGCGCTTGAGGGCTATCTGGCGCTGGCGCCCGACGCGCTTTACCCGCTCGGTGGTTATCCGGGCAATGAAGACATGGCGCGCGAACTGTTCCAGCAGCTGGACCAGAAAAAGACGCGCGAGGACTTCGTGTCACTGGCGCTCGCCTTCCGTGCGCACGACTTCGGCAATGGAAAACTGGGTGTGGTCGGCTTCTGCTACGGCGGCGCCATCGCCAATTTCCTCGCGACGAAACTGCCCGACCTGAATGCCGCGGTGCCGTTCTACGGCACCCAGCCCCCGCTGGAAGACGTGCCGGCGATCCGCGCGCCGCTGCTGATCCACTACGCCGACCAGGATGAAAAGGTGAATGCCGGCGCCACGCGCTATGACGCGGCGCTGGTCAATGCCGGCAAGAAATATCAGACGTATGTCTATCCGGGCACGCTGCACGGCTTCCACAACGACACCACTCCGCGCTATGACGAGCGCGCCGCCCGACTGGCCTGGCAGCGCACGCTTGATTTCTTTGCGCAGCATTTGCGTGCCTGACGCCCGGTGAGCCTCCGGTCGGAGCGGACCCTGTCCGCGATGCGCACGCTGATCAAGCGCCGTCGCGATTTCGAAGGCCAGAATCGCCTGCGGGGCAGGCTCCTACGAAGGGCAAACCGTCGCGGTTCTCGTAGGAGCCTGCCCCGCAGGCGATGCGATCTCCGATCATGCGTTGTCGCGCGATTCACGTGCGGATCGCGGACAGGGTCCGCTCCTACAACGGGCAACACCGTCGCAGTTTTCGCAGGAGCCGTCCCACGGGCGGCGAGCGTTGCTCGCCGAAACCCCCGATCCGGCCCTGCAGGCGATGCGGACGCTGACCGCGCGCCGCTCAGTGCGCCTCGTCCCAGTTCAGGCCGACACCCGCGTCGACCTTCAGCGGCACCGACAGCTGTGCCACGCCCTCCATCAGCGCGGGCACGCGCTCGCGTACGAGGTCGATTTCGGTGTCGGGCACTTCGAGCACCAGTTCGTCATGCACCTGCAGCACCAGCCGCGTGCCGAGTTGTTCGCGGTCGAGCCAGCCTGATACGGCAATCATCGCCAGCTTGATCAGGTCGGCCGCCGTGCCCTGCATCGGCGCATTGATCGCGGCGCGTTCGGCGCCCTGACGGCGAGCAACCTGGGCGGCGCGGATTTCCGGCAGTTGCAGCCGGCGGCCGAACACGGTTTCGACCCAGCCCTGTTCCCTCGCCAGCGCGCGGGTTTCGTCCATGTAGCGCGCGACACCGGGGTAGCGCGCGAAGTAGCGGTCGATCCAGCCCGCCGCGGCGGCGCGCTCGATGCCCAGGTTCTTCGCCAGCCCGTGCGCGCTCATGCCGTAGATCAGACCGAAGTTGATCACCTTGGCGTAGCGGCGCTGTTCGCTGCTGACTTCGTCCGGCGGCACGCCGAACACTTCGGATGCGGTCGCGCGGTGCACGTCCTCGCCGTCGGCGAAGGCCTGCAGCAGACGGGCGTCCTGCGACAGGTGGGCCATGATGCGCAGTTCGATCTGCGAATAGTCGGCACTCACCAGCCGGTGACCCGGCGGAGCGATGAAGGCGGAGCGGATGCGCCGGCCTTCCGCGGTGCGCACCGGTATGTTCTGCAGATTGGGGTCGACCGACGACAGCCGCCCGGTCACCGCCACCGCCTGGCTGAAGCTGGTGTGCACGCGGCCGGTGTCGGCGCGCACCATGCGCGGCAGCTTGTCGGTGTAGGTGCCCTTGAGCTTGGCGAGGCTGCGGTATTCGAGGATGAGCGCCGGCAGCGGGTAGTCCAGCGCCAGTTGCGACAGCACTTCCTCGTCGGTCGACGGCGTGCCGCTCGGCGTCTTCTTGATCACCGGCAGCTTCTCGCGCTCGAACAGGATTTCCGCCAGCTGCTTCGGCGAATTGATGTTGAAGGGCTGCTTCGCAGCGGCGTGGGCGCGCGCCTCCAGATCGATCATCTTCTGACCCAGCTCGTTGCTTTGCGCGGCCAGCGAGCCGACGTCGAGCAGCACACCGGTGCGCTCCATGTCGAACAGGATCTGCGACACCGGCAGTTCGATGTCCCTGTATATATATGCAAGCTTGCTGTCGGCCTGGATGCGCGGCGCCAGCACCCCGTGCACGCGCAGCGTCACGTCGGCATCTTCGGCGGCGTAGTCGGTGGCGCGGTCGATCGCGACCTGGTCGAAGCCGATGCGCGAGGCGCCCTTGCCGGTCACCTCGTCGTAGCTGATCACCTTCAGGCCGAGGTGGCGGGTGACCAGCGCGTCCAGGCTGTGGCTGCGGTCGGCATCCAGCACATAGCTTTCCAGCAGCGTGTCATCGACCACGCCGGCCAGCCGGATGCCGTGGTTGGCAAACACGTGGCGGTCGTACTTGAGGTTCTGCCCGAGCTTGCCGTGCGCGGCCGATTCCAGCCAGGGCTTGAGCCGGGCCAGCACGGCGTCGCGCGGCAGCTGTACCGGTGCGTCGGGATAGCAGTGCGCCAGCGGAAGATAAGCGGCCAGGCCTGCTTCCAGCGCGAAGCTCATGCCGACCAGTTGCGCCTCCATTGGCTCCAGGCTGGTGGTTTCGGTGTCCAGCGACACCACGGCGGCGCCATCCAGCAGCGTCAGCCAGCGCTCGAACGCCGGCCAGTCGAGCAGGGTTTCGTACTGCGCGCGGTGGCTGCCTTCCGGTTCGGTGGACGGCGTGGCGTCTGCGGCCGGTGCCGGCGCGTTTACGGTCTTCTTCGAACCCTTCGACAGTTCTTCCAGCAGGCCGCGGAAGCCATAGCGTTCGTAGATCGGGCGCAGCGCGTCGGCGCTTTCGCCGTCCGACGTCAGTGACTCAAGCGGCTGCGGCAGTTCGACATCGCACTTCACCGTCAGAAGCTGGCGCGCCAGCGGCAGGAAGGCGAGGTGGGCGCGCAGGTTTTCGCCCACCTTGCCGCCGATCTCGTCCGAATGCGCGACGATTTCGTCGAGCGAGCCGTACTGCTGCATCCACTTCACAGCCGTCTTCGGCCCGCACTTGTCGACGCCGGGCACGTTGTCCACGCTGTCGCCGATCAGTGCGAGGTAGTCGACAATGCAGGCCGGCGTCACACCGAATTTGGCCAGCACGCCGGCTTCGTCCAGTTTCTCCTCGCTCATCGTGTTCACCAGCGTTACGTGCCGGTTCACCAGCTGCGCCAGGTCCTTGTCGCCGGTGGAAATGACGCAGTCGATGCCGCGCGCGGTAGCCTGCGCCGACAGGGTGCCGATCACGTCGTCGGCTTCGACGCCGTCGATCATCAACAGCGGCCAGCCGAGTGCGCGCACCGCGTCGTGAATGGGCGCAATCTGCGCTGCGAGCTCTTCCGGCATCGGCGGACGGTGACTTTTGTAGTCCGGATACCAGTCGTCGCGGAAGGTCGGGCCCTTGGCGTCGAACACACACGCGCGGTAGTCCGCCTTGTAGTCGCTTGCCAGCCGCCTTAGCATGTTGATGACACCGCGCAGTGCGCCGGTCGGCTCGCCCTGGGCATTGCGCAGGTCGGGCATGGCGTGGAAGGCGCGGTACAGGTAGGACGAACCATCGACAAGCAGCAGCGTGGGCATGGCGGATTCCGTGATTGCTCAGCGCGCCATTATCAACCCCGGACCCCCTCCCCATGAGCGCGAAAGACAAACTTCCCGGCATGATCGACCCCGGTGACGCGGCACGCGCCAGCAGTGCGCGCGAGGCCTGGCGCATCTTCGGCATCATGGCCGAATTCGTCGAGGCGACCGAAAGGCTGCAGGCCATCCGCCCGGCGGTCAGCATTTTCGGCAGTGCGCGTACGCCGCGCGAACATCCGTATTACGACCTGACCGAGCGCATCGCGCGCCAGCTGTCGGACGCAGGCTTTTCGGTCATTTCCGGCGGCGGGCCGGGCATCATGGAGGCAGCCAACAAGGGTGCCTTCCACGGCAAATCACCCAGCGTCGGGCTGAACATCCAGTTGCCGATGGAACAGAGCGCCAATGTCTATCAGGACATTTCGCATTCGTTCGAGCACTTCTTCGCCCGCAAGTACATGTTCGTGCGCTTCGCCGCCGCCTATGTCGTGATGCCGGGCGGTTTCGGTACGCTGGACGAGCTGATGGAGGCGCTGACGCTGATCCAGACCCGCAAGAGCCGCAGCATCCCCATCATCCTGGTGCATACGCCGTTCTGGCAGGGGCTGATCGACTGGTTCCGCAGCACCTTGGTCAGCGAAGGCATGATTTCCGCTTCCGACATCGATCTGGTGCAGCTGATCGACGATCCGGCCGAGGTGGTCGAGGCGATCTTCCGACATTACGAGAACCGCAGCTTCCTGCCGTTGCCTGAGGAACATGAAGCCATGCTGAATCTGTAGATCCAGCACACTGGATTCAATACACAGGATTCAAGATGCAAGGAAACAACGGGCCGGTCCATGCGTTGCCGGGAAGCGCGGGTGCCTCTGTTAAACTGCCGGATCACAAAGGATTTTCGATGCGACCGCTACTTTCTGCCGCCCTGATTGCCGCCTCGCTGGCGGTGGCTGCCCCGCCGGTGTTCGCCCAGGCCGACCAACCGGCCGGGCTGCAGCCCATTCCGGAACCGCCGCCGCCGCCGCTGCCACTTGAGGGCGGCGACGTGACTACCGAGCCGCAGGTGACCATCATCCAGAAAGCCGATGAGCGGGTCGAGGAATACCGCATGAACGGCAAGCTTTACATGATCAAGGTGACGCCGTCGCACGGCGTGTCCTACTATCTGATGGACGAGAACGGCGGCGGCGTGATGACACGTTACGACGATCTCGATCAGGGTCTGCGCGTCCCGAAATGGGTCATCTTCTCGTTCGACTGACCTGCATGCGCCGCCGGCGCGTGCCCAACTTCCGAAACTGATACGTGTCTGTCTTCACCACCGTCACCGCAGACGAGTTGCGCGACTGGCTGAAGAATTACTCCATCGGCCATCTGCTGTCGCTGGAGGGAATTCCCGCCGGCATCGAAAACACCAATTACTTCGTCGACACCTCGCACGGTCGCTACGTGCTGACGCTGTTCGAAAAGCTCACGCGCGCCGAACTGCCGTTCTATGTGCACCTGATGGCGCATCTGTCGCGCCACGGCATTCCATGTCCGGCGCCAATCGCCGACCGCGACAACGAATACCTCGGCACGCTCAACGGCAAGCCGGCGATGCTCGCCACGAGACTGGCCGGCAAATCGCAGATGGCACCGCAGGCGCCGCACTGCGCCGCCGTCGGCGGCATGCTGGCGACCATGCATGTGGCCGGCCAGAGCTACGGGCGACGCTTCGCCAATCCGCGCGGCTACGACTGGTGGCGCGCCGCTGCGCCGCAACTGCTTGATTTTCTCGATGCCGACAACCGCGCGCTGCTCGAATCCGAGATGGCCTTCCAGGTCGCGTCGCGCGACGGCGGCGCCTGCGCCGGTTTGCCGGCCGGCGTGGTGCACGCCGACCTGTTTCGTGACAACTGCCTGATGGACGGCGAGCGCATCGGCGGCATCATCGATTTCTACTTCGCCGGCGACGACTACCTGCTGTTCGATCTCGCGGTGACGATGAATGACTGGTGCTCCGACGAGTCTGGCGAGTTGGTAGCCGATCGCGCCGATGCGATGCTCGCCGCTTACCGCGACGAACGCCCGCTGTCCGACGCCGAACACCGCGCGTGGCCGCTGATGCTGCGCGCTGCGGCGCTGCGCTTCTGGCTGTCGCGGCTTTATGACTTCCACCTGCCGCGTGATGGAGAGATGGTGCACAAGCACGACCCGAAGCGCTTCCGCGACATCCTGCGCGCCCGCATCCGTGCTGGCGACGCCCTGCCATGGCAGTGAATCTGCAGGCGCGCGCGCTGCCGGCGCTGGCCGGCTGGTCGTGGATCAGCGGCGGTTTCGCGCTGTTCCGCCGCAATCCGCCGCTGATGACCGCGCTCACCATGGGTTATCTGCTGGTGATGGTGTTCCTGAACATCGTGCCGCTGATCGGCCCGGTGCTGGTCGCCGTCTGCCTGCCGGTCATGTCGGTCATCGTGTTCAATGGCGCACGCCTGCTCGACAAGCAGCTTGATGTGTCGACCGAGGTGCTCAAGACCGGTCTGGCCGAGAACCTGCGACCGCTGGTCCAGCTCGGTTTCGTACATCTGACTGGCTCGCTGGTCGTCGTGCTGATCCACACCCTGCTGTTCGCCGCGCCTGACGTGCCGCTGGCGGAAGCCGACGAAGAGGCTTTCACGCGCACGCTGATGCAGCTGCTGCCGCTGGTGCTGCCGCTGATCCTGATCATGTGGTTTCCGCCCTACCTGATCGCGACCCAGGGCATCAAGCTCGGCAAGGCGCTGTTTTTCGGCGCGGTCGCCGTGCTGCGCAACGCCGGCGCCTTCATCGTGTACTTCGCTGGCGCGGCGGTGCTCGGCGTCGGTCTGCCGGTGCTGGTGATCCAGCTGATCGGCAACGACGAAGGCATCGCCAGCCTGTTGCGCATCGGCGTGCGCATGACGCTGCTGTTCGTGCTGGTGCCGACGCTGGCCGCCAGCCTGTACGTGAGTTTCCAGCAGGTGTTCGCGCAACTGCCTGAGCCTGAGCCCGAATCCGAGCCGGACCCCGAACCGCCCGAAGACGCCGCCGATGAGTGAGCAGCGGCCAGCCGGTGCGGGCTCCGGCATGCCTCTGGGTATCTTCGGCGGGTCGTTCGACCCGGTGCATCTGGGCCATCTGCGGCTGGCCGAAGAAGCGCTCGAAACGCTGCAGCTCGAGCGCGTGCGCTGGATTCCGGCCGGTCAGCCGTGGCACCGCGACGCGCTGCGCACCGACGCGGCGCACCGGCTCGCCATGGTGCGGCTGGCCACCGCGTCGAACCCCGCGTTCGAAGTCGATGCTCGCGAAGCGGAAGCGGGCGCACCGGGTTACACGGTCGACACGCTGCAGGCGCTGCGCGCAGAGCTGGGCGTAGAGCGCGCGCTGGTACTCATCCTCGGCGCCGACGCATTCAGCCAGCTGCACACGTGGCAGCGCTGGAAGTCGCTGTTCGAACTGGCGCACATCGGTCTGGCGACGCGTGCCGGTCAGGCCGTCGACCCGGCCGCGCTCGATGGCGCACTGGCGACCGAACTGTCCGCCCGCCTGCAGCACGACCCGGCGGTGCTGCGCGCGGCGCCGGCCGGCGCCATCGTACCGTTCGACATGACGGCACTGGCCATTTCGGCCACCGATCTGCGGGCACGACTGGCGCGCGGCGCCAGCTGCCGCTATCTTGCTCCGACAGGCGTGCTCGATTACATCCGCCATCACCGGCTTTACTGAGAGAATTCATGGAAATCAATGCACTGCAGGCGCTGGTGGTCGACGCGCTGGAAGACATCAAGGGCAAGGACATCGAAGTGATCGATACGTCCAACTTCAATGCCCTGTTCGACCGGTTGGTCATCGCCAGCGGTGACTCGAACCGGCAGACGCGCGCGCTCGCACGTCACGTGCAGGAAAAGGCCCGGGAAGCCGGGGCGCAGGTGATCAGCGTCGAAGGCGAAGAAACCGGCGAGTGGGTGCTGGTCGATCTCGGCGATCTGGTGGTGCACGTCATGCAGCCGGCGGTGCGCGCCTATTACAACCTCGAAGAGCTGTGGTCGGGCTCGGCCAAGCCGTCCGACCGCTCGGCCGCGGCCGCGCGCAGCCCCGGCGTACGCGGCCGCGGACCGGACGCGCGTTGAAGCTGCGGGTGATCTGTGTCGGGCACCGCATGCCCGGCTGGGTCGATGCCGGCGTCGAAGAATTTGCCCGCCGCATGCCGCGCGAGTCGCCACTCGTGTTCACCGAAATCAAGGCCGAGCCGAGAACCCAGGGCAAGCCGGTCGATGCACTGCTCGACGCCGAGCGCGTGCGCATCGAACAGGCGATCCCGCCGCGCGCGCGCATCGTCGCCCTCGACGAGCGCGGCGACGACCTGACCACGGTGGCGCTGGCCGAGCGGCTGCGCCGCTGGCGCGACGGCGGTGACGACGTCGCACTGCTGATCGGCGGCCCGGACGGCCTCGCGCCCGCGCTGAAAACGCGCGCCCACGAGCTGATCCGCCTGTCCAGCCTCACCCTGCCGCACGCATTGGCCCGCCTGCTGCTCGCCGAAGCGTTGTATCGTGCAGCCAGCCTCGAATCCAATCATCCTTATCACAGAGAATGAGTCTTTCGACCACTGTACCGCCCGCGCTCTACCTGGCATCGCGCAGCCCGCGCCGGCGTGAATTGCTGACCCAGATCGGCGCCCCCTTCCTCGTATTGCCCTTTCGCGGGCTGCCGCGCGAAGACATCGACGTGCTGGAAGACGTGCGCGACGGCGAAGATGCCGAAGCCTACGTCGTGCGCGTGGCGCGCGCCAAGGCAGTCGGCGGCGAACAGCGCCTGTCCTGGCGGCGTCTGTCTTCCGGGCTGGTGTTGTCGGCCGACACGACGGTCGAAATCGACGGTGAAATCCTGGGTAAACCGGCGGACGCGGCTGACGCCACGCGCATGCTCGGGCTGCTGTCCGGCCGCAGTCACCGCGTATTGACCGCGGTTGCGGTTGCGGTTGCGGTCAGCGACGGGCGCCGGCTCGAACACGTGCTGTCGATCTCCACCGTGCGTTTCTCGCCGCTCGACGCGCGCGACATCGAACGTTACGTCGGCTCCGGCGAACCGATGGACAAGGCCGGTGCCTATGGCATTCAGGGGCGTGCCGGTGCATTCGTCGAACACATCGAAGGTTCCTACACCGGCATCGTCGGCCTGCCGCTGAATGAAACATGGCAGCTGCTGCGTCGCTTCGGGCTCCATTTCTGACTGAGTTTCTGACTGAATTTTCGAGCGAGATTCCGCCATCCCACCCTTCCCGGTCCGTGCAGTCATGAACGATCAATTCCTCATCAACTTCACGCCGCAGGAAACGCGGGTGGCACTGCTTCAGCAAGGCGCCGTGCAGGAACTGCACATCGAGCGCAGCAGCGCGCGCGGCATCGTCGGCAATGTCTATCTCGGACGCGTCGTGCGCGTGCTGCCGGGCATGCAGTCCGCCTTCATCGATGTCGGGCTCGAACGCACCGCCTTCCTGCACGTGGCCGACATCTGGGAAGCGCGCCAGAACGGTGATGCGCCCAAACCGATCGAACGCCTGCTGACCGAAGGCCAGAGCGTGCTGGTGCAGGCGCTGAAAGACCCGATCGGCACCAAGGGCGCGCGCATGTCGACCCAGATCAGCATCGCCGGCCGGCTGCTGGTGCATCTTCCGCAGGACCGTCACATCGGCATTTCGCAGCGCATCGAGGCAACCGAAGAGCGCGAGGCGCTTCGCACGCGCATCCAGGCGCTGCTGCCGCAGGAAGATCCGGGCGGCTACATCGTGCGCACCATGGCCGAATGCGCCAGCGACGAAGAGCTGTCGGCCGACATCGCCTACCTGCGCAAGATCTGGCAGGAAATCCGCAACCGCGCGAAGACCGCCAAGCCGCCGGCACTGGTGTTCGAAGACCTTACGCTGGGCCAGCGCGTGCTGCGCGATCTGGTGTGCGCTGAAACGCAGAGCATCCAGGTCGACTCGCGCGAAAACTACGTCAAGCTGCGCGCCTTCGCCGAGGAATACATGCCGCAGCTGACCAAGCTGCTTGAGCATTACACCGGCGAGCGGCCGCTGTTCGAACTGCACAGCGTCGAAGAGGAAATCGAAAAGGCGCTGGCGCGTCGCGTCGACCTGAAGTCGGGTGGCTACCTGATTTTCGACCAGACCGAAGCGATGACCACCATCGACGTGAACACCGGCGGTTTCGTCGGCTCGCGCAATTTCGACGAAACCATTTTCAAGACCAATCTCGAAGCGGCACACCAGATCGCCCGCCACCTGCGGCTGCGCAATCTGGGCGGCATCATCCTGATCGATTTCATCGACATGGAAAACGACGAGCACCGCACCCAGGTGCTGGCCGAACTGAACAAGGCGCTGTCGCGCGACCACACCAAGATTTCGGTCAGCGGCTTCACCTCGCTCGGTCTGGTCGAAATGACCCGCAAGCGCACCCGCGAATCGATCGCCCACGTGCTGTGCGAAACCTGTCCCACCTGCGACGGCCGTGGCGAAGTGAAGACCGCGCAGACCATGAGCTTCGACATCCTGCGTGAGCTGCTGCGCGAAGCGCGCCAGTTCAGCGCGAAGGAATTCCGCATCCTCGCCCACCCCAAGGTGGTCGATCTTTTCCTCGAAGAAGAGTCGCAGGCGCTGGCCATGCTGTCCGACTTCATCGGCAAGCCGATTTCGCTGCATGCCGAATCGAGCTATTCGCAGGAGCAGTTCGACATTGTTCTGCTGTGAGGTTTCGTGGCGTTCCGCCACGTCTCACTTGCCACACGAAAACGCCGATAAAGCAAGGCGTTTGCGGGTTTCGTTGATTTTCCAGTCTCTTGACGTCTCACCCCGTACTGCCAAAATTGGGTAGCTAGCTGGGTAGCCAGTGGGTAGCTGCTACTCCAGAACAACCTGGGGTACATATGGCACGAGACAAAGGACTGCTGACGGACCTGCAGATCAGGCACTGGATCAAGGCGGGCACGCCGCTGGCCAAGGCTGACGGCAATGGCCTGACCTTCACGCTGTCGGCGGCAGGGGCGACGTGCTGGGTCCTTCGCTATCGCTATGGCGGGCGCCGACGTGAGCTGTCGATCGGGCGCTACCCCGACATCAGCCTGGCCGACGCACGGGGCATCGCCACCATCAAACGGGAAGAGGTGATGCAAGGCCGCAACCCGGCCGCCGACAAGCAGAAGGCCAAAGCCACCGCAGCGAAGGACTGGACGGTACGCGAACTGGTCAAGGACTACCGGGCGAAGAAGCTCGTGAATCTGGCCGAGAGCACGCAGGTGAGCTACGGGCGCCACCTCAAACGCATCGAGAACAAGCTCGGTGCGCTGACGGTGCGCGAAATCGAGGCCTCCGAGGTGGTCGCGCTGATCGAGGCCAGTTCGTTGACCTGGGGCGAGTCCAACATGCTGCTGATCACCACCAAATGCCTGTTCACCCACGCCTGCGGGATGAGCGAAGACTGGGCAGGCATTGACGCCCGGCGACTGGGTCCAGACCCAGGGCCGTCGCACTCGAAAGTCATAACGGTTTGATCCCGAGCATGGCCATACGAATGTCGTCGTCCCAGGCTGCACGTTTGCGCTTTCGGCGCAGGCTGGCCTTGGCAGTGTCAGAGGTATCGGTGCGAATCAGGTTGAGCACCATCTTCTTCAGCAGCGACAGGTTTTGCGGCGCATGATCGCGGCGCACCGCGCAGGCGTCCTCGCCGAACTGCACGTCAAGCATCCAGTGCAGCCGGTTCTCGATGCCCCAGTGCGCCCGGGGCGGCATGGGCCAGCTCGTCGGCGCTCAGATCGCGCGAACTCAGGTAGTAGCGGAACTCAGGTTCGGCGTACCGTTCGCCCTCGACCCGCTGTGTGAGGATGCGACCGATCGAACAGCATCCGGGCCATGGCTGCGTTCTACGTCTTCATGCCGAGGCTGCGCAACGGCGCGGTCGATGAAGGCATCTTCGATCACGCGCAACAAGGTCGGCTGGTTGCCCTTGACCGCCAGCAGATAGTCGCCACCCTGCGCGACGATGCGCTCGGCGATTGCCTTCTGG
>NZ_JAUYNV010000046.1 GCF_030698125.1 Methyloversatilis sp.
GACCGGATCGCCTGCGGGGCAGGCTCCTACGAAAACCGCGATGATGTTGCTTTTCGCAGGAGCGGACCCTGTCCGCGATCCGTACGTCGATCATGCGCTGCCGCGTGTCCGAAGACCGCATCGCCCGCAGGGCAGGCTCCTACGAAAACCGCGACGGTGCTGCCCTTCGTAGGAGCGGACCCTGTCCGCGATCCGGACGTCGATCATGCGCTGCCGCGTGTCCGAAGACCGGATCGCCTGCGGGGCAGGCTCCTACGAAAACCGCGATGATGTTGCTTTTCGCAGGAGCGGACCCTGTCCGCGATCCGTACGTCGATCATGCGCTGCCGCGTGTCCGAAGACCGGATCGCCCGCAGGGCAGGCTCCTACGAAAACCGCGATGATGTTGCTTTTCGCAGGAGCGGACCCTGTCCGCGATGGGGCGGTGGATCACGCGCCGGCGCTTGTTCGGAGGCCGTGATCGCCTGCAGGGGCGAAGCGGGGATTTCGGCGAGCATTGCTCGCCGCCCGCAAAGCCGGCTGGCCATGCAGGGCCAGCCGTGGATAGGCTCCTACGAAAACCGGCTCATCATCGACCCTCCGCGACGTTCTCGCCTCCCGAAAGCGATCCCGCGCCGCCTCCTCAGTCAGCACCGCAGGCAGTCCTGCTTCATGCGCACCGCATCGGCACCAGGTGGCGACGCTCAGTCGCCTCCACCGCAGCCGCCTCCGTCACCGCCCCCGTCCGAACCGCCATCACCATCGCCGAAGCCATCGGTGCCGCCGTCGACGCCGTCGCTGCAGAAGTCGCTGCCGCAGTAGGGCGTGCTGCCGCTGCCATCCGAGCCTGCTCGCCGCACGCCGCCGCAGTCCGGCACGTAGCTGAAGCCGCCGGCGATGTTCAGCTTGGCGTCCAGCGCGAACAGCAGCGGCAGACGAACCACCAGCAGCGGCGCAGGCCCGCGTTCTTCATCCGGTCGTCGGTCAGCACCACCGCCAGCGTGTGGTGCAGGAAGCGGCCGAAGCCCTGGCGGCAGAAGCTGTCGTAGTTCTTCGTGCACAGAATGAATTCATGCCACAGGTCGTCCACCACCTGACTGGGCATGGCCACGAATTTGCGACCGCTCTTCAGATGCGCGAGGAAGAACTGCCGCAGTCCGTTCGCCACCAGCTGGCAGTCCTTCAGCGACAGTTGCGGGTGACGCGCGCGCAGTTTTTCGAACAGACCCTTGGGCAGTTCGGCATGGCGGATATGCGCTTCGCGGCGCAGCGCGACGTAGCGGAAGTGGAACACCAGCGCCACGCCCACGGCGGCGACAGCAAGAACGATGAGCAATGGATGCATGGGCAGTTTCGATCTCTGCGCTTCACCCTGCCTTCGGCACGACTCCGCTTCCCGGCAGCAAGTGCTCACTGTTGCAGCGCGCCGATCGCGGCGGGGACGCCGCACAAAAAACACCGCGCACATCGGAAACGGGTCGCGCTGACTGCGCTCGACTCGGTGGTGACTGACCGGGTCTCGAACCGGCACCTCATGCCGCGGCCGTGAAACTGTGGGAGCCGACCCGGTGGGCGCGGCGTCCTCGCCGCGATCTGTGCCGCGCCGAGGACGGCGCACAGGCTATTCCTGCCCCGCGTCGCATTTCCGGCGCAATTCGCATCGATGTGACTCGGGACTTGTGGATTCTTGTCGCCTCCCGCTGCCGCGTGCGGGGGCTCACAACCGTCGGAAGCCGGCACCTGGTGCGCCGAGCCCGGCAAGCGCGTGTGGGTTGGGGCCTGTCGCAGGCGCCTGCCCCCGGTTTCACGGCACGCGGTATGCTGCGCCGCACCTTGTCCTGACTGCCTGCCATGAATCGCCTCTACCAGTATTTCTTCCGCGGCCTGATCACATTCCTGCCGGTTGCGCTGACCGTTTACGTGCTGGTGCTGTTCGTCACCTGGACCGAGCGGCTGGCGATGTCGATGATCCGGCCGATCATCGGCGACTTCTATCTGCCGGGGCTGGGCATCGCCATCGGCGCATTGATGATTCTTGCACTCGGCGCCCTGGTGTCGCAGCGCTTCACCGGGCGTCTGCTGTCCTGGGTGGAGTTGCCGTTCACCAATCTGCCGGTGGTGAAGAGCATCTATTCCTCGCTGAAGAACTTCGCCGATTACTTCGCTCCGCATCCGGAGTCGGCGCAACAGGTGGTGCTGCTGCGGATGCCTGGCAACGAACTGGGCATCGCCGGTCTGGTGACCCGGCAATCGATGGCCGGATTGCCTGCCGGCCTGGGCGAACTGGAAGACCAGGTGGCGGTGTACCTGCCCATGGGCTACATGATCGGCGGCTACACCGTGTTCGTGCCGCGCGCCTGGGTGACGCAGGTGGACATGACGGTCGAAGAGGCCATGCGCATGGCACTGGTCGCCTACATGTCGTCGAACCGCGCGAAACCTGACGCGCGCTGATCGGCATTGCGCGCCCGGTCCGGCGCGCCTCGCCCGTCAGTTTCGACAGTCGGGATCAGCGCTGCGCCCGATCGCCGGCATCACGCCGTCAGACATCACCGACACGGGGCGCCGCGCCAGCACGGTTCGCAGTACCCTGCTTGGCACAAACCACGGGGAGAACTGCCTTGAAAACCGCTCAACTTGTCACTGCAAGCCTGCTCGCGCTGTTGCTGGGCGCGTGCGGCCAACCGGCCGAGCCGGAACCTGTCGCGGCGCCGCCGGCTGCGCCAACCGCTCCGATCACTGAAGTGAGTCCGGCGCCAATCGCCGAAGTCACGGCAACGCCAGCGGCCGCCGAAGCCGCGCCAGCCGCTCCAGCCTCTGAACCGGCACCCGCAGCCGTCGCCGCGCCCGCTCCGGCAGAAGCACCGGCGGCCGCTGCAACCGAAGTCGCAGCCGCGGCCACCGGCGGCGATGTCGTGAAGGGCTGGAAAGCGTGGCGTGCGGCAGCGTGCGAGCGTTGCCATGGCCCGGCACAGGAAGGCATGGTTGGCCCGTCGCTGATTGCGTCGCTGAAGACGCTGTCGAAGGATGACTTCGACAAGGCCGTGCTCGAAGGGCGCATCGCGCTGGGCATGCCCGGCCACCCCTTCCTGGCCGACAAGATCGACGATCTGTACGCCTATCTGAAAGGTCGCTCGGACGGCAGCGTCGCGAACGTGCGACCGGACGGCGCCTGAGTGCAGTCTGGCCCCGCCACCGGCGAGGCCAGACCGAGCGCCTCGCCCGGAGGGCGACGCAGCGGATCAGCGCCGCTCTTCGGTCGGCCGCGCCCACCTGACCAGCAGCCGCAGCGCCGCTGCAGCCAGAAATGCCGCGATCAGGCTGATCAGCCCCCACTTCAGCAGCACGCTGTAGTGCGCCCAGGCGAACAACGCCTGACCGGGGCCGTCGGCACCCGCTGCCAGAAACATCAGATGTGCCGCGTTTTCGCTGACGTCGGCAAGACCCGCCAGCGGCGCCGCGTAAATCGCCGCCTGCCCCACGCGCCGAGGCGCGCCACTGAGTGCGGCGGCAGCGCGCGTGCATAGCATCCACAGAAAGATGGAGTAGGCCGTCATGAAGGCGAAATCGGCCCACAGCGTCTGCCGCGCCGTGTGCAGGCGGGCCCCCGGCGGGCGGGCTTCGACGCGCTGCTGCGCCGCGTCCGGCGAGCCGGTCGCCGGGGCGCAACCGTGCAGCGCGCGCTGCGCCTCCGTATCCGCACACTGACCCGCCCAACTCTGCACCACCAGCCGGGCACATTCGGCCGAGCCTGCGAACTGCAGACTCAGCATGCCGTGCGGCGTACACGACATCTGGATGTCGCGATTGGTCGCCAGCACGAATGCGCCGGTCACTGCGGTCAGCAGCAGCGCTGCGATCAACCGCACGACACTGGTCATTCCTGCCGCGCGTTGCGCGGCTCGTTCCGGCGTTGCGGATGACATGTTCGAGCCCTCATGGCTTGCGCGACGCAGGGCGTTCCCCGCCGCGCAGATCACCGCAGCATTCACTGCCCGCCTGTTGCGCACAAGCCCCTCGCCGCAGAACCTGCGGCGCATCGGCCTGTCGGTGCCGCAGGCAGCCAGGGGCTGTCGCCCTGAAATGCAGACCGGAGGCAGCGCAAATGCCGAGCGCACTGATCGTGGCGGGTGTTGTGGGCGCTCTCCGGCGCCGTCGATCAGTTGCTTGCGTTCCTGCCCGGCTTCGACGGGTCACACATTCCCTGCCTGAAGACGCACGACGCGACGGACCGATCGCGCTCCGCAGCATCACGCCCGCCTGACCCGCACGGCGCCGCCGGGCCAGCGTCCGCACCATCCCGTCTGCTCGCCTCGACACACCCCAGACGCCCGCATCTCTTCCTTGAAAAATTAACGGATCATTAACGGAACATTAAGGATTCATTAATTTTGTGCTGAAATTCACGCAGGGAAAACCTGCCGAAACGGCAGAGAACACGCCGCACCAGAACAGTGTGGCGAACAGGGAGCAAGGGGATGAGTCGGGAAAGCAGTGACCTGTCCGTCTTGTGGTGGGGTGTGTTTCCGCCGCTCGTCATGATCGCGATAATCGTTGGCCACTATTTCGCGCCACCGCTGTACGAACTCATGACGGTACGCGATGAAGTCAATCCGTACGGCATCATCGAGAACGGTACCATCCTCGTCATGCTGCCGGCCATCGTCGCCGGCTTCGTGGTGTTCGCGCGCCGCCGCGCCTTGCCGCACTGGACGACCGGCTGGGTGGCCCTGGCCTGTGCGCTGGCCTGCATCTATTTCGCCGGCGAAGAAGCCAGCTGGGGCCAGCACTACTTCGGCTGGGAAGCCGGCGAGCGGATGAGTGAAATCAACAAGCAGAAAGAGACCAACCTGCACAACGTGAGCACCTGGTTCAACCAGAAGCCGCGCATGGTTGTCGAATGGTGGCTGCTGCTCGGCGGCATCATCCTGCCGTTGTGGCGTGCGATCCGCCGATCGACGCCCGATACGACATCATTCAGCCACTGGTTCTGGCCGACCCACATCGTCGTGCCGACCGCCCTGCTCTATCTCGCACTGCGCTGCGGCTACTGGTACCAGAACGCGACCGAAGAAGTCATTCCGTACTGGACCTACGACCCGGAAACGCGCGAGTACTACATCGCACTGTTCCTGTCGCTGTATCTGCTGTCGATGTGGAGCCGCATGAACGGCGTGCTGCGCGCATCACCGGCTGGAGCGGCCCGTCAGCCGGCTGCGTCCGCCGGCGCTGCGGACCCGTCGGCCGACAGCACCCCGCCGAACCAGCCCGCGTAACGCGCACATAGTGCATCGGGCAGGTGGCGCGCCGCCCGGCTGCGTGCCGCCTGGCTCATTCCGGCAAAGTGCATCGGGTCATCGACCAGCCTGACCAGCGCATCGAACCACGCGCCGACGTTGTCGGCCGGCAGCACGCAACGCCCGTCGGCAACCGTTTCGGGCAGCGCGCCGCGGTCCGACACCAGCGCCACGGCGCCATTGACCATCGCTTCCAGTGCCGCGCGCCCGGCCGCTTCCTCGACGACCGACGGCGCGATCAGCACGCGCGTGTGCGCCCAGATGTCGGCAACCCGTGCGCTGACCGGCGCAAACATCACGTTGGCATGGCGTGTCAGGTCAAATCCGGCAGCCTGCCCGGCCGCGACGAGTTGCGCCGCCGGCGCGCGCCCTTCCACCACCAGCAGCGGAATGTCCGGCCGTTCGACGCCGAGCCGCTCTGCCAGCTGCACCAGCAGTGCGAGTCCCTTGGCCGGCTCCGGGTTGATGAAGGTGACAAACACCGGGTCGTGCGTCGGCGCGACGGCATCGGGCATCAGCGGTGCCGGCAGCACCGACGGCGCCTCGCCCCATGCTGACGCATAGCGCTGCGACAGAAACCGGCTCGGTGCGAGGAATGCATCGCAGCCGGCCGGTCGTGCTGCGACATAGGCGAGGTTGTGCAGCGCGAACACCACGCGCGCGCCCGCCTGCTGCAACTGCCGGCGTCGACGCGCGTCGCCCGGGTCGCCGCCGTACGTCAGCACGAGCTGCGGACGGAAGTCGTCGAT
The DNA here is from genome assembly GCF_030698125.1 of Methyloversatilis sp. Taxonomy (GTDB): domain Bacteria; phylum Pseudomonadota; class Gammaproteobacteria; order Burkholderiales; family Rhodocyclaceae; genus Methyloversatilis. The sequence goes on from NZ_JAUYNV010000046.1 coordinate 6,026, forward strand.
CAGCCGGTCGAGCTGCGCCTGATAGGCAGCGCCGACGTCCTGCTCCCAATGGTGGCGGCGTGCCGGATCGGTCAGCACGATGTGATGGGTGACGCCCGCATGACGGGTTTCGAGCAGCGCGCACGTCGCGTCGCCGGGCGCAGGCGTGCGCACCACGGTCGCACCGTGCGCCTCGATCAGCGCCGCATGGTCGGTGGTCACCGCACCTTCGCATCCGCTGGTGGCCAGGCTGTGCACCGACCAACCCGCCTGCGCCAGCAGTTCGGCGATCTGTCGCATCGACTGCGCCGCGCCGCTGGTCGGGTCGAACGGCGACTGGCCGAGCAGCAGCAGAAGGCGCGGCGCAGTCAACGGCGGTCAGCGGGCCGCAGTGGCCATCAGGCGCGGCGGCGCAGACGCCAGCCCAGCAGGCCCAGACCGGCCAGCAGGGTGGCCCAGGTTTCCGGTTCGGGTACCGGTGCGGCGAGCGCCAGCGACACCGATTGCGCGCCATAGGTGATGGCGACATTCCAGTCGCCGGCATGGATGGCGTCGAACTGGCCGCTGACGCCGCCTGCCGCGGTCAGGAAGGTGAAGGTCTGGCCGGCCAGCGGTGTGAAGCCGAAGTCCAGATACAGGTCGCCGGCCAGCGTCGCGCTGCCGGTGATGGCCAGCCAGTCGTACGCAATGCCCTGGCTCACGCCATCGACTTCGATCAGCAGCGCGCTGTCTGCCTGCTGGACATAATCGCCCTCGATCGCGAAACGGCCGATGCGTGCTTCATCGACGCCGCCGGGCGACACGCTGGCGCCGGCGCCGATCACGATGTCAGCCGCACTGGCCAGGCTGCCGTTGCCGCGCAACCAGCCGCCATCGAAGGCCATCGTCGCAGCGGACAGCCGTCCGTCGACCTGTGTCGAGCCGGCCGACTGCGCATAGCTGCCGGCACCACTGACCACGCCCGTGCTGCCGATGCCGAAAGCGCCCGCGTTCTCGATGCCGCCGGAATTGTTCAGCGCGCCGTCATTCACCACCGTGCCGGCCGGTGCAACCTGCAGCGTACCGGTGTTGTTGTAGACGCCGGTCGCGGTGTTGGTCAGCGTGCCTTCCTCGACGACGAACAGGCCGTCGTTGTTCACCGTGTTGGCACTCGAGTTGGTGAAGCTGCCGCGGTTGTTCACCACGCCACCGAACGCATTGTTCAGCGTGCCGATATTGTTGAACTGGCCGTTGTTGTTCAGCGTACCGCGGTTGGTCGCAAGACCGCCGAGGGCATTGAGCAGGGTGCCGAAGTTTTCGGTGGTCGCGCCCTCTTCGTTGTCGAAGCTGCCGCGATTGTTGAGTGAAGCACCGCCGAGTACGCTCAGCAGACCGTGGTTCGTCAGACTTGCGCCGCTGGCGTTGTTCAGCGTGCCGCGATTGGCCGCCACGCCGCCGAAGACATTGAGCATCGACCCGAAATTGTCGGTCGTACCGCCGACCTTGTTCTCGAAACTGCCCTCGTTCGAGAGCGATGCGCCACCCAGTACGCTCAGCAACCCCGAGTTCTCGATCAAGCCGCTGCTCTGGTTGGTCAATGAGCCGGCACCACCCAGTACGCCACCGAGCAGGTTGCGCAGCGTCCCGCTGTTCTCCACCGATGATCCGGCTGCGGTGTTGAGGGTAGCGCCGGACCGGTTTTCCAGCGTGCCGCTGTTCCACAGCGATGCGCCACCCAGCAGGCTGACCAGGCCGCTGTTTTCGAACACGCCGCCGCTCTGGTTGCTGATCGAGCCTGCACCCCCCAGCACGCCACCCAACAGGTTGCGCAGCGTGCCCGAATTGTTGAGGCTGCCCTGAGCGGTGTTGTTCACCGTGCCGGCATTGCCGAACACGCCGCCGAACGCGTTCTCGAACGAACTATCGTTGTCGAAGGTGGCACCCGCCGTGTTCTCGAAGCTGCCGTAATTGGTGAAGTAGGCGCCGCCCAGATTGCGCAGCAGCCCGCTGTTGAAGAATTGCCCGCCTTCGTAGATATCGACGTAGCCATGGTTGTCGAAGGTCGCAGCCACCAGATTGCGATAGGTGCCGCGCGTGCGGAGGGTCGACGACGACGGCAGCACGAACATGTCCGAATTGGTCTTTTCCTCACCCGCCCGGGTGCTGGAGCCCGGCAGCAAGGTCAAGTCAATGCCGCGATTCAGCGTGGCGAAGCGCAAGGTGTCGCCGTTGAGCGCGCCTTGCGTATCTTCGTAGCCTTGCCGGGTGACCGAGTCGGGCCAGTAGATCTTGACCATCGCATACCACTGGGTGGCATTTTCGGCCGTCCAGTCATCGACGGTCAGTGTCAGCGCATCGTCGTAGGTATAGCTGCCCGGCTCGTACAGCGATCCATAGGCACTGTTGCTGTAGAGGCGGTTGCGATCCGGCCCGCCCTGGTAGTTGTCGGCAACGAACACTTCGCTGGACAGGCCGATTTCCAGATCCCACGCCATGTAGGGATAGGGGTAGCTGGAATACAGCGGAACCGTATAGGTGAAATCAACGAGCAGTTCGAAGGCAGCGTTGATCACGTCGCCTTCGCTCAGCAGGCCGTCGATCGCGCCGCCCCAGGCGAAGGCGAAGCCGCTTACGTCGTATCGGCGCAGCGTCGCCTGCGCATTGTTGTCGAAGCGCCAGAACAGCGAATCGGCGACCGTCTTGTCACCCGTGAGCGACAGGCCGGCGGCGTCCGCCGTGGCATCCGCGGCAGCGTCGTCGAACCAGGACATGAACCAGCCCGAGCTGGTGTATTCGCCTGCGAAGGAATAGCCGGGCAGCAGCTCGGCCGCCTGCGCGGCAGGTGCCGCGGCGAGCGGCATCACGACCAGTGCGGTGCCTGCGAGTGCGCGGGCACGATTCATCAGGGTATCCGGGGGCATGGGCACGCCTTTCGATTTGTTTGAGTTGTGTGCGACGCCCCCTGACGGAAGACGTCCGACCAGCCGAAATTCTAGAGGCGAGGTTTCGCTTCACGCACGTACGGTTTCACGGTGACGCGGGCCGGAACGTTAAAAAACGTCGCGCCGCACGAGCGCCGATCGGCGATCAGGCGAGTTGCAGCAGGCGGCCGAATGGCACGTGCGCGCGCGATCTCGCGCGTGAAGCGGGCCAGCCCACACCATGCGCGGGTGCGGGCAGTCATCCCCCGGGTACATCGACTTGACGATGTAGTATTCCACCCGGTTTCTCACTGCCCACGAAAGGACACGCATGGCCCGCCAACGCCGCCGCAGAAACAAGGACACAGGGCTGGTCGCGCTGCTGCTCGATTCTCCGTGGTATGTCGGCGTGATCTTCGGCGTCGCAATCCTGGTCGGCTTCAAACAGATATTGCCTTCGATGTGGCAGGACAACCCTGTCCTCACGTCCGTTGCAACCGCGTTGTCGAACATGGCCTGGCTGCTTGCCGGCATCTGCTTCCTGCTGGGCGCGTTCGTGTTCGTGAAGACGGTTTTGATGCGCTCCGGTGTGGCGCCGGCGCCGCAACCGGCAGACCGACCGGCCCGCGCGTCGAGGCCGAAGCCGAGGCCGGCGCCCGATGGCGTTGCATCGAGCGGGTCCGGATCCATGTTGGTACCCGACGTCGTTGCTGCGCAAAGCATGCGCGAGGCCACACCACGCACAGTGCCGTCGCCCGCGCTGTCTTCGTCTTCGTCTCCCTCAACCTCGGCGTGGTCGATCGAACTGATGCGCGCCATCGAGTGGAAGCGCTTCGAAGACCTGTGCCAGAAATTTTACGAGATCAAGGGTATCCGGAGCGTCACCACGCCGCTCGGCCCGGACGGCGGCATCGACGTCCGCCTGTTTCAGGACGACTCGGACCGCGCGACCTCGATCGTGCAGTGCAAGGCGTGGGGCGAACGTTTCGTTGGCGTGAAGCCGGTGCGCGAACTGCTTGGTGTCATGACGCATGAAAAGGTCGCCAAGGCTTTCTTCATGACCAGCAGCCGGTTCTCCGGCGACGCACAGGCGTTCGCGCGCAGCAACCACATCACGCTGATCGATGGCGACATGTTCCTGATGATGATCAATCGTCTGCCCGCAGCCTCTGCCGACGCGCTGCTGCGCTTTGCCACCGCCGGCGACTACAACATTCCGACCTGCCCGAAGTGCGGACAGAAGATGAAGGCGGTGCCGGGTCGCGAGGGGCGACTTGATTTCTGGGGATGCACAAGCTATCCGCGCTGCCGTCAGCGACTTGGCATGCGTCGGGACGATACAGCGGCGGCCATCAGCGAGACCTGACGGCGCGCTGCAGCGCGTGCGCCAGTTCGACGATGCTGTCGACCGCGATATCCACCGGCACCTCCGGCTTCGATTCGCCGCATCCCGGGCCGTGCTCGTCCGGGCGGGCGATGAACGCGGTGCGCAGTCCGGCGGCTGCGGCACCCGCCAGGTCGGACGAATGGGCGGCGACCATCATGGTCTGTTCGGGGGCGAGGTCGAAAGCGTCGGCGGCCGAGCGATAGACGATGGCCTTGGGCTTGTAGTCGCGCGCCAGTTCGGCGCCGGTGATGGCGTCCCACGGGAAGTCGTTGCGTCGCGCCAGATCGACCATCAGCGCGATGTGGCCGTTTGAGCACGGTGCAAGCCGGTAGTGCGGGCGCAGCGCGGCAAGCCCGTCGGCCACATCGGGCCAGGCGTCGAGCCGGTGCCAGGCCAGCGTGAGTGCATGTCGCGTGGCCTCGTCGGCGCGCTCAGCGCCGAAGGCGGCGAGCACGATGTCGAGGTTGCGCCGGTGCAGCGCGTCGAGTTTCATGAAGGGCAACCGGCCCGCCCGCACCTCTTCCATCGCCGGCTGGTACTGCGCGCGCCATGCATCGGCCAGTGCCGGCCCGTCGATGGCAACGCCGACGCGCCCGAGCAGCGTCTCCGCCTCGCGCGCGATCGCCGTGCGCCAGTCAACCAGCGTGCCGAACACATCGAACACCAGCGCCTTCACGTCATGCATCGCCGTCTCCAGCCAGATTCGAAGGGTGCAGCTTAACGAACAGTCGGCATGCGCAACGTCGCGTGATCGACGCGCAGATCGCGGACAGGGTCCGCTCCTGCGAAGGGCAGCACCGTCGCGGTTTTCGTAGGAGCCTGCCCTGCAGGCGATCCGGTCTTCGAGATGCGGCAGCGCATGGCCAACGTGCGGATCGCGGACAGGGTCCGCTCCTACGAAAGACTCGACGGTGGCCGAAGCGTTGCCGCCCTTCGCAGGAGCCTGCCCTGCAGGCGATCCGGTCCACGAACACGCACCATCGTGTGATCAACGCGCGCATCGCGGACGGGGTCCGCTCCTGCGAAAGACGTCGACGTTGACCGAAGCCTTGCGGCCTTTCGTAGGAGCCTGCCCCGCAGGCGATCCGGTCCAGAAACAGGCGCCATCGTGTGACCGACGCGCGCATCGCGGACGGGGTCCGCTCCTACGAAAGACGTCCATCGTCGCGCCTTTCGTGGGCGTCTTTCAAGGCTGGCGGGTCACGGCGGCGCGGATGTCGGTGAGCTTGGCGCGGATGCGCTCGGCGTTGGCGTCGCCCATGCGCAGCATCATCTTCTGCCCCTCCGACAGCTTCTCCAGCGCCGGATCGGCGAAGGTGTACAGCACCTTCGGCTGCTTCAACCGGATCGGCCGCGACACGACAGGTGTCGCGAGCAGGTGATCGATCACCTCGACCAGGCGATTGTTGAAATAGCCATTCGGGTAGCCCAGTTCGACGTACTGCTGCTGGAACAGCGGGTAGTGACGCACGTACAGATCGACCAGCTGCGCCGTCGGCACCATTTCGGCCAGCTGCACATACACGTCGTAGCGCGCGCCGTTGGCGGCGTCGAGCGTCAGCGTGTCGCCGCTGCCGGCGGTCACGGGCGGACCCGCAACGGGCTTGACCGGCATCAGCCGCCGCGTCACCCGTTCGCGCGGCAGGTTGTCGATGGTCACGACGATGCGGCGCACGATGTCGGTCGAGCTGAAGTACTTGTCGAACGATGCGCCGAACAGGGCGGCCAGTCCGTCGCGCATCACGGCGTCGCTGTCGACCGGGGCGGCATCGGGTGACGCCGGAGCCGCGTCGGGCGGCGGTGCGATCGGATAGTTCGGAACCTCGACCGGCGTTTCGGCCGGCGCAGGTTCTGCAGGCGGCGCGACCGCCACCGACGGTGCATCGGCAGGCGGTGATTCCTTCTGCATATATGTATACAGCGCAACTGCGCCGGCCAGTACCACGACGACCAGCGCACCCTTTGCCCATGTATTCATCCGGAGTCCTCCCGTTCTTGTTGGAATGTTGATGATTGACCCTGAATGCTGCGCTTGATTTCCCGCTGAAGCATGTCGGGATGTAACACGTTGACAGCTCAAGGGCCTTCCATCGGCCCTACCATCCACCTTTGGACACTGCTTACGGAACACCGCCATGAACGACAGCCCGATCGAACTTGTCATCGCCGCGCGCCACGCCGACCTGGGCAACGGCCTCGTGGTCCGCCGCGTGCTGCCGTTTTCCAGGCGCCGCATGGTCGGCCCCTTCATTTTCCTCGACCACGCCGGGCCGCTGACCATCGCCGCCGACGCCGTGCGCGCCGCCGACGTGCGGCCGCATCCGCACATCGGCCTGTCCACGGTGAGCTATCTGCTCGGCGGCCAGATGACCCATCGCGACAGTCTGGGCATCACGCAGGTGATCCGCCCGGGCGAGGTGAACTGGATGACGGCCGGGCGCGGCATTTCGCATTCGGAGCGCTTCGAGCATCCGGCGTCGTTCGTCGGCGGCGGGCTGGAGCTGCTGCAGTCCTGGGTGGCACTCCCGGAGGCCGACGAAGAATGCGAACCGGCGTTCGACACCTACCCGGCCGACGCGCTGCCGGTGGCCGACGAAAACGGCGTCTGGATGCGCCTCATCGCCGGTGAGGCATACGGGCTGCGCAGCCCGGTCAGGACGCATTCACCCTTGTTTTACGTGCATGCCGCGCTGCAGCCGGGCGCGCGTCTGGCGCTGCCCGACGCGCACGCCGAGCGGGCCATTTATGTCGTATCGGGCTGCATCGACATCGCCGGGCACCGCTTCACCGCCGGTCAGATGGCAGTGTTCGCGCTCGATGCCGACAGCACGCTTCAGGCGGTCGAGCGCTCGACCGTCATGCTGCTCGGCGGCGAACCGGTCGGCCCGCGGCACATCTGGTGGAACTTCGTTTCATCGCGCAAGGAGCGCATCGAACAGGCCAAGGCCGACTGGCAAGCCGGGCGCATCGCCTTGCCGCCACACGACAACCAGGAGTGGATCCCGCTTCCTGGGTGACGATGTCCGTGTTTCATGAGCGCAGCGTACGCGCAACCGTCGCAGTAACGGTTGAGTCCGCGCGCGGGTTACGTCCGCATCGCGGACAGGGTCCGCTCCTACGAACGGCGAGCCGTCTCGGTTTTCGTAGGAGCCTGCCCCGAAGGCGATCCCGGTCCCCGATATGCGGCAATCGCGTGATCGACGTCCGGATCGCGGACAGGGTCCGCTCCTGCGAACGGCGAGCCGTCTCGGTTTTTCGTAGGAGCCCTCCACGGCCGGCCCTGCATGGCCGGCCGGCTTTGCGGGCGGCGAGCTGTGCTCGCCGAAATCCCCGCTCCGCCCCCGCAGGCGATCCCGGTCCCCGAAAATGGCAACTCCGCTTGATCAACGTGCGGATCGCGGACGGGGTCCGCTCCTACGACAAAACGTAACTCTTTTCTGCGCAGGTCGCGGGCGTCGCGCTTCAGCCCGGTACCAGCTTCCTGTTGGCGGCGCCGGGCAGCATGCGCAATGCGGGACCATTCGCCACGGTGTAAGTGCGGCTCTTCACCGTGCTGACATAGCGCCATTCGGCGCGGCAGGCCTGCGCGGTGACGGTGACCAGCATGAAGCCGCGGCGGGCGGTGTCGGCGTACTGCAGCGGGCCGATGATCTGGGTCAGGCCCGCGGCGACGGCGAGCGGGTTTTCAGCCGGAAAGTACTCTTCGAAGCCGGGCGAGGTGACCGACGACGTGGCGAATTCGACGCCGACGCGGTTGCCCGCGAAATCGGTCAGATCGCTGGCCCAGGCGTTGTGCGTGTCGCCGGCCAGCACGACCAGATTCTTGTCCAGCGCGCGGGCGGTGCCGAGCAGGGTTTCGCGGGCGATCGCGTAGCCGTCCCAGGCGTCGAGGTTGTATGGAATCGCCGGCTGCGCGAGCACCGCCTGTTCCTGCGGCGTCAGCGTGGCGGGCGCCGTCTGCGCCTTGAATACCAGCGCGCTGTACTGCGTGAAGCTGACCTGGCCCAACACCAGCGGCGCCGGAATGTTCATGCGGCCCATCAGCACCTGCTGACCCAGCATGTCCCACGTGGTGTCCGATTGCGCCAGTTGCAGGCCCAGCCAGTCGTTCTGTTCGGCGCCGAGCAGCGTGCGGTTCGGGTCGGTCAGGTCGGCGGTGAAACGTGCGGTGTCGAAGCCGCTGGCGCCGAAATAGTTCGCGTAATCCATCTGCTGGTCACGGCCGATGAGGCGCGTATCGAGCATGTGCAGTGACAGCAGGTTGCCGAAGCGGAAGCTGCGGTAGATGCGGTCCGGGCGGGCCGGATCCGGCAGGCGGGTCGGCATCCACTCGTGATACGCGCGGATGGCGGCGGCGCGGCGATCAGTGAAAGCACCCTCGACGCCTTCGGTGTGGTTTTCCGCGCCTTCGCGCCAGGTGTCGTTGGTGATTTCGTGGTCGTCCCACACGGCGATCACCGGCAGCGCGGCGTGCAGCGCCTGCAGATCGACGTCGGTGCGGTACTGCGCGTGACGGGTGCGATAGTCATCCAGCGTGATGATTTCGTCGGCCGGCTCGGACACCCGGCCGAGCGCGGCGGCGTCCTGCGAGGCGTAACCGCTGCGCGAGTATTCGTAGATGTAGTCGCCCAGATGCACCGCGGCGTGCAGATCGTTCAGCTTCGCCACTTCGGCATACACGTTGAAGTAGCCGGCCGGGAAGTTGGAACAGGACAGCACGGCCAGCTTGATCTGGTCGATCGCACCGGCCGGCAGCGTGCGCGTGCGCCCGGCGGGTGACAGCTGACCGTCGGCGCGGAAGCGGTAGTGCAGGCGGGCATTCGCCGGCAGGCCGAGCACGTCGGCCTTCACCGTGTAGTCGATGTCGGCGCCGGTCAGCACACGGCCGCGGCGGATGATGCGTGCGAAGGCGGCGTCGAGCGCCACTTCCCACAGCACGGCGACCGTGCCCGGGCGGGTCGGCGTGACGCGGGTCCAGATGATGACGCGGTCGGTCAGCGGATCACCGCTCGCCACACCGTGCTGGAACAGGCTGCCGGGTGCGGCCAGCGCACTCGCCGAGCGGACGACGGCCGAACCGGCGAGCGCGCCGGCACCGACGCCGCGCATGAAGTCGCGGCGGGAAAACATGTTGCTGGGCATGGGAGCACTCCGGGCGATGAATGGCCGCGAGTGTGGTGAGCGCCGGTGACACACCGATGACGGATTGTTGACGACAGCTTCAGCCAGGCGACACGCCGCTGTCACACGCGCGCTCTATCGTCGGCGGCAATCTCGTCACCTTCCGGAACACGCCCGATGAACAAAGTCCTGCTGGCGCTCTGCGCTGCCTTCTCGATCGCCCTGCCCGCCCACGCCGTCACGCTGGAAAGCGCCACGCTGAACGGCAATCTGCTTGACGCCTCGTTCAGCACGCCGTCGCTCATCGCACTCGACATTTCGCTGCTGAACAACGATCCGCTGAGCTTCAGCTTCGTGCTCGACGCCGACGACATCACGGCCGGCGGCGTCGACGTGAACGCCATCCTGCGCGACGTCAGCGGCTTCGGCATCGGGTCATTCACGCTGACGACCGGTGGCGCACCGATCTCGGTGGTGACCGGCTCGCTGCTGGCGACCACGGTGAATGGTGATCTGCTGACCAGCGACTACTTCGCCGGCGCACCGGTGGCCGAGTTCTACTTCGGCAACCCCTTCTTCGAGGATGGCCTGGTCGACTGGCGCATCGGTTTTTCCGGCCTCTCCGCCGGTGACCGCTTCACCCTCGACCTCGCCACCACCCCCGCCGTGCCGGAACCGCGCGAGTGGATGCTCATGCTCGCCGGCATCGGTTTGATCGGCGTCAGCGCCGCGCGCAAGCTGGGCCGCTGAACAGCGCGATGCGGCGCGGGTAAGGCCGCCTGACCCGCAAACTCGCCAATCCGTGTCGTCAACGCGTCGATCGCGGACAGGGTCCGCTCCTACGAAGGACCAAAAACCGTCGCGGTTTTCGCAGGAGCCATCCACGGCCGGCCTTGCATGGCCGGCCGGCTCTGCGGGCGGCGAGCGATGCTCGCCGAAACCCCCGCGCCGCCCCCGCAGGCGATTCCCGTCTCCGAAGCAGCAACGTCGCGTGATCGACGCGCGGATCGCGGACAGGGTCCGCTCCTACGAAGGGCCAAACCGTCGCGGTTTTCGTAGGAGCCTGCCCTGCAGGCGATTCCCGTCTCCGAAGCAGCGACATCGCGTGACAGACGCGTCGATCGCGGACAGGGCCCGCTCCTACGAAGGGCAACACCGTCGCGGTTTTCGTAGGAGCCATCCACGGCCGGCCTTGCATGGCCGGCCGGCTCTGCGGGCGGCGAGCGGTGCTCGCCGAAACCCCCGCGCCGCCCCCGCAGGCGATTCCCGTCTCCGAAGCAGCAACGTCGCGTGATCGACGCACCGATCGCGGACAGGGTCCGCTCCGGCGAAAAATAATCGCCGATCTCGCGCGGGTGAAATATGCTTTATGCATGAACAACACACCGCATCAAAGCCGCCTTCGTATCGGTCGCCACTCCATCGCGGGGCAGGTCTACCACGTAACGATCGCGACGCGCGGCCGCATTGCGTTCTTCGCTGATCTCCGGAATGCCCGCACAACGGTGCTGACGCTGCGCGCCGCGTCGGACCTCGGCGATGCGGAGACGCTTGCCTATGTGCTGATGCCGGAGCACCTGCATTGGTTGATGACGCTCGGACCACACCGTCCTTTGCACCGCGTAGTGCATGCGTTCAAGTCCGTCAGCGCCCACCGGGTGGGTCAGCCGGTCTGGCAGCGCAGCTTCCACGACCACGCCCTGCGGTCTGACGAAGACTGCGTCGCCGCCGCGCGCTACATCATCGCCAACCCGGTGCGACGCGGTCTCGTCGAGCGGGTGGGCGACTATCCGCACTGGGACGCTGTCTGGATCTAGTGGGTGCTGATGAGCCATCGCGGACGGGGTCCGCTTCTACGAAGGGCCAAACCGTCGCGGTTTTCGTAGGAGCCTGCCCCGCAGGCGATTCCGATCTTCGAAATGCGAAGATCGCGTGATCGACGCGCGGATCGCGGACGGGGTCTGCTCCTACGAAGGGCCAAACCGTCCAGGTTTTCGTAGGAGCCTGCCCCGCAGGCGATCCCGGTCTTCGAAATGCGACGATCGCGTGATCGACGCGCGGATCGCGGACGGGGTCCGCTCCTACGAAGGGCCAAACCGTCGCGGTTTTCGTAGGAGCCGTCCCACGGTCGGCCCTGCATGGCCGACCGGCTCCACGGGCGATCCAGGCCACAAACACGCACCATCGCGTGATCACCGCGCAGATCGCAGCGTGTCGAGGATACCGCCGCTATCCCGCCATCAGCCCCGGCCGAGCCACTGTTTCAGCAGCGCCCTGGCCGGGGCGCTGACGCGGGGGGCGATGGCGATCTTCCCTTGATCGGCAGGGGCGGCGTCCAGGCGGACGCGGAACTTCATCAGCTCGTCGCGGCGGAAGGCGTTGATCTTGACCTCGTCGCCGGGCTGGCGGCGCTTGAGCAGGTTGTCGAGCGTGCTGGCGGTGATGCGCAGGTTGTCGAGCGCGACCAGCACGTCGCCGGCGGACAAGCCGGCACGCTGGGCGGCGCCGTGGTCGAGCACCTGGGTGAGCTTCACGGTGTCGCCATCGTTGGCGGTCTTCACACCCAGCACCGGCGCGGTGCTGGCGGCTTCGAAGGCGAGTTCGACGCCGACTGCGCGCAGCAGGTCGTCGAGCGGCAGGTCTTCCGTGCCTTCGGTCGCCTCGGCAAAAAACTTCTTCAACTTGAGCCCGCTCACCGCTTCAGCGGCGCGGCGCACGCCGTCTTCCGGCACGCCGATACCGGTCTGGCCGTGTTCGAGCCACAGGCGGCGCATCACATCGTCGAGCGACACGGCGCCGCGCGTCTTGCTGCGCAGCGTGAGGTCGAGCGCCAGCGCGACCAGCGCGCCCTTGGTGTAGTAGCTGACGATGGCATTGGGCGCGTTTTCGTCCTGCCGGTAGTACTTCACCCAGGCGTCGAACGACGAATCGGCCAGGCTCTGCTTGAGCCGGCCGCCGCCGCGCATCACCTGGGTGACGGTCTTGGCCAGCAGCTTGAAGTAGTCGTCCTGCGTGATGACGCCCGAGCGCACCAGCGCCAGATCGTCGTAGTACGAGGTGAAGCCTTCGAAGGCCCACAGCAGGCGGGTGTAGTTTTCGCGCGTGAGGTCGTAGGGCTCGAACGCGGCCGGCTTGATGCGCTTCACGTTCCACGAGTGGAAATACTCGTGACTGCACAGGCCGATGAAACCGCGATAGGCATCCGACATCGCACTGGCGCCGGGCGCCGGCAGATCGTTGCGCGAACACAGCAGCGCGGTGCTCGACCGGTGCTCCAGTCCGCCGTAGCCATCGCCGACCGCCATGACCAGAAACACATAGCGCTCGAACGGCGCCGGCTCGCCGAACAGCCGGATCTGCCACTCGCAGATGCGGCGCAGGTCTTCGCACAGGCGCGCGGCGTCGATGTCGTGGTGGCCGGTGATCGCCACCTCGTGCGGCACACCGCAGGCCTTGAAGGTGTGCAGCGCGAAGCTGCCCATTTCGACTGGATGATCGATCAGCTCGTCGTAACCCGCCGCGCGGTACAGCCCGAAGCCGTGCCGCCTGGCACCGGCCCGCCCGCCCGCTTCGGGCAGCGTCGTCGCCACCCGCCATTCCTTGTAGGTGCGCCCGGCCGGCGGGCGGATGTCCACCTCGCACGGCTGCTGCTCGGCACCGTGCACCATCAGGAACACGCTGGAGCCGTTGAAGAAGCCGTGCGTGGTGTCGAGATGCGCGGCGCGCACCGACAGATCCCACGCATACACCTCATAGCGCACGCGCAGCACGCCCTCGCACGGCGCGGCCTGCCAGGTGTGCTTGTCGATCTTGGTCAGCGGCACCGCACGGATGCCGTCGCGCGCTTCGATGCGCACGATGTGGCGCGCGAACTCGCGGATCATGTAGCTGCCGGGAATCCACGCCGGCAGCGACAATCGCTGGCCGTCGGGCGCCGGATCGGCGATATCGATCTCGACCTCGAACAGGTGGGCTTCGGGATGGCTCGGTGTGATGCGGTAGCGGACGGCGCTCATGTCGGATAGCTGACGTGGAAACAGCTGCGATTTGACCACAGCGCCGGGCTGCCGCGTTACCGCTGCACAAGGGAATCAGGTCCGCATCGTCCTACACGGCGCGTCGGCTGCACCGACAGTCAGCGTCGCCCCGGCCGCCTACAGTGACGCCATGGCTGAAGCGCAGGCTCGCAGCCACCCTACTTACGCATGGAGAACAATCATGAACACCCGCACCGAAAACGCGCAACGTAAAACCCTGATGACGCCGGCCTTTCGCCTCGCCACCGCCGCCGCCCTCGCGCTGACGCTCGCCGCCTGCGGTCAGCCCGATCGGGACGCGACCATCGGCCAGAAGCTCGACACCGCCATCGCCGCCACCGAAAAGAAGGCCGACGAACTGGGCGAACGCGCTGAAGCCGCCGCCGACCGGGCGCAGGAGAAGGCCGCAGAAGCGACGCGCGACGCGCGCGTATCAGCCGGTGAAACCACTGCCCAGATGGGCGACTTCATCGACGACGCCGCGATCACCGCCGCCGTGTCGGCCCGCCTCGCTGGCGACCCGGATCTGAGCGCCATCAAGATCGACGTCGACACCCGCGACGGCAAGGTCACGCTGAGCGGCCCCGCCCCGACCGAAGCCGCCCGCGCCCGCGCCGCCGAACTGACGATCTCGGTCAAGGGCGTGCTCGGCATCGACAACCAGCTGGTCGTGACCGCCGGCTGACACCGCGACAGATCGCCCCTCGCGCGCAGACCGGGCGGCACCGCCCCGGTCGCGGCTGAAACGACGTCCTGACTCATTTTCTTGCCCGAGGAGAGATGACATGCCGAACTTTCAGACCCGCGGCCAGGCGGCCGCCTCACCCCTCGCCGCCTCCCGTGCTTCGCTCGCGCGCTGTACGGGCGCCGCGCTGCTGGGCCTGATGCTCAGCGCCTGCGGACCGAAGGAAGAACCGGTGGCGCTCAGCGAACCCACGGTCGACAAGGAACTGGCGATCGTGCTGAACCAGACCGAACAGGTCGCGGAAGACGTCAAGGCAAATGCCGGCCGCGTTGCCTACGAAGCCGACATCAACGCCAGCGCCGAACGCCGCGCCGCCATCCGGCTCGACGCGCAACGCGCGCGCGCCGAAGCGGAACGCGAAGCTGCCGGAGCGGCACAGGCGGAATTGGCGACCCAGGTGCGGACCGATTTGCGGTCCAACTCGCTGCCCGACGTTCGTCCCTCTTCGCCGCCCCAATCACCCTCCGCATCGACGTCAGACCCGCAACCTGCCCCCATGGCTGCCAACTACCTGCCGCCGACCGCCGCCGGCGCACCCGCCGACGCCGCCCTGCCGGTCGACGACGCCGTCATCACCGCACAGATCGAAGCATTGATCGAGAAAGACGCCGAACTGGCCGCACTCGACATCGACGTCGCAACCCTGGACGGCAAGGTCATCCTCAGCGGCACCGCCCCCTCCGAAGCCCTGCGCGCCCGCGCCGCCGAGCTCGCCGTGACGATAGACGGCGTGATCGGCATCCTGAATCAGGTCATCGTGAAACCGGCCTGATCCACGGCGGATGCGCTGAACGGCGCGATGGAGTGGAAGACCGGACGTTGAATGAAGGCCCGCCCAGTGCGGGCCTTTTTGCGTTCAGGTGGCAGAGGCGCGGAAGCATAAGGAATCTACGTATGCTCTTCTGATCGCTGCGCCGCTCTCGCGCCCGTGAACAGAGAAGGCCTCGATCCACCGGGGTGGAGGACATGCGCATGAACAGGTAAAGTTCGAGAACCGCGATACGGGATAAGGAACCCGGGTGAGGTTTTTGACGCCGGATTTCATTCAGCAGTTATGCAGCACAGTGGAAAGCAAGCGGTTGATAACGAAAGTGAAATGAGAAGATGCTTGATAGTGGAACAGGGGTGGAACGTCTGTTTATCCATCAAAACTGCGGTAGAAATTAACGTTAGCCGTCAAGAGATACGTGTCCCTGCAATGCAGAAGCGCCAAGTCCGTGTGAAATCTAGGTCCGCAACCGAGGCCCAACGTAGTTTTGCTCTTCGTCAGCTGGGTGCCAAGTGGCGAGAAATGGACTCGCGCGCCCTCGAAATGCTTCTTCGGCGCCTGTTGATGGCCGAGCGCCAATGCATTCCGCGGAAGGCGCGTCAACTCTTGATCCCAACGAACAGACACTTGTATCCCCTCCTTCGCGTGCGGCGCCTTCAAGTGGCCGAGGCAGTTCGGAGTTGCGGCGTCAGGGTAAGCCCCCGCGTGCTCGCTCGGGTCCTGCCCAAAGGGCGCGCTTGGCCAGGAATCATCTACTTGGTGGGGAAGCATGCAACTTGAACCGCTCTATCGTCGACTGACGGCTAACCCCTCCGTCAAGGGGACGTCTTGCGGCATGCCGCAAGCCGCCCCTTACGTCGAACGTTAGCCGCTATGGAAACAACGTTTCTCCAGCAAAAATTTGCAGCCGCCTTAACTCAAGTCTCTGTTGTGCTCGGTTTCTTACGGGCCATGCCTGGTCAGCCTTGGGTCGGCTACTTCGAACGAATCGAGTCTTGCTTGTGCGCACATGACGCCGAGGCGACTGTTCGCGCCCGAGCAGCTATTCCAGGCCCAGGGATGGGTGGTTTCGGAGAGTTTCTTGAGGCTACTCCTCAAATCCAATTGGCTTATCGAGAACTTGTTGATTTAGTCGGAGACATCAAGTTGCATGCCCGTTACGGCATCTGTCGTGAGCACCAAGTAGGCCGCGGCTAACATGGCGCTCAACCTCGCTCCCTTCGGTCGCTGGACGCTGCGCGATAAAGCCGCGCAGCGCCGGTTAGCTCTACGTTGGGCATCATAAGAACATGATCGCGCACGCTGACGAAGTTGAATCCTACTTCGGGTATTGGCCGCTCTTCTGCGACGGGAAGATAAAGAGCATTGCCTTTATTCAACCAGGAACGGTCACTCTGGTCATCTTCTACATAGATGCTGATAAGCAAAAAGAGGCAGAAGTAACTCTTACGTTTTCGGGTGTCACGGAAGTCGAACTGTCCGAACTGAGATCAGAAAACGTAATTGATGCTCTCCATATTTCTGAAGAGCTTCCGATTCAGGTCACGCTTGAGGCCTGTTATGGCTTGGCGGGCGGGTTCAAATGTGCGGCTGCAGAGGTGTCATATGTGCTCAAAAAATCGTAACGTGCGGCCCAACGATTAAGGTTAGATCGTGATCGCGAAGCGAGCCACGATCTGAACCGGTTGTTGAACAAGCCCGGTCCAGCCGTACTGCAGATTGCTTTTTGTCGTTCAGCCCGGATCCGGGCTGCTCG
>NZ_JAUYNV010000049.1 GCF_030698125.1 Methyloversatilis sp.
CACCGCAAGCACCACGCCAAGTGCGAAACCCCCGAAGATCCGCACAGCCCGGTGGTTCTGGGCATCAAGAAAGTGCTGACCGAAGGCGCCGAGCTGTACCGCCTCGAAGCGAAGAACAAGGAAACCATGGCGCGCTACGGCCAGGGTACGCCGGACGACTGGATCGAGCGCAACCTTTACAGCAAGCACTCCGGGCTGGGCATCCGCCTGATGCTGATCACCAACGTGATCCTGTTCGGCCCGCTCGGCCTGACGATCTGGGCCGTGCAGATGGCGTGGATCCCGATCTGGGCGGCTGGCGTCGTGAACGGTCTCGGCCACTACTGGGGCTACCGGAATTACGACTGCACCGACGCGGCGACCAACATTTCGCCGTGGGGCATCCTGATCGGTGGCGAGGAACTGCACAACAATCACCACGCCTTCGCCACGTCGGCCAAGCTGTCGTCGAAGTGGTACGAGTTCGATATCGGCTGGATGTACATCCGCATCCTCGAAATCATGGGGCTGGCCAAGGCCAAGAAAACCATTCCGCAGCCACGCTTCCAGGCGCGCGACGTGGTGGATACCCAGACGCTCGAAGCCATCATCACGCATCGCTACGACGTGATGACCCGCTATATGAAGTCGCTGCGCTCGATCTACGCCGAAGAGGTTGAAAAGCTGCGTACGTCGCATGTGGCGCTTGCCGACGGCGACCGTTATCAGCGCTTCAAGCGCTGGCTCAGCCGCAGCGAGAACGCGCAGCCGGCAAGCGACGACGCCGAAATGGCCTCCGTCCTGGCACACAGCAGCCGACTGGAAACGGTGCACACGATGCGCCAGGAACTGACTGCGCTGTGGGCGCGTTCCACTGCGTCGAGCGAACAACTGTTGAAGCAGTTGCAGGACTGGTGTGCTCGCGCAGAGTCCAGCGGCATCAAGCAGCTGCAGGACTTTTCGAGGCGCCTGAAGACCTACGCGGTCTGACGCACTTCCCGCGTGGGGGAAAGCCGGAGGTGCTTGATTGCACGTCCGGCTTTTTCTTTGTGGTACCGCGTTCCGGTACCCGATCAGCGCGTGCGACGGAACGCAACGGCCCGCAGAGGCCGTGCGTTCAAACCGGCCGGATGCCGTGGCGGTAGCCGGTCAAACAATACTCAGAGGAGTCATCCAGGATGTTTCGCCACATACTCGTGCCGGTCGATGGTTCAGACCTTTCAAAGGCTACGGTGACGCACGCCATCTGCTTTGCCAGAGATGTATCGGGCCACGTCACCTTCCTGTACGTGATGAAGGATTATCCGGTGTCGCTGCTGCACAGCGAGGCGGACGTCGAGAGCATCGATCCGATCGCGCCGAACGACTTCACCGACGCGATGCGCACGCACGCCGACCGCATCCTGCAATCGGCCCGGGCCGAGGCGGAAGCCGCCGGTGTCGCCGTCGACAGCATTGCGGTGACGCAGGACGAGCCGCACAAGGCGATCATCGAGGTCGGTCTGTCGCGCAAGGCCGACGTGATTTTCATGGGTTCGCACAGCCGGCGCGGGTTGGCCAGCCTGCTGCTGGGCAGCGTCACGCAGAAGGTGCTGTCGAATTCGAAGATACCGGTGCTGGTCTATCGCTGAGCGGACCGGTAGCGGGCGGCGACGTCCGCCCCTGCGGCACGCGATCAGCGTGCCGGCAGCTTTTCCGCCAGCCAGGCCGTCAGCAGGCTGGATGCACCGGCGACCGCCCAGAAACCGAAGAACCCGATCGAATAGGTCGCAACCGGCGAAAAGCCGACCGGCTCGCCGAACAGGTACAGTTCCTGCGGATTGATGACGCTGAAGAACACCAGTTCGGCGACCGCGGCGACCAGAAACGAGGGCCAGGACACCAGCGCGAACAATCGCGCTGCGCCCCCCGGCGTACGGTGGGTATCGTGCGGATCTTCGTCGTTGATCGCTTCAGCCACGGTTTTTCCCCGCGTCGAGCAGCAGCGAATCCTGACGCCGCCAGTCGCGCACATCATCTTCGATCACCAGCTTCCAGTGCGTCGGTGCCAGATCCTGCACCACACCCGAGTAGAGGCCACCAACGCCGTCGAGCAGCAATTCGCGATCGAGTTCGCTGCGTGTGGGGTGCGCGAGAAATATCCGCAAGCGACCGGGCAGGTTCGCCGGATCGGTCATCGACAACTGGATGTCGAGTCGCGTTGTTCCGCCACTTCCGCCCTCACCCTGGGGCAGCGCGGCGATCGCCACCTTTACACCCAGTTCGTCGGCGCGCCGCTCGCGTTCCAGTGTGCGGTTGATCGTCAGGCCCTGCTTGTAATAGTCGTCGGCGACCAGCGCGGTATTGCCCGTGGCCGCCAGCCAGGTCGTGATGACGCCGGCCACGATCACGGTGACCGGCCCGAGCATCAGCAGCCAGGGCCAGCGGTGGCGATACCAAGGGAGCTGCAGTGTCGAGTTGTCTGACATGGTCACCTCGGTTGCAGGAAGGACGACTTCTCATGCACCCGGACATCCGGTGCATCGACCGCCTGCAGATTGAAATATACGGTATGCGAGCCCGGCGCCAGCGACTCGGCGTCGACCTGCACGCGCAGACCCACATCGCGCGATCCGGCCGCCTCGACTTCGATCTCGCGCAGTCCGGGAATGGTAGCGCCCGGAAGGCCTTCGACCTCAAGCACGAAACGGCGCGCCGATTCCGACGTGTTCATCACCCGCAACTGGTACACGTTCTCGATCTTGCCGCCTTCGACTTCGCGCGCCAGGGACGCACGGTCGCGCATCACGTTCATCTTGACCGGTGTGCGGGTCAGCAGCGCCCAGGCGAAGCCGGACACGATGAACAGCAGCAGGCTGGTGTACAGGATGACGCGTGGACGAAGGATATGTGCAAGCACCTCCCTCCAGCCTTCATGTGCCGGCTTGCCGGCGAGCTGGGCGCGCTCGGTCGAGTAGGCGATGAGTCCGCGCGGGCGTCCGACCTTGTCCATCACCTGATCACAGGCATCGATGCACAGCGCACAGCCGATGCACTCGTATTGCAGACCATTGCGGATGTCGATGCCGGTCGGACAGACCTGCACGCACCAGTCGCAGTCGACGCAGTCGCCGACCGGCTGGCCTTCCTTCGCCTTCTTCTTGTTTCCGCGCGGCTCGCCCCGGTTGGCGTCATAGCTGACGATCAGCGTGTCCGGATCGAACATGACGCCCTGGAAGCGCGCGTACGGACACATGTACTTGCAGACCTGCTCGCGCATGTGGCCCGCGAACAGATAGGTGAAGGCGGCGTAGAACAGCATCCAGAAGCCTTCCCACGGGCCCAGTCCGAAGCTGCCGACTTCGGCCGCCAGTTCCTGGATCGGCGAGAAGAAGCCAACGAAGGTGAAGCCGGTCCACAGCGCCAGCGCAGCCCAGATGCCATGCTTGGCAAGCCGGCGGCCGAATTTCGACAGGCTCATCGACGCGGCGTCCAGCTTCATCCGCGCCGACCGGTCGCCTTCGACGTGACGCTCTATCCACATGAAAATTTCGGTGTAAACCGACTGTGGACAGGCGTAGCCGCACCACACGCGACCCGCCACCGCGGTGACCAGGAACAGCCCGAGCGCGCTGATGATCAGCAGCAGCGTCAGGTACACCACGTCCTGCGGCCACAGCACCAGCCCGAAGATGTAGAACTTGCGTTCCACCAGATCGAACAGCACCGCCTGGCGACCGTTCCACGGCAGCCAGGGCAGGCCGTAGAACACCAGCTGGGTGATCCACACCATGGCCCAGCGCAGCGAGTTGAAGCGCCCCTTGATGCTGCGCGGCTGAATCTTCTTCCGCGCCGCGTACAGATCGGATTCGTCAGCCGGCACTTCGGTGATCGGAATCACCCGTGCCGGCCGACCCGCGGTCGAAGGTCGCGGTTCCATCACTGTGTCGTGCTGCTGTCTGCCGACGCGGCCTTGGTGGTGTTGTTGGACAAGCCCCACACATAGGCAGTCAGCAGATGGATCTTGTGCTCGCCGAGCAATTCACCGTGCGCCGGCATGTGGCCATTGCGACCCCGTGCGACGCTCTGTGCAACGATCGCTTCGGTGCTGCCGTATAGCCACACGCCGTCGGTCAGGTTGGGCGCACCCATGGCCTGATTGCCGCGACCTTCCGCGCCGTGGCATGCCGCACAGTTGGCAGCAAACACCGGTTTGCCGCGCTGCACCCGCAGGTTGTCGGCAGTCAGGCCCGACAGTGAGCGCACGTAATGCACCACGTCACGCTGCGCTTCCGAATCGAGCACGGCGGAGAACGCCGGCATCATGGCGTTGCGGCCATTGACCAGCGTTTCCTTGATGGCTTCCGGATCGCCGCCATACAGCCAGTCGCTGTCGACCAGGTTCGGAAAGCCGCGCGAGCCGCGCGCGTCGGTGCCGTGACACTGCGCACAGTTGTTCAGGTACAGGCGCTCGCCCATGGCGCGCGCCTCCGGATCGGCGGCAACCTGCATGGCGTCCATCTTCGAATAGCGCTCGAACAGCGGCGCCACCTTTGCGTCGGCCACGCTCACTTCGCGCTCGTAGGCATTGACCGAGGTCCATCCCAGCTTGCCGCCGAAACGGCCCAGGCCCGGGTAGGCGATCAGATAGACGATGGCGAAGACGATGGTGATCCAGAACAGCCACACCCACCAGCGCGGCAGCGGGTTGTTCCACTCGGCCAGTGTTTCGTCCCACTGGTGACCATGCAACTCGACCGTACCGGTCGGCCGCGCACCACGATTGGACAGGATGATGAAGGCACAGAACACCAGGCTGGCGATGACGAGCACCACCACATAGACGTTCCAGAAATCGCTGATGAAGTCGCTCACTTTGTTTCTCCGCTATCCAGGTGCACGCGGTCGTCGTCGGCGAAGGGCAGCATCGCCGCCTCTTGGTGGGCGCGTTGTGCGCCCGGCCGCCAGGCCATGATGACGATGACGATGAAGCAGGCAAATCCGGCAACCGTCACGGCCGCCCGCAGGGTGTTGATGTCGTAGTCCATGATGGAATCCTTCAGTTGACGCGCTTGATCGCGGTACCCAGACCCTGCAGGTAGGCAATCAGCGCCTCCATTTCGGTCTTGCCCTTCAGCGATTCGGCTGCACCCGCCATCTGTTCTTCGGTGTAAGGCACACCGACGCGGGTGAGCGCACGCATGTGCTGCTCGATGGTCGATGCCTTGACCGGACGCTCGAGGAAGGCGAAGGCGGGCATGTTCGACTCGGGCACCACGTCGCGCGGGTTGATCAGGTGTACGCGGTGCCATTCGTCGGAGTAGCGGCCGCCGACGCGTGCCAGATCCGGGCCGGTGCGCTTGGAGCCCCACTGGAACGGACGGTCATAGACGAATTCGCCGGCCACCGAGTAGTGACCATAGCGTTCGGTCTCGGCGCGGAACGGGCGGATCATCTGCGAGTGGCAGTTGTAGCAACCTTCCCGCACGTAGATGTCGCGGCCGGCCAGTTGCAGCGGCTCATAGGGCTTGACGCCCTCGACCGGTTCGGTCGTCGAGTGCTGGAAGAACAGCGGCACGATTTCGACCAGACCGCCGACGGCGATCACCAGCACGGTGAGTATCGCCATCAGGCCAACGTTGCGTTCAATCAGTTCGTGTTTGGATGCAGCCATGATGATTCTCCGGTAATCAGGCGTGCGCGGCAGCAGGCGCTATGACGGGGGCGTTGTAGGGCTTCTGGCCGGCGATGGTTTTCCACACGTTCCAGGCCATGACGAACATGCCCGCGAGGAAGAGTGCGCCGCCAAGGAAGCGGATGAACCAGAACGGATAGGTCGCCTTCACGCTTTCGACAAAGGTGTAGGTGAGCGTGCCGTCGTCGTTGATCGCGCGCCACATCAGGCCCTGCATGACACCGGCGATCCACATGGCGGCGATGTAGAGAACCACGCCGAGGGTCGACATCCAGAAGTGGATGCTGATGGCGGGCACCGAGTACATCTTTTCCTGGCCGAACAGGCGCGGGATCAGGTAGTAGATCGAGCCGATCGAAATCATCGCAACCCAGCCCAGCGCGCCCGAATGCACGTGGCCGATGGTCCAGTCCGTGTAGTGCGACAGCGCATTGACCGTCTTGATCGACATCATCGGACCTTCGAAGGTCGACATGCCGTAGAAGGACAGCGAGGTGATCAGGAACTTCAGGATCGGATCGGTGCGCAGTTTGTGCCAGGCACCCGACAGCGTCATGATGCCGTTGATCATGCCGCCCCAGCTCGGTGCCAGCAGGATCAGCGAAAACACCATGCCGAGCGACTGCGTCCAGTCGGGCAGCGCGGTGTAGTGCAGATGGTGCGGGCCCGCCCACATGTAGGTGAAGATCAGCGCCCAGAAGTGCACCACCGACAGGCGGTAGGAATACACCGGGCGCTCGGCCTGCTTGGGCACGAAGTAATACATCATGCCGAGGAAGCCGGCGGTCAGGAAAAAGCCGACCGCGTTGTGACCGTACCACCACTGGATCATTGCGTCCTGCACGCCGGCATAGGCCGAGTAGGACTTCATGAAGTCGGCAGGGATGGCTGCGCTATTGACCAGGTGCAACATCGCCACCGCGAGGATGAAGGCGCCGTAGAACCAGTTCGCGACATAGATGTGCGGCGTCTTTCGCTTCACGATGGTGCCGAAGAACACGATGGCGTAGGACACCCACACCAGCGTGATCAGGATGTCGATCGGCCATTCGAGCTCGGCGTACTCCTTGCCCTGCGTGTAGCCGAGCGGCAAGGTGATGGCCGCCAGCACGATGACCGTCTGCCAGCCCCAGAACACGAAACCGGCCAGCCAGGGCGCAAACAGCCTGGTGTGGCAGGTGCGTTGCACGACGAAGAACGACGTCGCCATCAACGCACAGCCGCCGAAGGCGAAAATCACCGCGTTCGTGTGCAGGGGCCGCAGGCGCCCGAAGTGAAACCACTCACCGAAGTTCAGTTCAGGCCATACCAGCTGGGCGGCGATGATCACGCCGACCAGCATGCCCACGATGCCCCAGACCACGGTCATCAGCGAGAACTGCCGCACCACCCGGTAGTCGTAAGTCTCGCCGACCCCACCCATTGCCGCTGTTTTCATTTTTGACTACTCCACATTGAAATTCCGCTTCGCGCCCGCCGGCCCGCACGAACCCGCATGATCCGGAACGAAGGGTATGTGCAGGGGCCCGCGACGATCTTGACCCACGTCAAGCGCCGCCGCTTTGGCCGCAGTGCACCAAATTGGCGCAGATCGCCTGCCATGGCGCAACCGGGGTCATCCCTGAGCCCACGAACCGTCCGGCCTGGACGCAGGGCGCGACGCCCGACTTCCCTGCTGCATTACCCGCCTGCATTACGATTCCATTCGTTTCCCGGATTGAAATTCGCTGAATCGATTTACCTTGATTGTCGAATCGGTCTATCATCCAATTTCATTACTCAATGGAGAAGTATCGATGTCCGGTCAAAGTTACGACGAATTGATGGCAAGAATCTCGGATCTTCAACAGCAGGCCGAGGTGGTGCGTCGGGCTGAACTCGAATCGGTTATTGCCGACGTCAGGGCAAAGATCAAGAAATACAATCTGTCAGCCGCCGACGTCGGTTTGTCCGGTTCTTCGGCGAAACGTGCCGCACGCCCGACTGCCGGCGCAAAGGTGAAGATTGCTCCGGGCAAGTACCGTAATCCGGAAAACGGTGAAATCAAGGAAGTCGGCGCGGCCGGCCGCAAGCCGGGCTGGCTCGCCAGCATGACGGCCGACCAGTTGAACGCCGCGCGCGTGAATTGAACGGTTGAACGGTTGAACGGTTGCATGTAAGACAAATGAAAAAGGCACCGAGAGGTGCCTTTTTCATTCGAGCGTGCCCATGTGTTCAGGGCGGTGTCTTCTGCATTTCCTCCTTGAGCGCGCGGCGCAATATCTTTCCGACATTCGTTTTGGGCAGTTCGTCGCGAAACTCCACGTGGCGGGGAATCTTGTACGCAGTCAATTGCGTCCGGCAATGCGCAATGATCTGTTCCGTCGTGAGCGCCATGTCCTTGCGCACGACGTATGCCCTGACCACCTCGCCCGAATGCTCGTCCGCAACCCCGATCACGCAGCACTCGAGCACGCCCTCGCACTCGACAATGACCTCTTCCACCTCGTTCGGATAAACATTGAATCCGGATACCAGAATCATGTCCTTCTTGCGGTCGACAATTTTCACGAATCCGGCTTCATCCACCATTGCCACATCGCCGGTACGCAGATACCCGTCCGGCGTCATCACTTTTTCGGTTTCTTCCGGCCGTCGGTAATAACCCTTCATCACTTGCGGGCCACGCACGCACAATTCGCCCGTCTCGCCCATCGGTAATTCGACACCATCATCATTTCTGATCGAGACTTCGGTCGACGGAACCGGCAGCCCGATGGTGCCGCTGAATTCCTCCTGGTCAGGCGGGTTGATGCACACCGCAGGCGATGTTTCGGTCAATCCATAGGCTTCGATGAGCGGCCGTCCGGTCAC
This sequence comes from Methyloversatilis sp., assembly GCF_030698125.1. Taxonomy (GTDB): domain Bacteria; phylum Pseudomonadota; class Gammaproteobacteria; order Burkholderiales; family Rhodocyclaceae; genus Methyloversatilis. The sequence continues at coordinate 8,507 of NZ_JAUYNV010000049.1, forward strand.
CTTCTTCCAGCGTTCGGCGACCGCCCGCTGGACGGCCATGCCACCCCCCAGCGACACCCTGAGCGCCGAAAAATCGACCTTGGCGAAATCGGCGTTGTTGAGCAGCGCATTGAACAGTGTATTGACGCCCGTAATCGCCGTGAAACGGTGTTTCGACAGTTCCTTGACGAAACCCGGAATGTCGCGCGGATTGGTGATCAGCACATTCCTTGCGCCAAGCTTCAGGAATACCAGGCAATTCGCGGTCAGCGCGAAGATGTGATAAAGCGGCAGCGCGGTGATGACGATCTGCGGCCCGGTCAGAAAGGGCTTGATCCATGCATCGGCCTGCAGCATGTTGGCGACGATATTGCGATGCGTGAGCATCGCGCCCTTGGCGACGCCCGTCGTGCCACCGGTGTATTGCAGGAAGGCGATGTCTTCATGCACGACATTGACCGGATTGAGTGCGTGACCGCGGGCGAGTCCGAGCGCGTCGTTGAAGCGCACCGCAGCGGGGAGGTCGAACGCCGGCACCATCTTCTTGACGTGGCGCACGACGAAATTCACCAGCCAGCCCTTGGGCGCCGGCAGCATGTCGCCCAGCGCGGTCACCACCACGTGGCGCACCGGCGTGCGGGCCAGCACGTGCTGCAGCGTTGAGGCGAAATTCTCGAGCACGACGATGACTTCGGCGCCGCTGTCGACCAGCTGGTGTTCCAGTTCGCGCGGCGTATAGAGCGGATTGCAGTTCACCACCGTATAGCCGGCGCGCAGCGCGCCGAACATGGCCACCGGATACTGCAGCACGTTGGGCATCATCAGTGCCACCCGCGCGCCGGGCGCCAGACCGAGCACTGACTGCAGATAGGCGGCGAACGCCGCACTCAGCCTTTCGGTTTCGGTGAAGCTGATCGCCTTGCCCATGCAGACGTAGGCGTCGCGATCGGCGAACTCGCGGCAGCTGCGCTCGAACACATCGCCGATCGACTTGAATTCCGATGGGTCGATTTCGGCCGGTACGCCAGCCGGATAGCTTTTCAGCCATACCTTGTCCATAGCTCTCCCCCCGTGTTCGGCCTGCACCGCCCGGCGTCTGCGCGCGTCCGGCGGCCGGTCGTCCGTCGTGTGGCCTAGCTCGACGCGTCGTCCATCGGCCAGTCGCGGATATAGCTCTTCAGCATGCGGTTCTCGAAACTCTGCTCTTCCAGCATGGCGCGCGCCACATCGTGAAAGGACAGCACACCCATCAGCGTGTCGCCTTCCATGATCGGCAGGTAGCGGCAGTGCCGCTCCAGCATCAGGCGACGCAGTTCGTCCACTTCCATGTCGGGGTGAGCGGTGGCCGGGTCACGCTGCATCACATCGGCGACCGTGAGTGTCTGCCAGCCGCCACCGGCCGTTCGCAACGCGCGCAGCACTTCGCGAAAGCTCAGCATGCCGGCCATCAGGCCATGTTCCATGACAACCAGCGAACCGACATCCAGATCGGCCATCGTGGCGACCGCATTATCCAGCGACTGCGACGGGACTACGGTGTACAGCACCGTTCCCTTGATGCGCAGGATTTCATGTACTTGCATGACGGCCACCCCTTCGTGCTGCGCATGCGCGAAACGCACACCGCGGTTGAATATCGCAGATGGTAGTCAAAACTGCCAGCGACGCAAAGTTTCGGGCGGCGCTCAGAAGCGCACGTCGAGCGCGCCGTCCGGCCGGATCAGCGCCGCATGCACCGCCTTGCCGGGCCGGATCGCGGCCACTGCCTCGGCATAGCCGGCAAGTTGCGCCGTATAGGACTCGGCAAAACGGTCGCCCTGTCCACTCTTGTAATCCAGAATCCAGATGTCGTCATCGAATTCGACCAGCCGGTCGATCCGGCCTGGTCTACCGTCGGGCAGCACGAATTCGAGTTCGTTCGCCGACCAGCGATGCTGCGCCGGGTCGAAGAAGCGCTGCAGCGATTCACTCGCCACGAGGCGGCGCGCGATCGCTTCGAGATCGCGCCACTGTACGGCATCGAGTCCGGCCAGCCGCGCGGGCGACGGCTCACCGCCAGCCAGTGCCTCAAGCCAGCTGTGCAGGCCCACGCCCCAGAGCTGAACGGAATCGAGCGCAACCAGCGCGCGCCGCTCACCGATGGCAGGTACCGGCGCATCGGCTACGGCAGCCCTGACAGCGGGGTCATCCGGTGTGGGGTCCACGCAGTCGGCAAGTACACCATGGTCAAGCCGCATGCCGCTGCCGTCGGTGGCGACGGCATCGGCGCAGCGGCCAAGCGCCGCACTGACGCGGTCGAGCCAGCTGCCGGCACTGCTGCCCTTGGCGGGGCTGACACCACTGACGAACAGCAGCTGGCGGGCCCGGGTCAGCGCGACATACAGCAGGTTCGCGTCCTCGCGCGCAGCGGCCCGTGCCTCGGCGTCGATGAAGACGGCGCGGGCATGGCCCTGATTGTCCTTGTTCTGCAGCAAGGACAGATGACCGGGCGCAGCGTCGCCGGGCGGCCAGTTGAGCAGCACGCGCGCACCGCTGTCGGTGCGCGGCCGCGCCACCGCGTCGGCCAGCCAGACGATGGGCGCCTCCAGCCCCTTGGCCGCGTGCACCGTGAGCACGCGCACGCGCCCGCGCGCCGGGTCTTCACCGAGGATGAGGCCTTCATCCGGCGCTTCGTCATCTTCGTTGCGCAGGCGTGTCAGCTCGTCGATGAAACGCGGCAGGCTGGGGTAGCGGCCGCTGTCGACCTTGAGTGCCAGTTCGATGAAGGCTTCGAGATTGGCGCGCACACCCGGCCACGCCATCGCGTCGACGCTGGCGGCGTAACGCGGCATCAGCGCGCCCTGATCGAATACCCGGTCGAGGAGGTCGTGCACCGGCAGACGGGTCGCTGCGTCGAGCCAGCCCTCCAGCAGTGCCGCGGCGCGGGCGTACGCCGGATCACTGCCGGCGCGGCGCGCGCGCAGCGTCGGCCACAGACTTTCGGCGCCGTCGCCGGTCACATCGAGCAACTGCGCGTCGTCGAACGCGAACAGCGGGCTGCGCAGTACATGGGCGAGCGACAGCGCATCGGCCGGTGCAGCGAGAAAGCGCAGCAACGCCAGCAGGTCGGACGCTTCGAGCGTATCGAGCAGGCGGCCGCGGCTGGCGCCGAAGTAGGGAATGCCGTGAGCGCGCAGGGCTGCCTCGTACACCGCCAGCCCGGTACGCCGGCGCAGCAGGATCATCATGTCGCCATAGCGCGCCGCGCGCGTTGCACCGGTGTGCGCATCGCGCACCGCGAGCCGCCCGACCATGCCCTTGAGCCGCGTGCACAGCGCATCGGCTTCGCGCTTGCGGCGGCTGTCCTCGATGGCCAGCCTCGGCTGGCGCAACGGATTGCGCAGGCCGGGCGCAGCGGCCTGCCCGTCGGCTTCCGCCCTGGCGTCGGCTTCGTGCCCGAAAGCCGGCAGCACTTCGACCCGGCCGGGCAGATCGGTCCGGGACGTGCTGTGCGGCGCAAAGCCTTCGAACACGTCCATGTCGCCGAACACGGCGTTGACCGCGCTCACCACGGCCGGGCTGCTGCGCCGGGTTTCATTGCGCTGCAGCCGCAGGGCGCCGAAGCGCTGTTCGAACACCGTGGCCGCATGCGTGAAGATGCGCGGGTCGGCGCGCCGGAAGCGGTAGATCGACTGTTTCGGATCGCCGACCACGAACACCACCGGCTGCACCTGACCCGGCGCGTAGGCATCGAGCCAGTGCATCAGCACCTGCCACTGCAGCGGATTGGTGTCCTGGAATTCGTCCAGCAACAGGTGGCGGTAGCGCGCATCGAGCCGCGCCTGCACGAAGGGGCCGGTCTGCGCGTCGGACAGCAGCCGGGCGGCGTGCCACTCGAGATCGCCGAAGTCGAGCACGCCCGCGTTCTGCTTGATGCGGTCGTAGGCGTCGAGCAGCGCCGCGGCGACCTGCAGCCCCTGTTCGTTGAGCGCCCAGGCGGCAAGATCAGCCTGCGCGTTCAGGCACTGCACCAGACGCGCCGCAACCTGCTCGTTCAGCGCGAGCGCACTGTCGGCCACGCCGAGCTTTTCAAGCGCCTTGCCCGGCTTGAAGCTCGCCGGCTCGCCATCCTGCTTGAGCAGCTGGGCGCGCAGGCCGGCCAAGTAGGCGTGAGCCTCGACCTGCGCGCACGCCTGTTCGATCGCCGTCGCCTTGCGCTGCTGCGCCTCCGTGCCCTGACCAAGCAGCCGCGCGAGATCGAGGGCGCGACGGCGCAGCAATTCGTCGCCGGCGAGCACGTCGACCGGGGCTTCGGCGTCGGCCCCGAAAAATTGTCGCAAGTGGGCCAACGCGCCGGCCAGTCCGCCCTGCGCCGCCAGCCACGCTTCCCACTCGGCGCGGCGATCGACCAGCGCGCTGGCCAGCGTTTTGGTGCCCGCCACCCCGCACCGGCCAAGCAGGCTGCGCAACGCGAGCGCCAGTTCGGCCTGTGGCGCGCGCCCGGCGCGGCGCATCAGCGCGGCCCAGGCCTGATCGCGCAACTGCGCCGTGCGCTCGGAAAGCTGCAGGCCACGCAGACCGCTGTTCAGCGGTGCGGCACCGAGCAGTGACGAAAACCAGCCGTGGAAGGTGTTCACCGTCAGCCCGGGCCGCGCGTCGGCGACCTGCTCGAACAGCGCCCGCGCACGCGCGATCAGTGTCGGATCGCGCTGCACGTCCAGTCCGCGTTCGGCGAGGAAGACACTCACCCGCTCATCGTCGGCCACGGCCAGTTCAGCCAGCCAGTGCTGCAGGCGCTCCTCTATTTCACGCGCCGCCTTGCGCGTGTAGGTGATGGCGAGAATGTCGCCCGGCTGCGCGCCGGCCAGCAGCAGGCGGATCAGGCGCGACACCAGCGTCCAGGTCTTGCCGCTGCCGGCGCATGCCTCGACGACTACGCTGCGTGCCGGGTCGAGTGCGCGCAGATCGTCTTCGCGGCTCATGGCAGCCAGTCCTTGCGGCACAGGCCGCGCATGTCGCAATGCCGGCAGGCCGCCTGATCGCCGTGCGCCGGCAGGGCTGCGCCGTTGCGCAGCGCCGGAAACAGCTCGGACACGAGCACCTGCAGCGCCCGCGCAGCGGCGGGTGGATCGGCCTCTACAAAGGTCACGGGCGCACTCTCTTCCAGCGCCAGATAGGCGGCCTGGCTCACCGAGCCGCCTTCGAGCACGGTATAGAACGCCAGCTGCACGTCGTCGGCCTGCAGGGTCTTGCGAACGCTCTCGGCACTGCGCAGCTTGTAGTCGAGCAGCGCGACATCGCCCTCGGCATTGCGGTCGATGCGGTCGATCCGGCCTTCGAGCGACAGTGCAGCACCATCCGGCAACTGGAGCACATGCGTGCGCCTCGCCTCACCGCTGTCGAACAGCCAGCCGTCGGCTTCGCGCTGCACGGCCCACGCGATGTAGGCGTCGGCGCGATCGTGCAGGCGATCGGCCCACGCATGCTCCTGGAAGTTGCGCGCGATGGCGCCATCGAAGGCGACGGCAATCTGCGCGCGCAGGGCATCGGCCAGTGCGGGCGGCGCAGCCTCCGCCAGTCGCGGGTGAGCGACATGAAAATCGTGCAGCACGCGATGCACCAGCTCACCGACGCTGCCCTTGCCCATGGCATCCTCGACCTCGTCGCCGGCACCCAGGCCAAGTACGTGACGGGCGTAGTAGCGATAGGGACAGGCCATCAGGTCGGCCAGAGCACTTGCCGTGAGCCGCGACGGCACGCGCGCCGGATCGAGCACCGGCGCACTGGAAACGACCCGTGCCGGAAGCGGCGGCGGATCGGCAAGCGACGGCGCACTGCAAATGGCCGACGGCAGGCCGGCGCGCTGCAACACCAGATCGAGGCGCTGCAGATCCAAGCCGGGCAGGTTCGCTTCACCGTTGCGCTGCGTCTGCCAACTGAATACGGTCTGGTCGCTGCAGGCGATCAGACTGGCAAGATCGTCGCGCAGCTGCCCGGCGGCGAGCTGCGAATCCGGTAGTCCAAGTTCGCGCCGAAGGCCTTCGTGGCCGAGCACGCCGCGCAGGCGCGCTGGCGCCAGGTGCCGGCTGTCGGCGCCGATCACATACACGGCGTCGAAACGGCGCAGGCGGGTCGCCGTCAGTGGCGTCAGCACCACCGGGCTGTCGATGGCGCTGTCCCGGAACAGCGCCTGCTCGAACTCGCTGTTGAGCCACTTGCGCCAGTCCGCGAAAGACAGGTCGAGTGCCACGCCGCTGCTGTCGGCACGCAACTGCTCCAGCAGATTGACCACCTGCGCACCGGCTGCGTCGAGCATCAACGCGGCGCGGGCGCCCAGCACATCGAGCGCTGCCAGCAGGCGTTCGACCCGGAAGCTGGCCGGCGCGTTGTGGGTGGGCATCAGCGCAAAAGCCTGCGACAGCGCGTCGATCAGCTGGCCGGGCGGGCGGGCGGAAAACTCGCGGCCGGCATCGGTGAGCAAGGCGTGCAGGCCATCGACATGGTTGCGCCTGACCACCCAGTTGTCGATGGCGGCGATGGCCTGTGCGTGGGCATCGCGGTCGAGCGCGCCGGCCACATGCGGCGAGCGCAGCAGATCGAGCAGATCGCGGTGATAGCCGTCCGACGCGAAGCATTGCAGCAGGGCGTCGACCGTGGCCGCCGCACGCGTCGTCGACAGCTTCCAGCCGGTTTCATCGGCCAGCAGAACCTGCCGGCGTTCGAGCAGCGCGCGGGCGCGCCGTGCCGCTTCGCGATCGAGCGCCACCAGCGCAATGTTGCAGCGGCCTTCAGCCAGCCAGCCGGCGATGCAGGACGCGGCACATTGCGCTTCCTGCTCAAGCGACTGCGCACCGAGGAGGCGCACACGGCCGGCCAGTTCGAGCGCGTCATCCCGCGATGGGGCGGGCGTCGAAACGTCTGCCGCACGGGGCAGCGGGCCGGACGGCCAGGCGGCGTGCAGCACGCGGGCGACCGAAGTATCGGCCAGCGCGCGCGTTGCCAGCACATTCAGCACCGGCACGCGCGCGGCATGCAATTCAAGCCACGCTGGCGCTGGCTCGACCAGCGCGGACAGGTAAATGAGCGGCCGACGCGCTGCGCCAGCGGCGCGCATCAACGCCTGCGTGACGGCACGCGCATGACCGGGCGTTCCGGTGCAGTCGCTGTGCCACACCGCATGCACCAGACGCGCTTCGAGCGACAGCGCCGCGCTGTCGGTCAGACCGTGCGCACGTTCGAAGCCGTGCTGCAGGGCGTTCTCGTCCGGCGGCGCCGGCAATCCGGCCAGCGCATCCGCCAGTTCGAGCAGTTCCTGCGCGGCCGACCACGGATCGGCATCGCCCAGCCAGGCTTGCTGGCGCAATTGCGCCACCAGACGCAGCAGACGCCGGGGGTGGGGATCGACCGGTGCATCGCCCATCCAGCGCGCCGCCAGCAACGACGGCGTGAGCATGCGCGGCATGAACAGCGCCTGTCCGGCTTCGGCCACCAGCGCACCGCGCAGCGCCGACGCATGCACCATGACCGGAATCAGCAGGTCGCAGTCGGCGAGCGCATCGCCATGGCGATCGATCAGAAGGCGCGCGAGCCGGGCGAACAGCGCGCCATCTGCCGGCAAGCGCAAGGTTTCGAAGCCCGCCGCGTTCATGCGCGAGGACGCGAACTGCTGCGGCCGGCGGGCGGCGGCGTGCTCAGCGTTCCAGCATGCCGAGCTTGTCCTTCACCTTGAGCCATTCGTCGGCATCGGCAGGCGCGTCCTTGCGCTCGATGATGGCAGGCCACTCGGCGGACAGTTCGGCGTTCAGCTTGATGAAATGGATCTGGTCGGACGGCACGTCGTCCTCGGCGAAAATGGCTTCGGCCGGACATTCGGCCACGCACAGCGTGCAGTCGATGCACTCATCGGGGTCGATCACCAGGAAATTCGGGCCTTCGCGAAAGCAATCGACCGGGCACACATCGACGCAGTCGGTGTACTTGCACTTGATACAGGATTCGGTGACGACGTAAGTCATGGTTTCTCCGTGCGGTGGTCGCATTGCCCGACAGCAGGCGAACCACGGGGTGGTTTGATCGGAATCTCGGGACGATGACAGTCCGGAAAACGGCGTGGATTTTATCACCGCGGCCCGTGGCAAAGCCGTTCCGTGCATCGTGCAGAGGCGGCATGCCGACATGAATTTTTGTCGGGCGTACCTCCATCACTCTGCGCAACACGGCGTTTTTTGTATTAGCATCATGGAAACAGCGCGAAAACAGCGTAACAAACGCGATCGCGCAGGTGTGCGGTCAGCGCGCTGCCAGAGTGATTTGCCCCGTGCCTGCCGCGGTGGCCCGCAACCTCCGCACACACCTGCTCACGAATTCCCGGCCTGCGCAGTGCGCGTCAGGCACTCAGCCCGGCTAACAACAGCGCCCAGCCCACACCCGGTTGTCCACGGTATATCCGACCGATATACCCAATTCCAAGAAACGATCCGGCATTCCAGGTCTCTCCCCAAGTCAAGCCCCGCGAGGAAACGATGAGCGAACACATCCACCACGTCACCGATGCCAGCTTCGAAGCCGAAGTGGTCAAAGCCGATCTGCCCGTGCTGGTCGACTACTGGGCCGAATGGTGCGGTCCGTGCAAGATGATTGCCCCCATTCTCGACGAGGTGGCGCGTGACTACGCCGGCAAGTTGCGCGTGGCCAAGGTGAATATCGACGAGAACCAGGACACCCCGGCACGCTTCGGCATTCGCGGCATTCCGACATTGATGCTGTTCAAGGACGGCAATGTCGAAGCCACGAAAGTCGGCGCCCTGTCGAAGTCACAACTGACCGCATTCCTGGACAGCCACCTCTAATCACTTTTCCACGGCGACGGGTGCCTCGCGCACCCCGCCCGCCGGAGCCGGTTCCTGGCTCCGCCTCCCCACCCCGCACGTCGCACAGACCCCGTCACCATGCATCTTTCCGAACTGAAAGCACTTCACGTCAGCCAATTGCTCGAAATGGCCCAGTCCTTCGAGATCGAAGGCGCGAACCGGCTGCGAAAACAGGAACTGGTCTTCGCCATCCTGCGCAACCGCGCGAAAAAGGGCGAAAGCATTTTCGGTGATGGCGCACTGGAAGTGCTGCCGGACGGATTCGGTTTCCTGCGTTCGCCGGAAGCGAGCTACCTGGCCGGCACCGACGACATCTACGTGTCGCCGAGCCAGATCCGGCGCTTCAACCTGCACACCGGCGACACCATCGAAGGCGAAATCAGGACACCGAAAGACGGCGAACGCTACTTCGCGCTGGTCAAGGTCGATCGCGTCAACAGCGAGCCGCCGGAAGCGACCAAGCACAAGATCCTGTTCGAAAACCTGACGCCGCTGCACCCGACGGAAACGCTGGTGCTCGAGCGCGACATGCGCGGCGAAGAAAACACGACGTCACGCGTGATCGACATGATCGCGCCGATCGGCAAGGGCCAGCGCGGCCTGCTGGTGGCGCCGCCGAAGACCGGCAAGACGGTGATGATGCAGCACATCGCGCACGCCATCACCGCCAACCACCCGGAAGCCATGCTCATCGTGCTGCTGATCGACGAGCGGCCGGAAGAAGTGACCGAAATGCAGCGTTCGGTGAAGGGCGAAGTGGTTGCATCGACCTTCGACGAACCGGCCACCCGCCACGTGCAGGTGGCCGAAATGGTGATCGAGAAGGCCAAGCGCCTGGTCGAGCACAAGAAGGACGTGATCATCCTGCTCGATTCCATCACCCGCCTCGCCCGTGCCTACAACACGGTGCAGCCGGCGTCGGGCAAGGTACTGACCGGCGGTGTGGACGCCAATGCGCTGCAGAAGCCGAAGCGTTTCTTCGGAGCCGCGCGCAATGTCGAGGAAGGCGGCAGCCTGACCATCATCGCCACCGCGCTGATCGAAACCGGCAGCCGCATGGACGACGTGATCTACGAGGAATTCAAGGGCACCGGCAACATGGAAATCCATCTTGACCGGCGCATGGCGGAAAAGCGCGTCTATCCGGCGATCAACGTGAACCGCTCGGGCACGCGCCGCGAAGAGCTGCTGCTGAAGCCGGACATCCTGCAGAAGATCTGGATCCTGCGCAAACTGCTGTACAACATGGACGACCTGGAAGCGATCGAATTCCTGCTCGACAAGATCAAGGCCACGAAGAGCAACGGCGAGTTCTTCGACGCCATGCGTCGAGGCTGACCCGCAGCGGAACACCGCTGCCCCGTCCGACCAGCGACGGTATCGTGCCGCAACCATCGGCGCGGTACCGTCGCTTGCGTTGGGCATCGCTTCGCTCACCCCAACCTACGAAACTCCCGTACCCTCCCGTCCAGCCGCGCCACCCCTTACTCCGGCAAACACCCGCCGTTGCGCTCACCACCGTGCAGCCGCCACCGATCCAGAACGTGGGTTGGGGTGAGCGCAGCGATGCCCAACAACACCCGTCAAGCCGCACCACCCCTTGCTCCGGCGATCACCCGCCGTTGCGCTCATCACCGTGCAGCCGCCACCGATCCAGAACGTAGGTTGGGGTGAGCGCAGCGATGCCCAACAACACCCGTCCAGCCGCGCCACCCCTTACTCTCCGGCGATCACCCGCCGTTGCGCTCATCACCGTGCAGCCGCCACCGATCCAGAACGTAGGTTGGGGTGAGCGCAGCGATGCCCAACAACACCCGTCCAGCCGCGGCGCCCCTTACGCCGTGCCGCCCTGGTGAGCTTCTCGCCCAGCGGCGCAAGTTCCGTTCGAAGCCTTGCCGCGGTCACGGCGGCCGTCGTCCGCTGCCTCAGTCCTGACCGATGCGATTCCGTTCTCGGTGGACGCACACGTCTTGTACATTTCGCTCTGCAGCAAGGACGGGGCATCGGTGCCGAGCAGCGTGAAGTGGAATTCGTCGATTGCAGCCTCCTTGAACTGAAACTTCGGCCTTTTCCGTTCCACGGGTTACTGATTCGCCCGGGAACGCGCGGAGGCACGGCGAAAGTACAGCCACGAAGAAAAGAGGGGCGCCGGCCTTCCGGCACGGCGCCCCAACCTTGCCGAAGCGTTGCGGCAAGGAGGGAGGACGGTTGCGCTCAGTTCATCGACGGGCCCCTGCCAGCGCACTGACCGGCTGCGGCGCACGGCCGGCGCGGCCGAACACACCGGACACCACTTGCCAGGCCACCGCCAGCGAGCCGACGATGAACGCCACATCGCCGAAGGTGCGCACCCAGCGCAGCGCTTCGAGCAGCGGCTGCTGCATGAACGCTTCGCGGCGCGCGTACGACAGGCCCTGGCTGACGCTGGCGTGGAACTGGATCAGGCCGATCGGCAGCAGGCTGGTGGCGATCATCAGCACCAGCCCCGCGCGGCCGTCTTCCCTGACATCTGCTGCGGTATCGGCGGCGCGTTGCGATACACCTCGACGCCGAAGTAGCCGAGCAGCGAAAAGGTGACGATGAGCACGCCGATCAACGTGAACGACGTCTTTCGGCAAATTACCGGTGAGTGGTCTCCGCCTCGACTGGTGCCGCATTCAGCCCTTCGAACAAAATGTTGTTCTCGAGGTGAATGTGCTCCATCAGATCTTCGCGCAGCGCCGCCAGACCAGTGTAGAGCGCGCGCCAGGTGTTGCAGGCACCGCGCGGCAGCGTGATGTCGTCGGTCAGGGCTTCCAGCCGCTGCAACGCTTCGCCGTGCTGGTCGTGCTCGTTGCGCAGCACCGTGACCGGCCCCTGCACCGCGGCAGCATGGCTGCGGGCGAGCATCGGGAACAGCACCTGCTCTTCCTTCTGCATATGGCTTTCCAGCTCATGCTGCATCACCGTCAGGTGGTCGGCCAGACCGGTCGGGCAGTCCGGCCGGTCACCGTGCACCTGCTCGACCCTGCGCGCCAGTCGAACCAATTCCGGTAGCTGTTCGCGGTGGCGATCGTGGAAGCGGAACAGGATGTGTTCGATCAGCGTGGCTGCCGGCACCGAGCGCCAGTCGCGCGCCTCCCGCGTCGCCTGCGAAAGCAGTGCGCCCAGGCGTTCGACGATGGGTTGAGGGTCGATGCCCCGCTCGGCCGCGGCGTCCTGCAGGCTGTGCTTGCCGCCGCAGCAGAAATCCAGTTTGTGTTCGTGGAACACCTGTGTGGCACCCGGAATGCTGCGCGCCAGCGCACCAAGGGATTGGTCGATCAGGTTCATGGCGAAGACCTCGTGGGGAAGAAGACGCCTTCACTTCGCAAGGTCCGGGCCATGCATCCGGATCAAATAAAATCAATGGCCTATGGAAACTGAGGTATTTTCCACCCTCAAATGAACTGGTATTTAGAACCACAGAGGGTCGCTTTCACCATGATGGGATCGCTGCTGCTTGCCGACCTGGTGTCGGAACTGCCGCCCGCCGTGCGCCTGCAGCGCCTGGTATCGAGCCTGCGCGCCCACTTCGGCTGTGGCGCGGTCGCGCTGCTGAAGCTGGAAGAGGACAGCCTGCGCCCGCTGGCGGTCGACGGCCTGGTGCGCGAAACGCTGGGCCGGCGTTTCGTCGTCGCGCAACACCCGCGGCTGGCAACCATCCTGTCGCGGCGCGACATCACCGCCTTCGACCACGACAGTGCGCTGCCCGACCCCTATGACGGCCTGCTCGACACCCGCGTCGGCGAACCGATTCCGGTGCACGACTGCATGGGCACCAGCCTGCAGGTCGAAGGCCAGACCTGGGGGGCGCTGACGCTGGACGCGCTGCAGACCGGCACCTTCACCGCGGCGGCGCGCGACGACCTGCGCCGCCTGACCTTGCTGGTCGAAGCCGCCGTGCGCGTGACCCGGCTGGAGCAGGATCTGCACGCGCTGCGCCTGTCGCGTGGCGGCGAAACGGCCGACGCACAAGGTGCCAGTGCGGATGACGCCGAAATCGTCGGGCACAGCGAAGTGATACAGCGCCTGCTGCACGAAATGAAGGTGGTGGCCGATTCGGAACTGTCGGTGCTGCTGCTCGGCGAAACCGGCGTGGGCAAGGAGTTGTTTGCCCGCCACCTGCACCGTCATTCGCGCCGCGCCGCGCAACCGCTGATACATGTCAATTGCGCCGCGCTGCCCGAATCGCTGGCCGAAAGCGAGCTGTTCGGCCATGTGAAAGGCGCGTTTTCCGGCGCCACCGCCGACCGGCCCGGCCGCTTCGAAGCAGCCGATGGCGGCACGCTGTTTCTCGACGAGGTCGGCGAGCTGCCGCTGACCGTGCAGGCCAAGCTGCTGCGCGCGCTGCAGAACGGCGAAATCCAGCGCCTGGGCGCCGACCAACCGCGACGCGTCGACGTACGCGTGATCGCCGCGACCAACCGCACGCTGCGCGACAGCGTGCGCGACGGCGCCTTCCGGGCCGACCTGTATCACCGGTTGTCGGTCTATCCGGTGCCGATACCGCCGTTGCGCGAGCGCGGCAGCGACGTGCTCCTGCTGGCCGGCCGCTTTCTCGAACTGAACCGCGCCCGTCTCGGCCTGCGCAGCCTGCGCCTGTCGCCGGAGGCGGAAGACGCGCTGTGCCGCTACCCGTGGCCGGGCAATGTGCGCGAACTCGAACACGTGATCAGCCGAGCCGCGCTGAAAGCGGTGAGCCGGGGCGCCGTGCGCACCGACATCGTGTCGCTGCCGGCCGAACTGCTCGATCTGGACGGCCTGACCACCCCTGCGGCAACGCCGCCGACCTGCGACGCGGCATCCGGCGCCATACTGCCGTCCATGCGTGAAGCCATCGATGCCACACAGCGCCGGCTGGTCCGCGCCGCGCTCGATGCCTGTGCCGGCAACTGGGCCGACGCGGCGCGCCGGCTGGATGTCGACCCGAGCAATCTGCACAAGCTGGCGCGCCGCCTCGGACTCAAATGACGGCGACGCCAGCCGCGTACGGAACGTCATGCACCAGTGCGGTGCACACGCCCCTTACTGTGCAGGAGTCGTCGACATGCTGAAACCATTGACATTGAAAATCATGAACTTGAGTCGCGCACGCTAATTGCTTGAGTGCACCAACCCCTTCACTGCCCGCAACCGGAGTATTCCGTGTCCATCCACGTCGCACTGAATCACGTCACCCACTACCGCTACGACCGCCCGGTGCTGCTGAGCCCGCAGGTGGTGCGTCTGCGCCCGGCGCCGCACACGCGCACGCCCATCCTGTCGTATTCGCTGCGCGTCACGCCAGCCGAGCACTTCGTCAACTGGCAGCAGGATCCGCAGTCCAACTATCTTGCGCGACTGGTGTTTCCGGAATGCACGCGCGAGCTGCGCATCGAGGTCGATCTGATCGCCGAAATGTCGGTCATCAATCCGTTCGACTTCTTCCTCGAACCGGCGGCCGAGAAGATTCCGTTCGGGTACAACGAAGAACAGACGCGCGAGTTGTTCCCCTATCTGGTCACATTGCCGTTGACCCGGGACAACGCCCCGAAATTCAGCCGCTGGGTGGATGACGCACGCACGCTGTTCGGCAGCAACGGCAAGGCCAGCGTCGATTATCTGGTCGCACTGATCCAGCAGATGCAGGGCGACATCCGCTACCTCATCCGCATGGAACCGGGCGTGCAGACACCGGAAGAAACCTTGCAGAAGGGCAGCGGCTCGTGCCGCGACACGACCTGGCTGCTGGTGCAGGTGCTGCGCCATCTGGGGCTGGCGGCGCGTTTCGTGTCCGGTTACCTGATACAGCTCACCGCCGACGTGAAGTCGCTCGACGGTCCGAGCGGCCCGGAGAAGGATTTCACCGATCTGCACGCCTGGTGCGAGGTGTATCTGCCGGGCGCCGGCTGGGTCGGGCTCGATGCGACGTCCGGCCTGTTCGCCGGCGAGGGCCATATTCCGCTCGCCTGCTCGCCCGACCCGTCGTCGGCGGCGCCGATCAGCGGACTGACCGAAAAGTGCGAAACCGAATTCGAGCACCACATGAAGGTCGAGCGCGTGTGGGAAGCGCCGCGCGTCACCAAGCCCTACACCGACGACGCCTGGTCGCGCATCGAAAAGCTGGGCCATCGCATCGACACCGATCTGGTGCAGAACGATGTGCGGCTGACCATGGGCGGGGAGCCGACCTTCGTGTCGGTGGACGACCGCGACGGCCCCGAGTGGAACACCACGGCCGATTCGCCGCCGGACAAGCCGGTCAAGCGCCTGCTCGGCGCGGAATTGCTGGCGAAGCTGAAGGCACGCTATGCGCCGGGTGGCCTGCTGCATTACGGCCAGGGGAAGTGGTATCCGGGCGAACAGCTGCCGCGCTGGTCGCTGTCCTGCTTCTGGCGGCGAGACGGCGAGCCGATCTGGACTGATCCCGCTCTGTTCGCCGACGAAGCCATCGATTACGCGCTGACGGCGGAGCATTGTTCAGCCTTCCTGAAGGCCCTGTCGAAGCGGCTCGACGTGGACGGCAAGTACGTGTTTCCGGCCTTCGAGGACGTCTGGTACTACCTGTGGCGCGAACGCAAGCTGCCGGCGAACGTCGATCCGTTCGATTCGCGACTCGAAGATCCGCTGGAGCGCGAGCGCATGCGCCGGCTGTTCCATGACGGGCTGGACAGCGAGGTCGGCCACATCCTGCCGCTGGCGCGCACACCGGCCGGCAACGCCTGGCAGAGTGGCCCGTGGTTCCTGCGCGACGACCGCTGCTTCCTGATTCCGGGCGATTCGCCGATGGGCTACCGGCTGCCGCTCGATTCGCAGCCCTGGGTGTCGGCGGCCGAGTATCCGTGGGTGCATGCACCTGACCCGGTGCAGCGGCAGGTGCCGCTGCGGCCGCAGATCGACATTGCCGTACGCATGCAGAAGCCTGAAGACGACGACGCGGCAGGCATCGACTACGCCACTGCCGCTCCGACTGCAGCCCTCGTACCGGCTACAGACCGCAAGCCGGAAACGCTCGAATCCGCCGGCTGGATCACCCGCACCGCGCTGTGCGCGCAGGTGCGCCACGGCGTGATGTATCTGTTCATGCCGCCGCTGCCGACGCTGGACGATTACCTCGAACTGGTCACCGCGATCGAACTGACCGCGGCAGCCTGCGGCCACCCGGTGGTGCTCGAAGGTTACGAGCCGCCGCGCGATCCGCGCGTCGAAGTGCTGCGCATCACGCCCGACCCGGGCGTGCTGGAAGTAAACATCCAGCCCTATCACTCGTGGGATGACATGGTGGCCGGCACCACCTTCCTGTACGAGGCGGCCCATGAAACCCGCCTCGGCACCGAAAAGTTCATGATCGACGGCCGCCACAGCGGAACCGGCGGGGGCAATCACTTCGTGCTGGGCGGTGCCACGGTGGCCGATTCGCCCTTCCTGCGCCGGCCCGATCTGCTGCGCAGCATGATCAGTTACTGGCACAACCATCCGGCGCTGTCGTATCTGTTTTCCGGCCTGTTCATCGGCCCGACCAGTCAGGCGCCGCGCATGGACGAGGCACGCAACGATTCGGTGTACGAGATGGAAATCGCGTTCGCCGAAATCGAGCGCCGTTCGCGCGACACGGGCTACACGCCGCCCTGGTTGATCGACCGCATCCTGCGCAACCTGCTGGTCGATGCCACGGGCAATACGCACCGCGCCGAATTCTGCATCGACAAGCTTTACTCGCCGGATGGCGCGACCGGCCGGCTCGGCCTGCTGGAAATGCGCGGCTTCGAAATGCCACCGCATGCCCGCATGAGCCTGACGCAGCAACTGCTGCTGCGTGCGCTGATCGCCCGCTTCTGGCAGCAGCCTTATGCGCCGCCGAAACTCAAGCGCTGGGGCACCGAACTGCACGACCGGTTCATGCTGCCGTACTTCGTGTGGGAGGACATGCGCGACGTGGTCGATGACCTGCGTGCCTTCGGCTACCCGATGGAGCTGGAGTGGTTTGCGCCGCACTTCGAATTCCGCTTCCCGCGCATGGGGCAGTTCTCCGCCCGCAACGTGCTGGTGGAATTGCGCAGCGCACTCGAACCCTGGCATGTGCTGGGTGAGGAAGGCGGTGCCGGCGGCACGGTGCGCTATGTCGATTCGTCGGTCGAACGGCTGCAGGTGAAGGTGCAGGGCCTGGTCGACGACCGGCATGTGCTGGCCGTCAACGGCCGGCGCGTGCCGTTGTCGCCGACCGGTCGCGTGGGCGAATATGTCGCCGGCGTGCGCTACCGCGCCTGGCAACCGGCCACCTGCCTGCATCCGACCATCCCGCCACACGCCCCGCTGGTGTTCGATCTGGTGGACGACTGGATGAAGCGTTCGATGGGCGGCTGCCAGTACCACGTGGCACACGCCGGCGGCCGCAACCACGAAAGCTTTCCGGTCAATTCGTACGAGGCGGAAGGCCGTCGTCTGGCGCGATTCTTTGCCATGGGGCACACGCCGGGCCACGTAGCCGCCCCGCCGGAAGACCGCAACCCGAACTTCCCGTTCACGCTCGACTTGCGACGGTAGGCAGGCCACCCACGACCGCGCCCGGCTGTTTCTTGCAGGTTCGGCAGTGGGCGCGACCGCGGTCGGGCGCTGCACCTGTTGGGGCTGTGGCTGTGGCTGTGGCGTCCCCGCCGCGATCAGTGCCGCGTTGCTCGCTGTGCGAAGCGCGTATCGCGGCGGGGACGCCGCTCCCGCAGGGGCCTCTTCCACAGGGGGCCGCATCCACAGGAGTCCGCTCGCAGGGGCCGGTCTCACACGTACCGGCCGACACGCGCCGGGCTGCGGCACAATGCTGCTTTGAAATCCTGCACGGCCCGTTTTGATCCACTGGACCCGACAATTGCTGTGGCGGCTGCTGGCCGCGGTTTCTGTAGTTCTGGGCGTGATCGGTGCGGTGCTGCCGGTGCTGCCGACCGTGCCTTTCCTGCTGCTCGCTGCCTGGGCAGCCAGCCGGGGCTGGCCGGAACTTGAAGCCAGACTGCTGGCGCACCCGACCTATGGCCCCTACATCACGAACTGGCGCGAACAGGGCGCCATTCCGCGGCGCGCCAAGTGGCTGGCCAGCGCGATGATGCTGTTCAGCGCCACCACGCTGTGGTTCAGCCCGGTGCCGGCGTGGGTGCGCGGCAGCGTCTATGTGCTGCTTGCAGTCGTCGCCGGCTGGATGTGGACGCGCCCCGAACCGGCGGTGCGCCCCCTGCCGCAAGACCTTCCCTGAGCGATCAGGCAGCGTCCAGCGCCGGGTAGTCGGTATAGCCCGCTGCACCCCCGCCGTACATCAGTTCGGCGCGCAGGTCGTTGTGCGGCGCGTTGTCGCGCAGGCGGCGCACCAGATCCGGATTCGAAATGAAGGGCCGGCCGAAAGCCACCGCGTCGATGCCACCCGATGCGACGGCATCCATCGCCATCTGGCGGTCGTAGCCGTTGTTCGCGATCCAGCCACCGTTGAACCGTGCGCGCAGCGCCGCGTAGTCGATCGGCGGCTTGACGCTGGCCGGCGCGCGTTCGCCGCCGGTTTCACCCTCGATCATATGCACGAAGGCGATGCCCAGCGCCGACAGCCGGTCGAGCACATGGCTGTGCAGCGCCTGCGGGTTGCTGTCGAGCGGCGTATCGCAGAAGGTCGTGGCGGGCGACAGGCGCACGCCGGTGCGACCGGCGCCGACTTCTGCAACCACTGCCTGCATGATCTCCAGCAACAGCCGGGCGCGGTTCTCGATCGGGCCGCCATACGGGCCGCTACGGTCATTCACGCTGTCGCGCAGGAACTGCTCCAGCAGATAGCTGTTGGCCGAATGCACTTCGACGCCGTCGAAGCCGGCATCGATCGCATTGCGCGCCGCGCGGCGGTAGTCATCGATCAGACCGGGCAGTTCGTCGTCGCGCAACGCGCGCGGTGCCGACACGTCGACGAAGCCATCGCGGGTGAAGCACTGCGCATCCGGACGCCGCGACGTGGACGACACCGGCGACGCACCACCAGGCAGCAGCGAGGTGTGCGAAATGCGGCCAACATGCCACAGCTGCAGGATGATGCGGCCGCCGGCGGCATGCACCGCATCGGTCACCTTGCGCCAGCCGGCCACCTGTTCGGCCGAGTGAATGCCCGGCGTATCGAGATAGCCCTGCCCCATCGGATTGACCTGCGTCGCCTCGGCGATGATCAGACCGGCGCTGGCGCGCTGCGTGTAGTACTCGACGGCCAGCGGTCCCGGCACCTGACCGGGCAGCGCGCGGTTGCGCGTCAGCGGCGCCATGACAATACGGTTATTCAGTGCGATATCGCCCAGCTTCAGCGGGTCGAAAAGTGTGGTCATGCAGTACTCCCCTATATGAAATGGCTTCGCCGCGGATGCACGCCGGTCCGAGCCCGACGACGCACGGGTAGAGCGAATGCGCGAAAATCAGTTCCAGTTCAGCGATCCGCACGAGCGCATCATGCCCGTGTGCCTCAGAGGTCGTCAGTTCGATATCGACCAGACAATCAACGTGGTCGACCTGCATATCTCGCAGAAGGCGACCGCTTACACGGCCAGTCTTTCACGCCCAACAATTGGCTCAGGTGGAGCTGGCGGAGCGCTCAGGCACCTGCGCCACGCGGATCGGGCCGCATCAGTCGGCGTTCGGGTCGCGCTTTTCGCCAGCCTGTGTGATGACAACCAGACCGTCACGCGCCAGCCGGCGCGCCACCTCGCGCACCTGCGGCATCAGCGCGCGCCAGTCTGCAGCCAGCGCCCGCGCGACTTCCGACGGGCAGATCGACCGGCCGGCACCACGCACGGCAACTTGCGCGAGCAGTTCGTGCGCAATCGTCGCGTCGTCGGCAACCGGGTCGGTGGCGCCGCTCAGCGTGCCACTGGTCGTGCCGGATCGCTGCACCATTCGCTCCACGAACCCGGGTACAGGCGCGCACCGGACAGGCCGGCCAGTTCGAGCGCGAGCAGGTTGTGGCAGGCTGTGACGCCACTGCCGCACTGCATGACCAGGGTCGCCGGATCACGTCCGTTGGCGATGGCGCACCACTCGGCGCGCAGGACGTCGGCCGGCTTGAAGCGGCCATCATCGGTCAGATTCAGCTTGAAGAAGCGATTGACCGCACCCGGTATGTGGCCGCCGACCGGATCCAGCGTTTCGTTCTCGCCGCGGAAACGGTCCGGCGCGCGCGCATCGACCACCAGCAGCGCGGCGCTGTCGAGATTGGCCAGCAAGGCATCGGCATCCAGCGTGGTTTCGACCGCGCCTACCGGATAGCGCGTGGCCGGGCGGCTGCGTACGGACTGGTCGAGCGCGCCGCCCGCGGCGCGCCAGGCGGCGAGGCCGCCGTCGAGCACCGCAGCGTCGGCATGACCGACCCAGCGCAACATCCACCACAGACGGGCGGCGAACATGCCGCCAGCGTCGTCGTAGGCAACCACCGGGTGCAGGGGCGTGATACCGCAGCGGCCGAGCAGCGCGGTGAAGGCGGCCGGCGACGGCAGAGGGTGACGGCCGTTGCTGCCGGTTTTCACCGACGACAGGTCGCGATCGAGGTGCATGAACAGCGCCCCGGGAATATGGCTCCCGGCCCAGGCGGCCTCGCCGGCGTCGGGTTGCGCCAGATCGTGCCGGCAGTCGATCACGACCAGAGTGTCATCGCCGAGGCGGCCGGCGAGTGCCTCGGCGCTGATCAGCGGACCCATGGCGCTCACACCGTTTCGGCGAGCCAGGCGCGCGCGCCGGCCTCGTCGTCGAACACGGTCACGTCGGCATCGACGAACACCTGCGACAGCCAGGCCGTCCAGATCATCCAGGGACTGCCGGCCAGCACCGCGATGCGCCCGAAGTCGTGGCTGTGCGCGCGGGCGAAGCGCAGTTCCTCGAGCGCCATGTCGAGCGTGAAGTCGGTCATCTGGCGCAGGTCGATCAGCAGATTGACCACGCCTTCGAACTTGATGCGGTAATTCACCAGGTCTTCGAACTCGCGGTAATCCGCCAGCGTGAACTCGCCGAAAGCGGACACCGTCACCAGATTGCCATCGGACTCGGTTGCGATCATTTGAAATCTCCTTTTTTGAACTAGGTCTTCACCGGCGGCGGCCGGAGCAGCGCAAGCAGGCCGCTGGCAACGATGAGCAGCATGCCCAGCCAGACTACTGCAGACGGTACCTCCTGCCATAGCAGGACGCCGTAAAGCGTCGAAAAAGCGACCGTCGTGTAGGCCAGACTGGCCGATACCAGGGTGCGCCCGCCCTTGTAGGCGGCAGTCATGCACAGCTGAGCCGCCGTGCCGAACACGCCGACGCCACCCAGCAGCGCCCAGGTGCGCGTGTCGTGCCAGTGGAAACCACCGTCGGCCAGCGCCCACAGCCCGCCGAGCACGGCCGAACAGGCGGAGAAGTAGAGCACGATGCGCCACTCGGGCTCGCCGAGGCGCCCCAGATCGCGCACGCTCAGATAGGCGACGGTGGCGATCAGCCCGGAACCCAGTCCGAACAGCCCGCCGACCCACTGGTCGCTGCCCAGCGTAGGCTGCAGCACCAGTACGACACCGGCGAAACCGATGGCCAGCGCCAGCATCAGTGGTCGCGACAGCTCGCCCGACGCAGTGAAGCCCAGCCAGGCGGCCATGAACAGCGGCGAGGTGTAGTTCAGCGTGACCGCAGTCGGCAGCGGCAGCAGCGAAATGGCCTCGAAGTACAGGATGAGCGACACCGCGCCCGACACGCCGCGCTTCAGGTGCACGCCGGCGTGCGGCGTGGCGAAGTCGGCCCCGCGCAGGCGCATCACCACGGCCACCAGCAACAGTGCAATGAAGCCGCGGTAAAAGGCGATCTCCGATGCCGGCAGTGCGTCGCTTGCCAGCTTCACGCACACGCCCATCGACGCGAACAGCAGGCTGGCCAGCACCATCCACAGCGACTGCATCGTCAGGCCCTCATCTGCGCAAGGAAACCGGGCACCGGGGTGCCCCGTCCTGCCCGAGGCGCCGGCCAGGGCTCACGGGCATCCGGCCGTCACAGATAGTCGGCCATTTCGCGGCGATACCACTCGTGGAAGTGCTGCATGCCATCTTCCATCGGCGACTGGTAGGGCCCGGTTTCCGAGCGGCCCTGCTTCATCAGCGCGCGCCGGCCAGCATCCATGCGTTCGCCGATCTCGTCATCCTCGCGCGCAGTTTCCATGTAGGCCGCACGCTCGGCTTCGATGAATTCGCGCTCGAACAGCACGATCTCCTCCGGATAGTAGAACTCGACCATGTTGAGCGTACTGTCCGGGCCCTGCGGGTACAGTGTGCTGACCACCAGCACGTGCGGATACCACTCGACCATGATGTTCGGGTAGTAGGTCAGCCATATCGCGCCGTGCGGCGGGAGCTCGCCCTGGTAGTAGTCGAGCACCGCGCGGTGCCAGCGTTCGTAGGTCGGCGTGCCGGGCCGCGCGAGGCGGTTGTTCACGCCGACCCGCTGCACGGAGTAATCGCGTGCAAATTCCCAGCTCAGGTCATCGCAGGTGACGAACTTGCCCAGCCCGGGGTGGAAGGGCTCGACGTGATAATCCTCCAGATAGACCTCGATGAAGGTCTTCCAGTTGTAGTTGCACTGGTGCATTTCGACGTGATCGAGCCGGTAGCCGGAAAAGTCGAAATCCGGTGCCACCTGCATGCCGGCCAGATCAGCCGCGATGTCGCGCTGGCCCGAAAACAGCAATCCCTTCCAGTTCTGCAACGGCTGGCGCTTCAGATTCAGGCAGGGTGTATCCGGGAAATGCGGCGCGCCCAGCAGTTCGCCGCGCGTGTCGTAGGTCCAGCGATGGACCGGGCAAACGATGTTGGACGCGTTGCCGCGCCCCTTCATCATCAGCGCCTGGCGATGGCGGCACACGTTGGACAGCAGTTCGACGCCGGACGCGTTGCGTACCAGCATGAGTGCATCGTCGGCCCAGCCCAGGGTCTGATAGTCGCCCGCGTCGGGCACCATCAGTTCATGCCCCACATAGCCCGGCCCGTTGTCGAACAGCACGCGCTTTTCAAGTTCGAACAGCGATGCATCGACGTACCAGGACACCGGAAACTGAGTTTGCGCCGGTTCCAGACGGGTAATGGACTGCAGATCGGACATTCCCCAACCCCCGAAGTCAAAGTTGGAAAACCGCGCGCCGGCCTGCGCGGAACACACGGCACAAGAAAGTCTGTGCACCGATGTGCGGGGCCGGATGCGCGTGACAAAGCCGGTGAGTATAACCAGATGCAGGTTTGACCGCCCGGGGTGGATCAGCTATTTTTCGCGCTCCAACCAGCTGACCGTACCCAGCATGACCCGAAAATCAGAAGCGGCGTCAGAACCCGCCAGCTTCGAGACCGCCATCGAAGAACTCGAATCCATCGTGCGTGCGATGGAAGACGGCAAGTTGCCGCTCGACAGCGCACTGGAGCGCTACCAGCGGGGCGTCGATCTGGTGCGCCACTGCCAGTCGGCGCTGAACGCGGCCGAACAGAAAGTGCAGATACTCGAAGACGGGTTGCTGCGCGATTTTCCGGCCGATGCCAGCGCACGTGGCGATGACTGACGACGGAACGAATTTTCGCGACTGGGTGAGCGCGGTACAGCAGCGCACTGAAAGTGCGCTCGACAGGTTCCTGCCACCCGACACCATCGCCCCGGCCCGATTGCACGAAGCCATGCGCTATGCCGCGCTTGGCGGCGGCAAGCGGGTGCGTCCCCTGCTCTGTCACGCAGCAGGCGCCTTGTCCGGCGCCGCGCCGCAAGTGCTCGACGCCGCCGCCTGTGCGCTTGAACTGATCCACGTCTATTCCCTCGTGCATGACGACATGCCGTGCATGGACGACGATGTGCTGCGCCGCGGCAAGCCCACGGTGCATGTGCAGTACGACGACGCAACGGCGCTTCTGGTCGGCGACAGTCTGCAGTCGCTCGCCTTTCTGCTGCTCTCCGAACACTGCACGGTCGCCCCGGCCGCGCGTGTCGCGCTCATCACACAACTGGCGGTCGCGTCAGGGTCGCGCGGCATGGCCGGCGGTCAGGCGATTGATCTGGCGTCGGTCGGCCTGGAACTGGACGTCGAAGCGCTTGAATTCATGCATATCCACAAAACCGGTGCGCTGATACGCTGTGCGGTGAAACTGGGTGCAGCCTGTGGCGAACTGGACGCAGCCGGCACGGCGAAGCTGGACCATTACGCAGCGCGCGTCGGCCTGCTGTTCCAGGTGGTGGATGACCTGCTCGACTGTGAAGCGAGCACGGCGGCGCTGGGCAAGACTGCAGGCAAGGACGCTGCGGCCAACAAGCCGACCTATGTCACCACACTGGGCATTGGCCGGGCGCGCGAACGCGCCCGCGAGCTGCACGACGAAGCGCTCGACAGCCTCACCGGTTTCGGCAACAAGGCACAACGCCTGCGCGAACTCGCCGATTTCGTGCTGACACGGCAGAACTGAACATGGACAGATCCTTGCAAACGACAAGCGCCTACCCGCTGCTCGACACGATCGACTCTCCGGCCGACGTGCGGGCGCTCGATGCGCGCGACCTCGCTCCGCTGGCGGCCGAACTGCGCAGATTCCTGCTCGAATCGGTGTCGCGCACCGGCGGTCATCTGTCGTCCAACCTCGGCACGGTGGAACTGACCGTCGCACTGCACCATATATACAACACGCCGCACGACCGCATCGTGTGGGATGTGGGCCATCAGACTTACGCACACAAGATACTGACCGGCCGGCGCGAACGCATGTCGACACTGCGCCAGTATCACGGCGTGAGCGGCTTTCCGCGTCGCTGCGAAAGCGAGTACGACACCTTCGGCACCGCGCACTCTTCGACCTCGATCTCCGCGGCGCTCGGTATGGCGGTCGCCGCCCGTGCGCAGGGTGTGAAGCGGCACAGCATTGCGGTGATCGGCGACGGCGCGATGACGGCCGGCATGGCCTTCGAGGCGCTGAACAACGCCGGCGTCGAAGACGCAGACATCCTCGTCATCCTGAACGACAACGACATGTCGATCTCGCCGCCGGTCGGCGCGCTGAACAAGTACCTGACGCGGCTGCTGTCCGGCCAGACCTACAACGCTGCGCGGCGCGCTGGCGCCAAGGTGCTGGAGCTGGCGCCGTCGTTGAAGGAATTCGCCAAGCGCGCGGAAGAACATGTGAAAGGCATGATCACGCCGGGCACGCTGTTCGAGGAATTCGGCTTTCACTACTACGGCCCGATCGACGGACATGACCTCGACGCACTGATTCCGACACTGGAAAACCTGCGCGAACTGCCGGGACCGAAGTTCCTGCACGTGATCACGAAGAAGGGCTACGGCTACAAACTGGCGGAAGCCGACCCCATCCTGTACCACGGCGTCGGCAAGTTCGACCACCTTGCAGGCATCCAGACGGCCAAGGGCGCCGGCAAGCTGACCTACACCCAGGTGTTCGGTGACTGGCTGTGCGACATGGCGGCGCTGAGCGACAAGCTGATGGCGATCACGCCGGCGATGCGCGAAGGCTCGGGCATGGTGCGCTTCGCCCAGGAATACCCGACGCGCTACTTCGATGTCGGCATCGCCGAACAGCACGCGCTGACCTTCGCGGCCGGCATCGCATGCGAAGGCATGAAACCGGTGGTCGCCATTTACTCGACCTTCCTGCAGCGCGCCTACGACCAGCTGATCCACGACGTCTGCCTGCAGAACCTGCCGGTCATGATGGCACTCGACCGCGCCGGGCTGGTGGGTGCCGACGGTGCGACCCACCACGGTGCGTTCGACCTGTCCTACCTGCTGTGCCTGCCGAATATCGTCGTAATGACGCCGAGCGACGAGAACGAATGCCGGCAAATGCTGTACACCGCCTACCTGCACGAAGGCCCCAGCGCGGTGCGCTATCCGCGCGGCAGTGGCCCCGGCGTACCGTTGCAGAGCGACATGCGCGCCTTGCCGATCGGCAAGGGCGAGCTGCGCCGTTCCGGCAGCGGTGACGTCGCCCTGCTCGCCTTCGGCGCCATGCTCGCACCGGCGCTTGCGGTGGCCGATGAGTTCGATGCCAGCGTGGCGAACATGCGCTTCGCCAAGCCGCTGGACACGGCGCTCGTGCTCGAACTGGCACAGCGCCACGCAGTGCTGGTGACGCTGGAAGAAAACGCGCTGATCGGCGGCGCCGGCAGCGAGGTCGAGCGAGTGGTGAACGACGCCCGGCTCGCCTGCCGCGTGGTGCGCATCGGCCTGCCGGACCGCTTCGTCGATCACGGCGACCCGGCACAGCTGATGGCGGAAGTCGGTCTGGATGAGGCAGGCGTGCGGATTCGGGTGCGGGCAGCACTGCAACCGCTGGATGTCGACTGACATCACCTGCGAGACCAGACGTGAAAAAGGGACCTAGCGGTCCCTTTTTCACTACCACTGCGCGGAGCGCCGAGCGCCCCGCCTGACGGATGTCAGCCTTGCTTGGCAGCCGGTGCAGCGCGGCGTACCAGCTTTTCCTTGATGCGCGCCGACTTGCCCGAACGTTCGCGCAGGTAGTACAGCTTGGCGCGGCGCACGTCGCCACGACGCTTGACCTCGACCGACGCAATCAGCGGCGAGTAGGTCTGGAAGGTCCGCTCGACGCCTTCGCCGCTGGAAATCTTGCGCACGATGAAATTCGAGTTCAGACCGCGATTGCGCTTCGAGATCACGACGCCTTCGTAAGCCTGGACGCGCTTGCGCTCGCCTTCGACCACGTTCACGTTCACGATCACCGTGTCACCCGGTGCGAAGTCGGGGATGTTCTTGCCCAGACGGGCGATTTCTTCCTGCTCGAGTTGCTCAATCAGATTCATTGCAAAAACTCCTGGTCAGTGGCATTGCCTTGCCGCAGAGCACCTGTTCCGTGATGCGCGCATTTATTGAAGTGATCCATACCGCGACCACTCTATCTACTTCAACCGCCGTTACTTCATCTTCTACAGCAGGTCCGGCCGACGCTTGCGTGTCAGCGCCAAAGCCTGCTCGGCCCGCCAGCGCCGGATGCGGGCATGATCACCCGACAGCAGCACGTCCGGCACCGTTTCGCCTTCCCACGTTTCCGGCCGCGTGTAGTGCGGACAGTCGAGCAGGCCGGCGACGAATGAATCCTCGATCGCAGAATTCGCATCATTCAGGGCACCCGGAAGCTGGCGGATGATGGCATCCATCAGCACCATCGCCGGCAACTCACCACCGGACAACACGAAATCACCCAGCGATACTTCCAGGTCGACATGACGATCGATCAAGCGCTGATCCACCCCTTCATACCGACCACACAACAAAACCAGTGCCTGCGCGCCCGCCAGTTCCATCACCCGGCGATGCGTCAGGCGCTCGCCAGCCGGTGAAAAATGCACCACTTTCACCGCTCCGGCGTGGCGTGCCCGGCACGCCGCAATCGACTGCGCCAGCGGTTCCGCCATCATCACCATGCCGGGACCACCGCCATACGGCCGGTCATCCACGGTACGGTGAGCGTCGGTCGCGAAATCACGCGGATTGACGTAATTCGCCCGCCACAACAGTCGTTCCATCGCGCGTCGCGTGATGCCGCTGCGTTCGATGGCCGCAAACATTTCAGGAAACAGCGTGATCACCTCGAAGGCGATACCCGCCGTTCCGGTGCCTTGAACAGCGCCGTCAGGGCCTACCACTGCGCATCCCATTCGACACGAACCACGCCCGCTTCGCGATCGACATCGGTCACCACGGCCGACACGAAAGGGATCAGGCGTTCGACCACCTTGTCATCGGACTGGGCATCGACCACGACCAGCACGTCGTCGGCACCGGTTTCAAGCAGCCGATCGATGTGACCGAGCGTCACGCCTGCACTGTTGACGACCGTCAGGCCGATCAGGTCACCCCAGTAATATTCATCCTCTGCGGTGTCCGGAAGCTCATGACGCGGTACGGCGACATACAAGCCGACCAGCCTTTCCGAACCGTTGCGATCGTCGCAGCCTTCGAACTTCACGACCGGACCGGTGTTCTGCAGTTTCAATGCGGCCAGCTTCAACGTGCTCCACTGCGCCACAGGCGCATCGGCATCGGCATGAACACGCCAGTCACGAATCACTTTCCAGGACTGAGGGTCGTCACCGAATGGGTGCAACCTCAACCAGCCCTGCACACCAAACGGCGCCGACAGCCGCCCGAGGACGACCATGGTGCTCGCCGAGCCGGAAATCAGGCGACCTTCTTGACCAGACGGGCGACCGTCGGGCTCAGTTGCGCGCCGACGCCAGTCCAGTAGGCCAGTCGTTCAGCGTTGACCGACAGGCCGGTGCCTTCCGGGGCGATCGGGTTGTAGTAACCGACGCGCTCAATGAAGCGGCCATCGCGACGATTGCGGGAATCGGTCGCAACGATATTGAAAAACGGGCGCTTCTTGGCACCCCCACGCGCGAGACGGATAACGACCATTACACTTCCTTCGAAACGAGGAAAACCCGCGATATTAGCGAAGAACCTACTACGCAGCAAGACATTCACCACGCAACTTCGATCGTCATCAGGCGACCGGGTTCTGCGATTGCGCAAGAACCTGCTGTATCAAAGCGCGCAACCGCGCCGGACGCACCGGCTTGTGCAACACCGGGTAGCCACGCGCGGTCGCCATGCGCCTCACTTGCGGATCGGTGTCGCCGGTTACCAGTGCGGCGGCGATGCCACCCTTCTGCTCGGCGAGCAGCGTATCGAGCACGTCAATACCGGTTGCGACGGCTGCGAGCCGAAAATCGCACAGGACAAGTGCCGGCGCCTTGTCGCGCTGCCGGATGGCGTCGCGCGCTTCAGACAATGTTCCGGCACACAGCACCTCGCAACCCCAGGAGGCAAGCAGGCCGGCGATGCTGGTGCGGGACCCCGGATCGTCATCGATGACGACAACGAACAGCGAAAGCCGGTCGGGCCTCACTTCCGGCACATCTTCGGGCGTCGGCCGGTTGCCACTTTCGACACGGGGGACTTCGATCGCGAACACCGACCCCACACCGGTCTGCGAGCGAACGGTCACCTCGTGGCCAAGCAGTCCGACCAGCCGCCGCACGATGGCCAGCCCCAGCCCAAGACCCTGGCCGCGCGCGCGCGCGGGATTCTGCAATTGGTAGAACTCCTCGAAAATCATTTCGAGCGCCTCGTCCGGGATACCCGGACCCGAGTCGCGCACCTCGATGCGCAGGTGATCGCCACGCGCTCGAACGGCAATCAGCACGCCGCCACGCTGCGTGTAACGCACCGCATTGGACACCAGGTTGATCATGATGCGTTCAAGCAGCAGCGGATCGGTCTCCGCCCATGCATCGGTCGCGCGCAGCTTCAGGCGCAGTCCGCGCTGCAGTGCATCGGCCGCGAAGTCCTCGACGATGCGGGACAACAGCGGCTGCAACGCAAATTCCGAGCGACGCGCCGTGACACCACCGGCGTCCAGCTTCGACATGTCGAGCAGCGCATCGAGAAGGTCTTCCATCGCGCCGACCGATTCCTCGATCTGCCTTATCAGGGACCGATGTTCCGAGCCTCGCAAGCGCTCGGCCAGCTCGGCAACGAACAGTCCGAGCGCATGCATCGGCTGGCGAAGGTCGTGGCTGGCGGCTGCAAGGAAACGCGATTTGGCATGATTGGCGCGTTCGGCATCATCGGTGCGGCTGCGCAACTGGCGGGTCGCATCGGCGATGCGTGCTTCAAGCTCGTCGCGCGCCCGGGTCAGCCGCTCGGCCATGTTGTTCACGCCTTCGCCCAGGATGCGCAGCGACCCGCCTCCCGCTACCGTCACACGCTCGTAGAGATGGCCGTCGCCGATGCGCCGGACGACGCGCGATACTTCCCGCACCGGTCGGGTCACCGTATGGCTGATGCGGATCGCAAAAGCGCTCGCCGCCAGCAGTACACAGGCAATGACGATCGCGCTGGTAACGGCGAAATCGGTCTTCAGCGCATCGACCCGCTTGCGCGACACCTCGACCAGTACCCAGCCGGTGGGGCGATTGTCGACGGTGCCTTCGGTCAGCCCGTCGAACATGTCGTGGTCGCCGATCACCGCACTGCGCACGATGGGTTCGATGAACAGCGTCGACGACTCAAGCTCGACCAGTGCCAGTCCGGCCGGCCGGGCACCAGGCACATACGCTTCGCGGCTGAGCGAACCGCCCGACACCACGAGGTCTCCGTCGCGACTCGACACCATGATGCCGGTAACATCACGTTCCCGCCGGGCGGCTTCGATCAGCGCCACCAGTGCATCGGTATTGCCCGAAAACACGCCGTAGTCGGCGGACGCCGCAACCTGACGCGCAGTGGCGTGACCACGTTCGACCAGCGCGCTTTCGAGCGCGGCCAGGCGATCCAGCACAAGCCACACGCCACCGACAAGACCGCACACCAACAGGGGCGCAAGTGCCACCAGCAGAACGCGGGATCGGATTCCCCAGTGCTTCATGGCGATTTCTCCTGCTGCACCAGTTGGTCGCGCAGGGCTTCGGCATCGGCGATCCGCAGGCCGAGCGAGCGTGCAACATGGGTATTCACCGACACCGTGAAGTGACGGGGAAAGCGCGCTTGCGGCCAGCTGCGCTCAAGTGTCCAGCCGATCATCGCGTCGGTGGCCTGGCGCGCCATCTGTTCGGGCGTCGAGTAAAGCGACATCACTGCGCCGGCACGCACGTA
The DNA here is from genome assembly GCF_030698125.1 of Methyloversatilis sp. Lineage (GTDB taxonomy): Bacteria > Pseudomonadota > Gammaproteobacteria > Burkholderiales > Rhodocyclaceae > Methyloversatilis. The sequence continues at coordinate 39,016 of NZ_JAUYNV010000049.1, forward strand.
GGCGGCGGAAAACCCGACCACCGGTATGCGGGCACGGAAGGAAGTCAGCAGCAGGTTGCGCACGGTGCCGGCGTTGTGCACACGCGGATCCGGCAGTGCGAGAAACAGTTGGGACTGCTCGATAACCTGTGTGAGCGACGAGAAAAGCGACGCCTCGCTGGTAAAGGACGCAGACACCAACTGGAGCGGCGTGCCGGTCATCGCCTCGCGCAGCGGCTGCAGGCGTTGCGGTGTTTCGGCATCAGCCACCACGCCGATGCGCCGCACGTCGGGCAGTGCCAGACGGATCAGCGCCACCTGTCGCGAAAATGGCTGATCAATATGGACGGCCGACCACCTGCGGGCATCACCGGCAACCAGGGCCTCGTAGGCCGCCTTCGGCACCAGCGTGGACAGCACCGGCACCTTGACCTCGCTCTGCACAAGCGTGCGCAGCGCACTCGCACCGACCGCGACCACAAGATCATGCGACTCGAGCGCTTCGGGCGAAAAATCTGCCCGCGACAGCACGGCGATCGCATAGCCGCCACGCGCGCCGCGCTCAGCCTTCAATGCATCGGCAAACTCCGCGTAGGCGCCCCCCGATTCACTGAGCAGGACCAGCACGGACGCCGCGAACGCGGCTGGCGCACCAAGCAGGAGAAAAGCGCACAGCAACACGCCGGCCGCCCGGGAGAACCGGGAGCGCATGGACCACCGGGCGGGTGTGTGTGCCGACGCAAGCACGTGAACGCGGTACTGCCCCGACGCTGACTGAAGACACGATGAGTATGCTTCAAGGCTCACGCGCACATCATCATCCGAAGGGCTGATGACGTGCGCGAATTCCCTTTCAGCACACACCCAGCGCCTGTGCGATCTGCTGCTGCATCCGGCGCGCGGCCGCGGCCGGGTCGGACGCATTGCGGATCGGGCGCCCGACCACGAGGTAATCGGCGCCGTTGGCCAACGCCTGCGCGACATCGACCGTACGCTTCTGGTCATCTGACGGCCGGTTATCGACCGGCCTGATGCCCGGCGTCACGACCAGCACGCGCGAGCCGAGTTCGGCGCGGATCGCCGGCGCTTCCAGACCCGAGGACACGACGCCATCGCACCCGGCGGCCAGCGCGCGCCGCGCGCGCGACAGAACAAGTGCTTCGACATCACAGGCAAAGCCGAGATCGTCCAGATCGCCGCGATCGAGACTGGTCAGCACGGTCACTGCGAGTATCTTCAACGCGCCCTTGTCGGCGCCGGCCGCTTCCATGATGGCCTGATTGCCGTGCACCGTCGCAAAGGTCGCACCGCTGCAGGACAGCGCGCGGACCGCCGAACGCACGGTTTCGGGCACGTCGAAGAACTTCAGATCGACGAACACCTTCTTGTCCCGCTTCACCAGCCAGTCGAGCAGCTCGAAGTAGTTGCCGGTCATGAACAGCTCCAGACCAATCTTGTAGAACCGGACCGCGTCGCCCAGCTGGTCGACGACGGCGCGCGCCTGATCGGCACTCGGTACATCCAGGGCAACGATCAGCCGGTCGGCCGGGTCGATGATGGGGCGTTCAGCGCTGGCGGGTCGGAAGTCGGTCATGATCCAGAATGAAGTGAGGCGTATGGCCTGCGCACGAAAAGCCCGAGTTTACTAGAATCATCTCTACCTTCTTCCGCTGCAACGATCGCTCACGATGTCTTTTCCCGCTTCCGTATCGCCCGTACTCGAAGGGCTCATCCGTGACGCGCGGACCGGACAGGGCATGAGAACGGTGCTCGACTGGCTTGCAAAGCCGGTCGATGCCCGAGTCGCGGTTGAATCGGCCGCGCTGTCCGCCCACCTTGACATGCTCGACCAGGCGAATGTGGCGCAGACGGCCCGCGTGCGCATCCTCGACATCTTCCACGACCGTGCACGAGCCTGCGCAGCCGCACTGAAGCCAGAACTTGCGGCGAGCGCGCTGCCGGTCGAACGCGCCATGCGTGGCACGGCGGAACAACTCTGTTTGCTGCACATGCGGCTCGCTCGTGCCTATCTCGAGGCACTCGCAGAAGGCGCGGCCCATCGGCCCGCACGCACCGCAGGACATGCCATGGTGTGCGTACTCGACGCCTACGCACTCAATGTGCTCATCGCGGCCGACGACCCGCCAGGCATGTGGGGCACCGCCAATGCGCTGTTGATGCATGCGCGGGCGGTGGCTGCGCCGGTCAGCAGCCGGCCCGATTCTGTTGACGCGGAACAGCTGTACCGCCAGCTGGTCGCACTGGCGCTGGCGCAGCCGCCCAACCTTGCACCCGCCGATTTCTTCCGGGTGGCCGAGTACGTGCGCAGCTACTCGGGCGCAGTACAGATGCAGGTACAACCCCCGCACCGCGACCTGGATTCATGGTTCTGGCTCGACGACGAGATCGACCATGGCCCCACCGCACTGCTGCGCTCACCGGCCGACACGGAACGCACCGGGCACATTCTTTACTGCTCCTGTCAGCGGCTGGGGCAGGTACTCGGCCAGCACCTCGACCTGATCGACGAAGGTGGAAGCGCTGGCGAACTGCATCTGCCTGCCTGTCTCGAACAACTGCCGACACGCCGGCTGATGCGCATGCTTCAGTCGCGCTGGATGTCGATGCCAAGACGCCAGCAGTCGCGCCGCGAGCGTACTCAGGACGTACGCATGTTGATCGGCTTCGACGCGATATGGACACTGCTCGAACGGCGCGATGCCTCGCCGGACTGGCAGACCTGCAGTTCGCACTGGATCATCCAGAACGACAGTGCGAGCGGCTTCGCACTGAGCCTGGCGAGCGGGCAGACCGGACTTGTACGTCCGGGCACACCGGTCATGATCAAGGGCGTCGATTCGCGAAAATGGATGATCTGCGTGGTGCGCTGGGCACGCAGCGGTCAGGCGGACCGGATGGAAATCGGTGTGGAGCTGCTCAGTCACGGCGCCCAGGCGGCCACCGTGGTATTCGGCACCGAGCGCGTATCCGGTCGTACGCCGGTCGCAGCGCTGCGGCTGCCGCCGCTGACTACGCGGCGCCCGCAGCCGGGCCTGATGCTGCAGACGGGCGCCGCAGTCGGGCGCGACATCCTCATCGCACATGCTGCCGGCGAGCGCCTGCGGCTGGGCGATGCCCGGTTGTCGGACCTCACGCTGCAGACCCACGCCTTCGAACTGTTCGAACTTGAAGAACTGATGACACCCTAGGGCGTGTTCTCATTTGTCGAATTAACGGTATGCCAAATGGAAGCGCCATCGAAAAAGTCGTTCACGGTCAAAGGCATAGCAGGGGACTGTTCACAGCGGCCTGAATCTGGTCATATCCTGACTTTTGGGCTGAT
>NZ_JAUYNV010000004.1 GCF_030698125.1 Methyloversatilis sp.
CCCTGTCCGCGATCTGCACGTCGATCACGCGATGCCGCATTTCGGAGACGGGAATCGCCTTCGGGGGCGAAGCGGGGGTTTCGGCGAGCACGGCTCGTTGCCCGTGGAGCCGGTCGGCCATGCAGGGCCGACCGTGGGACGGCTCCTGCGAAAAACCGCGACGCTGTTGCCCTTCGGAGCGGACCCTGTCCGCGATCTGCACGTCGATCACGCGATGCCGCATTTCGGAGACGGGGATCGCCTGCAGGGCAGGCTCCTACAAAGGCGCGACGGTGTTGCCCTTCGTCGGAGCGGACCCCGTCCGCGATTGGCGCGTCGATCACGCGACGCTGCATTTCGGAGACCGGAATCGTCTGCAGGGGTGGAGCGGGGGTTTCGGCGAGCACGGCTCGCCGCCCGTGATGGCTCCTGCGAAAGACAGCACGGCTCCAAGGATGTGAGGCGTTTTCCGTAGGAGCGGACCCTGTCCGCGATCCGGATGTCGATCACCCGCTGTCCCGTGTCCGGCGATAGCGGATCGCCAGTCGATGCCGTTCCGGCAACACTTCCCGCAGCGCAGTCAGCCGGCCCGCTCAGTCGGCTGGCCGGCGCCACACGCTGGCCAGCCAGTTCTGCTGTTCGCGCGGCAGGCCGGACGGGCGGTAGTAGTGGGTCAGTTCGACGAAACCGGCGCCGGTCAGGTAGCGGCGCCAGCTGTCGAGGTCATGGTAGCTGCCGTAGCGTTCGCCATTCCACCCTTCCTGTCCGTTGCCGCGCGGATTCGAACTGAACAGCACGCCGCCGGGCTTGAGTGCAGCACACAGCTTGCCCAGCACCCCGGGCAGCAGACGCGCCGGCACATGGAACAGCGAGGCATTGGCAAAGACGCCGTCGAAGCGCGCCGGGGGAAGGTCGAGATCGAGGAAGTTCTGTTCCAGCACCGTGCAGCCGCTGAACGCGCGCGCCATGGCAGCCGGGCGTGCGGCGCCTTCAAGACCGGTCGGACGATGGCCCATGTCCTTCAGTGTCTTCAGGTCACGGCCGGGGCCGCAGCCGAAATCCAGCAGCTCGAATGGTGGCTCGGCGTCGATGAAGGACAGCAGGGCGGCGATGTTCTGGCTCACGTCGTGGTTGCGCGTACCTTGCCAGTAGTCATCGGCATGGCGATCGTAGTGGCCCAGCGTCGAGCGGGTGATCAGGTCTGCATCGTCGGCGGGCTCGGACATGCGGTGCGCTTCCATGGATGGGGTCGGTGAAACGTCGCTGCAGTGCAGCGGGACACCTGCGCGAAAACCTCTATGCTGAAAAGGTATGTGCGCCGGCCCTGCTGCCGGTGCGTATTGTGTGCCGATTGCAGGCCCTGCCGCTCAGCCATCCAACAACAAGCGAACAACCGGCCGGCAGTAGATGGAACCCGGCGCCGTCCGCGGCCCGCGCCGTGCAAACGGTGAATCAGAACAGCGTCGTCGATGCGGCCTCCTGCCGCACCGGATGGCGTGTCGTCCATCGATGGAGGAGACCGACATGAAACGTGCAGGAAAAACGCCCGACTCTGACCCGTATCCGGAAGCTGAAAGCGAAGCCAGGTCCGGAGCCGGAACGAGGGAGGACATCGCAGCGGAATTTCTCCCGCCCGTCGACGTGCTGCAGGCGGAGAAGGCCGGATTCGGCATGCCCTGGGAACGTGAACTCGATGTCGTCGCGGCCTGGCAGGCGGCCGGCGGCAACGTCGACAGCGAGTGGGACGCCTGCGTGTGGGAAATGCGTGCCACGAGCTTGCGCAGCACACCGAGCGCAGCGCGCGCGGCCGGTCCGGATGCCGCGAATGAACCGCCGACCATGGCCACCGTGGTTCGCCTGACGACCTCGCTCGTGTCCCTGCGCGAGCGGCTGTTCCGCATGCAGAGCGAGGTGACCGACGTCGCGCGTGGCGAAATGCGCGAGCGGCGCACACCGGTCGACGATGCCGATGAGGCCCCCGCGCGCTCGGTGGTGCGCCGCCCGCTCAGCGCCCCGAACAGCGCACGCATCCTGCGCCTGGCGCGTGACTACGTGGCGGCACTTGATCTTGCGCGCGCCGGCATGGCCAGTCTGGTCGGCTTGCAGCCGATGAATGAAGCCGCTGCCGAGCCGGTGGTCGATCGTCGTCGCAACCGCGTGCTCATCGACTTTCCCGACCGCCGCTCCGCCGGCTGACGCCTCGACCCGCACCGGCGGGGTGTTGCCGCCCGGTCAGGCGACCGCGGCGGTGGCTGCTTCGGCCGGCTCTTCGATGTCCTCGCCGAGGAAGCCGCCGCTCTGGTGCGCCCACAGACGCGCGTACAGCCCGCCCCGGGCCAGCAGCGCAGCGTGGTCGCCCTCTTCGACGATGCGGCCGCGATCGAGCACGATCAGCCGGTCCATCGCGGCGATGGTCGATAACCGGTGCGCGATGGCGACCACGGTCTTGCCGGTCATCAGCCGGTACAGGCTGGCCTGGATCGCGGCTTCCACTTCCGAATCGAGCGCACTGGTCGCTTCGTCGAGCAGCAGGATGGGGGCGTCCTTCAGCATCACGCGGGCGATCGCCACGCGCTGGCGCTGTCCGCCTGACAACTTCACGCCGCGTTCGCCGACGTGGGCGTCGTAGCCGCGCCGGCCCTTGGGATCGACCAGATCGGCGATGAATTCGTCGGCTTCCGCGCGTTCGGCGGCGGCGATCATGTCGGCATCGTCGGCGTCGGGCCGGCCGTACAGGATGTTGTCGCGCACCGAGCGGTGCAGCAGCGAGGTGTCCTGCGTCACCATGCCGATCTGTGCGCGCAGGCTGTCCTGGGTGCCGAGCGACACGTCCTGACCGTCAATCAGGATGCGGCCGCCCTCGACGTCATGAAAGCGCAGCAGCAGGTTGATCAAGGTGGACTTGCCGGCACCCGAGCGGCCGACCAGACCGATCTTTTCTCCCGGCCGGATGTGCAGCGACAGGTCGTCGATCACCCGCTCGCCGGTGCCATGACCGTTGCCGTAGTCGAAATTGACATGCTCGAAGCGGATGTCGCCGCGCGTCACATGTAGCGGCTGTGCGTCGGGCCGGTCATTGACGAGGCGCGGCCGCGCCAGCGTGTTGATGCCGTCGCGCACGGTACCGATCTGCTCGAACAGCGACGCCAGTTCCCACATCACCCAGTGCGAAATGCCGTTCAGGCGCAGCGCCATCGCAGTGGCTGCCGCCACCGCACCGACGCCGATCTGGCCCTGCATCCACAGCCACAGCGTGGTGCCGGCGGTGCTGGCGATCAGCCCCATGCTCAGGATGTGATTGATGATTTCGAAAGCGGTGACGAGCCGGCTCTGCGCGTACACCGGCACCATGAATTCACGCATCGCGTCGCGCGCGAACAATGCCTCGCGCGCCGAGTGCGAAAAGAGCTTCACGGTCGCGATATTGGTATAGGCGTCGGTGATGCGCCCGGTCATCAGCGAGCGGGCGTCCGCCTGCGACTGAGCCACCTTGCCCAGGCGCGGCACGAAATAGACCATCGCTGCCACGTACAGCGACAGCCAGCCGGCGAAGGGCAACAGCAGCCACAGGTCGAAACTGCCGACCAGCGCCACCATGGTGACGAAGTAAATGATCACGAACACCAGGATGTCGGCCACGATCATCCAGGTATCGCGCACCGCGAGCGCGGTCTGCATCACCTTGGCAGCGATGCGGCCGGCGAACTCGTCCTGGTAGAAGTTCATGCTCTGGTCGAGCATGTGGCGGTGGAAGTTCCAGCGCAGACGCATCGGGAAGTTGCCGGCCAGCGACTGGTGCTTGATCAGCGTCTGCAATGCAATCAACAGCGGGCTGGCCAGCAGGATGCCGCCCAGCATCAGCAGGTGGGTGCGCTCCTCAACCCACAGCTGCGCCGGCTCGATCCTGCCCAGCCAGTCGACGATGTTGCCCAGCATGGCGAACAGCATGGCTTCAAACACGCCGATCAGCGCGGTACACGCGGTCATCAGCAGGATGAGGCCACGCATGCCTTCGGTGCCGCTCCACAGGAAGGCGAACAGGCCTTTGGGTGGCGAAGGAGGCGTGCCGTCCGGGTACGGATCGACCCGTCGTTCGAAATAGCTCAGCAAATCTTTCTCCGAGAGGGCTGCATGGGTGCATACCGCACCGACCCGAGGGGCGATTTTACCCGGCCGGCTGTGACAGCCCGCGCTTGGGCAACGGATCGACGGGTTGGTTGCGCCGGGCGCAGCGCCGCTACAGCAGTACCACGCGGTCCGGCAACTCGTTGTGCGGGTGGCCGTCGGGCGGGAAGTGGCGCGCCAGCGCCTGCGTGACCGCTTCGACGCATTCCAGTGCGCCGTCGCGGAATTCGCCACGCGCAAAGCGCGTTTCGAGCTGCCCGCACAGCGCCGCCCATTCGGCGTCGCCGACGCGGGCGCGGATGCCGCGATCGGCGACGATTTCGATGTCGTGATCGGCCATCTGCAGATAGATCAGCACACCGTTGTTCTGTGCGGTGTCCCAGATGCGCAGTTGCGAAAACACCTCGATTGCACGCTCGCGTGCGGTCTGGCCGCGCCACACCGCAAGTGGCTGCTGTGCACCCTCGACCACGAAACGCAATTCGCCCGCGTGGCGCGTTTCGCTGGCCGTGATCGCCTGTTCGATGTCGCGCAGCGTCGCAGCCGGAAACGCCCGGTGCATCTGCCAGGGCAGATGGAAGGCATGCTTGAGCATGCGCAGCACGGTCATGGCCTCACTCCGCTCACTTGCTCGTTCGTTCGCTCGCTCATGGGTTTGCTCACCATCGGCCCGACGCGCCACCGCCGCCGAAACCCCCGCCACCACCGCCGAAGCCGCCGCCCCCTCCGAAGCCACCACCCCGCCCGCCGCCCATGCCGCCGATACCGCGCCCGCCGCCACCAAACAGCGTGACCAGCAGCGCAATGATGGCGGCGGCAATGGCGATGCCCAGCCCACCCACCATCAGCCAGGCAACGAAGCCCACCGCGCCGCCGGTCACCAGCGCGCCGGGCAGTCGGCCCAGCACCGAGCGCAGGATGCCGCCCATCGCCAGTGCAATGACGAACAGCACCGGAATGTAGCCTTCGATGTCGCCGGCCGATTGGCCCGCTTTCGGTGACACCGCCGGCAGCGGCTCGCCGTCGATCACCGACACCATGCGTTCGACGCCGGCGCGCACGCCGCCGTCGAAGTCGCCTTCGCGAAAGCGCGGCGTGATGATTTCGGCAATGATGCGCTTGGCCGTGATGTCGGTCAGCGCGCCTTCCAGCCCGTAACCGACCTCGATGCGCAGCGCGCGGTCGTCCTTGGCCACCAGCAGCAACGCGCCGTCATCCACGCCCTGGCGACCGAGCTTCCAGCTTTCGGCGACGCGCAGCGCGTACTGCTCGACGGTTTCCGGCGCGGTCGTCGGCACGACGAGCACCGCGATCTGGCTACCCTTGCGCGCCTCGAAGGCCGCCAGCGACTGCTCGAGCGCAGCCGTGGTGGCCGGACTGAGCGTGCCGGTCTGGTCGGTGACGCGCGCGCCCAGCGGCGGCACCGCCAGCTGTGCGAAGGCCAGCGAGGAGACAAGCAACAGCGCGCCGAACGCGGCGCGCAGGCCCGGCATCAGGTTCACTTTCGGCTCACTGCGTGGCGCCGGCCGGTTTCGCCGGCTGGGTGCCGAAATCCACCGTCGGCGGGCGCGCAATCTCGGCCTCGTTCTCGACCGTGAAGTTCGGCTTCACGTCATGTCCGAATACCATCGCCGTCAGGTTGCTCGGGAAGGAACGCACCGTGACGTTGTAGTCCTGCACCGATTTGATGTAGCGGTTGCGGGCCACCGTGATGCGGTTTTCCGTGCCTTCGAGCTGCGCCTGCAGGTCGCGGAAGTTGGCATCCGACTTGAGCTGCGGGTAGTTTTCAGCGACCACCAGCAGGCGCGACAGCGCGCTGCCCATTTCGCCCTGTGCGGCCTGGAATTTCGCGAATGCCTGCGGATCGTTGATCAGCTCCGGCGTGGCCTGGATGGCGCCCACCTTTGCGCGCGCTTCGGTGACGCGGATCAGGATGTCTTTCTCCTGTTCGGCGAAACCCTTGACCGTATTGACCAGATTCGGAATGAGATCGGCGCGGCGCTGATACTGGTTCAGCACCTCCGACCACGCCGCCTTCACCTGCTCGTCGCCCGACTGCAGCGTGTTGTAGCCGCAGCCCGACAGCAGCGTGACGGTGAGAAGAGCCAACAGTGACATCCACAACTTGCGCATAGCCTGCCTCCGGAACCGTTTGAACATGACGGTAGTTGGGGGCGAGTGCCCCGGATGCAAGCAGGATACAGGCTGGATGTGACGGCGCCTCGGTTGTGAGGGTGATTGCGGACGGGGTCGGGTCCGACAATCAACCGCGAACGGCAGGAGCGGACCCTGTCCGCGATACGGACGCTGATCACGCGATGCCGCATTTCGGAGACCGGAATCGCCTGCAGGGCAGGCTCCTGCGAACACCGCGACGGCTTGCCCTTCGTAGGAGCGGACCCTGTCCGCGATCCGCACGCTGATCGAGCGCTGTCGCGTGTTCGGAGACCGGAATCGCCTGCAGGGCAGGCTCCTGCGAACACCGCGACGGCTTGCCCTTCGTAGGAGCGGACCCTGTCCGCGATCCGCACGCTGATCACGCGATGCCGTATTTCGGAGACCGGATCGCCTGCGGGGCAGGCTCCTACGAAAACCAGCGACCGTGCTGCCCTTAGGAGCGGACCCTGTCCGCGATCCGCACGCTGATCACGCGATGCCGTATTTCGGAGACCGGAATCGCCTGCAGGGCAGGCTCCTGCGAACATCGCGACGGCTTGCCCTTCGTAGGAGCGGACCCTGTCCGCGATCCGCACGCTGATCACGCGATGCCGTATTTCGGAGACCGGAATCGCCTGCAGGGCAGGCTCCTACGAACACCGCGACGCTGTTGCCCTTCGGAGCGGACCCCGTCCGCGATTGGCACGTCGATCACGCGATGCTGCATTTCGGAGACCGGAATCGCCAGTGGGGGCGGAGCGGGGGGGGGGCGAGCACAGCTCGCCGCCCGTGGGACGGCTCCTGCGGATACCGCGACGATGTTGCTCTTCGGAGCGGACCCCGCCCGCGATACGTGCGTCGATCACGCAAGGGCGGAGGTTCGGCGAACTGGCGCGGGGGCGCCGACTCAGTCGACCGCGCTCAGCGCGGTCTGGCTGAAACCGCCGTCTACATAGGTGATTTCTCCGGTCACGCCGCTGGCGAGATCGGACAGCAGGAAGGCGGCGACATTGCCCACTTCCTGGATGGTCACGTTGCGGCGCAGCGGCGAGTTCCTTTCGTTGTAGGCCAGCAGCTTGCCGAAGTTGCCGATGCCCGAGGCGGCCAGCGTCTTGATCGGGCCCGCCGATACGGCGTTGGCGCGGATGCCCTGCGGGCCGAGGCTGGCGGCAAGGTAGCGCACGGATGCTTCCAGGCTGGCCTTGGCCAGACCCATCACGTTGTAATTGGGTAGCGCACGCACGGCGCCGAGGTAGGACAGCGTGAGCACGGAGCCATTGCGCCCCTGCATCATCGGGCGCGCCGCCTTGCACAGCGCTGGAAAACTGTAGGCGCTGACTTCATGTGCGGTGCGGAAAGCTTCGCGCGAGAGGCCATCGAGAAAGTCGCCATCGAGCGCCTCGCCGGGGGCGAAGGCGATCGAATGCACCAGGCCGTCCAGACCGTCCCACGTCGAACCCAGTTGTTCGAACAGCGCGGCGATCTGCGCGTCGTCCGCCACGTCGCAGGCAAACAAAAGTGAAGACCCGAAATCCGCCGCCATCTTGGTGACGCGATCGGTGAAGCGCTCGTTCTGGTAGGTGAATGCCAGCTCGGCGCCTTCGCGGTAACAGGCCTGGGCGATGCCGTAGGCGATCGAGCGGTTGGACAAAAGTCCGGTGATCAGAATTTTCTTGCCGGCGAGAAAGCCCATGTGCGTCTCCAGAGGTCCGGTTTCGGGCCGGTTGGGGGAGGGCGGATTATAGGGGATGGCGCGCGCTGCGTTTCGCCCGCACGCATGCACCGCATGGCACCATCTGCCAGTGCCGACTTCCGCTCCTCTTTCGCTCGAACTTTCGCCCGAGCCCTTGCCCGATCCTTTGCCCCCCTCGACCTGGCAGATCTGGTTCGATGGCTGCGCGCTACCCAACCCGGGCCGCATCGGTCTGGGCGCGCTGCTGGTGTCGCCCCAGGGCGCGCGCATCGAGTTGTCCAGCCCGGCCGGACGTACCGGCTGCAGCAACGAAGCCGAACTGGTCGCGTTGTGCGCCGCACTCGAACACGCTGTCGGCCTCGGCGCCCGCCATATATGTATACGCGGCGACAGTGACTTCGTCGTCCGCCACCTGCGCGGCGAGCAGCGCACAGCCATCGCACCGCTGCTCGAACTGGTCGTGCGCACCGAAGCCCTGCTCACCGGCTTCGAATCGGTCAGCCTGGAATGGGTGCCGCGCCACCGCAACCGCGACGCCGACCGCCTGTCGCGCGCCGCGCTCGGCCTTCCGGACAAGCCGGCGCCGGTGCCGGGGCGTCGGCGCGCGCGCTAGCCCAGCACCCGTGCCGCGACCGCCGCATACGCCGGTATGCCGACCATCAGGTTGAGCGGGAAGGTCACGCCCAGGCTGAGACCGAAGTACAGCGCAGGGTTGGCTTCCGGTATCGCGGTGCGCAGCACGGCCGGCACCACGATGTAGGACGCACTGGCCGACAGCACCATCAGCAGGGTGGCGTCGCCTGGGCCCATGCCCAGCGCGGCAGCGAGCGCCAGGGCAATGGATGCATGCACGACCGGAGCCACGGTGGCATAGACCAGCAGCCAGCGCGAGGCCTTGCGCGCCAGGTCGAAATTGCGCGCCACCATCAGGCCCATGTCGAGCAGGAAAAAGGCCAGCATGCCCTTGAACAGGTCGCCGGTGAAAGGCTGCATCATCGCCTTGCCGGCTTCGCCGCTGAAGTAGCCGATGGTCATCGCGCCGATCAGCAGGAGCTGGGCGCCATCGGTGAAGGATTCGTGCAGGATGCGGCCGATCGGGGTGCCCGATGCACGCGGGCCGGCAGTCATCATGAGCACCCCACCGCCCGAAGCGACGACGGCGGGGGCGGTGGCGGCCTGCCGCGCCGCGTTTGCCAGCACCACGGCCATGATGATGGCGGGCGATTCCATCAGCACCATGGCGGCAGTCATGTGGCCGCCGAAGGCGGTGCCGGCGTTGTCCAGATACTGCGTGGCGGTAACGAAGGTGACCGCGCTGACCGAGCCGTACGATGCCGCCACCGCCGCCGCGTCGAAGCGCGACCCCACCCGGCGCAGCAGCAGGTAGCCGATCCCCGGCACCAGAAAGGCCATGAAGACTGCAGCCGCGAGGCCGGCCGCCACGCCCGGATTCATGCCGGACTGCGCCAGGGCGTAGCCGCCCTTCAGGCCGAGTGCCATCAGCAGGTAAAGAGACAGGAATTTCTTGATCGGCTCCGGGATGTCGAGGTTGGAGCGCAGCGCGCCGGCCAGAATGCCGAACACGAAGAACAGGATGGCGGGGTCGAGCAGTGTATGCATGGGGGCAATCTCCTTTCGACCCGGATGCTAGGGTGTGCAAGTCATCGAGTAAAATCGATTTTTGTGTCTTGCAACATAGAGAAAACCCTATGAACATCACCTTCAGGCAGTTGCGGCTCTTTCTCTCGCTGGCCGAAACCGGCAGCGTGAGTGGTGCGGCGCGCGCACTCCACGTGACCCAGCCCACTGCGTCCATGCAGTTGAAGGACATGAGCGAATCCGTGGGGCTGCCGCTGTACGAAGTGGTGGCGAAGAAGGTGTATCTGACCGACATCGGTCATGAACTGGCCAAGACGGCGCGGGCCATCGCGCAGTCCTGGGACGCCTTCGAACAGGAGGCCGACGGCGCGCGCGGCCTCACCCGTGGCAAGCTCAGGGTCGCGGTCGTCAGCACCGCGCAGTACTTCATGCCGCGCCTGCTCGGCAGCTTCTGCGCCCGGCATCCGGCGATCGACGTGTCGCTCGAAGTGCTCAACCGCGACGGCGTGGTGCAGCGCCTGCGCGAAAACATGGACGATCTGTACATCATGTCAATGCCACCGGCCGACATGGACCTGAGCGACGACATCTTCATGACCAATCCCATCGTCGTCGTCGCACCCGCCGACGATGCGCTCGCCAGCCAGTCATCGGTGCCCCTGGACGCACTGCGCAGCCACCGCTTCATCCTGCGGGAACGCGGCTCCGGCACGCGCATGGCGGCCGATCAGCATTTCCGCAGCCACCGTTTCCGGCCCGACATCCGGCTCGAACTGGGCAGCAACGAAGCGATCAAGGAAGCCGTCGCCGGCGGTCTCGGCATCGCGGTGCTGTCGCGCCATGCGCTGCACGGCCTGGACGGCGAGCACGGCGTGAGCGTGATCGACGTCGAGGGATTTCCGGTGCTGTCGAACTGGCACATCGTGCATCCGGGCGGCAAGAAGCTGTCGCCGCTGGCGCGCGCGTTCAAGGCGCACCTGCTGGCCACTTGAACCGGCGGCTGGCCACCGGAAACGCCTGGCGAGAACCCTCGGCGCCCACATGGAAAGCCGTTCCCGCAGGGCCTGGTCCGTGATCGGAGCGGACCAGGCCTGCGCGAACCGGTGACGTTGCGCGCAGGCAGGACGGCGGGTGTCAGGCCAGATCGAAGCGGTCGGCGTTCATCACCTTGGTCCAGGCGGCGACGAAGTCGTGCACGAACTTCCCCTTGCAGTCGTCCTGCGCATACACCTCGGCGCAGGCGCGCAGGATGGAGTTGGAGCCGAACACCAGGTCGACCCGGGTGGCGGTCCATTTCACCTCGCCGGACTTGCGGTCGCGGATTTCGTACAGGTTGCTGCCGGCCGGCTTCCACATGTAGGCCATATCGGTGAGATTGACGAAGAAGTCGTTCGTCAGCGCGCCGACGCGGTCGGTGAACACGCCGTGCAGGGTGCCGCCGTGGTTGGTGCCGAGCACCCGCATGCCGCCGATCAGCACGGTCATTTCCGGTGCCGTGAGCCCCATGAGCTGGGCGCGGTCGAGCAGCAGTTCCTCGGCAGTGACCACGTAGTCGCGCTTTTGCCAGTTGCGGAAGCCGTCCGCCACCGGTTCGAGCACATCGAAGGATTCGACGTCTGTCTGCGCCCGGGTCGCGTCGCCGCGACCCGGCGCGAACGGAACCGGGATGCCGAAGCCGGCCGCCTTGATGGCCTGTTCGAGGCCGACATTGCCGGCCAGCACGATCACGTCAGCCAGACTGGCGCTGGCGTCAGACGCGATGGGTTCGAGCACGCCGAGCACGCGAGCGAGGCGGGCCGGTTCATTGCCTTCCCAGTCCTTCTGCGGTGCGAGCCGGATGCGCGCGCCGTTGGCGCCACCGCGCAGGTCCGAGCCGCGAAAGGTGCGCGCGCTGTCCCACGCCGTCGCCACCATGTCACCGACAGACAGGCCGCTGGCAGCGATCCGGGCCTTGACGGCAGTAATGTCATAGCCGATGCGGCCGACGGGCACCGGGTCTTGCCATATCAGGTCTTCCTGCGGCACGTCGGGCCCGATGTAGCGGGCCTTCGCACCCATGTCGCGGTGGGTGAGCTTGAACCAGGCGCGCGCGAACACTTCCGAGAAGTAGGCCGGATCGGCATGGAAGCGCTCGGCAATCTTCCGGTACGCCGGGTCCATCTTCATCGCCATGTCGGCGTCGGTCATGATGGGGTTGCGGCGGATGGCGGGGTTTTCCGAATCAACCGGCTTGTCTTCTTCGCGGATGTTGACCGGTTCCCACTGCCAGGCGCCGGCCGGGCTCCTCCTGAGTTCCCAGTCGTAGCCGAGCAGCAGCTTGAAATAGCCGTTGTCCCACTTCGTCGGGTGGGTGGTCCATGCGCCTTCCAGTCCGCTGGTGACGGCGTTGCTGCCGACGCCGCGCGACGTGTGGTTCATCCAGCCGAAGCCCTGTTCCTCGATCGGCGCGCCTTCAGGGCTCGGGCCGAGCACGGACGCATCGCCATTGCCATGCGCCTTGCCGACGGTGTGGCCGCCGGCGGTCAGTGCGCAGGTTTCCTCGTCATCCATCGCCATGCGGGCGAAGGTGATGCGCACGTCGTGCGCCGTCTTGATCGGGTCGGGCTGGCCGTCGACGCCCTCCGGATTCACGTAGATCAGACCCATCGTGACGGCGGCCAGCGGATTGTCCAGTTCGCGCTGACCGGAATAGCGGCTGTTCGGGTTGTCGCTGGGGGCCAGCCATTCCTTTTCCGAGCCCCAGTAGATGTCCTTTTCCGGGTGCCAGATGTCGGCACGGCCGAAGCCGAAACCGAAAGTTTTCAGGCCCATGGATTCGTACGCCACGGTGCCGGCGTACAGCATCAGGTCAGCCCATGACAGCTTGCTGCCGTACTTCTTCTTGATCGGCCAGAGCAGGCGGCGTGCCTTGTCGAGGTTGCCGTTGTCGGGCCAGGAGTTGAGCGGGGCGAAGCGCTGGTTGCCGGTGCCGCCGCCGCCGCGGCCGTCGGCCGTGCGATAGGTGCCGGCCGCGTGCCAGGCCAGGCGGATCATCAGGCCACCGTAGTGACCCCAGTCAGCGGGCCACCAGTCCTGGCTGTCGGTCATCAGTGCTGTCACGTCCTTCTTGAGCGCTTCGAAATCGAGCGTCTTCACCTCTTCGCGATAGTTGAAGCATTCGCCCATCGGATTCGTCTTGCGGTCGTGCTGGTGCAGGATGTCGAGGTTCAAGGCCTTGGGCCACCACGCAGTCACCGAAATGTCGTTTGTCGTGGCGCCCCCGTGCATGACAGGGCACTTGCCGGTGGACTCGTCTCTTGTATTCATCGTGCTCTCCTTTGGTAGTGACCCGGTACGTTCGCTCCGGTAGAGATGTTGCACACAACCCGGATCGACGGCTCGGGCGATCGTCGATCGGGATCAATCAGCACAGATCAGGAACTGCGCCAGAAAGTTCTTGCATGGCATGCATAAGTCGGTTGTCGCCCGCAACCTGCAGCGCATTCGGGCTCGACAATGTTGCGCAGCCGGTCGATTCTCGTCGACGACCCGCGAATGACGATCGCGATTTTCTTTGGAAGGGATTCAACAATCAACGCAAGTTGCCGGCGGACGAGCGGTCAATCAAACTTCATGCCTTGAATGGTCAGCCGACCATGCGGGCGGCGAGCAGCGAGGTTTCTGTGGGGCGGCGTTCTTTGTGTGCGGCGTCCTCGCCGCGATAGTCACTGTGCTCTGCGACCAACTCGGCACTGATCGCGGCGGGTACGCCGCTCCCCCAGGGGCCGCTCAAGCATTCATCGCCGCTTTCAATTGCGCCGGCTCGACTTCACGCGTCGCAAGTTCAGAAGGGCAGTACGAGCTGCCCTTCTTCCTTTTCCGGCGCAGTGCCGGGCGCGGGCAGTGCGTCGGCACGCATCAGGTGGCCGGCGCGCACACCGAGCAGGCGGAAGCGCCGGTCGAGCGGCATGCGCTTGACGCACAGGGCGGCATGATGGCGGATGCCCGGCGCATCGCACAGGTATGCAGGCAGCGTGATTTCTCGTGTCAGGATGCTGAAATCATCGAGCCGCATCTTCGCTCCGATGGATTTCGCGACATAGCCCTTGCGCTGCAGGTCATCCGCCAGGCGCTCGCACAGCCAGGTGAAGATCGCGCCCAGTTCGGCTCGGTCGTGGCGCGCATGCAGGTCGCGCTCGAAGGTGGTTTCGCGGCTGAGCGATTTCGCTTCGCGCTCGGTCACCAGCGGCCGGTCGTCGCGGCCGTGCGCGGCGTCGGTCAGCCAGCGGCCATAGCTCTGGCCGAACTGTTCGATCAGCCAGTGCGGTTCTGCCGCCGCCAGTTCGCCGATGTGGCGGATGCCCAGCGCGTCGAGCTTCGCACTGGCCTTCGGGCCGATGCCGTTGATCCGTCTGGCCGGCAGCGGCCAGATGACGGACGGTATGTCGACTGCAGTCAGCAGCGTGATGCCGCGCGGCTTGTGCAGATCGGACGCCAGCTTGGACAGCAGCTTGTTCGGCGTGATGCCGATCGAACAGCTGAGCCCGGTCGCCGCCAGCACCGCATGCTGTATGCGCAGCGCAATGGCGCGCACGCCGCCGTGCGGGTCGTCGCCCACGGCGTCCTGCGCGCCCGGCAGGTCGGTCAGGTCCATGTAGATTTCGTCGATGCCGCGGTCTTCGATCAGTGGCGCGTGCTCGGCGACGGCTGCCTTGAACAGCCGCGAGTTGTGTCGATAGGCGTCGAAATCGACCGGCAGCAGCACCGTGTCCGGCGCCAGCGCGGCGGCTTTCATCAGGCCGATGCCCGAATGTACGCCGAAGGCGCGCGCCTCGTAGGTGGCGGTCGTGGCGACGCCGCGGCCGGCGTAGTCGCGCAGGCGGGCGAAACGGCGCGTGCCGTCGGCCTGCAGTTCGGGCTGATGCCGTGCGCCGCCGCCGACCACCATGGGCAGGCCGCGCAGTTCCGGGTAGCGCAGCAGTTCGACCGACGCGAAGAAGGCGTCCATGTCGAGGTGGGCGATCCAGCGGCGGCGCATCGTGGTCGGATCAGTTCGGCTTGTCGCTTCGCCGCGTGACCTGCGGGGGCGGCTGGCTGGCCTGCTCCAGCGCGTCGCGCACGCGTTCGAGGTCGTGCGCACGCAGGCCGTCGACCAGCGCACGTGAGGCGTCGAGCCGCCGTTCGGCATAGCGGCGCAGGCTTTCCAGTGTCGGCGCCGACGGTGCTTCCGGGCTGAGGCGCAGGTCGGTCAGTTCGTCGAAACGCTGCTGGTAGGCGTCGGCCACCTCGGATTCGATGCGCCCGGCCAGTTCGTCGAACGACGCGCCGGACGATTGCGCATCGCCGATCAGCTGCGTCCAGCGGTCAGCGATGCGCTTGTCTTCGCCGATGAACTCACGGATTTCACCGCGCGCCATCACCTCTTCGCTCCAGCGATAGCGCGGCGACGGAATGCCGATCACCATCAGCACCAGCGCGGTCACCAGCGTGAAGCCGGCCAGCCATTGCCCGGCCGAGGCGGTTTGCGTGCGGTAGCGGCCGAGCAGAGGTTTTGCGCTGTCGCCCAGCGGTTGCGCCAGCGCGGCACCGGCCAGCAGGCCGGCGATGAAGCCGCCGATGTGCGCTCCGTTGTCGATGCCCGGGATCTGGAAGCCGAGAAAGATGGTGATGGCCGCGAAAACGCTGGCGCCCCAGAACAGACGGGTGAATTCGCGCGGGTCCAGCGTGTCGCGCTGCTGCCACAGAAAGCTCAGCAAGGCGCCATACACACCGAAGATGGCGCCCGATGCGCCGCCCGACACGGCCCGGTCGCCCTGCGAAATCAGTGACAACAGATTGCCGGCCAGACCGCTCACCAGATAGATCGTGATGAAGCGCGCCGGACCGAACATGCGTTCGACCAGCCGGCCGCCGTCCCACAGCGACAGCATGTTCATGCCGAGGTGGAACAGCCCGAAGTGCAGGAACAGCGCGCTGCCCAGCCGCCACCATTCACCGTCCTTGGTCGCCGGGCCGAAATTGGCGCCCCAGGCGAACTGCACATCGCTCGATGAATGCCACAGACCGGCGCCGTACAGCAGCATCAGCGCGAACACGCCGACATTGAGTGCGACCAGCGTCAGCGTGACCGGAATGCGCCGGCGGCGCCGGATCAGCTGGTCGAGCAGGGGCAGGGGGGTGGGTGTCACGTGCGGCAGTGCGTCATGCGGAAGTGGGTCGAGCGTAGCACTGCACTACGGTGGCGACGCTCGCCAACGTGTATCCGTTTGCGATCCATCCGGCCGGAAGTCGCGGACGCACGCGCAACGACTGCCTGACCCGATCAACCGGGCCGCAGGGGTCAGCGACCGAATTCGGTCATGTCCAGCAGGTCGCTGATCAGCTCGAGGCGGAGCAGCGGGTCGGTCATTTCCATCATGCGCTGCCGATCCTCGGCCGGCACCGGCAGCAGTTCGCACCAGCGGTTGGCCACCCAGCCGGCGGCGTCGAAGCGGCTTGGTTCGAGGATGGGCGAAACCTCTGCCGATTCGAATACCTCGAGCATGCGCACCAGATTGGCCGCGACATAGGCCAGATCCGACGGCACCTTGACATGCGGGTCGGCCGGCAGCATGTCGACGTCGGCCATCCACAGGCCGTGCGGCGTCTGTTCGCTGGCCGTCACCTTGAAGCGCGAGGTGCCGCGGGTGACGATTTCGATCAGCCCGGGCTGCGGTGTCTGGTAATCGATGATTTCGGCCAGCGTGCCGATGGCGTGAAAGCGCTCGCCCGGCGTCGGGCCGGGGCGCTGCACGTCCTGGCCCTGGGTCAACGCCACCACGCCGAACGGCTTTCCGGTCTTGTGGCACTGCTTGATCATCGTCAGATAGCGCACCTCGAAGATGCGCAGCGGCAGCATGCCGTCCGGAAACAGTACGACGCCGAGCGGAAACAGCGGGATGGCGTCGGCGGAAAGTGAAGTCGTCATGAGTGGGCCTGTAGGCTGGATTCGCTGCGGCGGCAGGCGATCTGTTCGATATCGGCGATGAGCGAGGCGGCTTCGTTCTGCAGGTGCTTGCGCTGCGCCGGCGTGAGCGACGCCGACAGCGCCGACAGTGCCTCGGCCGCGCGGGCGCGGTTGGCGTCGAAGGCGGCGGAGTAGCCCGGCGTGAAGAGGTTGCCGGGCGACACGAACAGGGTTTCGAGGTCGCTGATCACGGCGTCACGTTCGGCGTTGCGGCGCGCCAGCACATCGGCCAGTGCAGTCTGCCAGCGACGGCGGCTTTCCATGCCGTCCTCGCCATTGCTGCGCACGTCGCGTGCCCAGTCGTCGATCAGCATCAGCTGCGTCGGCGTGAGTTTGCCCAGCCAGGCTTCGCTGCGCTTCTTCATGCGCCTGGCGCGCTCGCGCACCCGTTCGTCGCGCGGTGGCTCGACCCAATCTTCAACATAGTCACGGTTGCTCTTTTTCATCCGCTTGTTGAATGTCTCGATCTGCGCCGGCGTGGCACCCACCATCAGCGGCCCGACTTCACGCGCCGCGCGGCGGGCGATGTCGTGGCCGAACCCCAGGGCCTGGTCGATGTGCACATTCGCACGCGCCACGCTCAGGCCGGCGCGCATGTCGGCATCGACCGTGCGCAGCCAGGCCGAGTATGCAGGAAGCTGGGTCGCGCAGTGCCAGTCGACCAGCCGCGTGACCGCCGGCTCGACCACCGCACGCTGCGCCGAATACATCGGCAGGTAGTCGTCGAGCCGCCAGGCGATCAGGCGGTCGATCTGGTTGTAGCCCATCTGCACAAAGCTGCAGCCGGTGAGCGCAAGCACAACGGCGAACGCGGGCAGCAGGGCTTTCAGGGAGCGGGCAAGGGGGGCGTCCCGGTTCATCGGTGAGCGGAGAGGTGATACATCATGTCCATCCTAGACCGATCGTCGCACCGTCGGTTCGCCGAGTGAACCGACGGGCCTGTCAGCCGGGCACCGCCGGAAACCTTTTTCCGCCCGCCCGCTCACAGACCGGACCTCGCCGCCTACAATCCGCCCATGATCCGACTGCGACCGCTGCACCGTTCCCTGTGCCGACTGCTGGCCGCGTCCTTCGCCTTCGCGTTGCTCAGCGGCTGCGGCGAGGTCTGGAACAACCCGTATCCGGCGGCGGAAACCGGCCGCAACATTCTCTACACGGCGTTCACCGACCGGCCCAAGCATCTCGATCCGGTGCAGTCCTACAGCGAAAACGAAATCACCTTCACGGCGCAGATCTACGAGGCGCCGCTGCAGTACCACTACCTCAAACGACCGTTCGAACTGACCACGGCCACCGCCGAAGCGATGCCTCAGCCGCGCTTCTACGACCGCGACGGGCGCGAATTGCCGGCCGACGCGCCGGCGGCCGACATCGCCGAGTCGGTGTACGACATCCGCATCAAGCCGGGCATCCGCTATCAGCCGCATCCGGCACTGGCGCGCGACGAAGCCGGCCATTACCTCTACCACTCGGGTGGACCGGGCGCGCGCCTGACGCTGTACGACTTCGAACAGACCGGCTCGCGCGAGCTCGAAGCCGCCGACTACGTCTACCAGATCAAGCGGTTGGCGCACCCGGGCCTGCATTCGCCGATCTTCGGCCTGATGAGCGACTACATCGTCGGCCTGAAGGAATACGGCGACGCGCTGAAGGACGCCGCGAAGACATTGCCGCCCGGCGCCTGGCTGGACCTGCGCCAGCACGCGCTGGCGGGCGTCGAGGTGATCGACCGCCACACCTATCGCATCCGTCTCAAGGGCAAGTACCCGCAGTTCCTGTACTGGCTCGCCATGCCCTTCTTCGCGCCGGTGCCGTGGGAGGCCGACCTGTTCCACGCCCAGCCCGGCATGGCCGAACGCAACCTCACGCTCGATTGGTACCCGATCGGGACCGGCCCCTACATGCTGAGCGAGAACAATCCGAACGCGCGCATGGTACTGACGCGCAACCCGAACTTCCGCGAAGAAACCTATCCGTGCGAGGGTGAGGCGGGCGACCGCGAAGCCGGCCTGCTGGCCGACTGCGGCAAGCGCCTGCCGCTCGTGGAACAGATCGTGTTCACGCGCGAGAAGGAACAGATTCCCTACTGGAACAAGTTCCTGCAGGGCTACTACGACGCATCGGGCATCAGCTCCGACTCCTTCGACCAGGCGGTGCAGTTCGGCCACACCGGCGAGGTCAGTCTGAGCGACAGCATGCGGGCACAGGGCATCCGGCTGCAGACTTCGGTATCCACGTCCACGATGTACATGGGCTTCAACATGCTCGACCCGGTGGTCGGCGGCATGGCGGAGCGCGGCCGCAAACTGCGTCAGGCCATCGGCATCGCGCTCGACCAGGAGGAATTCATTTCCATCTTCCAGAACGGCCGCGGCCTGCCGGCCCAGTCGCCGCTGCCGCCCGGCATTTTCGGCTTTCGCGATGGCCGCGAAGGCATGAATCCGCAGATGTACACGTGGGTGGGCAACGAGCCACGGCGCCGGCCGATCGACGACGCGAAGCGGCTGCTGGCCGAAGCGGGCTGGCCGAACGGGCGTGACGCGAAGACCGGCGAGGCACTGGTGGTCAACCTCGACACGACCGGCACCGGTCTGGGCAGCAAGGCGCGCATCGACTGGCTGACCAAACAGTTCGATCAGCTCGGCGTGCAACTGGTGGTGCGCAGCACCGATTACAACCGCTTCCAGGAAAAGGTGCGCAAGGGCGCCGCCCAACTCTTTTTCTGGGGCTGGAACGCCGATTACCCGGACCCGGAAAATTTCCTGTTCCTGCTCTACGGCCCGCAGTCGAAGGTGAAGGTGCAGGGCGAGAACGCGGCGAACTACGAAAACGCGGAATTCGACCGCCTGTTCGAGAAGATGAAGGCGATGGACAACAGCCCGGAGCGGCAGGCCATCCTCGACCGCATGCTGGCCATCCTGCAGCACGACGCACCCTGGGTGTGGGGCTTCCACCCGAAGAGCTATGGCCTGGAACACAGCTGGGTGTTCAACCGCAAACCGTCGACCGTGGCCAACAACACGATGAAATACACCCGCATCGACCCGGCGCTGCGCGAAGCGAAGCGCGCCGAGTGGAACCGCCCGGTGCGCTGGCCGCTGGTCGCCGGCGCCCTGTTGCTGCTCGCACTGGTGTGGCCCGCCTGGCGCCACTGGAAGCGCTCGGAACAGGCGCGCGCAGTGGGGGCGGCGGCATGAGGACGTCGCTGGCCCGGGCTGGTGTCACGGGATTGTCCGCCGGGATCGCCTGCGGGAGGCTTGCCCGATGATTGCCTACATCATCCGCCGCCTGCTCTATGCCATCCCCATTCTGATCGGGGTGAACCTGATCACCTTCCTGCTGTTCTTCGTCGTCAATTCGCCGGATGACATCGCGCGCATGCAACTGGGCGCGAAACGGGTCACGCCGGAGGCGATCGAGAAGTGGAAGGCCGAACGCGGCTATGACAAGCCGATGGTGTGGAATGCCGCCGCGCCGGGCGTGGCCAAGGCGACCGACACCATCCTGTTCGACAAGTCGGTGCGCATGTTCGCGCTCGATTTCGGCCGCGCAGACGACGGGCGCGACATCGCGCTCGAAATCAGGAGCCGCATGGGTCCCAGCCTCGCCATCGCGATTCCGACCTTCATTCTCGGGCTGTTCGTCACCGTCAGTTTCGCGCTGCTGCTGGTGTTCTTCCGCAACACTGCGCTGGATGTCGGCGGCGTCGTGCTGTGCGTGGCGGCGATGTCCATTTCCGGGCTGTTCTACATCATCGGCGGCCAGTATCTGGTCAGCAAGGTGTGGAATCTGGTGCCCATCTCCGGCTACGCACCCGGGCTGGACGCCGGCAAGTTCCTGATACTGCCGGTGCTGATCAGCGTGGTCGGCGGCATCGGCGCGTCGGCGCGCTGGTACCGCACGCTGTTCCTCGAAGAGATCAACAAGGACTACGTGCGCACGGCGCGCGCCAAGGGCCTGTCGGAACTGCGCGTGCTGTTCCGGCACGTGCTGAAGAACGCGATGATTCCCATCCTGACCGGCGTGGTGGTGGTCATTCCGCTGCTGTTCATGGGTTCGCTGCTGCTCGAGAGCTTCTTCGGCATCCCGGGGCTGGGCAGCTACACCATCGACGCCATCGGCTCGCAGGATTTCGCCGTGGTGCGCTCCATGGTGTTCATCGGCTCGGTGCTCTACATCGTCGGTCTGCTGCTGACCGACATTTCCTACACGCTGGTCGATCCGCGGGTGAGGCTGAACTGATGTCCTACTGTTCACTGCGATCGCTGCCCGCTGCGAGGCACGGCTGACATGGATTTCAAACCGCTCCTTCTGTGGTCCGACATCCTGCTGTGGGCGATGGTCGCCGGCTGCATCGCGCTCGCCGTCTACTGTCGTCGGCAGGATTACCTGCGCCGCGCCTGGCGGCGGGTGGGCGAGTCGGGCGTGGCGATGGCGTCGGCGACGATACTGGCGGCCTTCGTCAGTGTCGGCCTGCTCGATTCTCTGCACTACCAGCCACGGCTGCCGGCGCAGGAAGGCAGCAGCGAAGTGCAGTACGCGCCCGAGGTGCTGTCGGTGCTCGACGCGCTGGTGGCCGACCTGCGGCTGAACAAGGAAAAGACCTACTCCGCGCCGCTCGCCACGCACGCCTTCGCGAAGGAAACGATGGAGCGCGACGGCCTGCAGACGCGCGACTACCCGCGGCTGAAGTGGGGCGGTGCGCATCTGGACGACGTGGCAGGGCGCGACAGTGATCTCGCGCGTCGCGCCGCAAGCGGCGCTTTCTACGGACTGCTGCTGTGGGCGGCGGTGGTCGGCGTGGCAGTCGGCTGGATGGCGCTCGCGCGCGGCGCCCCCTACGGCGCCACCTGTCGCACCGTGTGGCGGCCGGGCACCGCGGCAACCCGGCCCATCGCCTGGCGCGCGGTGTTCGCGACGCTGGCCGTGCTGAGCGTGATCGGCGGCATCACCGCGGCGTGGTCGGCTGGCTATCACGTGTTCGGCACCGACAAGGTGGGGCAGGACGTGCTCTATCTGTCGCTCAAGTCGGTGCGCACTGCGCTGCTGATCGGCACGCTCACCACGCTGGTGACGCTGCCGCTTGCGGTCGCACTCGGCCTGATCGCCGGGTTCCGCGGCGGCTGGTGGGACGACGCGATCCAGTACCTCTACACCGTGCTGAATTCCATTCCCGGCGTGCTGCTGATCGCCGCCATGGTGCTGATGATGCAGGTCGTCATCGATACCCACCCCGAATGGTTCGAAACCGCCGCCGAACGCGCCGATGCCCGGCTGCTGGCGCTGTGCTTCATCCTCGGCCTCACTTCATGGACCGGCCTGTGCCGCTTGCTGCGGGCCGAGACGCTGAAGCTGCGCGAACTCGATTACGTGCAGGCGGCACGCGCCTTCGGCGTCGGCGACGCGCGCATCATGGCGCGCCACATCCTGCCGAACCTGATGCACATCGTGCTGATCGCGCTGGTGATGGATTTCTCCGGCCTGGTGCTGTCCGAAGCCGTGCTGTCCTATATCGGCATCGGCGTTGACAGTTCGATGAACAGCTTCGGCACCATGATCAATGCCGCACGCCTCGAATTGTCGCGCGAGCCAGTCGTGTGGTGGTCGCTGGCGGCGGCCTTCGTGCTGATGCTGGCGCTGGTGCTGGCGGCCAACCTGTTCGCCGACGCGGTGCGCGACGCCTTCGATCCGCGCTTCCAGTGGCGCGCGCGGCGCATCGTGAAGAACGTGACAGCATGAGCGGACCCGACGTGAGACACGCGCTCGAGCCGCTGCTCGAGGTGCGCGGCCTGATCGCCGAGCTCGATACGCCGGCCGGCGTTGCGCGCGCGGTCGACGGCCTCGACTTCGAGGTGCGCGCCGGCGAAACCATGGCGCTGCTCGGCGAATCCGGCTGCGGCAAGTCGATGACGGCCGGTGCGCTGATGCGCCTGCTGCCCGACGTCGGCTATATCGCCGGCGGCTCGGTGAAACTGGCCGGGCGCGAGCTCACCACGCTGACCGAAGCGCAGATGCGCGAAAGCCGCGGCAGCGACATGGCGATGATTTTCCAGGAGCCGGCGACCAGCCTGAACCCGGTGCTCACCGTGCTGCAGCAGATCGGCGAGGTATTGGCCACCCATCGCGGTCTGCGCGGCGCGGCGGCGCGCGCCCGGGCGCTCGAACTGCTGGACGCGGTCGGCATTCCGGACGCGGCGCGCCGGCTCGACGAATACCCGTTCCAGTTTTCCGGCGGCATGAAGCAGCGCGTGATGATCGCCATGGCGCTGGCCGGCGAGCCGCGCCTGTTGATTGCCGACGAGCCGACGACCGCGCTCGACGTGACCATACAGGCGCAGGTGCTCGACCTGCTGGCGCGGCTGCAGCGCGAGCGCGGCATGGCGGTGCTGCTGATCACGCACGACCTCGGCGTGGTGGCGCGCATGGCGCACCAGATCGGCGTCATGTACGCCGGCCAGCTGATCGAACAGGCGCCGCGCGCCGCCTTCTTCACGCGGCCGGCGCATCCGTACTCGAAGTTGCTGTTCGACGCGCTGCCGGATGCCGCGCGACACGGCCGCGGCGAACTGGCGACCATTCCCGGTTCGGTACCGCCGCTGACAACGGTGTTCGCCGGCTGCCGCTTCGCCGACCGCTGTCCGCAAGCCTGGTCGCGCTGCCATGACGAAGCGCCGGCCTGGCATGAGGCGGGCGAGGCGCAGCGTGTGCGCTGCCACCTGTACGACCCGGCGGAGGCAGGACGTGCTGCGCCGCTTGCGGCTGCGGCGACGTCAGTCGTGGCCGATGGCGGCGTCGAGGCAGGGCAGGCGCCATTGCTGTCGGTGCGCGATCTGAAAGTGTACTTCCCGATCCGCCGCGGCGTGCTGCAGCGTGTGGTCGGTCATGTGCGGGCGGTCGATGGCGTGTCGCTCGACATCCGCCCGGGTCGTACGCTGGCGCTGGTCGGCGAATCCGGTTGCGGCAAGACCACGGTGGGCAAGGCCATCCTGCGCCTGATCGAACCGACCGGCGGCACCGTGAGCCTCGATGGCCAGGACGTCGGCAGCCTGTCGAGAAGCGCGCTGCGCAGCCTGCGCGCGCGCATGCAGATGGTGTTCCAGGACCCGTACGGCTCACTGAACCCGCGCATGCGGGTCGGCGAAATCATCGGCGAGGGCATGGGCGCGCTGCAACAGGGCGGTGACGGCGTGGCGGTGGCGCGCCTGCTCGAACAGGTCGGCCTGCGCGCCGACATGGCCGATCGCTACCCGCACGAGTTTTCCGGCGGCCAGCGCCAGCGCATCGCCATCGCGCGCTCGCTCGCAGTGCAGCCCGCGCTGATCGTGTGCGACGAACCCACTTCCGCGCTCGACGTGTCGGTGCAGGCGCAGATACTGAACCTGCTGGGCCGGCTGCAGCGCGACATGGGGCTGGCCTACCTGTTCATCACGCACAACATCGCGGTGGTCGAACACCTCGCGCACGATGTGGCGGTGATGTACCTCGGGCGCATCGTCGAGATCGGCAGCGTTGACCAGGTGCTCGGCGCGCCGCGTCATCCCTACACGAAGGCGCTGCTGTCGGCGGTGCCGCGCGCCGACCTCGACGCCGCCACCCTGCCGCAGAAGCTTGCCGGCGACTTGCCGTCGCCGGCCGATCCGCCCACCGGCTGCCATTTCCACCCGCGCTGCCCGCGCGCGCAGGCGCGCTGTGGCACCGATGCGCCGGTGCTCGAAGGTCGTGACGGACGTCAGGCCGTGGCGTGCTGGTTCGCGGACTGAACCTGATCAACGCGCGCATCGCGGACAGGGTCCGCTCCTGCGAAGGACATCGATCTCCTGCAGGAGCGGACCCGTCCGCGATCACGGCATCAGACTGCTGGCGTCTCGCCTATTTCCGCGCCGGGATCACGGTCGTCTTCCGTGCCGGTGGCGCACTGACCTTTTTCTTCTGCACGCCCTGCTTCACGGCCTTGCTGCCGGAGGCCGGCGTGACCGGCACGTTCACCCAGCGACCGTTGCGCTTGACGCGCTTGTATTTCGGCTTGTCGACACCGAGGCGCGGCGCTTCTTCGGCGTTGCCGCCGTCCAGCGACAGGCTGCTGTTCTCGTCCGGCACCAGCAGCGTGCTGCCCGGGCCGATGCGCACGGTCGGCGACAGGCCGTTGAAACGGCGCAGCCGCCATTCGCTGACGCCGAAGCGGCGGATCACCGTGGCCAGCGTTTCCTTCGGCCCCAGCGTGTAGGTGCGCCAGGGCGCGCCGGCGGTTGGTGCGGCGTCGGGATTGCGGTTGTCCAGATTGGCCATGAAGGTATCGACCGCGTGCGCCGGCAGCACCAGCTGCGCGCCGCCCTTGCCGGTGCGGATGACCGGCCGCTTGTGCTGCGGGTTGAGCGCCTTGATTTCGGCGACCGGCACGTCGGCCAGCCGGGCGGCAGTGGCCAGATCCATCGACGGTGCTTCGGCCACCTGGGCGAAGTAGGGCTTGTTTTCGACCGATTCGAGTTCGATGCCGAACAGTTCGGGCTGCGCGACGATGTTCTTCAGCGCCTGCAGCTTGGGGACGTAGTGGCGTGTTTCGGCAGGCATGTTCAGCGAGGCGTAGTCGGTCGGCAGGCCGGCCGCCTGGTTGCGCAACACCGCGCGCCCGACCGCGCCTTCGCCCCAGTTGTAAGACGCCAGCGCCAGATGCCAGTCGCCGTGCATTTCGTAAATCTTCTGCAGGTATTCGAGCGCCGCCTGGGTCGACGCGACGATGTCGCGCCGGTCGTCGCGCTGTGCGTTTTGTTCGAGCCCGTACATCTTGCCGGTGGACGGGATGAACTGCCACAGACCGGACGCCTTGGCCACCGACAGCGCCTCCGGGTTGTACGCGCTCTCCACCATCGGCAGCAGTGCCAGTTCGGTCGGCAGGCCGCGCTTTTCGATCTCTTCGACGATATGGAACATGTAGCGCCGGCCCCGCTCGGACATGCGCCGGAAGTAGTCGGGGCGGTTCAGATACCAGGCCTGGTGCTCGGCGACCAGCGGGTGGTCGAGGTCGGCCATGCCGAAGCCCTTGCGGATGCGTTCCCACAGATCGTCCGGCGGCAGGGTGAGGTCAACCGGCTTGATTTCGTCTTCCGGTGCCCGGACGATTTCGGTCGGTTCGGGGAAGGGGATCGGTTCGGCCTTGCCCGGTTTGATGCCCGGTGTGCGGCTGGTGTCACCCGGTTTTTTCGTCGCACGGCTGCGTTCCGGCGTGCTGACGGATGACCGGGCAACGGGCGCGTCGCTGGTATTCTCGCTGACCACACCGGTGGCCGCGCAGCCGGCGAGCAGCAGGCCCGACAGCAGGATCGCGGCGCGGCGCAGGAGGGAATCGATGAGAAGCGACATTGCTGCGAAAGAGCCAAACCCCGAATGCTAGCCACCCGGAGCATGCAGCGTCAAACCTGATTGCGGACGCTGCCGGCGTTGAAGAACCGATGAAGAGACCGGAAAGGGACCGCGCGGGCAGCGCTTAGTTTCGTTTCGTCAGACACCCGCACGCGCGATGCGCACGTGGCTTATCATGCGCAAAAAAGGGTATGTCCATGAAAGCGCTGATCATTGAAGATTCCCAGACGGGGCTTGCCGTCATCAGTCAGCATCTCGAACGGATGGGCATACTGCCCATTGCCGCCACCGACGGCGAAGCCGGTATTGCCGCTTTTCGCGAGCACAACCCGGACATCGTGCTGCTCGACGTCGTGCTGCCGGGCATCGACGGCTACGAGGTCGCGCGACGCATCCGCGCCATCGAGCAGTCGGGCGAATGGACACCCATCCTCTTTCTGACCGCTCGTACCGCCGACACCGATCTGGTGCAGGGCATCACTGCGGGCGGAGACGACTACCTGTTCAAGCCGGTCAGCGAAGTCGTCCTTGCGGCCAAGGTGCGCGCCATGCAGCGCATCCTGCAGATGCGCTATTCGCTGGTGGTGCTGACACGCAAGCTCGACGCCGCCAATCAGGAACTGACCCGGCTGAGTTCGCTCGACGGGCTGACCGGGTTGGCCAACCGCCGCCAGCTCGACGAAACCATCATGCGTGAATGGCGGCGCGCGGCGCGCTACAAGCGGCCGATCGCACTGGCGCTGGTCGATGTGGACAATTTCAAGCAGTACAACGACACCTACGGTCACCTCGCCGGTGACGAGTGCCTGAAGAACGTCGCGAATGCATTGCTCGCGGTGTCGCGCCGACCGAGTGATCTGGTTGCGCGCTATGGCGGCGAGGAATTTGCGCTGGTGCTGCCGGAGACCGATCTGGGCGGTGCTCGCCGCGTTGGCGAGGGGCTGTGCGACGCGATCCGCGCGCTCGGCATCGAACATCGTGCCGTGCCGGGCGGCAAGTTGACCATCAGTGTCGGCGTTGCCAGCACGACACCCGGGCAGGAAAGCGGCGGCCCGCGAAGCCTGCTTGCAGAAGCAGACTTCGCGCTCTATTCCGCCAAGTCCGGTGGTCGTGACCGCGTCGGCTTCAAGGTGCCGGAAGTCGCGTTGGAGTGATCGGGTACGTTGTGCCCGTCTCGGGACACCGCACCATCCATATTGCAGGTCAAGCTGAACCGTCGCCGACGCACGGGCAACGTCATCCTCAGGGGCACCATGACATATTTCTCGGCGGGTGTTGCGGGCGAGGTGGTTGCGGTTCGCAGCGGCTGCTACGGTTCAAAGGGTGACTTCATCATGGAGTGGTAATCATGGACGCCTGCTTTTCGAACCGAGCCGTTCGGTCACAGCGCCGTCAGCACACTCCGCGGTCAGGACGTTCTGCAGCCTTGACCCTGCTTGTGTGCGGCGCTGCGGCGTGGGCGTCGGCGACGGCGCAGACGACCGTGCCCAGTGGTCAGCAGGTCGATAAGTTCGGGGCGGTCGATCTGGGCGTGCTGTCGATGGAGGGCGGCACGATCATTTTTCGGGACGGCTTTTTCGGACCCTCAACCGCAACAAACGCTGTGCTCGCCAATGGCTGGATTGCCGCTGCGGGTTACTCGGCCCGGGTCGAATTTCGAGGAGACACCGCCGTCCCGGGCGCAAGCTATGGCGTCTCGTTTCCGACCGACGGCATGTACATCGCGGCCAGCGATGCCGAGGACCTGTTTCCGCTCGATGCGATCAACAAGGGTCAGTTTTTCCAGACGGGCAACGGCCAACTGACGCTGGGTGGCGGTGCGCGTTTCGTCAATGATGTTTTTTCGACTTACTGGATCCAGAACGATCTGGGCATGGTTCGAACTTCCGATCTTGCGCGGTCGTCTTTCGTGAACCGGAGCGGGTCGGTGATCAAGGCGTCCGGTACCGGAACGAGCGTATTCGCGCTGCCGGTGCAGCACGATGGCGGCAAGTTCGAGACATGGTCGGGCACGCTTCACCTGGCCGCCGGTGGATACCACGACACCGCCACCTTCTACGCCGACGGGCTTGGCGGCAACCCGAGCACGTACGGTATTTCCTTCGCGGGCTCCCATGTGTTTACCGGTATCACCACGACGGAGACCGGTGGTCTGCTGCTGAACCAGCGCAGCCGCATCGCTCTGGTGCGAGGCGGGAACTTTGATGTCGCGGAGTGGCGGCAGCACGCAGTTTTTCTCGTCGACGGGTTTCAGAGCCGCATCGAGATCGGGCCCGACGCGACGCTGCACAACACCGGAACATTGGTGACGGCGGGCGGTGGTGCGTTGGTGGCGATGGGGGCAGGATCGTCGCCACTCGCCAGTCCAGGCCGTGGCCAACTGATCAACGAAGGCTTTTTTACGGGCGTGCTGCTGGGCAGCCGCGAGTCCGGCCCCTGTTCGAACGATCGATTCGGCGACACCTGCGTGATCAACGTCCGCAACGCGCGGGGGGGCGAAATGACCTTTCTTCCGGTGCCGGAAGACGATCCGCTTTTTCCTGATAACGCCTCCGATTACAACGCGGTCGGCGTCTTCGAGAACGCCGGTCGCGTGCGCGTCCCCGGAATTGTCGAACCTCTCAACGGCATCGCGACGGTGGTGGATGCGGACGCCTTCATCCAGGATCGGCAGGGCGTCGCCACGCTGTTCAACACGCCCGAACTGGTGATCGATCCGGATGGTGAGCTGCGCGTCGGCAGCTTCAGCCAGCTCGAAGGTGACACGGTGGTCAATGGGCGGCTGACTGGCGATCAGATCGAGTTCCTGGGCGGCACGCTCAGCGGCACCGGGAGGATAGGCTACGGCTCCGGCGGCTTCAACAGCGCCATTGCAACGGGTGCCGTTACCGTCGGGCCGGGCAACTCGCCCGGCATCCTCACCATCGACGGCAACCTCGATGCGAACGGCACGATCTTCGACATCGAAATCGGCGGTCGCCTCGCGGGCATCGAATATGACCAGCTGGTCGTACTGGGTCAGGCGAATCTCGTAGACAGCGTTGTGAACCTGCGCTTCATCGATGGCTTCGTTCCCGATCAGGGCGACGTGTTCGAATGGCTGGTCGCTGATCCGCCGTTCTCCGGTCCGGCGCCGCTGACGGTCCATGTCTTCAGCGACCTGGCCGTGATCGAAGGCGAAACCGACGGTCGCAGGTTCTATGTCAATGCCGTCACTGCGGTGCCGCTGCCGCCTGCCGCCTGGCTTTATGGAGCCGGGCTTCTGATGGTCGGTTGCCTGGCCCGGCGCAGACGATGATCTCCGCCTGAGGCTGACCTGATCCAGCGAGGCAAGCGGTTTTCGCGTCGAGGACAGTGACCTGCCTGGCGACCCTTAGGTCTGGCCAGGACACAGTTCGATCGGCCAGACTCCGGACCAGGTTTGGCCGCTCCGCACCCCGCTAGAGCCCGTTCTTCCACTCCCGCAGGACCGCGAACACCTCGACCGGGCTTTTCAGTTCGCGGCCGGCGTGCGCTTCGGCCGCGCGAATGACCGCTGCCTCGCGCACGCGCAGGAAGGGGTTGGTGGCCAGTTCTTCGGCCAGTGCGAACGGCACGCTGGGCTGGCCGGCGGCCCGGAGCTTCGCAACGCGGCGGGCGCGGGCGATCAGCGCCTGGTTGTCCGGTTCGACCGCCAGTGCGAAGCGCAGATTGGATTCGGTGTATTCGTGCGCACAGTAGATCTGCGTGTGCAGCGGCAACGAGGCGATGCGCGACAGCGAATGCCACATCTGCTCGGCGGTGCCTTCGAACAGTCGGCCGCATCCGGCGGCGAACAGCGTGTCGCCGCAGAAAAGTGCATCGCCGCCATACCACGCGATGTGGCTGCGCGTGTGGCCGGGCACTTCGAGCACGCTGAGGGCGACGCCCAGCCAGGGCAGGTCGATGCGCCGGCCCTCCGCCACCGGATCGGTCACTTCGGCAATGCGCTCGTCCGCGGGCCCGTAGACGCGTGCGCCGGTGCGACGCACCAGTTCGGCGACGCCGCCGATGTGGTCGCTGTGGTGGTGGGTGATCAGGATGGTGTCGAGCGTCAGGTGGTGCCGGTCGAGTGCGGCGAGCACCGGTGTGGCGTCACCCGGGTCGACCGCCAGCGCGCGTGTTCCGTTTGCGACCAGCCAAAGATAATTGTCGCCAAACGCGGGTATCGGATATATCTTCATCCGCCCGATTCTGGCGTGACGTTGGCGCAATGACAATGCGTCGCCTGCACGCGCGACGATTCACCGCCCCGAAAAACATGTCGATTCCCGGTTTGCACGAATGGCTGGATACCCCGCAGGGACAGTACGTCCAGCGCTGGGAGCACGCGCAGGTCGACCTGCTGTTGGCGGATGTATTCGGTTACAACGCGGTACAGATCGGCCTGCTGCAGCACGACTATCTGCGCGCCAACCGGATGCCGTTCAAGCTGTACAGCGACGATGCGCACTCCGGCACGAAGCCGGCGCTGGTGTGCGATCCGGTGCATCTGCCGTTTCCCGCCACCAGCGTCGATCTGGTAGTGCTGCCGCATGTGCTCGAATTTGCTGCCGACCCGCACGCCGTGCTGCGTGAGGTCGAGCGCGTGCTGGTACCGGAGGGACAGGTGCTGGTGACCGGCTTCAACCCGTTCAGCCTGTGGGGCGCACGGCGGCGCCTGCAGGAACGCGAGCCCTTTCCGTGGAATGGTGACTGGCTGTCGGTGCCGCGCCTGCGCGACTGGTTCAAGCTGCTCAGCCTGGACACGCAGGCGGGCTGTTTCGGTTGCTATCGCCCGCCGGTACGCAGCGAAAAATGGCTGGCACGCTGGAGCTTCATCGAATCCGCCGGGGACCGCTGGTGGCCGTTTCTGGGAGGCGCCTACGTACTGCAGGGCGTCAAGCGGGTGCATGGCATGCGCCTCATCACGCCGCAATGGAGCGACCGCCGCGCCGCCGCGCGAGCCGTGGCCAGCGTCGGCAGCGCCAATCGCAATACCGTGCCGGACCGCAAGTTCGGCACCTGAACCTGGAGCAAGCCTTGGACGACGTGATCATCTACACCGACGGTGCCTGCAGCGGCAACCCCGGCCCGGGCGGCTGGGGCGCGCTGCTCAAGTGCGGCGCCGTAGAGCGCGAACTGTCGGGCGGCGAGCGCGCGACCACGAACAACCGCATGGAACTGATGGCGGTGATCGAGGCGCTCAACGCACTGAAGAAGCCGGTGCGCGCCGTGGTGTATACCGATTCGCAGTATGTGCAGAAGGGCATCAGCGAGTGGATACACGGCTGGAAGCGCAAGGGCTGGAAGACGGCGGGCGGCGATCCGGTCAAGAACGTCGACCTGTGGCAGGCGCTTGACGCGGCGGCACGGGTGCATGAAGTCGAGTGGAAGTGGGTCAAGGGCCACGCCGGTCACCCGGAAAACGAGCGCGCCGACCGGCTGGCGCGCGACGCGATTCCTTTGCGCGGCGCGTAAGCGTGACGGCTGGCTGTAGAATGCGCGGCGCTGCAGTCCGACCTGTTTCCAGACTTCCCTTCCAATGAAACGCCAGATCATCCTCGACACCGAAACGACCGGACTGGAATGGCAGAACGGCGACCGGCTGATCGAAATCGGCTGCGTCGAAATGGTGGGTCGCAAGCGAACCGGCAGGCAACTGCACCGCTTCGTCAATCCGGAGCGCGAGGTGCCGGAAGGGGCCGTCGCCATTCACGGCATCACGACCGACTTTCTCGCCGACAAGCCGAAATTCCGCGATGTGGCGGCGGAATTCGTCGATTTCGTGCGCGACGCCGAACTGGTCATCCACAATGCCGCATTCGACGTCGGTTTCATCGACAACGAACTGAACCTGATCGGGCTGCCGCTGCTGCGCACGATCACCAGCGGCCCGCCGATCGACACCGTGCGCATGGCGCGCGACATGTTCCCCGGCAAGCGCGCCAATCTCGATGCACTGTGCGAGCGCTTCGGCATCGACAATACGCATCGCGAATTCCACGGCGCACTGCGCGACGCCGAACTGCTGGTCGAGGTGTATCTGGCGATGACGCGTGGTCAGGAAAGCCTGATCATCGATCTCGAACCGGATGCCGCAACGGTGCGCAGTGCCGGGCCGACGCGCGTTTCCGGTGCATTGCGTCGCGTGCTGGCGAGTGACGCCGAGCGGGCCGAACATGAACGCGTGCTGGCCGAGATCGACAAGGCCAGCGGCGGCGCCACGGTATGGCGCGCCATCGAGCCGGTCGCGCCGGCATGAACATCGGGTCTGCCGGTACGTGCCGCCAGACCCTGCCGGGGCAGGTTTCTTGCTTCGGCCATTCCACATTTCCGGACGCTGCGCCAACCCGGCGCTGACGTCCGGCGATGCACAACCATGACAGGAGACCCCGAATGAGTGCGCACAAAATCCCCGCCACCCTGATACCCGGCGACGGTATCGGCCCCGAAATCATGGACGCCGCGCTGGCTGCGCTGGACGCCGTCGGTGCGCCGTTCGAATGGGATACGCAGCCGGCCGGCATGGGCGCGCTCAAGACGCACGGTGACCCGCTGCCGGAGGCGACGCTGGAAAGCATCCGCCGCACCCGGCTCGGCCTGAAGGGCCCGCTGGAGACGCCGGTCGGCGGCGGCTTCCGCTCGATCAACGTGCGTCTGCGCGAGGCGTTCAAGCTGTACGCCAACATCCGTCCGGCGCGCACGCTGATCCCGGGTGGCCGCTACGACAACATTGATCTGATCGTCTGCCGCGAAAACCTCGAAGGCCTGTACATGGGCTATGAGCACTTCATCCCGATCGAGGGCGACCCGCACGCGGTGGCCATGTCGACCGGTGTGAACACCCGTCAGGGCGCGCGCCACATTCTCGAATACGCGTTCGAACACGCGATCGCGCTCGGCCGCAAGAAGGTGACCGTGGTGCACAAGGCCAACATCATGAAGGCGCTGACCGGCATCTTCCTGGAGACCGCCGAACAGATGTACGAAGAGCGCTACAAGGGCCGCATCGAGTTCGAACAGGTCATCGTCGACGCCTGCTGCATGAAGCTGGTGATGAATCCGTGGCAGTTCGACGTGCTGGTGACCACCAACCTGTTCGGCGACATCCTGTCCGACCTGACGGCAGGTCTGGTCGGTGGCCTGGGCATGGCACCGGGCTCGAACATCGGTGCCGACGCGGCGATCTTCGAGGCGGTGCATGGCTCCGCGCCGGACATCGCCGGCAAGGGCATCGCCAATCCGACCGCACTGGTGCTGGCGTCCGCGTTGATGCTTGACCATGTGAATCTGCAGGAAAAGGGCGACGTCATCCGCAAGGCAGTGTCGGATACGCTCAATATCGATAATGTGCGCACCGGCGATCTCGGCGGCAAGGCGACGACGAAGCAATACACCGACGCCCTGGTCGCGCGCATCCGCAACAGCTGATCGCGGTCGGGGCTGACGCGGTAGCGGCGTCCTCGCTGCAATAGGCATGGCGGCGGTTCCCTTGGCGCGCGGCCGCCTCGCCGCGATCGTGCCGCGACCATCGTTGAGCAGCGTGCGCATCGCGGCGGGGACGCCGTCCCACAGGGGCTCCTCCCGCAGTCATGGCCCGTGGGGCCATGCACTCAGCGCAGATTGCCGCGGTAGCGCTGCACATCGATCACGCTGACCGGGCTTGCAGTGTTGCTCCAGCTGCTGCGGATGTGTGACACGACCAGCGCGATGTCTTCGTCGCTCAGACTGGCGGCGAACGGGGGCATGCCGAACGGACGCGGATTGCCCTGTGTGGCGGGGGCGAAGCCGCCGCCGAGGACGATGCGCAGCGGATTGGCCGGCGGGTCCAGCGTCACCGCGCGGTTGCCGTCGAGCGCCGGATAGATGCGGCCGGATCCTTCGCCCTGCTCGCCGTGGCAATTCGCGCAGTGGTCGGCGTACAGCAGGGCGGCGCGGGCGCGCTGCGCGTCGTCCAGCGCGACAGCCCGGCCGGTCGCTGCCGCAGAAGACGTCGCAGGCAACGCCTGCAGATAGGTCGCCATCGCGTCCAGATCGCCGGCGGACAGATATTGCGTGCTGCCATACACCACCTCGGCCATCGGCCCGGCGACCGACGCGTCGTGCGTGATGCCGTCGCGCAGCAGTGCGATGACGTCGTCGCGTTTCCAGCCCTGCACGCCCGCCTCGTGCGGTGAGCCCAGCGACGGCGCATACCAGTTCTGGCCTGCCATCAGTCCGCCGGCCAGCTTGTCCGCGTCTTCGCTGGCGCCCAGCGCGTTGCGCGGTGCGTGGCACGCGCTGCAGTGGCCGAGCCCCTGAACCAGATAGGCGCCGCGGTTCCAGTCTGCGGACTGCGACGCGTCGGCCTGGAACACGGCCGGCTTGAAATACAGCGCCCGCCAGGCGGCCAGCGCGGTCTGCGAGTCGTACGGGAAGCGCAGCACGTGCGGCCGGCTGGCTTGCCGGGTCGCGGGCAGCGTCTGCAGATAGGCCCACAACGCATCCGAATCTTCGCGCGTGACATGGGTGTAGCTGGTGTAGGGAAAGGCTGGATAGAGCAGACGGCCGTCGCGCGAGCGACCTTCGTGCAGCGCCCGCCAGAATTCGTCGGAAGTCCAGCGGCCGAGACCGGTGTCGGGGTCGGGGGTGAGGTTGGTCGTGTAGAAGGTGCCGAACGTGGTGTTGATGGCGCGCCCGCCGGCCCAGGGTGTGCCGCCGCGTGCGCTGTGGCAGGCCATGCAGTTGCCGGCGCGTGCCAGATACTCGCCGCGTGCGACGAGTTCAGTCGATGGTGCAGCGACGCGGGATGCGTTGGCAATCGCGGGCGTGTCCGGACCGGCGTCACGACCGGTCGTCCACCAGACCAGTGCAGCCAGCAGCGCCAAAAGCGGAAGGATCAGTGCGGCGCGTTTCATCGTGCGGCGCCCCCGGCTGTCTGCGCGGCGGGCACGCCTCCGCAGCGTATCGGCAGGTCGCGCGCCGGCCTGGCAGCGGGTCTGGCACCGGCCGGCACTGTCTGTGCAGCCAGCCACTGCGATACCGCGCCGATGTCGTCCGCGCTCAGTTGCTTGACGATCTGTGCCATGCAGTCCGGCGCGTGTGCCTGGCGGATGCCGCTTTTCCAGGCGCTCAGCTGGGCGGCCAGATAGTCGCGCGGCAGGCCGATCAGGCCCGGAATCGCGGGCGCGACGCCCATCAGTGCGTCGCCATGGCAGCTGGCGCAGGCCGGCAGGTCACGTGCTGCGTCGCCCTCGCGCACCAGTTTTTCGCCGCGGGTGAGCGCCGCGTTCGGGCCCATGGCGCGGACGGCCGGGTAGGGCAGGTCGAGCGCGGCGAAGTGGTCGGCCATGTCGCGCAGGTAGTCGTCGCCGAGCGTCTGCAGCAGTTCGGACATCAGCGGGTACTGGCGGCGACCGTCGCGGAAGTTCAGTAGCTGGTTGTGCAGATAGCCGGCCGGCTTGCCGGCGATGCGCGGGTAATAGCCGTCCGGGCCGGCGCGACCTTCGGCGCCGTGACAGCCGGTACAGGCGAGTACGCGCTGCGCCAGCGTGTCTTCGACGAGGGGTGCAGCGAGAGCCGAAAAAGAGAAAAGTGCGCAGCAGGTGAGCAACAAGCGCTGCATCGGCAGACGGGCGGGGCGGGATGCAAACAGACGTTTCATCGGGGCGGGTGGAGCAGGCAGGCAGGAGGCGGAAAAGCCGGATGATAAGGGCCGCGCCCCGGTATGCACGGTTATGGTGCGATGCCGCACCCGCCGCCGCGATCAGAGCCCACGGATTTTCTGCAACAGTGCGCTGGTCGAGCGCTCGTGCTCGAAAGCGATCGATTCGACCCGGCCGCCCCACGCCAGCACCTCACGTGCGCCGACGATGCGGTCGATCGGCCAGTCTCCGCCCTTGACCAGCACCTCGGGACGACAGGCAAGGATGAGATCGAGCGGGGTATCGGCGTCGAACCAGGTGACCAGACTGACTGATTCCAGCGCCGCGATCACGGCTGCGCGATCTTGCAGCGGATTGACCGGGCGGTCATCGCCTTTGCCCAGCCGGCGCACCGAGTCATCGGAGTTCAGCGCCACGATAAGCGAGCCACCGAGCGCACGCGCCTGTGCCAGGCAGGTCACGTGACCGCGATGCAGGATGTCGAAACAGCCGTTGGTGAATACCCGAGATACGGGCAGCTCGGCCGCGCGCGCCGACAGGTCGGCCGGCGCGCACAGTTTGCCCTCGAAGGCCGGTGTGCCGCCCTCCATCAAGCGGTCGTGGCGAACTGCTTGCGGAAGCGGTTCAGGTCGCTGACGGTCTTGAAGCTCTCGCCGAACAGCGAACCGAGATTGCGCAGGATGCCGCCGATGACGCGCGCTTCGCAATCCTTGTCGAAGCGGATCTGCTGGTCCAGCCAGTGCTCGAGCCAGTCCGGGTCGGGCAGGCGGGACTGTATCGTGTCGCGCGGATACAGCGCCTTGCTGACGTGCAGGTTGGTCGGATGCAGCGGCTTGCCGGCGCGCCCGCTGGCCGCCATCAACATGCCGATCTTGGAAAACGCCGCGCGCGCCGTGTCGCCGGTGCGCTCGATCGCACGCTTCATGTACTTCAGATAGGCGCCACCATGCCGCGCCTCGTCGCGCGACAGCAGATTGTAGATGTGCTTGATGACCGGCTCGGTGTGCCATTCCGACGCACGGCGATACCACTGGGTCAGCCGCACTTCGCCACAGAAATGCAGCATCAGCGTTTCAAGCGCCGGTGCCGGATCGAATTCGAAGCGCACCTCGTGCAGTTCCTGCTCGGTCGGCGCCAGGTCGGGCCGGAACCTGCGCAGGTACTCGAGCAGTACCAGCGAATGCTTCTGTTCCTCGTAGAACCACACCGACATGAAGGCGCAGAAGTCGGAATCGTCGCGGTTGTCGCGCAGGAACATTTCGGTTGCCGGCAGCGCGGACCACTCGGTGATGGCATTCATCTTGATGGTCAGCGCCTGTTCGTCCGACAGCAGCGACGCGTCGAAGCCGTCCCAAGGCACGTCCTTGTCCATGTCCCAGCGGGCGGATTCGAGTGACTTGAACAGTTCAGGGTAGAGCATGGGCGGGCTCCTCGGGAAAACGCCATTTTACGCGAGCACAAGTCAGCATGATGAATGCTGTACGTGTACGACCGGTCAGATCAAACCACGTTCAGCCCGCTGCCGGTAAATGAAATAGGCGGATGAAAAGGGCGCTATCGAACCTGAGCGGCGTGCCCGGTGCATATTTCAGGAGAAAGTCCCGGCCGGATGACGTCCGCCCGGTGAGTCCGCGCGTCAGTTGAGGGCGGCGATGGACGCACCGGGCAGCCGGGCCGCGCGCCACCGCGCCAGCGCGTCGGGCACGCTCCGGATGGCACCAATCACGGATACGCCGGGGATGCCGGCCAGTCGCTCGTGCGCCCCTGCGCCACCGACCCAGATGTCCACCGTGTCCGGAAGTGATTCACGCAGGGTACGAACGCCGGCGAGTGCCTGGCGCAGCGGATAGGCAGCGCTGAAGGACAGCGCCACGATGTCGGCCGCCGAGGTGATGGCCGATGTGCGGATGTCGGTCAGCGGCATGCGGGGCCCGAGCGAACAACACTGCGCGCCTTCGGATGCAAGCATCACCTCCACCATCAGCAGTCCGAGACCATGTTCCTCTTCCGGCAATGTGGTCAGCAGCACGCGCGGCGGCGTGGCCGGCCGGGTGTAGCTGGCGAGGGTACCTCGCAGGAAGCTCTGCACCTGCTCGGTGTAGAAGTGTTCTTCCGGCACGCCCAGTTCGCCGCGTAGCCAGGCTTCGCCGATGACCACGTTGAGGGGCGCGACAAGGTCCGACACCAGCCCCTGCAGACCTCTTTCGAGCAGGCTGCGCTGGAACAGGTTGCGCAGTGCGGGTACATCGTGACGCCGTATCGCCGCGAGTACGTCTTCCGTCGGTACGCCACCATCCGGCGCGACCGGCCCGCCTGCGCCGCGTTCAGCTTCGATAATCCGCTGTAGTTCCGCCTCGCTGGCGGCCAGCAGCTTGCCCGGCCGCCACCCTTGATCGAGCAATCTGCGTATCAGGCGCAACCGATTGACGTCGTCAGACGTATACAGACGCTCGCCCGCTTCATCGCGAGCAGGCTGGGGGAATCCATAGCGCCTTTCCCACGCGCGCAACGTATCTTTGGGAAGGCCTGTTTCGCGTTCGACGGCGCTGATCGTCATTCGAGCCAGACCGTTGGCGTCATGTTTCATATTGTCCTGGACAAACTATTGACACAGCGTTCAATGCACCCTAGATTAAGAACATTAGATCGTTTTGTCCAGGACAAATTGGGGGGGTAATCATGAAGCACGCTGCTGTAGCGGGTTTGCTATTCGCCGTAACGGGTGCTTTCAGCAGTACATGCAATGCTCGCATGCCGGGCGCGGACGAACCGTCGGCCACCGCAAATCCGGCGCCGGTTGCGCTGGCTGTGCCAGCAAGAGCCGCGCACAAGGCGACGCCGAACGAAACGCTCATCCACCTGCATCGCGCGGTGACGGGCATCCACTTCCTGCCGTCGGCGTTTTCCGAAACGACGGTGCGCTGTTGTGAGCCCAGTCGTGCGTCGCGCTGACGGGTTTCTTGCTGCCGTTT
Organism: Methyloversatilis sp.; assembly: GCF_030698125.1. Taxonomy (GTDB): domain Bacteria; phylum Pseudomonadota; class Gammaproteobacteria; order Burkholderiales; family Rhodocyclaceae; genus Methyloversatilis. The sequence goes on from NZ_JAUYNV010000004.1 coordinate 38,512, forward strand.
TTACCCTGATGACCGGAGTCGCCATGGCCGAAGCCTGCCCGAACCTGCTTGATCGCTCGCTGCCCGGCCTGCTCGACGGCAAGCCGAGATCGCTGTGCGAATTCAGCGGTCGCGTGTTGCTTGTCGTCAATACCGCAAGTCGCTGCGGCTTTACCCGGCAGTACGAAGGCCTGGAAAAACTGCAGTCTCGCTTCGGCGCGCGCGGCCTGACCGTGCTGGGATTTCCGTCAAACGATTTCGGGAATCAGGAGCCGGGCAGCGACAAGGACATCGCAGAGTTCTGCAGCATGACCTACGGGGTCAAGTTTCCGATGTTTTCGAAGACTGCCGTGAAGGGTGCGCAGCGGCACCCCTTTTACGCCGACCTCACGCGTCTGACTGGCGTCGAACCGGCATGGAATTTCCACAAGTATCTGATCGCGAGAGATGGCAGCACGATCACGGCGTTTCCGAGCAATGTGGCGCCGGAATCGCCCGAAATGATCGCTGCCATAGAGGCCGCGCTGGCGCGTTGATGTGGATGTCCATTTTCCGTTAATTGGTTGTGTCAATGTAAAGTTACGCTTTGCTTCCGCGTTGTGTTACGGCCGCATCTCACCCAGGGCGGTTCCAGGAGAGTTATGAGAATTGCAGTCGTGGGTTCCGGAATTTCCGGACTCGCAGCCGCATGGCTGCTGTCGCGCGAACACCAGGTCACCCTGTTCGAACAGCACGACCGTCTCGGCGGTCACTCGAACACGCTTGATGTCGAACTGGATGGCGTGCGCCATCCGGTGGACACCGGTTTCATCGTATTCAACCGGGCGACCTATCCGCACCTGTGCGGCCTGTTCGCTCATCTGGGCGTGGACATCGCGGACAGCGAAATGAGCTTCGGCGTCAGCCTGCGCGACTCCGGCATCGAATGGAGCGGCAGCAGCCTCGCCACGGTGTTCGCCCAACCGGCGAATCTCGCCCGGCCAAAGTTCTGGCGGATGTTGCAGGACATCATGCGCTTCAACAGCGAAGTGACCGAGCGGGCCGCCAACGGCAGCGCCGAGCACCTGTCGCTCGGTGAGTTTCTGGTGAAGCATCGCTACAGCGAGTCCTTCCGGGACTGGTATCTGCTGCCGATGGCGGCAGCGATCTGGTCCTGCCCGACCCGTACGATGATGGCCTACCCGCTCGCCACGTTTGCCCGCTTCTGCCACAACCACGGATTGCTGCGCGTGAATGACCGACCTCAGTGGCTCACCGTACGCGGTGGTTCGCGTGAGTACGTGAAGAAACTGGCTGCGCTGTTGTCGGACGTGCGGCGCGGTGCGGCCGTCACCCGTGTGCGCCGGACCGAAGAGGGCGTGTGGATCGATGCGGAGGGCGCCTCGACCTGCTTCGATCAGGTTGTGATGGCCAGTCATTCCGATGAGTCACTCGTTCTGCTGGGTGAAGCAGCGACGCCTGCCGAACAGCGGCTGCTTGGCGCCATACGCTACCAGTCCAACCATGCGGTGTTGCACACGGACACGCAGTTGTTGCCGCGCAACCGGCGCGTCTGGTCAGCGTGGAATTACCTGGCGGGCGAGGGCGCGCCCGACGAGCGGCCAGTCAGCGTGTCCTACCTGATGAACCGCCTGCAGCCGCTGCCGTTCAGGCACCCTGTCGTGGTGACTCTGAACCCGTTCATCCAGCCCGATCCGGCCAGCGTGATCGCGCGCATCGAATATGCGCACCCGCTGTTCGATGGCCCGGCGATCGATGCGCAGCAACGGCTGCCCGAAATACAGGGCCGCGACCGCATATGGTTCTGCGGCGCCTGGACCGGCTACGGTTTTCACGAGGACGGCCTGTCGTCCGCGGTGCGCGTGGCGCGGCAGCTCGGTGCCGACGTGCCCTGGCAACGCAGCGAACCGGTGCTGGCCGCGTGATGATGGCGAGCGACGTCAGCCTGTGCCGCGGCGCAGTCATGCACGAGCGGACCGCACAGGTCCGTCGCCGCTTCGCGTATCAGTTGTTCTTCATGCGTTTTCGTCTCGACACGCTGGGCAAGTCGAAGATTCCGATGCTTGCACTGAACCGCTGGGCGCCGTTGTCGCTGCACTACCGCGATCACGGTGCGCGCGACGGATCGCATCCGCTGCCCTGGATACGCGCATTGCTGGCGCAGGAGGGGCTGGCCGGCGTTGATGGGGAAGTCGTCCTGCAAACCATGCCGCGGCTGTTCGGTTATGTGTTCAACCCGGTCAGCTTCTGGTTCTGTCACGACGCCGACGGTGCCTTGCGCGCCGTGCTGTGCGAGGTCAGCAACACCTTCGGCGAACGCCATGCCTACCTCGTGGCGCATGACGACCGCCGCCCCATCCTGAATGGCGAGTGGCTGGAAACACGCAAGGTGTTTCACGTGTCGCCCTTCTTTCCGGTCAGCGGTTCCTATCGCTTCCGTTTCGATCAGCGCGACACCCAGCATGCGGTCGCGATCGACTACTTCGAAGGCGCAGAACGGCAGTTGCGCACGCGTGTCTCGGGGCGCGCCGTGCCGATGAGCCGCGCCGTGGCGTGGCGTGCGCTGGCGGCTTTTCCGCTGATGACGCTGGGTGTGATCGCGCGCATTCATATCCAGGCTTTTCACCTGTGGCGGGCGAATGTGCCCTTTTTCAGAAAACCGCCTCCTCCAGTACAGGAATTGACCCGATGAACCAACCGGATGCCCTCATCGCGCTTGCGCGACACGGAAAGCTTCCATCGGCCGCGCGCCACGTATTCAAACTGCTCGAACGCATCGAGCACGGCTGGCTGATGATGTCGCTGCCGGACGGCGAAATGGTGTCTTTCGGCGGCCGGGGCGAGCCGGTCGAAATGCGCGTTCTCGACTGGGGTGTATTCGACCGCGTGATCGCCCGCGGCGACATCGGTCTTGGCGAGGCGTGGTTCGACGGACTCTGGGACACCGACGAGCTCGGCCGCGTGCTGACGCTGTTCGCGCAGAACCGCGACGCGCTGCAGCGCGCGGTGCACGGCAACCTGCTCGCGCTGGTGTTTGCGCGCATGCGTCATCTCGGCCGCGCGAATACGCGACGTGGCAGCCGCCGCAACATCGTCGCCCACTACGATCTGGGCAATGAGTTCTACGGTCTGTGGCTGGACGGCAGCATGACCTACTCGAGCGCGCTGTACGAAGGCGATACCCGACGCGATCTGGAAACGGCGCAGCTCGCCAAGTATCAGCGCATCGCGCGCGTGATGGGACTGTCGGCCGACGACAGCGTGATCGAGATCGGTTGCGGCTGGGGTGGTTTTGCCGAGGTCGCGGCGCAGCGTGCCGGTGCGCGCGTGCATGGCGTGACCCTGTCTCCCGCACAGCTTGCATGGGCGCGACAGCGCGCCGAGCGCGGCGGCTATGCCGACCGCGCGACCTGCGAATTGCGTGATTACCGGGACTTGCGCGGCAAGGCGTCGCACATCGTATCGATCGAAATGCTCGAAGCCGTCGGCGAGCGCTGGTGGCCGACCTATTTCGCCAAGCTCGACAGCCTGCTGGCGTCCGGCGGGCAGGCGGTGATCCAGACGATCAGCATCGCCGACGACCTGTTTGCGCGTTACCGTAAAGGCACTGACTTCATCCAGCAGCATATTTTCCCGGGCGGCATGCTGCCCTCGCCCAGCGTGTTCGTGCAGCAGGCGGAGAAGGTCGGCTTGCAGGTGCGCGACGACTTCCGCTTCGGGCTTGATTACGCGCTCACGCTGGCACGCTGGCGCGCCACCTTCGAAGCGCGCACCGACGCCTTGCGCGCGCTGGGTTTCGATCGTCGCTTCCAGCGGCTGTGGCGCTTCTATCTGGCGTATTGCGAAGCCGGTTTCCGTGCCGGTTCGATCGATGTTCATCAATTTCATCTGGAGAAAACCTGATGCGCCGAATGCTTGCCTTGTTGTTGATGGTCGCCGGCATCGCGTCCGCCCAGCCTCTGGCGGGGGCCGGCGACGTGTTGCCCGACCTGAAACCGCTCGGCAAGGGTGAAATGCGCTGGTTCGGCTTCAAGCTGTACGACGCCTCGCTGTGGGCCAGCGGCGGCAGCTATTCGCCGGACGGCGGTTTTGCGCTGAGCCTCCGCTACGCTCGTTCGTTCGAAGGCTACAAGCTGGCCGAAGCCAGCATCGATGAGATCAAGCGCCTGGGCGAACGCGACAAGAAGCTTCTGGCGCGCTGGAAGGACATCCTCACTGGCGTATTTCCAGACGTGAAGGAAGGCGATGTGCTGACCGGCGTGAAGATGCCGGACGGCAGCGCACGCTTCTTCCATCAGGGCGTCGAACTGCCAGCCATCGAAGACAGGGCGTTGTCCGATGCCTTCTTCGCCATCTGGCTTGACGCCCGCACCCGCGAGCCGAAGCTGCGCGCCCGTCTGCTGGCCGAATCGCTCCCGTCCAGTTGAGATCGGCCCGCCTGTTTGCCTATGGCGTGCTCGGTGCGCCGCTGGCCGCCGCGGCACTGCCCATCTACGTACACATTCCGAAGCTGTACGCCGACAGCTTCGGCGTATCGCTGACCGTGCTGGGCATCGTGCTGTTCGCCGCGCGTCTGCTCGACGCGCTGGTCGACCCGCTGATTGGCGCGGCCAGTGATCGCGCGCGGGGCCGCCGTCGCCTGGTGTGGATGGGCTTGCTGCCGCTGGCGCTCGGGTTGCTTGCGCTGGTGCGTCCGGCCGAAGGCGCCGATCCGGTGTTCTGGCTGATCGGTGCGCTGGCACTGGTCTATGCCGGCTACAGCATCAGCACCATCAATTATTACGCCTGGGGCGCCGAACTGTCGGCGACGCCGGCTCTGGGCACCCGGCTTGTCGCGGTGCGCGAAGGTTGTGCGCTGGTCGGTGTCGTGGCGGCGTCCATCGCGCCGGGCTTGCTGTCGCCGGATGCGGCACAGGGTCTGTGGCAGGCGGTGCTGTACTGGCTGCCGCTGCTGGCGGTGAGTGCTGTCATCACGCTGTTCGCCGTGCCGGAGGCGAGCCGCGTGCAGCCGATGGGGCACGAGCCGTTGCGTGCAGTGCTGGGCGAGGTGCTGCGGAACAGGCGCTTCCGTCGCCTGCTCGCGGTGTTTGCGCTCAATGGCATCGCGTCGGCGATTCCGGCCACCCTGGTGTTGTTCTTCATCGCCGACGTGCTCGGCGCAGCGGAGCGGGAAGGGCTGTTTCTCGCGCTGTACTTCGTCGCCGGCGTGCTGGCGCTGCCGCTGTGGACGCGCCTGTCGGACCGCTACGGTCGCGCGCGCAGCTGGGCTGCGTCGATGGTGCTCGCGATATCGGTCTTCGCATGGGCGTTCACGCTCGGCCCGGGTGACGACACGGCCTTCATGCTGATCTGCGCCGCATCGGGCATCGCGCTCGGTGCCGACCTCGCATTGCCGGCGGCGCTGGTGGCGGGCCTGGTCGGCCGGCGCGATGAGCCGCTGTCGGCTGGCGGCAGCTTCGGCGTGTGGAACTTCGTCACCAAGATGAATCTGGCGCTGGCAGCCGGTCTGGCGCTACCGCTGCTGGGCGTGCTCGGCTATCAGCCAGGCGCCACCGACGCCGATGCACGACTGGCGCTGGCCGCGGTCTATGGGCTGGTGCCGTTGGCGCTCAAGGCGGCCGCCTGCGTGCTTCTGTGGCGCCATGCGGACTGGCTGGAACCGGAAGTGGAAACCGAAGCGAATGACGGAGGACTGAAGTCGTGAGATCGATGTTGTGGCGGATGCGGGGCTTCATCGGTGCGCTGTGCGCCGCCGTGCTGGTGGCCGGGTGTGGTGGCGTGGCGGTCGATCGTTATGCAGGGCAGAAGCCCGCCATGGACCTGCGCACCTACTTCAACGGCACGGTCAATGGCTGGGGCATGTTCCAGGACCGCGGCGGCGAGGTGATCAAGCGCTTCACGGTGCGCATCGAGGCGCGCTGGGAAGGCGACACCGGCACGCTGGATGAACACTTCTCATGGAGCGACGGCACGACCAGCCGCCGCGTGTGGACCATCAGGGATCTGGGCAACGGCCGCTACACCGGCCGTGCCGACGACGTCGTCGGCGAAGCGACCGGCGAGGCAAGCGGCAGTGCGCTGCGCTGGCGGTATGTACTGGCGCTGCCGGTCGATGGCAGCGTCTACAACGTCGACTTCGACGACTGGATGTACATGATCGACGACAAGGTCATGCTGAACCGTTCGGCGATGAGCAAGTTCGGCATCCACCTCGGCGAGGTGACGCTGTCGTTCACCCGCGGCGCGCCCTGATGTTCGCGCCGCTGAATCCGCCGCTGACTGACTGGTCGGGCAAGCGCGTCTGGCTCATCGGCGCATCGTCCGGCATCGGCGAAGCGCTGGCGCGCCGGCTGATGGCCGACGGTGCCCGGGTGGCGTTGTCGGCGCGCAGTGCCGACAAGCTCGCGCAACTGGGTTCGCTGTCTCCCCTGGCCGTGGTGCTGCCGCTCGACGTGGCCGAACCCGACGCACTCGCGCATGCGGCCGCCACGCTCACCGCACGCTGGGGCGGCATCGATGCCGTGCTGTTCGTCGCCGCGCGCTATCAGGCGGTGCGCGCCTGGGAGCTGGATCCGGCGGACATCGACGCCACGCTCAACACCAATGTCGCGGCCGTCATGAAGGGCTGTGCCGCGGTGCTGCCCGGCATGCTCGCCGCGCAGTCGGGTGCGCTGGTCATCCTGTCCAGTGTGGCGGGTTATCGCGGCCTGCCCAAGGCCATCATCTACGGTGCGACCAAGGCGGCACTGATCAATTTCGCCGAAACGCTCTTCATGGACGTGCGGCCGCGCGGGCTCGGCGTGCATCTGGTCTGCCCCGGCTTCGTCGAAACGCCGCTGACCGCCCAGAACGATTTCAAGATGCCGGCCCTCATTTCCTCCGACGAAGCGGCGGGGCATATCCTGAACGGCCTCGCCCGCGGCGAGTTCCACATCCACTTTCCGCACCGCTTCACGCGCTGGCTGCTGCTGCTGCGACTGCTGCCCTACCGGATGTATTTCACCGCCGTGCGGCGGATGACCGGACTTTGACGCCCACCGACGCGGGGCTCAGCGCGCCTCGACCGTCGCGGCGGTGTCGTCCCGACGCATCGCAAGCCCCGCCAGCCAGTCCAGCGCGCAATAGAACGCACCGGCCGCGATCGGCGGATTGGCGGCGGTAAATGGCAGCCCCGGAACGAGCAGCGCCCAGGTCCAGTTGCCCATCGCCGTGCCGTACAGTTCCATCAGCAGCGCGAGTGCAAACATGGTGCCGTACAGCCGGGGTGACGGACCGTACCGGATGCACAGCAGGAAGAAGGCGAACAGCAGCAGGCTGATGGTGTCGGCCTCCAGCCATGCGAAGGACAGGACCAGACCGGCGCCCAGTGCCGGAACGGCGTCCGGCAGTGAAGCGGGCAGCCGCTCGGTGAGCCACATGCCGAGCGCGAACAGCAGCACATGGCCGGGCGGCACGAACAGCGGCAGATTGCCGAGCCGGTATTCGTACAGCCCCCAGACCAGCGCGAGCACGATTTCGCCGAAGGTTGCCCACGCCAGGCAGACCAGCCACAGCCGGCGATGGTCGGCATCGGCGCGCCAGCACAGCAGTCCGAACAGCATCCAGGTCCAGATGGACACCACCGGCTGTGCCCAGACGTAGGCCTGCCCGTCGAGCCACAGGCCAGCGACGATGGTCAGCACGATGATGAGGGCGAAGCGTTGTGTCATGGCGAGGCGGGTGCAGTCACGGGCGGTGTGCGCCGGAAAGGCGCGACCGGGGCGCATGGTAAACTCCGGGCCTTGAAAAATCGCGGGTTTTCCCATGTCCGGCAACACTTTGGGCACGCTGTTCTGTGTCACGTCCTTCGGTGAATCGCATGGCCCGGCCATCGGCTGTGTGGTCGATGGCTGCCCGCCGGGGCTGGCGCTGACCGCTGCCGACATCCAGCATGAACTTGATCGACGCAAGCCCGGCACATCGCGTCACGTGACGCAGCGGCGCGAGCCGGACGAAGTGGAAATCCTGTCCGGCGTGTTCGAAGGTATGACGACCGGCACGCCGATCGCATTGTTGATCCGCAATCAGGACCAGCGTTCGAAGGACTACGGCAACATCGCCGAAACCTTCCGCCCGGGTCACGCCGACTACGCCTACTGGCAGAAGTACGGCATCCGCGACCACCGTGGTGGCGGCCGTTCGTCGGCGCGCGAAACCGCGGTGCGCGTGGCGGCCGGCGCGATCGCGCGCAAGTGGCTGAAGGAGCGCCACGGCATCGACATCCACGGCTGGATGAGTCAGCTCGGCCCGCTGCGCATCAGCTACCGTGACCGTGCAGCCATCGCGGACAACCCATTCTTCGCCCCCGACGCGGCCATCGTGCCCGAACTCGAAGTGTTCATGGACACGCTGCGCAAATCCGGTGATTCCTGCGGCGCGCGCATCGATGTCATGGCATCCGGTGTGCCGGTTGGCTGGGGCGAGCCGGTGTACGACCGGCTTGATGCCGATATCGCGCACGCCATGATGGGCATCAATGCGGTCAAGGGTGTCGAAATCGGCGCCGGTTTTGCGAGTGTCGAGCAGCGCGGCACCGAACATTCGGACGAAATGTCGCCGCAGGGCTATCTGTCGAACAACGCCGGCGGTGTGCTCGGCGGCATTTCGACCGGTCAGGACGTGCGCGTGTCGATCGCCATCAAGCCGACGTCGAGCATCCGGCTCGACCGCCATTCGATCGACAAGGCGGGCAACCCGGTCATCGTCAACACGCACGGCCGTCACGATCCGTGTGTCGGCATCCGCGCGACGCCGGTGGCCGAAGCCATGCTGGCGCTGGTGCTGATCGACCATGCGCTGCGCCATCGCGCGCAGTGCGGCGACGTCGAATGCGCGACGCCGCGCATCGCCGCTGCGGCGCCGGCCGACGTGATCGCCGGCATCCGCGCGCAGCGCGACGCGGCGGTCGATGATCCGGAGCCGGACGAGGCCTGAGGGAACGTCAGCCGGTGACTGCCGGGTTCAGCGAGTAAACCCCGGTCAGCTTGGCTTCTCCGAGCACCCGGCCAGCCATGGCCTTGAGTGCATCGGCGGCGTTGAAACGCCCGTCGACCGGCAGCCGCTCGATGTCCAGCGCGTACAGCGTGAACACGTAGTGATGCAGGATTTCGTCATTCCACGGCGGGCAGGGACCGTCGTAGCCGTAGTAGTCGCCCTTCATCTGCTCGTCGCCGGCAAACCAGGCCGTATAGTCATTGATGCCCTGGCGCGTGCCGCGCGGTCCGGTCGGGCCCGGCTTGCCGCACGGCGTCACGTCGGACGAGAACTCGCCTTCGGCGATTTCCCCTGTCGGGGCGAGATCCACCAGCACCCAGTGCGAAAAATCGGTGCGCGGCAGACTGGCCGGCACGGTGCGCCCTTCCTGATTCACATCGTCCGGCCGGGTCGGTACGTCCGGGTCGTTGCAGATCAGCACCAGCGACCGCGTTCCGGTCGGCAGGCCGGACCACGCCAGATGTGGATTGCGGTTCGCGCCCAGGCAGACGTGGCCGGTGGCGGCCGGAATGCAGAAGGCGTTTTCGCCCGGAATGCGGCTGTTGTCTGCGAAGTTGTTGCTCGTCAGTTTCATACATGCCCTCCAGTCAGGATGTTGCGCGCCGCGAAAAGTCGCGCAGCCGGAAACCCAGTGCAAACAGCGTGGCGAAGTAGGCACCCGCGCCCGCCAGAACAATCCAGGTCAGGTTCAGGATGCGCGTCATCGTACCTGCGCGCAGCCAGTCGCCGGCCAGATCGGCGCTGACGTACAGCACGCCGCCCATGACGGCCAGCGCGACCAGGATCTTCAGCCAGAAAGCGGTCCATCCGGGTGCCGGCAGATAGGCGCCGATGCGCCGCAGGCCGCGATACAGCAGTGCGGCGTTGACCAGCGAAGCGAGACCGATCGACAACGCCAGCCCGGCATGCGCCAGCGGTTTGATGAAGGCAAGGTTCATCAGTTGCGTCAGCACCAGCACACCGAGTGCGATTTTTACCGGCGTGCGGATGTCCTGGCGCGAATAAAAGCCGGGCGCGAGCACCTTCACGAGGATCAGCCCTGTCAGGCCGATACTGTAGGCGACCAGTGCGTTGCGCGTCTGCAGCACATCGTGCGCCGTGAACTGGCCGTGGTGGAACAGCGTGGCCACCAGCGGCGTGGCGAGCAGGGCGAGCGCCAGCGCAGCGGGCAGCGTCAGCATCAGGGTCAGCCGCAGGCCCCAGTCGAGCAGGCCGGAAAATTCACCGGTGTTTCCGTCGGCGTGACTGCGCGACAGCGAGGGCAGCAGGATGGTACCCAGCGCCACGCCGAGCAGACCGGCCGGAAATTCCATCAGGCGATCGGCGTAATACAGCCATGACACCGATCCGCTTTCCAGGAAGGACGCGAAGATGGTGTTGATCAGCAATGAAATCTGCGACACCGACACGCCGAGGATGGCCGGCAGCATCAACTTGAAAACACGCCGCACGCCGGGGTCCTGCAGATCGAGCCTGATGCGCGGCAGCATGCCGATGCGCATCAGTGCCGGCACCTGCAGCGCCAGCTGCAATACGCCACCGATGAATACCGCCCAGGCGAGCGCCAGCACTGGCGGATCGAAGAAGGGCGCCGCGAACAGGCTCATGCCGATGAAGCTCAGATTCAGCAGCACCGGCGTGAATGCCGGTATCGCGAAGCGGCTGAAGGTGTTCAGCACGCCGCCGGCCATGGCCACCAGCGACATGAAAAGGATGTAGGGGAAGGTGATGCGGGTCAGCATGACCGTCAGGTCGAACTTTTCGGCGTCGGCCGCGAAGCCCGGGGCGGATATGTAGATCAGCCACGGCGCGCCGAAGATGCCGAGCAGCGTCACGCCGGTGACGATGAGCGCCAGCAGGGTCGCCACCCGATCGATCAGCGCCCGTGTATCGTCGGTGCCGCGCCGGTTGCGGTACTCGCCGAGAATGGGCACGAAGGCCTGCGAAAACGCACCTTCGGCGAACATGCGGCGCAACAGGTTGGGCAGGCGGAAGGCGACGAAGAAGGCGTCGGTCGCGGCGCCCGCACCAAAAGCGCGCGCGATGAAGAAGTCGCGTACGAAGCCGAGGATGCGCGACAGCAGTGTCATGCTGCTGACGGTCGCGAGTGCGCGGAGCAGATTCATCGAAAGAAGGCGATGCCGGGTCAGCGCGCACCTTACCAGAGCGCGCAGCGCGAACGTGCCTGCCGGGAGCTCGAAAGGGGGCTTGCGCCGCACTGTGAGCTTATGTATATTCGCGTGTTTTCCCGAACACGAGTTCGCAACATGGCCAATTCAGCACAAGCACGCAAGCGCGCCCGTCAGGCAAACGTTCGTCGCGATCACAACACGAGCCAGCGCTCTGAACTGCGCACGGCGATCAAGAATGTCCGCAAGGCGATTCTCGCCGGCGACAAGCAGGCCGCGCAGGCGATCTTCCTGAAGGCACAGACGACGATCGACAGCATCGCCGACAAGAACATCATTCACAAGAACAAGGCCGCTCGCCACAAGAGCCGCCTGTCCGGTGCGATCAAGTCGATGGCCGCAGCGGCCTGAGCCTCGATACGAATGAAAAAGCCGACCTTCGGGTCGGCTTTTTTGTTTTCTCCGGCAGCTTTTCCGGAGCAACGGTTTGAGGCGTCGGACGGGTCATCCGGATGATCGATCCGGAATTCATACGTTGTCGTGGATTCCCGCGCTCACTGTCCGTCCGCATTCCGGACGACGCAGGTCGATTGCGGCCATGCCCGTCAGGGCAGCGTGTCGCTGACCTGGTAGTCGACGCGCAAGCCGTTGTCGCGCGCGAAGTGCATCAGGAAGTTGTAAGCCAGCGGTTCGAGCTCATACAGCCGCGCATCGACGAAAACACACTTTTCCCCGGTGATCCAGCACCCTGGTCGCACAAATGGCGAGTAGCGCATCTTGCGCTGGCTGCCGAACGATGACATCACGCCGCACAGACGGTCGCACCAGTCGCTGGGTCGGAACGCCTTGCCATTCGCGGTGGCGCCGATGATGGTGAAACTGCGCGGAGCGCGGCTCCCGTCGCGCAACGCGTCATCGGCATGGCGTGTCGACAGGACTTCGTTCGCCGGTGAATCGGCAATCGATAAAGCTGCGGCTTCGAGGTGCGGTACGGCGCTCATATCGGATTTACGACCTGTGCAATGGAATTCTTGACCCGGGTCGCAGATGCGTGTGCCGGCAGGCAAAGCGAGTCAAACAAGAAATCCCTTAAAAAACAATCGGAACGAATTGTAAAGTTACCAACTAGTTTCTATACTCGCGCTATCTCCATGACGAGATTGCGATTTATGCTTAATTCACCCATGCGCGCTCACAAGGCAACGAAGCCTTCGACGGTGCGGTCTCCGGTAGCACGGTTCGGATTCAGCATTCGCACACGCAGCGGCGTGTTGATGGAGAACCTGAGCATTCCGGGTACGTCGGCCGACGATGCCGAACGCAAGCTGAAACAGATCTACATGGGTTGCTCGGTGCTAGCACGCTTTGTGCCAGACTGAGGTTGGCACGCCGTACCTGTCGGTGATCCGTTCCGGATCAAGGCGCTAGCGATGTTGTTGTCCGTTTCAGGCAGGTTGTGAAGCGGCGTGTCACCCGCGACCTTTGCTGCGCTGCAGTGACGATGTGCGCCGCACACGACGGTCTGGCGCTACACAGCGTGACGGCTTTGCACTAAAATCTCGGCTTGATCAAGCACGGCGGCGCGAGCCGCCGTGCTTTTTTCGTTTTCCGTAGTGCGCCTGACGGCACACTCGCCACGCGGTCGCGGAGCTTTCGATGACGCATCTGATGAATACCTACGGCCGGCAGCCGGTCGCCTTCACGCACGGCAAGGGCGCCCGCCTGTATGACGACGCCGGGCGCGAATATCTGGACGCGATGGCGGGCGTGGCGGTCAACACGCTGGGCCACGGCCACCCCGATCTGGTGCAGGCGATTTCCCGCCAGGCCGCCGAAATGATCCATTGCTCGAACCTCTACCGGGTGACCGCTCAGGAAGACCTGTCGGACCGTCTGGCCGCGCTGTCGGGCATGGACGAGGTGTTCTTCTGCAATTCCGGTTGCGAAGCCAATGAGGCCGCCATCAAGCTGGCACGCCTGTACGGTCATCAGCGCGGCGTCGAACTGCCGGGCATCATCGTCATGGAACACGCCTTCCACGGACGCACGCTGGCCACATTGTCGGCCACCGGCAACCGCAAGGTGCAGGCCGGGTTTGAGCCGCTGACGCCGGGTTTCTACCGGGTGCCGTTCAGCGACATCGAGGCAGTGCGCGCCATCGCCGAACACAACCGCAACGTCGTCGCCGTGCTGTTCGAGCCGGTGCAGGGCGAGGGCGGCATCCACCCGGCAGACCTCGCCTACATGCGCGAACTGCGCGTGCTGTGCGACCAGCATCAGTGGCTTTTCATGGTGGACGAGGTGCAGTGCGGCATTGGCCGCACCGGCAGCTGGTTCGCCTTTCAGCACGCCGGCATCGAGCCCGACGTGATGACGCTGGCCAAGGGTCTGGGTTCCGGTGTGCCGATCGGCGCCTGCCTGGCGCGCGGCCCGGCCGCCGGCGTGTTCAAGCCGGGCACCCACGGCTCGACCTTCGGCGGCAATCCGCTCGCCTGCGCCGCCGCGCTGACCACCCTCGAAGTGGTCGACCGTGACGATCTGCGGGGCAATGCGGTGCGCCAGGGCGATGCAATCCGCGCCGGTTTCGGGGCGGAGCTGCGGGACGTCGCAGGCGTCGTGGACATCCGCGGTGTCGGGCTGATGATCGGCATCGAACTTGATCGTCCCTGTGCCGCGCTGGTAGCGCTGGCACTGGAAGCCGGTTTGTTGATCAATGTGACGGCCGACACCACCATCCGTCTCGTGCCGCCGCTGATCTATTCCGATGCCGACAGTCAGGAACTGGTGCAGCGCCTGACGCCCCTCATCCGCAACTTTCTCGCGGGCGCCCAGCTCGCCGCCTGACGATGACCCGACCCAGACACTTTCTGCAGCTCACCGACCTGTCGCGCGAAGAACTGGATTACGTGTTCGCGCGCACGCGCTGGATCAAGGACAAGTTCAAACGCTACGAACAGTACTGGCCGCTGCAGGACCGCACGCTGGTAATGATTTTCGAAAAGCAGAGCACGCGTACGCGGCTGTCGTTCGAAGCCGGCATGCACCAGATGGGGGGCAGCGCCATCTACCTGAACACGCGTGATTCGCAGCTTGGACGCGGCGAGCCGGTGGAAGACGCGGCGCAGGTCATTTCGCGCATGTGCGACGTGGTCATGATCCGCACCTTCGAACAGACCATCATCGAGCGTTTCGCGGCCAACTCGCGGGTGCCGGTCATCAACGGTCTGACCAACGAATACCACCCGTGTCAGGTGCTGGCCGACATCTACACCTGGATCGAGCACCGAGGCGAGATATCCGGCCGCACGGTGGCCTGGATCGGTGACTCGAACAACATGTGCCACACCTGGATGCAGGCGGCCGAGCTGTTCGACTTCAAACTCAATATTTCGACGCCGCCCGGCTACGAGGTGGAACCGGAGCGCGCAGGCGTGGGTACCGATCATCACGAATGTTTCGCCGACCCGATGGACGCCGCGCGCGGCGCTGATCTGGTCACCACCGACGTATGGACCTCGATGGGCTGGGAAGCGGAGAACGAGGCGCGCGCCGCGGCGTTCGCCGACTGGCAGGTGGATGCCGACATGATGAAGGCCGCGAAGCCGGATTCGCTGTTCATGCATTGCCTGCCGGCACATCGCGGCGAAGAGGTCAGTGCAGACGTGATCGACGGCCCGCATTCGGTGGTGTGGGAAGAAGCCGAAAACCGCCTGCACGCGCAGAAGGCGCTGATGGAATTCCTGCTGCTGGGCCGCGTGTCCGGCAGCTGAATCAACGAATCAACTGAAAGCGAAAGACGAAATACGATGAGTGGCACGATGACTAGCGGCGACATCAAGAAAGTGGTCCTGGCCTATTCGGGCGGCCTGGACACCTCGGTCATCCTGAAGTGGCTGCAGGATGTGTACCAGTGCGAAATCGTGACCTTCACCGCCGATCTCGGCCAGGGTGAAGAGCTCGAACCGGCGCGCGCCAAGGCGATCAAGCTGGGCATCAAGCCGGAGAACATCTACATCGACGACCTGCGCGAGGAGTTCGTGCGCGACTTCGTGTTTCCGATGTTCCGTGCCAACACGATCTACGAAGGCGAATACCTGCTCGGTACCTCGATCGCGCGTCCGCTGATCGCCAAGCGCCTGATCGACATCGCCCGCGAAACAGGCGCCACCGCCATTTCGCACGGCGCGACCGGCAAGGGCAACGACCAGGTTCGTTTCGAGCTGGGCGCCTACGCATTGATGCCGAACGTGAAGGTGATCGCGCCGTGGCGCGAATGGGATCTGCTGTCGCGCGAAAAGCTGCTCGCCTACGCCGAAACGCACGGCATACCGATCGAAATGAAGCACAAGCAGGGTGGCTCGCCGTACTCGATGGACGCCAATCTGCTGCACATCAGCTACGAAGGCCGTCATCTGGAAGATCCGTCCGCCGAGGCTGAAGAGTCGATGTGGCGCTGGACGGTGTCGCCGGAAGCGGCGCCGGACGCGGCCGAATACCTCGACCTCGAATTCGAGCGCGGCGACCTGGTCAGCATCAACGGCACGCGCATGAAGGCGCACGAGCTTCTGGCCTCGCTGAACCAGATCGGTGGCAAGCACGGCATCGGCCGCCTTGATCTGGTCGAGAACCGCTACGTCGGCATGAAGTCGCGCGGCTGCTATGAAACACCGGGCGGCACGATCCTGCTGCGCGCCCACCGCGCCATCGAGTCGATCACGCTGGACCGCGAAGTCGCCCATCTGAAGGACGATCTGATGCCGCGCTACGCCAGCATCATCTACACCGGCTACTGGTGGAGCCCGGAGCGCCGCGCGCTGCAGGCGCTGATCGACCACACGCAGCAATCGGTCAATGGCTGGGTGCGGCTGAAGCTGTACAAGGGCAATGTGATCGTCGTCGCGCGCGATTCGAAGACCGATTCGCTGTTCGATCCGACCATCGCCACCTTCGAGGACGACGCCGGTGCGTACGACCAGAAAGACGCGGCCGGTTTCATCAAGCTGAACGCGCTGCGCATGCGCATTGCCGCCAACGCGGCGATCAAGCGCGGCAAGTAAGTCTCCGGACGCCTACCCACTTACAGGAACGGAAGCATGTCCCAGTTCGACAACGTCAATGTCGTCAAGAAGGCCAACGTCTATTTCGACGGCAAGTGCGTCAGCCACAGCATCCAGTTCGCCGACGGCACGAAGAAGTCGGTCGGCGTCATCCTGCCGGCCACGCTCACCTTCAACACCGGCGCACCGGAAATCATGGAAGGCGTGGCAGGCAGCTGCCGTGTGCGCCTGAAGGGTGAGGCCGAATGGAGGACTTACGGTGCAGGCGAGTCCTACAATGTGCCGGGCAACTCGTCGTTCGACATCGAAGTCACTGGCGAGCCCTATCACTACGTCTGCCACTTCGGCTGAGCGGACACTTCCGGGAACCGACGCATGCCTTCCTTCGACATCAGTTCCGAAATCGACATGGTCGAACTGCGCAATGCAGTCGATCAGGCGAACAAGGAAATTGCCAACCGCTTCGACTTCAAGGGGTCGGATGCGCGCGTCGAGCAGGGCGACAAGCTGCTGACGCTGTTCGCCGACGACGACTTCAAGCTCGACCAGGTCTACGACGTGCT
This sequence comes from Methyloversatilis sp., assembly GCF_030698125.1. Taxonomy (GTDB): domain Bacteria; phylum Pseudomonadota; class Gammaproteobacteria; order Burkholderiales; family Rhodocyclaceae; genus Methyloversatilis. The sequence goes on from NZ_JAUYNV010000004.1 coordinate 55,273, forward strand.
GCTGACCAAGTTCGCCAAGCGCAACATCGACGTGCGTTCGATCGAGCGTGGCGACGCGCAGAAGATCAGCGGCAACAAGTCGAAGCAGGAACTGAAGCTCAAGGTGGGCATCGAGAGCGAATCGGCGAAGAAGATCGTGCGTGTCCTCAAGGACAGCAAGCTCAAGGTGCAGGGCAGCATCCAGGGCGAAGAAGTGCGCGTGACCGGCGCCAAGCGCGATGTGCTCCAGGACGCGATCGCGCTGCTGCGCAAGCAGGTGACCGACATTCCGCTGCAGTTCGGCAATTTCCGCGACTGAGCGGCGCGCGGCCGCGTCAGCCGGCGGCGCAGTTAGTCCTTCAGACCTTGACTCCACTTCGCGTACGCGCATTCCGCGACGGCGTGCAGCGCCGCCACGCGCGCCTCGATGTCCTGCTGCATGCCGTCGGCCGACTGCACCGTCGGCTGGGCCGAAGCTTCGTGGATTTCCTTCTGCCCGCCGACACACCACTCGCGGATCATCGCTTCGGTCATTTCGATGTGGCACTGCATCGCCAGATGCTTGCCGATCGCCCAGGCCTGATGGGTGCAGGCATCCGACGCCAGCAGATGGGTGGCACCGTCGGGCAGCGAAAAGGTTTCACCGTGCCAGTGAAACGACAGGAAACCCTCCCGGTCGCCGAACCACTCGCGCGCAGCCGGACCTTTGAGCGTCACGTCGTGCCAGCCGATTTCCTTGACCGGATTGGCGCCCACCGTGCCACCCAGCGCCTTCGACATCAGCTGCCCGCCCAGACAGTGACCGATGACCGGGATGTCGGCGTCCATCGCGCGGCGGATCAACGCAAGCACCTCAGGTATCCAGGGTAGCGGGTCGTTAACACTCATCGGGCCGCCCATGAAACACAGGCCGGCGAACGCTGTCGGATCGTGTGGAACGGCATCACCGCGGTCGATGGCGACCATCTTGATGTCGCGGCCTATGCCTTTCATGTATGTTGCGATATGCCCTGGCCCCTCGGTCAGGCTGTGACGGAAAACTGCAATGGGCTTCATCAATAGACCTCCTGCGCACATTCTAGCGATGCTTCTGTCGCTGGCGGGCGGTTCTGCCTACTCGGCGGACCTCTCGCTGGCCGGCGTGTTCGGCGGCAAGGCGGTGCTGGTGGTCGATGGCGGCGCGCCGCGCACGCTCGCCGTCGGAGCCCGGTCGCCGGAAGGCATCCGGCTGTTGTCGGTCGACCGCGACAGCGCGTGGGTTGAAGTCGAAGGGCGGCGCGTGCAGTTGCGCATCGGCGAAAACGTCGCGTCGTCGCGCAGCAGCGACGCCGGCGCGGCCGCCATCCACCTGAACGCCGATTCGCAGGGGCACTTCCTGTCCGATGGCGCCATCAACGGCACGCCGGTGCGTTTCCTGCTCGATACCGGCGCCACGGTCATCGCGCTCGGGCGCAGCGATGCGCTGCGCGCCAACATCCGCACCGCGTCTGCCCCGGTCATGACGGTGCAGACCGCCAATGGCGTGGTGCGCGCCTGGCGGGTCAAGCTGGCCAGCGTCAAACTGGGCAGCGTGACGCTGAGCAATGTCGAGGCGGCAGTGATGGAAGCCGACATGCCGCATGTGCTGCTGGGCATGAGTTTCCTGAACCGCATGGACATGCAGCGCTCGGGCCAGATCATGACGCTGAAGCAGCGCTTCTGATGGACACGCCCCTGCTTTCGTCTGCGGGTTTCGATCCGCAAGGTTTGCGCAGTCGCCTGCGCGCATTGCCGTCGTGTCCGATCGACGAGCGCTTCGCCGGCTTCACGCCGGCCGCCGTGCTGGTCCCGGTGGTCATCGGCGGTGCCGAGCCGACCTTGCTGCTGACCCGTCGCAGCGCGCATCTTTACGATCACCCGGGCCAGATCGCGTTTCCGGGGGGCCGGGTCGATCCCGGCGATGTGTCGCCCGAAGCCACCGCGTTGCGCGAAGCGCAGGAAGAAATCGGTCTGGCGGCCGAACAGGTCGAACTGCTCGGACGCCTGCCCGACTATTTCATCACGGCGAGCGGATTCCGCGTGACGCCGGTGGTCGCCCTGCTGCGTACGCCGCTTGCGTTGCAGCTCGACCCGTTCGAGGTTGCCGAGGCCTTCGAAACCCCGCTGTCCTTCCTGCTCGATCCGTCCAACCGCAAGCGCGGCCGCATCGAGCACGAAGGCGTGATGCGCGAGTATTGGGCCATGCCCTGGCAGGGCTACGACATCTGGGGGGCGACCGCCGGCATGATCGTCAGTTTCACCGAGCACCTGCGCGCCGATCAACCACTGCGGCGGTGACAACGGGCTGTGTTGACTTCTGGCCGCTGACGCCCGCCCGGCGCCGGATTCCGCGGTGTGCTATCGTCCGCAGGCTGGCACGGCAACTGACGCTTCTTCATGACCTGGCTGTCCCTCTTCGTCGCACTCCTGATTGAGCAGTTCAAACCGCTGTCCTACGAACGCGTAGTGGCGGGGCCGCTTGCGCGCTACGCCTTCTGGTTCGAGCAGCGGCTCAATGCCGGTGAAGCCCGGCATGGCGTGATCGCGTGGGTGCTCGCTGTCGGTCTGCCGGTGTTCGCCGTGTGGTGCCTCTACCTAGTGCTGGTGTGGGTCAACCCCTTGCTCGGCTGGGCACTCAACGTACTGGTGCTCTACGCCACCATGGGTTTCCGCCAGTTCAGCCATCATTTCGAAGCGATTGCCGATGCATTGCGCGCCGACGACCCGGACACGGCGCGACGCGAGCTGTCGGACTGGCTGCAGCGCAATACCGACCGCCTGAAGACCGAGGAAATCGCCCGGCTGTCGATTGAGCAGGGCATCCTCGCGGCGCACCGGCACGTGCTGGCCCCGCTGGCGCTGTTCGCGCTGCTGCCCGGACCGACCGGCCCGCTGCTGTATCGCCTTACGGAACGCCTGTCGTGGTCGTGGGCGCGGCGGGAAAATATCGAATTCGGTGCATTCGGCCGCTTTGCGCGCCGCATGTACGAATGGCTGGACTGGGTACCCGTGCGCATGACCGCCGCCACGTTCGCCATCGTCGGCGATTTCGAGGATGCGGTGCATTGCTGGCGTACTCAGGCGGCAAAGTGGCCTGAACAGGCGGCCGGCATCCTGCTGGCCAGTGGCGCCGGCGCACTGGGCGTCAAGCTCGGCGCGCCGTTGTTCGAGCTCGGCGAGGTGGCCGATCGGCCCGAACTGGGCGTGGGCACCGACGCCGATGTTGATCTGATGCAAAGCGCGATTGGCCTGGTCTGGCGCACACTGGTGTTTTGTCTGATCCTGCTTGGCTTGCTGACGCTGGCCGGCTATATCGGAAACTGATTCGAAACGTGTTCGGAAACTGATTTCAAGGGAGGTTGTGGCGATGGCTGACAAGAGAGAAGTGGTGATCGTGGGTGCAGCGCGTACGCCGATCGGTGCCTACGGCGGTTCGCTGAAGGATTTCACGGCATGTGATCTGGGCGCGCACGTCGTCAAGGCCGCCTTTGCGCGCGCCGGTGTCGATGCCAAGGAAGCACAGCACCTGGTGTTCGGCAACGTGATCCACACCGAAGCACGCGACATGTACGTTTCGCGCGTGGTCGCGCTCAATGCCGGCATGGCCCAGGAATCCTGCGCAATGGGCGTGAACCGCCTGTGCGGGTCCGGCTTCCAGGCCATCGTGTCGGCCGCCAACGCCATCCAGCTCGGCGACGCCGAATGTGCAGTCGGCGGTGGCGTCGAAACCATGAGCCGCGGCGGCTACCTGATGCCCGCTGCGCGCTGGGGCGCCCGCATGAACGACACCAAGATGATCGACATGATGGTCGGTGCGCTGACCGATCCGTTCGAAACGACCCACATGGGCATCACGGCCGAAAACATCGCCAGCCAGTTCGGTTTCGGTCGTGAAGAGCAGGACGCGTTCGCTGTCGAATCGCACCGCCGCGCTGCCGCCGCAACCGATGCCGGCCATTTCAAGTCGCAGATCGCGCCGCTTGAAGTGCAGACCAAGAAGGGCACGACGGTCATCGACACCGACGAGCATTTCCGGCGCGACGCCACGGTCGAAGGCATGGCCAAGCTGCGCCCGGTGTTCAAGAAGGACGGCTCGGTGACTGCCGGCAATGCTTCGGGCATCAACGACGGCGCGGCCGCCATCGTCATGATGGAAGCCGGTGCTGCTGCGCGCGCCGGTGCCAGGCCGCTGGCCCGCCTGGTGTCCTATGCGGTCGCCGGCGTCGCGCCCAGCATCATGGGCACGGGCCCGATTCCGGCCGTCAAGCTGGCGCTCGCGCGCGCCGGCCTGAAGGCGTCCGATCTCGACGTGATCGAATCGAACGAGGCGTTTGCTGTGCAGGCAATGTGCGTGACACGCGAACTCGGTCTCGATCCGGCCAAGGTGAACGTCAATGGCGGCGCGGTGGGCCTCGGTCATCCGGTCGGTGCGACGGGTGCCGTCCTGACCGTCAAGTGCCTGTACGAACTGCAGCGCACGGGCGGCCGATACGGCCTGATCACGATGTGCATCGGCGGCGGGCAGGGCATTGCCGGCATCATCGAACGCATCTGAGCGCGGGTTGCTTCAACACTCCGGAACGCCCCGCACATTGCGGGGCGTTTTGTTTTGCGGCTCTGCACCAGATGAATCCGGGTGCTGCACCGTTGTGGTGCAAAAAGCCACTCGGGCCAGAGGTTTTCAGGTATCGACGCGGCTTTGGGGCATGGCACATTTCTCGCTGTGCTCCCGATGAAGTCAGCACAAGCGCCACATCACCACCGAGACAACACGATCATGGCAAATCCGTCGTCGATCTATGACGAAATGAACAGTGCCGACGGCACGGTGCGCAGTCACTACGCCGGATACAAGAAGTGGCTTGCGGAAACGCCCCCCGAGCGCATCGCCCAGAAGCGTGCCGAAGCCGACCTTGTCTTTCACCGCGTCGGCATCACGTTCGCCGTCTACGGCGAAGAGTCCGGCAAGGAACGCCTGATCCCGTTCGACATCGTGCCGCGCATCATTCCGGCCCAGGAATGGAAGCAGCTTGCGGCCGGCCTGCGCCAGCGGGTCAAGGCGCTGAACATGTTCCTGAATGACGTCTATCACGACCAGGAAATCATCAAGGCCGGTCACATGCCGGCCGAACAGATCCTGTCCAACAGCCAGTACCGCCCGGAAATGCAGGGCGTCGATGTGCCCGGCGGCATCTATGCCCACATCGCCGGGGTCGACGTGGTGCGCGCCGGCGCCGGCGAGTTCTACGTGCTGGAAGACAATCTGCGCGTGCCCTCCGGCGTGTCCTACATGCTGGAAGACCGGCGCATGATGATGCGGCTGTTCCCGGAACTGTTCTCGCGCTATCGCGTGGCGCCGGTCGAGCACTACCCGGACATGCTGCTGACCAATCTGCGCGCTGTCGCACCGGCCGGGGTCATCGACCCGACCGTCGTCGTGCTCACGCCGGGCGCCTACAACTCGGCCTACTTCGAACACGCTTTCCTCGCGCAGCAGATGGGCGTCGAACTGGTCGAGGGGCAGGACCTGTTCGTGCGCGACGAGCACCTGTACATGCGCACCACGCAGGGTCCGCAGCGGGTGGACGTGATCTACCGCCGCATCGACGACGACTTCCTTGACCCGCTCGCCTTCCGGCCCGATTCCATGCTCGGCGTGCCGGGTCTGCTGCAGGTCTATCGCGACGGACACGTCACGCTGGCCAATGCGATCGGTACCGGCGTGGCCGACGACAAGTCGATCTACCCCTACGTGCCGGACATGATCCGTTTCTACCTTGGCGAAGAACCGTTGCTGAACAACGTGCCGACCTTCATGTGCCGCAAGCCGGACGATCTGGCTTACGTGCTGTCCCATCTGGACGAACTGGTCGTCAAGGAGACGCACGGCGCAGGCGGCTACGGCATGCTGATCGGCCCGCGTGCCACGAAGGAGGAGATCGAACGCTTCCGGCAGCTCATCATCGACACGCCGGAGCGCTACATCGCCCAGCCTACGCTGGCGCTGTCTGCCTGCCCGACCTTCGTCGATGCCGGCATCGCGCCGCGCCACATCGACCTTCGCCCCTTCGTGCTGTCCGGCAAGGACATCAACATGGTGCCGGGCGGCCTGACCCGCGTGGCACTGCGCGAAGGATCTCTGGTGGTGAATTCGTCGCAGGGCGGCGGCACCAAGGACACCTGGATACTGGAAATCTGACATGCTGAGCCGCACCGCAGATCACCTCTACTGGATGGCGCGCTACATCGAGCGCGCCGAAAACGTCGCCCGCATGCTGGACGTGAATTACCGCATGTCCATGGTGCCGCAGGCAGAAGGCGGCATCGACGCCGGCTGGGGGGCGACACTGTCGATCACCGGTCTGGAAGACGCTTTCCGCTCCAAGCACAGTGCGGCCACGATGGAAGCGGTGCTCGAATTCATGGTGTTTGACGGCACGAATTCGTGCTCCATCATGAGCTGCCTGCGCATGGCACGGGAAAACGCCCATGCGGTGCGTGGCACCATCACGTCGGAAATGTGGGAAACCACCAACGACACCTGGCTCAAGATGCGCGACTACCCGCGCTGGAAACTCGCCGGCAGCGAAATCGGCGAGTTTTTCGAATGGGTCAAGTTCCGCTCGCACCTGTCGCGCGGCGTCACGCTGGGCACCATGCTGCGCGACGAGGCCTTTCACTTCATCCGTCTCGGTACCTTCCTCGAACGGGCCGACGCGACCGCGCGCTTCATCGACGTGAAGTACCACATGCTGGTCGACGGTGCGGCACCGCCCGATACCGCGGCCGATTACTACCAGTGGAGCGCGCTGCTGCGCTCGGTGTCGGCATTCGAGGTCTATCGCAAGGTCTACCGTGACCTGATCACGCCGGTCAAGGTCGCCGAACTGCTCATCCTGAACGACCAGATGCCGCGCTCGCTGCGCACCAGCATGGTCGAAGTGTTCGAAAACCTGAATGCGCTGTCGAACTACCGTTCGAGCGAAACCGAAAGGCGAGCCGGCGAACTGCAGGCCAGCCTGAAGTTCGGCCGCATCGAGGATGTGTTCGCGCGTGGCCTGCACGAATACCTGACGCAGTTCATCGTGCGTGTCATCGATCTGGGCAACCGGGTGTCCGAAGACTTCCTGGTGCCGATGTCGTCAAGTTGATCACCCCTCGGGGGGGCGGGCCGGCGACGAATTGACTGCCCCCTGGGCCGTCCTGCGTCCGTCCCGCCCGCGAGGGGGGGGCAAGTCGTCTTGGGGCGGCCCGGCGACGACTTGTCTGCCGAAATCAGAGGAGATAACCATGCTGCTCGACATCCGCCACGAAACCACGCTGCGCTACACGCGGCCGGTGCAGTACAGCATCCAGCAACTGCGACTGACGCCGCGCGAAGATTCGACCCAGCGGGCGCTGGCCTGGAAGGTTCAGGCGCCGGGCAACGCACGCCGCTCGATCGATGCGCATGGCAATGTCGGCCACCTGCTGACGCTTGACCGCCCGCACAGCGAGTTGTCCATCCTGGTCAGCGGTACGGTTCGCATGACCGACGCTGCGGCGTGGATGCCGCGTGATGCGGGCACGCTGTCGCCGCTGTCCTATCTGGCGACCAGCCGTCTGACGGAAAGCGACGAGCAGGCACATGCGATGGCGGCCACCCATCTTCGCGCCCGACGCGACACCGTGGGCGAACTGCTCGATCTGAGCGGCGCGGTCTGCGGCGCGGTACGTCACCAGCCTGAATGCGTACCGCCGGCCGGTGCCGCCAGTGCATTCGAAGCCGGGCGCGGCTGCGGCGCCGACATCGCGCACGCTTTCATCGCATGCTGCCGTGCCGCCGGGCTGCCGGCGCGTTTCGTCAGCGGCTATCTGGTCGACGCGGCAGGAGAATGGGCTGCGCCGCACACCTGGGTCGACGTCTGGCTGGCCAGCGGCCCCGCCGCCGGCGGCGAAGCAGGCTGGGTCAGCGTCGATGTTCTGGAACGATCGCTGGCCGGGCAGGGCTACTGCAGGCTGGCCGTCGGTCGCGATCATCTCGATGCCTGCCCGGTGCGTCTGAGCGACACGGCTGACCATGCCGTGATGACGGTGACGCGGGTGTCTGTGCACCGCCACTGAACGGTCGGCCTTTCCGGATGGGCTCGCCCGGCTGTGGCTTTTCTGGCCGCACCGCGCACAGGCCCGCCGACACGGATAACATTCCTTTCCCACACCTGCCGGAACTTCTGCCATGACTTACTGCGTGGGCATGCTGCTCGACGCCGGGCTGGTCTGCCTGTCCGATTCCCGTACCAATGCGGGGGTCGATCACATCAATACCTTCCGCAAGATGAATGTGTTCGAGCGGACGGGCGAACGCGTGCTCGTGCTGATGAGCGCCGGCAATCTCGCGGTCACGCAGACGCTGGTGAGCCTGTTGCGCGAGCGCCTGACCACCGACGGCCCGAACCTGCACACTGTGGCGAACCTGTTCGAAGCGGCCCGCCATGTCGGCGACTGCCTGCGCGAGGTGTATGCGCGCGACGCCGATGCGCTGCAGGAATTCGGCATCGAATTCAACGCGTCCTTCATCCTCGGCGGTCAGATACTGGGTGAGGTGCCGCGGCTGTTCCAGATCTACTCGGCCGGCAATTTCATCGAGGCGACACGCGACACGCCTTACTTCCAGATCGGTGAGGCAAAGTACGGCAAGCCCATCATCGACCGCGTCATCCGCCCGGAAACCTTGCTCGACGATGCGGCCAAGTGCGCGCTGATCTCGATGGATTCGACCATACGGTCCAACCTGTCGGTCGGACTGCCGCTCGACCTGCTGGTGCTGCGCCGCGACGGACTCAAGGTGTGCTCAAGCCTGCGCATCGACAGCGATAACGCCTACTTCGAAATGATCCGCAGCCGCTGGGGCGAAAGCCTGCGCGAGGCCTTCCACGCGCTGCCCTCGCCGGACTGGATACCGGGCTGATACGCTCGGGCCCGGTGCGCTGCGCTGAATCGTGCGTTGCGCGGAACGGGGCGTTGTCCTTCCGGGCATTTCTGCCGGCCCGCCCGTAAAGCTAAAGGTTCCCGCAAGGCCGTCGTTAATCGGGATTCCAACCACGAACCTGTCCGGAGCATGTCCGCTCAAGCCGACTGGCACTGCGCACGCGCAACCGATGTGTGCGTTACACCGCATACCCTTGTGCCACGGGGGTTGCGAGGTGTTCTGTACTTCCTGCTGTGTCTGAGCGCTGCAAGCTTCGCATGCGTGGCTGCAGCGCGCGCAGCTGATCTGCCGTCCATCGCTTTGCACTATGGCAAGCAGGCGCCGCTGGCTTCGCTGAAGGCGTTCGACATTGCGGTAGTCGAACCCGACCACGGGTTCGATCCGGCCGCCTACCGTGCCGGCAAGGCAGGCGGTACCGGCGGTGAACTGTTCGCCTATGTCAGCGTCGGCGAAGTGCATCCGTCGCGCGGCTACGCCTCGCGCATTCCTGCAGCGTGGCGCATCGGCAGCAACACCGACTGGCAGTCCATCGTGATCGATCAGGCGCAGCCGGACTGGCCGGCCTTCTTCGCCGAACAGGTCATCGCACCGCTGTGGACGCGCGGCTACCGCGGCTTCTTTCTCGATACGCTCGATTCCTACCACCTGGTGAAGAACGCAGACGTTGCGGCACAGCAGGCCGGTCTGGTGGCGGTCATCCGCCTGATGCGAACGCGCTTTCCGGGCATCCGCCTCATCATGAACCGCGGCTTCGAAGTGCTGCCCGCGCTGCAGGGCGAGGTGTTTGCCGTGGCCGCCGAGTCGCTCTACCGCGGCTGGGACGCGAAGAAGAAACGCTATGTCGAGGTGTCGCAGGCGGATCGCGACTGGCTGCTTGGCCAACTCGTGGCGGCACGCGAGCAGCACGGCGCCGCAGTGCTGGCGATCGACTACGTGGCGCCGACAGACCGCGCGCTGGCGCGCGACACGGCCAAACGTATCCTGTCGCACGGCATCGTGCCCTATGTCACCGATGCGGCGCTCGAAACCACCGGCGTCGGCCTGATCGAAGTGCTGCCGCGCAAGGTGATGTTCCTCTACAACAGCCGTGAGTCGTCGCGCATCAACGCGTCGAGTGCGCATCGCTATGCTGAAATGCCGGTCAATCATCTGGGTTATGTGGCCGAGTATGTCGACGTCAATGGCAGCCTGCCGGACGTGGTGTCCGCCGGCGACTACGCCGGCGTCGTCGCCTGGTTCGATGGTTACGTTGCGCCGGATCGGACCGGCGCGCTGTCGAACTGGCTGGCCGCGCGCATCGCCGAAGGTACGCGGGTTGCGGTATTCGGCAGTTTCGGCTTCCAGCCAGCCGGCAGCTTCGTCCGCGCCGCGGGGCTCGAAGACGCCGGGCCGCCGAAAGGCGCGCTGAAGGTTGTCACCAGCGATGCGCTGATCGGCTACGAATCACCGGCACTTCCGGAGCGTCGGGGCGTCGAGGCGATACGGGTGTCGGCGCCCGGCGCACGGGCGCTGCTGCGCCTGTCGGACGCCAACGGCACGCACTACGACGCGGCGGCCTTCACCGCCTGGGGTGGCTATGTGCTGAACCCGTTCGTCGTGCGCGTGCTGCCGGGCGAGGACGAACAGTCGCGCTGGATCGTCGAACCTTTCGCCTTCATCCGTCAGGCGCTGGCGCTGCCCGCGCTGCCGGTCGCCGACACCACGACCGCGACCGGCCGCCGCATGTTCTTCGCCCACATCGACGGCGATGGCTTTCCGTCGCGTGCCGAAATGCCGGGCCGCCGTCTGGCCGCCGAAGTGCTGCTCGACGATGTGCTCAAGCGCTACGCGGTGCCGCATGCGATGTCCGTGATCGAGGTCGAAACCAGCCCTCAGGGCGCGTATCCGAAAGAGTCGCCGCTGATGGAAGAGGTGGCGCGCCGCATGTTCGCGTTGCCGCACGTCGAAATCGCGTCGCACAGCTACACGCACCCGTTCTTCTGGGACAGCGTGGAACGCGGCGAAGTGCGCGAGTCACTGCAGGGCTATTCACTGGCACCCAAGGGCTATGTGCCGAGCCTGCAGCGCGAAATACTGGGTTCGAGCGAATACATCCGCAGTCGTCTGGCACCGCCCGGCAAACCGGTCGGACTGATGTTGTGGACCGGCGATGCGTCGCCGACCGAAGCGGCGCTGGACATCGTCGACGCGGCAGGCATGGTGCAGATGAATGGCGGCTACACGGTGGCCACCCGCAACTACGCCAGTCTTGCCGCGGTGTCCGCGCTGGGGTCGTGGCAGGGCCGGCGCTTCCATGTGCATGCGCCGATCATGAACGAGAACGTCTATACGAACTTGTGGACCGGCCCGTTCTACGGCTTCCAGCGCGTCATCGAAACCTTCGACTACACCGGCGCGCCGCGCCGCCTGAAGCCGATCAACATCTACTACCACACGTATTCGGCCAGCAAGCGTGCGGCGCTCGACGCGCTGCACAAGGTGTACCGCCATGCGCTGGCGCAGGACGTTCACCCGGTCTTTCCGAGCGAGTACGTGCGCATCGCGATGAACTTCAACGATCTGGTGCTGGCGCGCTCGCTGGATGGCCAACGCTACCTGGTGCGCAATGCGCCGCATCTGCGCACGCTGCGCCTGCCGCCCGAACTGGGTTATCCGGATCTCGCCGCAGCGTCCGGTGTGGCCGGTTTCAACGCCGGGCCGGAAGGCCGCTATCTGCATCTGGCCGCCGAAGAGGCGAGCTTCGGCCTGCTGCCGACGGCGCCGGCGGCACCCGCGCTGTCGAGCAGCAACGGGCGCATCGCCGCCATGACGCGCGACGGCGACCGGCTGGTGCTGGACCTGCGGGCCCACGTACCGCTTGAATTCGTGCTCGCGAACATCGACCATTGCACCGCCAGCGCGGATGGCAAGGCGCTCAAGCCCTACCGCCGCGACGCAGCACTTTCACACTTCAGACTGACCGCGCATGCTGCGACGATCGAATTACGCTGCCGCCTCGCTTGAGCGGCCGCGGCTGGTCGCGCCGCATGTGCTGCTGGGCATCGCGCTGCTGGTGGCGCTGCTGCTGGTCGTGCTCTATCCGTATCGCGAGCTGGTGCAATACACGCTGAATGCGACCCGCGGCGACACGCTGACGATCGCCTATCTGCGCAATCTGCTGCGCACCGATCCGGACAATCCAGAATTGCGCCTGGCGCTGGTGCGACAGGCGCTGGCACGGCGCGACTACGACGGTGCGCGCCTCGCGCTCGCGCCCCTGCTGTCCGCTACGCCAGCCGGCGCTGCTGGCACCGAAGCGCGCTGGGTCGAATGGACGGTGTTCGAAAGCGAACTGCTGGCCAGCCTGCCCGGATCTGCACGGCGCGCCGAACTCGAGGCGACCTTGCCCGAAAAGTTGCGCCGCACCGTGCTGATCGATGGCCTGACCGACCAGAACCGCATGGCGCTGGTCGAACGTGCGCTGTCCTGGGGGCAGGCGGTGCTGGCGCTGGAATTGCTGTCGGGCTTCACGCGCGAAGGTGTGCGGCCCGACGCGCGCATCTATCGCGAGGCGGCGAAGGAATTGCTGGGTCATGGCGAATACCAGAACGCCGCGAAAATCCTGCTGCTGCTGCGTGCCGCCGAACCTGATCCCGCCAGCCGCCGCCAGCTCTACCTGCAGGCCATCCGCATACTGCAGTCGGGCAATCTGCTGGCGCTGGCGCTCGAAACGGCCGAACGCGAACTGGGCGAACTGTCGGGCGACACCGAAGTGCTGTACTACCTGGTCACGCTGGCGCGCGCCGCCAACCGTCCCGACGCGGCAGCGCGCTTTGCGCGCTCCATGCTGAAGCTGTCGCTGCAGCAGCAATTGCGCCGCATGCTGCTGGCGCAGTCGGGTTTCGACGCGCGGCCCTGGCGGGTGGCGACGAATGGCGCGCCCGAGCTGCCGTTCGACGACCGCATCTACACGCTCGGTTTCGAGGCCTTCCTCGGCAACCGCCAGCTCGACGACGCGCAGCGCGTCGCCGCATCGGCGGTGCGCCAGGCGCCCGACAGCATGATCTGGCGCGAGCGCCTGGCCACGTCGTCCGAGTGGTCCGGCAAGCCGCAGGAAGGGCTGGATCAGTGGCTGGTCATCGCCCGGCGCACCGGCCGCGAAGACGCGTGGGACGCAGTGCTGAGGCTGGCGCCCGGCCTGCTCGACGACGAGGCGCTGCTGGCCGGCCTGCGCCACCGCATTGCGCGCCAGCCCGGCGACAGCCGCCTGCTGAGCGCCATCATCGCCACCTATGAACGGCTCGGCAAACCGCGCGAGGGCATCGAATTCCTGCAGGGCGTGGGCGGTGCGAACCCGCCACTGCCGGTACTGGTTGCGCTGGCCGATCTGGCCGAGCGCGCAGCCGACATCGATCTCGCACTGGCCACGCTGGCGCGCATCGATGCCACCGCCACGCCGGACGTGCGTCGCACATCGCGCCGCGCGGGCCTGCTGATCTCACGCAATCGCTTCGATGAGGCCATGGCGGCGCTCGAAGCAGTCCGCCCGGCGGCCACCGACGCCGACCGTGATTACTGGCGACTGTATTCGTCGCTGGCACAGCTACTGCAGGACGACGACCGGGCGCGCGATGCGCTGGCCCGCATCACGCGCTTCGACGATGTCGAGGTGTCCGAACTGCAGGATCTGGTCGAACTGCTGCTGGATGTCGCACCGCTGCAGGCGGCGCGCGAAGCCGAGCGCGGCTGGCGCCTCCATGGCGATCGCGTGTGGCTGATGCGTACGCTGGATCTGTATGTGTTCACCGGCCGGCCGCAGGACATCGGCCGCATCATCGGTGAGCTGTCGGACGCCCAGCGGCGCGATGCGGAACGCCTTCCGCTGTTCCTGCAGATCCGTGCGCGCTGGCATCAGGCCGCGGGCCGCAAGGCGCAGGCGCTGGACGATTTCAGCGCCGCGCTGGCCATCGACCCGGGCTCGGTCGACGTGCGCTCGGCGCTGCTGTGGCTGTTCATCGACGGCAACGACACGCTGGCGCTGCGCGAACTGCTGGCGCGCCACGAACAGGCGTGGGCGCGCGAACCGCTGCTGCATGACGCGCTGGCTGCGTCCTGGCAGGCGTTGTCGCGCCCGCAGACTGCGCTCGAACGCTATCTGCTGCCGCGCATCGGCGCGCAGCGCGGCGACTTCCTGTGGATGATGAACGTTGCCGATGCACTGGAACAGAATCAGGAAACCGAGCGCGCCTGGCGGCTGCGCGAACAGCTGTGGCGCGCCGAACGGCCGAAGCTGCGCGTGCTGGCCGCCGACGACATCGCGCAGCTGCAGCGACTGGCGCGCGTGCGCCTGGCGCGCGCACAGCAGCCGGGTGACGCGTCGCATGCGCTGCTGCGCGAGGTGCTGCGGCTCGATCGAGCGCCCGATGGCGAATGGCTGCCCGCGGCGAAGGAACTGGCGCTGTCATGGTTCATCGATCATGGCGAGTACGAAGCGGTGCGCGGCTTTCTGTGGCACCAGTACGGTCGCGCGCTGAACCGTCCGCTGTGGGCCGACATCACGGCCGCGCTCGGTCAGGGCGACGTCGCGGCGGTCGGCGCGCTGCTCGAGCAGTGGGACGAACGCCTGCCGCGCTACGACCGCGTCAACAGCGCGCGTCTGGTCGGCGACGTGCGGCGTGCCCAGACAGCCGCCTTCGAAACGATGGACGCACAGCGCGACGACGCGCCGCTGCACCTGCAACTGAGCGACGCGCTGCTCGATTACGCCGACCGCTTCGACCTCGACATCGCACAGCGGGAACTGGCCGGCATCGACGAGCGCCAGCAGTCGGCCACGCTCGACATCGGTGTCGCGCCCGACCTGCGGTTCAGCGTCGAATTCGGCTCGATCACGCGCGGTCGCGGTGACAACGTCGATTTTTCGGCAGTGCCCGACGAACGCGAATACCTGCTCGGCCGGCTGGCCTGGGTGCACGATGATGGCGTGACCCGCATCACCGTCGGCCAGCGCGACGGCTTCGAAACGATTCATCCGTTCGCCATCGAGCGCGAGCAGCGCATCGACCGGCGCCTGTCCGGATCGCTGGGCATCGGCCTGAACATGCCGGCCACCGAAAACCTCGGCCTGCGCGTCGCCGGCATGCGCGACCAGGTCGAACTGCGCGGCACCTATCGCGTGTCGCGCTACGACCGCATCGGTCTGCAGCTGTCGCGCTACCGCTACCAGGCGCAGAACGATCTCGACATCGGCCGCGGCCGGCTGTGGCAGGCGGAATACGTGCACTCGATCCGCACCGAACTGCCCGACCTTGAAGTCAGTGCCTATGTGGCGGGCTACCGCTTCAATCCGTCCGACATTGATCTTGCCGATGCGCGTGCCGTAGATCTCAAGAACCGGCTGTTCTTCGCCAGTGCCGCCGACGCCACCGCGCTGCGGCCGCAAAGTTTCAACCTGCACGGCGTGCGCCTGACCCACAACGTGCGGCTGGTGCGCGACTACACCAAGGCGCTGCGGCCCTTCGGCTCGGTCGGCGTGCTCAACAACAGCGTGTCGGGTGCCGGTTACGACGTGGCATTCGGGCTGGCCGGCAGCGTGCTCGGCACCGATCATTTTTCGCTGTCCTGGCGACAGAACAAGGGCGGTGGCGGGCTGTTCGCGCGCACCACCGAATTTGCGCTTCACTACCGGCTGTTCTTCTGACGGCCGCCTTTCTAGAACAGGGAGATACACCATGACCCGCCTGATCCATCGCACTCTCGGCCTGCTGGCCTGCGTCACGCTGCTTGGCGGCTGTGCCGTCATCGACCACTCGCCGCCGTCCGGCGCCGACAAGAGCGCCGCCTGGGTGGTGCTGCCGTTCGCCAACGCGACCGAAACGCCGTTCGCCGGCCAGCGCGCCGAAAGCGTCACCGAAGGGCTGTTGCGTTCGCTCGGCGTGGCCAACCTGAAGCGCTACCCGGTGAGCCTGCAGAACGACAACCTGTTCGAATCCGGCAAGCCGAAGGACGCCGACAAGGCGATGGACTGGGCGAAGGAGCAGGGCGCGCGCTACGCGGTCACCGGCACCGTCGACGAGTGGCGCTACAAGGTCGGCGTCGATGGCGAACCGGCGGTGGGCGTGGCGCTGCAGATCGTCGAGATCGACGGCGGCAAGGTGGTGTGGAGCGGCGTCGGCGGCAAGAGCGGCTGGAGCCGCGAATCGCTGTCCGGCGTGGCGCAGGAACTGATCAAGTCGCTGCTCGTGCCGGCCCTGAAATAAATGAATCCGCGCGCGCCCGGCGAGAAGCCGGTCATCCGCCGTGTCGATGAGCCGCTGGTCCGGCGCATCATCGACCGCTTCACGCCGACCGGCTCCGGGGCCGGCGCATCGGCGCTGACCGAAACGCTGGTGCTGCCGGTGCTGGCACTGGCACTGGCGTTCTGGCTGAATCCGCTCGACCCCTTCTTCCTGCGCTCGCAGTTCGCGTGGGTGTGGCTGGGCCCGGTGCTGGTGGCGCTGCGCTACGGCCCGATACCGGGCCTGGCTGGCAGCGCCATCGTGTTCGGTGCCTGGTTCGTGTTCGCCGAGCTGGGCGTGGCGCTGGGCGAACTGCCCAAGCTGTACTTCCTCGGCTGGCTGATCACGGTGATGATCAGCGGCGAGTTCTCATCGCTGTGGCGTGGTCGCGTGCGGCGTGCCGAAAGCGTGCAGGCCTATCTCGAACAGCGGCTCGAATACCTGACGCACCAGCACTATCTGCTGCGCCTGTCGCATGACCGGCTGGAACAGGACCTCATTTCGCGCCCGGTGTCGATGCGCGATGCGCTGGTGAGCCTGCGCGGGCTGGCGTCGGCACCGGCGGCAGCGGGTACCTCGCTGCCCGGAGCAGCCGAACTGCTGCGGCTGGTGTCCCAGTACTGCCAGATCGAGCGCGCCGCCCTGTTGCAGGTCGATCAGAACGGCCATGCGGACGGTGCCGTGCCGGTTCATCTGGGCGCGCCTTTCGACATCGACATGGCGGACCCGCTGGTGGGCTTCGCCTGCGAACGTCGCCGCCTTGCCCACATTGCGCTTGATGAGGAACGCGCGCTCAGCGGCTCGCGCTACCTGGTCGTGGCGCCGCTGACCGACATGAGCGGCGACATGCGCGCGCTGCTGGTGGTCGACGGCATGCCGTTCTTCGCGCTGCATGACGAAACGCTGCAGATGCTCAACCTGCTGCTCGGCTATTACGCCGACGGCCTGTCGGCGAGCGAACTGGCGGCGCCGGTCCGCGCGGTGTACCCGGACTGCCCGCCCGACTTCGCCTTCGAACTGGCGCGCATGTGGCGCGTGCGAGTCGAATCCGGGGTGGCCAGTGCACTGGTCACGCTCGATTTTCCGGCCGCCGCGCCGGAAGACGATCTGGCGCTGCAGATCAGCCGCATCCAGCGTTCGCTCGACGTGGTCTGGCTGGTGCGCAGCGCTGCGGGTTCGCAGCTGATCACGCTGATGCCGCTCGCCGGCAGTGCGGCGGTCGAAGGTTATCTCGCGCGCATCGATGCCTGGCTGGCGCAGCACCGCAACGGCGGGCTGGATGCGAGCGGCGTCGGCAGCCGCATCAATCTGATCGATACCGTGGAACCGCTGACGCTGCTCGAACGGCTGCTGAAAGGCCGCCATGGGCGCTAGCAAATTCGGCCTGATGGCCCTGCTGACCGAGCTGGGCGCGCTGCAGGCGCTGCTTGTGATCGAGCATGCCGATCAGGCCTTGCTGGCCTACCTGGCGATTCACGCGCCGGCCAGCGGCCTGCTTGCGCTTGCCGTCTACCTGCTGATTCCGGCGCAGCAATCGAAGCCGCGCGCCAGCGTGCTGGCGCTGCTGTTCAGCTGCATCTTCTTCGTGCCGCTGCTCGGTTTCGTCGGCGTGGTCATCGGTGCGCTGTTGCGCCACCTGCTGCCGCGGCTGCGTGCGCCGCAGCGGTTCACCGCGGTGCGCCTGCCCGATCTCGATACGCACGAAAGCAGCGAAAAGTCGTCCACCGGATTCCGCCAGGCCGGCGTACGCCAGTTCCTGAAGAACGAACGTGCGCCGGTGCCGCAGCGCCTGCGCGCGATGGTGGCGCTGTCGCACGCGCCGTCGCGCATCGGCTCGCCGGTGCTGCGCGAACTGCTGGGCGATGCCGAAGACGACCTGCGCCTGCTCGCCTATGGCCTGCTCGACGGACGCGAGAAGCAGCTCAACGCCTCCATCCACGATGCGCGCCAGCGCCTCGCGGCCAGCCGCGACGTCGCGGAACGCAGCACGGTCGCGCATCAGCTCGCCGCGCTGTACTGGGAACTCATCTATCAGGGTC
This sequence comes from Methyloversatilis sp., assembly GCF_030698125.1. GTDB lineage: Bacteria > Pseudomonadota > Gammaproteobacteria > Burkholderiales > Rhodocyclaceae > Methyloversatilis. The sequence continues at coordinate 73,533 of NZ_JAUYNV010000004.1, forward strand.
TGGTGCAGGGCGACCTGCTGGATTACGCGGTCGGCGAAGCGCTGCGCCACACCGAAACCGCGCTGCAGGGGCTGACCGATGACCCGGCGCTGCACCTGCAGCACGGCCGGTTGCTGCAGCAGCTGCAACGCTTCGACGAAGCCGACACCGCCTACCGGCGCGCGCGCGAACTGGGCCTGCCCGCGTCGCGCGTGGTGCCCTATCTGGCCGAACTGGCGTTCGCCCGGCGCGACTACGCGCGGGTGAAAACCCTGCTGGCAAGCATGCAGGACTGGGAAGGCCTCTCGCGCCTGCAACCGGTGCTGCGTTTCTGGGGACATGCATGAACGCGCTGACAAAACCCGCGGGCGTCGATGTGGCGCTGCTGCTCGAAGGCACGTTTCCGTACGTGTCGGGTGGCGTGTCGAGCTGGGTGAACCAGATCATCCGCGCTTTTCCCGACCTCACGTTCGCCGTGGTGTTCATTGGCAGCCGGCGCAGCGATTACGGCGACATGCGCTACACGCTGCCGGACAACGTGAAGCACATCGAAACCCACTACCTGCATGACGACCTGGGCAGCGCCAGCGCACATGACCGCAAGACCGGCATGGCGGGCGACACCGAAGGCTTCGCCCGCATGGCGGCCCTGCACGACACCTTCCGCAGTGGTGGTGACGCGCTCGACCTGTTCGGCGCGGCGTGCCGCGAAATCAGTCCGGGCGGCCGGGTCAGCCTCGATGACTTCCTGCGCAGCGAAGCCTCGTGGGACATCGTGACCGACCGCTACCGCAAGTACTGCAGCGACCCCAGCTTCGTCGACTATTTCTGGACCGTGCGCATCATGCACCAGCCGCTGTGGCAGCTCGCGCGCGTCGCGCACGGGCTGATTCCGGCGAAGGTCTATCACAGCGTATCGACCGGATACGCCGGCTTCCTCGGCGCCATGCTGGCGCAATCGACCGGCCGGCCGCTGGTGCTGTCGGAGCACGGCATCTACACCAAGGAACGCAAGATCGACCTGTACCAGAACGAGTGGATACGGGACAACCGCAACGTGTTCCAGAAGGACGCGTCCGAACTGAGCTATTTCCGCCAGCTGTGGATACGCTTTTTCGAATGGCTGGGCCGGCTGACCTATGGCGCGGCCGACCCCATCATCGCGCTGTATGAAATCAACCGTTTGCGCCAGGTCGCCGACGGGGCCGACACCGCGCGCACGCGCAACATTCCGAATGGCGTGGCGATCCACAAGCTGGCGCCGCTGCGCGACAAGCGGCCCGACAGCGTTCCGCCGGTGCTGTGCCTGATCGGGCGCGTGGTGCCGATCAAGGACATCAAGACCTTCATCCGTGCGATGCGTCGCGTCGTGAACCGCATGCCCGAGGCGCAGGGCTGGATCGCCGGCCCGGCCGAAGAAGATCCGGCCTATGCCGAAGAGTGCCGCAACCTGGTCGACAGTCTGGGCCTGAACGACAACGTGCGCTTTCTCGGCATGCAGAAGATCGACGAATTGATGCCGAAGATCGGTCTGGTCGTGCTGTCGTCGATTTCCGAGGCGCTGCCGCTGGTGCTGCTGGAAGGCTATGCCGCGGGCGTGCCGGCGGTGTCGACCGATGTGGGCTCGTGCCGGCAACTGATGTACGGGCTGGGTGAGGACGACGAGGCGCTCGGTGCGGCCGGCCGCGTGGTCGGCATTGCCGACCCGCAGGCGCTGGCCGATGCGGCGCTCGAACTGCTCGGTGATCCGGTCGCCTGGGCATCCGCGCAGCAGGCCGGCATCGCGCGCGTCGAACGCTACTACAGCGACACGCAGATGTTCGACCGCTATCGCGAGGTCTACACGCAGGCGCTGGCGCGCGAGGGGCGCACCGCCGGTGGCTGCCCGTTCGGGCACGGAGCGCGCTGATGGCCGGCATCGGTTTCGAACTGCGCAAACTGCTCAAGAAGGACAGCCTGCTCGGGCTGGCGCAGGCCTACAGCTACGCCGGCGTGATCGGCTCCGGACCGTGGGTGCTGTCCATCGTCGGCATCCTGATGGTCGGTCTGCTGTCGCGCGCCGTCGTGGTGCCCGAATTCCTGGTCACGCAGTTCCAGGTGTCGGTGACCTATCTCATCGCCACCTCGCTCATCCTGACCGGCCTCGTGCAGCTGGCGTTCACCCGTTTCGTGTCGGACCGCCTGTTCGAGAAGCGCGACGACATCATCATGTCGAACTTCAACGGTTTGCTGCTGTGGGTGATCGCGCTGGCCGGCATCATCGGGCTGGTGCTGGCGTTCACGCTGTTTTCCGGCCTGTCGGTCGCCTACCGGCTGCTGATGCTGTCGGGCTTCGTGCTGCTGTGCGGCATCTGGGTCGCCACGATCTTCCTGTCCGGGCTCAAGATGTACCGCGCCATCCTGCTGCTGTACGCACTGGGTTACGCGATCACCGTCACCGCTGCGCTGCTGGCCCGGCCGTGGGGGCTGGAAGGCCTGCTCGGCGGCTTCGTGCTCGGCCATTTCGTATTGCTCGTCGGCATGTGGATCATGACGTCGTGGCACTACCGCTCGGCGGTCACCATCTCGTACGAATTCGCCGACCGCAGCACGCGCTATCCGACGCTGATGGCGATCGGCCTGCTGTACAACCTCGGCGTGTGGGCCGACAAGTTCATGTTCTGGAGCTGGCCGGAAACGTCGGACGCCATCATCGGGCCGCTGCGCGCCTCGGTCATCTACGATCTGCCGGTGTTCATGGCCTACCTGTCCATCATTCCCGGCATGGCGGTGTTCCTGGTGCGCATCGAAACCGATTTCGTCGAGTACTACGATCGTTTTTTCGATGCGGTGCGCGCTGGCGGATCGCTCGAATACATCGAGGACATGCGCGACGAAATGGTCTATTCGATCCGCCAGGGCCTGGCCGAGATCGGCAAGATCCAGACGCTGGCCATGCTGGCGGCCATCGTGGCCGGCCCGGCCGTATTCGCGCTGCTGGAGATTTCCGAGCTCTATCTGCCGCTGCTGTACATCCAGACGCTGGCAGCCAGTCTGCAGGTCGGCCTGCTGGCGCTGCTGAACGTGTTCTTCTATCTGGACCAGCGCCGGCTCATTCTTGGCCTGTGCGCCTTCTTCTGCGTGTCGAACATCGTGTTCACCGCGCTGTTCTTCAAGCTGGGTGCCAGCTTCTACGGCTACGGCTATGCGTTGTCGGTGCTGCTGACGCTGCTGTTCGGCCTGTATGCGCTCGACCGCAAGCTCGGTCGGCTGGAATACGAAACCTTCATGCTGCAGTGATCGCAGGACCGGACATCGGCCCTGAAAATCAGGCCTGACGCCGTCCGTCCTGCTCGGCCAGTGATCCGCCGCGCGTCAGGTCTGGCGCGGCGGTCGAAATCGCGCGCAGCGCGTCCGAAGCGTCGGATTGCATGTCGCTGGCGTCGCACAGCGTCGTGATCTGCAGACGGCCACCCGTCTGCTGCGCCTCGCCCTGCATGCTGATGGCCGGCAGGTCGCTGGCGTCACGTCCGGTGCCGATGCGGATCAGACGGCCGATCGGCGCCGTGCCGGTCGGGTCGAACAGATACCAGCGATCTCCCAGAAACACCTCGATGCAGCAGTGCAGACCGGACAGCCCCTGCGCCGCGCTGCTGCCCGGCCCGGTCACGCTGACCAGCCGCGCCGGGATGTAGAGCGCACGGCACAGCGCAATCGCCAGATGGGCAAAGTGTTCGCTTGCGCCGCTCTTGTCCAGCAAGGTGTCCATGACCGACTTGTCGGCACCGGCCTGGGCCGGGTCGAAGCAGGTGCGATCGCGCACGCACTCGCACAGTGTGGCCACGCGCCCATAGCCGGGCTTCATGCGGCCGAAGGTGCGGAAGGCCAGATGGGTCAGCGGCTCGGTCGGGCAGAACGGGCTTTCGTGCAGGAAGGGCAGTACATCGAACGGCAGTTCGGCGACACCGATCTCGGCCAGCGCGGCCGGGTCGGCCAGGTGATGCGTGGTCAGCACGCGCGCCGAGTAGTCGATTTCGAGCGGCCCGGGCGGCGCCTGCACGTGCAGTACGCGCTGGCCGAGGCGGCCATTGACGATGCGGCTGCGGGCGCCGAGCGACGACACCAGCGACTCGCCGCTCACCTTTTGCTGGGGTGTGGCGGCGGGCAGGATGCGCAGCGCTAGACTGCCCGCGGTGCCGACGTCGTAACGCAGTGAAACAGTGACGTTCATCCTGGGCATGGGTACGGCTCCGGTATCGAATTGATGCGACCGGCCGGATGCTAGACGTGCAGGGTGCACAAGGCTGTAGGACGGGGACTACCCGCCTCCGGGCGGGACCCGGAACGGAAGATTTCTGCACAGGGCGCCGGTCCCAGGTCAGAACTGGATGAGAAAAGCGATCAGGAAACGGATCAGGAAACCGACCAGAACCGGTTCAATACAGCGGCCGCTGCAGTTCGCTCCGCAGGATGCGGTAGAGCGACATGCGTCCGGGGGCGACGTTGTCGCGCAGCGCGCAGTCGGGCTCGCGGTCGTGCGCGCAGTCGCGGAAGCGGCACTTGCCGAGCCAGGGACGGAAGTCGACGAAGGCGTATTCCAGCGCCGGCACGTCGAGGTGCGACAGGCCGAATTCCTGCAGGCCGGGGCTGTCGATCAGTTCGCCGCCGCCCGGCAGTTCGTACAGGCGGGCGTAGGTCGTGGTGTGCTTGCCGGAATCGAGCGCAGCCGATATTTCGCGCGTCGCTGCCGCGGCACCGGGGATCAGCGCGTTCACCAGTGTCGACTTGCCCATCCCCGACTGGCCGATGAACACGTTCAGCCGGCCCTTCAGATGGCTGGCGAGCAGCGACACGTCCTGCTTCGCCGACAGCTCGAGCACCGTGTAGCCCATGGCGGCGAAGCCGGCGAGTTGCGCGCGGGCGCCCGCAAGACCTTCGGCGAGGTCGCACTTGTTGAGCACGATCAGGCCGTCGACGTCCTGCGCACCGATCGCAATGAGGATGCGCGCCACCAGATCGGCGTTGAAGCCGGGTTCGGTCGCGGTGACGATCACCACCTGGTCAACGTTGGCGGCGACCGTCTTCTGCTTGAAGGCATCCTTGCGGTAGAGCAGGCTGCGCCGTTCGTGAATGCGTTCGATGCGCGCCTGATCGGCCTGCAGCGACAGCTCGACCCGGTCACCGCAGGCGACTTCGGAACGTTTGCCGCGCGGAAAGGCCTGCAGCACCTGTCCGTCGTCGAGCCGAACCATGTAGTGCCGGCCGTGCGCCGACACGACGCGACCTGCAACGGTGTTCAAAGGTCGCGCATCGCTTCGATGCGGGCGGCGCAGATCAGGTCATTGATGGACACGCCGCGCACGCTGTGCGTCGTGAACACCACGCGCACCCGGTTGAAGCCGAACATGATGTCCGGGTGATGATCTTGGGCTGCCGCCAGTGCCGCCACCTGGTTCACGAACGCAACCACCTGCGCGTAATCGGCGAACTGGAAGTCCTTGGAAATGTGGTTGTCCGCCTCGATCCAGCCCGGCACGCTGCGCAGGTGGGTGGCCAGGGTGTCGCCGGTCAGTCTCTTGTGCGCGCCTTTCTGCGGCGTGCAGTGCTGCTGGGCAAGTTCGTGTGCGTTCATGAATGAAGGTCGTGGCAGTCAGAGCGTCTGCAGTTTCGCCACGCGCAATGCGGCGGGCGGGTGCGAATCATAGAAGCTGGAGTACAGCGGATCGGGCGTCAGCGTCGAGGCGTTGTCGCGGTACAGCTTGACCAGCGCCGACACCAGCCAGCCGGAGCGGGTCTGCGCCGCGGCATAGGCATCGGCTTCGAATTCATGCTTGCGCGACATCAGCGACATGATGGGCGACAGCGGGAAGGAGAACACGGGCATCACCAGCGCGAACAGCATCAGCGCGATCACGTTGCCCTCGCTGCTCACCCCCAGCTGCGCGTAGAACCACGGCTGGTCGATCAGCCAGCCGAGCAGGGCGAAGAAGGCCAGACTGCCGCCGCCGATCAGCGCCACGCGCTTCCAGATGTGGTGGTGCTTGTAGTGGCCCAGTTCGTGCGCCAGCACGGCTTCGATCTCGTCGCCGCCGAGCCGGTTGAGCAGGGTGTCGAAGAACACGATGCGCTTGCCCTTGCCGAAGCCGGTGAAGTAGGCGTTGCCGTGCGCCGAGCGGCGCGAGCCGTCCATGACGAACAGGCCGTCGGCGCGGAAACCGCAGCGCTCGAGCAGGCCTTCGATGCGGCTGCGCAGCTCGCCGTCCGGCATCGGCTCGAACTTGTTGAACAGCGGCGCGATCAGCGTCGGGTACAGCAGCATCGCGGCCAGACTGAACGCCAGCCAGAACGCCCAGGCGTACACCCACCAGGCACTGCCCAGGCTGTCCATGATCCACAGTACCGCGGCCAGCACCGGCGCGCCGATGGCGGCCGCCACCAGCCCGTGCTTGATCAGGTCGCCGAAGAACATGGCGGGCGTCATCTTGTTGAAGCCGAAGCGCGCTTCGATGACGAAGGTGCGGTACAGCGTGAAGGGCAGATCGATCACGCCGGACGCCAGGGTCAGCACGCCGACGAACACCAGGTCGCGCAGCAGGCCGTCGCCGGCAAGGCTTCCGGCAAGGTTGTAGAACCACTGCAGGCCGCCGCCCAGCGTCAGCACCAGCAGCCACAGTGCGCTCACCACCACGTCCGCGCGGGCAAGGCTCACGCGCGCAATCGTGTAGTCGGCCGCTTTCTGGTGGGCGTCCAGCGGAATGCTGTCGCGGAAGGCCTGCGGCACTTCGGCGCGGTGCGCCGCGATGTGCGCGCGGTGGCGGGTCGCGAGCCACAGGCGCACGCCGGTGGTCAGCACGAGTGCAAGGATGAAGATTTCGGTCAGCATGATGGAGAGCCTCGGGTGGATGCGGTTCCTGTCGGCACTCCGATTTAGACGGAGTCCAGGTCACCTGAGTGTGACAAAATCAGGCCGATCCGCGTTCGGACGAACGCATTAATCCCGCTTGGAAATTTTCTCGATTATGGCACAGGACCCCACCTACCTCGTCTGGCTGGACATGGAAATGACCGGTCTCTATCCGGACAGCGACCGCGTCATCGAACTGGCCTGCGTGGTCACCGACGCGCATCTGGAAGTGGTCGCCGAAGGGCCGGTGATTGTCGTGCACCAGTCCGACGAAGTGCTCGCCGGCATGGACAAATGGAATACCAGCACGCACGGCAAGTCCGGCCTGACCGAGCGCGTGCGCGCCTCGACCGTTACCGAAGCGGCCGCCGAAACCGACATGATCGCGTTTCTGAGCCAGTACCTGCCCGAGCGCACCAGCCCGATCTGCGGCAATTCGATCTGTCAGGACCGCCGCTTCCTCGCCCGCCACATGCCGCAGCTCGAAGCCTGGTTCCACTACCGCAATCTCGACGTGTCGGCGCTGAAGGAGCTGTGCAAGCGCTGGCGGCCCGAGCTCGCGGCGCAGTTCAAGAAGGCGCAGCGGCACGAAGCGCTGGCCGACATCTACGAATCGATCGACGAACTGAAGTTCTACCGCGAACACTTCCTGCGCATGGAGTGAGGCCATGAGCACCCTCCGCATTGCGGTTGCGCAGATCAACTGCGTGGTCGGCGACCTCGACCACAACGCCCGCCTGATTCTCGACGCCGCGCAGCGCGCGGTGGAGCAGGGCGCCCGGCTGCTGCTGACACCCGAACTGGCGCTGTGCGGCTATCCGCCGGAAGACCTGCTGCTGCGGCCGGACTTCATCCGTGGCTGTGCCGCCGCGCTGGCGCGTCTGGCAGCCGAAGCGCCGGCCGGCCTTGCGCTGCTGGTCGGGCATCCGCACGCGACGGGCGATCGCCTGTACAACGCCGCCAGTGTCGTGCGGGGCGGCCGCGTTGAAGCGACCTATTTCAAGCAGCGCCTGCCCAATTACGAAGTGTTCGACGAACAGCGTTATTTCGACGAAGGCACGGCCCCGCTGGTGTTTGAAGTTGCCGGCGTGAAGGTCGGCGTGAACATCTGCGCCGACGTGTGGGAAGCCGGCGCGCCGGAAGCCGCGGCGGCGGCGGGTGCCCAGCTGCTGGCCGTGCTCAACGCCTCGCCCTACCACGTCGACAAGCCGGTCACGCGCGAACAGGTGCTGGCCGAACGCGTGCTCGCGACCGGCATGCCCGCGGTGTACTGCAATCTGGTCGGCGGTCAGGACGAACTGGTGTTCGACGGCGCCTCGTTCGCGCTCGACCGGCTCGGCCGCCTCGCCTGGCGCGCGCCGCATTGCCGCGAACACTTCGCCACGGTCGAATTCAGCGAGGGCGACATCGTCGCCCAGCCGCTGGCGCCGGTCACGCCGGTCGAGCAGGACTGTTACGAAACGCTGGTGCTGGGCGTGCGCGACTACCTCGGCAAGAACGGCTTCAAGCAGGCGCTGATCGGCCTGTCGGGTGGCGTCGATTCCGCACTGACGCTGTGCATCGCTGTCGATGCGATCGGCGCCGCGAACGTGCGCGCCGTCATGATGCCGTCGCCCTACACCGCGCAGATGAGCCTCGACGACTCGCGCGAACTGGTGCGCAATCTGGGCGTGCGCTACGACGAAGTGTCCATCGCCCCGGCCATGGCCACTTTCGAGCAGATGTTGAAGCCGCTGTTCGGCGACGCTGCGGCCGACACCACCGAAGAAAACGTGCAGGCACGCGCCCGCATGATCATGCTGATGGCGCTCTCCAACAAGACCGGCGCCATCGTGCTCACCACCGGCAACAAGAGCGAAATGGCCGTCGGCTATTCCACGCTCTACGGCGACCTGGCAGGCGGTTTCGCGGTGATCAAGGACATCTACAAGACCTTCGTCTATCGCCTGTGCGCCTGGCGCAACAGCCAGCGCCCCGACATCCCCGACAACATCCTGACCCGCGCCCCGTCCGCCGAACTGCGCCCCGACCAGACCGACCAGGACAGCCTGCCGCCCTACGAAACCCTCGATGCCATCATCCAGGCCTACATGGAGCGCGACGAATCACCGCGCGAAATCATCGCTCAGGGTTTTGCCGAAGCGGATGTGAAGCGGGTGATCGGGTTGCTGAAGCGCAATGAGTACAAGCGCAGACAGGCGCCGCCGGGGGTGAGGGTGACGGAACGGGGGTTCGGGAAGGATTGGCGGTATCCCATCACCAGTCGCTATGTCGACGAAACCTGAGCAAGCTTCTCGGCCATCTGAGCAAAGTTGATCGGCTTGGCCAGAAAGTCGTCCATGCCGGCGTCGATGCACTTGCGGCGGTCGGTGTCGAAGGCGTTGGCGGTCAGCGCGATGATGCGCGGCTGCGCTCCGGCGTGTGCGCGGATGGCGCGGGTGGCTCCGAGGCCGTCCATCGCCGGCATGCTCATGTCCATCAGGAACACGTCGTGGCGCAGCCGCCTTGATGACTGCGTCCATCAGTTCGGGCGAGTAACGCGCCTAACGGCGCTGTCAGTGAGGCTTGAAGCCTTTATACTTCGCGGCCTTAGCGAGGAGAACGCACCATGAAAAAAATCGAAGCCGTCATCAAGCCATTCAAGCTCGATGAGGTCCGTGAAGGGTTGTCCGAAGTGGGCGTGACGGGTCTGACGGTGACCGAAGTGAAGGGTTTCGGCCGGCAGAAAGGCCATACCGAGCTGTACCGGGGCGCCGAGTACGTCGTCGATTTCCTGCCCAAGATCAAGATCGAAGTCATCGTGGCGGACGAAACCGTCGATCGCGCGGTCGAGGCCATCATCAAGGCCGCCCGCACCGGCAAGATCGGTGACGGCAAGATTTTCGTCATGTCGGTCGAACAGGTCATCCGCATCCGTACCGGTGAGTCGGGCGAAGAAGCCATCTGACGCCGCCGGGTTCCGCGGCGAGCCGGGCCTACTGGCCGGACATCGGTTTGAGCAGCACCATCAGGGCCCCTGCGCCGCCTTCGTGCGGCCGGGCCTGACAAAAGGCCAGCACCTCCTGGCGGTGCATCAGCCAGCCCAGCACCAGTCCTTTCAGCACCGGCTCCCGCCCGGGCGAACCCAGCCCCTTGCCGTGAATGACCCGCACGCAGCGCAGGCCGCGCCGGTGCGCATCGTGCATGAAACCGACCACCAGATCGTGTGCGGCATCGCGCGTGGCGCCGTGAAGGTCGATCTGCCCCTGCGACACCCAGCGGCCGCGTCGCAGGTCGCGCAGCACCTGCTTGCCCAGGCCGGCGCGCAGGAACGACGGTTCCTCGCCGCCTTCCAGACGCAGATCGGTCGACAGCGGTCCGCGGATCGATTCGGCCAGCACCGAGCGGTCGTCCGCTTCACGCTGCACCGGCCAGGCGCGCGGCGGCGGAGTTTCGAGCAGGATGCGGTCCGTGGATAGACGATGCACGCCTTCCACCGCCTGCCTGAACAGCGCGATATCTTCAGCGTCGGGCAGCGCCGGCGCCGGGTGGCGCCGCCTCTTGTTGGACGACATCGCGCTTCATGTCCACCCGGGTTCAGGCCAGACCGAGGCTGTCGAGGTAACGCTCGGCATCGAGCGCGGCCATGCAGCCAGTACCGGCGCTGGTCACTGCCTGACGGTAGATGTGGTCCTGCACGTCGCCGGCGGCAAATACGCCGGGGATGCTGGTTGCCGTGAAATCGCCCTGACGTCCGGCCTTGGTGACGATGTAACCGCCTTCCATGTCGAGCTGCCCCTCGAACAACGAAGTGTTCGGCTGGTGGCCGATCGCGATGAACACGCCGGACAGCTGGACGTCTTCGGTCGCGCCGTCGAGCGTCGATTTGACGCGCATGCCGGTCACGCCGGTCTTGTCGCCCAGCACCTCGTCCAGCGTGCTGTGCCAGCGGATCGTCACCTTGCCCTGCTTCTGCTTGTCGAACAGCTTGTCCTGCAGGATTTTTTCGGACTTGAACTTGTCGCGACGGTGCACCACGGTTACGTGGCGCGCGATGTTGGACAGGTACAGCGCCTCTTCGACCGCGGTGTTGCCGCCGCCAATGACCGCGACATCCTGGTTGCGGTAGAAGAAGCCGTCGCAGGTCGCGCAGGCCGACACGCCCTTGCCGGCGAAGGTCTCTTCCGATGGCAGGCCCAGATATTTGGCGCTGGCACCGGTCGCGATGATCAGCGCGTCGCAGGTGTATTCACCATTGTCGCCGACCAGCCGTATCGGCTTTTCGGTCAGATGGGCAGTGTGGATGTGGTCGAACAGCAACTCGGTTTCGAAGCGCTCGGCGTGGCGCTGGAAGCGCGCCATCAGATCCGGGCCCTGCACGCCTTCGGCATCGGCCGGCCAGTTGTCGACATCGGTCGTGGTCATCAGCTGGCCGCCCTGGGCCATGCCGGTGATCAGCACGGGTTTGAGATTGGCGCGCGCGGCATAGACCGCAGCGGTGTAGCCGGCGGGGCCGGAGCCCAGAATGAGAAGACGCGAGTGCCGTGAAGCCATGACTTGATTCCGGTGAGGTGGAAGATCGACGAAGCCTGAAAACTGCCAGCGCCTGAAATCGCGGGCGCTCTGCAAAGCCGGGCGCGCCGGAAACGGGGAAGAGCGGAAGCGACGGATTATAGCGATCGCGCCCGCGCACAATCGCTCTCAAGTTCTTGTGTCATCCGCCCGATAAACAAGACAGATATTGGGGCAATTTGTTTCCACTGTGGAAAAGTCCCTATAATCAGGGCCGCATCAGTGTTTGTGGCTCAACCCCACCTCCGGCGACGACGCAGTGGCCCGGAGAATGACCACAGGCGCGACGATCCATTCAAAGCGGCGCAGCCTGTTCCTGTCAGGCATGCTCGCATCAGGAGGTCTTGAGATGGTAACGGCTCACCCCGTTTCAGTTACGGCTTTGCGCACGTTTTCGATGTTCAGCGGGCTGCCCGACAGCTCACTCGACCCGGTCGCCAAGGTATCCAACATGCGGCGCGTGCCGCGCGGTTCCATCGTGGTCCGCGCCGGTGACAAGACGGATTTTGTCTATCTCATCCTGTCCGGCAGCCTGAAGGTGCTGGTGAGCGACGAGGAGGGTCGCGAAGTCATCCTGTCGATGCTCGGCCCGGGCGAGTTGTTCGGCGAGATGGGCGTGCTGGACGACAACCCGCGTTCGGCCACCGTGGTGTCGGTGGTGCCGAGCGACCTGATCGTCATTGCCAAGAGCGACTTCAAGCGCGTGCTGCAGGAGAACTTCGACGTGTCGATGTTCATCATGCGCAATCTGGTGGCGCGCCTGCGCACCGCCGACCGCAAGATCGAAAGCCTGGCGCTGATGGACGTCTATGGTCGCGTGGCGCGCCTGCTGCTCGAAATGGCCGACGAGGTGGATGGCCAGAAGGTCGTGAACCGCAAGATTTCCAAGCAGGACATCGCCAAGATGATCGGCGCGTCGCGCGAAATGGTGTCGCGCGTCATGAAGGACCTGCACCTGCAGGGCCTGATCGAAGAAGCCAACGGCAAGATCCACCTGCGCGAACGTCTCGAAACCGTTTGACGCTTCCAGGTTGCCGCTTTCCGACACGGGCCGCTGATGCGGCCCGCGTCTTATAATCGGGCTTGTTTTCACCCCGGCCCCGCGCCATCTCCCCTGTGGCGAAAGACGCTCAGCAACTTCCCCTTCCCGAACGCATCGCTGCCGTGCTGCACGAGGCCCGCTGGCTGGTCCTTGCCGCGCTGGCGCTCTACCTCGTCATGGCGCTGGGCGGTTACGACCGCGCCGATCCGGGCTGGTCGCATGCCGCCGCGTCCGAAGGGCTGTCCAACCCGGCCGGTCGTTTCGGTGCCTGGCTGGCCGATCTGGCGCTGTTCCTGTTCGGGCTGTCGGCCTGGTGGTGGGTGGCCCTGCTGATCGGCGGCTGCGTCTGGCTGTCGCGCGCGAGCGAGCGCCGGCTCGATCGCCGCCCGCTCTACGTCGCGCTCGGAGGTTTCCTGCTGGTGCTGCTGTCGAGCAGCGCGCTCGAAGCGGTGCGCTTCCACAGCCTGGCCGCCGAACTGCCGGTCGGGCCGGGCGGCATGCTGGGCAACGAACTCGGGCAACTGCTGAGCAGCGGATTCGGCTTCACCGGCGGCACGCTGCTGTTGTTGGTGTCGCTCGGCGTCGGGCTGAGCGGCATGACCGGCGTCACCTGGCTCGGTGCGGCCGAAGCGGTCGGCCGGGCGCTGGAACTTGTGTGGTTCGGCAGCGTGCGCGCCTTCACCACCTGGCGCGACCGACGGGTCGGCCAGCAGGTGGCCGAGCAGCGCGAAGCGGTGGTCGAAGCCGAGCGACGCAAGCCGTCGCGCCGGCGCGAACCGATCCGCATCGAAGTGCCCGAAGTCGAGGTGCAGCAGTCGGAACGGGTCAATCAGGAGCGCCAGCAGACGCTGTTCGCCAACCTGCCCGGATCGCTGCCGCCGCTCGCCCTGCTCGACGAAGCGAAGCCGGACATCGAACCGCCCAGCCCGGAAACGCTGGAACTCATTTCGCGCCAGATCGAACGCAAGCTGGCCGATTTCAACGTCGAGGTGAAGGTGCTGGCCGCCTATCCGGGCCCGGTCGTCACGCGCTACGAAATCGAGCCGGCGACCGGCGTCAAGGGCAGCCAGATCGTCGGTCTGGTGAAGGATCTGGCGCGTGCGCTGTCGGTCACCAGCATCCGCGTGGTTGAAACCATTCCGGGCAAGAGCTGCATGGGGCTGGAAATCCCCAACGCACGCCGGCAGATCGTGCGCCTGTCGGAAATCCTCGGTTCGGTTGCCTATCACGACATGGTGAGCCCGCTGACGATGGCGCTCGGCAAGGACATCGGCGGCCTGCCGGTGGTGGCCGATCTGGCGCGCATGCCGCATGTGCTGGTCGCCGGTACGACCGGCTCGGGCAAGTCGGTGGCGATCAACGCGATGATCCTGTCGCTGCTGTACAAGGCTGATCCGAGCCGCATCCGGCTCATCATGATCGACCCGAAAATGCTGGAACTGTCTGTTTACGAAGGCATTCCGCATCTGCTGGCGCCGGTGGTGACCGACATGCGCCATGCCGCCAACGCACTCAACTGGTGCGTCGGCGAAATGGACCGCCGCTACAAGCTGATGTCGACGCTCGGCGTGCGCAATCTGGCCGGCTTCAACGCCCGCCTGCTGGAAGCCGAGAAGGCCGGTGTGCCGCTGAACAATCCGTTCTCGATCACGCCGGACACGCCGGAACCGCTGCAGACCCTGCCGATGATTGTCGTCGTCATCGACGAACTGGCCGACCTGATGATGGTGGCCGGCAAGAAAATCGAAGAGCTGATCGCCCGGCTGGCGCAGAAGGCGCGCGCGGCTGGCATTCACCTGATACTGGCGACGCAGCGACCGAGCGTCGATGTGATCACCGGCCTGATCAAGGCGAACATCCCGACCCGCATCGCGTTCCAGGTGTCGAGCAAGATCGACTCGCGCACCATCCTCGACCAGATGGGTGCCGAGGCGCTGCTCGGTCAGGGCGACATGCTCTACCTCGCGCCCGGTACCGGTCTGCCGACACGCGTGCACGGCGCCTTCGTCGCCGACGGCGAGGTGCACAAGGTGGTCGATCACCTGAAAAGTACCGGCGCACCGGACTACATCGAAGGCCTGCTGACCGGCGCCACCGATGACGACGGCGGCGAGCTGCAGCTCGAAGGCGCGGGGGGCGGTGCCGGCGGCGAAGCGGACCCTTTGTACGATCAGGCGGTCGAAGTGGTCGTCAAGACGCGTCGGCCGTCGATTTCGCTGGTGCAGCGTCACCTGCGCATCGGCTACAACCGCGCCGCGCGCCTGATCGAGCAGATGGAGAAGTCCGGGCTCGTGTCACCCATGAATGCCACCGGCGGTCGCGAAGTGCTGGCGCCGGTGCGGGAGGAATGATCATGGTGCATCCATGGCTGGCGTCAGTTGTCGGCGCTTTGTGTCTGCTGGCGCTGCCGGCTTCGGCCGCCAGCGGCATCGAGCAGTTGCGCTCGTTCATCGACTCGACCCAGTCGGGTCGCGCGAGCTTCGAGCAGCGGGTGACCGCAAAGTCCGGTCGCAAGCCGCAGGAAGCAAGCGGCACGATGGCGTTTTCGCGCCCGGGCAAGTTCCGCTGGACCTACGACAAGCCGTACTACCAGTTGCTGGTCGGCGACGGCGAGAAGCTGTGGGTGCATGACCGCGATCTGAACCAGGTCACCGTAAAGACGCTCGGCGACGCGCTGGCGTCGACGCCTGCTGCGCTGCTCGCCGGTCGCAACGAGCTCGAACGCAATTTCGAACTGCGCGAAGGTGGTGTTGAAGACGGCCTGAGCTGGGTGGACGCCACACCCAATGCAGCCGAGGGCGGTTTCGAGTCGGTACGCATCGGTTTCTCCGACGGCATGCTGCGCGGCATGGTGCTGCGCGACAGCTTCGGTCAGACCACCTTGCTGCGTTTCAACAGCTTCGAACGCAATCCGAAGCTTGATGCAGCACAGTTCCGCTTCACGCCACCTGCCGGCGCCGATGTGATCGGCGACGACGTGAAAAAGTGAGTCCTGCCGTCGTGACCCGAGCGCATGGCTGATCTTTTCGGCATGCCGGACGAGCCGGTGGCGCCCGCGCGCGCAAGTGCTGCGCCGGGCGAAGCGAAAAGTCCGGCGCACGCACCCCTGGCCGAACTGCTGCGCCCGCGCACGCCGGACGAGGTGATCGGCCAGCAGCACCTGCTCGGGCCCGGCAAGCCGCTGCGCCTGGCGTTCGAATCCGGCATTCCGCACTCGATGATCCTGTGGGGCCCGCCGGGTGTCGGCAAGACCACGCTGGCACGCCTGATGGCGACAGCGTTTGACGCCGAATTCACCGCGCTGTCAGCCGTGTTTGCCGGCGTGAAGGATATCCGCGAAGCGATGCAGCGCGCCGAAGCGGTTGCCGCGAGCAGCGGCCGGCGCACGATCCTGTTCGTCGATGAAGTGCACCGCTTCAACAAGGCGCAGCAGGATGCCTTCCTGCCGTATGTCGAATCGGGCACCGTCACCTTCATCGGGGCAACGACCGAAAACCCGAGTTTCGAAGTCAATTCCGCGCTGCTGTCGCGCGCCGCCGTGTACGTATTGCAGAGCTTGAATGAGGACGAATTGCAGGCGTTGTTCGAGCGCGCCCGCACCGGCGCCCTGAACGGGCTGGCTTTCGACGACGACGCGCGCGCCCGGTTGATCGGCTTTGCCGATGGTGATGCCCGCAAGTTGCTGAATCTGCTCGAACAACTCGATACCGCGGCGCGCACCGCCAGGGTCGATCCGGTCACTGCGGCGTTCGTCGACAGCACGCTGTCGCGCAATCTGCGCCGCTTCGACAAGGGCGGCGACGCCTTCTACGACCAGATTTCGGCGCTGCACAAGTCGGTGCGCGGCTCCAACCCGGATGCCGCGCTGTACTGGTTCGTGCGCATGCTCGACGGTGGCGCCGATCCGCTCTACCTGGGCCGGCGCATCGTGCGCATGGCGGTCGAGGACATCGGTCTGGCCGACCCGCGCGGGCTTGAACTTTCGCTGCAGGCTTGCCAGACCTACGAGCGGCTCGGTTCGCCCGAGGGCGAACTGGCGCTCGCCCAGGCGGTCATCTTTCTCGCCTGCGCCGCCAAGTCGAACGCCGTCTACATGGCCTATAACGCGGCCCGCCGCTTCGTGGCCGAAGACGGTTCGCGCCCGGTGCCGATGCACCTGCGCAACGCGCCGACGAAAATGATGAAGAACATGGGCTTCGGTGCGGAGTACCGTTATGCGCACAGCGAGCAGGACGGCTATGCGGCCGGCGAGCACTACCTGCCCGACGGCATGCCCGAGCCGCAGTGGTACCAGCCGACCGATCGCGGCATGGAGGCGAAGATCGCCGAAAAACTGGCTGCTCTGCGCGAGCGTGACCGCAAGGCACGCGGCGACTGATCGACGTGTTGATCGCGACCGGGGGGCGCTCCTACAAGGGCGTCGCGGTTTTCCTGTAGGAGCGAGCCCTGCTCGCGATCCGGTCGCCAAAACACGCGACGGCGCAGGATCGACGTGTTGATCGCGACCGGGGGTCGCTCCTACAAGGGCGTCGTGGTTCTCCTGTAGGAGCGAGCCCTGCTCGCGATCCGGTCGTCAAGCACGCGACGGCGCGTCAAGCAAGGCAGGCGGCGAGATGGGCGAAATCGTCGTGGATGGCATCCGGGCGGATGTCCGGGTGACTTTCGTCCGCGGGTGAGTACTTGCCGGTGCGCACCAGCACGCCGGCGATGCCCAGCGCCTGTGCACCGCCGATATCGTCGCGCAGGTCGTCGCCGACCATGATGGCGTCGGCGGCCGCCACGCCGAGGCGGTCGAGCGCGGCCTGGAAGAAGGGCGCCGCAGGTTTGCCGGCGATTTCCGCCGCGACGCCGGTGCTGTATTCGAGTGCGGCGACGAAGGCGCCCATGTCGAGCGACAGGCCGTCTTCTTCCTTGAAAGTCCGGTTGCGCGCCATCGCGATGAAGGGCAGTCCGCGCTGGATCAGGCGGAAGGCGGTGTTCAGGGTTGCATAGTCGAAGCAGGGCCCGGCATCGCCCAGCACGACCGCATCGGGCTCGGTGGCATCGGGCCCGACTTCGCTGCGCAGGTCGGGGTGCACGACCCAGTGCGGATGCAGCCTGCGCGAACGCACCAGATTCAGCGTGGCGCCCGGTGCGGTCAGCAGTTCGTCCTCCTGCATGGCGAAGCCGAGCGCATTCATCTTGGCGACCAGCGTGCGCAGCGGCGTGCGCGTCGTGTTGGTCAGGAACAGCAGCGGCAGACCGGCGGCGCGCAGCCGGGCGAGCGCTTCGATCGAACCGGGGATGACCTGGTCGCCGACATGCAGCACGCCCGCCAGATCGATCAGCAGGGCCTTGGGGTGGGCGGGCAGTGACATGGTGGGTCTCCCGGATGAGTCAGTGATGGCGGCCTGATCGCGGCGGGAACGCCGCTCACGGCACCACCGCAAGCTTCCTGCTCGCCGGTCAGGCACGAAGGATCACAGCGTCACCAGTTGATGGCGGGCGGCAAAGCTCACCAGTTCGACCGGGTTCTTGATGTCGAGTTTTTCGAACAATCGCGCCCGATAGGTGCTGATGGTGTTGGCCGACAGCGACAGTTCGCGCGCGATGTCGCCCACGCTGTGGCCGCTGGCGAGCAGCTTGAGCACCTGCATTTCGCGGTTCGACAGGCTGTCCAGCGGGCTGGCGGGGGTGTCGCTGCGCACGCCGAAAGCCAGCCGCTCGGCCAGTTCGGGTGTCACGAACAGGCCGCCGCGCGCGACGCGGGCGATGGCGTCGAACAGCTGTTCGGTCGAACAGCCCTTGTTCAGGTATCCGGCTGCGCCGCTCTTGAGCGCGCGCACGCCGAACTGCGATTCCGGATAGGTGGACAGCATCAGCACCGCGACCTGCGGGAATTCGCTGCGCAGCTGCTTCAGCACGTCGAAGCCGTCGCGGTCATTCAGCGCGATGTCGAGCAGCACCACGTCGGCACCGTCGGTGCGCAACAGTCGCATCAGGTCCGGGCCGCCAGCCGCTTCGCCGACGACGGCGATGGCCGGGTTTTCACCGAGGATCTGCGCGATGCCCCGGCGCAACATCAGATGATCGTCAACGATGACGACGCGCGTGGGGCGGGTGGCGTCCATGAAGGAATTCATCGGGTCGAATCCGGTACGCGCAGCGTGACCGTCGTGCCGGCGCCCGGTGCGCTGTCGATCTGCAATTCGCCGCCCAGCACGCGGGTGCGTTCGTACATGCCGAGCAGGCCGAACGAGGTGGGCTGTGCCGGCACCTGCATGCCGCGACCGTTGTCGCAGATGCGCAATTCGATGTGGCTGGCCGCGCCGGTCACCTCCACCTGCACTTCGGTGGCGCCAGCGTGACGCGCGATATTGGTCAGCACTTCCTGTACGACGCGATACACCGCCACTTCGGCGCTGCGCCCGAGCCGGCGCTCCGGCCCGGCGTCAGGCACGTGCAGCGTGCAGCGCACGCCGCTGCGCGCCTGCATTTCTTGCAACTGCCACTCGATCGCCGCCCACAGGCCGAGGTGGTCGAGCACGCCGGGCCGCAGGTCGGTCAGGATGCGCCGCACCGCGCCCAGCGCCTGCCGGGTCACGCCGACCATGTCGTCGAATTTGCGTTCGAGCGTGTCGTCGCGCGCCAACTTGGCGCGCAGCCAGTTCAGGTCGAACTGCAGCGCGGTCAGCGACGCGCCCAGTTCGTCGTGGATTTCGCGTGCGATGTGGGCGCGCTCGTCCTCGCGCACCTGCTGCAGGTGCGCCGACAGCCGTTGCAGCGCGCCGTGCGATTGCTGCAGCCGTGCGTTGGCCTGTGACAGCGCGGCGGTGCGTTCCGACACGCGCCGTTCCAGTTCGGCATGATTGGCGCGCAGCACCGCCTCGGCCTGCTTGCGTTCGCTGATGTCGGCGAAGGTGACCACGGCGCCGACAATCTGGCCGGCGTCGCGGATCGGGTAGGACGTGTACTCGGCCGGAAAGGCGCTGCCGTCGCGCCGCCACAGCACTTCGGATTCGACCCGCACGCCGCGCCCTTCCTGGAAGGCACGGAAGATCGGACAGTCCTCGACCTCGTAACAGCGGCCGTCGGAATGCGCGTGGTGGATCAGGTAGTGCATGTTGCGGCCGAGCACTTCGTCGGCGTCGAAACCGATCAGTTCGGCGCCGGCGCGATTGATGAAGATGCAGCGGCCACGCTGGTCGATGCCGTAGATCCCTTCGCCGGCCGACTCCAGCAACATTTCGAGCTGGTGCCGCCAGGCAGCGTGATGCGACAGGTGGTGGAGGTTGGCAAACACGGTGCGCACGTCGAAGCGATGCACCAGCCCTGCATCAAGCGTGCCAAACGGTGCACCGGTCGTCTTCCATGCACCGGCGCGGGTTTGCCTGCGATCGGCCGATGCACGCAGACGGTGCGCGCACCGATCTGGTGCAATCAGGCAGGCGCGTCGCGCAGCCGCAGTGCGCCGTCGGTGTCGCCGGCTTCGATCAGCCCCAGTTCTTCATAGCGGCGCAACTTGCGCCACAGCGACACGCGGTCGATGCCGAGCAGGCGCGCTGCCATGGCGCGGTTGCCGCCGACTTCGGCCAGCACGTCGAGGATGTGCGAGCGCTCGACGCTTTCCAGCGTGCGGATTTCGCCACCCGTGCGGCTGCCCGCATCGCGATGAACCGCCGACGCGGCAAATCCGGCCGGCAGGTCCGCCTCGCCCAGCATGCTGCCGCTGGCCAGTGCCACGCCGCGTTCGATCAGGTTTTCAAGCTCGCGCACATTACCCGGGTAGTCGTAGGCGCAAAGCTTCTGCATCGCCGACGGCGCGATGGCGGTGACCGGCTTGCCCATCGCCAGTGCGGCGCGTCGCAGGAACTGTTGCGCCAGCAGCGGAATGTCTTCGCGCCGGGCACGCAACGGCGGCAACTGCAGCGTGACCACATTGAGCCGGAAGTAGATGTCCTGCCGGAACGTGCCGGCTTCGACCGCACTGCGCGGTTCGCGATTGGTGGCCGCGAGAAAACGCACGTCGGCACGCACCGGCTCGGTGCCGCCGACCCGCATGTATTCCCGCTCCTGCAACAGTCGCAGCAGCTTGACCTGCATCGCCGCAGACATTTCGGTTACTTCGTCGAGAAACAGCGTACCGCACTGCGCCGCCTCGACCAGGCCGCCGCGCGATTGCTGGGCGCCTGTATAGGCGCCCTTTTCGTGACCGAACAGTTCGTTGGCCAGCAGGTCTTCGCTCAGCGCGCCGCAATTGATCGCCACGAAAGGCCCGCCGGCGCGTCGACTGTGCGCGTGCAGGTGGCGCGCCAGCAATTCCTTGCCGGTACCTGTTTCGCCGACGATGAGCACGTTGCAATCGGTCGGCGCCACGCCGCGCGCGATGTCGAGAATGGCGCGCATGCCGCCGTCGCGCGTGATGATGCGTTCTTCGGCGGCCTGCTCGACCAACTGGCGCAAACGGTGGTTTTCGGCGCGCAACTGCGCCTTGTCGGCCGCCTCGCGCACCAGCTTGCGCACCTCGCCCAGCCGGAATGGCTTGGAAATGTAATAGAAGGCGCCGGTGCGCATTGCCTCGACCGCCGATTCGGTGGTCGCAAAGCCGGTCACCACGAGCACTTCCATGTCGGGCCAGGCCTCGCGCGCGCGGCGCAACAGATCGAGGCCATCCATGCCGGGCATGCGCACGTCGGTCAGCATGACCTCGAAGTCGCGCGCGCGCAGCAGCGCCAGTGCGCTGTCGCCGTTGTCGGCGGTCGTGACATCGAAGCCGTCGCGCCGCAGGGCAGTGGCCAGCCCCTCGCGGGCAACCGCCTCGTCATCGACCAGCAGTACGCGTGCTCCACTCATGATGTTTCCTCCGCTGGTATCCAGACCGTGACGCAGGCGCCGCCGTCCGGTTCGAGAGCGATGCTGACCCGGCCGCCGTGTTCGGCCGCGATTTCATGCACCACGAACAGCCCGAGCCCGGAGCCCTTGCCGACCGGTTTGGTCGTGAAGAAAGGGTCGAACACGCGCTGCAGATTGCCCGGCGCAATGCCGGGGCCGTTGTCGCACACTTCGATCGCCGTGCCGCCGTCGCGCTGCATGCCGCTGACCACGATGTGGGGCGTGGTCGCGGTTTCGTCGCAGGCTTCGAGCGCATTGCGGATCAGGTTGAGCAGCGCCTGCTGGATGCGCTGGCCGTCGGCGTGGATTTCCAGCGCCGGGTCGATGTGCAGCGTGACGGCGTCGCCGGCGTCCGGCTGTTCGGCGCGCAGCAGCGCGATGGTTTCCTCGACCAGTGGCCGCAGTGGCTGGCGCACCAGCGCGAAGTGGCTGTCGCGCGCGAAGGCGAGCAGCGTGCGCACGATGCGCTGGGCGCGCTGCACCTGATCGTCGATCTGTTCGACAAAGGCATTGAGCGGGGTGGCGTCGCTCCGCTCGGGTTCTTCGAGCAGCAGCTGGGCGTTGAGCGAAATATTGGACAGCGGGTTGTTCAGCTCGTGTGCCACGCCGGACAGCATGGTGCCCAGCGAGGCCAGCCGCGCGGTGCGCAGTACGGCCAGCTGGCGTTCTTCGAGGTCGCCGAGCGCCCGATTGAAGGCGTCGACCAGCGCCGCGATCTCGTCGTCGTGGTCGCGCGGCGTCAGGCGCGCCAGATTGCCGGTACCGACCCGCGCCAGATCGCTTTCGACCTCGCGCAGCGGTACCACGACGCGCCGTGTCACCAGCTGGCCAATGCCCAGTACCAGCACGATGGCGGCGAACATGATCACGTACAGCCGCGATTCCTGACCGGTCAGCGCGCTGCGCATGGCTTCGCGCGCCTGGTCGGACAGGCGTTCGCTGCTGTCGAACACCTGTTTGCCGACGGCCTCCATGCGCTCTTCCAGCGGCGAAATCGGGTCGGTCGGCTTGATGCGGCGCTGCAGGCGGTCGTCCAGCAGGTCGCGCCAGTCAGTCAGCGACTGCTCAAGTTCGTCGAGCGCAAAGCCGGGTGCGGCGCGCTGCATCAGCGGGCGGTCGCGCCCGATCAGCGCCAGCGCCTCTTCCGCCTTGCTCACTGCCGCCTTCAGTTCCGATGGTTTGCGGAACAGCAGGTAATTCTTCTCCAGCCGGCGCGCCTCGCGCACCACATCGTGCATGCGCGTGACCTTGTATTCGTCGTCGACGTGCGACAGCAGGCCGCGCACCTGTTCGAGTGCTGCGAACACCAGCAGCACGAACAGGCCGCCGAGCACGATGTAGCCGAGCAGGATCTTGCCGTGCAGCGATCGGGGCAACAGTTTCATCAATTGCATGTTGAAACGTTGCGTTGCGGATTTCAACGGTAATGCGAACGGCGCATCGGTCAGTTTCATGCGGGTTTTCGTCGGTCGGACAGGCATGAATAGCCCGGGCCGCTGCATTGTGCAACGTCTGCTGAATGCGAAAACCGGGGCGGGATGAGAGAACATAATGAAATCAGAGACTTGAGATATTTTATTGGACTGGCACATCCCCTGCTAGAACTTCCGTGCCAGCTCTGTGGCCACCGCCCGACGGCTCCTCGGACGGTGGCCGGTGGCAGGGGGCAATGGGGAGGCCGGTTTGCCAGCGGACTGAACCGGTTCTTTTGTGCGGCTCGCGACTCCTTCGCGAGCCGTTTTTCTTTGTGTCGTTTCCGTCCCTTTACTGCTTTCGCGATTCGTCCTGCCTCGCTCCGGGCCCGCGACGCGATGCCGGAGCCCCTGCCCGCTCACATCACCAGACCTTCGCGCACCGGTTTAACGGATAATTCGCGGCCGCCCACCCGTCGCGGCGCCGTTCATGCTGTCCGAACCGTCCATGCCTGAATCTTCCGCCCCGCTGCTTGAAACCCGCGCCCTGACCTGTGTGCGCGGTCGTGCGCGGCTGTTCGCCGGGCTCGACCTGACGCTCGGCGAGGGTGAGTTGCTGCACGTCGCCGGTGCCAACGGCAGTGGCAAGACCAGCCTGCTGCGCATCCTGTGCGGCCTGTCGGAACCGGAATCGGGCGAGCTGCGCTGGCGTGGCCAGCCGGCCCGGTCGGTGCGCGACGACTGGCGCGGCGGCATGCTGTATCTGGGTCACCGCAACGGCGTGAAGGACGATTTCACGCCGCTGGAAAACCTGCACGCGAGTGCCGCCATCGCCGGCGAGCGCATCGCCGACACAGTGCTGCTCGAGGCGCTGGTCGACATCGGTCTGGCCGCGCGTCTCGATGTGCCGGCGCGCAGCCTGTCGCAAGGTCAGCGCCGGCGCGTGGCGCTGGCGCGCCTGCTGGCCGATACGCGCAGCGCGCTGTGGATACTCGACGAACCTTTCACTGCGCTCGACGTGCGCGCCGTTGCGGTGCTGGCTGCGGCGATGGCCGCGCATCTGCGACGGGGTGGCGCGCTGATCTACACCACGCATCAGCCGGTGGACATCGAAGCCGAGCGCCGGCAGACACTCAATCTGGATGATTACGCATGCTGAGGCTGTTCGTGTCGGTGGTGCGCCGCGACCTGCTGCTGGCCTGGCGACGGCGCTCCGACGTGCTGACCGCGCTCGGCTTCTTCCTGCTGGTGACCAGCCTTTTTCCGTTGGGAGTCGGGCCGGAACCGGAGCAACTGAGCCACATCGCGGCCGGCGTCATGTGGGTCGCCGCGCTGCTGGCGACGCTGCTGTCGGTCAGCCGGCTGTTCGAATCGGACGAAGCCGACGGCACGCTGGAACAGATGCTGCTGTCGGTCGAGCCCTTGCCCGTCATCGTGCTGGGCAAGGTATGCGCCTACTGGCTGCTGACCGGCCTGCCGCTGGTCGTGATTGCGCCGCTGATCGGGCTGCAGTTCAACCTGTCGGCCGACGAAACCCTGATCGTGTGCGCCACGCTGCTGGTCGGCACGCCCTCGCTGTCGCTGCTCGGCGCAGTCGGTGCCTCGCTGACTCTGGGCCTGCGTGGCGGTGGTGCGCTGATCGCGCTGCTGGTACTGCCGCTGTACGTGCCGGTGCTGATCTTCGGCGCCGGTGCGCTCGATGCATGGCGTGCCGGACTGGGCATACAGTCGCATCTGGCGCTGCTGTCGGCGGTGCTTCTGGTCGCCCTGGCGGTGTGCCCTCTGGCCAGCGCCACCGCGCTGCGGATCGCTCAGGATTGAACTGTTTTTGCAGCATTCGGGCCAAAGCAGCGAGTCGGTTAAACTGTCCGCCGCTGATGTGGCAGGCGGTCGCTTTCAAAGGTGACCGGGCCTGTACCGTACGACCGCCATTCCCTGCCACACCCCGGTCACCCCACCGCGCAACCTGAACCCGGATCAACCCGAAACTGCTGATGTCTGATTCACCGCTTACTGCCACGCGCGCGCCGTCGTCCGGCTTCAGCCTCTTTTACTACGCCAGTCCGCAAACCTTCTTTCCGCTCGCCGGCAAGCTGCTGTGGCCGACCTGGATCATCGCCATCGTGCTGACGATCGCCGGTCTCTACACCGGCTTCTTCATCGCGCCGACCGACGCCACCCAGGGCGACAGCTACCGCATCATCTTCATCCACGTGCCCGCCGCGTGGATGTCGATGGTGATCTATCTGGTGATGGCCTTCTGGTGCGCGGTCGGGCTCATTTTCAACACCCGGCTGTCCTTCATGATGTCGAGCGCGCTGGCGCCGACCGGCGCGCTGTGGGCCTTCATCGCGCTGTGGACCGGCGCGCTGTGGGGCAAGCCGACCTGGGGCACCTACTGGGTGTGGGACGCGCGACTCACTTCGGAACTGATCCTGTTCTTCCTGTACTGCGGTTACATGGCGCTGCAGGCGGCCATCGACGATCCGCGCCGGGCTGATCGCGCTGGCGCGCTGATCGCCATCGTCGGTGCGATCAACGTGCCGATCATCTATTTTTCGGTGAAGTGGTGGAACACCCTGCATCAGGGAGCGTCTGTAAGCCTGACGCAGTCACCGTCGATGGCCAGCACCATGCTCACCGGCATGCTGCTGATGGCGCTGGCGGCGTGGGCTTACACGATAGGTGTGGCGCTGGTGCGCGTGCGCGCCATCATGATCGAACGCGAGCGGCACACCGACTGGGTGCGTCAGCTCGGCAATGCAACAGCAGGAGGCAGCAAGGCATGAACTGGGAAAGCGCCAGCCACTTCTGGGCGATGGGCGGTTACGGATTTTTCGTGTGGGGCTCGTACGCGGTGACCGCGCTGCTGATCGGCGCCGAACTGGTGCTGGTCGCGCGGCGCATGCGCGCAGCGTGCGCCGGCGCGGCACGCGACGTGGCCATCGAACGCATCGATGCCGACCGGCGGGGGCGCGCATGAAACCGCGTCAGAAACGCTTTGCCCTGATCGCGGTCGGCGTGATCGCGCTGGCCGGCGCGGCCACGCTGGTGCTGACCGCGTTCGAGGACAACATGGTTTTCTTCTTCACGCCGAGCCAGGTGGCGGCGCGCGAAGCACCGCAGGGCCGCACCTTCCGCATCGGTGGCATGGTGGAAGAGGGCAGCCTGCAACGCGGCGACGACGGCACGTCGGTCAAGTTCGTGGTGACGGACACGGCGCACAAGATTCCGGTTACGTTCACCGGCGCATTGCCCGATCTGTTC
Source organism: Methyloversatilis sp. (assembly GCF_030698125.1). Lineage (GTDB taxonomy): Bacteria > Pseudomonadota > Gammaproteobacteria > Burkholderiales > Rhodocyclaceae > Methyloversatilis. The sequence continues at coordinate 99,538 of NZ_JAUYNV010000004.1, forward strand.
AAGGAGGGCAAGGGCGTGGTGGCGCAGGGCAAGCTGAACGACGGCGGTGTGTTCGCCGCCAGCGAAGTGCTGGCCAAACACGATGAGAACTACATGCCGCCGGAAGCCGCACACGCGCTCGAACAGGCGAAGAAGGCACAGGGCACGGTCGTCCAGTGAAGTTCAACACCGGCGCGCCCTGGCGCGTCCGGTTTCAGGGGTTGAGTACGCATGTATCCCGAGCTAGGTAATTTTTCGCTGTCCATCGCGCTGGCGCTGTCGCTGCTGCTGGGTATCCTGCCGCTGATCGGCGCGCAGCGGGGCGACGCGCGGCTGATGGCGGCGGCGCGTCCGCTGACCCAGGGCGTGTTCGTGTTCGTCACGTTCGCTTTCGTGTGCCAGATCCAGTCCTTCATCCTGAATGACTTTTCGGTGCTGAACGTCGCGACCAACTCGAATTCCACACTGCCGCTGGAATACCGCATCGCCGCTTCGTGGGGCAGCCACGAAGGATCGCTGCTGCTGTGGGTGTTCATGCTGGCGGGGTGGGCGCTGGCGGTCAGCGTGTTCTCGCGCCGCCTGCCGCCGGACATGGTGGCGCGCGTGCTCGCCGTGCTCGGCCTGATCACGGTCGGTTTTCTCGCCTTCATGCTGGCCAGTTCGAACCCGTTCGACCGCCTGTTGCCGGCGGCGGTCGATGGCCGCGACCTGAATCCGCTGCTGCAGGATCCGGGCATGATTTTCCACCCGCCGATGCTCTACATGGGCTACGTCGGCTTTTCGGTCGCCTTCGCCTTCGCGATCGCCGCGCTGATCGGCGGCCGTCTCGACGCGGCCTGGGCGCGCTGGTCGCGGCCGTGGACCACGGTCGCCTGGGTGTTCCTGACCTTGGGCATCGCGCTCGGCAGCTACTGGGCGTATTACGAACTGGGCTGGGGCGGCTGGTGGTTCTGGGACCCGGTCGAAAACGCGTCCTTCATGCCCTGGCTGGTCGGCACCGCGCTGATCCACTCGCTGGCGGTGACCGAAAAGCGCGGCGCCTTCAAGAGCTGGACGGTGCTGCTGGCGATTTCGGCCTTTTCGCTGTCGCTGCTCGGCACCTTCCTCGTGCGCTCCGGCGTGCTGACTTCGGTGCATGCCTTCGCCACCGACCCGGAACGCGGCGTGTTCATCCTCGCGCTGCTGGTGTTCGTCATCGGTACCTCGCTGCTGCTGTTCGCGATCCGTGCGCCGTCGGTCGGGCTGGGCGGCGGCTTCGCGCTCATTTCGCGTGAAACCGCGCTGCTCGGCAACAATGTGCTGCTGGCGGTGGCCACGTCGGCGGTGCTGCTCGGTACGCTTTACCCGCTGTTTCTCGACGCGCTGGGCATGGGCAAGATTTCGGTCGGTGCGCCGTATTTCGACGCGGTATTCGTGCCGCTGATGACGCCGGTCGCCTTCCTGATGGCAATCGGGCCGTTCGTGCGCTGGAAGAAGGACGGCGCGCCAAGCCTGGTGACCCGCCTGCGCTGGGCGTTCGCGGTCAGTGTGGTCAGCACGGTCGTCATGATGGTCATGTCGGGCGGTTTTTCACCGATGCTCGGTCTGGGGACCTTCATCGTGGTGTGGATCGTCGCCACCAGTGTGCAGCATCTGGTCGAGCGGCTGCGCGGTCGCACCGGTGACGGCAACTGGTTCGCCCGCGCCAGGGCACTGCCCGGCGGCTGGTGGGGCATGTGGTTCGCCCATCTGGGCATTGCGGTCACCATCGTCGGCATCACGCTGGTCAAGGGCTTCGAACAGAACATCGACCTGAAGATGGCACCGGGGCAGACGGCGACGCTGGCCGGCTATACCTTCCGTTTCGATGGCGCGTTCGCGCACGAAGGCCCCAATTACGACGCCGCGCGCGGACGTATCGAAATGACGCGTGACGGCCGGCCGGTCGCGATGATGTATCCGGAAAAGCGCATGTACCGCGTATCGCAGATGCCGATGACCGAAGCGGCGATCGACTCGGGCATCACGCGCGACATTTACGTATCGATGGGCGAGCCGCTGCCGGACGGCAGTACCTGGATCGTGCGCATCTTCTACAAGCCTTTCATCAACTGGATCTGGGTCGGCGCGCTCATCATGGCGCTCGGTGGTTCGCTCGCAGCGGCTGACCGTCGCTACCGCAAGCTCGCGCAACGTGACGGGCGGCAGCCGGCCGAGGCGCCTGCAACGGCGGTGAAACCCGGGCCGGCGCAGGAACAGCACGCATGAGTCGCTATCTGTGGCCGCTCGGCCTGTTCGTCGTGCTCGCCGGTTTCCTGTTTGCCGGCCTGTTCCTGAATCCGCGCGAGGTGCCCAGCCCGCTGATCGGCCGCGCAGTGCCAGCGTTCAGCGTCGCGCAGCTGGGCGCGCCGGACAAGACTTTCTCGCCGGCCGACATGAAGGGCAAGGTTTGGCTGATGAATGTGTGGGCTTCGTGGTGCGTGTCGTGCCGGCAGGAACATCCGCTGCTGGTCGAACTCGCGAAGACCGGTACCGTCGCGATGATCGGCCTGCACTACAAGGACGAACGCGACGCGGGCCTCAAGTGGCTGGCCGACTACGGCGACCCCTACCTGCTGTCGGCGCATGACCGCGACGGCCGCATCGCGATCGACTTCGGTGTGTATGGCACGCCGGAAACCTTCATCATCGATCGCCAGGGCGTGATCCGCCACAAGCACACCGGCCCGCTGACGCCGGCGCTGCTGCGTGACGACATCCTGCCGCGCATCCGGCAACTCGAGGCCTCCTGACATGCGCCACCTGTTCCTGCTGATCGCGCTGTCGATCTGCGCGCTGCTGCCTGCGCACGCCGATCAGGCGCCGACGCTGGCCGACGATCCGGCGGTCGAGGCGCGCGTGCAGCATCTCGGCGAAGAACTGCGCTGCCTCGTCTGCCAGAACCAGAACATCGCCGATTCGCACGCCGATCTGGCGATGGACCTGAAGAAGCAGGTGCGCGAACAGATCGCCGCCGGACGCACTGATCGCGAGATTCTTGACTATATGGTCGAGCGCTATGGCGACTTCGTGCTCTATCGCCCACCGCTGAAAGCCACCACGGTGCTGCTGTGGGCAGGGCCATTCGTGCTGCTTCTGGTGGTCGTGCTGCTGCTTGCCCGTCGCCTGCGCCGTCGTACGGTTCAGGCGGCTGCCGCCAATACATTGACTGCCGATGAGCAGCAGCGCGCGCGCGCGCTGCTGGCCGGCGAGGAGAAACAGGTTTGACGCAGTTCATGATAGGCGCCGGGCTGATGCTCGCCCTGGCGCTCGCCTTCGTGCTCGTCCCGTTGATGCGCGGGCGTGTCGGCGCAGTCCCCGAAGCCCAGCGTGCGCTTACGCTGGCCATTCACCGCGATGCCCTTGCCGAACTCGACCGCGATCTGGCGGCCGGTCTGATCGACGATGCGCAGTACCGCATTTCCTGCGCGGAGCTGGAGCGTCGGGTGCTCGACGAAGCGGGCGCCGCACCGACGTCGGTACGCAGTTCCGGCCGCTGGGTGGCCATCGTGTCGGCCCTCGCCGTGCCCGCGTTCGCGGTGCCGGTCTACCTTGCGCTTGGCAAGCCCGAAGCCGTGGATGCGCCGCGCAGCAGCCCGAGCGAACAGCAGGCCATGGGGCAGGAAGAAATCACGCCTGAACGCATCAGGGCGATGGTGGATCAACTCGCCGAGCGCATGAAGAGCGAGCCGGACAATGCCGATGGCTGGCAGATGCTGGCGCGCTCGTACAGCGCCATGGAGCGCTTCGACGAAGCGAGCGCGGCGTATGCAAATCTGGTGAAGATCGTCAGCGGTGACGCACAGGTATGGACCGACTACGCCGATGTGCTTGCGATGAGCAAGGGGCGTCAGCTGTCGGGCGAGCCGGAAGCCATGCTGGCGAAGGCGCTCGCCATCGATCCCGATCATCCGAAGGCCCTGGCGCTCGCGGGCAGTGCGGCGATGCAGCGCGGCGACAAGGCGGGCGCACGCAAGCACTGGGAGCGACTGCTGAAGTTGCTGCCGCCCGAGTCGCCGCTGATCCAGCCGCTGACCGAGAGCCTCCAGGATGCGGCGGAGACGCCGGCGAACTGAAAAGAAAATCGAACTGACCATTGGCGTCCGTCCGCGAGCGTCCTGCGTTATCAGGCAAGGACCGCGCGGTTGGCAGCGGATGGACGACAGACGAAAAAAAGCCGGCATCACGCCGGCTTTTTTCATCATGCATTGAAGAATTACTTCTTCATTTCTTCAGCAGCAGCCTTGGCAGCGTCGGCAGCAGCATCAACGGCTTCGCCGGCGGCCTTGGCAGCTTCGCCAGCGGCATCGGTGGCGGTCGCAGCAGCGTCGGAAGCGGTAGCGGCGGCATCCGTAGCGGTTGCGGCAGCGGCGTCAGCAGCAGCAGCGTCAGCAGCAGCCGGGGCGGGGGCAGCGTCAGCCGGGGCAGCGGCCGGAGCGGGTTCGGCAACCGGTGCCGGTGCTTCTTCCGGCTTCGAGCAAGCGGCGAGGGTCAGGGCGAGCAGGGCGGCGGCGAGGAGGGACTGGTTCATTTTGATTTCCTTGGCTGATGGCGACAACAAAAATTCTGTCTGACAAGATCGAACGTACAGTATCGATCAGCCCAAAATAGTAGCATGGGCGTCATGCATCAAGGTAGTGCGCGGGAAACATGACCTTACAGGCCAAACTTTGTTGTGCAGATGCAACATGAACAGGCATCCCACAATTCGCCGAAGCGCTGCTTGTAGGCGGCGTTTTCCTGCGTGTTGCCGACCAGCAGCTTGCCGCGGAAATGCATGCTGTGCGTGCGAATCAACAGGGGGCCGCCAATGCCGAGCATGAAGGTTTCGGTCAGGTGTCTCAGGGTGCGCGGGGTCTGCCGGATATGCACCCGATGGGATTGCGCAGCGCACAAATTCAATAGTCTCGGCATGCGATGCTGCAGCGCATCGGCGTCGTGCAGCACGACGCGCACGGTCATTGCCGGGTCGCGAGTCAGCGCGTCGGATAGCTGCGCCACGCGGGGCGAACTCGCCAGCGCGGTGTCCACCAGGTCGACGTCGAAAATGTCGAGGCCGAGCCGGCTGCGGTCGAGCAACTGCACCACCGCGGCCTGGTAGCCCGCCTGGTCGGCGAAGCGCAGCGGCTCGGCGTCGTCAGTCACCGCGCGCCCCCGGGTACAGGAAGCCGTCGCCATACCAGTCGTGCAGCAGCGCCAGCGTGCCGGCATGATCGGGCACCGCGACCAGCACGCGATCGCGGGCAAGCGCGGCGAGCGCGTCGCCGCTGCCGGGTGGCACATCGACCGCCTCACCGTTGATCCACACATGGCGGCCGCTGCGCAGCAGCTGTGTGCGGGTGTCGAGACGCACGCCGTGCTTTGCGACCTTCTGTGCGAAGCGCTTCAGACTCACCGTGTCCTCCGGCGGATCGAAGAACACATGCTGCTTCGGTTCAGACAGATAGCTGCCGAGGAACTGTTCGACGTCGCTGCGCGACCAGCGGATGGCGCCAAGCATGTCGGCTACGCGATCGATCATCGCCGTCGGCAGTCTGGCCGGGTCGTCCTGCAACGCGAGATCCGGGTCGGCATACATGCCATCAAGGCACAGACGGTCGCGCAGGTGGTCGAGGAAGGCCGTGCCAAGTTCATGCGCCGACGGGGCCCGGAAGCCGATCGAATACGTGGTGCATTCGCCGTCTGCAATACCGTCGTGCGCGTAGTGCGGCGGCAGGTAGAGCAGATCACCGGGTTCCAGCAGCCATTCCTGCTCGGGCACGAAATCGCGCAGGATGCGCAGCGGCGCGCCATCGACCAGCGTCAGATCCTTTTGCGCACTGATCTGCCAGCGGCGCCGGCCGCTGCCCTGCAGCAGGAACACGTCGTAGGAATCGAAGTGCGGCCCGACGCCGCCGCCATCGGTGGCATAGCTCACCATGACGTCGTCGAGCCGAGCGTACGGGATGAATGCGAAGCGACGCATCAGCGCGTCTGCCTGCGGCAGCACGAGGTTCAGTCCCTGCACCAGCACCGTCCAGGGCTGCGCCTTCGGCCGCTTCAACAGGTGCTTCGGCAGCGGGCCGCGTTCGAGCTGCCAGCCGGTGCTGTCGTGTGCGATGAAGCGCGATTCCACGTCTTCGTCACGCGCCAGATCGAACAGCGCGTCGCGGCTCAGCAGTCCTTCGAAGCCGGGAATCGCGCCGCGCACCAGCAGTGGCTTCTTCTGCCAGTGGTCACGCAGGAAGGTACGCGGGCTCAGCCCGCCGAGCAGTGTCTTGTCCATGACGCGGATTATCTCCGATGCACCGGCAGCGCGCGCGCAGCGGGTAAAATCCGCCTCCCCCAGGAATCATGCAAGGTTGAACGATGCCGGTCGTCCGTATCGAATCGATGGACCACGAAGGTCGCGGCGTCACGCACTTCGAAGGCAAGGTGATCTTCGTGGATGGCGCGTTGACGGGCGAGCTGATCGACTTTTCGCCCTACGTCCGCAAGCCTTCGTACGAGCTGGCGCAGATCAGCCGCATCCTCAAGCACAGCCCGCAGCGCGTGCAGCCACGCTGCCGTTACTTCGGCACCTGCGGCGGCTGCAGCATGCAGCACCTCGACGTGGTCGCGCAGGCGTCGGTCAAGCAGCGCGTGCTGGAAGACGCGCTGTGGCATATCGGCCGCGTGAAACCGGAGACGGTGTTCACGCCCCTGATCGGCCCAGGCTGGGGTTACCGTTACCGGGCACGCCTGTCGGTGCGTCACGTGTCGCGCAAGGGTGGCGTGCTGGTGGGCTTTCGCGAACGCAAGTCGAGCCATGTGACGAACATGTCGTCGTGCGAGGTGCTGCCGCCACACATGTCGGCACTGCTTCTGCCGCTACGCGGACTGATAAACGGCTTTTCGATCTGCGACCGGGTGCCGCAGGTCGAGGTGGCGATCGCCGGCGAGGGTGCGCAGCAGATGACGGTGCTGGTGTTTCGCGTGCTCGCGCCGTTGTCGGCGCAGGACGAAATTGCGCTGCGTGCGTTTGCCGACACGCAGCGGGTGTCCATCTATGTCCAGCCGGGCGGCCCGGACACGCTGGCGCCGTTCTGGCCGTTGCCGATGCCCGAGCTGGCGTACGAACTGCCCGATTTTGGCGTGCGCCTGGCGTTCGCGCCGTCCGAATTCACGCAGGTGAATCACGGCATGAACCGTGCGCTGCTGCGCCGCTCGATGTCGATGCTGGCGCCGCAGCGGGGCGAACGCATCGCCGACATGTTCTGCGGTCTGGGCAACTTTTCGCTGCCGATTGCGGCGCTCGGCGCCGACGTGGTCGGTATCGAGGGCGCCGAAGCGCTGGTGCAGCGCGCCGCGCGCAACGCCGAAGCGAACGGTCTGGCGTCGCGCGCGAGCTTTCGCGTCGCCAACCTGTTCAAGGCGACACCCGAGAGCCTTGCTGCGCTCGGCCACTTCGACAAGATGCTGATCGATCCGCCGCGAGAAGGCGCGTTCGATCTGGTCAAGGCGCTGCCCCGGGCAGATGCCGCAGGGGCGCTGCAGCGCATCGTGTACGTGTCGTGCAGCGCGGCCACGCTGGCGCGCGACGTGGCGGTTCTGGTCAACGAAAAGGGTTATCGCTTCCGCGGCGCCGGCATCGCCAACATGTTTCCGCAGACCTCGCACGTCGAGTCGATCGCGCTGATCGAGCCCTGACCCGGTCGCCTGCGGCAGCAGAAATGAAAAAGGCGGCCGAAGCCGCCATTTTCATCCCGTACTGCCGGGGTCAGTCGCGCTGACCGGTCAGGGCCATCAGCAGATGCAGCAGACTGACGAACATGTTGTACAGGTTCAGATACACCGACAGCGACGCCGACACGTAGTTGGTTTCGCCGCCGCGCACGATGCGCTGCACGTCGTACAGCATCCACGCCGCAGAAATCATCACGATGCCACCCGAGATCGCCAGCGAAAACACCGGCATCTTCAGGAAGATGTTGGCGACGATGGCGAGCAGCAGCACAATCATGCCGACCATCAGGAAGCTGCCCATGTTCGAGAAGTCGCGCTTCGTCGTGCTGGCGATCGACGCCAGCGTGAAGAAGGTGACCGCCGTGCCGCCCGCGGCCATCGCGATCAGCGAGCCGCCGTTCGAGAAGCCCAGCGCAACCTGCAGGATGCGGCTCAGCATCAGACCCATGAAGAAGGTGAAGCCCAGCAGCAGGGCGACGCCCAGACCGCTGTTCTTGTTCTTCTCGATCGCCCACATGAAGCCCCAGGCAATGCCGAGGAACAGCACGAGCGACAGGATCGGGCTGCCCGCCATGAACGAGAAGTTCATCTGGATGCCCACGACGGCGCCGAGCAGCGTCGGTACCATCGACGCGGCCAGCATCATGTAGGTGTTGCGCAGTACGCGATTCTGCCCGGCGCTTGCGGCGCCGGCAGTCTGGATGGTCTGGAATTGCGGTTGCATGGCGTGACCCCGAAGGATGATTAACACACTAAAGACTATCGCACAGGCCGTTAAGTTTCAACGCATTGGACGCGTGTTAGTATCCGGCCCCGAATGAAAAACAGGGTGTTGCACGCCGGGCCCCCGTGTTCATCGCGAGCAGTTCAGTGGAAGCTTGGCAGAGTGGTCGATTGCACCGGTCTTGAAAACCGGCATACCGCAAGGTATCCAGGGTTCGAATCCCTGAGCTTCCGCCAGAATCATGTGCCTGGCGGCATCACATGTGTCGCGGAAAGGCACTGGCGAACGCGTCCCGAAGGCGGTCGCACGGTGATGCGAGAACGTCGAACTGACGTTCGGGTAGCTGGCTTTGTCATCCTCTCCAGCCACCATCACAGCACGCGTGCGTAAAGCGTGATGACGACGATGCACACCCCGTTCAGCAGCAGTCCGCAGCGCATCATCGATGCCGCCGATACGTGGCCGGTGCCGAATACCAGCGCGTTCGGCGGCGTGGCGACCGGGAGCATGAAGGCGCAGGAGGCTGCAATCGCAATGGCGGCCGACAGCGCGCGCGGATCGAGGCCGAAGTCCGGGGCCAGTACAGCGAAAACCGGCACCAGCAAGGCGGCGCTGGCGGTGTTGCTGACCAGTTCGGTCAGCATGACCACGAAGGCCACGATGCCCAGCAGCACCAGCCAGTCGGGTGTGCCGCGCAACAGATCGGTCAGCGCGTTGGCCAGGAAGCGGCTCGCGCCACTCGAACCCATCAGGGCGCTCAGCGCCAGTCCGCCACCGAACAGCAGCAGCACGCCCCACTGCGTATGGGATTCGATGTCCGGCCAGTCGATGGCACGGCTGGCCACCAGCAGCACGATGGCGGCCAGCGCGACCACGGCGTCGATGTCCTGTTCGACGCCCAGCGCGCGCGCCAGCGGCGCACCGAACACCCAGCCGGCTACGGCGAACGCAAACACCGAAGCCGTGGCGATGCGTCCGGGCGTCCAGCCGTCTTCGCCGTCGTCGGCCGGCAGTTCGATGCGTCCGCCGAGCGCCGGACGCAGCACCAGCCACAGCGTCGCCGCCATCAGCGGCAGCAGCACGACGACCAGCGGCATACCGAAGCGCATCCATTCAGCAAAGCCGATGCCGGCCTGGGCCGCGGCAATGGCGTTCGGCGGACTGCCGACCAGCGTACCGATGCCGCCTATGCTGGCGCTGTAGGCCACGCCCAGCAGCACGAAGGTGCGTTCGCGCGGATCGGCATCAGGGCCGAGCAGGCCGAGTGCCAGCGGCAGCATCATGGCTGCGGTGGCGGTGTTGCTGATCCACATCGACAGCAGGGCGGTCAGCGCAAACAGCAGGGCCAGCGAGCTCACCCTGCGGCCGCCGGACAGTGCGAGCACCCGGCGGGCGAGCCAGCGATCCAGCCCGTGCCGCGCGAGTGCCGCCGCCAGTGCAAAGCCGCCGAGGAACAGGAAAATGATGGGGTGCGCGAATGACGCCAGCGCCTTCGACGGCGCCACACCGGCAAACAGCACCGCCAGCAGCGGCACCAGCAGCGCGGTCAGCGTCAGCGGCAGGGCCTGCGTCATCCACAGTGAACCAGTCAGCGCAAATATCGCCAGCGCGGCGCGCAGTGCGGGGTCGTCGGGCGCGAACAGCGCCACGGCGACTGCGAGCGTGATGCAGGCGGCGATGCGCCACGGCGATGCGGTCATGTTGCGGACGGGAATGAAAAGTGTGGCGTCAAGAATACCTGCGGAGATGCCTGCGAGCGTACGACGCGAAAGAGGGCAGGTCTGTGCCGATGCGCCCGGGCGGTGGACCTGAGCCGGTCGCATCCACAGTGCGTCGCGAGGCTGACGTCCGGGTCAACCGAGACGGGTTACCTTCACACTCCGATGGTCAGGCCGCGTACCAGAGCACGGCGAAGTAGTGACACGTCGTGCCGGCCATGACAAAAAGATGCCATGCAAAATGGCCATACTGCAGCCTGGAGTCAGTGGCATGGAACACGACGCCGGCGGTGTAGAACACGCCCCCGGCAAGCAACCACAACAGCCCGGACAACGGGACCCGGGTGACCATCGGATCGACTGCGATCACGACAAGCCAGCCCATCAGGAGGTAGAGGCCGGTTGAAAGAACGGGGTGGGATGCCTTGCCGACGGCCTTGAACACGATGCCTGCAACGGCAATTGACCAGACCAGACCAAACAATGTCCAGCCCCATGCACCACGGAGGACGCCCAGACTGAATGGCGCGTATGTGCCGGCGATGAGGAGGAAGATCGAGGAGTGATCCAGGACTCGAAAGACGCGCTTGGCCTTTCCGGCTGGAAGAGCGTGATAGAGGGTCGACGCCAGGTAGAGCAGCAAGACGGTTGCCGCGAAGATGATGACGCCGACAATGAAGGCGGCGTCGCCCTGTCGTGCTGCATGGACGACAAGTACCGGAGCTCCGACGAGCGCTGCGAGCAGTCCGACAGCGTGACTCGAGCTGTTTGCGATCTCCTCCGCACGCGATTGTTCGCGCTTCAGGTTCGCGTTCGACGGCTGCATTCCGGGTCCTGATGAGTCTTGACGACGCGACAGGAAAACCCGGTTCGTGGCAGGTGCCTGCGTCCGGCCAACGCCGGACTGCATTCGATCTTCATCGCGTTACTCCCGTTGCAGCCGCTTCGTCGGCGTCTTGGGCGCTAGGCCCGGACACGATTCGGCTGGCTGGTCATTGTCTTTTACGGCGTCGCGATGGACGCGGCGCTCATCGTCAGACCTTCAGCCGCACCCCAACACGCATCTGCGGGAGCTGCGGCTGAAGCCCGGTCAGCCGCAACTCCCCACCGCCCCGCAGGCGGTGCAGAAGTCGCAGCCGTCCTTGCGGATGACCGACTGATTGCCGCATTCGCCGCACAGCGCACCCTGCATCAGCTTCGGCTCGTCGTCGCCGCGCGGCGACTCCAGGATGCCCATTTCGCGCATCGGATAGCCCGCTTCGTCGAGGATGCCCAGCATGGCGTAGCGGTGGATGATCAGCCGGGCGACGTAGGCGACCGTCGACGGCCAGTTCTGCTGGCGGCGCGTGCCGGGCACGAAGGCCATGAAGTCGCCCAGCGGTTCCGGATAGCTGATGAGCTTGCGCAGCTTCATGCCGATCCAGGCCGGGTCCATCACGCGCATGTCGAGCGCGAGGATGCGTGTCAGCCCGTCGAGCGCGCGCGGGTAATTGCCCGACAGCCACACCGAGTACGGACGCGTTTCGCCGCCCGGCAGCGTGATTTCCTTCAGGCCGAGCACGAAATCCTCGCCGGTGGCCGGGTTGCTGATGTCGACCGTCCAGCTCAGCGTGCCGTCGGTGCCGGTTTTCGGCTCCTGCAGCGCGAACAGCGTGTCGAGCACCGGCGTCGGGGCTTCGCGTTCGAGCGCGCCCAGCTTGTCGCAGCGGTAGCGGATCACGTTGGCGAACGCGGCCACCACGCCCGGCATGCGGCGATGCTCGCCGCTGGGCGGCAGCGGCATGTCGAAACCCTGGTCGCTGGCGGTGCGCGCCAGCACGTCGAGCTTGAGCTTGAGCCAGCCCGGGTCGTTGGCGCGCATGTCCATCGACAGCGTCTTCGCGACGGCACCCAGGCCGCGCGGCTGGTCGGCGCCATTGACCCACACCTCGAACGGCAGGGTCTGCATGCGGCCATCCGCACCTTCGTTTTCGATGTGGCCGACGAACAGCGCGAATTCGCCGCCCGGCGTCTTCAGCATGTAGGTCCAGCTCGGGTTGCCGTCCGGCATGTCGGGCCGGCCGGGCCAGCGCAGGCTGGACAGCACGGGCGCCGGCAGCGCGCCGATCGACAGGCGCTGGTTGGTGCCAGTGATGATTTCGACGTCGTGCGGCTGCTTCTTCTCTTCCGTCTTCGGCGTGTCGACCGACAGCACGCTGCCCAGCACGCTGTTCGGCCGGTAGGTCGCAAGGCCCTTCAGGCCGGCCTTCCAGGCGGCGAGATAGAGATCTTCGAAGTCGGCGTACGGATAGTCGGCCGGTACATTCACCGTCTTGGAAATCGACGTGTCGATATAGGGGGCGACTGCTGCGACCATGTCCTTGTGCGCAGACGCGGAAATTTCCAGCGCGGTGACGAACCAGGGCGGCAGCTTCGTCACGTCGCCGCCGAGGTGCTTGTACATCCGCCAGGCGTAGTCCTCGACCGCGTACTCCTTGAAGGTGCCGTCGGCCATGCGCTTCTTGCGCGTGTAGGTCCAGGAGAACGGCGGCTCGATGCCGTTGCTCGCGTTGTCGGCGAAGGCCAGCGAAATGGTGCCGGTGGGCGCGATCGACAGCAGGTGCGAATTGCGCAGGCCGTGCTTGCGGATCTGCTCCTTCACCTCGGCCGGCAGGCGCGACGCGAAGTTGCCGCCCGACAGGTACATGTCGGCGTTGAACAGCGGAAAGCTGCCGCGCTCCTTCGCCAGTTCGACCGACGCCAGATAGGACGCGTCGCGCATCACTTCGGAAATGCGCGACGCCATCAGCCGCGCTTCCTGCGTGTCGTAACGCTGGCGCAGCATGATCAGCGCGTCGCCCAGGCCGGTGAAGCCGAGGCCGACGCGGCGCTTCGCCATCGCTTCGTCGCGCTGCTGCGGCAGCGGCCAGTGGGTCACTTCGAGCACGTTGTCCAGCATGCGGATGGCCACCGCGCAGACTTCGGCGAAGCCGTCGAAATCGAATTCGGCTGTTTCGCCGAACGGCTTCTTCACGAAGCGGGTCAGGTTGATCGAACCCAGATCGCAGCAGCCATAGGGCGGCAGCGGCTGCTCGGCGCACGGGTTGGTCGCCTCGATGCTTTCGCAGTAGTACAGGTTGTTGTCGCGGTTGATGCGGTCGAGAAACAGGATGCCCGGCTCGGCGTGGTCGTAGGTCGAGCGCATGATCTGGTCCCACAGCTCGCGCGCCCGCGGCTTGGCATAGACCCACAGGCCGTCTTCGCGCTGGTACGCGCCGGCGGCCTTGATGTCGCTGGCAGGCTCGGCCTTGTGCACCAGGTCGACCGTGCTGTCGGCTTCGACCGCCTTCATGAAGGTGTCGGTCACGCCGACCGACACGTTGAAGTTGGTCAGGTCGCCGCTGTCCTTGGCGTGGATGAATTGCTCGATGTCCGGGTGATCGCAGCGCAGCACACCCATCTGCGCACCGCGGCGGCTGCCCGCCGATTCGACCGTTTCGCACGAGCGATCGAACACCCGCATGTAGCTGACCGGGCCGGACGCACGCGACTGCGTGCCGCGCACGCGCGCGCCAACCGGGCGGATGCTGGAAAAGTCATAGCCGACGCCGCCACCGCGGCGCATGGTTTCAGCGGCCTGCGCGAGCGCCGTGTAGATGCCCGGGCGCTGGTCCTCGATTTCGGTGATCGAGTCGCCGACCGGCTGCACGAAGCAGTTGATCAATGTGGCGGTGAGCTGGGTGCCGGCGGCGGAACTGATGCGTCCGGCCGGCACGAAGCCCCGTTCCTGCGCGTCGAGGAATTTCGCTTCCCAGTGCGCGCGGCGGTCTTCGGCCTCGGCCTGCGCAAGCGCCTTCGCCACGCGACGGCGCACTTCGGCCACCGTCGTTTCGCCGCCCTTGGCGTATTTCTCGATCAATACTTCGCTGGAAATTTCCTGCTCGGGCAGGCAGGCGATTTTTTCTTCTTCGGTCAGCGGGACCAGGTCGATCTGTTGCATGGGGTGTCTCCTGACTTCGGTTCACCGAACTTTACGCTTCGGTGAAACGCCGCAACAGCCTTGACAGGCAGCCGGCCGGGCGGTCGTCCGCCTGCCGTCTGGCCTTGCGGACGATGGCGACGGCGCGCTGCGCGATTGCAGTGCAACATGGCCCGGAAAGCTGGGCTGGCTGTGGATCGCCGCGCCCAAAGGAACCCTCCCCACCGGCTCTGGCAGCTATGCCTTCGGTACCCTCAGCGCGAACACGCTGCCGTGGCCGACGCGTGAGCGCACGGTCAGCGGGTGCCCCAGCAATTCCGCCTGCTTGCGCGCCAGCGCCAGACCCAGACCCTGACCTTCATCGTGCCGGGTCTGGCGGTCGTCGAAGCGGCGGTACGGAATGAAGATCTGCGGGATCAGTTCTTCGGCGATGCCCGGCCCGGTGTCCCACACCTGCAGTTCCACCTCGTCGCCACGCGAACGGGTGGCGACGAGCACGCGGCCGCGGTCGGTGTAGCGCACCGCGTTCGACACCAGATTGTCGAGAATGGAACGCAGCATCATCGGGTCACTGTCCAAAGTGGCGCGAGCCGGGCGGATCACCAGTTCGATCCCCTTGTCGCGCGCCAGCGGACCGAACTGGGCGGCGCACGACGCCAACACTTCGGCCAGCGGCAATGCGCGGCGCACCACGCGTGCCTCGCCGGCTTCCAGCCGCGACAGTTCGATCAGTCGCGACAGCTGGCTGCTCATCGCGCGCACCGCCTCGTCGACGCCGGCGCAGGCTTCATTCACCGTCGCGTGGCTCACTTCGTCGTCGCGCAGCGAGCGCAGATATCGCATGTGCAGACCGACCGCATGCACCGGCTGGCGCAGATCGTGCGTCACGCCGGCCAGAAAGAGATTCTTGGCACGCATCGCCGCCTGCACCGCGTCGCGCTCGCGTCGCAGCGTGTCGGCCAGGCGCGCGTTCTGGCGCGTCAGCAGCAGTGCATTGCGCATCGTGGCGTGCGCGTTGCGCCCGAATGAAACGAGTACCGCGAGGTAGAACACGATGGTCAGACCACCGGCGATGTTGATGGCGCCGCCGATCAGCCACGACTTGACGACGAACGGCACCAGCGCGCACACCAGATACAGATTGAGCGCGCGTGGCAGCGCCGTGGTGGCGGTGACGGCGCCGCCAGCCATGCCGACCAGCATGGCGACACTGAAGAAGTCCATGAACGGGTCGCGGCCCTCGTAACCCAGCCAGGGCAAAACGCCCCAGGCCAGACCGGTCAGCGCGGCGATGATCGTGTAGATGCGCTCGGTGCGGTCGAGTTGGTGACCGCCCAGATCGCCCAGTTTGGGCTGCATCCAGCGCACGTACAGGGCGCGCAGGGCGACCAGCAGGCAGACGATGGCCAGCCACACCCAGACCGCCGAGTGTCCCTCGGCGCTGACCAGCACCGCCGCAGCGGTGCTGGCCACGGCAACGTTGCCGGCAACGATGGTGGGCGTATGGCCGAACAGCACGCCCAGCAGATCGCGCCGGACCGCCTCGCGTTCGTGCGCGCTGTCATCCGTGCAGTCGTGTGCGTCGAGCGGTATCGACGTCATCGCCATGGTATTTTCCGGCGCATGGAAGCCCGCGAGATTAGCATCGTCGTTGCCGAAGACCACGCCCTGGTGCGCCAGGGCCTGCGTCTGATGCTGTCGCGTGCGCCGCGCGTGCGCTGGCTGGGCGAAACGGGCGATGGTGAAGGCGCGCTGCGGCTTGCCCGCGAGCTCAAGCCGGACGTGCTGCTGCTCGATCTGGGTCTGCCGCGGCTCGACGGGCTCGAAGTGATGCAGGCCATCTCCGTCGCTCATCTGCCGACCCGCGTGCTGGTCGTGACGGCGCGTCAGGATGCCGCGACCGTGCAGGCCGCGCTGTCTTTCGGTGCGCATGGCTACATGCTGAAGACAGACGACGCCGACGCGCTGGTGTCGGCCATCCACACCGTGGGCGACGGCGGCTACCACGTCAGCCCGGAACTGGCGACCTTGTTCGGCCATGGCGCGACGGCAGAACACGAAGGCCTGACCAGCCGCGAAATGGATATCGCCAGCCATGTCGGACGCGGCCTGTCGAGCAAGCAGATCGGCGCCGAACTGGGCATTTCCGAACACACGGTACGCAAGCATCGGGAGAACATCGCCCGCAAGCTCGGCCTGCGCAACGCGGCCGAGCTGGTGGCCTGGTCGATCCGCCAGCGCCTTCCCGGGGCGTGACCCGGCCGTCGTAGCCGGCCGTGATCCAGTTCCTGCTTTTCTTCATGTCCTGCCGCGCGCTACGCGCTTGTTCGTATTTACCGCCCAAGAGGCTGCGCGCCTAATTCCCTCCTGAAATTTCCGGCGGCGCGTCTGCCGAGTTCCGCTCCGTAAGCGTTTCCCGGGTGCGGGATTCGACACGGTCATGGTCCGGAAGTCACGCGCGGGCAAGCGCCCGCCGACATCCACAACAAGGAGGTTCAGATGACCATTTCCGCTTCCGGCGCGCTGCGAAGTGCCGTGTTTTCCCTGTGTCTGTGGACGGGTGCCGCGTGCGCCGTGCCGATCACCTTCCAGACGACCGGCTCGTCCGTGCAGACCTATTTCGAGGGGCATCCGCTGGCGAGCGCGAGTTCCCGCTTCGACGGGCTGAGCGGCGTACTGGATCTCACGCGGGACACGCCGGTGCTGGCCAACTATTTCAAGCTGTTCGCGGGCACCGGGCCGGCAGACGAATCCGGCATGAGTGGAATCCAGTACCGGACCCACGCGCTGAGCATGACCGTCATGGGCCTCACCCGTTCATTCGAGGTCGACATCGGCATGCAGGAAATCGCCAATGGCCAGTACCAGCTGTATGCCTTCGATCTGCCGACGCTGACCTTCGACCTGGGCGCGACCGGCGTGCTCACCGTGACACCGGACCCGCTGCGTACCCAGTCGGTGCAGTTTCTGGCCAATACGCCCCTGTACCACTTTCGCGATGTGCGCGCGACCTTCGAGTTGTCCGGGCCGCTTGTTTCGGCCGTGCCCGAACCGGGGTCGCTGGCGCTGACCGGGCTCGCCGTTGCGGCGCTGCATGCGATGCGGCGACGCAACTCGATGCGTTGCAGAAATTGACACATATGGCGTCAGGATGCGGTGTCCGCGGAATCCCGACGTGATGCATTGAACACCACCACTGTCACATCAGCTTACAATCATGTAGGAATAATTCCTACGAGCGACCGCAAAGCACGGTCGTGGCAGTAACCGGGAGTCACACCATGAAAAGTACGCAACGTCGTCGCAACCTGCCAAGGTTGCGCACCCTGGTGGCCAATCTGCACCGCCCGCACGGATTCGCGATCGGTATGGCGAGCCTGCCGCTGCTGATGTCACCGGCGGCGTGGGCGCAGGCGATCCAGGCGGATGGCCGGACGCTGACGACGGTGAGCACGGCCGGAGCGGTGACGGACATCCGGACCGGCACGATTGCGGGCAACTCCGGTTTCAACTCGTTCAACACCTTCAGCGTCAATTCGGGGCACACGGCGAACCTGCACGTGCCGAGCGGGGCGGTGAATCTGGTGAACATCGTGCGTGATGCGCGCAGCGACATCCACGGCACGCTGAACGCGATCCGCGACGGGCGCATCGGCGGCAATGTGTTCTTTGCCAATCCGCACGGATTTGTCGTCGGCGCGGGTGGCGTGGTGAATGTGGGTTCGCTGTCGGTGAGCACGCCGACGCAGGGCTTCGCGGACCGCTTCTTCGTCAATGGTCAGCCGGATGCCGGCGCGGTGGGTCAGCTGCTCAACGGGACGGCGCCGCTGTCGCGTGCGGCGATCCGCATCGATGGGCGGATCAACGCGGTCGATGGCGTGACGCTGGCGGCCGGCACGGTGAGCGTGGCCGGCGCGGTGCTGACGGGGGCGCGCTTCGAGGGGCGTGCGCCGGACTTCACCGACATCGTCAATACGCAGGGAGTGAGCACGGGCAGCCGGCTGGTCGAGCGGGCGGGGCGCATCTACATCGCGGCGGACGAGGACATTGAAATCGCCGGCACGCTGGATGCGCGCGGCGGTGCGGGGATCGACGGGGGCGAGGTTGAACTGAAGGCCGGGCGCGACATCCTGATCGACATCGACGCGATGGTGACGGCGGCCGGCGACGGGGACCACTCGGACGGCGGACGGATCGACTCGATGGCGCAGCGCAACGCCACGCTGCGCAGCGGCGCGGTGATGGATGCGAGTGCCGGGGCGAGCGGCGACGGCGGCTTCGTCGAGTTCTCGGCGAAAAAGACAGTGTCGATCAGTGGCGGCGCGCTGCGCGCGGGCGCCGGCGCCGGCGGCCAGGCAGGTCACATCCTGATCGATCCCGAGGAACTGCTGTGGACCGGTTCCGGCTTCGACATGTACTCGCAGGGCGCGCTGCTGGAATTGCGCGCCGACGACCGCATCGTGCTGGACGACGTGTTCCTGTCGTCGCGTAAGGTCGATGGCGCCGCGTCGCGTGCCAACCACCTGGGCGGCGACTCGACCGGGGCGTCGGGCAAGATCAGCCTGGTGTCGAAGCAGATCGAACTGAAGAACGGCACGCAGTTGCTGGCGAATGCGGACAACGGCTTCGCCGCCGGCGATGTGGAATTGCTGGCGACCGACATCAATGCCGTCGGCGCGGTACGTTCGGCCGATGCAGGTATCAAGGTGCAGGGTTCGACGATACGCGGCGCGACCATCACCTTGTCGTCGGTGGCCGATACATCGCTCATCACACAACTGCTCGACACCGTCCCCAACATCACCGTCGAACAGGCGCAGACCTATCTCGATTCGGAAATGGATGACATTTCCGACGGTCCCGGCGGCGAATACCTCGCCATCACGACCGACGCCACTGCGCTGACCGAAATCAAGGGCTCACTCATCAGCGGCACCGGCGATGTGACCATCAAGGCGCATGCCGGCGCCCGCGCCGGCTTCGAAAAGATCGCCACCGCCGATGTGATCATCGGCGACGACAACGGGGTTGCCAGCACGATCAGCGGCCGCAAGGTCGACGTGGCGGCGACGTCGGACACCTCGCTCACCTTCAACGTGCTGGGCAATGCGCTGCGACTGGCCGACCAGAGCTGGCTGCCGGCCGAAGACAGCGGCGAGGTGCAACTGCTGAACGACCAGCTGTTCGATTTTTCCAGCATACCGCTGGTGTCGCTGTCGGAATCCACCGCGCGCGTCACCGTCGATGGTGCGACCGAACTGACGGCGACCGACACGCTGACGCTGTCCTCGTCCGCCACGTCGGCCGCCAAGCCGACGTTTGCCGGGCTCGTCGTCTTTTCGGTGGCATGGGGCGAATCCACGGCGATCGCCGAAACCAGGGTTCAAGGCACGACGAAGCTGGTCAGCGGCAACGCGACATCGGTCAAGGCCGTGACCGACACCGAACTGAACGTGACCGCCAGCGTCAATTCGACCAACAAGCCGATCGACGCGACCTTCGTGCGCGCGTCCAACAACGCCACCACCAGTGCCATCGTCGGCGACGACACGACGACCACGGCCGGGTCGGTCGCAGTCGAAGCGAACACCAAGGCCGACATCTCGGCCGGCGCGATCGCATCGAACACCGGCGGCAGCGGTCTGGGCATTTCGGTCGCGGTCACCACCTCGACCACGAACACCACGGCCACGCTGGGCGGCGACGTCACGACCACCCACGGCGACGTCAAGGTCGACGCGAAAACCGACATCGCCAAGAACAGCAGTGCTGCCGAAGCGGCGACGCTGGGCAACCCGAACACGCTGTCGGCGAAGATGACGAATTTCACCGCCGGCATCCAGCGCAATGTCGGCAGTTCGATACTGGGCGCCACCGGCCTGGTCAGTTCCGGCACAGCCAGCAAGATCACCGACTTCATGTTCCCCGGCATCAAGGAAGGCAAGTTCAATGCCGCCGGTGCCGTGTCCTACACCGATTCGGAAAACAACGCGAGCGCCAGCATTGCGGCCGGTGCGAGCGTGAAGGCGCAGGGCAAGGTCGATGTGGTGTCCCTGATCAACGACCGCCCCAGTGCGAGCGCCGACGCCAAGGCCACCTCGACCGGCACCGCCATCGGCGGCTCGGTGGTGATCGCCAATTTCCTGAACAACAGCGATGCGTGGATCGGCGATCTGGCCGAGGTCGACGCACGCGGCGCGATCCGGGTCGATGCGCAGACGCACATTCCCTATCCGTGGCAGATCGACTGGAGCTCGCCGGCCGTCATCCTGAATCACCTGCAGGGCAATCTGCTCGACCTCGTGCTGACGACGTTCGCCCTGAATTCGGCCAGCGGCAAGAGCGGCCTCGGTCTCGCGGCGGCGGTCACCGTGTTCACGCTCGAGAACAACTCGAACGCCTGGGTCGGCGAGGGCGCGAAACTCAACACGATCTACGACAACGCGGTCGATCCGGCGCTCGATCTGGCTGCGCAGTCGGTGACCGTGTACGCGAAGAACGACGTCAATACGGTGAATGCGGTCGGCATTCTGTCGAAGAAATTCCTCGGCAACAGCGGCGGCAAGGCGGCGATCGGCGGTTCGGCCAATGTGCTGGATATCAGCGGCGAGGCGGTGGCGGGCATCCGCGACGGTGCCGACGTGCGGGCCGAGCAGGACGTCGAGGTCAAGGCCGAAAGCAACAACCAGATGGTCACCGTGACCGAGGCGGGCGGCAGTTCCGACCAGGTCGGCATCGAAGGCGCGCTGTCGATGAATACGGTGCGCACCGACACCATCGCCTACATCGACGACAAGGCGACGGTCGATGCCGGGAAGAATCTGACACTGGATGCCGACAGCGAAATCCGCACGATTTCGGTGGCCGGCGGCATCGTCGTCACCAAGGGGCCGGTCGGCATCGGCCTGTCGGTGTCGCTGAACACGCTGGACGCCGACGTGCGCGCCTTCATCGGCAACCGCGATCCCCTCCTCGATCTGACACCGGCCACCGGCCTCATCAAGGTGGGTGACAACCTGACGCTGGCCGCTACCGCCGACACTGAAATCAGCGCCTACTCGCTGGCCGGCGCGGTCGCCACCAGCAGCAAGTCGCAGACCGACGTGCCGGCCGGCGCGGGCGAAACCCAGGATGGCAGTTCGAGTGCGGCGGTGGCCGGTTCGGGGTCGTCGAGCGGCGGTTCGGCCGGCTCCGGCTCATCGGGTGGCAGCGCGGGGTCGGGCACCGGCAAGGGCAAGTTCGGCATCGCGGTATCGGGTGACGCGTCGGTCAACGACATCGAAGCCGACACGCTGGCCTACATTTCAAGCGGCGTGCAGGTCCAGCAGGCCGACAATGTGTCGGTCACCGCAGACAACACGCTGGACATCAACGCGCTCTCCGGCGCGGTGACCATTTCGACCCAGCAGGATGGCAACAGCATCGCCGGCTCGTACGCGCAGAACACGCTTGCCGGCACCACCAGCGCCTACATCGCCGACGCGAGCGTCACCCAGAACGGCACGCTGACGCTGGACGCCGACGTCGATGGCAACATCAAGACGCTGTCGGCCAGTCTGGCCGGTGCCAAGGGCAAGGCGGGCGTGGCCGGTTCGGTGTCGGTCAACGAAATCAGCAACACCACGCACGCCTACATCGCGCGCTCGTCGCTGAGCGGCGTCAGCACTGCGTTCATCGGTGCAAGCGACCTGTCCGGCATCCAGTCGGTGGCGGGCGCCATCGCCTTCGGCGGCAAGGCCGGCATCGGCCTGTCGTTCGCGTGGAACAAGCTCGACAACGACACCCTCGTGTATGTCGATGACTCCGATCTGCAGGCCGGCGGCAGCATCACGCTGGACGCGCAGACCGACAATGACATCGATACCATTTCGGCTTCGCTCGGTCTGAGCAAGGGGCCGTTGGCGGGTTCCGGTGCGGTGGCGGTCAACACCATCACCAACACGACCGAGGCACGCATCCGCGGCAAGAAGACCGCGCTCGGCATGGACGCCGCCAGCGGCATCGCCGTGCTGGCAAAGGACGACTCGGAAATTTTCGCGCTGGCCGGCGCCATCGGTGCGACCAGCGGCAATGCCGGCATCGGCGCATCGGTCGCCTGGAGCGAGGTCGGCAACTCGGTGAAGGCGACCATCGAAGGCGGCGCCGACGTACGCACGACGAATGGCGAACTGAAGGTGGATGCAGCCGCCGACACGCGGATCGACGCCACGGCGGTGGCCGGTGGCGTGGCGGACAAGGTGGCGGTATCCGGATCGTTCTCGTCGGTCGAAACGGACAATACCGTCAGCGCCAGCATCGTCGGTTCGAAGGCACAGGCGGACAACAACGCCGTCATCGTCACGGCGCGCGACACCTCCGGCATGCTGTCGATCGCCGGCAGCGCGGCGCTGTCGCTGGGTGGCGCAGCGGTCGGCGTCGGCGTCGCCTACAACGTGATCGACAACACCACTGAGGCGCTGGTGACCAACTCGGATGTCGATGGCACGAGCATCCGCCTCGAAGCCACCGAGAATGCCGAGATCGAGGCGATCGCCGCGGGCGGCGGCGGCTCGGCCAAGGTGGCCGTGACCGGTTCGCTCGGCATCAACACGATCAGCAACAGCACCGTGGCCCACGCCTCGGGCTCCGACCTGGATGCCAGCGGCGACATCACGATCAAGGCGCGCGACGAGTCGGAAATCCTGTCGATTTCCGGCGCGGCGAGCGGTGCCGGTACGGCAGCGGTGGGTGCGGCAGGTTCGTACAACTCGATCGGTGGCGAAGTGCGTGCCGAACTGTCGGGCGGCAGTGCCGATGGCGCCAATGTGCGCGTCGATGCCGAACGTCAGGGCACGCTCGACGTGTGGGCGATCGCCGGCTCGGCGGCGGGTACCGCCGGCTTCGCCGGCTCGATCGCCCTGAACAACGCCGGCGGCGGCACGACCGCGCGCATCGACGACGGTGCGATCGTCAACGCGACCGAAAGTGCGACCGTCACGGCCGAGGCCGATGACTTCATCAAGTCGCGCGCCGGCAGCGTGGCTTTCGGCGGTAGCATCGGCGCAGCCGGCGGCATCGCCTTCAACGACATCCAGTCGACGACGACCGCCGAAGTGAGCGGTGCCAACACGTCGGTGACCGCGCTGGGTGGCGGCTCGGGCGAAGGGGTCGACAACGGCGCGCTGAGCGCCTACGACAGCAGCAAGCTGCCGTCGCAGCAACCCTTGTCCGGTCGTCAGCAGAAGGACACCGTGAAGGGCGTCAGCGTGGTCGCGTCGTCCACCGCGATGGTCGAGAACATCGCGCTCAGCGCGGCGGGCGGTGGCAATGCCGGCGTCGCCGCGACGGTGGGCATCGCGATGATGGGCGGCAGCACGACGGCGCAGGTCACGGGCGGGGCAAAGCTGAACGCCAGTCTGGGCACCAGCGACCAGGAAGTACGGGTCGCGGCCTATCACCACGACCAGATCGGCTCCGCCACCGGTGGCGCGGCGATCGGCGGTGACGCCGGCATCGGCGGTGCGGCCGACACGGCCGTGGTGTCGCATGTGACGACGGCGAAGGTCGATAACGCCACGCTGCAGGCGAACAAGGCGGTGACCGTCGATGCCGGTTCGACCAGCAAGTTCGAACAGGTCATCCTCGCGGTCGGCGGCGGAACCTATGCCGGTCTGGCCGGCACCATCGGTGTGCTGCTGGTCGATGGCACGACGCAGGCGCTGGTCAACAGCAGCGATCTCGAATCGCAGGGCTCGATCAAGATCGAGGCAACGTCCGACACCGAAGTCGACATCGATGCCGGTGCGCTCGCCGTCAGTGGCGTGGCCGGTGTCGGCATCACGGCCGCGGTGACGGTCGTCGAGCAGGCCACGCTGGCCCGCGTCAGCGGCACCAGCCGGCTCGATGCCGACGGTGCGACGACCATCCGCGCCGATTCCGGCTTCGATCAGGAAGTGCTCGCCGCCACGGCGGCGGCGGCCGGCGGCGTCGGGGTGGCGGGCACCATCAACGTCGTACTGGCCAAGGGCACGACCGACGCGCAGGTCGGCACCGGTGTGCAGATCAATTCGGACACCGCATTCGGCGGTACCGATGCGCAGGATGTATTCATCGAAGCGGACGACCTCATCAAGGTCGAGAGCGGCGTGGGCAGTCTGGGCGTGGGCATCGGCGGTGCCGGCGTCGGTGCAGCGGTCGATGTCGTGCTGGTACGCAGCGGTTCGTCGGCCACGGTGGCGACCGGCGCGCAGATCACTGCCGACGGCGACATTTCCGTCACCGCCGACAGCGTGCGCGATATCGATTCGACCACCGCCGCTGCGGCGGGAGGGCTGAGTGCCGGCATCGCCGGCGCGGTATCGGTCATTTCCATCGGCACCCGGCCGGATGGCGACGCCAGCGACAACACCACCGGATCGGTCAGCAAGGCGACCGAACTGGCGTCGCGCAGTGCCACCGGCAACCAGATCGACAGCGACACCGATGCGGCCGATGCGTCGGCTGCGCGCGCGAACGCGGCGCGTGCCGGCATCAACGCCTCGTCCGACTTCAACGCGACACCGAGCAATACGTCCGCCGCCGCCATCGTGGCCAGTGGCGCCACGCTCAATGCCGGCGGCAATATCGATGTGCTGGCGCACACCCGCAGCGATACCGATGCTACGGCGATCGGAGCGGCCGTTTCCGGTGGCGTGTCGCTGGGAGGCGGCATCGCGATTTCGATGGTCGAAGATCGTACGGTGGCCAGTCTCGCCGGCTCGACGACGGCAAGCGGTGACGTGACGGTGCGGGCGACCGACGATCAGCCGGACGTTTCGAAGCTGCGCACCTACGCCGGTGGCGCCGGGCTGGCCGGCCTGGCCGCCAGCTTCGCGTGGCACGAAAAATCCTCGACCGCGACGGCCAGTCTGGGTGGCATCGTGACGGCGAGCACCGGCAGCGTGACGGTCAATGCAAAGGTCGATCACAACCTCGATGCCGAAGGGGGGGCAGCCGCCCTGGGTGTCGTGGGTATCGGCGCCGCGATCGCCTACGTCGATGAAACCAGTTCCGCCGAAGCACAACTGCTGAATGGCGCCGATATCACCGCCGAGTCGCTCGACGTGTACGGACAGTCGCGCACCACCTCGAAGGGCGAGGTGGTGGCGGCCGCCGGCGGCATCGTGGCCGGTGCGGGCGCCGATGCCAATGTGAGCGACGTGTCTGCCGCCCGGGCGACCGTCGGCAACAACGTGAAGGTGACGACGGTCGGCGGCCTGACGCAGATCCGCGCCGACAGCGACCCGGTGGCCGAAGCGGTCACCGTCGGCATCGCCGTGTCGGCCGGGCTGTCGATCGGCGTGTCGCTGGCCGAAGCCACCGTCGATACCGATTCTCTCGTCACCATCGGTACCGGCTTCGACGTGACGGCCGGAAACCTCACGCTGAAGGCGCAAACCCTGCCGCGCGCCGGGCGCGAAACGGCCAGCGCCGACGCACTCGCGGCCGGCGGTGGTCTGCTGCTGGGCGCAACCGCCACCGAAGCGATCGCCACGGTGGAATCGATCACACGCGTCCAGATGGGCGCTGGTCACGACATCAAGCTCGGCAACGGTGTGTTCAACACGCTGTCGAAGTCCACCGTCAGCGGGCTGAGCGACGTGAGCGGCATCGCGATCGGCTTCATCGCGGCCGGTGGCAACAGCGCGGAAACGACGGTCGACAGCACCACCGAAGCGCTGATCGGCGCCGGCACGATCAACGCCGGCAGCATCGTCATCCGCAGCGAAAGCAGCGATGAACTGGATGCCGGATCGACATCCGGTGCGGGCGGCCTGGGCGTGCTGCTGGCAGCCAGCGTGGTCAACGATGCCGATGCGACGACCACAACGCAGGTCGCCGGCACGCTGCGTGCCGCCACGGTCGATATCGACGCGAAGCACACCACCGATTTCCAGGGCACGGCCGACAGCACGTCGGCCTCGGTCGCCGGCTATTCCGGCGCCTGGGTCACCAACACGGTGGACAACACGACCAAGGTCGAACTGCTGAACGGCACCCGCATCGAGAACGCGCAGACCGTCGACATCGATGCCGAAACGCGTGTCATCAAGGGTTCGGCCGGCGCCGACTGGACGGTGCAGGCGGCGTCCGGCGGCATCCTGTCCGGTGCGTCGGGCGCGAGCTACTCGACGATACGCAACGACACCGACGTGCTGATCGGCAGCAACGCCTTCATCGATGCACGGGTGGCCGGTCTCAACGCCGGTGCGATACGCCTCGGCGCGAAGAACGATGTCGATGTGTACGACGCTGTGCTGCTCGACACCGGTGGTGCAATCGCCATCGCGCACACCGAATCCTTCATCAATGCCGACAGGAACGACGCGGACATCACGGTCGGCGCGGGGACTCTGCTGCAGAGCGACGGCGACATCGTGCTCGATGCGCGTACCGAAGCCATCATCGATACCGAGGCGCAGAGCAAGACCTACGGCCTTGCAGGGGCGCCGTCCGGCGAGTCGCTGTCGCGCCTGATCACCAGCAACGACATCCATCTGAACGGTGCGCGTCTGGAGTCGGAAGAAAACATCCGCCTGCTGGCCGGGCACAACAACAATCTGGTTGCCGATGCCGAAACCCGGCTGTGGAACAAGACGGTCATCCCGATCAACAGCGTGCCGGACGCGCACGGCGAAATCCGTCAGGACAACCGCATCAGCATCGCCGCCTACAACGCCGACCTGACCGGCATCACCGGCATCCGCGAACAGCAGATCGCGCGTGCGGCCGTGGCGTCGGTCAAGGACATCGACCTGAAGGCGGGCGAAGGCAGCCACACCACGCGCGGCTACGGCAGCGGCACCGACCTGTACCGCGAGGCGCTGGAAGCGCTGGGCAAGATTTTCGACGACGACATCAGCCTCGACATCAAGGGCGGCTCGCAATTCACCGACTCGCGTTCCGGCGTCAACGTCAATGGCACCGTGTTTGCGGGCACGCGCCACCACCAGTATCTGGAGTTCGCAGCCAACGGCAGCGTGCTGCGCCAGTCCGAGAACATGAGCTTCAGCCGGCGCAACAACGTGTCGCTGCAGCGGGAAATCCAGAGCCGGATCGACGCACTGCAACTGCTCTACAACGAGTACATCAATGACAACCCGGATGTCGCCAACGGTTTCCTGAACGATATCCAGATACTGCAGGCGCGTCAGACTCAGCTGGGTGTCGGGGCGACCGTGAATTTCGTCGATATCGATCCGGCCGCGGCCTATACGGGCAACATCAGCATTACCGGAGACTGGCTCACGGGCGCTTCGGCGGCTGAACTGATCGCGCCGGGTGATTCGATCATCGAAGTGATCAACAACGGCAATCAGTTCGTGCGCATCAAGCCGGGTGTCGCGGCGCTCGATTGCATGGCGGCGCTGTGCATTCCCGGCGAGGCCGGTGGGCTGGTCACGCTCAACGGCGTGCGGGTCAGTTCAACGGCCGAAATCAACGCGCGCAACCAGTACGGTCAGGTGGCGAGCTTCGCCGCCGGCAACGTGGTCGACCGCACCAATTCGCCCGACCCGAAGATACTGCTGAAGAATACCTATGAAGATCCGGTCACCCTGAATGCGCTGAAGCCGGAAATCCATGTCGATGGCGACCTGTCCAATGCACGCGGCATCGTCAAGATCGAAAGCACCGGCTCCGTGCTGGTGGCGTCGAATGTCGTCGCCCAGACCATAGACATCGCGACAAAGGGCGATTTCATCAAGACGTTCTCGCTCGGCTTCAGCCACCTCGCGGGCGACCCATCGCTGTACGACGTCGTCGCCGGCTACATCAACAGCGCCGGCAATTTCGTCAACGGCTACCAGCAGCAGTACGAGGCGATCGCAAAGTCGGAATTCGGTGTCGCCACCAGCGCCTTTTCGACCTCCCCCTGGTACAACAACTACAAGGCGTATTCGGTTGCCAATGCCGGGCTGACCGCCGAAGGCAGCACCATCGCCGGCAACAACGTGTTCATCAGCGGCGAGAAGCTGAACATCAACGGCCTGATCCAGAGCGGGCTGACCGACTACAACCTGACGATCAATTCGACCGTGCTGAATCAGGCGAAGGCGGCGAATGGTGGCTGGGTCGCGCTCGAACTGCCGTCGGCCGGCAGCACGCTGGCCGATGTGTTCAGGCCCAAGGTGCGCTGGGACGCCGCCAGCAACACCCTCGAGCTGGGCTCGATTCAGGTCGAGGGCGGCTACATGCAGTTCTACGGCGACATCTTCAGTACCGGAAACGGTCAGCTGAAGGTGCGCGACGGCTACGGGCGGATCGAAGTCAGCAACACCTCGGGTGCAAATCTTGCACTGAACCGGCTCGATACCGGTTCGGCCGCGGCCGGCACGATCAAGATCATCGACACCAGCACCAAGTTCAACGGCAAGCCGCTGGAAACCGTGATCACGCGGCTGAACGGACAAGTGACCTACACGCAGACGAACGCGTCGTCCGACGGACTCCGCCCGACGGTCACGGTACTCGGCGACGCCTCCGGCAGGCTCGCGACGTACAAGCCACGTGGCGAGCGCCGCTTCAAGTGGATCAATGCCGAAACCTACGACGTCTACAAATGGGAAACCTACTCGAAGAGCCTGCTGTTCGATGCCGCGTTTCTGGACGCGCTGTCCAAGGATCCGGGCGGCCGGTCCGGCGGTGACACCACGACCACGCGCACGGAGCGCATCAGCGGTGACTGGCTGGCGCAGGACAACCGCACGGCCGACTACATCATGGACTTCACCAAGACGCGAACCGGTGTCGCGACCAAGGGTGTCGACTCGCTGTGGATTGTCGACAGCTACGGTTCCGACTGCGCCGGTGACCTGTGCGTCTCGAAAACGTATGTGTCGCGCAAGGAATGGGAGTGGACCGAGCGCAACTACTATGTTCACAGCCTGAACGCATCGAAGGCGATCAACATCCAGTTCATCGGCCACGACACCGGTCTGCTGAACGTCAGCAGCAATGGCGCGCTGGCACTGCAGGGCGCTGTACGCAATCTCACCGGAAACACGTCGCTGTCCGGCTCCAGCATCGTGGCGGGTGACGTCGCCAAGATCATCGCCGGCAACCTGACGATGACGGCGAGCAACGGCTCGATCGGCGGCCCGGCCCTGGCCGGCAGCAACCACATCAAGCTCGACCTGCAGGGCACCGGCGCGCTGACCGCGTCGGCGACCGGCGGCGTGGCACTGTGGGAAACCAAGGGCGACATGCGCCTCGTCAATGTCACCGGCGGCAACGGCAGCCTGGTCGACCTGAAGGCGGACGCCAATCTGGTCGACGCCAATGGCGCGGCCAACAATGTGGTCGGCGGTTTCGTGCGGCTCACATCGGAGAACGCGGGCATCGGCAGCCTGGCCGATCCGCTCGAAATCGATGTCCGCTCGCCGAATGGCTGGATCGAGACGAGTGCGGCAGCGGACACCGGGCTGACCGAAACCGACGGCGACATGCGCCTGCTGTCCATCTCGGCCAATGGCGGCGACGTGCGGCTCGAGTCGGTCAATGGCTCGATACTCGACGTCAATGAAGCACAGCAGGTCGATGTGGAAACACGCGCCCAGCTGCTTCAGGTGGCACAGCGTGCGCGGCTGACCGCGTCGGCCGGCGCGAACCAGAGCGTCGACAACACGCTCAAGGCATACAACGACCAGAAGGAGCAGGATTACCTGCAGTACTGGCAAATGCGCGGCCTGAAGGAAAACTTCGACGCCAACGGCGCATCGACCGGCTTCACCGCCGCCGCCTACGACGCCGGCTACACCTTCGTGCTCGATGCGCAGACCGCGCAGGCGCTGCGTACCGCCAATGGCTGGGGCGACGCGGAAATCGCCGCCTACCAGAACCAGCGCACCGCGTTCTTCCACCAGGCGGCGGCCGAATTCGGCACCGGCAGCGCCTCCACGTTCAACAAGGACTTCAGCTACAACGTCGCCGTGCAGGACACCACGCGCGCCGACGCGCTGCGCGACGGTGGCGCCTGGACCGAAGCCGAAGTCACCAACCGCATCGCCGCCGGCCTGTTCAAGGACACGTCGGACACCGAAGTGCTGATCGAAGAGGCCAACGTCATCGGCGACAACATCCAGCTGATCGCGGCGCACGGCATCGGCAAGGAAAGCGCCGCGCTGGTGATCGGCACCAACCCGACGGCGTGGACGGAAGACCAGCAACTTGCGCTGATCGCTGCCGAGCGGGCCGACGTGCGCATCGACACCGATGCGAAAACCATCACCATCCTGCGCAAGGACGACGTCGATTTCACCGCGCAGAACAACGGTACGATCACCGCGACGGCGACCGACAGCATCTACCTCGGCTCGGAAGAGGATGTGCGGGTGGCCTCGATCGCGACGCCGGCCGATGTGCGCCTGAAGACCGCCGGCGCGCTGCTGAGCGCCGCGACGACCGGGCAGGCCGCTGTTCAGTCGCGCAATGTGACGCTGGAAGCCGGCAGCGGCGATCTGGGTCAGGACACGCTGGCCCTGATCGTGCAGGTGGCCAACAACGCGACCGTCACGGCGCGCGCCGGCGGCGACCTGTTCCTGTCCAGTCTGGTCGGAGACCTCCGCATCGACCAGATCTACACCCCGGGCCTGGCCCGCATCCGCTCGGCGGGTGCGCTGGTCGAAGTGTCGTCGGACCTGCAGCGCGACATCCAGGCGCGCTATCTCAGCCTGTACGCCGGCACCACCATCGGTGGCACCGGCAGCAGCGAGCTGGACGCGCTTGATCTGGGTGCTTCACCCGACGGCTGGGTCGAACTCGAAGCCGCAGACGGCATCCATGTGCGCGCCGTCGATGGTGCGCTCGACGTGCGCAGTGCGCTGTCCAGTGCCGGCGACGTCACGCTGCGCTCGCCCGGCAACCTGAACATCGGCGTCATCGACGCGGGCGGCAAGCTGATGCTCGACGCCGCCGGTGACGTGGTGCAGTCGGCGCAGACCGTGGCGGCGGTGGGCAACATCGACCTGTCGGCCGCGCGCTACATCATGGCCGACGGGGCGACGCTGCGCGCCCGCGACGGCCGCATCGACATTGCGACCACCGGCGACGTCGTCGTCGGCCGCATCGAGGCGACCAACAACGCCACCGCCCAGGCCCTGCGCATCGTCGCCGGCGGCGGCATCCACGACGGTGGCGACATCGGCACCTACGACCTGGTCGCCGCCACGCCGGGCGCCGGTGTCGTGCTCGAAGCAACCGATGGCATCGGCAGCGCCACCTGGAACAACGGCATTCCGCTGCCGGTGGCCGATGCACTGGAAACCGACATTGCGATGATCGATGCCATGTCGACGGCGGGCGGCCTGCAGATCGACGAGAAGGACGATGTCGCGCTCGGCACTGTCGAGACCGACGGCGATCTGGCGGTCAAGGCCGGCGGCACGATCAGCGGCAACAGTGCCTACACCGCGCGCGGCAATCTCGACCTGCTGTCCGGCAACAGCGTGACCGTACTGGAAGCGACGGCGGAAGCCGGCAATGCGACGGTGATCGCCGAACAGGACATCATCATGGATGCCGTCACCGCAGGGCAGGGCGTCAAGCTCCAGGCCATCAACGGTCGCGTCAGCGTGAAGCGGCTGACCGGCGACACGCTGGACATATCCGGCAAGGGCGACATCGA
Source organism: Methyloversatilis sp. (assembly GCF_030698125.1). GTDB lineage: Bacteria > Pseudomonadota > Gammaproteobacteria > Burkholderiales > Rhodocyclaceae > Methyloversatilis. The sequence goes on from NZ_JAUYNV010000004.1 coordinate 131,280, forward strand.
TCTGGGTACGCTCAGCGTCAAATCGAAGATGAGCTTCAGCACCGAATCGATCACGGCCAGGGTGATTCACACCGGCACCAGCGGTCCGCTGCTGATGAACGTGACCGGTCCGCAGGGTGGCATGGCGCGCTGGGTCGATCTGACGTTCGACAGCCCGATCGGCACGCGCTTCGAGCGGCTGTATTCGCAGGATGCGCGGATCGAGACGGAGCGCGGCTGGCTGGAAGTGCTGGATGGCCGGATCGACAATCAGGCGCGCTTCATCAATCCGCAGAGCAATGTTTACATGGACAATGCGACGACGGTTATCCAGCCGGCGGACATCCAGCTCAATGCGCCGGACAGGCAGTTCGCGCTGCGCCTGGAACGCTACCGTCTGGTGACCGAAGAGACGGCGCTGACGCGCAGCCCGCTGCACGAAGTGGTCAATGAGACGGACCCGGACAACAGCGGGCGGGAGGAGTCGCGTAACGCGATCGAAGGTCGGGTGCCGAATCCGACGCGTCCGCAGGCGGTGAATGTGGTGCCGGCGCTGTCGCAGATCGCGATCAACATCCCGCTGGACATTCCGGCCGTGAATTCGGGCGAGGAAGAGACGGAAGAGGAAGCCGAAGCCCGCCGCAAGGCCGAGGACGAGGCGCAGAATGCGCCCGGCGAAACCCCGAAGGAGACCGCACCGTGAGGCGCGCACACAGGTTGTTCGGCAGACATGCCCGCAGGACTCCGCTGGCCGTGGCAGCACTGACGTGCGCCCTGGGCGCGGCGGCGCCGGCGCAGGCGCAGGTGACCCCGCAACTGCCGCCTGCAGCCGACCCGGGCAGCATCCAGCAGCGCTCGCTGGAGCTCGAGCGGCGGCTGCGCGAAGAACGCGAACGCCGGCCGGAGTCGGAGCCGTCGATCGACCGCGAAGGGCTCAAGCCTGCGCCGGCCAGAAAGCCGGCGGTGACGTCGAGTTTTCTGCTCAAGCGCATCGACTTCACGAAGTCGGAACTGCTGTCGGAAGAGACGCTGCGCGGGCTGGCGGCGACGGTCGAAGGACGTGAAGTCACGCTGGCCGAAGTGGTCGAAGTCGTCGAGCGCATCAACACGCTGTATCGCGAGCGCGGCATCCCGACCGCGCAGGCGGTGCTGCCGGCGCAGGAAGTGGCCGACGGCAATGTGACGATCAAACTGGTCGAAGGGCGTGTGGGTGACATTCTGCTCGAAGGGAACGCGAGCACCGCCGACAGCTTCATCCTGTCGCGGCTCGGCCAGACGAAGGGCGATCTGGCGGACGTGGGGGCGCTGGAGCGCAGCATGATGCGCTTCAACCGCAGCCAGGATGTGCAGCTGCGCGCCGAACTGAAGCCGGGCGCGAAGTTCGGCGAAACCGATGTGGCGCTGACGGCTGTGGAGCCGCCGAAACACGAAATGCGCGTGTTCGCCGACACCAGCGGCAGCTACGCGACCGGCGTGTATCGGGCCGGCGTGTTCTACCAGAACCGCAGCCTGTTCGGCTTCCGGGACGCGTTGAGCGCGTCGCTGATCGGCGCGGAGACGGGGGGGCACGAAGGCCGCGCACTGTCATACAGCATTCCACTGGGCACGCTGGGCACGCGGCTCACGCTGTCCTGGTTCGAAGACCACACGCGGATCAAGAACGGCCCGTTCGCGCCGCTGCGCATCCGCGGTGAATCGACGGCATGGACGGCGTTGCTGCGCCATCCGCTGCTGATCGGCAAGAACTACCAGCTCGATGTGCTCGGCGGGGCGAAGAAGCGCAAGACGGAAAGCTGGATCGAGGGGCGCAAGTTCCAGTCGACCGACATCGACGACGTGTCGGCGGGCGTGGATGCGCAGTGGTGGGAAAGCGACCGGATCTGGACCGGATCGCTGACCTACTCGACGGGGGATGCGGACCCGATCGACGATGTAGTGTCGACCTCATTCAAGATCTGGCGCGGTTCGGTGCGCCGCGTGCAGGAATTCGGCGAAGGCTGGTCGGTGCACAACACGGTGGCCTTCCAGTACACGCGTGACGAGAACCTGACCTCGAGCGAACAGTTCCTGATCGGCGGCGAGGGCAGCGTGCGGGGTTACCAGACAGGTCTGTTCAGCGGCGACAAGGGGCTGATCGCGTCGGTGGAACTGCACCACCCGCTGCCGCAGGCGCCGGTGGCGCCGATCAGGACCAGCGGTTTCCTGTTCCTCGACTACGGCGCCGTGGAGCCCTTCCGTCCGCCGGAATCGACGCGCGGCAGCGACACGATGGCGAGCTACGGCTGGGGGCTGAACGCGAACATCAATCAGAACATTTCGGCCCGGGTGACGCTCGGGCTGCCGATCCGCGACCGCCCGCAGGAGCCGCGTGGCTACTACGTGCACGTTCAGGTCGTCGCCCAGGTGTTCTGACGGCGCCGGGACAACCGCGGCGTGCACCGCGCCACGTCTGGCCGCTCGGCTGGTGCCTGCGCGGCGCCCCACTTTTGCGCTGGCGGGAGATTGAAAAGTGCCGTTCCGGATCCGATTCCTGAGCTGAAGACGTTCGGTCGATTGCCGGCAAGGTTCAGCGCATTTTCCGTTGCCGGATCGCCGACGATAGGGCCGTGATGCGTCACTTCTCGTGACATTGCTCAAGATCAAGTAGGAGTTTGTCCTACAAGCGCACATTGGTTTTTTTGATGATCGAAAAGGATCAGCAATGAAACCGACGCGCTCCACTTCAAGTCTGCCTGGCCTGCGCACGCTATCGGCGGCGCTCGCGCCCTCTTTCTGCACCCTGGCGGGCATGGCGAGCCTGCCGCTGCTGATGTCGCCGGCGGCGTGGGCGCAGGCGATCCAGGCCGATGGCCGGACGCTGACGACGGTGAGCACGGCCGGTGCGGTGACGGACATCCGGACCGGCACGATTGCGGGCAACTCCGGTTTCAACTCGTTCAACACCTTCAGCGTCAATTCGGGGCACACGGCGAACCTGCACATGCCGAGCGGTGCGGTGAATCTGGTGAACATCGTGCGCGACGCGCGCACCGATATCCACGGCACGCTGAACGCGATCCGCGACGGTCGGATCGGCGGCAATGTGTTCTTTGCCAATCCGCACGGATTTGTCGTCGGCGCGGGTGGCGTGGTGAATGTGGGTTCGCTGTCGGTGAGCACGCCGACGCAGGGCTTCGCGGACCGCTTCTTCGTCAATGGTCAGCCGGACGCAGGCGCGGTGGGTCAGTTGCTCAACGGGACGGCACCGCTGTCGAGTGCGGCGATCCGCATCGACGGGCGGATCAATGCGGTCGACGGCGTGACGCTGGCGGCCGGCACGGTGAGCGTGGCCGGCGCGGTGCTGACGGGGGCGCGCTTCGAGGGGCGTGCGCCGGACTTCACCGACATCGTCAATACGCAGGGAGTGAGCACGGGCAGCCGGCTGGTCGAGCGTGCGGGGCGTATCTACATTGCGGCGGACGAGGACATCGAAATCGCCGGCACGCTGGATGCGCGCGGCGGCGGCGGCACCGACGGGGGCGAAATCAAACTTGAGGCCGGGCGCGACATCCTGGTCGACATCGACGCGATGGTGACGGCGGCGGGTGACGGCGCGGATTCGGACGGCGGGCGCATCGACTCGATGGCGCAGCGCAACGCGACGCTGCGCAGCGGCGCGGTGATGGACGCGAGTGCCGGGGCGAGCGGCGATGGCGGCTTTGTCGAGTTCTCGGCGAAGGACACGGTGGAACTCGCCGGTGGCCAGTTCCTCGCTGACGGCAGGGCGGGCGGTGCAGCGGGCCTGGTGCTGATCGATCCGCTGAACATCGTGCTCAGCGCAAACCTGCTGCGCGGTGCCGGCGGCTACACCGGCATTCCGGCCGGGCCGGACAATGGCGTCAGCGTCACCGGTGCCAACCTGGTGCTGCAGGCGGACAACAGGATCACGGTGAACGAAAACGTGACGGTATCCAGCCGCCGTGTCGCCGGAACCGACGCGGCGAGTCACGCGACCGGCGCTTCGGTCGGGCCGTCCGGCGACATCACCTTCGAAGCGAAGCACATCGACCTGAAGTCCGGCAGCAAGGTGCTGGCGCACGCCGACGGCGATTTCGCCCCTTTCGGAGGCGACATCCAGTTGCTGGCCACGGACAACCAATCGACGCCAGTGCTGGGCTCGGTCGAGGATTCCATCGCGTCCATCACCGTCAACAACGCCACCATCACGGGGCGCGATGTCACGCTGAAGGCCGACGCGAACGACAAATGGGTGTGGACGGGCGAGGAGTACACCGACGCGCTGCTCGGCTTTCTCGACGATCTGGCGCTGGTGGTCGATGCCACCGTGTCGGTTGCCCACGCCACGATAGATGTCGATGGCGGCGCGCGCATCGAAGCGAGTGGTGATCTGAAGATCGAATCGGTGGCGGTGACCGATGCGTCGATGCGGGTGGTCGGCTCCGTGCTCGGCATCGGCTACGGCGAAACCGACGCGCTGGCCACGGTCGACATCAAGCGCGCCACATTGTCGTCCGGCGGCGCGATGACGCTGCGCTCGCAGGCCGACAGCACGCTGCTGGTGAAGGTCGACACGATCAACTCCGGTCACTACAACAACATGCTGTCGACGGCCAGCGAGTACGCCAACTTCGCCTTCGCCGTCGGCATCGCGAATCAGCGCGCCGAAACGACGGTGGGCAGTGCGGCGGTGATCGCGAAGGCGGCATCGCTCGATGTCGAAGCGACCGGTGCCAAGTCGATCGAGGTGTCGGCCACCGGCAGTTCCTTCAAGGACGGCATGGCCTCGTCCGGCATCGCGGTGCTGGTGAACACCACCACGATGACCGCTTCGCTGGGTGGCACCGTGACCGATGCCGGCCGCGTGAGCGTGACGGCCTCGCTGTCCGACGACGCGCAGACCGAGGTGGGCGCATCGGCGGGCACCGCGGGCGACCCCAACCCCGAAGAAGGTTTCAGCAACGCCCGCCCGATCGATGTGGCGCTGTTCGAAAAGCTGACAGCCTTCGTCGCCGGCGTGCCGAACAAGGACGCGCGCGCCGGATCGAGCGGCAACTTCGGCCTGTCGGCGTCCTTCGCATGGGTCGACAACAGCAACGCGGTGAAGGCAGAGATCGCCACCGGCGCGGGGGTGACCTCGCGCGGGCGTGTCGACGTGTTCGCGAACGCCGAGGAGTCGCTGTCCTTCGAAACGTCTGCGGCGGTCGACGAGCGCTCGCTGGAGGCGCCGGATCCCGACCACCCGCTGCCGCCCGACGAACAGAAGGCGAAGACGGAAGAAAAGAAGAAGATCGCGATTTCCGGTTCGATCGCGGTGATCGACGTGGCGCATCGCACCGATGCGCTGATCGGCGATGGCGCGACGGTGAATGCCGCCGGTGCCATCACGGTCGCAGCCGACACGAAGCTGACGCCGTTCTGGACGCAGTGGGTCGATGCCTACGACACGCTGGACACGATGGACTGGGCCGACCCCGACGCGTGGACGAATCTGGGCAGCAATCTGTTCGACCTGATCGGCCAGCCGATCAACGCGACGTCTTGGGTGCAGAGTGGCGTCGAAAGCGAAAGGCTGTCCTTCGCCGGCTGTGGGGAGGTGATCGTTTTGGCACAGCCGGAGATCCTGGCGAGCGACGATGAAACCCGCGCCAGACCGTGATCTGAGCCAAATGAGGCGCGGGTGAGGCTTTCGCGCAATCCGTGATCAAACCGCGCAGATTTGCGCGGGTTTTGGCACTGCAGCGGTCGTGGATCAGACCTTCTTGAACATGGGGCTACCGAGCACTCGGCCGTGCAGTTTGAAGTGCGGCTGATCGCGCAGCGTGCTCACCTCAATCGGCGGGTAATCGGCGTTCGAGCTTTCGATCACCAGGCGATCGCCGCGCAGGGATAGGCGCTTCACAAACAGGCCGTCGTCGAGCTCGAATACGTACGCGCCTTCACTCAGGCGCTCGATATCGCCACGGTCGATCATCACGATCTCACCGTCGTGGATGTCTGGCTCCATCGAACGACCGACTACCGGTATCAGTGCGAGGCGGTGCCACGAGACGCCGACCTGCGCTGCGAGCCATTTCCGGTCGAATGCGAGGCTCCGGGTTGCCTCGCCACCCTGCACGAACGCGCCAAACCCAGCACTGGCGCGGACATCGTAGTACGGGATGAATGCGTACTCGGCGATATCGATGTCGTGTTCGACCCGGTGTTGGGCAGGACTTCCGTCACCGGTCGTTAACTCGGTTGATCCAACAGGTCGCGAGTAACCGCCATCGTTGCTCAGCGATGAGTTACTCAAGCTGGTGCGCTCGGACGTCAGCATCACGCCCTCTCCATCCAACAGCCAGCCCAGATTCAACCCCTGCCGGTGCAAAGCACGGAGAAGTTCGCCGCTCGGCATGTTGCTCCCGCTTTCGTTGTCCTGGATGCCGCGTTTCGACACATCGAGCGTCGCCGCGAACGCATCCTGCGACAGCTTCAAGTGTTTGCGAAATTCGCGCAGACGGCGCCCCACCGCCTCCTTGTCACTTTCGGGACTCAAAGCGTCAACCATGGCGGCGACCCTCCGCGACGTTGACACTTTTATATGTGCCTGATTTGACGAGTAAAACCATTTTCATGCGAAGAAAGGCGAAAAGTTAAGCGTCAACTTCCATTCGTCGCGTTGACATGGCACGTAACAACGTGCTTAATGCACATATCAACGGCACACGAATACGTGACATGGAACGTACCTCGGCACCAAAAAAAGCCAGTCAGGCAAACGACTGGCACCCGGCAGATATCGTCGCGGCTCTTCGCAAGGCGGGCTGGTCAGTACGCGGACTCGCCCATCGTCACTCGGTTACTCCAACAACGATTTCCCGTGCGATGCGGCAGAGCTCCGCCGCCAACGAGAAGCGCATTGCCGAGGCACTGAAGCTTGATCCGAAACTGATCTGGCCGTCTCGCTACAACGCTGACGGAAGCCGCAAGTTGCAAGGCTTCCAAGCCATTCGACAGTGTACTCGCGAGACTGTCGCGCGCAATGGCAAGGATAGGGCGGCTGCCTAGACATGAGTCGCGACTCGCTCACCGTCGACATGTTCACGCCTTACGCGGTGCCGACGCCTCATGCGCCGCTGCCTGGCGCACTGGCGTTCAGCGCGGTACTGCGCGGGCTGCTTTCCGAGGCGATCAAGGCGTCGCCGCTGTCTCGGGAAGAGATCGCAGCGCGCATGTCAGTGCTCACCGGGCAAGAGATCACGCTGCACATGATCAACGCCTGGACGGCGGAAAGCCGCGAAGGATGGCGCTTTCCGCTTGAGTTCGCGCCGGCGTTCGAGGTGGCGACCGAGACGCACTCCATCACCGCCTGGCTGGCCGACGTGAGGGGCGGCAAATTACTGGTTGGCCGTGACGCGATCAACGCCGAGCTCGGACGCCTGGAGCGGATGCGCGACGAAGCCGCGCGACGCATCAAGCAGCTCAAACGCACGGTGGGCGACGAATGATCCCGGCGACCGTGAAAGAGCTCGCGGACGTGCTCGCCGTCTCGAAACAGGCCGTACTGCAGCGTGCCGCACGCGAGGCATGGCGCTTCGTCGAGCAAACCGTACGCGGCGGACAGCAGAAGGCATACCTGGTCGAGGCGCTGCCTGAATCACTTCGCATCGCGCTCATCACCGCCCGCATGCAGGTACCCAGCAACCCCGCCGCCGCGACGCCATCCGCTGCGAACGGTTCGGCCGGCACTTCGGTACCGGCCGCTTTTTCTTCCCGGTCGTGCGCCATTGCGGCGACTGATCTCACCGACACCCAGCGAGCCGCGCGCGACGCCCGTGCAGCAGTACTTGCCGCCGTGCGTCGCCTGCAAGCCGACGCCGGCTGCGCCCAGGAGGCCGCCATGGTGACGCTGCTCACCCATGCGCGCGCCGGCCGGCTCGAAGGGCCGCTCGACAGCCTGCTGCGCGCCGCAAGAGACAACCGTGGTCGCAAGGTCGATGAATACCCCTCCGTTCGCACCCTGAAGCGCTGGCTCTCGGCCCCCGATCTCGCGCCGAGGCGGCCTGTGGCAGACATGCGTGTGCCGGCTTGGGCGGCCGACTTCCTGCGCGAGTACCGCAAGCCCCAGAAGCCAGGCGTCACCGAGGCCTACGAGGCGTTCGCCATGCAGTGGCCCGGTGTATCGATCCACCAGGTGCGCCGATTCCTCGACAAGCTGGGCGAAGTCGAGCGCAACCGCGGCCGCATGCTGCCGCGAGAACTGAAGGCCCTGAAGCCCTTTGTCCGCCGCGGCACCGATGGCCTGCTGCCGGGCGACATCTACACCGCCGACGGCCACACCTTCGACGCCGAGATCGAGCACCCCGACCACGGCCGGCCGTTTCGCCCGGAGATCACGGGCGTGGTCGATATCGCCACGCGTCGCCTGGTCGGCTGGTCGGCGGGCCTCGCTGAAAGCACATGGACCGTGCTCGATGCACAGCGCCACGCCTTCACCCGCAACGGCCTGTGCGCGATCTGGTACGTCGACCGCGGCGCCGGCTTCGCCAACGCCCTGCAGGCGGACGAAGTACTCGGCGTCATCGAGCGCATGGGCATCCGCATCGAGCACTCGCTGCCCTACAACTCGCAGGCCCGCGGCGCCATGGAGCGAAACCATCCGTCAGTCTGGATCCGCGCAGCAAAGAAGCTGCCCACCTACATGGGCCGCGACATGGACCGCGAAGCGCGGCAGAAGGTGTTCAAGATCACCCGTGCCGCACTCAAGGATGGCCGCCGCAGCGAGTTGCTCATGGCCTGGCGTGACTTTCTCGCCTTCATCGAAGCGGAAGCCGAGGCTTACAACGCCCGCCCGCACAGCAGCTTGCCGCGCATCGTCGATTCGGAAACCGGCCGCCGCCGTCACCAGTCGCCGAACGAAGCCTGGCAGGCCGCCGTTGCGCAGGGCTGGCAGCCTGAGCTGCCGCGGCCGCAGGACGTGCAGGAAATGTTCCGCCCGTACAAGCTCGCCATCGTGCGCCGCGGCGAAGTGGTGCTGCACACCAACATCTACTTCGCCCAGGCCCTGGCCGACCTCGACCTGCACGGCGAGAAAGTGCGCGTCGGCTACGACATCCACGACCCGTCGTCCGTGGTCATCCGCGATCTGGACGGCCGTTACATCTGCACCGCCGAACTTGACGGTAACAAGCGCGGGTACTTCCCGCAGTCCGTCATCGAGCAGGCACGCGACAAGCGCGCCGCGGGCCGCGAGCGGCGCCTGCAGGACAAGCTCGAAGAAGTGCGCGCCGAGCGCGATGCCGGGCGCGTGCTTGAGCACAGCGCCGGCCCCGGCCTGTACGACCCGCTGCTCGACATCCCCGCCGTGGTCATGCCTGAAGCGCTTCAGCCGGCGCTGTCGTCCAGCGAGAAGCGCGACGAAACAGTCGTCACACAACGCGTTGCGGCAGGTGCGGACGAGTCGCGCCCTGCCGTCCCTGAAGTCGTCCAGTTACCCGGCACCCAGCCGCGCCCGCGCTTCGGCCCGGACGATGACCCCGACCAGTACCGCTGGCTGGTTCGCAATCCGCATGCCTGGGACGCGCTTGACGCCGAGTGGCTGCTCGAATTCGTGAGTGGTGGCCTGTACGAAAACCTGCTGGCGCGCCTCGCCTACCAGGGCGTCGCCTGGACAGCGGATCTGGAAGCACGGGCAAGGGAAGTGATGCGTGGCGCGCGAGACAAGCCGATTGACGAGAGTTTTGAGGTGGCCGCCGGTTGAGCTGTCACTCAACCGACGTCCGGAGCAACACAACGTTTGCAGTCAGGAGGGTAGCACTTTGAAAAAAGCCTTTGTCGAAACCACCAACGTCGAGCGCTTCCGCTCGGCGCTCGCCGCGGTCGAGCAACGCGGCGCACCGGAGGCGAGCTGGCTGCTCGTGTCCGGTGACCCAGCACTTGGCAAGAGCACCACAGTCAAGCAATGGGCCACGCGCAACCGTGCCGTGTATCTGCGCGCCAAAGAGTTGTGGACGCCCGGCTTCTTCATCCGCGATCTCGCGGCGGAGCTAGGCGAAGACGACGAAGGCTCGCTCAAGAGCGTGTTCGGCCGCGTCATCGCACGCATAGGCCACACACAGGCCACGATCGTCATCGACGAAGTGCAGCACTGCCTGCGCAACTGCGCCGCGGTGCTCGAAGAGCTGCGCGACATCACCGACACCACGGAAACCATGGCGGTGCTGGTAACCGGCGTCGAGCAGGTGCAAAGCCGCATCGGCAAGCACGCGCAGATCTCGTCGCGCATCGCCCGCGTGGTCGACTTCCGCCCCGCCTCGGTCGAAGACATCGGCCTCATGTGCGCCCAGCTGTGCGACGTCACAGTCGGCGCTGACGCTGTCGCGCTGATCCATCAAGAAGCGCAGGGCCGCATGCGCCAAACCATGAACGCACTGGTAGCGATAGAGGCCATCGCCCGTCGCAACAAGCTCTCGGCCGTCACCGCCGCCGACCTGAAGGGCGTGGCGCTGGTGCAGGACTGGCGCGTCAAGCGTCCCGCCTCGAAGGAGGCTGCGTAATGGATGAGATCAAGACATACACGCACGCGGAATGGCTGGCGGAAGCAGAGCGCCGGTTTGGCGCCGACCGTATGAAATGGCGATTCGTTTGTCCCTCCTGCAGCCACGTCGCATGCGTGCAGGACTGGAAAGACGCGGGTGCCAGAACAGGTGAAGTGGCTTTTTCTTGCGTTGGTCGTGCCCTGGGTACGCCTGAGGGCGACGCGCACGCCTTCCGCTACGCCGGTGGCCCCTGCAACTACACCTCCGGTGGCCTCTTCTGCATCAACGGGGTCCAGGTGATCACCGACGACGGAAAAACGATCCCGGTCTTTGATTTCGACGGCGCGGCGGAGGTGAGCGATGCCGCGCACTGAAACCATCCAGTGGATTGATGACGGCAGTCGTCCAGATGCCGACGAGATCGTACTGATCACCCTCGACGACGGCGAAGTGGTTGAAGGCTGGTTTGACGGCGAAGTCTTCCGCAACAGCCTGATCGACAACTTCGATGACGAAGTGATCGCCTGGGCGAACTGGCCGCAAGGGGCACGCGCATGATCGAGATTCACGCCCGCGTCCGCTACAAAACCGGCACCTACATCGCCTCCGGCGGTGGCCTGCGCGCGAGCTGCAGCGCCGGCCCGCGCATGGCCATCGAGCGATTGGCCGAAAAGCTCGCCGCCCGCTTCGACGTGCCGATTTACGCCGATATCGACTGGATCACTGGCTGCGAATGGCAGGTGCTGCTCGATGACCGTGAGCACCTCTTTGCCTGGTGCTGGCAAAACGGCGTGATCGAGTTTGGCGAAGCCGTGCCCGATGGCGCGCTGCACGTGCTCGACGGCACCCCCTTCGACGTGCGCGACACCATCGAAGCCACCGCGCGGCTGGCGCACGACGGTACGACATGGCTGGTGCCCGGCGTGCCTGAGGCCAGCGATGGCAAGGCGCGCGTGAAGGCGCTGATGGACTATCGCCGCTGGTTGATCGAGCGGCTGAGCGTGGAAGGAGCCGCGTGATGGCCGGCCGAATCCTCCCCCTCGGCGAAATGCCGCTGAACTGTGTCTCGGTCGGCTTGGCTACCCTGCAGCAGGGCCGATACGGGCTGCTTCGCTTGTCGCTGAGCGAGCCCGTAATTCACAACCAGCAGACCGGCCGCATCTGGACCATCACCTGGCCACAGCTTGTCGAACTCGCCCGCGCCGCCGGCATCGACGAACACGATCCGGCTGTCGCCGCCGAAGCGGCCAGCGCCATCGCTCGCGCGATGGGAAAGGCGGCGCCATGAGCTGGGTCGCCCAACGAGTACTCGCCGCCACCGGCACGGCTCAGCCCGGCGACTGCCTGCGCGAAGCCGATCTGGCGCTGCGCACCGGCCTGACCGAAAAGCAGACCGAAAACGCCTGCCGGGTGCTGGTGCGCCGCGGCCTGCTCTCGCGCCGCGTCGCCGGGTGCCACAACCTCACCGCCGAGGGGCGCGCCGCGCTCGATGCCGGCAGCCGAATCGCCAGCGGCCCGCAGCACCCGCATGTTGCCGGGCGGCGCATCGTCCGCGCCGAGACGGCGCGCGATCGCATGTGGTCAGCCCTGCGGATGGAGGGCAAGGCCACGCTCGACGATCTCGCCATGCTGGTCGCGCAGGGCACCGAAGCCGACCTGAAAAACAACCTCATGAAGTACATGCGGATGTTGGAGCGCGCCGGCTACGTGAAGCGCCTGTCGGTGAAGGAAGCGCCCCTGGTGCTCACCAGTAACGGCTGCATCCGCTGGTGGCTGCTGCCCGACCGTAACACCGGCCCGATCGCACCGCGCCCGGTGCCCAAGCGCCGCGCGCTCTACGACGCCAACCGCGACCGCGACTACCCGCTCGATGGCAGCGGCTGGGCACAGCCCGAGGAGTGTTCATGACCCCCGAAGCCCGCGAACTGTTCGACCGCGCGCTAGCGGAGCACGGCCCCGTGGAGGTCGCACGGCGGTGCGGCTACAAGAACCACACCATCGTCAGCCTCATCGCATCTGGCAAGTACGAAGCGAGCACCCAGCGCTTCGGCGAGCGGGTGCTCATCGCCTTCGGCGTCATCCGCTGCCCGCATCTGGGTATCGACATCCCCCGCACCGACTGCGCCGGCCACGCCCTGCGCAGCGTGCCCACCAGCAGCCCGGAAAAGCTGCGCCTGTGGGTCGCCTGCCAGGCCTGCCCGCACAAACCCAAGGAGGCTGCATGAACACCGAACCTGACCGTCAGCAGTATCTGATCGACGCGCTCGCGCCGCCCGATCGCAACATCGCAACCCTCGCTGATCTGTGTTTCGTCGCCGTGATCGCGCTGGCCACGGGCGTGCTGGCGATGGACTACTTCACTGCCCGCGAGATAGAGCGCTGGGTAGAGCGTGGCGGCGACCTCGCCATCGCCGGCTACACCATCGTCTGCGAACTGCCGCTGACCATCGACTGCCAGGCGCGGCTCATCGGCCCGAATGAGGTGCGGCCATGAGCGACGAACTCTCTGTCACCAGTCAGTTGTGCGAGTTCGTGCGCAAGCACGGCCCGGTGCGAACCCCCGCGCTGCGCGAGGCATTCCCCGAGTGCTCGAACCCATCGGCCTTGCTCGCAGGCCCGGTAAAGATCGGCTATCTGCTGTCGTGCGAAATCATCGGTGCAGGCGCCAACGGCCGGACGTCGAAACTCAACGAGTTCCGAGTCTCCGAAGTGGCAAGTGGCCAGTCGTACGAGGCGTTCAAGAGCAGAGACCTCGCTGCGCCCGCGCTTTCGGCGATACCGCTCAAACACCAGCCGTTGAGAAATCGAACGCCCTCAAGAGAGGCGCTCGAACAGCCGGTGCGGAAGAAGGCGATCGAGGCAGCGAAGAATCAGCCGGCGCCTCTGGCGAAGTGGCCGGGCAACAAGAAAGCGGCGGTCTACACGGAAGGCGCCATGCGCTTCGTTTCGGCGGAAGCATCGCCGAACAAAGCGGAGCCCAGATCCCCGGCTGCAACAGAGAAGCAGCCCACGAAATCGCATTCCGATGCGGGCTTCCGCACGGGGCCCGATCGCTCAGCCGCTCCGGACGGTGTGTCGAAGTCTGAAAGCCCCGCCACGCCTGTCGCTCAGGCGGCCGCTGGCCTCATCACAGCCCCGGTTTTTCTCATCACATCGCTGGGTGATCTGGTCATCTACGAAGGAACCCAGCAACTGGAATTCACCCCGGCTGCCGCGCTCGCGCTGGCCGACTTCACCGCCCGCGTGCGTCCGGCAATCGAAGCCGCGCTCGCCAACCACCCCGGAGCCTCCGCATGAAGTCCACCCCCGAACTCACCGCCATCCGCGACGCAGCGCAGCAGCTCGCCGCGAAAAACAGGGTGCTCACCGCCCTCGGCGCCGCGCAGCAGGCCGCGCTCGTCAAGGCCGTCGAGCCCATTACAAAGCAGTTTCGCAGCGCGCTCGACGAAGCAGCCGCCGAGCGCGCCGAGGCTGAAGCCGAATTGCTGCGCCTGGTCGAGGCTGCCCCGGCGTTATTCGGGAAGCCGCGCTCGATCACCGTCGATGGCGTAAAGACCGGCTTTCGCAAGGAGGAGGACAGCCTCGACTGGTCAGACGAAAAGGCCGTCATGGCCCGCATCGAAAACCTGCTGCCCGAGCTCGCCGATTTGCTCATCCGCACCGAAACCACCCTGGTGAAGGACGCGCTGGGCCAGCTCACCGAATCTCACTTGAAGCGGATCGGTGTGCGCAAGGTGCTCGGCGCCGATCGAGCGTTCGTCACCGTTGGCGAGTGCGATGTCGACAAGCTCGTGAAAATCGTCCTGGCGGATGCTGCCCGCCGCATCGGTGACGACGAACCGGCCAAGAAGGCCGGGAAAACCAAGGTCAAGGCCAACGCGTCGGCCTGAGTCGAGGAGGTAGGAAAATGCTTAAAGCATTGGATCATTTATCGGACTATCTTATTGTCATGTCTCTGAGCATGGCGGGCCTCAAAACGCTGGGCCATACGCCCGAGCTCAGTTGGCCGATGGTCTTTGCACCGATCTGGTTGCCGGCCGCGCTGATCGCGCTGCTCGTCGCAGCCATCGTCGTGCTCATCGCCATCGCCGCCGCGTGTCGCATCGTCGTAACCCCTTTCACCCGTAGCACCCCACCCAAGGAGTAACCATGAACCAAGCTGAAACCATCCGTGCCGTTGCCGAATCCGCCGAGGTCAGCCATGCCGAGGCCGAGCGCGTCCTGAAGGCTCTCGGGTACGTCGCCCAGGCACACCTTGATGCTGACGAAATCGTGCTGCCCGGCATCGGCAAGCTCAAGGCCAGCCCTCGCGCCGGCCGTACCGGCCGCAACCCGAAAACTGGCGAGCCCGTCGCGATCCCGCCCAGCACCACCGTCAAGTTCAGTGCTGCCAAGGCGCTGAAAGACGCCATCAACCTCGTCTGACCCGCGCGGGCCAAGCCCCAAGCGCCACGGCGTGCGCCGTGGCGCTTGATCCTTGCCCCTCCGACCTGCCCTGCATCGAAAGGACGCCCATGAAAGCCGCCGCCACGCCCATGATCTCGCCGCAGCTCGCCGCACGCCGTCGTGCCGTGCATGCCGCGTGCCGCCAGCTCGGCATGGACGACGACGCCCGCCGCGACTTCCTGCAGGCACACGCCAGCGTCCGTTCGACCAACGATCTCGATCTGCGCGCCTGCCAGCGCGTGCTCGATGCCGCCCGCAAAGCCGGTGCCGCACGCCCCGCGCCGGAGAAATACATTGGCCGCCACCCCGGCTACCCCGCGAGCTGCCGGCGCGGCTGCGGTGCGCTGATGGAAAAGGTTGAGGCACAACTGGCTGACATGAAGCTGCCGTGGGCCTACGCCACCGCCATTCTGCGGCACATGCACACCACCGCGAGACTCGAATGGGCTACGCCAAAGCAACTGCACGACCTGGTCGCCGCACTCGCCATCGAGCAGCAGAAGCGTCACCTGGTGGAAGCCGTTACTGCACTCGCGCGCGCCTTGGGCAAGACCGATGCCGACCTTGATCGCCTCGCGCGCGACCTCGCCCCTGTGCCGCGGCCGCTGCCGCCGAAGTGGCGCCGCGACCTGCGCTACCTCGAACTCATGGCGCAGCAGCTTTCAGCATCGTGGGCCGCACATCAGGCCGCGCAACGAGACCACGAGGCCGCCTGACATGAGTCTGCCGCAGTCCGTTGTAGATCTGATCGAGCTGCTCGGGTACGAAGCCGCGATGCGGCTGGTTGACGCGTTCGGCGGGCTTGAGATCGAGGTGCCAATGGGCCGGGCCGCTGCCAACCCTGAGCGTGGCAGCCTGACTGCGCGGTTGATCGAGGTACTCGGCGCAACGCTTGCCGCTCGCTTTATGCATACCTACGGAGGCGAGCCCTACTATGTCGCGAAGTGCATGCAGGCTATCCGTGATGATCGCGACCGATCGATTCAGGCCGACTACGACGCAGGCGTTCGCGTACCCGACATCGCACGCAAGTACATGATCAGCGAGCGCTGGGTCTGGGTGGTTCTCAAGCGCGCGATCGGCGATCAGCAGGCCGGGCGCAAGCGCGACGACAGTCAGTTGGACATGTTCAACACGACGAACGGATAATCCAAGCGCAATCGAAACGGGAGGGTGGGATGAGACGACTTTGCTACGTTCTGGTTTTGTTTTCGGTTTTCGCGCCTGCACAAGCCGCGCCAGACTCGGAGCGGTGCTACACGGGAAAATTCGAGGTGGTTGGCGACAACGGTCCCGAGTTGCGCACCTATGCGCAACGCCTTCCGCAAGCGCAGGCCTACATCCGTGAGGTTGAGACGGCTCATGAAATGGGCAGCGAATTGGTACTTGAGTTTGTTCGCAGCGGCGGCAATGCGGATGTCCGATCCCAGGTAGTCAAGTTCAAAGCCTTGCAGGAAAAGGGCGAGAAACTTTTCCCGTTGTGGACTCCGTATTACGGCTGTGGGCAACTGGGCTTTGCTGCCGGTGAATATTTTCGCGGTTATTTGGCGGCCGCCAACGGGCAAGGCAAACGCCAGATGGAAGACGGGCATCGTCTCTGGAACAGCACATCGACCAATTGCGACGCGGAATTGGACTATGGCCCGCCTGAACGATCGCTGAAACTACGCGCCCCCGGTGCGATCGGTAAGGTCCCGTTTCGTGGCTGCACGATGTCCATCGATGAGGCGGATAGTGCGCTGAAGGTATGGACCTGCCCAATCTCTTCGCTTCCAGGTTGCGCCGGCCACTCGCTGTCAGCCGGTGCCGCAAAAGCCAAAGCACGTTGGCTTCATGATCGAGTGACCGGCAAGCCGCAGACCGGCGCTCTCATGGCTGAGCGTATCGATCTCCCGATGTACAACCGCTACATCGAAGGGCAATTGAAACGGGCGATCAAGATTGCGCCGATCGATGAGCCCGAATTCAAGCCGTATCTCGTGTGCGTCAAGGCTGCAAAGAGCCTCTATCAGTTCGCGACGATCCGGCGTGCAGAGAACGGGCAGAGCGAGAAGTCTGAGAAATACCGCCAGCCCTACTGGCAGCAGATCGGTCAGTGCAAGGAAATCCTGGGTTCTTGACGCTTATCGATTGAGGTAATGTTCAGCCGCCCGGTGCAAAGCCGGGCGGTGCCTGAACCCCTTCACCCCGTAGCCGTGTTCATTCCCCGCGCATTCTGCGCGCATGGACACGCGCCCCTCCGACCACACTCCCGCCCGCAACGCTGAGCCCGTCGAAACCGGCCTGAAGCGGCCGGTGCGGCTCATCGTCATTCACTGCAGTGCCACGCCCAACGCGCGCACGCTGTTCTACGGCGTGGGCACGAAAGACCTGCGCACGCCAGTCGACGAGATCGACGCCTGGCACAGCGACCGCGGTTTCAAGCGCAGCCCGCTTGCCATGGCGCGCTTCAACCCGAGCCTGCGTGCGATCGGCTACCACTATGTGATCGCCCGCAACGGCGGGCTTTTCACCGGCCGGCACCCAGACGAAGTAGGGGCGCACGCCCAGGGCCACAACAGCCACAGCATCGGCGTCTGTCTCATCGGCACAGATCAATTCACCTCGGCGCAGTGGGCCACGCTCGCCGATTGTCTGCCTCGCTGGTGCGAGGCGCACCGTGTCGTGCGCCGGTTCGCTACGCATGACAGGCTCGAAGGCGTGTGCGGGCACCGTGATCTGCCGCTGGTTGCCAAGGCGTGCCCGGGCTTTCGGGTCGCAGAATGGCTGCACGGTGGCATGGAGCCCTTGAACAATCACATCGCAAGCGAGGCGCCCTGATGGCACCGCTCGCAATCGCATTGTCACTGGCCGAACTCGCGCCCCGCCTCATGCGTTACTTCGGCGCCGGCGAGCAATCGACCGTCGTGGCCGAGAAGGTGATCGAGGTCGCCAAGAGGGTGACCGGCGAGCCCACCGGCGAAGCCGCGCTGGCCGCGATTCAGGGCAACCCTGATCTTGCACATGAGTGGCGAATGGCCACACTCGCGGCCGACACCGACCTTGAGCAGGCCTATCTAGATGACCGCCGCAACGCCCGTGCCCGCGACGTCGCGCTCGCGCAGGCCGGTTTTCGCAACCGGCGCGCCGACTGGATGGTGGCGATCGACGCCGTCGGCCTCGTGGCCTGCCTGGCGGTGCTGGCGCTGTTCCGCAAAGAGATACCCGCGGAAGTCGTCACCCTGCTCAGCACCATCGCCAGCCTGTTCGGCGTGTGTTTGCGCGACGCTCACCAGTTCGAATTCGGCAGCTCACGCGGCAGCCGCGAGAAAGACGTGATTCTCGGCGGCGCCGCCAAGCCGCCTTCCTGACGCTTCGTCGTGCGTGTGCCATCGCCGGCCCAGTGGCCTTGTTACGCCGGCAGCCCGATACGTGGTGAGACGAGCGCCGTCCTCCCGGAACCTTTCCCGGTGCAACGCGCGGCGGGGTCGGGCACTTCCAACAGACGAGAGACCTGCCGATGGACATCAACCTCGAACCCGTCATGTACGTCGGCCGCGGCTACACGCTGGCCGATGGTTACGAAGGGCGCCAGCCGTACGAACTGGTGTTCAGCGTATTCAAGGTTTCCGAAGGCCGCGCGCGCGTCTTCGCAGCCCATGGCGAGATTGATCGCGCCACCTTCAAACAGATATCCAAGGCGCTGGCTGACAAGGGTTTCCACACCGCGCTGGTTGAGCGTCACGGCGTTGAGCAGGAGTGGAACACCGGCCTGCAGATACCCGTTCGTACCGAGAGCAAGGCATGAATTTCGACTTCGACGCGGCCAAGTTCTGGCTCGCAGTGATGAATTTTGCGGTGACCGTGCTCGTCGGGCTCTACGTCTGGTCGAGCAATCGCCACCGGGTGACGAACGAGCGAATCAGCGAACTGGAGAAAGGCATCGACGTGCGGCTCGACACACACGACTCACGGCTTGCCACGCTTGAGGGGCAGGTGCGCGCCGCCCCCACGCACACCGACCTCGCCGACATTCACGAAAAGATCAACCGCGTCGCCCAGTGCTCGGCGCGGATGGAAGGCGAGCTCAAGTCGCAGAGCGACCTGCTTCGCCTCATTCTCGACAAGATCGCTGGAAAGGGTTTGCAATGAGCAGTGCCGCACTTCGTATCGTCGAACAAGACCGCCGCCGCGCCATGCTGGCCGTGCTACTGGTCGCACCCGCTTTCAGGTTCCCCGTGCGCGCCGTGCGCCAGGGTGTCGAGGGGCTGGGCTACGTCGTGAGCCTTGATTTGGCGCGCACCGACATCGCCTGGCTGGTCGAGCAGGGGCTGGTCGAGCAGGCCGACGAAGTGGTGACGCTGACCGACCGCGGCAACGATGTGGTGATGGGCCGAGTCGCGCAACCGGGCGTGAAGCGGCCCGAACCCGGCCAGATCGGGTAACCGTGGCACACGGTGACGACACCCGCCGAAAAGTCCGCGCCAGCTACGTCTTCGACCAGCTCGGGCTCGAAATTGCCGCCGTGAAGGAAGGCGTGCCTGAAGCCACCGCCCGCCGCTGGAAACGTGAAGCCAAGACAGCCGGCGACGACTGGGACCGCGCGCGCAGCGCGCAGCTGCTCGCCGGCGGCGGCATTGAAGAAGTGGTGCGCCAGACCCTGGCCGTCGTGGTGCAGCAGGTGCAGGCCACGGTCGAGAGTATCCAGATCAACACCGACATCGCCCCGGCCGAGAAGGTGCAGATGCTGGCCAGCCTGGCTGACGCGTACAACAAGCTCATCGCAGCATCGAAGCGGATGCTGCCCGAGACCGACAAGCTGGCGGTGGGCATGGACGTCATCAAGCGCCTGGCTGAATTCACGCGCGCCCGCCACCCGCAGCACGCCAACGCACTGCTGGCTGTACTGGAGCCCTTCGGCGACGAGCTGGCCAAGGCCTACGGCTGATGGCCAAGCTCAAGTCCCGCCGCGCCTTCCTCGACGAGCTGGCCGAACTGTCGGCCGGCTTCCGCCAGCAGATCGAGGCGGCGGTCTCCGGCTTTGACCCTGACCCCGCCCAGCGCATCGCTCGACGCGAGCGCGCATGGAACGACTTCGAGTTCTTCTGCCGAAGCTACTTTCCGCACTACGTCACCAAGGCCAACAGCGCCCTGCATGACTACCTGTACCGGCGGCTGCCCGAGATCGCCGATTCGCCACGCTCAGAGACCGACGCCATCGCCGCGCCGCGCGGCGAGGCCAAATCGACCATCACGACGCAGCTCTTCACGATCTGGTGCGTCATCACTGAGCGCAAGTGGTACCCCATCATCGGCATGGACGCCTTCGATCAGGCGGCGATCATGCTCGAAGCGATCAAGGCCGAGCTGGAGAGCAACCCGCGCCTGGGCATGGACTTCCCGGAAGCAACCGGGCAGGGCCGCGTGTGGCAGGCGGGCGTCATCCTCACGAAGAACGAGCGCAAGATCGAAGCGGTGGGCAGCGGCAAGCGCATTCGCGGTCGCCGTCACGGGCCGCACCGGCCCGACCTTTTCGTCGGCGACGATCTGGAGAACGACGAGAACGTCAAAACGCCAGAGCAGCGCGACAAGGGCCAGACGTGGATCACCAAGGCCGTGCTCAAGCTCGGTGGCGCGGGCGAGAAGTTCGACGCCATCATCATCGGCACCATCTTGCACTACGACTCAGTGCTCGCCCGGCTGCTGGCCAACAAGCTCTGGCGTGCACGCAAGTTCAAGGCGCTGATCAGCTGGCCTGACCGCATGGACCTCTGGGACAAGTGGGAGGAGCTGCGGCTGAACGCCAGCATCGAGACCTCCGACGCCTTCTACGACGAACACAAGGCCGCGATGGAGGCGGGTGCCGTGGTGAGCTGGCCGGCAGGCCGACCGCTGCTTGAGCTCATGAAGATCCGCGCCCGCGACGGCCACGCCTCGTTCGACTCCGAACTGCAGAACGATCCGCTCAGCGACGACGACGCCCCCTTCGCCAAGGTCATCACCTTCTGGGTCAATCGCCTGTCGCAGTGGGTGTTCTATGGCGCGTGCGACCCGTCGCTGGGCAAACACGGCAAGAGCCGCGACCCCAGCGCCCTGCTGGTGGGCGGCATGAACCGCGAGACGGGCATCCTCGATGTAATCGAAGCCGCCATCCGCAAGCGCCTGCCCGACCGCATCATCGAAGACGTGATCAGCCTGCAGTCGGAGTACCGCTGCCTGCTCTGGGTGGTCGAGGCGGTGCAGTTCCAGGAGTTCCTGCGCACCGAGCTGGTGAAGCGCTCCGCGCAGCGCGGCATTCCGGTACCGGCGCGCCCGACTACGCCCGGCGACGACAAGATTCTGCGCATCGAAGCGCTGCAGCCTCACATGGCCAACGGCCTCATCCGGCTGTACCCGTCGCAATCGACCCTGATTGATCAGCTGCGCCACTTCCCGAAAGCCGACCACGACGACGGCCCCGACGCCCTCGAAATGCTGTGGAAAGCCGCACTCACGCTGCGCGGCGGCGGCCAAGGCTTCCAGTCCGTGCCGCGCCACAAGACCACCAGCAGTCGCGATGACGACTACGCCGACCACCAACAATCCCGGAGGATGTAACGATGACCGACAAGGACAAGATCCTCGACAAGATCCGCAAGTGCATGGCGCTGTCGGCATCGAGCAACGAGCACGAGGCCGCCGCCGCGTTGCGCCAGGCGCGCGCGCTGATGGAGAAGCACGGCATCACCGACACCGATGTGTTGGCATCCGCCGCGGGCGAGATGCGCACGAAGGCAGGTGCTGCATCGCGTCCGGCCCTTTGGGAGGCGAACCTTGCTGCGGCGACCGCTGCCGTCTTCGGTTGCCAATCCATTTTCGCAGGCGGTGTGGCATGGGCAGATCACCCTGGGCAGTGGGTCTTCATCGGCACGGGCGCGCGCTATGAAGTCGCCAAGTTCTGCTTCGAAGTGTTGCTGCGCCAAGCGAAACGCGCGCGCGCCGAGCACATCAAGACGGTGCTGCGGCGCTGCAGGCCAGCGCTCAAGACGCGTCGTGCAGATCTGTTCTGCCACGGCTGGGTCGCCTCAGCGGTTTCGAAAGCCGAAGTGCTGGCGCTGCCGGAGGACGAGCAGAAAGCGCTCGAGGCCTACCTCGCGAAGGCCTACCCGTCGCTGAGAGAGATCAAGACCATCAGCAGGAACGAGAAGAAGAGCATGTCGGGCACCGACTGGCTCGATTTCGCCCGCGGTCATCGGTCTGGCGCCAGTGCGCAGCTTAACCCTGGTGTCGGCGCCAACGGCCCGGCGCCGGCACTGGAGGGCGCATGAAAATCCTCGACCAGTGGGGCCAACCCATTGAAACCAAGGTGCTACGCGAGCCGCAGACATCCAGTATCGGCACGCTCAGCCACGAATGGATCGAGCATGGCGTATCGGCCGGGCTGTCGCCGGCGCGGCTGGCGAGCATCCTGCGCGAGGCCGACCAGGGCAACCTGCTGCGCCAGCACGAGCTGTTCGAAGACATGATGGAACGCGACGCCCACCTCGCGGCCGAGATGGGCAAGCGCTGCATGGCCATCCAGAAGGTCGAGTGGGACATCGTGCCACCGCGCAACGCGACCTCGGCCGAGAAGGCTGCAGCCGAGTGGGTGGAAGAGGTGTTGCGCGACCTCGACGGTATGCAGGATCTGTTGCTCGCGATGATGGAGGCCGTGGGCCACGGCTTCGCGCCCATCGAGCTGGAGTGGCGCGTCGAGGGCCGCGAATGGCTGCCGCAGTGGTACGCCCGGCCGCAGACGTGGTTCCAGCTCGACCAGGCGCGCCGCGAACTTCGCCTGCGCGACAACAGCGCAGACGGTGCCGTGCTGCAGCCCTTCGGCTGGATACTGCACACCCGCAAGCGCGCCAAGACCGGTTACATCGGCCGCCTGGGCCTGCACCGTGTGCTGGCGTGGCCCTACCTGTACAAGGCCTATGGCATCGGCGACTTCGCGGAGATGCTGGAGATCTATGGTCTGCCCTTCATCGTTGGCAAGTACTACCCGGGCTCGTCGAGCGAAGACAAGAGCAGCCTGCTGCGCGCGGTGACTGCGCTGGGCCACGACGCCCGCGCCATCATGCCCAGCGATATGGAGCTGGAGATCAAGGAACTGACCGGCGGCGGCAGCGGCCAGCCGCTACACCTGCAGATGGTGAGCTGGGCCGACAAGGCGCAGAGCAAGGCCATCCTCGGCGGCACGCTCACCAGCCAGGCCGACGGCAAGACCAGCACGAATGCGCTCGGCAAGATCCACGAAGACGTGCGCGACGACATCCTCGTGAGCGACACCGACCAGATCGCCGCCACGCTCACCCGCGATCTGATCTACCCGCTTATCGCGCTCAACCTTGGCGGCATCGACGGCCTGCGCCGCTGCCCGCGCCTGGTGTTCGACGTCGAGCAGCCGGAAGACATCGAGCTGCTGTCCGAAGCGCTGCCCAAGCTCGTGGCCATAGGCATGCAGATCCCCGCGAGTTGGGCGCACGCCCGTCTCAAGGTGCCGCAGCCCGAGGGTGACGAGCCGGTGCTGGCCACGGCTGCGCCGGCGCAGCCGCCTGAATCGAATCCCGAGCCAAAGCCCGGTGCAAAGCCCGGCAAGCCCGCCGCCTTGCGCGGCGAGCTGCCCGAGGGCGATCCGTACCCTGACCAGACCGCGCTCGATGCCGCGCTGGACGCCATCCCGGCAGGCGTGCTCGACGCCGACATGCAGCAGCTGCTCGCACCGGTGTTCGAAGCGCTGGAAGGCGCGGGCGGCTTCGAGGAGGCGCTTACCCGGCTGGGTGAGCTGTACCCGCAGATGAACGACCGGGCGCTCGAAGAGCGGCTGACGCGAGTGATGTTCGCGGCGGAAATGTGGGGAGGTGCCAACGCATGACATGCCTGCGAATTGAGGAAGCCCGAAGCGAAGCAGATGGCGAGCTCGTTGGGTATCGGCTGACGACAGAACCGGGCGGACAAACGCTCTTGGTGTTTGCTGACCAGGCTGCGATGCCGGGCTTTCGTCTCGGTGACGCGTTCGTGCCGGGCTACGGTGATCGTATCAACTACACGCCGAAGGCGGACTGAGAAAGGAACCCGAAGTGTTCTTCAAGAACCTCCAGATCTACACCCTTGCCGCGCCGCTCGCCCTGAGCGTCGCCCAGCTCGCCGAGAAGCTGGCAGCCAAGGCATTCCAACCCGGCAGCAGTATCGAGATGCAGCGCATTGGCTGGATCTCGCCGCGCGACAACGGCAACCTGGTGCATGAAGTCGGCGCGCAGTTCCTGCTGGCGCTGCGCGCTGAAAAGAAGCTGCTGCCTGCGTCGGTGATCAATCAGGCCGCCCGCGCACGGGCCGAACAGATCGAAGAAGAGCGCGGCTACCGACCCGGCCGGCGCGAAATGCGCGAGCTGAAAGACGCAGTCACCAACGAGCTGCTGCCGCGCGCTTTCCTGGTACAGCGCGACACTCGGATCTGGATCGACCCAGACGCCGGCCGCATCGTGGTCGACGCCAGCACCAGCACCAAGGGCGACGAAGCCGTGCAACTGCTGAACGAGTGCGTCGAGCAGCTGGGCGCGCGGCCGTGGCAGACCGTGTTGTCGCCTGTGTCAGCAATGACCGCATGGCTGGCGGCCGACGAACCGCCGAACAGCTTCACCATCGACCAGGACACCGAACTGCGCGCCAGCACCCAGTCGAAGGCCACCGTGCGCTATGTGCGCCATGCGCTCGAAGCTGACGACGTGCGCCGCCACATCGAGGCGGGCAAGCAATGCACACGGCTGGCGCTCACCTGGATGGACCGCATTTCGTTCGTGCTGACTGAAACCCTCGCCATCAAGCGCGTGACTCCGCTCGATGTGCTGACCGAGCGGGAGGACGGTGCGAACGATGAGGCCGAGCGCTTCGACAGCGACTTCGCGCTGATGACGGGGGAGCTGGGGCGGCTGTTTCCGTGGCTCGAAACAGCCCTTGGCGGTCGCGCGAAGGGCTGAGCGCCTGTTGGGCGCGGAGGACACCATGAAACCTGACTATGTGATCTGTGTTGGCGGCACGCCGGGCCACGGGTGGCTGACATTGCCCAGCGACGAACAGCGACCGATCGATCTGATAGTGACTACCGACCCGGAAATGGTGGCGCGCTATTGCGACTACGCGGAGGCCAAGCCGCATTTTGATGCCTTGGTAGCGGCACATCCTCGCCGCCAGTTTTCGATGATGACGCTGGCTCCACTGGGATCTGATGGCGAGACATTCGAGACGCCCAACACGCCTGTAGCCACCGCTAGATGATCAAGGCCCTGCTCAAGCTTGCAATGAACCTTGTACCCGAGCGCGCCGTCGAGTACTTCCGGTCGCGCGGTTTGCGAATTGGTGCAAACTGGCAAGAAACGGCACAGGCGGCGCGTGCTGGCGCTTTCAGCGTCGCGGCCGTCACCCGCGCCGACGTGCTGCAGGACATCCGCGCGTCGATCGACCGCGCGGTGGCCGAGGGCATCACCTACCAGGACTGGCTCAAGACTCTGCGGCCGCAGCTGGCGGCGAAAGGCTGGCTCGGCCGCAACGTCACGGATCCGGCTACCGGCGAAATCCTGCCAGGCAGGGGCCTGCGGCCGCGGCACCTTGAGACGGTGTTCCGCACCAACACTCAGGCGGCGTACATGGCTGGTCGGTACAAGACGATGGTCGAGAACAGCGATCGCCGGCCGAACTGGATGTATGTGGCGGTGCTCGACAACCGCACCCGGCCGCGTCACCGCAGCCTGAACGGCCGCGTGTTTCGCTGGGACGATCCGGCCTGGTCGGCGCTGTACCCGCCCAACGGTTACAACTGCCGTTGCCGCGTGCGCGCCCTGACCGATGAAGAGCTGACAGAGGAAGGTCTCGCGCTCTCGCGTGGCGAGGGGCAGATGGAAACCGTCGAGCTCGACCTCGGCCCGCGCCGCGGCAAGCTGGCCGTCACCGGCTACCGCGACCCGCTCACGAAAACCCTCTTCGCACCTGACCCGGGTTTCGACCACGCACCCGCCGGCAGTTGGGGCCGCGACGTCGCTCTTGCGCGCACAGTTCAAGCCATCCAGTCGCCCGAGGTTCGCATGCAGACGTGGCAGGCGCTCAACGCGAGCCCAGCGCGCGCGGGCGCCTGGCGCGACTTCGTTTCACAGGTGGTCAGCACGCGCGGCGATGCCGTGCGCCGCGCTGGCCACGTCGGCCAGGTGCTCGGGTTCGTCGATGACCAGGTCGCCGGCTTCGCCCGCCGCATGGGCGACGCACAGCCCACCCGCGTGGCGGTGATGACTGAGAAGCAGCTGCTGCACGCCGACAGCGCGCGGCATGAAGCGGGCGGCAGCCGGCTGGAGGCGGACGACTACGCCATGCTGCCCGGCATCGTCGCCGCGCCGGACGCGGTGTATTGGGATGCGCTGCATCGCAACGTGGTGCTGGTGCGCTGGCTGTCAGACGATCGAGCGGTGATGCTGCCTGTCACGGCGGGATATCGAGAAAAGAAGGTCGGGCGCATTGACGCAGTGGTGAATGCGCTGCGGGTGCCGGCCGCGCGCCTGCGCGATCGCAGCCGCTTCGTACCGATGGGAGATGAAGAGTGAGCGGGGGAGTCCGTAGCGGGTGGCCGGCTGTCCACCATCACCGTCCCGCTGCCAAGGCGGGGTCTAAGTCGCTGGCTCGCCGTCTGATTCCCAGCGGTCGCCACGGATGCACGGAGGATAAACGTGTTTGAAGTCGAGATACAAGCGGCCGATGCCCTGGCCGGCCTGCGCAACGTGGCAGAGAACACCCGCAGCCCGCGCCCGCTCATGCGCGCCATTGCGGGCACGCTGGAGAGCGAGACCGAAGCCAATTTCGCCGCGCAAGGTCGGCCGGCGTGGCTGGGCCTGTCGCCTCGCACCCTCAAAAAGCGCGGTGCCGGCGCGAAGATCCTGCAGGACACCGGGCGGCTCGCAGCCAGTGTGGCCAGCCGCTACGGCAAAGACTTCGCGAGCATCGGCAGCAACGTGGCGTACGCGGCGATCCACCAGTTCGGCGGCACGATCAACCGCGCGCCGTATTCGTCGAGCGTGCGCCTGCGGACGGACGCGAAGGGCAGGCTGCTGCGCCAGCCGACCAACAGCAAGCTGGCCGTGTTCGCGAAAGACTCGCACAAGCGCGCGGTGACCCGCCGCTACACCGTGGGCGCGTACGGCATCACCATTCCGGCGCGGCCGTTCTTGCCCGCAACGGCACTCGGCCGACTGCATCCGCGCACCGCCCGCGCCATCGAGAGCGACGTGCAGGCCTGGCTGCGCTCGATCACCGAACCGTGACGAACCGGCCGCAAACCCGCGCCGCCATGCGGAAATCGAAAGCGAGCCCATTTTTAGGCCCTCCAAGGCGTTTGTGTGGGTGCTGGGCTAACATCGGGCGTCTGCGGTAGCGATCGGGGCGCCCGCGCCGAGGTAACGGGGACTTAACGCCGGGTTTTCAGCGAAGGGTTGTTGCCGAAACAGCCCTCGCCCGGTTAGGGTTTCGCGCGTCGGCCCTGTCGCCACCTGTTTCACCATCTGAACACCTTCACCCCCTGACCGCCTGTGTCGCCCCGCGACGATGGCGGCATGTCTCGCAAAGCCCCCTCTGCACCTGTCCGGTTCGCCGCCCTGAGCGTCACGCTTGCCGCCGACGGCCGTGCGCCGGCCGAGGTCATGATCTTCCCGGCCGGCCGCTTCCGTTCGACCGACGGCAGCGGCCGGCCGCTGGACGTGGCGGCCGGCTGGCGCATGGACGCCGCCGCGGCCGCGCGCCTGATCGATCAGGTGGGCGCCCGCGGTGCGGATACCGTTATCGACTACGAACACCAGACGCTGGTCGCGCAGACCGCTGGCGTGCCCGCGCCCGCGGCGGGCTGGTTCTCGAAACTCGAATGGCGCGACGGATCCGGCCTGTGGGCCACCGACGTGCGCTGGACTGATCGCGCTGCAGCGATGATCGCCGCCAACGAGTACCGCTACCTCTCCCCGGTTTTCACATACGACCCGGACGGCACGCCGAACCGGCTGTTCCCGATCGCTCTCACCAACAACCC
Organism: Methyloversatilis sp.; assembly: GCF_030698125.1. Taxonomy (GTDB): domain Bacteria; phylum Pseudomonadota; class Gammaproteobacteria; order Burkholderiales; family Rhodocyclaceae; genus Methyloversatilis. The sequence goes on from NZ_JAUYNV010000004.1 coordinate 159,276, forward strand.
CGGCCTGGGCGCGCTGCCGGAGTTGTCTGCCGCCCTCACTGCGCTCATCGCCACCACGGAGTCACCTGATATGGATCTGCTGAAATCGCTGCTGACCGCTCTCGGTCTGCCGGCCGAAACCACCGAGGCCACGGCGCTGACTGCTGTCACCGCGCTCAAGGCCAAACACGACGAGCAGGCGGCCAGCCTGACCGCGCTCGCTGCCGACAAGACCGGCCTCGAAAGCAAGGTGGCCGCGCTCACCGCCGCCGGCGCCGATCCCGCCAAGTACGTGCCGGTCACCGCCGTGACCGAACTGCAGACGCAGCTCGCCGCGCTGACCGCGCAGATCACCGGCGGCGAAGTCGACACCCTGGTGAAGGACGCGATGGCCGCCGGCAAGATCCCGCCCGCCCTTGAGCCCTGGGCGCGAGGCCTCGGCAAGAAAGACATCGCTGCGCTGCGCGCCTACGTCGGCGCAGCCGCCCCGGTCGTGGTACCCGGCCAGACGCAGACCGGCGGCGAGAAGCCGAAGGACGGCAGCGCGCCCGCGACGCTCGACGCCCAGGAGCTCGCCGTCTGCACCGCCATGGGCCTCAGCGCCGAAGAGTTCGCGAAGGCCAAGGCGTAAGCCCGCGCCGCATCCCGATCAACTGAACGGAGTTACCACATGGCCGCCCTCACTGAAGAACGCCTCACCCCGGCCCGCGACGCGGACCGTTTCGAGTTTCCCATGGCCGCCGCCACGAAGATTTTCCGCGGCGCGCTGGTGTGCATCAACGCCTCCAGCCTCGCAGTCAAGGGCGCGGTCGCGACCACGCTCAAGTGCGTGGGCATTGCCGAAGAAACCGCCGACAACAGCGCCGGCGCCGCCAGTGCAATGACGGTGAAGGTTCGCCGCGGCTGCTTCCCGTTTGCCAACAGCGCGTCGGGTGACCTCATCGCGCTGAAGGATGTCGGCGGCGACTGTTTCATCGTCGATGACCAGACAGTCGCGCTCACCAACGGCGGCAGCACCCGCAGCGTCGCCGGAAAGATCCGCGACGTGAACGCCGACGGCGTCTGGGTCGATATCTGACCGCCGCCCACTGCACAGCACCCATCGATCACCAGGAGCAACGCCCCATGAAACTCTCGCGCCTCATCCATCAGCCCGCCCTGTGGGTGGCCGTCATCGTGCTGGCCATTGTCACCGCGCTCATTCACATGCCGGTTCCGGAGGCCTCCGCGGAAGCGCTCGCCTTTGGTGGCCTCGGTCCACTGGCGGGTCTTGGCCTGCTTGGCATCACGATCGACCCGGGCGTGCTGCGCAACCTCTATACCGGCTTCAAGGCTGCGTTCCAGAAGGGCTTCGACGGCGTCACGCCGCAGTGGGATCAAATCGCCACGCGCGTGCCGAGCTCGACCAGCCAGGAGGACTACGCCTGGTTGGGCGATATGCCGGCCATCCGCGAGTGGATCGGTGACCGCGTCGTACGTGGTCTTTCCGAATCCGGCTACACGATCAAGAACAAGACCTTCGAGCTGACCGTCGGTGTCAAGCGCGAGAAGATCGATGACGATCAGTACGGCATCTACACGCCGATGATGCAGGACATGGGGCAGCGCGTACGCCAGTTTCCCGACAAGCTGGTTTTCGGACTGCTGAAGGATGGCTTCGCCACCCTGTGCTACGACGGTCAGTACTTTTTCGACAGTGACCACCCGGTGGGTCAGGGCGTGGTCAGCAACGTCCAGGCCGGCGGAGGCAACCCGTGGTTTCTGCTCGATACCTCGCACAGCCTCAAGCCCCTGATCTATCAAGAGCGTCGCCCGTTCAGCTTCGTGCCGATGACCAAGCCCGACGACGAAGGTGTGTTCACCCGCGCCGAGTATCGCTACGGCACCGATGGCCGCTGCAATGTGGGCTTCGGCTTCTGGCAGATGGCTTTCGGCTCGAAGGCAACGCTCGACGCCGCGAACTTCAACGCAGCTTACGCAGCCATGGGCGCCTTCAAGGACGAAGCCGGGGAGCCGCTCGGCGTGATGCCGCGCCTGCTGGTGTGCGGCCCGAGCAACCGCGAGCCCGCCTTGACCGTGGTCAAGGCAGAGCGCAACGCGAACGGCGCCACCAACATCAACCGCGACGCAGTCGACGTGCTGGTCGTGCCCTGGCTGGCCTGATCCACCCCATACACCCCGCGAGAGCCAGTACGCACCCCCGCCGGGTAAGAGGTACCCGGCGGGAGGGCGGCAGACAGGAGATCAGAGCATGGTCAAGACCCCCGCAGCAAAGAAAAACGTACCCAAGCCTGCTGCCAAGGAGGCGCCTGGCGCCGATGCAGCCGCCGCCGAAAAGCAAGGCGCCCCCACTGCCGACCAGGATGCAGGCGTTTCGACTGATCCGCCTGCATCTACCTCGACCGAGGCCGGTACCGAAGGCGCGCCGCCGGCGTCCAGCGACGCAGACGCCGAAGCGGCCGCAACTGCAGCTGCGGCTGTGAAGCTCGACGGCGTGCTGTCCGGTCACCCCGCCACGAGCCTGGATGTGACCGAAGGCGCCGATGGCGTCGTCACTGCAGATCCCGCCAGCGAGATCCAGGCCACGACCGAAACGCGCGTGTCCGGTTGGGTTGTCGAGTGCAAACGCGCGCGGGGTATCTGGCGCGCCGGCCGCTTCTGGCCGCCGGTGCCGACCGCTGTGCCGGATGACGAACTGACCGACGAGCAGCTTACCGCGCTGCAGGCCGAGCCGCTGCTGTCGGTCGTTGGAGTCGAGTAATTGGCGCTCACGGCCGAACAACAAGAAACGAGGTGATCTGTGCGGTACATCAACGATTTCGACGGGGCCAGCAAGAAGGGCATCAGTGCGGTCCTTGATCTGGTTCGACGGTTCGATGTCATGGACTTGGACGTCGTCCAGTTCGATATCGAGAACACAGGTTCGGCAGCACTGACCTCGCTGCGCCTTTTCGGGCGCGCCTCGCCGAATGCCCCGATGCGGGACATCACACCGGTGAGCTGGACTAGCGAGTCGGCTCTAATGTTCCAGCCCCCATCTGTAGCGCCCACGTTGCTGGCGGCAGGTGCGGCGACACAGTACGGCATCAACGTCACCTCGATGTACCAGGTGGAGATTCATGCGGCTGGCGCGGGCGCCGTGCTCGTGCTTTCCGCTGGTGGCTATAAGGTGCAGCCGTGAGTGGGATCGATCGGTTCGGGCGTGACTATTCGCCGCCTACGCCCGAATACGGCGCGAGCTTGCTCGAGGCGGTCTCAGCGAGGTCGAGTGGTTGGACCGATACTGTGTTCGGCCGCCTGCTCCACGTGCGCGAAAATGAGCAGATCGACGTTGCTCTTCGTGCTTGCATTGCCGATCTTCGATCCACCGCGATCCTTAACGGTGGGAGAGTCCCCGCCATCATCGTTAAAGGCCAACGCTATGGGTTGGGCAGCCAATCTGGCCTCTCGGCAATGGTCACCCTTGAACCATTTGTCGAGCTTCGTTTTGTAGGGACGACATACATTGACTGCGCAGGTAAGACCGTCCCGATCTTCTGGGTGCGTAACGACATCACGCCCGAGATCAACTACGGACCGGAGTCGGATAGCAACAACAAGAAGATTATCGGAGGTTCTTCCCTGATCCTGTCGTGCCAAAGCCAAGCGTGGCTTGCGGGCTCAGTCGCGATCCGGTGGGGCAACGGCGACGGCGTCTGGGGTACGAATTTCACAGGCCTGAACAAGTACTACAACGCCTTCATGGAGGTCGAGAACTTGCACATGCAGTTCTTCGACCACTCGATTGAGTTTACGAACAACGGCTCCTTCTGTTCGCGCTGGACGAATGTGTGGTCGTCGAATCCCAACTGGTCGATCGTGACGTCCAGTTCGGCCGCGGAGAAAGACTCGTATGAGATGCACTCTTTCATCAGGTTTTTCTCGGCTAACACGAACCAAGGGCATATACAGTGCAATAGCGGCGGCGCACGCGACCATCAGTTGTCGTTTCTGCATTCGTCTTTGACGTTCACAGCAGGCACGGTGGTCGAACTGAACACGGCGGCGCAGTGCCGCGTCGAAATCTCGTCGTCCCGAATCGAGAACTTCGCAAAGGCCACCGACGCGAAGGTTGCAACGCCGCGCTCCTGGGTGCGACTCAACAACCTCACTATGATTCCGAGCAACAGTCTTGGTGGGCCGCTGGAGTCGCCGACAATTCGTCCGATATTCCGCGGCCTGGCTCACAACGTGCAGTGCTGCGACGTGCGCTGGAACATCGTTTCAATCGTCGCTTGGTCAAACGATAGCTACAACGATGCGGCGCGGCAGTTCATCGCTGACGACGATGTGGTTGTCACGATGAGCGATTCCTACGCCGACGATCCGCCCGGATCGATCACGACAAATAACTCCATGAGACTGCAGCCGATCAACAAGGCGCAAGTACTCAACCGCAACTGGAATTTCGAAGAAGCTACGCTCGCCGGCTGGACGGCTGGCGGTACCGGAAGCATCACGCTCACTACTGCTGCGAACGAGTTCTATGGCGGTGTTCGAGGCGTCAAGGTCACCAATGTGGGGCAACACAGTAATTTGCTGTGTGAGCCGATCCCCGTTACGCCTGGGCGGTTCGTATATGGCAATGCGGTCATGAGGTACTCAGACACCTCCACCGACAACTTGCCGAACGTCACTTTCGAGGTGATCTTCTACCGGGCGGACGGAACGACCGTGATATCGAACTCTATTGTTTCGACCCCGGTTACCCAGCACAACTGGTGGAATCGGCGCTCAGCGACGCGATTCCTCCAGAGCAGCATTGGCACCGGCTTGGTGCGAGTGCCGATTGCGGCTCGGTTCGCAGCGATGAAGATGTACTGGCACGGCAACGGGCCTGTGACGACGCCTACGACCGGCGTTTATTGCCTAGATAACGCGCCTTTCTTTTCATTGTGACCTCAATGCCTTACGCCAGTGTTCTTCAATTCGAACTCGCTCTCGGCGCCAAGGAAACTGCGGCGCTCGCGGATCCTGAAGCGACCGGCACGCCAGTGCCGGGCCGGATCGACTACGGCCTCACCCTGGCCAGCGGCGACATCAACATTATCCTGGGCGACCGGGCACCTGCCATCGCCGCTGCGCAGCCCGACTTCCTTCAGGCCGCGTGCATCCACATCGCCCGCTGGCACTTGTCTGGTGCCAATACGATCGAGAACGACCCCATCACTGCGAAGCATGACTACTACACGCGGCTGCTGCGCGACATGGCGGATGGCGTCGTGGGCAATAGCGGCGGTGAATCTGGCGGAGGCTCGCCCCACTATGGCGATGTGCAGATCGTCTCGCCAGTGAATGCCAACCCGTTCAGCCGCGCCAACCGGCGCTGAGCTGCCGTTGCCATGCTGATCTACGCCGACATCGAGGACGCGATCATCGCGCGCATCAAGGCTGCGCAGACGGCCGGCGCGCTGGGCTACCGCCTGGCGCACATCGACAGCTACGGCGGCGAATTCGATGACGATACCTTCTGGACGAACTTCCGCAGCTTCCCGGCCGTGTGGGTGACCATCGGCGGCGAGACGGTAGAGCGCCTGGGTCGCCGCGCCCGACGTGCCACGGTACGCGGCGCGGTGATGGTCGGCACCCGAAGTGCGCGCGGCGAGCGGTTCGCCCGTATCGGTGTGACCGGAGAGCCGGGTAGCTACCAGATCCTCGACGACGTGCGCCAGCTGGTGACCGGCTTCGGCCTGGTCGCCGAGTGCGAGCCAATCGAACCCGGCCGGGTCACCACGCTGTACAACACGCGCATTGGCACCAACGGCCTGTCAGTGCTCGCGCTGGAGATTTCGACTCGATACGACTTCGAGGTACCCGATGTGGCGGCGGGTGACGCGCAGGACATCACAGAGATCGCACTGAACTACAGGCTGCAGCCGGGCGATGGCGCGGACGACGCACAGGATGTAGTGATCAACCCGACCGCGTAGGTGTCATGCGGGTCAATGGCCCGAAGGCTACTGCTCGACCATCCCTGTGCCGTGACGACCGATGCCAATGAAGTTCCCGGTATTCTCGCAAAAGTCGATGCCGGTATCCGCGTAGTACATAGGCTTGACCTGTTCGTCAGCAGGATTCTCGTTGTCGCCCGTCGTAGTCAGTGCAAAGCACACTAGGGGCCTGAAAAACATTTTCCCCTCGTCTTCGAAGGCAGCATCCCAGCCTTCCGCCGGAATGATCTGGACGATTGTGTAATTACTCATTTTCGCTCCTTTTAAAATCCCCGCTTGAGATTACCACTGAAGGTATTCACCCCCTTGTTCCATCGCGCGCGCGCGGACGATGTGGGCTCCTGCACCGCAGAGTCACATCGCCCCGGAGGCGCCCATGTCCCAGACCACCGTCCGCGTCACCTGCGCCCCCGAGCGCCTGGCGCCGCGCGAGACCAACCCGCGCAAGCACTACCCCGCAGCCGGCGATGAGCCGGTCGAGATCGCGCGCACGCCGCATATCGAGCGCCTGCTCGTCACCGGCGACCTGATCGACGCCGACGCCAAGCCGATTAAGTCGGCGCCCACGAAAGCGAAGGGGTAACCGATGTCGAGCCCGAACGTCTCTTTCTCGCAGGTTCCCGGCAGCATTCGCACGCCCGGCACCTACATCGAATTCAACGCGCGCCTGGCGCTGCGCAACCTGCCGAACAACCGGCAGACGGTGCGGCTGATCGGCGGGCGCACCAGCCTAGGCACCGTACTGGCCGGCGTGCCGACGCAGATCTTCACCGATGCGGAAGCCAGCACCTACTTCGGCGCCGGATCTCATCTGCACCTTATGGTGCGCGCGCTGCTCAAGGCGAATCCCTACGTTGATCTCACCGCGATCGCCGTTGACGACAACGGCGCCGGAGTGGCGGCGACCGGCACGGTCACCATCGCAGGCACCGCGACCAGCACAGGCACGCTCTCGGTCAAGATCGGCGGGCAGTCGGTCGACGTCCTGGTCGAGTCAGGTGACTTGCTCGCCGCAGTCGCCGCCGACCTGGTCGCCGCGATCACCGCCCGGCCGGATCTGCCGGTGACCGCTGCGGCGGTGTCGGGCGTCGTGACGCTGACCGCCAAGAACAAGGGCACGACCGGAAACGACATCAAGGTATCGGCCACGCTGACCGGCGTCACCGGCATCACAGCAACCGTGGTGGCGATGGCCAGCGGCGCAACGAACCCGGACATCGCAGCCACGCTCACTGCCATCCAGTCGGCGGGCGACGAGATTCTGGTGATGCCCTGGACGGACACGGGCAACCTCACGAAGCTGCGCGACCACCTCGAACTGGTGGGCAATGCGCTGGAACAGCGCGGCGCGATCGGCATCGTGGCCACGCACGCCACCTACGGCGCCGCGGTGGCGCTGGCCGCCGGTATCAACGATGAGCGTGTGCTGCTCGCCTGGCTGGCCGGCAGCGCCTCGCTACCCTGGGAGACCGCCGCCGCGCTGGCCACGATCGCGGCCTTCGAAGAAGATCCCGCGCGCCCGCTGAACGGCCTGGAACTGATCGGTCTGGACGTGCCGCCGATCGCCAGCCGCCCCGGCCGTACCGAGATCGAGAACTGCCTGCACAACGGCGTCACGCCGCTGAAGGTGAGCCCTGGTGAGCGGGTCACCGTGGTACGTGCCGTGTCGACCTACACGGTCAATGGTCAGGCGGTCGCCGACCCGGCCTGGCTCGACATCACCACGATTCGCACGCTCGACTACGTGCGCTTCAGCCTGCGCCAGCGCATTACCGCACGCTTCCCGCGCGAGAAGGCGACGGCGCGCGTGCTGCGCGACATCCGCAGCGAAGTCATCGACGTGCTGCTGCGCCTCGAAGACATCGAGATCGTCGAGAACGTGACGGCCAACATTCCCGGCGTGATCGTCGAGCTCGACAGCGTCGAGATCGGCCGGGTGAATGTCCGGGTGCCCACCGATGTCGTCAATGGCCTGCATGTCATCGCGGCCGTGATCGACCTGATCCTGTAAGTGTAAGGGGAACGACATGGCAGAGAAGTTTGCCGGTCACATCGTGCTGACCGTTGATGGCCGCGAGATCGAGGTGGTGTCGCTCAACGCCTCGCAGAACACCGGCCGCAAGCCGGTCATGACCATGAACCGCAAGAAGCGCGTGAGCGGCCACGCACGTGGCCTCACCACCTACGAGCTGTCGCTCGAAGTGGCAATCCCGATCGACGGCAGCGAGCCTGATTGGGCGGCGATAGAAGACGCCAAGATCACGCTCTACCCCGAAGGCCACGACGATCAGCGCGAGAGCTACTACGGCTGCGCATGCACATCGGTGAGTGCGTCGTACCGAGTCGACGGCGAGGCGGTGCGATCGCTGTCGATGTTCGCCCTCGACTACAAGCGGGAGTAAGCCGGCATGGATCTGATCACCGAAGAAGTGCCGCTGCAGTACGGCCTGGCGCCGTGGAGCGCCACGGCGAAGACGGTCGTGCTGCGTCAGGCCACCCTGCAGGACGTGTACGTCGCCGTGGCGGCAGTCGAAATGCCCGACGACATGGCGGGCGCGGGCCGCATTGCCTACCAGATGGCGATCGACGACGCGCAGATCCTCGCGCAGGTCGATCGCATCGACGGCAACGAGCCGCCCGAGGTGCGCCGCCTGGCTCAGCTCATTCACCCGGACGACATGTCGTCGCTGCGGGCAGCGTCCGAGGTCATCAAAAAAAAGCAGCGCGGCGAGAGCGAGCCCTCGCCGACACCCGAGCCGTCGAAGTAGCGCTGGTCGGGCGCGGCTTTCGGCTCGACGATATCCGCACGGCCGACCAGGCCACCATCGAAAGCTGGATCGGCCTGCTGACCCGCAAGGCCGGGCCGTTTGCGCAACCTGCGGCAGAGCCTGCCCCGACCCGATCACGTAACTGGAAGAAGCGCCTGCACCAGAAGGCACCGCCCAAGCCATGACAGACCAGGTCATCAATCTCACGTTGCGCTACCGCGACGGTGGCAGCGCCAACGCCAAGCGCGCGCTGGAGACGGTTGAGCGCGCGCTCGCCGGCACCAGCCGTGAAGGCAAGGGCGCTGCGCAGCAGGCGGCGCGCGTGGTCGAGCAGTTCCGGAACCTGGGCAACCTGCGCCCCAACGAGCGCGTGCCGCGCTGGTTTCGCTCGATCGCAGTTGAAGCCGCCGCTGCCGCCGGAAAGATCGAGCAGCTCACGCGCGGCGTCGGCCGCTTTGTGGGTGCCTGGGGGCAAGGTGCAGCCGGCCTCGCCGCGGGTCGTGCCGTGCTGGCTGACCCGATACGCCAGGGCATGGACTACGACCGGCAGTTGCGCAACGTCAGCAATACCGCGTACGCAGGCCAGAGCCTGGACGCTCGCCGTTCCGGCATGGCGCAGATCAACACCGGCGTGATGGCCGCCATCCGCGCTGGCGGCGGCACGCGTGAAGGCACGCTGGCCACTGTTGATCGACTTGTGGCCAGCGGCCAGTTCAATGCACAAGGCGCGCTGACCGAACTGCCGGCGCTCAACCGCTTCGGTACCGCCTCGGGCGCCGACACCGGCGCGCTGGCGGACATCGCCATCCGCGCCCGTCAGACGTTCGGCCTCGGCAGCACAAGCGACACGCTCGACATGGCGATGCGTGCTGGCCAGCTCGGTGGCTTCGAGTTGCGCGACATGGCCAAGTGGCTGCCGCAGCAGATGGCCGCAGCGAGCACGCTGGGCATGAGGGGCACGGGCGACTTTGCTGCGCTCCTCGCGGCCAATCAGGCTTCAGTGATTACGGCCGGCACACGTGACGAGGCCGGCAACAACCTGGTGAACTTGTTGGCGAAGATCAACAGTCAGGACACGTCGAACGACGCGAAGAAGCTCGGCATCGACCTGTCAGGCTCTCTGGCGGCAGCACGTGCGCGCGGCACCAACCCGCTCGATGCCTTTGTGAACCTCACGGATAAGATCGCCAGCCGCGACGGTCGATACGTTCAGGCACGCGACCAGGCGCGCAGCGCGACCGGTGACGATCAACGCGCCGCCATGACCTCAATGGCCGACCTGCTGCAGGGCAGCGCCATCGGCAAGATCGTGCAGGACCGCCAGGCCCTGATGGCGCTGGTCGGTATTCTGGGTAACCGCCAGAGTATGCAGGGTATCCGCGGGCAGCTCGGCAGTGCCACCGGCACGGGTGATGCCGCGTTCGCGCTCATGGCCGAGTCGCCCAGCTACAAGGCCGAGCTGCTCGCTGCCGAGAAGGCAAACGCCATGCAGACCGCGCTCGACACCATCAACCCGTCGCTCGGCACGATGGCCGAACAGACAGCCGCACTGATCCAGCAGTTTCCCAACCTCAGTGCTGCAGTGCTTGCGACCACGACGGCGCTGACGGCCTTGGCCGCTGCCGCGGGTGTCGCGGCGGGCGTTGGCTTGCTGACGAAAGCGGGCGGCCTCGGCCGGGCTGCCGGTGCGGGTGCTGCAGCGGCCGGTACCGCCGGCAGGTTGCGCACGTTGGCCGCGCTGGCCGGTGGCATGCCGCTCGCAGCGTGGGGCGGCAGCGCTGCGACCTTCGCAACGGCCGCGGGTGGCGTGGCCGGCGCAGGGCTGCTCGGTTACGGCGCAGGCACGCTCATCAACGAGGGCATCAATTGGGGCGCGTCGAAGATGGCCGGTGAAGACACGAGCCTCGGCTCGCTGCTGTACGACTTTCTGAATCAGGCCAAGGAGCCGGTGAAGGTCGAGGTGACGGTGGTCGACGGGAACATCGTCGCCTCGGTCAACGAGAAGAACAGCCGCGAGGCGCGTCGCCAATGAGCTGGGTCAATTCGCTCCAGGATGCGAGCTTTCGCGGCGTCGCCTTCGAAGTGCGCACCACGCGTGATGCCGTGCAGCGCGCGGTGGTGCAGTACGAGTTTCCTTACCGCGATGGTGCGCAGCTCGATGACCACGGCGCCAGCCCACGGCAGATCGCTCTGACGGCCGTCGTCTACGGCGAAGACTACGAGGAGCGCCTGGCGCAGTTGCTGTCGGCGCTTGATGCTGCCGGGCCAGGCGAGCTGGTGCATCCGGTATTCGGCGTCATCGCCCGCGCCCAAGTCGCCGATCGCGAGGTGACGCACGACGCCGAGTCGCCCGACGCGTGCGAGGTTTCGATCCGATTCATCGAGAGTGGCGAACCGGTTGTCTTCTTCGCGAAAGCGACCTCGCGGCAAGCCGCGCAGGTCGTGGCCACGCGCAGCCAGGCCGCGCGCGAGAGCGGCGTCGCTGCCTTCGGCAAGAACATGGAAGCGATCAAGCAGCGCCTCACCGCGCTGCGCGATCGCGTCGCGGTGATCGGCCAGCTTGATGCCATCACCAGTCAGATCCGCGGGCAGGTTCAAGGCGTGCTCACCGCCGGGCTCGATGCGCTGACATTCCCGACCAGCTGGGCCGCCGACATCACAACCCTGATCACCGGCGTGACCAACGCGCCCACAGCCGCGCTCGATCGGCTGCGCGGCACGCTCTCGGGCTGGTCGCTCATCCGCCGCGCCATCTTCCCGGCCGGCGCACGCTCCGGCTCGCTGGCCGTGCCCGTGGTGGCGCGCAGCGCGGTGCCGGTGACGCAGCGCACCGACATCGCTGCCACCACGCAGGCGCAGTGGGTGGCACTCGACCTGGTCGAACGCGAGCGCGCGATCGCGCTGGCCGAGGCGGCGGGCGCGCTGCTCGAACTCGAATCCGATGAAGCGACACTCACGCCAGGCGATCTTGCCACTGTCGCTGCGCAGACCCGTGAAGCGTTGCAGGCAGCGATCGCCAGCGCCCGCAACACGCTGCCGCTCGAAGATGCCCACGCCGTGGGCGAGGCGCTGCGCAACCTCGCCGCGGACGTTCAGGCCGCGGCCGAGGCCGTGATCATCACCCGCCCGCCGCTCATCGAACGCATCGCCCCGGCCACCGGCAACCTGCAGCTGCTCGCGCACTGGTGGTACGGCGACCACACCCGGTGGGCCGAGCTGGCGCAGCTCAACCCGGATGTGGCCGGGCGGGTGTTTGTGCGGGCGGGTGAGCGGCTGAGTGCGTATGCGCAATGATTTCGGGTATGCCTCGCCCTATCAGCGGGGCGTTGGATGATGAGAAGGACGAGACAGATGGGAAACCACAGGGCCGGTATTGCGATGGGTAAGGCCGCCGAGATGGCACTCAAGATGCGCACGAATCAGACGGCGATTGAGTTGCTGGACATGATTTGCGAACCGTACCGAGGCTGCGACGCAGAATTTGAAGCTGAGCATCCGGACCTGCCCGGGCGCGTTCACCCGGAAATTGTCGATTACACCGACCCGAATGGACCGCTCGGCGTGCTCATCGTGGAAGCTTTTGGTGAGAGTGGGCGTGACTACATGATGGGTTGGCCAGAAGACGAGGGATCGGTCAATGCGTTCTACTACGGACCCTACAATCAGTTCAGCGAGCGTTATGAGTTTTGCTGACGCAAGCATCGCGCATGACTGACGATCGCGTCTCACTGCTGCTCGCAGGCGCTGCCCACGCTGACTGGCTTCGCTACGAGCTCGACAGCGACCTGCTGACCCCGGCTGATGCCTGGTCGGTGACGCTGGCACTCGACCCTTCCGGCACCATTCCCACTGCGGTGCGCTCGGGTGAGCCTGTAGAGCTACGGGTGGGTGATGACCCGGTGATGGTTGGCCGCGTGGATACCGTACACCTGCGGAGCCGGCGCGGTGGCGTTGAACTGACCATCGACGGCCGCGACAACTCGGGCCAGTTGCTCGACTGCTCGGCACCGATCTTCACCGCGCAGAACCTGACGCTACCGGAGGTGGTGGCCAAGATCGTGAAGCCCCTGGGCATCACGAAGATCCGCATCGACGCCGACAATGCCCTGCGCCGTGAAAAGGTGAGCGTGGAACCCGGCGACACCGCCTGGGATGCGCTTTCGCACGCGGCGGTGGCGAACGGGTTGTGGCCGTGGTTCGAGCCGGACGGCACGCTTGTGGTGGGCGGGCCGGACTACTCGGCAGCGCCGGTGGCCACATTAATTTATGAGTCCGATGGGCGCGCGAACAACGTGCTGTCACTCGATCTCGAAGACAGCCTGTCGCTGTCGCACAGCTCGGTCACCGTGCTGGCGCAGACGCACGGCGGCGGCGAGTTGCGCCAGGCGCGCGCGGGCATCCGCGCCAGCTTCAACGATCCGAGCGTGCGCCACTATCGGCCCCGCGTGGTTGTCGATCACGAGTCGGACACCGCAGCTCACGCGCAGGAACGCGCCCGAAAACTCACGTTGGATTCACGCCTGGTGCGCTGGGAGCTGCGCGCCACGGTGCCAGGTCACCTCATCAACGCGCCCGGTCAGCCCGCGCACGGCCAGCCCTGGCGGCCGGGCATGCGAGTGGCCGTACGCAGCACGTTGTATGGCCTGCAGGGCATCTACTTCTTGATGGCACGCAGGATGACCGGCGGACGAGGTCTGCCGACGCAGACCGTGCTGACGCTGAAGGAAGACAGCGTGTGGATCGTGAACGCCCACCCACACAAGCGTCGCCATCGGCGCGGCCGCAACGCGGTGCCCGGCGCGGTGCTCGACATATCCAACCAGCCGGAGGCAGCGCAGTGACGCCGGTTGATGTCGTGCGCCGCGAGATTTCCCGCGCCCTGTCGGGCATGCGCCAGGCGTTTCGCGGCGTGGTAGGCAGTTACCGCCACCGCGCTGCCGGGCCGATGCTGGCCCGCGCCGAAGGCCTCGCCGACGAGCAGCTCGTGGACGTCGAGATCATGCAGCAGGCCGGGCTGGTGAGCGGCCTGCCCGCAGGCACACCGGTCATCGTGCTGCCGATCGGCGGAAAGACTGCGCAGTCGGTCGTGATCGCCAGTGAGCACGGCACGTATCGCGTGCTCGTCGCGCCAGGCGAAGTGGCGCTCTACCACCTGACCGAGCCCGACTGCAGCGTGCATCTGAAAGCCGGCCGGGTGGTCGCGATCAAGTGCGACAAGCTGGAAGTCACGGCGGATAGTGAGATCAAGCTCACGGCGCCGATCGTGAAGGTGAGTCAGGACGTGCAGGTGCGAACCGCTTCAACACCGTACAGCTTGAATGCGTTCCTCGCGGCCTACAACGGCCACAAGCACACGGAAACCGGTTCGATTACGACCGGGCCAGACAGCACCGTATGAAGCCCTTCACCCTGCGCCAGCCACGCGCGCGCGCGTAACGTCCGCCCCATGCAACCCCGCATCGACCCTGCTACCGGTCTGTACGACGGCACCCGCATCACCCACCTCGGCAACGCCGTGTGGCTGCGCATCATGACGCCGCTCGGCAGCTGGTGGGCGCGCCCTGAAGTGGGATCTCGCCTGCACGAGCTGCAGCGTCAGAAGGCTCTGCCACGCATCGCGGTGCTCGCAGAGCAGTACGCCGAGGCGGCGCTGGCTGACCTGGTGCGCGACGGCCGGGCGCAGTCGGTTTCTGCGCGTGCGCAGATCAATGGCGGGCGCGTGGATCTGACCGTCGAGGTGATCGATTCAACGGGCCGCCAGTGGTCCTACGCATTTTCGCAGGTGCTGCACTGATGGCGATCGCGCTGCCGAGCTTCGAGGACGTGCGCGACGCGCTTCTGCGTGATGTTCGCGCGCAGCTCGTCGACGCGGACGTGTCGGTCGACTCCGACTGGTACGTGCGCGCCGCCGCGGTGGCCAGCGCAATCACCGGGCTCTACCAGCACCAGGCGTGGATCGCGCGCCAGATACTTCCGGACACGGCCGACACCGAATATCTCGAACGCTGGGCTTCGCTCTTCGGCCTGCAGCGCCTGCCGGCGTCGAGTGCGACCGGCACGCTGCGAATCACCGGGCTGGCGGGCAGCGTGATCGCAGCCGGGCTTGAGGTACAGACTGCCGCAGGCACACGTTACCTGCTCACCGCAGGCGGCACGATTGGTGGTGGAGGCACGATCGATGTGCCGATTGAAGCAGTGGCGGCTGGCGCGGCCGGCAATCTCTCAGGCGCAGCCACCCTCACGATCAGCGCGCCGCCAGCCGGCGTGCAGGTCAACGCACTGCTGGTTGCTGACCTCACCGGCGGTGCCGACATCGAGCTCGACGCTGCAATGCTCGCGCGCCTGCTGCGCCGCATCCAGAACCCGCCACACGGCGGCGCGGCACACGACTACCAGGCATGGGCGTTTGAAGTGCCCGGCGTCGCCGGCGCCTGGGTGCTGCCGCTGCGCCGCGGTATCGGGTCTGTCGACGTGGCCATCATGGCAGTCGGCGGCTTGCCCAGCCCGTCGCTGGTGGCCGATGCGCAGGCCTACATCGACGCGCGCCGCCCGGTGACCGCCGACTGCATCGTGATCGCCCCGGCAGCAGTGCCTGTCGCAGTTACCGCCGCGCTGGTGCTCTCCGGCACGACATTGATCACCGCCACCGCGCAGATCAACCAGGCGCTCGCCGAGTATTTCGCCGCCTTGCCGCCTGGCGGCACGGTGGTACGCACCCGCATCGCTGCGCTGATTGCCGACACGGCCGGCGTCACCGACTTCACGCTCACCGCACCGGCCGCGAACGTGACGACGCTGGCGAACAGCGTCTCGGTGCAGATCCCGACGCTGGGCACGGTGACGATCACATGATGCATGCCGATCTGCTGCGCTTGCTGATGCCGGCGCCGTATGACGTAGAAGGCGCGCGCCTCGCGGCTGAGCTTGACGCGGAGGCGCGCGTGCTCGATGCAGCGCAGGCGCAGGCCGGCATCCTGCTCACTGAATCCGACCCGCGCACGACGGCAGCACTGCTGCCTGACTGGGAGCGCGCCACCGGCCTGCCGGACACCTGCCTGGGTGCCGGTCAGAGCTTCGCGGAACGCCGCGACCAGGTCGTGCAGCGCATCACAGCACAGGGCGGCGGTACGCCGGCGTATTTCGTGCAGCTTGCGGCGCGCATGGGCTACGCCGTCACCGTCACCGAGTTCGATGTCCACACGTGCGAAGACGCGTGCGAGGACGCGCTGCTCGATGAGGTTTGGCGCCTCGCGTGGCAGGTGACCAGCGCGCTCGACACCATCCGCGATTTCACGACCGAAGACGACGCAGACACTCCACTGCGCGTCTGGGGAAACGAACGCCTCGAATGCGGCCTGAGCCGCTACGCGCCAGCACATGGCGTGCTGATCTTCGCTTACCAGTAGGAGCCTGAACCATGCAACGCGTTACCCGATCAACCGCGGCTGTCGCACTGCCCGCCCCACCAGCCGGCGCGGGATCGCCCGGATTTTTCACCGGCGGCAACCCGGGCACCGGTACGCCGGCCACCGTGCCGGGCTTCGAGTGGTTCAACGGCGTGCAGGAAGAGCTGATGTACGTGATCGAGCAGGCTGGTCTCACCGGATCCGCGACCGACCACACGAAGCTGCGGCAGGCACTCGTGCTGCTGGTCGCGGCTGCTGCCGTTCCCACCGGTGCCATCCTTTCGTTTCCGGCCACCGCTCCGCCTGCGGGCTGGCTGAAGGCCAATGGCTCGATTTTGTCGCGCACCACCTATGCGGCGCTGTTCGCGTACGCAGTGGCATCAGGAAACTACGTGACTGATGCCGCTTGGTTGGCGAGTCGCCCAGGCAGCTTCTCGCAAGGCGACGGATCAACGACCTTCCGCATCCCCGACTTTCGCGGGCTGTTCATGCGCGGCTTTCACGACGGATCATCGTCGTACGAAACGAACACCGGTGTGTTGATCGGTCAATACCGAGACTCCCAGATCAAGGCACACATCCACTCGTACCAGACGTCCAACAACAACACTGGCGGCACTGGTCTGCCTGCCGCGTCAATTGGCGGTAGTGCGTTCTCGAGCAACACAGATTCCACCGGGGCGACCGAGGGCTTCCCGCGTCACGCACCCGCGCTGATCTGCATCAAGTACTGAGGAGTCGAGATGTTGATCTATCACTACGACCGGCTGACCGGCCGGTTCCTGCAGGCTGAAGGTGCGGACTCAGATCCCAAAGACCCTGAAACGTACTTGGTGCCGGCATTTGCGACTGAGATTGAACCTCCCGCTGCGCCCGAGGGCATGTTCGCAGCGTTCATCGATGGCGCCTGGGGCCTCGTCGCAGAGCCTGAGCCCGATGAGCCCGAGCCCGAGTCACCGGAGCAGATCCAGATCCGTCTGACAGCAGTCATTCAGAGGCATCTGGATGACCAGGCGCGCACGATGGCCTACGACAACATTTTCACCGCGGTGACCTACGCCGAAGAACCGATTGTCCCGAAATTCCAGATTGAGGGTGCCGCGCTACGTGCATGGCGCAGCCTGGTCTGGGCTCACGGCTATGGCGTTTTAGCCGCGGTACTCGCAGCAGAGCGGGCCGTGCCCACCGAAGAGGATCTGGTCGCCGAGCTGCCGGTGTTTGTACCGCCAGTTATCGAGTAAGAAACGGCGCGGCAAGTAGCGTGCGCTAACACGCTACCGGCCGCCCTAAGCAGGGGTGAGCCTGCGTCGAGCCAAGGCGCCGCCACCGTGATCACGGCGGAGCAAGGCTATCACGCACGGAGTGCACCATGACAGCAGCCCCGATCATCCCTTGGCTGGGCGGCAAGCGCCGCCTCGCCGAACGCCTCATCCCGCTCTTTCCACAACACGAATGCTATGTAGAGCTGTTCTGCGGCGGCGCAGCGCTCTACTTCTTGCGCCCGATGCCCGCGCGCGTCGAGGTCATCAATGACATCAACGGCGAGCTGGTCAATCTGTACCGGGTAGTGCAACACCATCTGGAAGAGTTCGTCCGGCAGTTCAAGTACGCGCTCAGCAGCCGGCAGGTGTTCAAGTGGCTGCAGGCGCAGCCAGTCGAGCCACTCACGGATATCCAGCGAGCCGCTCGCTTTTTCTATCTCCAGCACCATGCGTTCGCCGGCAAGGTCGATGGTCAGTCGTTCGGTACTGCGACCACCGCACCGACGGTAAACCTGCTGCGGATCGAGGAAAACCTGTCCTCAGCGCACCTTAGGCTGGCTTGCGGGACAACCGTCGAGAACCTGCCGTGGCGTGACTGCCTGCAGCGCTACGACCGACCGCACACCTTCTTCTATGCGGATCCACCGTACTGGCAGACCGAAGGCTATGGCGTCCCGTTTCCCTGGCAGGAATACATCGATCTCGCGGAGGCCATGCGCACCTGCAAAGGCCGCGTGATGTTGTCGATCAACGATCACCCCGACATCCGCAGCGCGTTTGAAGGTCTGCAGATGCTCGACCTAGGCATCACATACAGCGTCGCCAACAAACACGGCGCGCAGTCGGAAAGCCGGGAGCTCGTTATAACGAACTACACGCCGGGTGAAGGTGGGCTTTTCTAACTGGCTGGGGCAGCGCGACGGCAGTGCCAAATCGTGCGCAAATCAGTGCCAAATCGGCCGCGCGGTTACACCGGCGCGGTCGATTACTTCACCCTCGACAGCCAGGCCAACGCGAAGATCGGTTCGGCGCAGATCAACGCCGGCACCGCACCGCTGTCGGCATCGCAGGACGTCACCGTTTCCGCTCATGCCTCGCACGGGCTGCTCAATCTGGCGGGCGTGCCTGAAATCGATCTGACCACGCTACCGGACGGTGGGTCGAACAGCGCCTCGGCGGGGTTTGGCGGCACCTACCATCACCTGACGCTGACCGGCGGATCCGACGCGACCATCGCGCGCGGCGCCACCGTGCGCGCCGACGGACTGGCCCTGCTGGCCGGCACCGATTTCGACCAGGTGACCATTGCCGAAGCGGCGGGCAAGGCCGGCAAGGTGTCGGTCCAGGGGGCGTTCTCGCTGATCGACAGCGATCTGCATACGACTGCGCAGATCGCGTCGGGTACCACGGTCAATGCGCGCGACGTCGTGCTGCAGGCGGTCGACAACAGCATGTCGATCAATGTGGCAGGCGGCGTGGCACGGTCGGGCAGCATAGGCATCGGCTTCTCGGTCGCGATCAACGATCTGGACCGCACCACGAGCGCGTTGATCGGCAACCGCCCTGATGAAACCGGGTCGGGCGGCGCGCTGACGGCTGCCGGAAACATCTTTCTGAAGGCGGTCACGGGCGCGACGCAGGGCGCATTCACCGTGGCCGGCTCGCTGCCCGGCGGCGGTGACGAAAGCACGGACGGCAAGCCCGGCGGCGACGGCTCGAAAACCAATGTGAAGGACAAGGGCGAACAGGGCAAGTCCGGCATCGGCATTTCGGCTGCCGTGTCGATCAACCTGGTCAATGACACGACCCGCGCGACCGTGGCCGATCTGGCAAGCGTGTCGGTCGCCGGTACGGCGGCCTCGACGCTGGACATCCATACCGATGCAGACGGCGTGACCGACCTGTCGGTTGCGCTGACGCACGGGCTGAATGCCGGTGCGCGCAACGACGCGCTGGCGCTGGCCGGCGCCGGTGCGCTGACCATTGCCACCGGCAAGACTGCGGGCCTGGGCGGCGCCTTCACCTGGAATCAACTGGAGAAGATCACCCAGGCCACCATCGCCCGAACGGGGCTGACGCTCGGCGGGTCAGGCAATGTCGTGCTCGATGCCTGGAACGGCGGCCCGATGTGGTCGGTGTCGGCCGGCGTGGCCGCGGGGCAGAAGGTCGGCGTTGCCGGTTCCGTTGCCTACAGCAATGTGGACAACGGCACGCGGGTCGCGATCGATGGTGCCGGAGTGGACACCGGCGGGTCGGTGACGCTGATTTCCAGTGACAGTTCCGACATCCGCAGCGTGGCGGGTGCCGCGAGCTATGGCGGCAAGGCCGGCTTCGGTGCAGCGGTGGCGATTTCCACGGTGGATTCCGACACCGTCGCCGAACTGGTCGGCGACGAAACGGATACCGGCATCGACATCGACGACGAGGTAGTGCGCGGCGCCGGCGGCATCACGGCGAGCGCGACCAGCGACAACGACATCGTGTCGGTGGCCGCGGCACTGAGCGCGTCGAACGGCGTGTCGCTGAGCGGTGCGGTCACGATCAACACCATCACCAACGAAACGCGGGCCTCGGCCGACGGCGTGGTGCTGAAGTCGGGTGGCGCGATCGCGTTGTCGGCCAGCGACCTGTCGACGATCGAGTCGCTCGCCGGCGCGGTCGGGTTTTCGCTCAGCACCGCGGGCGTCGGTGTGGCCGTCGCCTACAACGAGATCGGCAACACGACGCGGGCTGCACTCGAGGACGCCCTGGTCGAAGACCAGACCGGCGAGACCGTGGATACGCTGACGCTGACCGCGACCAACACGTCGACCATCAAGTCGGCGTCGGTCGCCGGCGGACTCGCGTCGACCTTCGGCGGTGCAGGCTCCGCCTCGACCAATTTCAGTGACCAGACCCGCACCACCGCCGAAATCGTCGATTCCGATGTCGCTGCAGCCGAAGCCAACGTGACGGTCACGGCGATCGACACCTCGCTCATCGAATCGCTGGCCGGCGGCGTCGGTCTGGGTCTGTCCGCCGGATTCGGCGCGGCCGTCGCGGTGAACGACATCGGCAACGTGACGCTCGCCCGGGTATCCGGCAAGAAGACGGCCGATGGCCTGGACGTTGCGGGTGTCGTCATCAGCGCCGATTCGCTGGCCACCATCAAGACGGCATCGGTAGGTGTCGGTGCCGGCGTCAAGGTCGGCGTCGGGGGCTCGGTCGCGGTGAACCTGATCAGTTCCGACACGCGTGCGCTGATCGAGAACGGCGCGGTGATCGAGGCGCGCGACGACGTCGCCGTGCTGGCCGAATCCGACGACCGGATTTCGGTGCTGGCCGGCGCGGCCGGCATCGGCCTGGCGGCGGCGGGCGTGGGCGCATCGGTGACGGTGAATGAAATCACCGGCACCACCGAGGCGGCGATCCGCAGTAGCGAGGTCGCGGCGCGCGCGCAGCAGGGAACCGGCGTGAGTGTGAACAACGGCGAGGTGGCCGGCGCCAACCTGCGCGACAGCATCGACGAAATGAATACCGAAGGCGGCGGCTATTCATCCAGCAATCCCTTCGTCGCGCCCGACCTGACGGCCTCGCGCGGCAAGGTGAACGTGCGCGGCATCGCGGTCAACGCACTGGCCACGCATCACACCAGCACCGGTGTCGCCAATGTGGCCGGCGGCCTTTATGCAGGCGTCGCGCTGACTGCAAGCGCGAGTGTGATCGGTGGCGAAACGCTGGCCACGGTGAGCGATTCGGTGCTGAACGGTGGCGACAACAGCGGCGCATCGGCGCAGCAGTCGGTCAGCATCCGGGCGGCGGACCACGCCTACGGCAATACCTTCATCGGCTCGATCGCCATCGGTGCCGCGGGTATCGGCGCATCGGCCGACGTCAATGTGTTCCAGCGCAATACCAGCGCCAAGGTCACCGGCGGCGACAACCGTCGCGCCGACATTCATGCGAAGGGCGATGCGGATATCGATGCGCTGTCGGCGCAGGGTGTGGCATCGGTGGTGGTCGGCGCATCGGGCGGCGTGGTTGCCGTGGTGGGCAGCGGCTCGGTGGCGAAGTTCACCAGCACCACGGAAGCGTATGCCCAGGAGGCTGACTTCCATGTCGGCTCGCTGGACGTGATGTCGCAGCACTTTTCGACCTTCCTCGTGGCGGGTGGCGGACTCGCGGTGGGCGGCGTTGCCGGCGCCGGTACCTTTGCCGTCGGCCTCGATGACAGCACCACACGCGCGCGGCTTGAGGACACGACGGTCGACGCCGACGAGGCGGTGACAGTCACCGCAGACACCGCCACCGAAATGCGCACCTGGGCGGTCGGCGGTGCAGGCGGCGGCTTTGCCGGCGTGGCCGGTGCAGTGGCAGTCGGCATCATCGGCAGCACGACGGAAGCTTCGGTGATCGACAGCCGCATCGGCCGCACCGATGATCGCGCCGCAAGCCTGCTGGTCAGTGCCAGCGACAGCGTCGTGACCGAAAGCCGGGCTGGTGCGGCGGCACTCGGCGGCATGGCCGGCGTGGGGGCGGGCGCTTCGGTAACCAAGGTGGACAACACCACGTCGGCGATCATCCAGGACAGCGATGTGTACGTCAGCGGCGACATCGATGTCACGTCGACAGCCGAACGCAAGCTGTCGAACCTGGCCGCAGCGGCGGCGGCTGGCGGTACGGTCGGCATCGGGGGCTCGGCCGCGGTCACGCTGCTCAACGCGACGATGAATGCGAACGCCGCCGGCGAACTGGACAATACCGACGGCGACAACGAAGGCACGCTCAGTTCGGCGCAGGCCTTTTCCAACCGCGACCTGCTGTCCACCGACGACGAGGACGGCAACGTGCGCACGGCGGACAACTTCTCCGCCAGCGACATCGCGCGCGTCAATGCGACGGGCAAGGTCGCGACGAAGGACCAGATCAATGCGGCGCCGGTGGGCAGCACGCTGGCCACCGTGATCGATAGCGACGGCACCCGCGACACGCTGATCGCCGGCGGCAACATCCGCATCGGTGCGTCGGAGAAGGACCGCATCGAAGTCGGGGCCGGCGGCATTGCGCTGGGCGGTCTGGCCGGTGTCGGTGCGTCGGTGGGCGTGCTCGACGTGCGCCACAACGTCGGTGCGACCACGGTCGGCGCGATTTCGCTGCAGGCCGACACCGGCGACATCGAGCTGAGTGCGAAGACAGCTGAACTGCCGGACACCGATCCGCGGGTCCAGGCCGAACCGGCGCTGCAGGTCGACAGCTTCCAGGCTGCCGGCGGTCTGGTGGGTGTCGGCGCCGCGGTCGCGACCGCCGATCTGAACAACACGGTGCGCGCCGGTCTGGGGGCAGGCGCCCGGGCGACCGTTAGCAGCGCTTCGGGCGACGTGCGCGTGACCGCGAGCGACGCACTGGACGCCCGCTCCAGAGCCGAAGGCTATGCGGTCGGGGTGGTGGCGGCCGGCATCGTGATTGCGCGCGCCGACAAGAGCGGCAGCACGACCGCGCAGATCGGCGGCCGCGACACAGCCACGACCCAGTCCGCCGCAACCGGCATTACGCTGGCAGGTGGGCTGCTCGACGTTCAGGCGACGCGCGAAGACACGGTATCCGCCGAATCGAAAGCCGGTGCCGGCGGTGTCGCGGCGGGCTCCGGCTCCGAGTCGCGTGCCGGCGCGCTGGGAACGGCCCATGCGACCATCGCCGATCGGGTGACGATAGACGGCGCCGGTTCGGCCATATCGGTCACCGCCAACAGCACGCCGCAGGTCAGTGCGGTGGCGCGGGGCTACAACGGCTCGTTGGCGTTGTCGATCGGCGTGTCGCTGGCTGAAGCGTCCGCGTCGACGCAATCCTATGCGACGGTGGGCCGCTACAACAGCATCACGGCCGGTGCGCTGTCGCTGAATGCGGCGACGCTGTTGCCGACTGTTGTCACAAGCGTTGGCACCAGCGTCGGCCACAGCGCCTATTCGTACGCCAACGCGACCGGCGGATCGCTGCTGGTCGGCGCCAATGGCAGTGATTCGTACGCGGGCGGCAGCTCGCTGGTCAACGCGACGATGGGTACCGGCAACGTGCTCGCGATCGCGGACAGCACGTCGCTGACCGCATCGAACCGCACGCGCCAGACGGCCGTCACCAGCGGCGTCACCGTCGGCGGGCTGCTGGCGCTCGGGGCGAATCTGGCGGATGCCGTCGCGGGATCGGTCACGCTCGCGTCCATCGACAATGGCAATACCGGCACGGTCGGTGACGCGCTCAGCGTGGTCGCGACCGGTCACGACGAAACGTCGGCCGATGCCGAAGCCGGCTCGGGCGGCATCATCGCGGGTGCAGCAGCCGTGGCGTCGACGCGCAATCTGTCCGATACGCAGGCGCTGCTCGGTGGTGGCGCGTCCGGCGATGCGCTGGTCACGGACAGCGGCGGGCGCATGGAAGTCCGCGCCGATCACACGGCGACCTTCAATGCCCGCGTCGATTCGTTGTCGGCGGGCGTGGTCGGTGCCAGCGGCGCACAGGCGCGCAACGACATCGACGCCAGGGTGGTCGCGGGCATTCGCGCGGGTGCGCATCTGAACACCTGGGATCTCGATGTGTACGCGCTGAACCAGACGCGCAAACCGTGGCTCACACGCGTGGAAGGGACTGCCCTGGTCGACGTGTTCAACGTGTTTGCCGGCGCGGGGGGGCTGGCTGGCGGTGCGGCCGGGTCCGGCGAAACGCGGGTGGACAACATCACGCGGGTCGAGGTCGGAGACAGCGCGCGGGTCAGCGTGCTTGGCGATCCGGATGACGCGGGGCGCAGCAACTTCAATGCAGTGTCCGACGTGATGCTGCGCGACCGCGCGAAGCTGGAAGCCGGCGGCGCCATCAGTGCGGCCGATGCCGAATCCATCATCGAGGTGAACATCAACCCGCTCACCACCGCGGCAGGGGATGTCGGACGGACCGAAGCGCGCATCGGCAGCAATGTCGTCATCGATACCGTGGGCGACTTCAATCTCGCGACGCGGGAAAACGTCGATGTCGAGGCGCGCGCCAGTTCCAAGACCTGGGGCCTGGCCGCCTATGCCGATGGCTTTTCGAAATCGGACATCCACAGCCGGTCGACGACATCGATCGGTGCCGGGACGGACATTCGCGCCGACGGCTTCATCAACCTCGGCGCCGGCCGCGATGCCGGCGGCGTGCGCAACCGCTACTCGTCGGTCGCCTACACGGACCTGTACAACAATTCGCTGATTCCGATACCCGGTCTGGACTGGGGCGCGGACGGCCTGCTCACCCAGACCAGCCGCATCGTTGTCGACGGCAGCCTGCGCAGCGTCAAGGACGTGAGCCTGATCGCCGACAAGGGCTTCGGTCACCTCGTCGACGGACATGGTGTGGCGCGTGACCTGTACAGCCAGGCGGCGAGTGCCATTGCCAGCGGCATCAGCAACCTGTTCGGTGGCGGCGACGTGTCGATCGAGCAGAACAGCGGACGCAGCATCGAACAGTCGCAGGCCGGTGCGACGGTGAATGGCTTCATCGATGCCGGCATCCACAATCAGCGCTGGATGAACATCAGCGAGACGGATCCCGGTGGCGGTGCGCTGCCGCTGACGCTCAGCTCGCAGGTGCCGCGCGACGGTCAGGAGGCGAAGTGCCAGGCGCCCGGCGTTGCGGGCTGCGTCTACGACACCTATTCGAAGCAGTACTGGATCACGCGCTCCGATGGCCTCGACATGCCGATCGCACGCATCGAGAACCTGCAGGACAATCTGCAGACGCGCATCGACTCGCTGAAGGAAATCCGCGGCCAGTATCAGGGTGTGACCAGCACCGGCGCCGACGCCAGCAGCCCGGAGACGGTGGCGGCGCTGACCGCCGAAATCAACTTCCTCGAGCAGCAGCTTGCCGATCTGTTCCCGGCGGGCGGCGCGACGGCATCGGTGTCCGACGCGGCCTTCATCATCCTGCCCGAAATGAGTGCGCGCGGCGGCAACATCAATGTGATGGGCGACTACCTGGCAGGCAGCGGTCAGCTGGTGGCGCGCGGCGACGCGCAGATCCGGATCATCAACAACAGTTCGGCCTTTCTGCGCACCGATGCACTGACCATTCCGGAAGAGGCGACCGGGCGGCTCGTGTTGAACAGTGTCGCCATCCTGAACACGCCGGGCACCCGCCCGACGACGGCCGACATCAATGCCGAGCTGAATGCCCGCACCAAGGGCGGAACCGCCGGCTTCGGCAGCGTCGACATCGCACCGGATTCGGCCGTACCGCTGATCGAGGTGAGGAACACCTACATTCCGCTCGATGCGGACGCCCGCGCGCCGGACATCGAAGTGGTCGGTGACATCAGCAACCTGCTCGGTACCGTCACGCTGGAAAGCGAGCGCGGCAGCGTGCTGGTGCAGCCGAAGGATCCGTTGAATCCGCTGACCGCCCCCAATATCCAGGCGGCAACGATCAACATCACGGCCGGGCGTGATTTCGTGTTCAGTTCGCCGTCGGCCTTCTATCACACCGCCGGCGCCGCACGCGACCTGTGGGGTGGCACGCGCACGCCCAGCGGCGGCAGTGGCGGAACCGCCAACAACTTCGAGGACAGCAGCCTGTTCAGCGGCGCGGCTGACGACGTACGCATAGGCAACGGTGCGCCGACCATCGCCGGCAACAACATCTTCATCAGCGCCCGCTACCTGAACATCAATGGCCTGTTGCAGAGCGGCATTCCCGATCGTTCGATCACGATCGACGCCGATGCGCGTGTCAATCTCAACATCGGCCCGTACAAGACCGCCACCACGCTGGCGCAGGCGAAGACGAATTACGACGCGCTGGTGGCCGGTGGCATGAAGCCGGCCGATCCGCGCTTCCGCATCACCGGCACCGACGGCAACATCGTCGCCTTCTTCAATGCGGAACTGAACCGCATCGAACTGGAGCCGGTCAAGGTCGAAGGCGGCAAGCTCGAACTGCTGGGCGAAATACTGAACACCGGTGGTGGCCGCATCGCGGCCATGGATGGCTACGGCCGCTTCGACATCGACAACCTCACCGGCTACGATATCGTCATCAGCGGACTGGACACCGGCAACGACATCGAAGGCCGCGTGCGCATCACCGACTACCTGCGCCGCTGGGACCCGGTCGCGAACGGCGGTCTCGGTGCCATCGTCAGCAGCCCGCTGCAGTCGAGCACGCCGACGACCGCCTACTACAACAGCCTGACGCCGGTCACCCGCATCGTCACGCGTCTGGGCGCAAACGTTCAGACCTCGGACGTCATCGTGACGACCGAAAGTACACCGGCGGGCGACAAGCTGGTCGAACGTCCGGTGGCGTCTTATGTGGATCTGATCAACACGCGCAACACCGGCTACGCGCCGGTCGAAGACCAGACCTATACCTGGGTGACCGGTCAGCGCAGCACGACGAACACCTACGCGCGTTACGAGAAGGAAACCAAGTTCTGGTTCTTCCCGGGCAGCTGGTCGATCGCGGACCGCACGGCCTACGTCGAATATCCGGACGCGACGCCCTTGATGGAAGGCGAATACACGCGACTCGACCCGACTCTGGGCGACGACGCCTATCGCTATCAGCGCCGCGATGTCCTGACGTCCTACCAGGAATGGTCGAAGGAACGTTCGAAGTGCTCATGGTTCTTCTGCATCTGGAAGTGGCACACCTACGAGGTCTGGAGCGATTTCGGCACCAAGCGCTACAACACGCATACGGTCAAGGCCGACCACGTGATCCCGATCAGCTTCATCGGCCACGACAGCGGCGGCATCGACATCGTCAGCCGCGGCGATATCATCCTCGCCGGCAGCCTGACCAACCGGACCGGTCTGGTTTCGCTCGATGCGACGGCGGGAGACGGGCTGCCCGGCGGCGCCATCGCATCGGAAAGCGCGCGCGGCACCGTGACGACGGAAAGCCTGACGATGCGGGCTGCCAGTGGCATCGGTAGCGCGATTGCACCCTTGCAACTCAATCTGTCCGGAAACGGCAGCATCGATGCCGTGAGCGCTGGCGGCGACGTCGGCTTGCTGGCGGTGTCGGGTGACATGCGCGTGGCACAGGCGATCACCGGTGACGACGGCCGCGTGTTCCTGCAGGCCGATGGCGACATCGTGTCGGCCGGAGCCGGCGATGCCGTGCGCGTGCAGGGCGGTGGCGTCGAACTGGTGTCGCTGAACGGGCACATCGGCAGCGACGCGCAGGCGCTCGTGGTGCAGACGCAGGCCACGCTTCAGGGCGGCCTCGACGTCACGGCCATGGGCGACATCCATGTGCTGCAGCCGGACGGCGACCTGCAGCTGGACAAGGTCGAATCGCTGACCGGGGACGTGACGCTGACCGCCGGCAATGGCCGCATCGTCGATGGCAACCGCAACGAAACGCGCGATACACGTGCCGAAGCCGAGCTGGACGCGGTCTGGAAGAATCTGCGACTGCGCGAGTCGGACGGCGCAGCCGACAGTCTGGCCGACGCGCTCAAGGCGCATCGCGCCGGTGTCGACCGCGAGTACCGCGAGTACTGGTCGCTGCGCAACGTTCAGCTGATCGAAGACCCGGCCAATGCCGGCAGCTACGTCTACCGGGCCGATGCCTACGATGCGGCAGCGGCGCCGCCGCGGCTGCGCGACCTGCACGACAAGCTGGGTGGCCTGGGCGTGACGCTGGCCACTGGATCGGTGCCCGACTATGACGCCGACTTCCAGTACGTCGGGTCGGTCGACACGGACCGGACGCTGGCGGACATTTCCAATGGCACGCACGCATGGACCGACAACCAGGTGCGCTACGGCGTCAGTGCGGCGATCTACAACAAGTCGGTGTCGGATACCGAAACCCGCATCGAACAGCCCAATGTGGTGGGCCGCCACATCGTGCTCAATGCCGCCGGTGCGGCGGGGGGCGTCGGACGCGACGAGGGGCAATTCACGGTCAGCATTGCTGCGCTGGCGACCCTCAGCCCCGACGAGCGGCGTGCGCTCGCGGCGGCCGAAGCCGATGACGTGGCGGTGGACACGGTTGCGAAGACCGCCACGGTGCTCAAGCGCGATGACGTCGATGTGGCGACGACCGCGGACGGCAGCGTGACGGTGAATGCACGCGGCCATGTCTTCCTCGGGGCCGACGACTACGAGCGCAACGGCACGGCGCTGCCGGGCGACATCAATCTGGTGTCGCT
Source organism: Methyloversatilis sp. (assembly GCF_030698125.1). Classification (GTDB taxonomy): domain Bacteria; phylum Pseudomonadota; class Gammaproteobacteria; order Burkholderiales; family Rhodocyclaceae; genus Methyloversatilis. The sequence goes on from NZ_JAUYNV010000004.1 coordinate 187,848, forward strand.
CGACGCCAGCGGGGGCGGTGCCGACTACAGCAAGACGATACGGCTCAAGGTATCGGGCGGAATCATTGACGCCGGCGCGGGCGCTGTTCCGAATCTGCGCGGCGGCAGCACCATTCTCGAAGCCAGTCACGGCAGCATCGGCAGCGCTGCGCGCCCGGTCAGCCTCGATCTCGGTACCGCCGCGACGCTCACGGCACGCGCGGCGAGCGGCATCTGGCTGAGTGAACTGAGTGGCCCGATGCGGGTGGCCGAAATGTTCGCCAGCGCTGGCGGCATTCACCTGACCAGCGCCGGCAGCATTCTCGATGCCCGCGGCACCCAGCGTGTCGTGGCGCTGCAGACCGGGGAGGGCGACATCGACCTGCGCTCGCTCGCCGGCAGCATCGGTGCGCCCGGCGAGGCGCTGGTCGTCGCGCCGGGCGACGGTCACGCGGTCAATGCCGAGGCGGCGGAAGACGTGTATCTGTCGGGCATCACCGCCGCCGATTCCGATTTCTCGTCCGATCTCGAAGTGGGCGACGTGACGGCAGGTGGTGACGCGTCGGTCACGGCAATCGGCACGGTCAGCGGCGGCAGCGTACGTGCCGTGCGCAGCAATCTCGATCTGCGCGCCGGCCACAGCGTAACGGTGCTGGAGGCGACGGCCGATGCGGGCAACGCAAGTGTGTTCGCCGAACAGGACATCCTGATGGACGCGGTGACCGCCGGCCGGGGCGTGCGACTGGAAACGATCAACGGTCGGGTCAGTGTGAAGCGGCTGAGCGGCGACACCATCGACATCATCACGGATGGCGACATTGAGGCGGGCACGCTCGAAGTGGATTCGCAACTGTCGATCGGCGTCGGTTCGATTACTGCAAAAATCGTTCAAACCGGCACCAGCGGCCCGCTGCTGATGAACGTGACGGGTCCGCAAGGGAGCATGGCGCGCTGGGTGGATCTGACGTTCGACAGCCCGATCGGCACGCGCTTCGAGCGGCTGTATTCGCAGGACGCGCGGATCGAGACCGAGCGCGGCTGGCTGGAAGTGCTGGACGGGCGGATCGACAATCAGGCGCGCTTCATCAATCCGCAGAGCAACGTTTACATGGACAACGCGACGACGGTGATCCAGCCGGCGGACATCCAGCTCAATGCGCCGGATGGGCAGTTTGCGCTGCGCCTGGAGCGCTACCGTCTGGTGACCGACGAGACCGCGCTGACGCGCAGCCCGCTGCACGAAGTGGTCAATGCGACGGATCCGGACAACAGCGGTCGGGAGGAGTCGCGCAACGCGATCGAACCGCGGGTGCCGAATCCGACGCGTCCGCAGGCGGTGAATGTGGTGCCGGCGCTGTCGCAGATCGCGATCAACATTCCGCTGGACATTCCGGCCGTGAATGCGGGCGAGGAAGAGACGGAAGAAGAAGCCGAAGCACGCCGCAAGGCCGAGGATGAGGCTGGGGCGCAGAACGCAACGCCCGGCGAAACCCCGAAGGAGACCGCACCGTGAAGCGCGCGCACAGCTTCTTCATCCGGTGCTGCGGTACCCGTCAGCGCAGGCAGGGCGAAAGGTGGTGGAAGCCGGGGGAGGGGTGCGCTGCCGGCAACGAGGACCGTTGCCGCCACCGGCAGCGCAGAGGGATCATTCGGCCGGGATGAAATCGAGGCCCTTCGACAGCACGAACATCACCGTACAGCCGGTGTCGGTCGTGTGCGGCCCATGTGACGTGCCGGCCGGCGCGGTGAACACCGAACCCGGACCATAGGTCTTGCCGTTCTCGATGAACTGACCGTCGAGCACATAGGCGACTTCATCGGCTTGCGTATGCAGGTGCGATTGCACGCACGAGCCGGCGTCGAACTTGTAGAGCACGGTGGATGCCGTCGTCTCGAGTTCGCCGTCGATCACCTTGAAGTACACGCCATCGATGCCGCTGGGTTGCCATGCGAGCGAGTCGGCGTGAAATTCCTTTGTATACATGCACGGTCTCCTGGGGGGGCGGTAAGTGCCGGGTTCAATACATTAGCGGTCTAATAATTAAGCACGGGCCATGCCAAGCGCGGCGTCACGGCTGCGCGCCATCTGCCGCGATGACGCGGTGCATCCGGGGACGAAAGTCGGACCCCGTCCGACCACGGTGACCGATTTCCGGACCTGCGCTTGATGCGTTCGTACCGCAACAGCGGAAAAAAGGCCCGTCCGCGCGCAGCACGGACGGGCCTTCGGGTGAAGGCCGGCGGTCTTACTTGCCGGTTGCGACTTCTTCCAGCACGTTGAGCGACACGTCAGTTTCCTTGACGCCCGCCGGATTGGACTTCATGTTCGACGACCAGTTGGTGGCATGGCCACGCTTGACGTCGATGATGTGTCCGATCACGGGCATGACTGCCTTGTAGCCGTCGTCGCCGATGTCAGGCCGGTTCTGGAAGATGAACATCTTCCAGAACTCGCCCTTGCGGTCTTCCGCATAGCCCAGATACGGGCGCGGAAAGTCGACTTCCATGTACACCACCTTCTTGCTGTAGGGGTGTTCCGGGGGCGGGATGCCCTCGACGACATACACCTCACGCGGCTCCCAGCCGATGTCCGGCGCCGGGTTGAAGTGCGGCGGAATGTCGATGCCGATGCGCGGGAAACGCTTGGCCGGATCGGTGTAGGGCTGCTTCACGTCCACACTGATTTCCGGGCTGTGAGCGATCGCCAGCACCCAGCGCTTCTCGATCAGCTTGTTCGACACATACTTGGTCGGGGCGGCGTCCCAGATGTCCCAGTCGTCATACAGCTGGTCGGTACCGCCGATCGGGTCCATCCACGCGCCGCCCGACAGGCGACGCACGCGACGCACCGACTTCAGGTAGGCGTAGGAGTCATCCGGCACCTTCGAGTCAGCCTGGTTGTAGCGGACCGAGAACAGGCCCAGACCGCGGATGTCCTGCGGGTAGGTCGCCACGAAGTAGGTCTTCTGCGAAATGTCGCCCTTGCCCACGGTGATCGGGCCGCCGTCAAGACGCCCTTCCATGTAGTAACGACGCGACTGGAAAGCCTGTACCCGCTCGTAACCCTTCTTCGCATCGAGGAAGGCCCAGGCGATGTCGCGCAGGTCCATCGTGGCGCCGTAGGTGGCGGCACGCAGGTTCCAGATCACCTTGTCGCCGGCGTGCGGGTCGTCCATCTTGATGGTTTCCGGCGGGAACAGCATGCCGGCCTGCCATCCGGACACCGTACGGTCAGCCGGATTGAACTTCACCGTGTTGATGTTCTTCTTCGACCACTCCACGTACTTCGGATCCATCTCGATCTTCTTCGAGTTCGCGAGCTTGATGGTCAGGTTGTAGTTCTTGATCATCCACTCGAGCTTCTCCGGGACCATGCTGGCGATGGTCTTGTTCTCGAAAGTGTCGTTCTTGATGCTTTCGTAGTTTTCCTTGTTGATCACGAAGCCTGCGGGAAGCTCCTTCGCGAAGGCCGGGCTCGCGCCCAATCCGATCGCGAGGGTGATTGCGCCTGCCACGCCTTTTCGCAGCGCACTGCGACGTAGCGTCTGGTTGCCTTGGTTTTGCATCGTCTCCTACTCCTTTGGTCTGTGGTTCAGGATCAAACGAAAGATCGGCGTCCGGTGGAATCCGTCAGCGGGGACGGCTGCTGAATTCCGCCATGGCCGATGTTTGACTGAAGGGCGACGTGTGTCGCCCGCGACCTCCCTACATGTCCGCCTCCCGGAGCGGGGGCGGACTATGCGGCGTTGCGCTGTCATGACGGTGAGGTCAGTGCCGTCCGGCAGCCTTGCATGGGGTGGGTGTCCTGCACTGGACAAAATTCGTGGCGCAGCGCGCAGCGTGATGTGTGGTAAGGCAAGGAACGCGGCACGCGGCCCCACGCTGACACGGCATCGCCTTGGATCGGGAATCTCGTACATGCCTTCTGAAACCGGAACGTTCATGTCTCGCACCTGCTTGCTGTTCGCGGATGCGGTCATCGGGCATGCGCTGAAGAAAGCCGCCGCCGCAAGGGCGCGGCACCGCTTTCGACAGGGCTTCCGACAGACCTAACATTTAGCATCAGATTCCTTAGTGTGCAACCTGTTCCCGGGTCGACCACGTTCTTCGCGGCGCCCGGCGACACACAGACGGTTGCAGCAGGCATTCATCATCGATGCCGTCTCTACGGCATGCGCGCTCATCCGGATGCAATCGGTCGGCTGAAAGTCGAACCCCGGACTGATGGCGACGGACGATTTCCGGACTGCCCACCGTCCGGACATGTCGTCATGTTTCGGACACCCACGGTTTTGGGATTCAAAAACAAGGGTTTGTAATGAGTGCAGTGCAGCATGCCTGCGCAGGCACAGGCTTTGCTGGCCGCTACTGCTGGTCGGCGGCACACCGACGCGGAGTGCTGCGACCAAAAGTGCATGCAGGCACAAGGAGGAGGCAGATGAAAAAGCTTTACCCGGACGCGGTCACCGCGCTCAAGGGATTGATCAGCGACGGACATACGCTTGCGGTGGGCGGTTTCGGTCTGTGCGGCATTCCGGAACTGTTGATCAACGCAGTGGCGGACAGCGGCGTGTCGAACCTGACGGTGATCAGCAACAACGCCGGCATCGATGGCGTGGGTCTTGGGCGGTTGCTCGACAACCGTCAGGTGCGCCGCATGATTGCTTCATACGTCGGCGAGAACGAGGAATTCGAGCGTCAGCTGCTGTCTGGCGAACTGGAGGTCGAACTGACACCCCAGGGCAGTCTGGCCGAGAAGCTGCGCGCCGGTGGTGCCGGCATTCCGGCTTTCTACACGCGCACCGGTGTCGGTACGCCGGTGGCGGACGGCAAGGAAACGCGCGAATTCGGCGGCCATCGCTACCTGCTTGAACACGCCTTGCGCGCTGACGTGTCGCTGGTGAAGGCGTGGAAGGCCGACGAGTCGGGCAACCTGATCTACCGCAAGACCGCGCGCAACTTCAATCCGATGGTGGCGACTGCCGGCAAGGTGACCGTGGTCGAGGTCGAGGAACTCGTGCCGACCGGCGCGCTTGATCCGGACCAGATCCACACGCCCGGCATCTTCGTGCATCGCATCATCGTGAATACCGCACCGCTGAAGCGCATCGAAAAACTCACCACAAGGCAGCAATGACATGGCCTGGACACGAGACGACATGGCGCGCCGCGCCGCGCGCGAGCTGAAAGACGGTTACTACGTGAATCTGGGCATCGGCATGCCCACGCTGGTAGCCAACCACATCCCGGACGGCATGGATGTGTGGCTGCAATCGGAAAACGGCCTGCTCGGCATCGGCCCCTTTCCTCTTGAAAGCGAAGTGGATGCCGACCTGATCAATGCCGGCAAGCAGACGGTCAGCACCATCCCCGGCAGCAGCTTCTTCAGCAGTGCCGATTCGTTCGGAATGATCCGCGGGGGGCACATCAATCTGGCCATCCTGGGCGCGATGCAGGTCAGCGAACACGGCGACCTGGCGAACTGGATGATTCCGGGCAAGCTGGTCAAGGGCATGGGCGGCGCGATGGATCTGGTGGCCGGCGTGCAGCGCGTCATCGTGCTGATGGACCACTGCAGCAAGGCGGGCGAGCACAAGATCCTGAAGAACTGCGATCTGCCGCTGACCGGCGTCGGTGTGGTCAACATGATCATTTCCGATCTGTGCGTGCTCGTCGTGACGCCGGACGGACTGGAACTGCGCGAACTCGCGCCGGGTGTCAGCCTGGAAGAGGTGCAGGAAAAGACCGGCGCTCCGATCCACACCGCGCCCGTGGTGATGCGATGAAACGGGCGGCCGCTTCAACGAAGTCGGCCGCGCGCTCCGCCGATGCGGGGCGCACCCTCAGCCGCGAACAGCTGGTCGAAGGCTATGGACTGCCGCTGAGCCGCTTCGGTGTGTTCGAAGCGCTCGGCATCATCGCGTCCGAAGGCGACGACGGCTTCCGTTGCGACGACGACGACCGTCTGATTATCGCGGCCGCGGCCGTGCAGCTCGGCTTCGACGAACGCGAACTGGGCGAGCTGATGGAGCTTTACGACAACACGACCCCGCAGGATCGCGCCCTGTCGCGTTTCATGAAGCTGCTCGCGAGCTACCAGCGCCTGATGGCGTGGCGGCATCCGGAAGGCTGTGACCCCGATACGCTGGCGAGCCTGGCGCGTCGCCCTTTCCGTGCCGAGCAGTTCGGTTTCGGTGAGTCGGGAAAGGGCCGGGCGTGAGTGCGCTGGTCGGGCGTAGCGCCCCCGAATTCACGGAGAGCGCAGTCTGGCCCGACAACGATTTCCGGCCGTTTCGCCTCGCCGACTACCGGGGGCGGTATGTGGTGCTGTTCTTCTACCCGCTCGACTTCACTTATGTCTGTCCGTCGGAGCTGATTGCGTTCGAACATCGCATGGCCGAGTTCTCGCGGCGTCAGGTCGATGTTGTCGGGTGTTCGATCGACTCGACCTTTTCCCACCTCGCGTGGAAGAAGACGCCGCGGGAAGAGGGCGGGGTCGGTCAGCTGAGCTATCCGCTGATCGGCGACGTGACCCACTCGGTGGTCCGCGCCTTCGACGTTGAAGGCCCGACCGGCGTGGCATTGCGTGCCACCTTCCTGATCGACCGGGAAGGCATCGTGCAGCACCAGATCGTCAACAGTCTCGCCATCGGGCGGGATATCGATGAACTGCTGCGCGTCATCGACGCGCTGCAGCACACCGAACGTAATGGCGAAGTGTGTCCGGCAGGCTGGCAGAAGGGCAAAGTCGGCGTAATGCCGACAGATCGCGGTGTGGCCACGTACCTCGCCGAACATTCGGACATGTTGTGACAACAAGGAGGATCGCCCCGATGAAACTGTACGACTGGCATGCAGCACCCAACCCGAAGCGCGCCCGCATGTGCATCGCGGAAAAGGGTCTCGACATCGAAATCATCGAGGTCGGCGGTGACGACCTGAAGCTGCGCCCCGACTACATCGCCAGGTTTCCGCAGGCCATGGTGCCGATGCTGGAACTCGACGACGGACGGCAGCTGGGCGAGTCCATTGCCATCGCGCGCTACATCGACGAGCTGTATCCGTCGCCGCCGATGTTCGGTCGCAACGCCTACGAACGCGGCGTCGTCGAAATGTGGGAACGCCGTGCTTTCGACGAAGGCATGATGGCGGCCGGCGAGGTGTTCCGTAACACGCACGAAGCCTTCATCGACCGCGGTCTGCCGGGCTTTGCGTTGCCGGTGCCGCAGATTCCGGCGCTGGTCGATCGCGGCCGCATGCGCCTTGACCTGTTCTTCCGCAAGTTCGACGAACAACTTGCCAGGAACCGCTTCATCGCGGGAGACATGTTCTCGATCGCAGACTGCACCTTGTTCTGCAGCGTCGAGTTTGCCTTCTGGTCCGACATCAAGATTCCGGCCGATTGCAGGAATCTGCAGCGCTGGTTCGACGAAGTCAGCGCCCGTCCGAGCGCCAAGGCCTGATCCGGCGATCAGACCACCGAGGGGATGCGCAGGTGATTGATCTGTACACCGCTCCGACACCCGAAGGGTGGAAGGTGTCGATCGCGCTCGAAGAGCTGCGCCTCCCCTACACCGTGCATCCCGTCGACGCCTGCAGCGATCCGCAGCTCGCGCCAGACTTTCTGCGCACTCGCCCGTGCGGTTGCGTGCCGGCCATCGTCGATCGTGCAGCCGGTGATCACGCGGTGATCGAGTCAAGGGCAATCCTGCTCTACCTGGCCGACAAGACCGGACGCCTGATGCCGCGCGACGAAGCCGGGCGCACCCGGGTCGAGCAGTGGCTTGCTCCGGATCTCGCCAACCCCGTGTCGGGCAGCTCAGCCACCGGGGCACGACGCGTCACGTCTGACCCCGCCGGCAATGGCGGCGCCTCGCGCAGCGAACTGCGCGCGCTGTTCGCCCGTCTCGATGCGCAGTTGCAGACAGATGACTATCTCGCCGGCACCTTCAGCATCGCCGATATCGCCCAGTGGGCCTGCGTGCGCATGCATGCCTGGTCCGGCATCGACATGACGCCCTACCGCGCGCTGGCGCGCTGGATCGAACGGATATCCGCGCGAGAAGCGTGTCGACGCGGTGTATCCGTGCCGCGACCGTTCGAACCGGCCGAGCAGGTCTATCGCGTCAGATCCATCCTCTTGCGCTGAGCACCCGCATCCGGATCGCCGTCCGGCGCTTTTCCGGCGGCTCGCGAAGCCGCGATCCGCAACGTGGAAGTGCCGGCGTTTTCGCCCACCGGTTTGCCCCCCGGAACACCGTTCGATGAACGTCGGTTCACTCATTTCGCTGCATGTCGAAGTTGCGCTCATGTCGGCCGCATCGCCTTGCAACGATGGCCCTTTGCGCGCGCGTGGCGTCGGCAAGCCGTTTCAAGCGATATGGCATGTTGCGTCGCAACATCCGGCCGCTGCTTGAACACCGCCGTTCGGCATGCGTCCGGACGGACTGTCCGACCGACAGACGGTCCGCTTCAGGCGAGCCGTCCGAATTCCATCCGTCCGGACGCCGTACGGTTCTGGACGCTGGTGATCGATGCAGAACGGTATTTCATATAAAACAAATGGTTGCGCTTGTTTTACGTGACCGAATGCATGCTGGCATTGTCCTTGCAGAGCATCAGTGCTCGATTGCAAAACGGTCGATCAGAAAAGGCCGGTCCGTCCGGGCGGGCCGGAAGCAAACACAGGCAGGTTAATTAAATGGAGACGTGGAGATGACGATCGAAAACTCGTCGGTTCAGGTGCTGGGGATTGACGCAGGCGGCACCATGACTGACACCTTTTTTGTCCGTGCTGACGGCCGCTTCGTGGTCGGCAAAGCACAAAGCAATCCCGGGGACGAATCCCTGGCGATCTACAACTCTTCGGTCGATGCATTGGCGCATTGGGGCCGCGAAGTTGACGATGTGTATCCGGAGCTGGTGACCTGCGTGTATTCGGGTACCGCCATGCTGAACCGCGTTCTGCAGCGCAAGGGCCTCGATGTCGGCCTGATCTGCAACAAGGGTTTCGAGCAGATTCACTCGATGGGTCGCGCACTGCAGAGCTACCTCGGCTACGCCCTCGAAGACCGCATTCACCTGAACACCCACCGCTATGACGAGCCGCTCGTTCCCGTCTCGCGCACCCGTGGTGTGACCGAGCGTACGGACGTGCAGGGCAAGATCGTCATCCCGCTGCGGGTTGAAGAAGTCCGTCAGGCCACGCGTGAACTGGTTGAAGCCGGTTCCAAGGCCATCGTGATCTGCCTGCTCCAGTCGCACAAGAATGAAGACAGCGAAAAGCTGGCTCGCGACGCCTGCAAGGAAGAGCTGAAGAAGCTCGGCGTCGACCTCCCTGTGTTTGCCTCGGTTGATTACTACCCGAGCCGCAAGGAAAGCCACCGCATGAACACCACGATTCTGGAAGCCTACGGCGCCGAACCGTCGCGTGCGACCCTGAAGCTGGTGAGCGATCGTTTCAAGAAGCACGGTGCCAAGTTCGACCTGCGCGTGATGGCTACGCACGGCGGCACGATCAGCTGGAAGGCCAAGGAACTGGCCCGTACCATCGTGTCCGGCCCGATTGGCGGCGTGATCGGTTCGAAGATGCTCGGCGAGTGCCTCGGTGACGAAAACATCGCATGCTCGGACATCGGCGGCACGTCGTTCGACGTGGCACTGATCACCAAGGGCTCGTTCGCGATCAAGTCCGACCCGGACATGGCGCGTCTCGTGCTGTCGCTGCCGCTGGTGGCGATGGACTCGGTCGGTGCCGGTGCAGGTTCGTTCGTTCGTATCGATCCGTACTCGAAGTCGATCAAGCTGGGCCCGGACAGCGCCGGTTACCGTGTCGGCACCTGCTGGCCGGAAAGCGGTCTGGACACGGTCTCGGTGTCGGACTGCCACGTTGTACTGGGTTACCTGAACCCGAACAACTTCCTCGGCGGCCTGATCAAGCTTGATGTGCAACGTGCGCGTGACCACATCAAGGCGCAGATCGCTGATCCGCTGGGCCTGTCGGTTGAAGATGCTGCAGCTGGCGTGATCGAACTGCTCGACCTGACGCTGTCGGAATACCTGCGCGCGAACATCAGCGCCCGCGGCTACAACCCGACGGAATTCGTCTGCTTCTCGTACGGCGGCGCCGGCCCGGTTCACACCTACGGCTACACCGCTGGCGTGGGCTTCAAGGACGTCGTTGTTCCGGCATGGGCCGCTGGCTTCTCCGCCTTCGGCTGCGCCTGCGCTGACTTCGAGTATCGCTACGACAAGTCGGTTGACCTGGCTGTGCCGCAGAACGGCAGCGATGCCGCCAAGGCCGCCGCCTGCGACACGCTGCAAAGTGCCTGGGCCGAACTGGCTGCCAAGGTGGTGGAAGAGTTCGTCATCAATGGCTACAAGCCGGAAGACGTGCTGCTGATCCCGGGTTACAAGATGCAATACACGGGTCAGCTGAACGACCTCGAAATCATTTCCCCGATCACCAATGCATCGACTGCAGCGGACTGGGACAAGATCGTCGAAGCGTTCGAAACCACCTACGGTCGTGTGTATGCCAATTCGGCTCGCTCGCCCGAGCTGGGCAACTCTTGTACCGGTGCGATCATGCGCGGTACGGTCGTGACGCAGAAGCCGGTGCTGCCGGAAGATCCGGATGGTGGCCCGACGCCGCCGGCCGAAGCTTACCTCGGTACGCGCCCGTTCTACCGTCACAAGAAGTGGGTCGATGCCAAGCTTTACAAGATGGAGTTGCTGAAGGCCGGCAACCACATCGTCGGACCCGCGATCATCGAATCGGACGCTACCACGTTCGTCGTGCCGAATGGTTTCGAGACGACGGTCGACAAGCATCGCCTGTTCCATCTCAAAGAAGTCAAGTGAGGAGAAACAAACATGAACATGTTGAGTAATACCGAAACCGGTTTTGCCGATCTGCTGAAGAACGGCCAGACGCTGTCGCAGTTCCGTGCCGGCATCATCGAGCGCACCAATGCGACCGGCTGCTACAACGGCCTGGAAACCCTTGAGTTGCGCGAACGCGATCCGATCGGCTACGAGAAGCTGTTCTCGAAGCTGCGTGGCGGTCTGGTTCACGCTCGTGAAACCGCCAAGAAGATTGCGGCCAGCCCGATCGTCGAGCAGGAAGGCGAGCTGTGCTTCACGCTTTACAACGCCGTCGGCGACTGCGTTCTGACCTCGACCGGCATCATCATCCACGTCGGCACGATGGGCGCCGCGATCAAGTACATGATCGAAAACAACTGGGAAGCCAATCCCGGTATCGCCCCGGGTGACATGTTCACCAACAACGACTGCGCCATCGGCAACGTCCACCCGTGCGACATCGCGACCATCGTCCCGATCTTCCACGACGGCCGTCTGATCGGCTGGGTGGGTGGTGTGACGCACGTGATCGACACCGGTGCCGTGACGCCGGGTTCGATGTCAACGGGTCAGACCTCGCGCTTCGGCGATGGCTACATGATCACCTGCCGCAAGACCGGTGTGAATGACACCCCGCTGCGCGACTGGCTGCATGAGTCGCAGCGTTCGGTCCGCACGCCGAAGTACTGGATCCTCGACGAGAAGACCCGTATCGCCGGCTGCCACATGATCCGCGAACTGGTTGAAGAAGTGATCGCGGCCGACGGCATTGAAGCGTACGAGAAGTTCGCCTACGAAGTCATCGAAGAAGGCCGTCGCGGCCTGATGATGCGTATCAAGGACATGACGATTCCGGGCGTCTATCGCAAGGTCGCCTTCGTCGATGTGCCGTACAAGCACGAAGACATCGGCGTGTCGAGCGCCTTCGCCAAGCTTGATTCGATCATGCACTCGCCGTGCAAGATGACGATCAAGGAAAACGGCAAGTGGCGCCTCGACTTCGAAGGTGCAAGCCGTTGGGGCTGGCATACCTTCAACGCCCACCAGGTCGCTTTCACCAGCGGCATCTGGGTGATGATGTGCCAGACGCTCGTTCCGACGCAGCGTATCAATGACGGCGCCTACTACGCGACCGAGTTCCACCTGCCGAAGGGCTCGTGGTGCAACCCGGATGACCGCCGCACCGGCCACGCCTACGCATGGCACTTCCTGGTTTCGGGCTGGTCGGCTCTGTGGCGCGGTCTGTCGCAGGCTTACTTCAGCCGCGGCTACCTCGAAGAAGTCAATGCGGGTAACGCCAACACGTCGAACTGGCTGCAGGGTGGCGGTATCAACCAGGACGGCGAAATCCACGCGGTCAACAGCTTCGAAGCGTCGTCGTGCGGTACCGGTGCCTGCGCTGTCAAGGACGGTCTGAACCACGCTGCTGCCATCTGGAATCCGGAAGGCGACATGGGCGACATCGAAATCTGGGAAATGGCAGAACCTCTGCTGTACCTGGGTCGCAACGTCAAGGCCAATTCCGGCGGCTACGGCAAGTACCGTGGCGGCTGCGGCTTCGAAACCCTGCGCATGGTCTGGAATTCGCAGGACTGGACGATGTTCTTCATGGGCAACGGCTACATGAACAGCGACTGGGGTCTGATGGGTGGTTACCCGTCTGCCACCGGCTACCGCTTCGAAGCCCACAAGACGGGCCTCGAGCGTCGCATCGCCAACGGCGAAGCGATCCCGCTGGGCGCCGATCTGGATCCGGCAAAGAAGATCTACGAGCAGAGCATCGACGCCACGTCGGTCGTGAAGCGCGACAAGCAGTGCATGACCACGGAAGATTGCTACGACAACCACGATCTGTACCTGAACTACCTGCGTGGTGGCCCGGGCTTCGGCGATCCGCTGGATCGTGACGTGGCTTCGATCGCCAAGGACCTGAACGAAAAATTCCTGCTGCCGGAATTTGCTGCCAAGGTCTATGGCGCTGTCGTGTCGCAAGATGCGAAGGGCGCCTACACGGTCGATGCTGCCAAGACCGCTGCCCGCCGCGCCGAATTCCGCAAGGAACGCATCGCACGCTCGGTGCCGACCCGCGAGTGGATGAAGGAAGAGCGCGCCCGCATCATCAACAAGCACGCATCCACGCCGGTTCAACACATGTTCGCCACCAGCTTCGCGCTGTCGGAAAAGTTCAAGAACGAATTCAAGACGTTCTGGGACCTGCCGGCCGACTGGGATGTGCTGGAAACCGAACTGGGCGTCCCGTCCTACGGATCGAAGTTCCGTATGGATCTGTCGCTGATGCCCGACGTCCGTACCATCGTCCAGGTCGAAGAGTGATTTCCGGCCTGAACGTCAAGCGAATCTAGGAGTAGGAAATGACGACTTACAACAAAGAGCAAGTAGCACACCTGGCCGCGGGCACCCTCGACTGGGAAACCACTTTCCGCATGCTGTCGATGCCGAAGGACAAGGCACGCTTCAGCATGTACGTGGAAGCACTGCAGAAGACAGTGACTTTCCCGGATCGCATCGTCCTTCCGCTGGGCCCGCATCTGTACATCGTGCAGTCGGCCAAGAACAAGCAGTGGATCGTCAAGTGCGATTGTGGCCACGAGTTTTGCGGCTACAAGGAAAACTGGAAGATGTTCGCCAACATCTATGTGCGTGACACGGAAGAAGCCATGGCCGAGGTGTACCCGACGCTGATGGCTCCGGACACGAAGTGGCAGGTCTATCGCGAGTACTACTGCCCGAGCTGCGGCACGATGCACGACGTCGAAGCTCCGACGCCGTGGTACCCGGTGATCCATGACTTCGAGCCGGACATCGAAACGTTCTACAAGGAGTGGGTGGGCTTGCCCGTACCCGAACGCGCTGCCTGAACAAGGCTCGCGTGGCCCCTGACCGGAGGAGGTCAGGGGCCAGTTCGCGGCCGGCTACAGCCGGCTGCGTTCCTCCAAACACCCTGTACTTGATGCCGGCAGAGCCAAAGCGCTCTACACCGCCGTAGGGAACGGTCGTGCCGAACATCGAAAACAGGTCATGAAAAGCGTCGCGCGCAGAGCACGAATGACGCGTGAAGGAGACTGAAGATGCAACAGGCAAGAGACTCTGGCGGTGGTGTTCAGAAGATACTGAGCATCATCACGCAATTACTTCCGATCATCATTATTGGCGGTCTTCTATACGCCGGCTTCTTCGTCAAGGCGGAAGCAGTCATCACCAAGGTTGAACCCAAGCCGATCGAACGGCGGGACAACTTCTTCAGCATCATTACCCCCACCGAGCAGATCGCGTGGGCGGCGGGTACGGCGGGCAAGATCGTCCGTTCCGACGATGGCGGAAAGACCTGGCTTCGACAGCCCACTCCCACGCTTGTGAATCTGCAGGGCATAGCCGCCTGGGATGCACAGACGGCGGTTGCAGCGGGCAACGAAGGCACGATCCTGCACACCAGCGATGGCGGTGCGAGCTGGAAGGTCGCAAACACTCCGAAGTCCGAAAATCCCAACAAGCTTTTCCGTGTCCGCGTGTTCGGCGACACGGCGTGGGCCGTTGGCGAGTTCTCCGGGCTCTACAAATCCACCGACAAGGGCGCGAACTGGACGCGGCTGCTGCCGGAGGATGACCGCGCTCTGAACGCCATCTACTTCGTTGGCCAGTCCGGCTGGGCCGTAGGTGAAGTCGGCACGATCCTTCGTACCGAAGACGGCGGCGAAACGTGGACCCACGTTGACGTCGACAACCAGGTCAGTCTGATGTCGGTCACGTTCCGCGATGCGACGCACGGCGTCGCCGTCGGCTTGACCGGGACGCTGCTGGTGACCGATGACGCAGGTTTGACGTGGCGTTCGGTACCGGGACTCACGCGCGAACACCTGCTCGATGTCATCTGGGATGAAAACAGCTGGATCGCAGTCGGCGACAAGGGTGTGAAGGTCACCTCCAACGCGGATGCCACCGAGTGGACTGCCGGCCGTCTTGCAGAAGGCGATGTCGCGTGGCGCACCCAGATCGTCCGGGCCGGCTCGAAGTACTTCGTTGCTGGCGCAAATCTCGGAATTCTCGAAGACGGGAAGATCACCGTCATCGGTCGATAGCAGGCAAGGAGAATCGCGTGAAAAATACTACTTTCAGCAAGGTCGAACATGCGTTCGCATTGCTGATCAAGAATCGCATACTGGTTGTACTCGCGGTCCTGATTGCAACGGTCGTCATGGCCTATCTCGCTTCGTTCGTCGAGGTGAAGACAGTGTTCAGCGATCTGCTTCCAAAAAACCACCCCTACGTGGAGGTCAATCAGAAATTCAAGTCCACCTTCGGCGGATCGAACATGGTCAGCATCATGGTCGAAGTCAAGGACGGCGATATTTTCAAGAAGGAAGTGCTTGAAAAGGTCCAGAAGCTGACGGTCGGCCTGCAACAGGTCGATGCGGTCGATACCTACCAGATCGTTTCCATCGCCTCCAAGAAGACAAAGGAAGTCCGGGCATCCACAGAGGGGGTTGAATCGCGCCCGATCATGTGGCCGCGACTGCCTGCGGACGACAAGGAGATGGCGATCCTGCGCGAGGCGGTGTTGAACAACCCGCTGATCTATGGACCGTACGTGTCGATCGACCTGAAGGCTACGCTGATCACGGCTGACTTCCTGGATACGGAAATCAACTACAGCAAGGCCTTCGATCAGATCATGGGTCTGGTCAAGGAAGCGGAGGGCGATGGCGTGCTCGTTCGCGTCGTCGGTGAACCGGTGCTGTATGGCTGGGTCAATTTCTACCTCGACGAAACGATCCAGATCTTCTTCGCCGCGATCGCATCGCTGGTCCTGATCCTGCTGCTGATCACGCGTACCGTTCATGGCACGATCATTCCGCTGATCGCAGCCATCATCAGCGCCTGCTGGGCGCTCGGTGCTGCAAAGTTGATGGGATTCCACCTCGATCCGCTGGTCATCGTGGTGGCCTTCCTGATCACGGCGCAGGCGATCTCGAATTCGGTGCAGCTGATTTCGCGCTTCGACGATGAAATCGCGCACGGAACTGCCAAAGCGTCCGACGCAGCGGTGGCGAGTGCCAAGCACCTGTTCAAGCCCAGTCTGCTTGCGATCGTCGCTGACGCCGGTTGCGTGCTGGTGGTCGCGCTGACCCCGATTCCGATGCTCGAGAAGATTTCCTACATCGGTACCGTCTGGATCTTCGCGATTTTCATCGGTGCGCTGGTCATGACGCCGGTGTTGCTGTCGTGGTTCAACCCGCGCAGGAATGCTGACGGTTCGTACGGTCACCGTTTCGTGCATCCGATCAATATCCGTCCGGTATTGATGGTCATCCTCAACCTCGCTTCCAGCATCGTGGTCACGAAGGCACGGTTCGTCGTGCTCGGTGTGGCGCTGGCGGTGTTTGCGGTGTCCTTCTGGTACTCGTTCAACCTGAAGGTGGGTGACGCGAATCCCGGATCGCCGATTCTCTGGCCGGATTCCCAGTACAACACCGATGCAGCGGACATCAACCGCCAGTTCCAGGGCTCGGACCGCATGTTCGTCGTGGTCGCAGGCAAGGAAAAGGGTTCGTTGCGCGAGCCGGAGGTGCTGCAGAGCATGGCCAACTTCCAGCGCTACATGGAAGCCCAGCCTGAAGTCGGCGGCAGCATTTCGCTGGCTGACATCCTGCCTCAGGTGCGTCGCGTGCTGCGCGAAGGCAACCCGATGTACGGCGAGCTTGGCAACGATGCGGGCGAGAACGGCGAGCTGACCTACATGTTCGTGTCGGGTTCCGACCCGGGTGACATGGATCGCTATGCCGACAGCGATGCACTGAACGGTGCCGTCACGCTGTTCTTCCGCGATCACCAGGGCGAAACGATCCGTACCGCCGTGGCACGTGTGCAGGATTACGTGAAGCAGAACCCGATCGATAACGCCGAATACCTGCTTGCCGGTGGTCTTGTCGGTGTGCTGGCCGCGGTGAATGAAGTGATTCTCGCGGGTCAGATCGAAGCCATCGCACTGGCGCTGCTCGTGCTGGTTGTGTGTTGCACGGTGACCTTCCATTCGATGGTTGCCGGCGTGTTCTTCATGATTCCGGTGATGTTGTCGAACACGATCACGTTCAGCTACATGGCCTACAACGACATTGGCATGAACATCAATACCTTGCCTGTCGTGGCGCTGGGTATTGGTCTGGGGGTGGATTACACCTTCTACATCGTCGATGGCATCCGCGAAGAACTGCACCTGCATGACAACGTTGAAAAGGCCATCCTGAACTGCCTGACCAGCCAGGGTCGTGGTGTGCTGCTGACCGCGCTGACGCTGATCACCAGCGTGGGCCTGTGGAGCTTCTCGTCACTCAGGCTCCAGGCAGACATGGGCTTGCTGATTGCTCTGTGGCTCTTCATTTCGGCCTTCAGCGCGTTGTTCATCATGCCGGCAATCGTATATGTGTTCCGCCCCGCGTTCGTCGTGGGGAGCAAAGAGCGCCCGATCGAGCGCGCCGTGGGATCTGCAGTAGTTGTGTGAGGGCCGCTTGCCTCGCCCGGCATCACACACGATGCCGGGCGTGAGCAGATGGCTCATGGGTAGTGCCAAAACGGAGGGAATGGAGACATGAGAAGAAGCAAAATCTTCAGGCAGACCGGACCGGGTCTGGCTGTTGCAGCTGTGCTGGCCGGGATGGGTATGCCCGTCGCAAATGCCGCTGGCCTCGAGGGAACGTGGGCAGGACGTGACGACTTTACCTGGGCACTGAGCGGCTACGTGCGCGCCTGGGCTTCGATGAACCTGGAAGATCAACCCGAGTTGAGTGCTGTCGGTAAGGACAGCTTCGGCAAGCTTTCGATGCTGCGCGGTTCATTGTTGCTTGACCTCGACGTGAAGACCGGCCCGGTGAAGTGGAAGGCCATTGGCCGTCTCGATCGCGAATACAAGACCAACTACCTGTCGGATCTTGAAGAACTGCGGACTGGTCCGGTTCTGGATACGTCAGGTGGCAAGAGCATCACCGAGAATTACAACAATGGTGACATTCGCGAGTTCTGGGCGGAGGTGCCGATCGGTGATCGCGTGACCGTCAAGTTCGGCAAGCAGCAACTGGTATGGGGCGAGTCGGACTTCTTCCAGGCGATGGACCTGGTGCACGGTTACGACTACAGCTGGCGTCTGTTCTTCGAAGGCGAGAATGAAGAGTGGCGCAAGCCGTTGATCCTGTTGTCGACGAAGATACGCTTCCCCGAAGTTAAGGGCATGCTCGCCGCCTACGTCCGTCCAGGTTGGGACCGGTGTGAAGACATTGGCAACACGTACGACATCAACGGCGGCCGCTGGTTTTTCCAGCCATATCGTGGTTTTGACCTGAGCCAGATCACGGACAAGAACTGTGAGCACAAAGACGGTGACATGGATGATGCGACCTACGGCATTCGTTGGTCCGGTGAAGCATACGGGTTGAACTACTCGATCGCTTACCTGACGACGTTCGCTGCAGATCCGGTTGCAAGTTCGGCTTTCGCCCCACATCAAGGCGTTCCGGTCACTGGTGGTGTGTTTGACCGTATTCACCCGGAAATCGATGTGCTCGGTATTACCGTCAGTGGTTACAGCGAAACGCTGGATGCCGTGCTGAGTGCAGAAATGGCATTCACCAAGGATCAACCGTATAACCAGGGTGTTGGTGCATTTTTGGTCGGTCAGCCGATCAACGGTTGTACGGCAGGCCTCGGTCTTTGCGGCATCAAGAAGAAGGACACTCTTCGTACGATGCTGCGTATCGACAAGGACCTGAACTTCCAGGACCTGCTTGGCACGTCGCGCCCGTCGTTCTCGTCGGTCCAGTTGTTCAACACGCAAGTGCTGGACTATGACGGCAACGAACAGCTTGTTCGTCTGTTTGCCTATGGCACGCCGCTGAACGAGCACAGCACCATTCTTACGATGTTCACCGGCCTGAACTACAAGAACGACACGATCAACCCGGGTCTTGCAGTGGGTTTCGATCTGTCCAACGGTGGTGGCTTCGCAATCCCGAGCGTGTCGGTCGTGTTCGACGACAAGTGGGTGGCCAAAGCTGAAGCGGACATTTTCTGGGATGGTGGCAAGAGCAATCGCCAGCAATTCAGTGCCGGCGAATCCCAGCTGTTCGGCTATTTCAGCCGCGCCAGCCAGCTCGTGCTTCGTGTGACCCGTCAGTTCTGATCAAAGGAAAGAGACATGATGAAGATGAGTACCCAATCCCGTCGTAGCACCCTTGCACGCACAGGTGTCGCCAGCGCAATCGCGCTGATGCTGGCTGCCGGTGCCGGTCAGGCCTTCGCGAAGGAGCTCGAAGCGGGCTTCGTGATCAACAAGGAAAACTACGACAGCATCAAGAACGACACGTTCGAGAACAAGACCATCGCCAGCATGGTTCCGGAAAAGCTCGAATGGATGATCAAGAACTACAACACGACCATCAAGCTCGCGCACTCGAAGAAGATCGAGATGGACCCGAAGTATGTCGAGTGGTCGAAGAAGAACATCAACACGGTGAAGTTCAACCCGGCTGACCGCACGGTATCGGGCTGGCAGGCAGGCATGCTGTTCCCGCCGGAAACCATCAAGATGGACGACCCGCACGCCGGCGACAAGGTGATCTGGAATCTGCGTGCCGCCACCTACGGCGCCACGATGGACCTGCGCGACATCGCCTGGGCCTTCCTGGATGCGAAGAAGGGCTACGAGCGGGTGCAGGCCTTCCAGTCGCGTCGCTACTACATGGAAGGGCGTCTTGACGGCGGCCCGATCACCGTGGGCAAGGGCGACATTTCGCAGAAGACCTACTTCGTGGCGACCTACCCGCAGGACATCCGCGGTCTGGGCCTGTTCTCGGTGCGTTACAACCAGGCCGACTCCAAGGTACCGGATGACTCCTACGCCTACCTGAAGTCGGTTCGTCGCGTTCGCCGCCTGTCCGGCGGTGCGTGGATGGACCCGATCGGCGGCACCGACCAGCTGTACGACGACTGGGACATCTGGGATGCCGCTCCGACGAAGTACAAGTCGAACAAGTTGCTGGAAAAGCGCTGGGTGCTGGCCATCGCGCACAGCCCGGAAATCAGCGTGGACGTGAAGCAGCCCTTCACCGAGCCGGCCAAGCGCTTCCCGCGCATCGGCATCGACATTCCGCCGCACTTCAACCCGGCGCCGGACATCGGCTGGGAGCCGCGTGAAGTGTATGTGGTCGAAGGCGTGTGCCCGGACGAGCATCCGTACAGCAAGAAGACCGTGTACATGGAAGTGGACTTCCCGCGCCCGTACCTCGGCTTCGCGCTCGACCGCAAGGGCGAATTCTGGAAGATGTTCATTTTCCAGAACCGGCCTGACATCGGCGACGACGGCTACAAGGCGGTCATGCCCGTGATCGGACACATCATCGACGTCAAGCGTGGCCATGCCACCAACTGGTCGTCGAACATGAAGTCCAATCCGGCGGGCGTCAAGGAAACCGACGTGTCGCTCAACGTGCTGGAAGAAGTCGCGACCGGCAAGTAAGCGCTTTTGCAAGTATTGCTGGTACCTCCTCCCGGCATGTTCGCCCGCCCCCGCAATCTGCGGGGTCGGGCTTTTTTCTCATGTCCGGCGGAGATCGGGAAGTGAGCAGGAACCCACGTTTGCGTGATTGCATGATCACAAGGTTCAACAATGAAGGTATTCACGCCCTCTGATTACGAGTGGAAGGGCACCCGGCTTGCCCTGTTCATCGAACGTCACGGATATGGAACGCTGGATCAACTGCAGGAAGATGCAGAACGCGATCCCGCCACGTTCTGGGATCGGGTATTGCAGGACATCGGACTGGAGTGGCAGGTCCCGTATCGGCAGACGCTCGATCTTTCGGGCGGAATCATGTGGCCCGACTGGTTCGTCGGCGGCCAGCTTGATCTGTTCGACAATCTCGTCGGCAAACATGCCAGGCGAAACGGCGAAAAGGTCGCGATCCGGTGGGAAGGTGATGCGGGAGAGTGTCGCAATCTGAGCTACCGTGATCTTGCCGATGAGGTGGCCCGTGTTGCATCGGGACTGCTTGCCATCGACATGCGCGCCGGCGACCGTCTTGCAATCTACCTTCCGATGATTCCCGAAGCCGCCGTGGTCATGCTTGCTGCAGCAAGCATCGGCGTCGTATCGGTGCCGCTTTTTTCGGGTCTTTCGTCCGATGCCGTGACCAGATGTCTGGCCGATGCGGGGGCTGCGGTGCTGATCTGTGCCAACAGCTATGAACGGCGCGGCCAGCCGGTACGCATGCTCGCCGATGCGTTGAGCGCTGCGTCTCAGTGCCCGTCGATCCGCCATGTCATCGTGGTGGAGCGAAAGTCGACGACCGGTGCTCATCAGCGTGATCAGGCGGCACCCGGCTTTGGCGTACTTGACTACGAAGCGCTGAAGTCGCTCCCCTCGCACGATGTCGGTGTGAGGAGTTTCCCACCCGACCAGACCCTGATGCTCATCTACACTTCGGGCACGGCGGGACGACCCAGAGCGGTTATCCATACCCATGCCGGATTTCCGGTCAAGGCGGCGCAAGACCTCGCGATGGCGTTTGACCTGAAGGCCGACGACACCTTGATGTGGGTGACCGATATGGGCTGGCTGATGGGGCCGTGGATGTTATTCGGCGGGCTGATGCTGGGCAGCACCATCGTATTGTGCGAAGCGCCGCCCGACCATCCCGACCCTGGGCGCCTGTGGCGCGTCGTAAAGACCCACGGGGTGACCCATCTGGGCTTTTCGCCCAGTCTTGTGCGCAGCCTGATGGGCAGTCACGACGCAGTACCTCCGCCCGGCATGCTTGATACGCTCAAGGTATTCGGATCAACCGGCGAGGCATGGAATGAAACGCCGTGGCTGTGGTTGTTCGAAACCGTCGGCAAGCGCAGGCGGCCCATCATCAACTACTCGGGCGGCACGGAAGTGGGTGGCGGAATACTGACCTGCTTTCCCGGCCTGCCCCAGGTGGCATGCGGCTTTAATGGCCCGGTGCCGGGCATGGCGGCAGACATTGTCGATGCGGCGGGCCGACCGGTCCGCGGAACCGTCGGTGAACTGGTCGTGCGACAGCCCTGGCCCGGCATGGCGCGCGGTTTCTGGAAGGACTACGCGCGCTACGAAGAAACGTACTGGTCGCGCCTGCCGGATTCCTGGCTGCATGGTGACTGGGCAAGCATGGACAGTGATGGTTACTGGTTCGTGCATGGACGCAGTGATGACACGATCCGCGTAGCCGGCAAGCGACTTGGTCCGATCGAATTCGAATCAGCGCTGGTATCGCATCCGCTGGTTGCCGAAGCGGTTGCAGTAGGCGTTCCTGACGCAGTGAAGGGAGAAGCCGTCGTGTGCTTCGTCCGCCTGCATGACGCCCGTACCGATTCCGATACGGGCTGGAGTGTATGGGAGTCTGAACTGTCCGATCACGTGGCACGTTTGCTGGGCAAGCCTTTTCGTCCGGCACGGATCCATGTGCTCGGCCAGATTCCGAAAATGCGCAATGGCAAGGTGTTGCGCCGGGTGCTTCGCAGTGCCTACATCGGGCGGCCGATCGGCGACCTTTCATGCATGGAAGATCCGCGCTCCATTGACGAAGTGCTCAGCTTGCGCAACGCGTGGGCTTGACTGTCCGAATCGGGTGCGTCCTAATATTGAACACATGAAAACGTCGCACATCGCTGTGATCGACGTGGGCGAAATCCTGTCGGTGACATGGATTTTCAGTCCCCGCCACGTGGTTTTGGCGTAACCCATTCAGGAGCGTGAATTGAAGTCAGCCCAGGATCCCGTTGTCATCGTTGCGGCCCGTCGTACGCCACTTGGCGGCTTCCAGGGTGAATTGTCGTCGCTCTCGGCCCCGCAACTGGGTTCGACCGCACTTGCTGCGGCGGTGCAGCAAGCGGGTGTCCAGGTGTCAGAGATCGATGAAGCCTACATGGGCTGCGTACTGCCAGCGGGGCTTGGCCAAGCACCCGCCCGGCAGGCGGCCCTTGGGGCTGGGCTCCCTTATTCCTGCGCTTGCACAACGGTCAGCAAGGTGTGCGGATCGGGCATGAAAGCGGTCATGCTTGCACACGATTCAATCGTCGCCGGCTCCGCAGGCATCGTTGCGGCGGGTGGCATGGAATCGATGAGCAATGCGCCTTACCTCCTGGCGCGTGCGCGCGGTGGCTACCGGCTAGGCCACGATCGGGTCATCGACCACATGTTTCTGGACGGCCTTGAAGACGCATACAACGACCGTGGTTCGTTGATGGGCGTCTTCGCCGAGCAATGCGCCGAGGAATACGGTTTTTCGCGCGAGGACCAGGATGCGTGGGCGCTGCGCTCGCTGACGCGCTCGCGCGACGCCGCTGCAGCCGGCGCCTTTGACTGGGAAATCGCGCCGGTCACGGTTGCCGGCAAAGGCCGCAGCGCTCCGGCTACGGTCGTCACGCGCGATGAGCAGCCGCAGTCGGCCAGACCGGAAAAGATCCCTGCGCTCAAACCCGCGTTCAAAGCGGATGGAACGGTCACGGCCGCGAATTCGAGTTCGATCTCCGATGGTGCGGCCGCCGTGCTGATGATGCGAGCTTCACGGGCGTCCGCGCTGGGTTTGACGCCGCTTGCCAGTATCGTTGCCCATGCGTCCTACGCGGGCGAACCGCGGCGTTTCCCGATGGCTCCCGCGTTTTCGATCCGCCGTGCGGTCGAACGCAGCGGCTGGAGGCTGGCCGATGTCGATCTGTTTGAGATCAACGAGGCATTTGCAGTGGTGACGCTCGCCGCAATTCGTGATCTCGGTCTGGACGCGGATCAGGTGAACCCCCACGGTGGAGCCTGTGCGATGGGGCATCCGATCGGGGCAACCGGTGCGCGCTTGATCGTGACACTTCTTGGTGCACTGCGCCGTGCAGGCGGCCGTCGCGGTGTGGCAAGCTTGTGTATCGGCGGAGGCGAAGCCACGGCAGTGGCGCTTGAGTTGTGGCAGGAGTAAGCTTCACGTAAGTTTCGGATCCACCAGTGATTTATCGTCCGCCAGGGCGTTAACGGTAGCTACGGTATTTCCGGCGAATTTTTTTCGTCGGCGCAGAAGATTAAAATTCAGCCCGCGAGACGGTGTGCCTCGAAGTACATCGCTACGCAGGTCCTGGAGGAGTCGGACCCTGTGCTTCGCAACACGATGTTGTGGTGTATCGGTCATCTGTCTGCCTCCGTGCAAAAAAGGAGGTGGCCATGGATGTAAGGGACGACGATCAAAGCCAGATGTTTTCCCGCCCCGAGCGTGACCGGGACGTGATGAAACACTGGGAGCGAGTGCTCAACGGTGAAGAGTGCAGTTCCGATGCGCTGCGCCGACTGATCGACGATTCCTGGCGCCGTTGTCTGAACGCGCACGTTGATCCCAGCAAGTACCAGGCCCCGCCGCCCTTGAGCGAAAACTCGCTCTATTCCCTGCAGCAAAAGCACGGTGATCTGCTCAGCGCCAGCACGCCCGTCATGGCGATGGCGCGTGACTTTCTCGCCGAAACCGGCACCATCATGGTGCTCACCGATCACAGCGGCACCATCCTCAGCCTCGAAGGCGACCATGCAACGCGCGAAGAGGGCGAAAGCATGAACATGACGCCCGGCGCCAGCTGGAGCGAAACCGCCTGTGGCACGAACGCAATCGGCACCGCGATCGCAGTACGTCATCCGGTGCAGATCCACTCCGCTGAGCATTATTGCGCCGGCATCAAGCGCTGGACCTGTTCGTCCACCGTCATCCTTGATCCCTACGACAGTTCAGTACTGGGCGCGATCGACGTGTCCGGACTGCACCAGACCTACAACCGTCACAGCCTCGCGCTGGTGGTGGCGACAGCCAGCAAGATCGAGGGGCGTCTGGCCAAGCATGAAATGGGTATCCGGTTCCGGTTGCTTGAGCGGTGCATGCACCGATTGACGCATTCCAGTAGCGACGGCGTCGTGGTGTTCGATCGCCGCGGCAATCCGGTCAAGACCAACGAGCGGGCAGAAGAAGCGCTCAACCAACTCGCGGTTGGCCGTATCGGCTCGCGCAGGCTCGATATCGCTTCGATCTCGCTCGGCCATGCCACCGACGACGGCCTTCCGGCCGGTTTGCAAGGCTGGATTGCACCCGAATGGCTGGAGCCCGTGTTCGACAACGGGCAGCGCATCGGTACGTTGTTGACCATCCCGATCTTCCGGCCTCGCGCGGCGCATAGCGGCGCAGCGACCCTGGTGGCAGAGAGCGCGGCACCGGAGCCCAGCAAACTTGACTGCGTTGTTGGCAAGGATCCGGCGCTGCTCGAATCTGTCGAGCGTGCGCGTCAGTTGTCGAAGTCGAATGTTCCGGTGCTGCTGCTGGGCGAAACCGGTGTCGGCAAAGAGGTGTTTGCCAAAGGCATACATGATTGCGGCAGCGCAAAGTCGGCGCCGTTCGTCGTCGTTAATTGTGGCGGCCTGTCACGCGAGTTGCTGGCGACAGAATTGTTCGGCTATGCGGAAGGCTCTTTCACAGGCGCACGGCGCGGCGGCATGATGGGCAAGATCGAAGCGGCCAACGGCGGCACGCTGTTTCTGGACGAATTGGGCGAAATGCCGCTTGACATGCAGCCGCACCTGCTGCGCGTCCTCGAAGAGGGCGAAATTTACCGGCTCGGCGAGAACGCGCCGCGCAAGGTCAAGTTCCGGCTGATCACCGCGACCAACCGCGACTTGCGCAAGGAAGTGACGGACGGTCGCTTCCGCATGGATCTGTATTACCGCGTCGCCGTGACCAGCATCCGCATCCCGCCGCTGCGCGACCGTCTGAGCGACATTCCGGAGTTGTCCCGTGCGCTGCTCGAAAAACTCGCGCTGCACCACGGTGTGCCGGCACCACAACTGAGTTCGGCTGACGTCGGTGACCTGTCGTCGTACTCGTGGCCTGGCAATGTGCGTGAATTGCGCAATGTGCTGGAATCGATGCTGCTGACCGGAGAACGGCCGCGCGCGCTCATCCACACCGATGAGCCGCAGGTCCGCGGTATTCGTCCGTTTGACGCGCCGATGCACGGCGGAGAACAGAACATGTTCGGCATCGGCGAAGTGCGAGACAGCCGGCGCCTTGAAGAGGCCGAGCGCGAAGCCATTCTCAGTGCGATTGACGGCAGTCACGGAAACATGGCGCTGGCAGCCCGTTCGCTCGGTATCGCCAAGAGCACGCTCTATCTGAAACTGAAGAAGTTCGGGCTGGATGCGCTGGTTGAACGGGCTCGCGAGGTTCACGCCAAAGGCCATTGATTCAAAGCAATAAAAAAAGGGGGGGCCGGCTTTTGTCGGCCTCCCTTTTTTTGCCTCAAGGGCTTTACATCACCTTGACAGCCCGGCCGATGAAAAGGATGGGGCCGGTCGGACGACCGATAGGCGACCCTGTTCCGGTTCCAGCGTGATTTCGAACAGCCGGTTGTTTTCGAGCGGCGGCAGCTTGTCCGGTTTCACATCCGTGCGGCGAGGACCGGCGTCGAAGT
Source organism: Methyloversatilis sp. (assembly GCF_030698125.1). Classification (GTDB taxonomy): domain Bacteria; phylum Pseudomonadota; class Gammaproteobacteria; order Burkholderiales; family Rhodocyclaceae; genus Methyloversatilis. Next base: position 214,206 of record NZ_JAUYNV010000004.1, read on the forward strand.
CAAATGCGTCCGTCAGTGAGTTCATCAAGTCGTCCGGAAGACGAGGCGAACGCGCCCAACTATGTCTGCAAGCTCGCCGATCGTGCTCGCGCACGGTTTGTCTGCCGGATACCCGAAACCTCGCAGGTTGGATGCAGCACAACGCGGCTGACGCGTGCACGTGAAATGTTGCAATGCGAAAAAGCACTTGCAAACATACGCGAGCGTCTGTAAAGTCCGCACCTCAGTGCAGAGCGGCCGATTTCCGATCGGCTTCCGGGTGATTCCGGTGCGTGCACAGCAAGTTATCGTCCCTGGCCTGTCTTTTTCTCCCGCCTGTTTGGTCATGCGTGGTTGATCGGTTAGTGCCGATAGATCGTCGGGATTTCTCCCGACCAACCCGCTCCCTCCGTTCTGCCTCACGCAGCACGGACGGTGGCCATCGTGTGGAAAAAACTCATGGAATTCTCAGAACTCGGTCTCAACGAAAACCTTCTTGGCGCAATCGTCGAGGCCGGCTACCCCAATCCTACGGACGTCCAGCAAATGGCAGTGCCTGCTGCGCTGGCTGGTCGTGACCTGATGGTGTCTTCGCAAACCGGCTCCGGCAAGACCGCTGCATTCATGTGGCCGGCGCTGAATCGCCTGATGCAGGAATCGCCGGTCAAGGCGCGCGGTCCCCGTGTGCTGGTGCTGACCCCGACGCGCGAACTGGCGATCCAGGTCACCGAAGCCTGCCGCAAGTACGGCAAGGGCATGCGCTACGCCAAGGCGGTCAGCGTGGTTGGCGGTACATCCTATGTCATGCAGAACAAGCTGCTGGCCCAGCCGTACGAAGTGCTGGTTGCCACGCCCGGTCGCCTGATCGACCAGATGGACAGTGGCCGCATCGATTTCGGCCGCCTTGAAATGCTGGTGCTTGACGAAGCCGACCGCATGCTCGACATGGGTTTCATCGAAGACATCGAAGCCATCGTTGACCGCCTGCCGCAGAATCGCCAGACGCTGCTGTTCTCGGCGACTTTCGAACCGCGTGTCTGCCGTCTGGCCGAGCGCCTGACGCGTGACGCACAGCGCATCGAGATCGTGGCTACCGCAGCCCAGCACGAAAAGATCGAACAGCGCCTGCTGTTCGCCGATGGCATGGGCCACAAGCAGCGTCTGCTCGACCACCTGCTGCGCGGTGAAGACGTCGAACAAGCCATCGTGTTCACGGCAACCAAGCGCGATGCCGACCAGATCGCAGAAACGCTGGGCGAAAACGGGTTCCTCGCAGCTGCGCTGCATGGCGACATGCATCAGGGCGAACGCAACCGTACGCTGGGTCATCTGCGCCGCGGTGCGCTGCGTGTGCTGGTTGCGACCGACGTTGCCGCGCGCGGCATCGACGTGGCTGGTATCAGCCACGTGATCAATTTCGATCTGCCGAAGTCGGCGGAAGATTATGTGCACCGTATCGGCCGCACGGGTCGTGCCGGCCGCAGCGGCATCGCGGTCAGCCTGGCCTCCGGTGACGACGTGCGCCGCGTGAAGACGATCGAGCGCTTCATCCGCCACGTGATTCCGGTGCATACCATTCCGGGTCTGGAGCCGCGCGTGCAACCGCGCAGCACGGCACCGCGCAGTGCTCGTCCTGGTGGTTCGGCCCGTCCGGGCGGCTGGGGTGCCAAGCCGGGCGGCGCACCGCGCCGCGAAGGTGGTTATCGTGGCAACGCAGGCGGTGGCCGCACAGACCGGGCACGCCGCCCGGACTGATCGCTGAAGCAGCCTGACACGGGCGAAGGGGCATCGGGGAACCGGTGCCCCTTCGCTTTTTCATTTATTGCCGTACAGGTGTAAAGTTCGCACCTTTTTCCGGGCGGCGCGGGCTGCCGGAGGACCTTGACGATGAGTGCTTCTGAAGCAGCGCGAGCGCCCCGGGTTGGCGTGGTGATGGGGTCGAATTCCGACTGGGACACACTGCGCGCCGCAACAGCGCTGCTCGAGCAGTTTGGCGTGCCTTTCGAAGCACGCGTCGTGTCGGCGCATCGCACGCCGGACCTGCTGTTTACGTATGCCGAAGAAGCGCGCGCGCGCGGTCTGCGCGCCATCATCGCCGGGGCCGGCGGCGCGGCGCATCTGCCGGGCATGCTGGCGGCGAAGACCACTGTGCCGGTGCTGGGTGTGCCGGTGCAGTCGAAGGCACTCAACGGCATGGATTCGCTGCTGTCCATCGTACAGATGCCCAAGGGTGTGCCGGTCGCGACCTTCGCCATCGGCGAAGCGGGCGCGGCCAATGCGGCGCTGATTGCGATTGCTTTGCTGGCGGGCGAAGATGCAGCGCTCGCCCGTGCGCTTGATGCCTTCCGCGCGCGGCAGACCCAGACCGTGCTCGACATGAAACTGGATGGCTGACAACGAGCTTCGATGCCGCCGGCCGTCATCGGCGAGTCGTGTTGCAGGTGTCGGGCGGGTTCTGTCTGTGCAGGTTCTTTTGTTCATTGAATTTCATTCCTCTTCGGGTAATGCATCGCCGCATACAGGCGATGCACGTCCGAAGCGCTTTCATCGGAGTCGCAACACATGATTCTTCCTCCCGCGACACTGGGCATGCTGGGAGGCGGTCAGCTCGGCCGCTTTTTCGTGCTGGCCGCCCATGAAATGGGTTATCGCGTGGTCGTGCTCGACCCCGACCGCAACAGTCCGGCCGGACGGGCGGCCGATGAACACCTGTGTGCCGCCTACGACGATGCGGATGCGCTGGAGCGACTGGCGCAAGGCTGTGCGGCGGTGACCACCGAATTCGAGAACGTGCCGGCCGACACGCTTGACCATCTCGCCAAGTTCATCCCGACCCGCCCGAACGCCGAATGCGTTGCCGTGGCGCAGAATCGCATCGCCGAAAAAACCTTCCTGTCCGACCGCGGGTTCGCGGTCGGACCGTTCGCCACGGTCACCAGCGCCGTGCAGATCGAGTCCGTTGACCCAGCGCTGTTCCCGGCGGTGCTGAAGGTGGCGCGCTTCGGTTATGACGGCAAGGGCCAGGCGCGGGTCGCCAACGTGGCGGAAGCCAAGGCTGCGTTCGAAAGCTTCCGCGGCGAAGCCTGCGTCCTGGAAAAGATGCTGACGCTTGACATGGAAGTGTCGTGCGTGCTGGCGCGCGATGCGGCCGGCCGCGTCGAGCCTTTCCCGATCGCAGAGAACAGCCATCGCAACGGCATCCTTGATGTGAGCATCGCGCCGGCACGCATCAGTGGTGCGCTGGCCGCCGAAGCAACTGAAATGGCGGCCGGCATCGCCGCCGAACTGGGTTACGTCGGCGTGCTCGGCGTCGAATTCTTCATTTCGGAAGGCCGTCTTCTGGTCAATGAAATGGCGCCGCGACCGCACAACAGCGGTCACTACACGATCGATGCGTGCGTCACCAGCCAGTTCGAGCAGCAGGTGCGCATCCTGTGCGGCCTGCCACTGGGCGACGCGCGACAGCATTCGCGCGCGGTGATGGTGAATCTGCTGGGCGACCTGTGGTACGAGCGTGATGCGCACCATGCGCACGAGCCCGAATGGTCGCGCCTGCTGCGCGTCCCCGGGTTGAAGCTGCATCTGTATCGCAAGCACCACGCGCGCCATGGCCGCAAGATGGGGCACTTCACGGTGCTGGGTGAGCATGGCGAGCCGGTCATCGATCTGGCGATGAATGCCCGCCAGGCGCTTGGCATCGAAGACTGAGCATCGTGACCGCCGGCAGCACAGAAATTGATGTGGCAGCGCAGCGGCTGCGTGCCGGCGAACTGGTCGCCTTTCCGACCGAAACGGTTTATGGCCTGGGTGCCGACGCGCTCAACCCCGATGCCGTGCGCCGGATATTCGCAGCGAAGGGCCGGCCGGCTGATCATCCGCTTATTGTCCACCTGCCGGACACCGCCCAGCTGGTCGACTGGGCGCGCGACATCCCGCGCGAAGCGATCACGCTGGCTAATGCGTTCTGGCCCGGGCCGCTGACGCTGATCCTGAAACGCGACGCCGATGTACCTGACGAAGTCACCGGCGGGCAGGACACGGTCGGTCTGAGGGTTCCGGCGCATCCCGTCGCGCTGCAGTTGTTGCGTGCGTTCGGAAGCGGCGTGGCTGCGCCGTCGGCGAATCGCTACGGCCGCATCAGCCCGACCACCGCCGCGCATGTCCGCGATGAATTCGGCGACGCGATCACCGTGCTGGACGGTGGCGCCTGCGAAATCGGCATCGAATCGACCATTCTCGATCTGTCGGGAGAGGCGCCGCGCATCCTGCGTCCGGGGGCGATATCGGCCGCACAGATCGAAGCGGTGATCGGTCGCCCGCTTGCGGACACGGCCGGGCAGGGCGCACCGCGCGCATCAGGCACGCTGGCGGCGCATTACGCGCCACGCACGCCGATGAAGAAAGTGGCCGGCGAACGCCTGCGCGATTTCCTGAACGCCTTTCGCCACAGCGGGCGCCGCTGTGCAGTGATCGCCCACTCTCAGCCGCCGCTGGCAGATTGTCCGCACCACTGGAGCATGCTGCCGGCTGATCCGGCGGGCTACGCGCGCGGCCTTTACGCCGCCTTGCGCGAAGCCGATGCCAGCGGTGGTGCGATGATCGTGATCGAGGAGACGCCGGAGGCCGGCCCCTGGTCGGCGGTGAACGACCGGCTCAAGCGCGCGCTGGCCGGGGCGGGCATCACGCCACTCTGAACGACGTCAGTTCCCAGACGATCCAGTCTTCGCGAAAGTAGGGCATGCGGGCGCGCATCTTCTGCAGGTACTGCCCGCGCCATTCGCGCTTCACCCAGCGTTTCACCTCCGGCGCGTACCACAGGTTTTCGACCCGCTCCGAGTGGCTGCGGAAGAAATCCGGGTGCTCGAACTTGATCAGCCGGCGCACGTTCAGCGCCTCGAACGTGCCTGCCGGCACCGTGACCGACTCGGTGCGCAGGGCGTCGATCTGCACATGCCAGCGCCTGGCGCGCGACTTCGGGTCATGCACCACCATCGACTGCCAGCTTTCGCGTGCGCCCGGCTCGAGCAGCGCGGGCAGCAGCGGCAGCGGCGGGTTGTACAGGTTGTCGTAGTCGTACACCGAATCGCGCGTGACGACCCATGGCGCATCGTATTCCTCGCGCTGATCGTGGCGCAGGCCGCTCAGCGGCTTGCCCTCGACTTCAAGCCGCAGCACCGGCGAAGCCCCTGCCTCGGCAATGTAGCGAATCTGCGCCTGGCGCTCGCGGTTGTAACCGTTGAGCTCGTCGTAAGCCCATTCATCGCCCGTTGCGATCGTCGATGCATCGTGATCGCCAACCTTCGAATACAGCCCGGCCGTCGCGCAGCCTGACAGCAGGGCCGGTACCGAGCCCGCCGCCAGCAGCGCGATGCCGTTGCGCATGAAAAGCCGGCGTTCCTGCCCGCGTGTTTCGTCCGATTCCATCGTTTGCTCCGTCACATTATTCCGTGCAGCAGTGCGACCGGTTTCTGCGTCGCACGTTCCTTCACAAGCCGCCTGCGGCGCACTATACTGCGCGCTCGTTGGGGGGGTAGCTCAGCTGGGAGAGCGTCGCGTTCGCAATGCGAAGGTCGGGAGTTCGATCCTCCTCCTCTCCACCAAATTACAACACCGATGTTCCGCTACTGCCTCCCGTTCACAGGTGTGATCAAAAGCGCACGTGTATGCTGTTGGTATTGGTCGAGCCTTAGACTGACTGAAATCTTCTCCCTCAAGTCCACATCGTGGTTAACGCCTATGCCTCGCGCGCCGAGGCTGAAGCGCGGCAGTCGGTCATTCTGAATTCCGCCTCCGGACGTCAGCATTGACCGGCGGGAGCATATGGAGCGATCGTGAAAGTTCTTGTAACCGGTGCTGATGGATTCATCGGATCCCATCTCGTCGAAGCGCTGATTGCCAAGGGGTACGATGTCCGTGCGTTCGTGCTCTACAACTCGTTCAATTCGTGGGGTTGGCTTGACCAGTTGGCGCCGGATGTACGCGGCAAGCTTGACGTTTTTTGCGGCGACGTTCGTGACCCGAATGGCGTGCGAACAGCAATGAGGGACTGCGATGCGGTGCTGCACCTGGCCGCGTTAATTGCTATTCCATACTCGTATCATTCGCCTGATACCTACATCGACACCAATGTAAAAGGTACGCTGAATGTGTTGCAAGCCGCCCGCGACGCGGGCGTTCAGCGGGTAATACACACTTCAACAAGTGAGGTTTACGGAACTGCGCGGTTCGTGCCGATTACCGAAGCCCATCCGCTGCAGGGGCAGTCGCCGTACTCGGCATCGAAAATAGGTGCCGATCAGCTAGCGTATTCATTCTTTGCAGCCTTCGATCTGCCCGTTGTGATCGCGCGGCCGTTCAATACTTATGGGCCGCGTCAATCTGCCCGTGCAGTCATCCCAACCATCATTACGCAGATTGCGAGTGGTCAGCGCGAAATACGGCTAGGTGCTGTTTCTCCGACGCGGGACTTCAATTTCGTCCGCGATACGGTTGCTGGTTTCATCGCCGCGCTCGAGAGCCATCGAGCCGTCGGAGAAGTGATTAATTTCGGCAGCAACTTCGAGATATCGGTGGGCGATACGGCGCGCCTGATTTCCGACGTGATGGGGCATGAGATTCGGATTGTATGTGACGACGAAAGGCTGCGTCCGATGAAATCAGAAGTGGAGCGGCTCTGGGCCGATAATTCGAAGGCGAGGGAATTGCTCGGCTGGTCGCCCTCATACGGAGGTCTGGACGGTTTCCGACGTGGTTTAGCTGAAACTGCCGATTGGTTTGTGAATCCTGCCAACCTGGCTGCCTACAAGGCAGATAGGTACAACATCTGAAATGAAAGCCAGGAATAGTACGTTGGAGGGTTTTCTGTCTGGACTCAATCGTGTCCTAGGCAAGGCTGACACGATGATTTCACTGCATGAGCCCGAATTTCACGGTAATGAATGGACATACGTTAAGGAATGCATTGATACTGCTTGGGTCTCGTCGGTAGGGAAGTATGTTGACCAGTTTGAAACGAGCCTTGCTGCACTGACCGGCGCACGCTTTGCCGTGGCGGTCGTAAATGGCACGGCCGCGCAGCATGTCGGTCTGCTGCTTGCCCGTGTGATGCCGGGGGATGAAGTCATCGTGCCAGCGCTGTCCTTTGTCGCGACCGCCAATGCGGTCTCCCATTGCGGAGCGGTACCGCATTTCGTCGATAGCTGCATGGACACGTTGGGTATGGATCCAGTTGCCTTGCAAGAACATCTTGAGGCGACGACAGAGCGTTCATCTGGGCAGTTGCGAAATGTGCGTACTGGGCGTCGCATCGCTGCGATCGTGCCGATGCATACCTTCGGGCACCCGGTGGATATGCCTGAGCTGATGGACGTTGCCGCGCGGTTCGGTTTGCCGATCGTCGAGGATGCGGCCGAGTCGCTCGGAAGCACCTTACACGGGCGCCACACCGGAACCTTTGGCTTGCTAGGTGCAATGAGCTTCAACGGAAACAAGATCATCACGACCGGCGGAGGCGGAGCCATCCTGACCGACGATCCTGTTCTGGCGAGTCATGCAAAACATCTGACAACCACAGCCAAAAAGCCACACCGTTGGGAGTTCTTCCACGATGAGATTGCATTCAATTATCGCTTGCCGAATCTGAATGCTGCCCTCGGTTGCGCACAGCTTGAGCGCCTGCCAGACTTGTTGCGGCGCAAGCGGCTCCTCGCCGAACGCTACCGGGAGGCGTTCAGCCTTGCAAGCGGTATTCGGTTTGTCGGTGAACCGGACGGTGCGTGCAGCAATTACTGGTTGAACGCCATTCGTCTGGAAAGACCGGACATCAATGCTCGAGATGCCCTGCTAGCAGCCTCGAACGATGCCGGGTTTCAGTGTCGCCCTGCGTGGACGCTGCTGCATCGCTTGCCCATGTATTCCAGTTGCCCGCGTGCTGAACTGCCGGTCTCGGAAGCGCTTGAAGCCAGTCTGATCAATGTGCCGAGCAGCGCTAGGCTGGCCGGGCCAGACGCATGAAGACCCGTCGTCGGATATGCATTGTCACCGGCTCGCGCGCCGAATACGGCCTGATGTACTGGCTGATGAAGGAAATCGCTGCAGATGCGACGTTGCAGCTACAGGTGGTCGCGACCGGCATGCATCTGTCACCCGAATTCGGCTTGACTTATCGGCAGATCGAAGCGGATGGTTTCACCATTGATGTTCGCGTCGACATGCTGCTGTCGGCGGACGACGAGGTCGCCATCACGAAATCTCTCGGGTTGGGCGTGATCGGTTTCGCGGACGCATTTGCTACGCTATCGCCGGATGTCGTCGTGGTCCTCGGTGATCGATTCGAAATCCTTGCTGCAGCGCAGTCGGCAATGCTAGCGCGCATCCCGGTCGCGCACATCCACGGCGGAGAGACGTCGGAGGGTGCGTACGACGAGAGCATCCGACACGCAATAACCAAAATGTCGCATCTACATTTTGTAGCAGCCGAGCCTTACCGCAAGCGCGTGATTCAACTCGGTGAAGCGCCGGAACGGGTTTTCAATGTCGGTGCGCCGGGCCTTGATCACTTGCGCCGGACGGACGTGATGTCGCGCGCCGAGCTTGAACAGTCGCTCGATATGACACTGAAGGGGCCACTTTTTCTCGTGACCTATCATCCGGCAACGCTGGGGAATGTTCTCCCCGAAATAGCGATGACTGAACTGTTGCGTGCGCTGCAGTCGTTTCCACAGGCTACAGTCGTGTTCACCTATCCAAATGCGGATACCGGTGGGCGAGCGTTGATCGGCTGCATCGACCGGTACGTTGCAGAACACCCAGCACGAGCACGTGCGTACGTGTCGCTCGGCCAGCCTCGTTATCTCGGCCTGATGCGCGAAGCGGACGTGGTCATTGGCAACTCATCCAGCGGTTTAATCGAAGCGCCGGCACTCCGCAGGGCAACGGTCAATATCGGCGATCGGCAAAAAGGGCGGCTCAAGGCCGCCTCTGTAATCGATGCGGACGAGCGCTGCAAAGACATCGTCGAGGCTATCCGTCGCGCACTATCGAGCGACTTCCGCGCTGGACTCGACCAAGTGCGCCCGCTTTACGGTTGCGGCGGCGCGAGTGAAGCCATCGTTGCGCAGTTGAAGCAGCCACTACCGCCCGTGCAGAAGTCTTTTTTCGACCTCCAGCATGAGAGCTGACATGAAAACGTTCGTCATTGCCGAGGCCGGTGTCAATCACAATGGCTGCATGGAAAAGGCAAAGCGCCTCATCGATGCCGCTGCGGACGCTGGTGCCGATGCGGTCAAATTCCAGACCTTCCGTACCGCTCATCTGGTCGCGCGTCACGCGCCGAAGGCGGCTTACCAGAAGCATACGACGGATCCTGACGAAAGCCAGTTCGACATGATCCGCAAACTTGAACTTGATGAAGCCAGCCACGAGGCGCTGATAGCACACGCCATGTCGTGCGGCGTGGAGTTCCTTTCTACGCCGTTTGACACTCCCAGCCTGCACCTGCTTACTCGAAAATTTGGGATCTCAACGGTCAAACTGTCGTCCGGTGACATCACGAATGCGCCTTTTCTGCTTGATGTGGGGCGCGCCGCGAAGCGAATTATCATGTCGACCGGCATGAGCACGCTGGCCGATATCGAAGCTGCGCTCGGTGTGCTCGCCTTCGGTATCACGTGTCCTGCTGACGTGACGCCGGGGCGCGATGTCTTCGCGGCGGCGTTTGCGTCCGACGTCGGTCAGCACGCGTTGCGCCATCAGGTTGCGCTCTTGCACTGCACAACCGAGTATCCGGCGCCTTTCGGCGAGGTGAATCTACGCGCGATGGATACGATGGCGAGTGCTTTCGGGCTGACAGTCGGCTATTCGGACCATACCCCGGGCATTCATGTCGCGATTGCAGCAGCGGCACGGGGAGCCGCGATCATTGAAAAGCACTTTACGCTTGACCGTACACTGCCCGGACCCGATCATCAGGCATCGCTTGAGCCCAGCGAACTCAAAGCCATGGTGGCAGCGATTCGCGACATCGAACTGGTGTTCGGTGACGGCGTAAAGCGCCCGACTGCTAGCGAGTCAAAAAATCGTGCCATCGCTCGCAAAAGTCTGGTTGCCGCCCGGGCGCTGGCTGCGGGCGAGGCGCTTGAACTTGCCTGCAAGCGTCCGGGCAGTGGCCTGTCGCCTTTTGATTTCTGGCACCTTTCAGGCAGGCCCGCTTTGCGTGACTACGCAGCGGATGAGGTGCTGGATGACTGATCGGCCCCTGGTGATCCTTGCTGCGGGAGGACACGGCAGTGTCTTGCTTGATGCCTTGCTGAGTGCTGGCCGGTTGGTGCGCGGCATCGCCGATCCGGGCCTAACCGTCGGCAGCACGGTGTTCGATGTGCCCGTGCTCGGTGATGACACGTGGGTCGCTGAAATAGAGCCATCGTCGGTGTCGCTCGTCAATGGCGCTGGCGTCGTGCCAGGCGCGCTGTTTCGCTACCGACTGTACAACGACTGGAAGCAGCGTGGTTTTCAATTCGCTCAAGTGGTGCACCCCTCGGCAGTCATCGGGCGAGGTGCTTTTTTGTCGGAAGGCAGTCAAGTGATGGCTGGTGCAACGTTGCAGTGTCGTATTTGCATCGGTGAGAACACTTTGATCAACACGCGTGTGAGCGTTGATCACGACTGCATCATTGGCTCCCACGTGTTCGTCGGTCCGGGCGCGACGATCTGCGGTGAGGTTACGCTCGGCGCCCATGTGTTCATCGGAGCCGGCGCAGTCGTGCTGCCTGGAGTGAGCATTGGCGAAGGCGCCATTGTCGGTGCTGGCACCGTGGTCACGCGAGACGTGACAGCGGGTGCGCTGCTCAAAGGAGTTCCGGCAACCATCAGGCACGATCGTCACTCATGAAGCACTGGAAAAAGATCGTCATAAAGCCGGACACGTCACTGCGCGACGCCATTGCGTGCATCGACGGCTCAGGCTTGCAACTGGCGCTCGCGCTGGACGAAGCAGGTCGCCTGGTCGGTACGCTTAGTGATGGCGACGTACGCCGGGCCATCCTGCGGGGTTGCGATCTGTCGGCACCGGTATCGGAGGTGATGAACCGCTGCCCGATCACTGCCCCTGAACACGCGTCGCACGCGGAATTGCTCGCGCTGATGCGTCGTAAGGTGCTGCACCACGTACCCATGGTCAATCACGAAAAACAGGTCGTTGACCTCGCCACCCTGGATACGCTGACGGGCGTTGCGGAGCTTCCGAATTGGGTAGTGCTGATGGCAGGCGGACTGGGCACCCGCCTGCGGCCGCTTACCGAAAGCTGTCCCAAGCCCATGCTGCAGGTCGGCGGCAAGCCGATACTCGAGAGCATTCTCGAAAGCTTTGCCGAACAGGGCTTCCGCAAGATTTTCCTGTCGGTGAATTATCTCGCCGATGCCATCAGTGACTATTTCGGCAACGGCAGTCGTCATGGCGTGGAAATTCATTATCTTCATGAGGACAAGCGCCTCGGCACGGCCGGCGCCTTGTCGTTGCTGCCGGAGCAGCCGAACGATCCGATTGTCGTGATGAACGGCGATCTGCTGACGCGTGTTCGGTTCGATCACATGCTGCGCTTTCATGAAGAGCGTGATGCGGCGGCAACCATGGCGGTGCGCGAGTACGATTTTCAGGTGCCGTACGGAGTCGTGCGCATGGACGGCGCCGATATCGTGTCCATCGACGAAAAGCCGGTGCATCGCTTCTTCGTCAACGCCGGAATCTACACACTGTCGCCGGAAGCGCTGTCGCATGTCGCTGGCAATACTTTTTTCGATATGCCGACCTTATTCGAGAAGCTGCTGGACAGTGGCCGGCGGACATCAGCCTATCCGTTGCGTGAGTACTGGCTCGACGTCGGACGCCTCGAAGAACTGGAACGTGCGCAGAGCGAATGGCCTCACGGCGGAGCTGCCGGGTGATCGACGGCGCTACTGTGCTTGCAATCATTCCGGCGCGTGGCGGCTCGAAAGGCGTACCCGGCAAGAACATTCGTCGAGCCGGCGGCAAGCCGCTCATCGCATGGACCATCGAGGCAGCCAGCGCTTCGTCCCTGATTGATCGCGTCGTGCTGTCGTCAGATGATGAAAAAATCATCAATGTGGCACGGGCGCATGGCTGCGAAGTACCTTTCGTCCGCGATCTGGCACTTGCCGGCGACGACACGCCGGCGATCGATGTGGTGGTCGATGTGCTCGACCGCTGCGGAGACCCGACGTGGGTGGTGCTACTTCAGCCCACCTCGCCGCTGCGTACGGCTGCGGACATCGATGGAGCAATCCGTCTCTGTGTCGCGCGCGAAGCGTTTTCGTGCGTTTCGGTCTGTGCGGTGCAGCAGTCACCGTACTGGATGTTCCAACTCAGCGACGACCACCGTCTGCTGCCCCTGTTCCCTGAGGCCGCTATCACACGACGGCAGGATCTGCCTGAAGTTCATGCGCTGAACGGCGCTGTCTATGTCGCCAGAGCCGACTGGTTGCGACAGGAACGCCGGTTTGTCGCGTCGGGCACCATCGGCTACGAAATGCCGCTCGAGCGATCGCTCGATATCGATACCGAAAGCGATTTTATGCACTTAAAATACTTACTGGGAGACATCAAGCATGTTCCGCTACCCTAAGCGCCGCGAATTTGACATCGAGCCCTTCAAGCGGGACGCCGGTCAGCACGACACCCTTTACGGCCTCCCACATGACGTCGTATTCTGCCGAAAGTGCATCATTTCGAACCAGCGGCCGAATTCAGCCGTCGAGTATGTGCATACCAAAGGCACCAAGAAAACGACCATCCACTTTGACGAGCAAGGTATCTGTGATGCCTGCCGGATGGCCGAGCAAAAGCAGAACAGGATCGACTGGGACGATCGCGAGCGGCAGTTGCGCGAGTTGTGCGACCGTCACCGCAGTACCGACGGCTCCTACGACTGCGTGGTGCCGGGCTCGGGCGGCAAGGACAGTTTCTACGCAGCGCACATGCTGAAGTACAAGTACGGCATGCATCCATTGACGGTCACCTGGGCGCCCCACATTTACACCGACTGGGGTTGGCGTAATTTCCAGAGCTGGCTGCATGCTGGTTTCGACAATTTCCTGTGCACGCCGAACGGCAAAATCCATCGGTTGATAACCCGTCTGGCAGTGGAGAACCTTTTCCACCCATTTCAGCCCTTCATGTTTGGTCAGAAGGCACTGGCTCCCAAGATGGCGCTGCTACACAAGATTCCGCTGGTGTTCTACGGTGAGAACGAGGCCGAATACGGCAATCCCATCGCCGACACGCAGTCGGCCAAGCGCGACTGGTCCTATTTCACGGCAGCCGACAAGTCGCAGATTTACTTGGGCGGTACTTCACTGGCGGACCTGAAAGATCACTTCGGCGTCGACGAGCACGAACTGCAGCCCTACCTGCCGGCGAATCCGGCACAGATCGAGGAGAGTAACGTAGAGGTTCATTACCTCGGCTACTACCTGAAATGGCATCCGCAGAGCTGTTATTACTATGCAGTCGAGCACGGAGGATTCCAGGCGTCACCGGAACGGACACCGGGTACTTACAGCAAGTACAACAGCATCGACGACCGTATCGACGATTTCCATTACTACACCACCTTTGTCAAGTTCGGCATCGGTCGCGCGACATACGATGCCGCACAGGAAATTCGTTCGGGTGACATCAACCGCAGCGAGGGCGTGGCCCTTGCCAAGCGCTTCGACGGTGAGTTCCCGGAACGTTTCGCCAACGAAATATTCCGCTACCTCAGTCTTCCGGCGAACGAGTTTCCACAGGCTTCGAAAATGTTCGAACAGCCCATCATTGACTACGAGTATTTCATGCACCTTGCGGACACTTTCCGTTCGCCGCATCTCTGGACGTTCGATCAGGGGGAGTGGAAGCTGCGCAGCCAAGTCTGGCATGAGGGTGCCTGAAGGATGGCCGGCGTAAGACTCATTCCGCGCCTTGACATCAAGGGGCCGAATCTCATCAAGGGCATCCACCTTGAGGGCCTGCGCGTCGTCGGTGATCCGCAGGTTTTCGCACGGCGCTACTACGAACAGGGCGCCGACGAACTGATCTACATGGATACCGTGGCCAGCCTTTACGGCCGCAACAGCTTGCGCGACATAGTCAGTCGTACCGCGCAGGATGTGTTTATCCCGCTAACCGTTGGCGGAGGAGTGCGCTCGGTCGACGACGTGCGCGAACTGCTCCGGGCGGGCGCAGACAAAATTGCCATCAACACCGCTGCGGTGGCGCGTCCGGAGCTGATAGGAGAAGTGTCGCGCGCGTTCGGCTCCCAGTGCATGGTGCTGTCGATCGAAGCCAAGCGCATCGCGCCGGGGCGTTGGGAAGTTTTCACCGACAATGGTCGGGAGCGCACGGGGTTGGATGTCGTCGCTTGGGCGCAGCGTGGCGTCGAACTGGGTGCAGGTGAGATCCTGCTAACGTCGGTCGATCAGGAAGGTACTCGAAAAGGCTTCGATGTCGATCTGGTGAGCGCGGTGGTGGAGGTTTGCCCGGTTCCGGTGATCGCCAGTGGTGGCATGGGGTCGCTTGACCATCTCATCGACGTCTGTGGCCGCGGAAAAGCTGATGCAGTTGCAATAGCCGACGTGCTGCATTATGACCGGATTGGTTTTTCGACCATTCGTGCGGGTGCTGCCGGGGCCGGAATATCGGTACGAACCATTTGACCCGTGAGACCGCAATGACGAAGCGCGACGCCTACGCATCGGTGTCGAGGCGGGAGTCCATTCAGCTTACTGCGCTGCGTGCGCCGGCGCCCTCCGTGGTGATGCACGAGGCTGAACACTTCGCGGTTGAGGCGGCCGCCGTCGGCATTGCGGGGCGTGCGTATCCTGCAAGAGATACCACTGATCCGCGGATCTGCTTTCACTGACGGATATTGAGCGCTGGGAGGCGACAGAAGCGATGTCAGAACGAGTAACCATCGTCGACTACGGGCTGGGAAATATATTCAGCGTGGCAAGGGCGGTCGAGCACTTCGGTGTCGATGTCCTGCTGTCTGACGACCCGTGCGTGTTGGGTGAAGCATCGCGCCTCATCCTGCCGGGAGTCGGAGCATTCGCGATCGGTATGCAAGGACTGCGCGAGCGGGCGCTCATCGAACCGCTGCGAAAGTTCGCAGCAAGCGGACGGCCGTTGCTTGGAATCTGCCTTGGCATGCAGATGCTGCTGTCGGGCAGCGAGGAATTTGGCGATCACGAAGGGCTGGGCATCATCCCGGGCCTTGTCGCGCCGGTTTCCGGACAGACGGCGACAGGCGCGATCCTGAAGGTTCCGCACGTCGGCTGGAGTCCGCTACATAATCCTCTTTTCGGAAATTCGTGGGACGGCAGCATCCTGGCTGGCCTGCCGGAGGCGTGTGAGGCCTACTTCGTACATTCCTATACGGCCGTTCCGGCCGACGATGCGCACAGGCTGGCCGATACCTGGTACGGGAATTGCCGCATCTCGGCGGCCGTCCGCAAGAACAATGTGTATGGTTGTCAATTCCACCCGGAAAAGAGTGGTCCCGCCGGGCTAAAAATCATCGAGAACTTCCTGAGCGTCGTATGAAATCGCTGCTTTTCGTCGTAAATGAGGCGGGTGAATTCATCGAACTGCGTCGCGTTGCCCTGATTGCGAAGGCTCGTGGATACCAAGTTAATTTTCTTTTCGCTCAACCGGGTTACTTGAATCTGCGGCGTGACCGTGCGTTCTGCCAACTCAATGGCTTCAGGGAGTTCTTTCCCGGTAAGAAACTGCAGGCATCCGCCGGCACCGAAGTCATGAAGGAAAGAGAGGCACGCCTCGAGGGCGGCTACATGCCCAACTCGATTCTTGCTTCGCCCCCGCCGCTCCGACCATTGCCGATCCGCATCGCAGCGCTCGCGATGATTTTCGCGCTGCACTTAGTGTCGCTACCCGTTAAAATAATACGGCGCGTCGGCGCGAGAATTGGGACGCGCGGCGAGTTGCGACGTACCAGGCCTTTTCTTTACGCGCGGACGCTGTTCGATCTGCTGACTCCAGATCTCGTCGTATTCGGCCAGGAATTTCCCGGGTCAGTGAATGCACTGCTCACCAGGCTGTGCAATACGAAGGGCGTGCCGACGCTGATCATTCCATTTGCGGTGGGTACGACCAAAGAAATGGTCGAAAGCCTATCGGACAAGACGGATTACGAGGTTAGCAGCAGTCTTTCGAACCGGCTGGCCGCCTTGCTTTTCCCAAACTGGGTGAATTACTACGGGGGCAAGGCGCTTCTCAGGTTGCCCGGCCGTTCCATTATTGCGATTGAGGCCGCCGGTCTGGCGCCGGAGCACCCTTGGCTGCCGAACAACAGCAAGGTGACCTGCATCGCGGTGGAAAGTCCGGAGATGGAGCGCTACTACCGGCATATGCGTTTTCCGCCGCAACAGCTACGCCTGACCGGCACAGCTTGCGATGATTCGCTGTCTAACGCTCGGGGGCAGCGGGATGAGCTAAAGCGCAAACTTTGTCGGTTGCTCAGGCTGAATCCGGCCAAGCGAATCCTTCTCTGTGCCTGGCCAACAGACCAGTTCCAGTCACGCCACATTCCGCTTGAATTCAACAGCTACGACCAGCTTTGCTGGGCTTGGGCGCGAGCGCTCAGTGTGGTGGCACGAATGACTGATTTCGAAGTTGTCATCCGGCCACATCCGGTAACCGACCCGGCCAAACTCGCCGCCATATTGAGCCTCTACCAGCTACACGAGCGCGTCACCGACATCGATACACTCGAATTGGTGCCGGTGTGCGATCTTTTCGTCGCCTGCGTCTCTTCAACCCTGCGCTGGGCGGCTGCATGTGGTATTCCGGCGATCAACTATGACTGCTATGACTACGGCTACACCGATTTCGAGCCGGCCGGGGGCATCTCGACCGTGCGCAGATTCCATGATTTTCAAAGCGTGCTCCAGGAAGTGACCGAAGAACCCGCGATTTATGAACGCGCGCGCCTCGCGCAAACGGCGTGTTCGGCGGAGTGGGGGCTGCTGGACGGCTGCTCGGCCGACCGCATCATGGCCTTGATCGATGAGCTGTCGGGTGGATTGCCTGTCGGTGCTCCGATGACACTTGATACCCGGGGAACGCACTCGTGAGCATGTCGTCGGAAGGCGTGCCACCGCACCTGCGCGAAACGGTAGTTCGAGGTGGTGGCGGGATGGATTTCGCGGCACTGCTGAGAAGCCTCTGGGAATACCGTCTGCTGCTTTGGGTATTCTGCAAACGTGACCTGAAGGGGCGTTATACGCAGACGGTGCTGGGCATGGGCTGGGTGCTGCTCACGCCACTGATTACCGTCGGCGTATTTGTCATCGTGTTCGGCGTCATGGTGAAGGTCCCAACCGACGGTCTGCCCACCATCATGTTCTATCTGGTGGCGGTGATTCCCTGGTACGCCTTCATGAACGTACTGAATCCGTCCGTGCAGATGATCGAGGGCAACGCAGGTCTGATCACCAAGGTGTATTTTCCGCGGCTGCTGATAGGTGGTTCATACGCCGTTGGCGCTGCGGTGGACTTCTTGATCGCCTATGTGTTGCTGATCACCCCGTTCGCCATCGGCTACGGCGTGTGGACGATACAGCTACTCCTGATAATGCCTTTCCTTCTGCTGTCAACGCTCATGATCGGACTGGGCGTCGGCCTGATACTCGCGCCCGTGAATGCTCGTTATCGCGACGTGAAGCATTTCGTGCCTCTGGGTCTTCAGCTTTTCTACTACTCTACGCCCGCCATCTATCCGGTGTCGGCCGTCCCGGCTTGGGCGGAGCCTTGGTATGCGGTTAATCCGCTGTCGCTGGTGATCAACAGTTACCGGGCGGCCATGGTCGGACAATGGCCGTCGGCCACCACTCTGTGGACCTTGGGCGGGATGGCAGTTGTGTGCTTCGTGAGCGGAGTGGTCGTGTTTCAGCGGCAGGACCGACAGATCGTGGATACGCTGTGACCTGGGTGATCAAATGCTCCGGCCTATCAAAGCTCTACCGCATCGGGCGGAGCAACGTGACAGCGGCGGAGATGCTCAACGCGCGTTTGCGCAACATGACCCGCATGCTGATGTCTGCCGGGCGTGTCCAACCTAAGGCACCTCCCATAGTGCACTCCGATGCGCATCGGGTGCTTGATTCGAGCCAGACGGCCGATGCGCCGCCGGATCACTTCTGGGCGCTCAAGGATGTCGATCTGGAGATCGCACAAGGTGACCGCGTCGGCATCATCGGCCCGAACGGGTGCGGCAAGAGCACGTTGCTCAAGTTATTGTCGCGGATCACGGGCCCCACCAGTGGCGAGTTCAGATTTCGTGGTCGTTTGATCAGCCTGTTGGAGATAGGTACCGGCTTTCATGGTGATCTGACTGGACGGGAGAACATCTTTTTGAACGGAAGCATCATGGGTATGAAGCCGGCCGAAATCCGCCGCCGGCTCGATGAGATCATCGAATTCTCCGAACTTGGAGAAATGATCGACACTCCGGTCAAAAGGTACTCCTCCGGCATGTATGTGCGCCTCGCCTTCTCGGTCGCGGCACATCTCGAATCCGAGCTGCTTATCGTCGACGAAGTGCTCGCTGTCGGTGACGCGGCTTTCCAGCGGAAGTGTTCCGAGAAAATGCTTGAAGTGGCAGACCGGGGGCGCACTCTTATATTCGTCAGTCACGACATGGATGCCATCAATCGCATCTGCAATCGCGGCGTTCACATGGCGCATGGACGCATCGTCGGCGACAGCATGATCGGTGCCGAGGCCGGCATGCGTGCGCTGTCGTCGGTAGCCGACATCACTCGCTCCTACATTCGCGCAGGCATCAACCTGCAATGCGAGCAGGTGTGGGCCGATCCGGCCGAATCACCGACCTTCGATGGCGTCATTCGTTTGGACGCCGTCCGCATAATCGATGCAGCAGGGGCCGTGCGCAGCGAGTTCGATGTCAAGGAGCCACTGACCGTCGAGATCGAATTCGAGATACTGAAAGAGCGCTACCCGGTCAATGTGCATCTGCACGTGAAGGATCTGTCGGGGCATTACGTACTCGTGTCGATGGATAATTTGATCGCTGACGCGGGTGCCCATCGGCGCCCCGGGCGGTACCGCGAGCGCTGCACCATCACCGCACCGCTGCTGAACGTTGGTGACTACCGCATCGATCTGGAGTTCTGGCCCGGCAAATTGCCGGAACACCGCTTCATGAAGGCATCGGTGCTCAGTTTTAGCGTGACTGACGATAGCAGCCCGGAGGGTGTGCGCGGCGATTGGCCGAATCAGTGGCCGAACTGCATTGTGCGGCCGAGCCTGCCTTGGTGGATCGAACAACCGTGGCGTCCCTGATGACAGCGGCGGCGCTAGCAGCCCAGTCGCAACGGACGACAGTTGCTGGCGAAGCAGTGATGCTTGTGTCCTTCATTCACCAGCTACCACATGCTTTTGGTGCGCTTTTCGAGGATCGCCGAGGCCGTGGTGTCTGGGAAGAAGCGCCCGTCACGGTATTTGTCTGGTGTCACCGGGCGGCGCTTCACCGACGGGGCTCCGACGTACACGATGTCTTTGCCAATTGCCTCGCCGGGCTGCCGTGGGTGCGACTGGTATTCCCCGGGTTTGTGCACCGGGCGTCAAGTCTGTCGCCGTTCCGCATGCTGAATTCACGTGCGGCGTGGATACGCACTCACTGGCAGCGCCCGGTGCCCGAAGTCCTGTACTTCTCGCACGACGCCAGTGCCGACCACACCGCGCAGGCGCTCATGCAGGCTTTCCCGTCCGCGCGTCGCGTCTGTTACGGTGATCCGCCGGGCTTTCTCCATCCCGAAAACCCGCCATTTCCGGAGCATGTGCGTCATCGCCCCGACGCGTTGCGCCAAGGCGTCTGGGCGACCCGTCTGCGTGGGGTTTCCCATTGGCTCGGCGCGCACGAAGCGATCATCGCCGTGGATTTTCGGATCGCGGGAACATCCGACTGCGACCTGCCGGTGCGTCTGTTGCCGGCCAGTTGTCTACGCGACGCCTTGGGCCGCCTGCAGCAGGGCTTCACCGGCCTGACAAGTGCAGAGTTGCAGTTGCTGGACGGTCTCGTCGTGGAGGGCACCCAGCCTTTTATGCTTTTGCTGGGTAACTTCACGGGCAGCCGAATGTGTGCACAGAAAAACGAAATCGCTTTGTATGCCGAGCTCTGCGCGCAGCATGTGCCCGTCGGTGCAACGATTATCGTCAAGCCGCACGCCGGCTCGCACCCCGCGCTGCTCAGGGCACTCGCGCTCAGGCTGCCGGATTATCACCTGATTGTGCTGCCCGATCCGCTGGGGCGTCTGCCAGTGGAATTCCTGTCCGTGCTGCTGTCGCGCTGCCACGTCCTCTCCGTATCATCGGCGTCCGCGCTGCTTGGTGGAGTGCTTGGTATCAATGTCCGGCATGTGCTGACTGAAGATGCGATCCGCCGTTATTTCCTGCCGGCCCACGTGCAATACATGTTGTCGGCCAATCAAGCCATCGCCGGACGGACTCAGCAGGTCTATGGCGCAGACGGATCCGGTGGATGATAGCGACGACTGCAGGACTGCTGAAGTTTCCCATGGTCCTGAATTCCATGAGTTGCTCATGCTGTCCCTTCCCTTGTGGAGCAGTCGCGTGAGTATGTACAAGTGGTGTCGGCGATGAGTGCGCAGCCGAGTGTCCTGTGCCCGCAGGCTTGCGCCGTTGTCATTGTCGCGTGGAACTGCTGGGATGTTCTGCACGATTGCCTGGGTGCGCTGTCGCAGCAGACCGTGCAGGATTTCAGGGTAATCGTCATCGATAACGGGGATGCGACGACCGAGCAGATCGCCAGTCTCGAGTCGTATCCTCGTTTGGTCTATGCGCGCAGCCCCTCCAACGTCGGCTTTTCTGCGGCGAACAACCATGGCATCTCGCTGGCGGATGATTGCACTTGGATAGCGTTGCTGAACCCGGATACACGGGCTGAACCCCTCTGGCTTGAAACCTTGCTGGCGGCGGCGCGGCGTCATCCCGATTGTGCGATGTTCGCGTCACGGCTACTACAGGCTTGGAATCCCGAACTGCTCGACGGAGATGGCGACCGCTACCACGTCAGCGGGTTTGCCTGGCGCGACGGCTTCGGGCTGCCGGCCGCAAACCGCAGTGCCGCGGAGCGCGAGGTGTTTTCCCCCTGCGCTGCGGCTGCGCTTTACAGCCGGCATGCACTGATCGAGGTCGGAGGGTTCGACGAGGACTTCTTTTGCTACATGGAAGACGTCGATCTGGGCTTTCGCCTGCGCCTTGCGGGCTACCGTTGCCTGCTGGTGCCGGCGGCTCGCGTGCACCATATCGGCTCAGGTACGACCAGCCGGCGCAGCGCCTTTTGCGTCTACCATGGTCACCGCAATCTCGTCTGGGTCTATGTGAAGAACATGCCGGGGCTGCTCTTCTGGATATTTTTACCTTTTCATTTGGTTTTGAACATCGCCGGAGTGCTGCGTTACTTGCCAGCAGGCGCTGCGACTGCAATTCTTCGTGCCAAGTTCGACGCCTTGTGCATGCTTGCGCGGATGTTGCGCAAACGTCGGCGCATACAGCAACTGAGAACCGTTGGCCTGATCGGACTACTGAAGGCGTTCGACCGATGTCCGGTTCCTGGAGTCGGCAGGGCTCTGAACTCTCTATGGAAATAGCTTCTGCAGTTTCGGTCGTCATCGTCAATTACAACGCCGGTCCGGGTCTTGTCGATGCGGTAAGGTCGGCTATTTCGGATGCTCGCGAAGTTGTAGTGGTCGACAACGCGTCGACCGATGGCAGCTTGTCGTGTCTGCGGGCGACATTCGTCGGCGACAGCAGGCTGCGCATAGTCCGTAACGAAGAGAACCTTGGTTTCGCGCGTGCTTGTAATCGCGGCGTGTCAGAGGCCACTGGAGATTTCCTGCTCTTCCTCAACCCCGACTGCGAACTTGACTCGGGCGCAATGCTCGGCTTGTTGGCCGTCATGCTGGCGGACGGTGAGGTCGGAATGGCGGGCGGGCTTCTGCTTAATCCGGACGGCAGCGAACAGGCCGGAGGACGGCGTGCCGTGCCGACACCCTGGCGTTCGCTGGTGCGTACCGTGGGCCTCTCGAAACTGGCAAGGCGCTGGCCCAGGGTCTTTTTCGATTTTTACCTGCATAAGCAACCGTTGCCCGCACAACCGGTCGAGGTCGAAGCGATCTCGGGTGCGTGCATGCTGGTGCGCCGCAACGCAATGCTGGATGTCGGTCCGCTGGATGAGGCTTATTTCATGCACTGCGAAGATCTCGACTGGTGTATGCGCTTTCGCCTCAGCAAATGGAAGATTATGTTCGTTCCGGCCGCCGGCATGGTGCATCACCACGGCGTGTGCAGCCGAGCGCGCCCCATCTTCGTCGCCTGGCATAAGCACCGCGGCATGATGCTTTTCTATCGCAAGTTTTTCCGCCATCAGTATCCTGGAGTTGTGATGTGGCTGGTTGCGATCGGCGTCTGGCTGCGCTTCGCGTTCGTCGTCGTCCGTTACCTGCCAGGGCATGTGCGGTCGGTGTTGGGACTGAAGCGTGATTGAACTCGCGATCGCTTTGCCGGAGGTTACGAACGCGGTAGGTGCCTGCGTGCTGCGACAACTTTCGGCTTCCGGCCGGTGCGTGTTTGCGTGGTCACAAAGCGCGCCCGAAGGGAACGTGCATGTTGCGCAACAACTGGCAAAGTGTGAGCGCCGTTTCAGCGTGTGGGCGCCGGGGCAGGGCGATTCTGCGGTCCACACGGATCTGCGGTTTCGGGTCCAAAGGCAGGAATCAGCATGATTACCGGCTGTGACGAGATTTCTATCGCCATAAGCGAGATGTTCGATACGCCAACTCCGGGTAGGGCTTCCGGTCGGTCCAACTTCGATTGGGTGGCATCGACAGCAATGCAGGGGTTAGATGCAATCTGAACCGGCCAAACTGATCTTTACAATGCGCGATGCTGGTTCAGCAGGTCACATTGCCGAACTGGCTGCGGGCGCTGCGGCTCGCGGCACGCTATGCCAAGTCGTGGCGGAAGGGCCCGCGCAAGAACGTTTGGCCGCACGGGGCATCCCGCACGTCCGCGCATTGACATGGCTCGATACTTCGGTTTCGCGCAGTGATTTGTTGCGCAGCAGGGCAATAGCAGCGGAGAGAATTCAAAAGTTTGGCGCCAGCCTCGTGGTTTGTGGTCGATCTTCAACCGACGAGAACGGCATTGATGAAATCGTTATTGCTGCGGCCCGCTCCTTGGGCATCCCGAGCGTCGTGGTGCAGGATTTCTGGGGAGATACGTGGCCAGAGGTTTCGCGCCCTGACCACTACCTCGTCATCGATACGCTGGCCGCTCGGCTCACCGAGGCGCGAACTTCGGCGACCGCGCATGTAATCGGTTCGCTCAAACATGCGCGATACCGGGAGTGCGATTTCCAGAGCTTCCGGCGAAGGGGCCGGGAGGCGCTCGGATTGGGGATGCAGGCGATGACCATCGGTTATTTTGGTCAGGATATTCTCCATTTGCCAGGCTACCATCACGTGTTGCGAGATATCGGACACCTAGCGGCTCGAATGGGCGATGTTTCGCTGTTCTACAAACCTCACCCCCGTGAATCCACAGAATCCAGCTCCCGCACGATCTCCCTGCTTCGCGGTGCAGGCGCCCGCCCAATCACTGTTAAAAACATGGAGATCGAAATAGCCATCGCCGCTGCCGATATCGTCGTTTCGTGTTTTTCCACCGTCGGACTGGATGCCGCCTACATGATGTGCGCCGCCGACTCGCCTGCGGTGAGCATCATCTGTGCCGATTACCCGGCAGATGTGTCCGGCTTCTGGCGGTCTGCTACTGGACTTACCGCATTTCCGCTGGTGACTGACGGAATCGCACTTCCAGCCGTCGACAGACAGACTCTGGAGGTCGCGATTCGAACAGGGTTGACCAACGCCGAGCGGAAACGGCAAGCCGACAGGTCTCGCATGATTTTCGGTAATCTGGACGATCCCGTCAAAGATGCCTACGAACTGATCGAAAGAATTGTTGGAAACGATAGTTCGAAAATGGAGGCTTGATCGTGGCTGAACGAAAGCGACTCCTCTGTATTGTGTACGAGCCGGGGAATTTTCAGGTCTGGCTAAAACTTGCAGCGCGTGGCCGGACAACCGGCGGATTCGATGTGATTTTGTGGTCTCCCTACTGCCTTCCCGACTCGGCGCGTTACCAGGCCGAGGCACTGGCCGCGGGTACCGTGTACGTTGAAGAAGCGACTTCCGCCGGCGGCCTAGCCGATATATACACGAGACTTACCGGTTGGCTCGCTTCGAAACCGATACGCCTTCCTAGTGACTTGCAGGCGAAGGTTGCAGGGTATGCACCGCCGGGGGCTGACAACTCAACCACGGTGGCGGATGCTCTGGTTGCCGATTTGACCGATGGCGAGCGTTACGCCGTGTGGTCTGAAGTCGATCGAATACGTCGTCGCATCAATTTTTGCGAGGACTGGCTGGTTCAATTGGGCATCGATGCCGTCGTGCTCGCCGAGGACAATGTGGAACGGGACAGCTACGGTTGGATCGAGGGCGCACGCAGGCGGGGCATCATGACTGCAGTGTCGAGCTACGGCGCCATCTCGGATCAGGAAGCCGTCACCGCCTACAAGAGCAGTTCGTCGCATGCGGTCGATGCGCGCAGGGCTACCCTGATTCGCCGACACCTGCCCCATTGGCTGGCTGAAGGCGATGGTTTTGCCATTACCCGATTGCCTTTTGTTCAAGCGGTTGCTCGCGAGTTAACCGCCACGGCGCCTTTTAATCCCTGGTTGGTCAATGCCGGACACGCCGATGCAATCGCGGTGGAGAGCTCAGCGATGAAACAGGCCTACTCCCGGTTCGGTTTCCCGGCAGCAAAGCTGAAGCCGATCGGTCACCCCTTGCAAGACGTGCTTGCCGTCGTAGCCGGTGAAAGGCGAGCGCGCCGTACGGCGCTCTTTGCGCAATACAACCTGCCGGCTCATCGGCAACTTGCAGTGGTTGCAATGCCGCCCGATCAACTTGCCAGTCGGTCCTGTGTTTATCGTCAGTATGCGGACGTGGTCTCCGCATTTGCGCGCCTGCCTGGCGAACTGACTGGTGCTAATGTGGTTGTGAGCCCCCATCCGAATATCTCGGCAGAGGGGCGCGCGCTGATTCGCGCGACCGGCGCGGTGCTGGTTGAGACGACCGTAGCGGATCTGCTGCCTCTTGCGGATCTATACATCTGCTCTGTCTCGTCGACGATCAAATGGGCGCTCGGGTGCGGCATACCCGTCATCGACTTTGACTGCTACGGCTATGGCTACGCCGATTATCGCGAATTGCCACAGGTCATGAGTGCAGTAGACGAATCCGGGTTCCGCACTGCACTACTTCGCTTTGGAGATCCTGCGGAGCAGGCACAACTTGGTGCACTTGCCACACGTGGCTCTGAATACTGGGGGGCGATCGATGGAATGGCCCTCGATCGCCTCTTGGAACTTCTCTTCGAGGTGAAAAGTAATGATACCCGAGTCATTTGACATCCCTTCTTTCCAGCAGCGGCCAGAGACGTATCTGGGCAAGAGTAGGGCCGTGTCAGAGAAGGATGTTTTCCGCTTCTTAAAACAAGCAATTCGGGCGCAAGGTTTGTCGCCCATGCGATTCCTCGACGTTGGGTGTGCAACCGGAGACCTGCTTGCTTTCCTCGGCAACAACTATCCCGACGCGCAGCTAGCCGGTATCGATGTCGACGCTAGACTGATCGACGTTGCCAGACGGCGCACCGAACTTTCGAAAGCGCAATTGCGGGTTGCAGACGGACTGACCGCAAGACTCGGAAAGTTCGATGTGGTTACATCATTCGGTACGCTCGGTATTTTCGATGCCTTCGAGCCCTTGCTCGAAAACCTTGTTGCGAATACCTCGCCGGGTGGTCACGTTTATGTACAGGCGCTCTTGAATCCGGACGACATCGATGTGCGCATTGCGTACCGTGACAATTTGAATGGACTGGACTGGATGCGTGGATTCAATATTTTCTCACGCGCTCAAGTTAGCCGTTGGGCTGCTAGTCGCGGTCTGAAGACGAGATTTTCAGACTTCCGCATGACTTCGTTTCTAGCAAAGCGAGAGTTGCTACCCCATCGCGCCTACTCCCTCGATTTGGCAGATGGTACCCGTCGAACCACCAACGGATTGTGCCTGCTCCTGCCAGAGACCTTGATGGAACTCCATGTGCCCACCTGACCATGAAAAGCCTGCACTCGAAACGGTTCGCGGTATACCTTGCGTGTCGCTGGGACCGGACTTGATAGGCGGGGGGCATCCGCCCCTGTTCTGGCCAGACATCGACGTCTACTTCCAGCGAGATCTGAATCAGGCCTTCCGCCTGATTGACAAGATAGCCGAGGCTGGTGGGCGCTATCTGAAAGGTGCAGTGCTACACCGGGAAAGTCTGTGCTTAAAGAACGCTGGGCGGGTCAGCTACTACGATAAGAGCAAGAACGAGGCAGTTTCTGAGCCCTTCGAGAATGTGATCGCCCGCCATGTGGTACCGCTTGAGTCGCTCCGCAAGGTCATGAACCATGCACGCGATACAGGTCTGAATGTCGTTCTCAGCGTCTACGATACGGAGGGTCTTGCATTTGCGAAGGCCGTGGGTGCGCTTGCGGTGAAGATTCCTTCATCGAACATCACTCACAAGGCGCTGATCGATGCGGTTGCCGAAAGCGAGTTGCCAATGGTAATTGATACCGGGCGCAGCAAGTTTCGGGAAATCGAGCGCGCCGTAGGTTGGGCCCGGCAAAAAGGGGCAGGTGCAAGGCTGGTCATTCAGCACTCGCCGCCCGGCCCACCGGCTCACGCATCCCGTTTCCATCTCCGGATGATGCCATACATGTCCGAAGTCTTTTCCTGCCCGGTTGGGCTTTCGGATCATCACAGCGGCCTTGCGATGCTGTCGCTTGCCGTGGCACTCGGTGCCTCGGTAGTTGAGAAAGGTCTGGTCGTCGATGACGCTCAGACAGACATTGACGTCGCCCACGCGCTTCCAGTGAGTCGTTTGCGCGAAGCATTGACCATACTGGATGAAAGTTGGTGTGCATTGGGCGAAAGCATTCGTCCTGATGCGGAGGCTCCTGCCAGTCCTGTCGATCGCATGTGCATCATCGCGCGTAGGGGAATCGCGGAAGGTGAGGTCATCACGTGGGATGCCCTCGATTTTGCTTTTCCGCCGGTTGGGATAGGTGCTGAAGAAATCGACAGCTTATTGGGCGCGCGCGCGATTGTGCCGATTAGTTGCGGCGAGTCGATCAAGTGGGCCGATATCAGCGTTGCTGAAAGTGGCGATGTGTAGTTTTTTCAGGTATGGGTCAATCCGGAATCATCTTCATACATCACAAGCTCATTCAGCCATGCCTCGGTTTTTGACAATGCTGATGTGACTGGTAGGCTGCTGGCGAGACAGCATGTATGGCGAGCGTTTGATCGATTCAAATTTAAAAGAACGGCATATGGCAAGCTTTCCCTGCGGCAGTGAAGGAAAACCGTCTAAGTCAGCCGGCTCTTTCAGAGAGCCTATTGCGTCGACATTCACGCCAAAATCCCTATGTTGGGCGCCCGCCGGTGGCAATTTGCTTCCCGTGTTGGTGGATGCATTCGGGAAGCGAGGGGATTACCTAGTGGCATCTGGTACAGGTGCTACTGAAATATCCTATTGTCGAATGACGGTTGCCGACGCGAATGTCGATCTGTTCATCAAGCTTGTTCCGAGGCGCATCGCAGTCGGGCTACAGCGTTCGGGAGGTATCTCGGATTACGTCCGAGAATGTGGGGTGCTGACGCCGGTTTGCGAACCGGGGTTTCCCAAGGCGTGCCTTGATGGCCGTGTGGCTTTTGCCTATCCGTTCGTCGACGGAACTTATCTAAACAACTCCTTGGTCGGCTTGCCCAAGCTGGGGGGAGAACTGGCGAGACTGCATGCTGCCCTGGGGAATTTTCCGGCTTCTCGTAAGGTTGCGCACCTGCAGCGACGGATGCGCATACGTATGCGGCGCAAGGCAGCGGATCTATTGGCGGATGAGTCCTGGGCCTGTTGCGAATTGTCCCCGGTGCGCGCCCACGTGAGACGCTGGCTTGCGATCGATGCGGGCCTGGGCAATGGCGGTTGTCAAGTCATTCACAATGATTTGAACGCGGGAAATGTGCTTGAGGACACGAATGGAAATGTTTGGTTTCTCGATTTCGAGGAAGCTGGGTGGTCTTATTTACCTGCCCACTTCGATATTGCAAGAATCATCGAACGCTTTATTTTGGTAGATGAAGCGTGGGATTCGCAGACCAAAACTCTTGCTGCTGAAAGACTGCTCGATGCTTACAGCCGTGTCGGTGGCGTCAATCGTGAAACAGCCGGTCGCATTCCGCTCGCGCTCGGCTGGTTACTCGGATTTTCTTGGCTGCGAATGTCGCGCTTCCTGTGTGATCGTGAAGCGTTTCGCCACGCCGAAGTCCGTAAGTTTCTTCGGCTGGCCGAAGTTCACGATGCAAATCGGATTTGGCTCGCTGCGCTGTGAATGACGCCATGCCGAGGGCGCGCGCCGACGACCTAACAGGAATTTTCTACAGCACCGTGCGCAACATTCATGCGCATGAAGTTCGGTTTGCGGGTGACAAGCGATCGCTAACAGAGGATCCTTCGTGCCGAGCCGGCAGGGCAGCCCGCATGGCGATGGAGGCACATGGCAAGCAATCGTGACGATATGCCTCCGGACGAGAAATCCGAATGGACCGGCGTGCTCGGCGCGAGCTGTCTAGTCGGCCGATTTGTGCTTCAGTGCCTGCCACAACGAGGGCGCGTATTGGCCGTATCCAGAAGTCCGTCGTACGAAAACCGGCCGAACCTACGGTCGCAGTCCGCCCACACGCTGTCCGAGCTGCCGTCCTGCGCAGTGCCGAACTGGCTGTGCCTCGCACCGATCTGGGTGTTGCCAGACTACTTCCATGAATTTGAACGTCTGGGGGTCCGCCGCGTGGTGGCCCTTTCGTCAACGAGTCGTTTCACGAAGCCCGATTCGTCCGATGTGTCGGAGCGCGAGACGGCCCGGCGCCTGATCGAGGGCGAACGGCAACTTAAGCAGTGGGCCGAAGGTCGCGGCATCGAGTGCGTCATCCTTCGCCCGACGCTGATATACGGGCTCGGACTTGACCACAATGTTTCGGAGGTGGCGCGTTTCATCCGCCGATTCGGTTTTTTTCCGGTGATCGGGCCGGCATCGGGCCTGCGGCAGCCCTTGCATGCGTCCGATCTCGCCGACGCCTGCGTCGCCGCATTGACGACCACGGAGGTGCACAGCGGCGCGTACAACTTGTCCGGGGGCGAGGCGCTGACGTACCGCGAAATGGTTGCGCGCGTTTTCGCCGCACTCGGCAGATCTGCCCGTATCGTCCGGCTGCCGGCGGGCGCCGTGCAGTGGGCGCTGGCGTTTGCATCGCGGTTGCCCGGTCATCGGCACTGGTCGCCGTCCATCGCAGAACGCATGAACCGCGACCAGGTCTTCGATCATGCCGAAGCCGCCCGTGACCTGGGTTTCGCGCCGCGCCCGTTTCTGCCGGGGCCAAGCGATTTTCCGCCTGAATGAACTTACTGGACAGGATGCCAGCGACGGAGCGCAACAGAAATGTGGTGTGGCAAGGCGGACAGGTCCGCCGGAGCGAACGCGAAGACATGTTTTCCCAGTCTGCGATGACGTTCTGGCTGACCGGGCTGAGCGCGGCCGGGAAATCGACGCTGGCTTTCGCGCTGGAACGCCATCTGATCGATTCGGGGCGCGCATGCTATGTGCTCGACGGCGACAATGTAAGGCATGGGCTGAACCGCAATCTCGGCTTCAGTGAAGCCGACCGAAGCGAGAACATCCGGCGCGTCGCCGAAGCGGCGCGCCTGATGAACGATGCCGGCCTGATCGTCGTTTCGGCACTGATTTCGCCCACCGTTGCAGATCGCGACATGGCGCGCGGCATCATCGGCGCGCGCGATTTCCGTGAGGTTTTCGTCAGCACGCCACTGGTTGTGTGCGAATCACGGGATCCGAAAGGCCTTTACGGCAGGGCGCGGAGCGGCGAACTGGCGCATTTCACGGGGGTGTCTGCGCCCTACGAGCCGCCGGAAGCGCCGGATCTGGTCATCGATACGGCTCAGGTCGAGCTGGATGCCGCAGTCAAGTTGATGGCAGCGCTGATCAAGACGTGACGCACGCGGCGCCCGGCCGACCCACGAACCGCGAGGCACTGTAAAATCCTGCTCCTCCTGCGTCCGCCCGCACCATCGGGTCGGCGCGCAACCCTGCTTCCCGGTTTTCATCACGATGACTACATTGACCCACCTGCAGCGGCTGGAAGCCGAGAGCATCCACATCATGCGTGAGGTGGTGGCCGAGGCCGAGAACCCGGTCATGCTCTATTCGGTCGGCAAGGACAGCGCAGTCATGCTGCACCTGGCAGCCAAGGCCTTCTACCCGTCGGTGCCGCCGTTTCCGCTGCTGCACGTCGATACCACGTGGAAATTCAAGGCGATGTACGAATTCCGCGATGCGATGGCGCGCAAGCTGGGCATGGACCTGCTCGTGCATATCAATCCCGATGCCAAGTCGCGCAACATCAACCCGTTCGACCACGGCTCGGCGCTGCACACCGACCTGTGGAAGACCGAAGGCCTTAAGCAGGCGCTCGACAAGTACAAGTTCGACGCCGCATTCGGCGGTGCGCGCCGCGACGAAGAGAAGTCGCGCGCCAAGGAACGCATATTTTCCTTCCGCACCGCGCAGCATCGCTGGGACCCGAAGAGCCAGCGGCCGGAGCTGTGGAAGCTGTACAACGCGCGCAAGCATCCGGGCGAGTCGATCCGCGTGTTCCCGATCTCGAACTGGACCGAACTCGACATCTGGCAATACATCCACCTGGAAAACATTCCCATCGTGCCGCTCTATTTTGCCGCGGAGCGTCCGGTGGTCGAGCGCGACGGCACCCTGATCATGGTCGACGACGAACGCATGCCGTTGCGCCCGGGCGAGGTGCCGCAGATGAAGAGCGTGCGCTTCCGTACGCTGGGTTGCTACCCGCTGACCGGCGCGGTCGAATCAACCGCCGCAACGCTGACCGACATCATCCAGGAAATGCTGCTGACCACGACGTCGGAGCGGCAGGGTCGCGTGATCGACCACGATTCGACCGGTTCGATGGAAAAGAAGAAGCAGGAAGGGTATTTCTGATGGCACACGTTTCCGACCTCA
>NZ_JAUYNV010000011.1 GCF_030698125.1 Methyloversatilis sp.
GTCCCAAGGGTATGGCTGTTCGCCATTTAAAGTGGTACGTGAGCTGGGTTTAAAACGTCGTGAGACAGTTTGGTCCCTATCTGCCGTGGGCGTTGGAAATTTGAAGGGGGCTGCTCCTAGTACGAGAGGACCGGAGTGGACGAATCTCTGGTGTACCGGTTGTCACGCCAGTGGCATTGCCGGGTAGCTAAATTCGGAAGAGATAACCGCTGAAAGCATCTAAGCGGGAAACTCGCCTTGAGATGAGATTTCCCTGGAGCCCTGAGCTCCTTGAAGGGTCGTTCGAGACCAGGACGTTGATAGGCTGGGTGTGGAAGCGCAGTAATGCGTTAAGCTAACCAGTACTAATTGCCCGTGAGGCTTGACCCTATAACTTTGACTTGACTGTCTGGTTGGGTACAACACGTTATGACGTACTTCAAACGTGTTTGGTGAGCAATCAAAATCTGATAGCCATGTGATCAATGGTCACATGATCGACTCTGCGAATTGGCTGTCTTGTGTGCGATCACACAAGATGGTGCCCGGTTAAGCCTGATGACCATAGCGAGGTGGTCCCACTCCTTCCCATCCCGAACAGGACAGTGAAACGCCTCAGCGCCGATGATAGTGCGGGTTCCCGTGTGAAAGTAGGACATTGTCAGGCTACTATTGAAAAAGGCCTCCTTCGAAAGACGGAGGCCTTTTGCTTTTTGGAGCCCACCGCGCAAACAAGTACCCCCCCATTTCGATACAGAAAATCCCGAGTGACTGGTCGGCACCATACGCCAAACTAGGCCCGAGTTATTCAGGTGGTGGAAGCAATGAAACTGCCCCGCTGGCTTTATATGCCTCTGTATTCTCCGCCAGCGACTCACCGAATAGCGCAGTGGACAACTCTCGCTCACGGCGTTCAACGGTGGCGACAAAATCCTGCGCGCCCTTCATCTCTCTGAAGGTGTCGAAACCGCGCTCCAGAAACTGCTGCAGTTCACCCAATCCGGCTGCGCGTGCCGGCGGCCGCATCAGCCGCAGCACGTTCCTGAGCAGCGGTCTCCGAGTCAACAAGTCCAGCGAGCGTGCGACATGGAGCGTGAGGTCGATCTGCCTGGCCCGCTGAGCGATTTGGCCGGTCGCCTGCCAAGTTTTGCTGTAGCTGGCCGCGTCCACCGTCGGCAGTACAAGATGCCGCCCCATCTCCGTGTCGAGTCGTTCGGACAAGGCGTGCAGTTCGGCAAGCGAGGCCACGGTGTCGACGATCTCCTTCGGAAACAACCTGACCAACGACGGGACGACCTTTGCGAACTGTTCGTCACGCTGGCTGAAATCCCTTGGGCCGTAGAGCTCTTCAAGAAAAAAGTGGCACGCAGCGCCGTGCCGCTGACTATTCAAAAGGTCCGAATAGGTGTGGCGGAACCGCCGCTGCTGAAACTCCTTGATTGTTCGGACCTTCGCGTCCAAGCCCTCCTCGTGAGCACGGGTCGCACGCTCTGTTTCGACGGCGCGCAATTGATCCTGAATGAGCTGGGCAACGGTCATGGGAAGCCTGAAATTCGAAGGAAATGTCGGTGCTCAAATGCCGCTGATAGGATTCCGGCATGCTCGCGCGCCTTCAGCAGTTCATCACCATCGCGCTTGTCTGTGGCGCGGCGGCGTGGGCCGGCTATTTTTTTCAATCCGGCCGCCCCGCGTTGGGATGGGGCGGCGCACTTCTGATTCTCGCGGGATACGCGCTGTTTCTCGGCGTGGAATTTCTGCTTCTGGCCTGGGTTCAGGAAGCAGGACCTGCGCCGCGCCCGAAGGCGGTGAATCTGCTGAGAGCGTGGTGGGGCGAAGTGCTCACAGCCCCGCAAGTGTTCTGCTGGCGACAGCCGTTTCGTTCCACCGCCGAACCGGACCACCTTGAAATGCCCCCCGGCGGCAGCCGAGGTGTCGTTTTCGTGCACGGGTTCGTCTGCAATCGAGGCTTCTGGAACCCCTGGATGAAGCGCATGCGCGCCTCGGGCGTTCCGTTCGTCGCTGTGAATCTCGAACCGCTGTTCGATTCGATCAGCGGTTATGCCGACAGCATCGACGCGGCGGTCAGCCGCGTGGAGGCGGCCACGGGACGGCCGCCAGTCGTCGTGGCGCACAGCATGGGTGGGCTTGCGGTTCGAGCCTGGCTTGACAAATTCGACGCAGATCCGCGGGTGTGCCGTGTGATCACGATCGCCACACCCCACAGCGGCACTTGGCTCGCACGTTATGGACGTACCGTGAACAGCCGGCAGATGGCGTTGAAGAGCCCGTGGTTGCTCGGGCTGGCCGCGCAAAGCCCCAGCCGAAGGCACGCATTGTTCACCTGCTTCTACGGCAATTGCGACAACATCGTCTTTCCGGCTTCGACCGCGACACTGCCGGGTGCCGACAACCGGCACATCGCCGCCACCGCTCACGTGCACATGGCGTTTCAGGACACGGTGTTCAACGAAGTGTCACGCTGGTTGGTCTCGCCTGACGATTCCCCAGCAGACTCTGCGGCGTCACCTGCCAGCACCGCGCGGTAGGCCATCCAGCCGACGGCCGAGGTGAGCGCCATATGCATGATGGTGTGGCCGCTGATCCAGCCCGAGGCCTCCAGAACGAACGCATCCCCCATCTCAAACAACTTCGCCAGGGCATAGAGCGTCAGCACCACCACCCAGTCGAACACCGCGGTCGATCGGCCGGGCAAGCTCAGCGCGCCGGCCGGAATCACGAGTACCGGAATGATTTCCAGCAGCAGCAGAGGGCGCATGTCGAGGCTCCCGCTCCTGGCGTGAATGAGCAGCATGCCGCTGCCGGTCAGAGCGATACCGAGCAGCACCACGCAACAAACCTGGAGCGAGCCAAAACCCGAGTGCACACGCTCTGCGAGAAGGCCGAGCGTCAGCATCATGAAACCGCTGGCTGTGGCCACATGAGTCAGCACGAACAAGGTGTTTTGCGGATGCGCGTGATACAGCGCCGCAGCGCCGGCGGAGACCATGGCGCACACATGAAACAGTTGCCAGGGCGTTCGCAACTCCAGCGGCCAGCGACTGGCGCGTGTCGCGTACCAGCCCCAGGCGCCGGCGGCAATCATGGCGACGTTGACCCAGACGTTGGCCGCAGCGGGAACGCCCAGCCAGACACGTTCGTCGGCGTACCGGTGCGAATCCGGGGTCAGCTCGACCGGGCCCCATGCCATCAGGCCCATCGCGACGGCGAGCGTCATCGACGCCAACATCACCAGCGCGCAGCGCCTGCCGAGCTGCTCGGTCATCGCGTGGGGCGCCGCAGTGCAGCGGGTTCATGAAAAGTCGGTTTCACGGCGCGAAGTCTGTTCGCCTAGCGCGCCCCCCACAATCACCCCGAAGAGGGTTCGACGCCGAGCTCGGCTCCCTGTGGCTCAGCGCTCCGATTCGCCAAACGCGCGATAAGCGAACGCTCCCAGTACGGCGCCGATGATTGGCGCGACCCAGAATGCCCACAGTTGCATGAGCGCCCAATCGCCCACGAACACTGCCACGCCAGTGCTCCGGGCCGGGTTCACCGAGGTGTTGGTCACCGGAATGCTGATCAGGTGGATCAGCGTCAGCCCCAGGCCGATGGCCAGCGGCGCAAAACCCTGCGGCGCACGTTTGTCGGTCGATCCCATGATGATGATCAGGAACATCATCGTCATCACCACTTCGGTCAGCAGCGCCGCGAACATCGAATACTTGCCCGGCGAGTGCTCGCCGTAGCCGTTCGATGCAAACCCTGCCGTCACATTGAAACCGGCCTTGCCGCTGGCAATCAGGTACAGCACGCCGCCGGCGATCACGGCACCCAGCACCTGCGCCACGATGTACGGCAGCAGCTTGCCGGCCTCGAAGCGGCCACCGGCCCACAGGCCGATGGACACCGCCGGGTTCAGATGGCAGCCCGACACGTGGCCGATCGCATAGGCCATGGTCACGACGGTCAGCCCGAACGCGAGCGACACGCCGGTCAAGCCGATGCCGACACCTGGAAACGCCGCGGCCAGCACCGCGCTGCCACACCCTCCCAGGACAAGCCAGAACGTTCCGAAGCACTCTGCGGCGTATGCCTTCATTGGGGATCCCCTCAAGTCGTTTTGGTTGGTCGGGGCTTGCACCCCGCTCTGAGCCCTGATCGGGCCGGCGCACTTTGACATCGGGCCTCGACGTCGTCATGACGTTCGCACGGCCGAGGTGACATGTTCACGGCTTTTGGGGCGCCAACACCACAGGCACAAGTGGGCACCCGGCGGACACCCGGTTGACCCCGCTGCCCTTGTTGTCGATGCCGGGGGTTGATCGACGTCAAGCTGCGCCGCTCGCGAAAGGAGGACGCTCGATCACTGTTTCCTGAAGGAGGAGGCTCGATGACACACACCAGCATCAGCATCATTCGCCAGGAGCACCGCGCGTTGTCGGCCATGCTGCGATCCATCACCCTGTTGCTCGGCGAGCACCACCGCCGAGGCAGCGTGCCCGACTTCGACGCGCTGCGCGCCATGCTGTTCTACGTCGACGAGTTCCCCGAGAAGTTGCACCACCCCAAGGAAACGCGGCTGCTGTTCCCGAAACTGCGCGGCCTCGACGCGCAGGTCGACAGCGTGCTCGACCGGCTCGACCACGACCACGCTTGCGGAGAGAACGCTGTGCGCGAACTCGAACATGCGCTGGTCGCCTTCGAGATGATGGCCGAGACCGACCAGCGCGAAGCACGCCGCGAGGTCTTCGAGACGGCGGTGCAGAAATATGTCGCCTTCTACCTGGAGCACATGCGCGTCGAAGAAGCGGTGGTGCTGCCGCTGGCCGAAAGCGCACTCTGCGCGGCCGACTGGGCCGAGCTCGACGCCGCCTTTCTCGCGAACCGGGATCCGCTCGCCGGCCACGAAGCCGACGAGCCCTACCGTCCGCTGTTCCGGAAGATCCTGCGCCTTCTGCCGGGCTCGAACAGCATCGGCTCGGCACTCGAAGCCCTGGCGGGCACCGCTGTCCCGAAGTACCGCTGGCCGCCGTGATCGCTGCGCTAGAGGCGCGCGCCCGGCTGCCGCCTGGCCTGCATGTCGGCCGACATGCGGGCCAGCCGCCCCGCGTCCATGCGGGCGCGCGCGGCCGGGAAGACCAGCGTCTCTTCGATGCGAAGGTGCATGGCATACACGCTGCCGAATTCCTGCGCACGCTGCCGCGGCAGCATGCCGACGTCACGCGCAGCACCCGGCAAGGCCCACGCTTGCAGCGCCACCCGAAGCCCCGCCCACAGGTCCTCCATGCGCGCGTGGTCGATGCGCAAGCCTGCGGTCGCCGCTTCCAGCGGAGCGTCGCCGCAGTGTTCGAGCCGCGGGAAAACATGCAGCTCTTCGTCTTCGTGGTGCAGCGGTGCGGCCAGGTCGAAGTAGCGCAGCACATCGGCGGCCGCAGAACGCGACTGCGCATCGTGCCCGTGCGTCCCGACGTGCTCGACCAGCCGATCCAGCAGCGCGAGGCTGCGCCGCACCCGGTCGTGGCAGGCTTCGAGCATCTCGAACGGCTGCTCGAACCCGACCGCCGGCGAGTCGAAGCCCGGCAGCGCTTGCGCCGTCACCCGCACTGCCCCACATCGCCGCAGGCGGTGCAGAAGTCGCAGCCGTCCTTGTGGATCACGGTCGCGTTGCCACACTCGAGGCAGACCCGGCCGGCGAGCACACGGCCACGCTCGGCCTTGTCGCCCGAGGGTTCCAGCACACCCATGTCGCGCAGCGGGTAACCCTCTTCATTCAGCACGCCGAGCATCGCGTAGCGATGGATGATCAACCGCGCCAGGTAGGCCACGGTCGATGGCCAGGTCTGCTGGCGCCGCTCGCCGTGCGGCAGCCCCGGCACGAAGGCCATGAAGTGGCCCAGCGGCTCGGCGTAGTTCAGCAGTTTGCGCAGTTTCATGCCGATCCAGGCCGGGTCGATCACGCGCATGTCGAGCGAGAGCAGGCGCGCCAGGCCGTCGAGTGCGCGCGGGTAGTTGCCTGAGAAGCCGACCGCGCACGGGCGCGTGACCGTGCTCCGGTCGTGCCCGGGCAAGGTGACCTCCTTCAGGGTCAATGTGAACGCTTCGCCGCTGGCCGGGTTGTCGATGTCGACGGCCCAGGCCAGCGTGCCCGACGGCCCGGTGTGCGGCTCGTCGACGCTGAACATCGCGTCCATCACCGGTGTCGGTGCACTGCGGCCCAGGCGTGGCAATGCCTTCAACTGCTCGCAGCGCCAGCGGATCACCGCTGCGGTGGCCGCCACCACGCCGGGGAACAGGCGGCGCTCGCCGTGCGGCGGGAAGGGCATCTCGAACGCGCGCTCTTCGGCCACCGTGGCCAGCGCGTCGAGCTTGAGCTGCAGCCAGGCCGGGTCGTTCGCGCGCAGGTCCATCGAGAGTGTCTTCGCCAGCGCGCCGAGCCCGCGTGGCTGCTCGGCACCGTTGACCCAGACCTCGAACGGTTGCGCCGGTCCGCCGTCGGCGGCCGCGAGTTCGCCGACGAAAAGCGCGAAGTCGCCGAACGGGTGGTGCACCATGAAGGTCCACGCCGGGTTGCCCGACGGCAGCTCGGGCCGCCCTGGCCAGCGCAAGGACGAGAGCACCGGCGCGGGTAATCG
Organism: Methyloversatilis sp.; assembly: GCF_030698125.1. GTDB lineage: Bacteria > Pseudomonadota > Gammaproteobacteria > Burkholderiales > Rhodocyclaceae > Methyloversatilis. The sequence goes on from NZ_JAUYNV010000011.1 coordinate 6,612, forward strand.
TTCGAGCGCGAGACGGCGGTTCGTACCGTCGATCTGCAGCGGCGCCGCCGGCGGTGAGGCGCTGGCCGGTGCCACGCTCAGCACCGAGCCGAGCACGCTGTTGGGCCGGTACGTCGCCAGGCCCTTCAGCCCCGACTGCCAGGCTTCGAGGTACAGGTGCTGGAAGTCGGCATACGGGTAGTCGGCCGGCACGTTCACGGTCTTGGAGATCGCAGTGTCGATGCACGGCGCCACTGCGGCGACCATCGCCTCATGGGCCTGCGCGCTCATCTCGAGCGCTGTCACGAAAGCCGGCGTGAGTGGCGTGGCCTCGCCTTTCAGGTGCCGGTACAGGCGCCAGGCGTGGTCTTCGACCGCGTACTCCTTGAAACTCCCGTCGGGCATGCGCTTCTTGCGCGTGTAGCTCCAGCTGAACGCCGGTTCGATGCCGTTGCTCGTGTTGTCGGCAAAGGCCAGGCTGATCGTGCCGGTGGGCGCGATCGACAGCAGGTGCGAGTTGCGCAGGCCGTGGGCGCGGATGCGGTCGCGCAGCGTCTGCGGCAGGCGCGACGCGAAGGTCGTGCCCGTGAGGTACAGGTCGGCATTGAAGAGCGGAAAGGCGCCGCGCTCACGCGCCAGATCGACCGAGGCTTCGTAGGCCGCGTCGCGCATCAGCTCGGCGATGCGCCGCGCCATCGCACGCGCTTCGGCGCCGTCGTAGCGCAGGCCGAGCATCACGAGTGCGTCGCCCAGACCGGTGAAGCCCAGGCCGACGCGGCGCTTGCTGCGCGCTTCCTCCTGCTGCTGCGGCAGCGGCCACACGGTCACGTCGAGCACGTTGTCGAGCATGCGTGTCGCCACCTGCGCGACGCGCACGAAGCCCGCTTCGTCGAACCGCGCCCCGGCCTCGAACGGCGCGTGCACGAAGCGTGTCAGGTCGATCGAACCGAGGCAGCAGCAGCCGTACGGCGGCAGCGGCTGTTCGGCGCACGGGTTGGTCGCGGCAATGCTCTCGCAGTACGACAGGTTGTTGTCGTCGTTGATGTGGTCGAGGAACAGCACGCCCGGTTCGGCGTGGTCGTAGGTCGAACGCATGACCTGGTCCCACAGTTCGCGCGCGCGGCGCTTGCGGTAGACCCACAGGCCGCCGCCGTCCGGTTGCGCGTGCTGGTACGCACCGGCTTCCTTCTGTGCGGCGCCGGGCTCGGCGCGGTGCACCAGCTCGACCTCGGTGTCGGCCTGCACCGCTTCCATGAACGCATCGGTCACGCCGACCGAGAGGTTGAAGTTCTTCAGGTCGCCGGCGTCCTTGGCATGGATGAACTCCTCGATGTCGGGGTGGTCGCAGCGCAGCACGCCCATCTGCGCGCCACGCCGTGCGCCGGCCGACTCGACGGTTTCGCACGAGCGGTCGAACACCCGCATGTAGCTCACCGGGCCCGAGGCGCTGCTCTGCGTGCTGCCGACCCAGGCGCCGCGCGGCCGGATGCGCGAGAAGTCGTAGCCCACGCCACCGCCGCGGCGCATCGTCTCGGCCGCTTCAGTCAGTGCGGTGTAAATGCCGGGGTGGCCTTCTTCGGGGTGCGCGATCGAGTCGCCCACCGGCTGCACGAAACAATTGATCAGCGTGGCCGCCAGCCCCGTGCCGGCGGCCGACTGGATGCGCCCGGCCGGCACGAACCCGGCGCGCAGCGCTTCGGCGAAACGTTGCTCCCACTGGGCGCGTTGCGCCGCCGGCTCGGCCTGCGCGAGCGCACGCGCGACACGCTGGTTCACCGCCTCGATGCTGCGCTCGTCGCCCTTCGCGTACTTTTCCAGCAGCACTTCGGCGCTGATGTCCTGTGCGGGCAGGTTCTGCAGGGTGTGTACGGCGTTGTGTTCGGTCTCGTGCATGGTGGATCTTTCGTTTTTTCCAGGGCGCCAGTGTGAGCTTCGGCGCTCCACAATCATTGACCTGAATCAGCATCCATGAACGGGCCGGGGTCGAACGAAACAGCTTGATTCAATGCAAGACCCCACGGCTCGCGTGCCGCTAGTCTCAAGCCATCCACCGACGAACGAACAGGATATTCCATGGCCCTGCCACACGCTCGACCGCTCGACGTCATCGACCTGCGCCCGCTCGGCCCCGGCTTGCAAGCCGCCGTCACGACGAGCCTGCTGAAGACGCCGAGCCTGCAGTTGATGCGGCTCGTGCTGCCGGCCGGCCAGGGCCTGCCCGAGCACAGCGTGCTCGGCGCGATCACCGTGTTGTGCCTCGAAGGCGAGGCGGTCGTGACGACCCCGTCGCGCCGCTGCCCGCTGGGGGCCGGCCAGTTGGTGATGCTCGAAGGTGGCGAGCCGCATGCGGTGCAGGCGCTGACCGACGCGTCCTTGCTGGTCACGGTGCTGCTGCACCCCACTTCCCTTTTGAATGAAACCGCGCCATGACGATCTCGAGCTTCGACGAACTGCTGCAGGCTTCGCACCAACAGAACGAGCCGCAACGACTCCTGTTCGTGTTCGCCACCGCCGGCCTGCCCGACGACGCCACGCCCGCCCAGCGCGCGCATTTCACGGCCGGCCAGGGTGGCACGCTGGCCCCGCTGATGTGCGTCGACAAGGCGCCCGACGAGATCGTGTCCTTCGCCACCCTGGTCGAGCAGGCGCGCGCCTTCGGCCAGCCCTGGGACATCGTCTTCGTCGCAGCCATGTCGGGCCGTGCCGGCATCAGCCCGACCGCGGCGCAGGCCGAGGCGCCCTTGCAGCGCATGGTCGAGTCGATCAAGGCCGGCGACATCGGCGGCTTCATCCCGTTCGACGCCCAGGGCCAGCCGATTCAGTTCAACTGAGCGCCGGCCAGCGCGCGAACGTGCTGGTGTTTCAGCCGGGCCGCCCGTCGACCCGCGCGCGCACGAACCAGTTGCCGTAGCGCAGCGCCCAGCCCACCACAGCCGTGGCCCAGGCCAGCACCGCGAGCACGGTCAACGGCGTGGCGAGCGCGGGCCACAGCGCTGCGACCACGCGCAACAGCACTGCGCTCTGCAGCACCCAGTAGAGCGCCCAGGCGGTGTTGTCGGCGGCGAGCGAGCGGCCGCTGTGGCCGCTGCTGACGCGCGTGGCCATTGCGAACAGCGTGGCGCCGAGGTAGCCCATCGTCAGCGCGTGGATCGGCGCCAGGCCGAGCGATTGCGTATCGCCGCTCGAGGCCATGAGTGCATGCGACGTAGCCGAGAGCGCGAACGTGATGCCCAGCCACAGGAAGCCGGCGTGCAGCATCGCCAGCATCCGGATCTTCAGGCTTTGCACCAGGCCCCAGCGCACGGCGAGCCAGAGCAACAGCGCAGCGGCGGGCAACTCGACCACCACCTGAGCCCAGCGCAGCGCAGCGGGCAGCGGCCACCACCACAGTTGCGCCAGCGCGAACGGCACTTCGAACCACAACGCACCGACGATCAGCCACAGCAGCGCCATCGGCCGCCAGGCGTCAAGCAAGGGCAATGCGCTGGCGCTGAAGAACGGCACCATGCGGTGCGACACGGCTGTGAACACGGTGGCGACAAAACCCCACAGCGCCACCTGCGTGGCGGCGCGCAACAGCGACTCGGAGCCCATCAGCAGCGCTGCCGCAGCGACCCACATCGTCAGTGCACCGACCGTGCAGGCCAGCGCCACGACGCGTGCGTGGCTGCGGTCGGGCACGCGGCTCGCGCGCAGGATCGTCGCGAAGCGCCAGCACAGCACGCTCCAGCCCGCCGCCACGAGCAGCATGCCCGTGCCGGCCGCGCCCGCATGCAGATGAAGGCCCGGCCACGTGATACACCAGCCGCCCGACATCGTGAGCACCGGCACGAGCAGGCAGCGTGCGGCCTCGTCGGGCTGGCCGAGCCAGCGCGGCCCGGCGGTGAACAGGAAGCCGACGATGAACAGCGGCGTGAAGCCCAGGCTCATCAGCAGCGCGTGCGCCGCCGGGGGCGACGCGGCCCAGGTCGCTGACAAACCTTGTGTCCGCATCAGCAGCACCGCTGCCCACCACAGCGCGCTGCCTCCGAGCATCAGCGCACCCGCGAAAAAGCCGAGCCGGTGCGGTGCGGCGAGCAGCCAGCGCAGGTGCCAGCCGGGCTCGCCGACGGGACCGGGCGCAGCCGCTGTGACCGGCGCCTGGATCTGAATGGACTTCATGCGGCTGCTTCGTGTGTGTGGGTGTCGCTCAGGTGCCCACCGCAGCGTTCGGCGTCAGCAGGCGCTGCATCAGCTCGCACACGCTGCGAATCTGGTCGCCGAACGGCAGCGCGCCAACACCGCGGAAGAACAGGCCCTTTTTCAGGTCGCCGCGCAGGGCCGCGGCAAGCTGCGTGTCGATGCAGAACTGGCCCCAGCCGGGCAGGCCGTCGCGCAGGCCGCACTGGGCCAGGCAGTCGAATGCGAGCGTGCAGCGCGGTTTCACATGCACCACGCTTTGCAACCTGGGCTCGGCCTTCAGGTAGTTCTTCAGCCACGGTGTTGCGACGGCGCGCGCCGGCAGGCCGGCCACGCTGGTGAACTCGACCATGTCGGCGTCGGTGGTCTGCGCCAGCACGCGCTTGAATTCGGCGTGGGCGTCGCACTCCTGCGTCACCGCGAACGGCGTGCCGAGCTGCACGCCCGCGGCGCCGAGTGCCTGCACGCGGGCGATGTCTTCGAACGAACGGATGCCGCCGGCGGCGATCAGCGGAATGTCGAGGCCGGCGCCACGCATGTAGGCGAGCGCCTCCGGGATCACGTTCTCGAACTCGAAGCGAGGGTCGTTCAAATCAGCGATCTTCGCCGCGCCGAGGTGGCCGCCGGCCAGGCGCGGGTGTTCGATCACGATCGCGTCGGGCAGGCGCTTCTTGCGCTCCCACTTGCGCAGCAGCAGCTGCACGCCACGCGCGTCCGACAGGATCGGCACGAGCAGCGCTTTCGGGTGGTCTTGCGCGAGGTCGGGCAGGTCGAGCGGCAGGCCGGCGCCGACCACCACCGCGTCAATGCCGCATTCGAGCGCGCGTGTCACCGACGGGCCGTATTCGCTGACCGCACGCATCACGTTGATGGCGAGCAGCCCGCGCCCGCCCGCGAGTTCGCGCGCCGCGTGGATCTCGCGCGCCAGCGCTTCGAGGTTGGCCGCGTTGATGGCTTCTTTCGCCGCTTGCGTGGCGGCCGCACCGGCCGGCAGGTCGCGCGTGCGCTCCATCAGATCGGGGTGGTGGCGCCGCAGGTCGACCGACGAGATCGTGCCCATCGCACCGAGCGCAGCCACGCTGCCCGCGAGCCGGTGGGCCGACACGCCCACGCCCATGCCACCCTGCACGATCGGCAGCAGCGTGCGCCCGCCCATGCGCAGCGGTGTGAGGCCGGTGGCGCAGAGCAGCGTCATCAGATCGCTGGCGTGGCCGGCAGCGGCGGTCGGGTCGGTCATGGATGTGTGGGCCGGGCGCTCGCGCGCGGCCTCGGTGGCAAGGCCTGCAAGGTAGCGGTGGGACGTGCCCATGGGTTTGACCGGGATCAAGCGCCGGGCAGGGCCGGCTCGATGTGTGCGGTGTGCGAACCGGGAGCGAGCGCCGCGTCGATCTCGTTGAAGATGCTGCTGCCGTCGTCGACCGGTGCCGAATCGAAGGGCCCGGTGCCACTGTGCTGGGCGCTGGAAGCCGGCACGAAGCTGCCGCTGCGCACGTCGAAGACATGCACTTCGCCGTCTTCGATCACGTAGTGCCAGCCGTGCAGCGCCAACCGGCCGGCCTCGACACGCTCGCGCACCATCGGGTAGCCCATCAGGCGCTCGAGCTGCAGCACCACCGAGCGCTGCTCGGTGCGGCGCAGCGCTTCCGGTGTCAGCTGCACCGGCAACGCGGCTTCGCGGCCGAGTTCCAGCCAGGCGGCGAGGTTGGTCGCGTGTGGCGTGGCTTCCTCGTAGAGCGCGCGAATACCGCCGCAATGGCTGTGACCGCAGACCACGATGCGCGTCACGTCGAGCTTGAGCACGGCGAACTCGATCGCGGCGGCGGTGCCGTGGTAACCGGCCGAGCCGTCGTGCGGCGGCACGAAGGCACCGACGTTGCGCACCATGAAGACTTCACCCGGCCCGGTGCCGGTGAGCAGGTAAGGCAGCAGGCGCGAGTCGGAGCAGCCGATGAACAGGATGGACGGGTGCTGCCCGTCCTGCATCAGCGACTCGAACTGGCCCTGCACGCCGGGGAAGTAGTCGTCGTGAAAGCGGCGCAGCCGCTGCAGCAGTTCGTCGGGCATCGGCGCCTGCCCGTCGGGCCTACTGGACCAGCGGCGTGGTGGCGGCGTCGAGGTCGACACCCTCGACCACGGCCGCGCCGGCCAGCAGCTGCAGGCACTGGCGCAGCGCCGCCACGTAGGTCTGCTGGCGCAGCGCCATCTCGACCGCGCCGCGCACCACCTCGAAGGGCTGGGGCACGCCGCCCTCGCGCTCGAGCACCTCGACCACGTGCAGGCCGAACCGGCTGTGCACCAGGCGCGGCAATACGCCGACCTCGACATGGCCGAACAATTCGCGCGCGAACTCGCTCGCGCAGTCGGCCGGGGCGAGCCAGCCGAGCTCGCCACCCTGTTCGCCGCTCGGGCAGTTCGACAGCTTGCGTGCCGACGTGCCGAAGCCGTCGTTGGCGCTGCCATCGTGGCAGCGCACGTCGAGCAGGCAGGCTTCGGCGCGGTTGCGCAGCGCCACAACGTCCATGCCGGGAGTCACGGCGAACAGGATGTGCCGCACCCGCACCCGCTCGCCGCTGCGCCAGCGCGCCGGCTGCGCCGCGAAGTGGCGCTGGCAGGCTTCGATCGATGGCTCAGGAACGGGCAGTTCGCGCTCCAGCCACGTGTCGATTGCCGCCGACGCGGCTTCGCTGACCACGCCGTCGCCGGCGGGGGCGTCGCTCGTGTCGAGCAGGCCGGCCTGCATCGCCGCCTGGCGCAGCAGCTCGGTGCAGGCCCGCTGGCGCAGTTCTTCCGGCGCGAGGTTCTCGGCGGCGCTGTTCAAGGCCACGCCGTTGATGCGCGCCACAAGCACCGGCACGGCCTGCGCGGCAGCGCTGAAGTCGACGGTTTCCACCAGCATGTTCTTGTCTCCTCGAGGTTCAGACACTCGCGCCGGGCTGGCGCGGTTCGTTGTGGCCGGGCGGCAGATTCAGGCGCCGGCTGCGCACGACCTGGTGCGGGCGGAACAGGAACGAGACCGTGGCGAAGCCGCTCCACACGTGCACCAGCCGGCTGAACGGGAACAGCAGGAAGATCGTCATGCCGAACACGATGTGGACCAGGTACGGCCAGGGCAGGGTGCTGAGCAGGGTGGCATCGACCGGCCGCAGCGTGACGATGCGCTGGGCCCAGTCGGCCAGGATCAGCATCACGCTGCCGTCGGCGTGCTGCCATGAAAACGGCAGCGTGATCAGCCCCACCCCCAGCTGCACCCACAGGATCACCAGCACCGCGATGTCGGTGCGGTGGCTGGTCAGGCGAATGCGCGGGTCGAAGACACGCCGATACAGCAGCATCGACAGGCCGACAAAACAGAAGGCCCCGGCGATGCCGCCGGCCACCACCGCCATCGTCTGCTTGGTGGCGGCACTCATGAACACGCCGTACACGCTGTGCGGCGTGAACAGCCCGACCATGTGGCCGAAGAACAGGAACAGGATGCCGAAGTGAAAGAGGTTGCTGCCCCAGCGCAGCAGGCCGGCGCGCAGCAGCTGCGACGAATCGCTCTTCCAGCTGTACTGGTTCTGGTCGAAGCGGATCAGGCTGCCCATCACGAACACCGTGAAGCACACGTACGGGTAGACCTGGAACAGAAAACCGTAGACGCCGCTCATGACGCTGCTCCTGTGGGTGCCGCGGCCGCGCTGCGCTGGCGAACGACGTGGATGGGTTGGGCCTGGCCGGGCTTGGCCTGGCCCTTCGACGAACAACCGTCGAACACCACCGGCTCGGCCCAGCTCTCATCCAGCGCTTCTTCCGCGGCGGGCGTGACCGGCTGCGCCTTTTCGCCGGCCAGCTCGAGCAAGGCGCCGAGCACGCTGGCGTAGGCACTTTCGCGCTGCTGCAGCGCATTGAAGATCGCGTTGAAGATGTGCGCCATCTCGCCGAGAAAGGCGCGGGCCTCCAAGGGCGGCTGGGTCGACACGAATTCGAGCACCGCCGGCAGGTAGTCGGGCAGCTCGCCTTCGGCCAGCACGAGGCCGGCGTTCTCGTAGGTCTGCCCGAGGTCGATCATGGCCGGGCCGCGGTCGCGCGAGTCGCCGTGCACGTGCTCGAACAGGTGCAGCGAGGTGGCGCGCCCACGGTCGAAGAGTTCGACGTAGTCCGACTCGGTGCCCAGCACGTCGGCGCGGCGCAGCGTGTCCATCAGCGTGTCGAGCTCGGTACGGCGTGTGTGCGACAACGCGCTTTCGTCGCGCAGCAGGTCGCGCATTTCGGGCAGAAAGCGGCGCAGCCGCGCGTCGGGGTAGCCGAGCAGGGCCGCGAGAACGCGCAGGCTCTTCGTCATCGGCCGGGGTGTGTTGTGCTTGAACATGGTCAGACCTCCGCCTTGATGGGAATGGTGCGTTTCTTGTCGCCGCCGAACAGGCTGGTTTCGCTCGTGCCTTCGGAGCAGCCGTTGCCGAAGGTGAAGCCGCAGCCGCCACGCACGTTGAAGGTGTTTTCGGCGTATTCGCGGTGCGTGCTCGGGATCACGAAGCGGTCTTCGTAGTTGGCGATCGCCATCACGTGGTACATGTCCTCGACCTCGGCCTGCGTGATCTGCACCTGCTGCAGCACGCCGTGGTTGATGCGGCCGTTGACGTGTTTGTCGCGCTGGTAGGCGCGCATCGCGAGCATGCGTTCGAGCGCGCGCACCACCGGCTGCGTGTCGCCGGCGGTCAGCAGGTTGGCGAGGTATTTCACCGGGATGCGCAGCTGGTTCACGTCCGGAATCTCGCCGTTGATGCCGACCTGGCCGGCGTTGGCGGCGGCGCTGATCGGCGACAGCGGCGGCACGTACCACACCATGGGCAGCGTGCGGTATTCCGGGTGCAGCGGCAGCGCCACCTTCCATTCGACCGCCATCTTGTAGACGGGGCTGCGGCGGGCCGCTTCCATCCACGCGTCGGGGATGCCGTCGGCACGCGCCTGTTCGATCACTTTCGGGTCGTTCGGGTCGAGGAAGATGTCGAGCTGCGCCTGGTACAGGTCGCGGTCGTGTTCGACCGACGCCGCTTCCTGGATGCGGTCGGCGTCGTACAGCAGCACGCCGAGGTAGCGGATGCGACCGACACAGGTTTCCGAGCACACGGTGGGCTGGCCCGCTTCGATGCGCGGGTAGCAGAAGATGCACTTTTCGGCCTTGCCCGACTGCCAGTTGTAATAGATCTTCTTGTACGGACAGCCGGACACGCACATGCGCCAGCCGCGGCACTTGTCCTGGTCGATCAGCACGATGCCGTCTTCTTCGCGCTTGTAGATCGAGCCCGACGGGCACGACGCGACACAGGCCGGGTTCAGGCAGTGTTCGCACAGCCGCGGCAGGTACATCATGAAGGTGTTCTCGAACTGGCCGTAGATGTCCTTCTGCACTTCGTCGAAGTTCTTGTCCTTCGAACGCTTGCTGAATTCGCCGCCGAGGATTTCTTCCCAGTTCGGACCCCATTCGATCTTTTCCATGCGCTTGCCGGTGATCAGGCTGCGCGGTCGTGCCGTCGGCGCGGCCTTCATTTCGGGCGCCGACTGCAGGTGTTCGTAGTCGAAGGTGAAGGGCTCGTAGTAGTCGTCGATTTCCGGCAGGTGCGGGTTGGCGAAGATCTTCATCAGAAGCTGCCACTTGCCGCCCTGGCGCGGCGCGATGCTGCCGTCGGCACGGCGCACCCAGCCGCCCTGCCACTTGTCCTGGTTCTCCCATTCCTTCGGGTAGCCGATGCCGGGCTTGGTTTCGACGTTGTTGAACCAGGCGTATTCCATGCCGGGGCGGCTCGTCCACACGTTCTTGCAGGTGACCGAGCAGGTGTGGCAACCGATGCATTTGTCGAGATTCAGCACCATGCCTATCTGGGCTCTTATCTTCATATCCGTTCTCCTCAGGCGTGAGCCGTATCGGCCGCAGCCGCTTCGTCGTCGAGCCAGTCGACCCGCTTCATCTTGCGTACCACCACGAATTCGTCGCGGTTGGTACCGATGGTTCCGTAGTAGTTGAAGCCGTAGCTGAACTGCGCGTAGCCGCCGATCATGTGCGTGGGCTTGAGCACGATGCGGGTGACCGAGTTGTGGATGCCGCCGCGCGCGCCGGTGATTTCCGACCCCGGCGTGTTCACGATCTTTTCCTGCGCGTGATACATCAGCACCATGCCCGGGTTGACCCGCTGGCTCACCACGGCGCGCGCCGCGATGGCGCCGTTGAGGTTGAACAGCTCGATCCAGTCGTTGTCGACGATGCCGGCGCGTTTCGCGTCGTCTTCGCTCATCCACACGCAGGGACCGCCGCGGCTCAGCGTGAGCATCAGCAGGTTGTCGGTGTAGGTCGAGTGGATGCCCCACTTCTGGTGCGGCGTGATGAAGTTGAGCGCGATCTCCGGGTTGCCGTTCGGCTTGATGCCCTGGATGCCGGCCGTGGTCTTCAGGTCCACCGGCGGGCGGTAGCTGCTGAAGCCTTCGCCGAAGGCGATCATCCACGGATGGTCCATGTAGAACTGCTGGCGCCCGGTCAGCGTGCGCCACGGGATCATTTCGTGCACGTTGGTGTAGCCGGCGTTGTACGACACGGTTTCCGACTCGATGCCGCTCCAGGTCGGGCTGGAGATGATCTTGCGCGGCTGTGCCTGGATGTCGCGGAAGCGGATCTTCTCGTCTTCGCGATGTATCGCCAGATGGGTGTGGTCGAGCCCGGTCTGTTTTCCCAGCGCTTCCCACGCCTTGACGGCGACGTGGCCGTTGGTTTCCGGTGCCAGCATCAGCACCACTTCGGCCGCGTCGATGTCGGTTTCGATCTTCGGCATGCCGCAGGTCACGCCTTCGGCGGTGACCAGGCCGCTCAGTTCGCCCAACTGCTTCACTTCGGTCTGCGTGTTCCACGCAATGCCCTTGCCGCCGTTGCCAACCTTCGCCATCAGCGGCCCGAGCGCGGTGAAGCGCTTGAACACATTCGGGTAGTCGCGCTCGACGACGACCAGATTCGGTGCGGTCTTGCCGGGAATCAATTCGCATTCGCCGCGCTTCCAGTCCTTCACGTCGAAGGGTTGTGCCAGCTCGGACGGGCTGTCGTGCATCAGCGGCATCAGCACCAGTTCGCGTTCGACGCCAAGGTGCCCGACGCACACTTCGCTGAACTTCTTCGCGAAGCCCTTGTAGATGTCCCAGTCGCTGCGCGACTGCCAGGCCGGATCGACCGCCGTCGACAGCGGGTGGATGAAGGGATGCATGTCGCTGGTATTGAGGTCGTTCTTCTCGTACCAGGTGGCGGTGGGCAGCACGATGTCGGAATACAGGCAGGTGGTGCTCATGCGGAAGTCGAGCGTCACCAGCAAGTCCAGCTTGCCTTCGGGTGCCTTGTCGTGCCAGACGACTTCGGTGGGCTTGGCCTCTTCGATTCCGAGGTCCTTGCCCTGCACGCCATTGCTGGTGCCCAGCAGATGCTTGAGGAAATACTCGTGGCCCTTGCCCGACGAACCGAGGATGTTGGAGCGCCACACGAACATGTTGCGCGGCCAGTTGTCCGGGTGATCGGGGTCGGTGCAGCTCATTTTCAGCGTGCCGTCCTGGAGCCCCCTGACCGCGTATGCCTTCGGGTCCAGGCCGGCCGCGGTGGCGTCCTTCACCACCTGCAGCGGATTGGTCTGCAGTTGCGGTGCCGACGGCAGCCAGCCCATGCGTTCGGCGCGCACGTTGTAGTCGATCATGCTGCCGCCGTACATCTTTGCGTCGGCCAGCGGCGAAATGACTTCTTCCATGCCCAGCTTTTCGTAGCGCCACTGGTCGGTGTGCGCGTAGAAGAAGCTGGTGCTGTTCATCTGCCGCGGCGGGCGTATCCAGTCGAGTGCAAACGCCAGTGCCGTCCAGCCGGTCTGCGGGCGCAGTTTTTCCTGGCCGACGTAATGCGCCCAGCCGCCACCGCTCTGGCCGATGCAGCCGCACATCATCAGCATGTTGATGACGCCGCGGTAGTTCATGTCGCTGTGATACCAGTGGTTCATCGCGGCGCCGATGATGACCATGGACTTGCCGTGGGTCTTGTGCGCGTTCTCCGCGAACTGGCGCGCCACGGTGATGAGCTGCGCACGTGGCGTGCCGGTGATGCGCTCCTGCCAGGCCGGCGTGTAGGGCGTGTCGTCGTCGAAGTCCTTCGCTGCCAGCTCACCCGGCAGGCCGCGTGCCACGCCGTAGTTGGCGACCTGCAGATCGAACACCGTGGCGACCAGTGCTTCGCGCTTTTCGCCCGCCTTGCCCAGTGCGATGCGCTGCACCGGTACGGTGCGGACCAGCACGTCGGTCTGCGTGTTGTGCGGGAAATGTTCGCTGACGATGCCGCCGAAGTAGGGGAAGCCCACCTTCGCGGTTTCGCCGCTCGGCGTGTCGCCTTCGAGCAGCGACAGCTTCAGCGTGACGTCGCTGCCGTGGCGTGCTTCCTTCGCTTCGAGGTTCCACTGACCCTCGTCGGCACGTCCGTCCGGACCCCAGCGGAAACCGATGGCGCCGTGCGGCAGCACGACCTTGCCCTCGTCGTCGAAGGCGACCGTCTTCCATTCGGGGTTGTTGGCCTGACCGAGCTTGCCGTTGAAGTCGGATGCGCGTACATAGCGGTCCGGCACCATGATGACCTCGCCGCTCGGCAGCGTGTGCTCCTTGAGCATCACCAGCATCGGCATGTCGGTGTAGCGGCGCACGTAGTCGTCGAAGTAGGGGCTGCGCTCACCGTTTTCCGGAAAGTAGAACTCCTTCAGGATGACGTGGCCCATCGCCATCGCCACCGCGGCATCGGTGCCCTGCTTCGGGTTCATCCAGATGTCGGCCAGCTTGGCAACTTCGGAATAGTCGGGGGTGACCGCAACCGTCTTCGCGCCCTTGTAGCGGACTTCGGTGAAGAAGTGCGCGTCCGGCGTGCGCGTCTGCGGCACGTTGGAGCCCCAGGCGATGATGTAGGTCGAGTTGTACCAGTCGGCCGATTCCGGCACGTCTGTCTGTTCGCCCCAGATCTGCGGGCTGGACGGCGGCAGGTCGCAGTACCAGTCGTAGAAGCTCATGCAGACGCCGCCGATCAGGCTCAGGTAACGGCTGCCTGCGGCATAGCTCACCATCGACATCGCCGGAATCGGCGAGAAGCCGATGATGCGGTCCGGGCCGTGCTTCTTGATGGTGTAGACGTTGGCGGCGGCGACCAGCTCGTTCACCTCGTCCCAGCTCGAGCGGACGAAGCCACCGAGGCCGCGCACCTGCTGGTAGTCGCGGCGCTTGGCGTCGTTCTCGACGATGGAGGCCCAGGCTTCGACCGGGCCGTGCGCCAGGCGCGCTTCGCGCCAGCTCTTCAGCAGGCGGCCGCGCACCATCGGGTATTTCACGCGGTTGGCGCTGTACAGGTACCAGCTGTAGCTGGCGCCGCGCGCACAGCCGCGCGGTTCGTGGTTGGGCATGTCCCAGCGGGTACGCGGGTAGTCGGTCTGCTGCGTTTCCCAGGTGACGATGCCGCCCTTGACGTAAATCTTCCAGGAACAGGATCCGGTGCAATTCACGCCGTGCGTGGAACGCACGATCTTGTCGTGCGCCCAGCGATCGCGGTAGGCGTCTTCCCAGCTGCGGTCTTCGCCGGTGGCGATACCGTGGTCACCCGAAAAGCTCTCCTTCGGGTTCGAGAAGTGGGTCAGGCGGTCTAGAAAGTGGCTCATCAGTTTTCTCCGTGTGACGTTCGGAATGGCAGCATGTGCGGGTCAGGGGTTCTTCACGTACGCGTCGGCGCGCAGGTAGAACCACCAGTTGAGGACCAGACAGATGGCATAGAAGGCGGCGAAGCCGTACATCGCGATTTCCGGGGTTCCGGCCTTGATCTGTTCGCCGATGACCACCGGTGCGATGAAGGCGCCGTAGGCGGCGACCGCCGAAGTCCAGCCGAGCACCGGGCCGGCCTGCTGGCGGTCGAAGATGACGCCGATGGTGCGGAAGGTCGAGCCGTTGCCGATGCCGGTGGCGGTGAACAGCACGATGAACAGGCCGATGAAGGCCGGAAAGTACTGCTCCGGCGTGGCCGAGCCGTAGGCCTGCATCATCACGTAGCCGACTGCGCCCGAGGCGACAACCATGACGGCTGAAATGACCTGGGTGACGATGGAGCCGCCGACCTTGTCCGATATCCATCCGCCGATCGGGCGCACGGCGGCGCCAACGAAGGGGCCGATCCAGGCGTAGGTCAGTGCCGACGGCGCATTCGGGTTCTTCAGCGTGTGCTGCATGACGCCGGCGGCATCGGGTACGTGGCTGGTGCCGAAGATGACGGTGATGGCCAGCGGCAGCGCCATCGAAAAGCCGATGAAGGAGCCGAAGGTGACGATGTAGAGCGCCGTCATCGACCAGGTGTGCTTGTTCCTGAAGATGGCGAACTGTTTGTTCACGCCTTCCTTCATTTCACCGAAGGCGGCCACCTTCATGACCAGCAGCGCCAGAATGATGTCGAGCGGAATCGCGACCCACATGCTCAGTACGCCGAGACCGGTCGGGGCGGGCAGGTAGAGCCACAGCATGAACATCGCGGGCACGAAAGCCAGCGTGTACAGATAGGTGATCTTGGAGAACGCGACGATCGGGTTGCCGGTATTCGGCGACACCGTCTTCAGGTTGTTCATGCCGAACCAGCACAGGATGGCCAGCGGCACCAGCGACAGCACCCAGGCGAAGCCGGCGTTCTGTATCCAGGTCGGCGTGCCGGCGGCGATCTTGCCGAAGATCCAGCCGCTGTCCTTCACCAGCGTCATCGGCTCGCCTGCGAAGGCACCGAACAGGCCGACCGTCATGACCAGCGGAATGACGATCTGCATCGTCGTCACGCCGAAGTTGCCGAGGCCGGCATTCAGGCCGAGTGCCGTGCCCTGCAGCCGCTTCGGAAAGAAGGTGCTGATGTTGGACATCGAACTGGCGAAGTTGCCGCCGCCGACGCCCGACCACAGCGCCATCAGCTGGAACACCCACAGCGGCCATTCGGGGTGCTGCAGCGCAACCCCGGTGCCGACGGCCGGTGCCAGCAGCATCGCGGTGGTGAGGAAAATGGTGTTGCGGCCCCCGGCCAGCCGGATCAGGAAGGAGGCCGGGATGCGCATGGTGGCACCGGCGATGCCGGCGATGGCGGTCAGCGTGAACAGTTCGTCCTTGCTGAACGGAAAGCCCAGATTGAGCATCTGTACGGTGATGATGCCCCACATGCCCCAGACGGCGAATCCGCACAGCAGGGCCGGAACCGATATCCAGAGGTTGCGGTAGGCGATCTTCTTGCCGGTGGATTCCCAGAACTGCTCGTCCTCCGGACGCCAGTCCTCGATGGTGCCGCCGCGGGTTTTCGTGTTCATGATGATCCTCTCGTCGGAAGTTAGGTGTCAGCCTTGCGCGCCGGCAGATTCGCCGCAGGTTGGGGTGAGCGCAGCGATGCCCAACAAATCAGTCCTTTGCATGGGCGGGCTCCCGCAGGTTGGGGGTGAGCGCAGCGATCCCCTGCGAATAAGTCCTGTGCATGGGCGGGCCCTCGTAGGTTGGGGTGAGCGCAGCGATGCCCAACGAATCAACTCTGCACACCGCTCGCCTCCCCCATCAGCCGCGTGCGGCGCACTTCGGTGAAATACATCCAGATCAGCGACACCCACACCACGGCGTACATCAGCATGAAGGCGCTGGAACGTATGCCGGTCAGATCGACCAGGGCGCCGAACATGATGGGCAGCACGAAGCCGCCGAGGCCGCCGGCCAGGCCGACGATGCCGCTGATGGTGCCGATGTTGGCCGGGTAGTCATCGCTGATGTACTTGAATACGCTGGCCTTGCCGAACGCCCAGGCGATGCCGAGGATGAACATCAGCGCGGTGAAGGCATACACGTTCAGGCCGATGTCGAAGGTCTTCGGACCGTCGACCGTGACGATGGTGAAGTGCGTCTGCGGATAGCTCAGCAGGAACAGGCAGATCCAGCTCACCCACAGCACCCACCAGGTGACGTTGTGCGCGCCGTACTTGTCGCTGAGCCAGCCGCCGGCCGCACGCAGCACGCCGCCGGGCAGCGAGAAACAGGCGGCCAGCAGTGCTGCGGAGCGGATTTCCATGCCGTACTCGCCGACGTAGTACTGCACCATCCACAGGCTCAATGCGACATAGCCGCCGAACACGATGCTGTAGTACTGGCAGTACTTCATGACGCGCGGATCCTTCAGCGCCTTGAGCTGATCCATGAAACGCACATTGCTCGGCACCAGATGCGCGGGGTCGCTGTGGCTGAACAGCCAGAAGATGACGACCGTGCCGAGCATGATGGCGGCGTAGGCCTGCGGCACCATGGTCCAGCCGAAGGCGACCAGCAAAGCCGGGGCGACGAACTTGTTGACCGCGGCGCCCGAGTTGCCGGCGCCGTAGATGCCCATTGCGAAGCCCTGCTGCCCCTTGGGAAACCAGCGAGCGACATAGGGTGTGCCGACCGAAAAGGAGCCGCCGGCCAGGCCGACGAACAGACCGATGACCAGGAAGTGCCAGTACTCAGTCGCGTAGCTCATCATCCAGATGGCCGGCACGGTGGCCGCCATCAGCAGGGTCATCACGATGCGGCCGCCGTACTTGTCGGTCCAGATGCCCAGTGGCACCCGCACCAATGAGCCGGTCAGTACCGGTGTTGCGGTCAGCAGTCCGAACTGCGTGGCATTCAGGTCAAGCGCCTTCTTGATCGGTATGCCGATCACGCCGAACATCATCCACACCATGAAACACACGGTGAACGCCAGGGTGCTGACGATGAGCACCGATAGCGCCTGCCCTTTCCTGGTCATGACTGAACCCTCCCTTGTCGTTGCGACGATGGTAGGCAGTCGGTCGGGATGACAACATCCGTCCGTCGGACGTGAAGTCGATGGCAGAAGAACTATTGCCGGTATGCACCCATCGTTCCGAAGAACTACGGCGCAAAAAATACAACGGAAGTTGAGCAGGATCAAGCCGGCACGGGACATCCATCCTGCCGGATCGACGCGAGGGGGCGTCAGGCGACGCCCATCGCGGCCGCCCCGGCTCAGGTCAGGCCGCGTTCCACGGCGATGACGGCGACCTGTACCCGCGAAGAAACGCCGAGTTTGCGCAGGATGTGCTGTACGTGAATCTTCACCGTGGTGTCGGCGATGCCCAGATCGCGGGCGATCTGCTTGTTGCTGTCGCCGCGGGCGATGCCGCGCAGGATGTCGGTTTCACGCGGCGACAGTGCGCCATTGCCGGCCGCATACCCGGCAGCCGGCGCCTCGCTGGCTGGCGCCGGCGTCGCGGCGGCCTGGCGATAGACGGCCACCAGCTTGCCGGTCATTTCGTTCGCGACGACGCTTTCGCCGCGCATCGCGCGGTGGATGGCACTGGCCAGTGCCTCGCCTTCCATGGTTTTCAGCAGGTAGCCGCAGGCACCTGCCCGCAGTGCGGCGGCCAGATCGTTCTCGTCCTCGCTGATCGTGAGCATCAGTATGCGTGCGTGCGGCGCGGCTTCGTGCAGCGACGGCAGCGCGTCGATGCCGCTGACGCCGGGCAGATGATTGTCGAGCAGGATGATGTCCGGTTGCAGGCTTGCGGCACGCCGCTGCGCCTCGCCCGCGTCAGCCGCATCGCCGACCACCTGCAGTCCGGGGTCGCGCGACAGCAGCGCGGTGAGGCCGCGCCGGAACAGCGTGTGGTCATCGACCAGCAGGATGCGGATCGGTGAGCCGGCATCACGCAGTGTGCGGTCATTCATGATTCAGAGGTTTCCGCGGCAGTTGCCCTCTCGAACAGCTCGGTCGAGGGTGGCAGGGTGAGCACCACGGAGGTGCCGCGCTGCGGCGTCGAGAATACCTCCACCCGGGCGCCGATGCGCTCGGCGCGCTCCGTCATGATGCGCAGCCCGACATGCGTTTCGTCTGCCGCACCATGGCCGACATCGAATCCGCAGCCGTCATCGCGCACCTCGAAAACCCACAACGGCTGCTGCTTCACGTCGAGCCAGACCTGGCCGGCGCGGGCGTGCTTGCGCACGTTGGAAAGGGCTTCCTGCACGATGTGCAGCACCTGGATCTGTATGTCCGGCGGCAGCGGTATGCCGTGATCGCGCATGCTGAGCGTTGCGTGGACGCCGCTCTGATGTTCGAACTTGCGCAGCGTACCGAGCAGGGCGCCCTCGATGTCTTCGGCGTTGGTGCGGGTGCGGAAGTGCAGCAGCAGTTCGCGCACATCGCCCGTGCTTTCGCGCAGACCGGCGTCCAGTTCGCCCAGGATGCGCTCCGTCTGCAGGGTATCCCGTTCGGCCAGTGCGCCGCGCATCATTTCCAGCTGCATCTTCATGAAGGCCAGTGACTGGGCGATCGAATCGTGCAGTTCGCTGGCCAGGAAGTTGCGCTCCTGCGACACCGCGGCTTCGTTTCTCAGCGCAGTCAGGCGCAGGTTTTCCATGCCGCTGGCCAGATGGGTGGTCAGTGCCTCGAGCAGTGAGCGTGCCGAAGGTGAAAGAACGATTTCGGCATGGAAAAACAGATCGACCTCGCCCATCACCCTGTCCTTGAGACGCACCGGTACCGACACCAGCGTTTCAAAGCCGGCTTCGGCGCAGTACTGCAGGCCACCCGGCGTCATCGAACGGATCGGGATGATGCGCGCGTGCGGCGAAGCGTCGGGCACACCGCAGTGGCATTCGTTCGCCTTCAGGCAGCGCTCGCCCTCGGTCATGTAATCCGGAAGGCCCTGTGAAGCCAGCATCAGGAAACGCCGGTTCGATTCGTCCGACCAGCGCAGGCCCACTCCGTCCGCATGGAGCGCCCGTGCGACATAGCCGACGAAGCCCTGCGCCAGTTCGTCGAGCGACCGGGCGGTGGCGATCAGCGAAGTGACCTCATAAAGCGCTTCGAGGCGCTCCCGCTTCTCCTGCAGTTCCGCCGTCTTGGCAATCACCTTGGCTTCGAGGTTTCGGTACATGGCCTGGATCTGGTCTGCCATGCCGTTGAAGCCATCGGCCAGCGTGCCGAACTCGTCATCGGTCGACCGTTCGACCCGGGCACCCAGATCGCCCGACTGGATGCGCTCTATCGCCTGCTTGAGCTGTCCGACGGGTTCCAGTACGAACAGGTAGCCGACATACAGCAGCACGGTGGCGCCCAGAACGGCAATGGTGATTGTTGCAAGCTGCAACAGATGCAACAGTGCCGTCCAGCGTGACATGTGCGCTTCGATGCCCGATACCAGCCGGTCGATGTCTGCGTTGAAGGCCGCCGTGTCGGTGCCCAGGGATTGCAACCGGGCAGGTGGCTTGTCCAGCCAGGTGGTGCGGTATTGCTGCCAGCCGGATTCCACGCGCGCAAAACGGTCACGGACGGCGTCGTCCCACGGCACGAAAAGGGGGCGTTCCGGGTCGCCGTTGCGCAGCAGCGCGACACTGCGCTCGAATGCCTCGATGGCACCCGGCAGCGCGTCCTGTTCGTGGCGACTGACCAGGAGCGACAGCCGGTAGGCCTGCATGCGCATGCGGCCCGCCTCGTTGACCGCGGCCGCGCCACCGTCGAGTTGCCATGAAACCCACAACGTCAGCGTGACCGACAGCAGTGCCAGCAGCGCGAACGGCGCAGCCGACAGGGCGAGTTTGGCGCCGAGGCCCCGAAGTTTGCGAACGTTCATTAACCTGAAAACCTCAGTTGATCGACGCTCAGTGAAAGATGAGGGGCATGGTTGGCGGGGTGCTCGGCAAGGCGCGAGGACGAAGCGCTCTCACCTGGAGGGTGAAGCCCGGGAAAGACCGGAAAGTCGCGGGGGCGCAAGCCGTCATCAGTATCTCAAGCGGTCAAACAAGGTTTTCAGGTTTAACACAGTGTAGTCAAGCGCGCGCGATGGGCATTGTTACAACGCAAGCCGGTGGCGTGCAGTCATTCGGGCAATTGCGCACGCTTGCCTGCTCTGTTCCAGTCTTTCGGCATGGCGACAGTCGGTAGTCTGCAGGTTGGCCCGATGTCCCGGCCGCAACGGAGCGGATGCTTTTGAAGGACAGCCCTCATTCAAGACTGCAGGCGGCGACCATCCTGCGTGGCCCGGCCGGCGCTGTGCTGGCGTGCGTGTGCGCGCTGTGGCTGCCTGCTGCGTGGTGGATAGGGCCCGACGCGCTGCCGCTGCAGGCAGCCTGGGCGATCTGGTGTGCGGTTTGCGCGGCGTTGCTGCTGCGGGTGCGTCGCAGCACGCCTGTGGCGACGCAGGCAGAGGTGCCTGCCCCCGCCGAGGCCGATTCGGCCGACCACGACATCGTGCAGGCAATTCCGCTGTCGATCTGCGTCTGCGCGCTGCCGGGCGGCGAAATCCTGTTTGCCAACGACGCCATGGTGGATCTGGCGGGCGAGCCGCGCGGCAGCCTGCTTGGCCGTGCGCTGGGCGAGTTCTGTGCCCAGACGCATGACCGGGAACGTCTCGGCATTGCGTTGGCGACCGGTCACGGCTTCGATGATGTCGAACTGCCCGTGCGGCGTGCCGACGGCAATGTGCGCTGGCTGTCGGTGTGCGGCCGCCCGGACGAATTCGCCGGCCGGGTGGCACTGTTCGTCGTCTGCCACGACGTCACCGGGCACAAGCAGGCGCAGCGTTCATTGATCGCCAGCGAAGAGCGCTTCCGCGTGCTGCTCGGCGCGTTGTCCGAATCGGTGGTGCTGTATGACGCACAGGCGAAGGTGCTGACCCGCAATCGCGCCGCCGAGGGCTGCACCTGGCTGGACGATGCGCACGCCGGTCTGCCCGGCGGGCACGCCGAGGCGCGCCTGTTCGACGAACAGGGCCGGGCGCTTCCCAATGCCCGGCATCCGGTGATGCATTCGCTGACCGATGGCCAGCCGCTGCGCGAGGTGGTGATCGGCACCGGCCACGCCGGCAGTCCGGTGCGCTGGCTGTCGGTCACGACGCAGCCGCTGTTCCATGCCGGTGCCAGCCGGCCGTATGCCGTGGTGGCGTCCTACTCCGACCTGACGGCGCGCATCCGCGCCGAACGGGCGCTGCGCGCCAGCGAACAGCGCTACGCTCTGGCGTTGCGCGGTATGAACGAAGGGCTGGCCGAATGGATCAACGGCAGCGACGAGCTGTACGTGTCGCCGCGCCTGTCTCACATCATGGGCTACGACGGCGGTGGTCGCCGCATGCCGGTGAAGGATTTCGTTGCGGGCATCCATCAGACGGACAAACCGGGCTGGGACGCCATGATGGACGACCTGCTGGGCGGCGGCCATGACGTATTCCAGCTTGAGTTGCGCATGCGCCACGCCGACGGCACCTATCACTGGTTCATGGTGCGCGGCGTTGCGCAGCGTGATGCGGCAGGTCGCAGCACGCGGGTGGTCGGCACCATCGGCGACATTTCACTGCGCAAGCGGCTGGAGCAGGTCGATCTGGCCGAACGCGAGCTGCTGGCGCGGATCGCTGCCGGCGTACCCCTGGCCGATGTGAGTTCGCGGCTGGCCGTGCTGGTCGAAGGACTGCTGAACGAAGATTCGCGGGTGGCCGTGCTCACCTGCGGCGCGTCGGCAGCCAACAGCGTCGACGTGGTGGCGCCCGGCCTGTCGGCAGGTTTCCGCACCGCCTTGGCCCGGCTACCCCTGCCATCCGGCGCTGCTGCGCCGCCGCTGGTTCTCGACGATATTGACGCGCCGGGTGCGGACGCGCATCGTGCCGCGCTGGCCGGGGAAGGCCTGAACGCACTGTGGGCGTTGCCGCTGGCCGGGCCGGGCGGCATTGCGCTGGGTGCGCTGGTGATCTGTCATCGCCGGCCCTGGCGACCGGGACGTTCGGACGAGAACCTGGTGCAGCGGCTGGTCGACATTGCGCAACTGGCGATCGAACGGGCGCGCGGCGAGCGCCAGGTCAGGGAGCTGAACGAGTCGCTGGAACGGCGCGTTGCGGAACGCACGGCCTTGCTGGAACAGGCCAACAACGAGCTTGAGGCCTTCTCGTATTCGGTGTCGCACGACCTGCGCAGCCCGCTGCGCGCCATCAATGGTTTCGCTCATCTGCTGACCGAGCACGCTGCAGCAACGCTCGATGACGAAGGCCGGGACATGCTGCAGCGCATCCAGCGCGGATCGAACCGGATGGGCCAGCTGATCGACGACATCCTGCGTTTCTCGCGCATGGCGCGCATCGACATGGCGCATGCCGAGGTCGGGCTCGACAAGCTGGTGCGTTCGGTCGCCGCAGAGCTGCTCGAACAGTATCCGGTCGCGCGCGTCACCGTCGCGCCGCTGGGGCAGGTCAGCGGCGACAACGCGATGCTGCGGCAGGTGTTCGCGAATCTGATCGGCAACGCGCTGAAATTTTCGGTGCATGCGGAACAGCCGCTGATCGAGCTGTTCGTCGAGATGCAGGATGGCGAGCCGGCGATCTGCGTGCGCGACAACGGGGTCGGCTTCGATCCGCTGTATGCCGATCGTCTGTTCGGGGTGTTCCAGCGCATGCATGGCGCCGAGGAGTTTCCCGGCACCGGCGTCGGGCTGGCCATCGTCAAGCGCATCGTCGAGCGCCACGGTGGCCGGGTCAGCGTGCAGGCCGCGCCCGGCAAGGGCGCAACCTTCTGTTTCACCCTGCAGGGTTTCGTGCCGGCAAAACCGCTGACCGACCCGGCAGGCGAGACGCGAACGGGAACCTGAGGGGACCTCGGGGACCGGGAGAAGAGGCTGCTCAGCCGATCAGGCGGGTCAGTGCTTCGCGGTACTTGTCGCCGGTGCGCTCGATGATGTCGGCCGGCAGCGAAGGTCCGGGCGCGCTCTTGTTCCAGTCCAGCGTTTCCAGGTAATCGCGCACGAACTGCTTGTCGAAGGACGGCGGATTGACGCCTTCCCGGTACTGGTCGGCCGGCCAGAAGCGCGACGAATCCGGGGTCAGCGCCTCATCGATCAGGATGAGCTTGCCGTCCGGATCGAGACCGAATTCGAACTTGGTGTCGGCGATGATGATGCCGCGGCTCTTTGCATAGTCCGATGCCGCGCTGTACAGCGCGATCGCCGTATCGCGCACCTGCGCTGCCAGCGCCTTGCCGATCAGCGCCTCGGTCTGTTCGAAGCTGATGTTTTCGTCGTGATCGCCCACGGCGGCCTTGGTGGCCGGCGTGAAGATCGGGGCCGGCAGCTTCGACGCCATGCGCAGGCCGTGCGGCAGCGCCACGCCGCACACCGCACCGGTGCGCGAATAGTCGCCCCAGCCGGAGCCGATCAGGTAGCCGCGCACCACCGCTTCGATCGGCAGCGGCTTGAGCCGCCGCACGACGATGGCGCGGCCTTCGACCTGATCACGCTCGTCGGCGGTGACCACCGATTCCGGCGCGATGCCGGTCAGGTGGTTGGGCGACACGCCGGCCAGCATGCCGAACCAGAAGTTCGACACGGCAGTCAGCACCTTGCCCTTGCCCGGAATCGGGTCGGGCAGGATGACGTCGAACGCCGACAGGCGGTCGGTCGTCACAATGAGCATCGTCGCGTCATCGATGGCGTAAATGTCGCGCACCTTGCCACGGGCAATCAGCGGCAGGCTGTTGATGCGGGATTCGAACAGTGCGTCGGCCATGTCGGTTCCGGGTACGGTCTTCGTTGCGGGATGCGGGGAAGGTCAGGTGACGGTCTGCGCCAGTTTTCCGCTGACGTACTGGCGGGCAATCTCGTCCAGCGGAATGGCCTTGATCTTGCCTGCCTGGCCTTCGCAACCGAACTGCAGATAGCGTTCCTTGCAGATGAGCTTGGCCGCTTCGCGGGCCGGCTTCAGCCATTCACGGGCGTCGAACTTGTCCGGGTTCTCGGCCAGGAACTTGCGCACCGCGCCGGTCATTGCGAGACGGATGTCGGTGTCGATGTTGATCTTGCGCACGCCGTACTTGATCGCTTCCTGGATTTCCTCGACCGGCACGCCGTAGGTTTCCTTCATGCTGCCGCCGTACTGGTTGATGATGGCCAGCAGGTCCTGCGGCACCGACGATGAGCCGTGCATCACCAGGTGCGTGTTGGGAATGCGCTTGTTGATTTCCTTCACGCGCGAGATCGCGAGGATGTCGCCGGTGGGCTTGCGGGTGAATTTGTAGGCGCCGTGACTGGTGCCGATGGCAATGGCCAGTGCGTCCAGCTGAGTCGCCTTGACGAACTGTGCGGCTTCCTCCGGATCGGTCAGCAGCGACGAGTGGTCGAGCTTGCCTTCGGCGCCGTGACCATCTTCATCGCCGGCCATGCCGGTTTCCAGCGAACCGAGGCAGCCCAGTTCGCCTTCGACCGTGACGCCGACCTTGTGCGCCATGTCGACCACGCGACGGGTGACCTCGACGTTGTAGTCGAACGAGGCCGGCGTCTTGCCGTCTTCCTTCAGCGAGCCGTCCATCATGACCGAGCCGAAGCCCAGGTCGATGGCACCCTGGCAGATCGCCGGCGACTGACCGTGATCCTGGTGCATCACCAGCGGAATGTGGGGGTACGCTTCGACGGCGGCCTGGATCAGGTGCTTGATGAAGCTTTCGCCGGCGTACTTCCGGGCCCCGGCGCTGGCCTGCAGGATGACCGGCGCGCCGACTTCATCGGCCGCGCTCATCACCGCCTGGACCTGTTCGAGATTGTTTACGTTGAAAGCCGGAAGGCCGTAGCCGTATTCGGCGGCGTGGTCGAGCAACTGGCGCATGGAAACCATGGGCATGGCAATTCTCCTGGCTGGATCAGATAACGGTCGAAAGTTGACGATACTCCCCGACCTTGACGATTTTCAGTGTATTGGTGCCGCCCGGCACGCCGATCGGCTCGCCGAACGACAACACGATGAGGTCACCCACCTGCACGGCGCCGCTGCGCAGCAGTTCGGCTTCGGCATCGACCAGCATGCGGTCGCGGTCGGCCTCCGGATCGAGCTTGATCATCAGCGGCGTGACGCCGCGGTACATCGACAGCTTGTAGCGGGTACGCACCTCCGGTGTCAGCGCGTAGATCGGCACGCCGCTGTTCAGGCGTGACATCCACAGCGAGGTCGAGCCGGACTGGGTCAGCGTGGCGATCGCCTTCACCTTGAGGTGGAAGGCGGAGAACAGCGCGGCCATCGCGATCGACTGGTCGATGCGGGTGAATACGCGGGTCAGGAACTCCTGGTCCAGCTTCACCTCGGCGGATTTCTCGGCTTCGATGCAGATGCGCGCCATCGCCTCGACCGTTTCGACCGGGTACTCGCCGGACGCGGTTTCGGCCGACAGCATGACCGCGTCGGTACCGTCGAGCACCGCATTGGCGACGTCGGACACTTCGGCGCGCGTCGGCACCGGGCTGTGGATCATCGATTCCATCATCTGGGTGGCGGTGATCACCAGCTTGTTCATTTCGCGCGACACCCTGATGATGCGTTTCTGCATCGCCGGCACGGCGGCGTCGCCCACTTCGACCGCGAGGTCGCCGCGCGCCACCATGGCGCCGTCTGACGCATCGAGAATTTCCTCCAGCGCCGGAATCGCCTCGACGCGCTCGATCTTGGCAATCAGCAGCGCGTTCGACCCGGCCGCGCGCAGCAGCTCGCGCGCCTGACGCATGTCGGCGCCGTTTTTCGGGAAGCTGACCGCGACGTAATCGACATTCAGCGACGCCGCAATCTTGATGTCTTCCATGTCCTTGAGCGTCAGCGCCGGCGCCGACAGGCCGCCGCCCTGGCGGTTGATGCCCTTGTTGTTCGACAGTTCGCCGCCGTGGCGCACCGTGCAGTGAATCTGCGTGGTGTTGACCGACTTGACGTCCATCACGATACGGCCGTCGTCGAGCAGCAGCACGGCGCCCGGTTCGACGTCATTCACCAGTTCCGGATAGTCGAGGCCGACGCGGCCCGCGTCGCCCAGCGTGCATTCGATGTCGAACACGAAGGCCTGGCCGCCCTTGAGCATCACCTTGTTGTCGGCAAACTTGCCGACGCGGATCTTCGGGCCCTGCAGGTCGGCCATCACGCCCACCGTACGGCCCGCCCTGGCTGCGGCGACGGCGAGCGTTTCGACGCGCGCGCGGTGGTCATCCGCCTTGCCATGCGAAAAATTGAGCCGTACCACGTCGACGCCGGCCTCGACGAGGCGGGTCAGGGTGGCGAGATCGCTGGAAGCGGGGCCGAGCGTGGCGACGATCTTGGTGAAGCGGTGCATGGCGGACGAACTCCTCGTGATGTCGTTGTTGTTATGCGTGTTGCGCGTTTCGTGCTGTTTCAGCCCTGGGCGCGGCGCAGCAGGATATCGACCGCCGGCAGTGTCTTGCCTTCGAGGAACTCCAGGAATGCGCCGCCACCGGTCGAGATGTAGCTCACCTGGTCGGCGATGCCGTATTTTGCGATGGCGGCGAGTGTGTCGCCACCACCGGCTATCGAGTAGGCCTTGGAGCCCGCGATGGCACGCGCGACGGTTTCGGTGCCGTGACCGAAGGCGTCGAATTCGAATACGCCGACCGGGCCATTCCACACGATGGTGCCAGCCGCCTTGAGCATCTCCGCCAAACGGGCAGCCGCCTTCGGGCCGATGTCGAGAATCATGTCGTCGGCCGCGACGTCGTCGACCGACTTGACCGTTGCCGGTGCATCAGCCGCAAATGCCTTGGCGCACACCACGTCTTCCGGCAGCGGCACTTTCGTCTTGGCCATCACGCGCCTGGCGGCGTCCACCAGATCGGCTTCGGCGAGCGATTTGCCGATCTGCTTGCCGGCGGCCAGCAAGAAGGTGTTGGCGATGCCGCCACCCACGATGAGCTGATCGACCTTGTCGGCCAGATTTTCCAGCAGCGTCAGTTTGGACGATACCTTCGAGCCGGCGACGATGGCCACCAACGGACGCGCGGGCTGGCCGAGCGCCTTGCCCAGCGCATCAAGTTCGCTCGCCATCAGCGGACCGGCGCAGGCGACAGGCGCGTACTGGCCCATGCCGTAGGTCGTCGCCTCGGCCCGGTGGGCGGTGCCGAAGGCGTCATTCACCCACACATCACACAGCGCTGCGAGTTTTCTCGACAGCGCGTCGTCGCACTTCTTCTCACCCTTGTTGGCGCGGCAGTTTTCCAGCAGCACGACTTCGCCCGGGGCGACCGTGACGCCATCGACCCAGTTCGCAATCAGTTTCACCTCGAAGCCGAGCAGTTCCGACATGCGGCGGGCGATCGGTGCCAGCGAATCTTCCGGCTTCAGTTCGCCTTCCGTCGGACGGCCGAGGTGCGACGTCACCATGACCGCAGCGCCGGCGTCACGCGCGGTGCGGATGGCTGGCAGCGAGGCGCGGATGCGGGTGTCTTCGGTAATGTTGCCGGCGTCGTCCTGCGGCACGTTCAGGTCGGAGCGGATGAAAACCCGCTTTCCCTTGAGATCAAGATCGGAAAGTCGTGTGAACAGCATCGTGTGTCCTCTGCGAAAGGCGCGTGAAGGGGTTCTGACGGTGCGAATACGAGGTGGGGCGGGTGAAGGCGGCAAAAGGCGAAGCGAAGCGGGGCAGGGACGCTGCCGCCCCGCACCCCGCCCGGATCCGGATGACCTTACCTGGCCGCCATCAATGCAACCGTCGTGTCCAGCATGCGGTTCGAGAAACCCCACTCGTTGTCGTACCAGGACAGCACCTTCACCAGCGTGCCACCCATGACGCGCGTTTGCGTCGAGTCGAAGATCGACGAGCGGGCGTCGTGATTGAAGTCGATCGACACCAGCGGTTCGACGTTGTAGCCCAGCACGCCCTTGAGCTCGCCATCCGAAGCGGCTTTCAGGATGCCGTTTACTTCGTCTGTCGTGGTGGCGCGCGCGGCGGTGAAGGTCAGGTCGACGATGGACACATTGATCGTCGGTACGCGCATCGCGAAGCCGTCCAGCTTGCCGTTCAGGTCGGGCAGCACCAGGCCGACCGCGGCGGCGGCACCGGTCTTGGTCGGGATCATCGACATCGTCGCGCTGCGCGCGCGGCGCAGGTCTTCGTGGTAGACGTCGGTCAGCACCTGGTCGTTCGTGTAGGCGTGGATGGTGGTCATCAAGCCATGCACGACACCGATCTTGTCGTGCAGCGGCTTGACCAGCGGCGCCAGACAGTTGGTGGTGCAGCTGGCGTTCGAAATGACCGTGTCGGACGACTTCAGCACGCCGTGGTTCACGCCATAGACGATGGTTGCATCGACATCCTTGCCGCCCGGCGCCGAAATGATCACCTTTTTCGCGCCGCCCTTGATGTGGGCCGACGCCTTTTCCTTGGTCGTGAAGAAGCCGGTGCATTCCAGCACGACATCGACGCCCAGTTCGCCCCACGGCAGTTCCGCCGGATTGCGGTTGGCCAGCACGCGGATGCGATCGCCATTGACCACCATGTAGTCGCCGTCGACGCTCACTTCGCCCGGAAACTTGCCGTGGGCGGTGTCGTAGCGGGTCAGGTGGGCATTGGTCTTGGGGTCGCCAAGATCGTTGATCGCGACGATCTGGATGTCGTGGCGCTTGCCGCCCTCGTAGTGTGCGCGAAGCACATTGCGGCCGATGCGCCCGTATCCGTTGATGGCAACCTTGATCGTCATGTCTGCAACTTCCTTTCCGATGGGTGTGGATTCAAGAAAAGCTCTGGATTGTGCGGCGCGGCTTTTGGCCGCGCTGCGCCAAATTTGGCATCACCTGCCAAGCAGTTGTCGTGCCGCCTGCGCCACGGCGTCCGCGGTGATACCGAATGCCTTGTACAACTCGCCCGCCGGCGCCGATTCTCCGAAGTGGTCCAGACCGATGACGGCGCCTTCGAGGCCGACGTACTTGCGCCACAGATCGGTCACTCCGGCCTCGACCGCCACGCGCGGAACGCCGCGCGGCAGCACCGTTTCACGCCATGCGCCATCCTGGCGATCGAACACCGTGGTCGACGGCATCGACACCACGCGCACGGTGATGCCTTCCGCCTCCAGCGATTTCTGCGCTGCGAGCGCCAGCGAAACCTCCGAGCCGGTGGCGATCAGTATGGCTTCCACCTTGCCGGCCGCATCGGACAGCACGTAACCACCGCGCGCGATGGCTGCGGTCGTTGCTGCGTCGCGCGCCACGTGCGGCAGGTTCTGGCGCGAGAACATCAGCGAACTGGGGCCGTCGGCCCGTTTGAGTGCGTGCGCCCAAGCGGCTGCCGACTCGATCGTGTCGCATGGGCGCCAGACGTCCATATTGGGCATAAGGCGCAGTGTCGCGGTCTGTTCGACCGGCTGGTGGGTCGGGCCGTCTTCGCCGAGGCCGATCGAGTCGTGCGTGAACACGAACACCTGGCGCAGCTTCATCAGCGCCGCCATGCGCAGTGCGTTGCGCGCGTACTCGGAGAACATCAGGAAGGTGGCCGTGTAGGGGATGAAGCCGCCGTGCAGCGCGATGCCGTTGGCGATCGCCGACATGCCGAATTCGCGCACGCCGTAGTAAATATAGTTGCCGCCGGGGTTGTCGGCCGAAATACCTTTCGAGCCCGACCACAGGGTGAGGTTCGAGCCGGCCAGATCGGCGGAGCCGCCGAGCAGTTCCGGCAGCGCCGGTGCGAAGGCCTCGATGCAGTTCTGGCTCGCCTTGCGGCTGGCGATGTTGTCCGCCTTGTCGTCGAACTTTGCGATCGTGTCTGCAACGACCTGCTCAAAATGGCCAGGCAGCGTGCCATGCATGCGACGTTTGAACTCCGACGCGAGGTCGGGGTGGGCCGCCGCATAGGCCGCAAATCGCTCGTTCCAGCCCGCTTCGGCCGTTTTGCCTGCCGGACGGGCATCCCATGCTTCATATACGTCGGCCGGAATGTCGAACGGGGCGTGCGACCAGCCGATGAAGGCACGCGCCGCTTCGATTTCTGCGGCCCCCAGTGGCGCGCCATGCACGTCGTGGCCGCCAGCCTTGTTCGGCGAACCGAGGCCGATTACCGTGCGGCAGCAGATCAGCGTCGGTCGCGAAAGATCGGCCTTTGCCGCGATCACCGCGGCGTTGATGGCTGCGCTGTCGTGACCGTCGACGGCCGGAATGACCTGCCAGCCATAGGCTTCGAAGCGCTTCGGCGTGTCGTCGGAAAACCAGCCCTCGACATGGCCGTCGATCGAAATGCCGTTGTCGTCATAGAACACGATCAGCTTGCCCAGACCTTGCGTGCCTGCCAGCGAGCACGCTTCGTGCGAGATGCCTTCCATCAGGCAGCCGTCGCCGGCAAAGGCGTAGGTGAAATGATCGACGACAGCATGGCCGGGTCGATTGAATTGCGCCGCCATGCCGCGTTCCGCGAGTGCCATGCCGACCGCGTTGGCCAGCCCCTGGCCGAGCGGGCCGGTGGTGGTTTCGACGCCCGGTGCGTAGCCACGCTCCGGATGACCGGGCGTCTTCGAATGCAACTGCCGGAATGACTTCAGATCGTCGATCGACAGGTCGTAGCCGGTCAGGTGCAGCAGTGCATACAGCAACATCGAACCGTGGCCGTTCGACAGCACGAAGCGGTCACGGTCGGCCCAGTCCGGATTGGCCGGGTTGTGCTTCATGTGATGGCGCCACAGTACTTCGGCGATTTCCGCCATGCCCATCGGCGCGCCCGGATGGCCGGAGTTGGCTTTCTGGACGGCATCCATCGCCAGCGCACGGATGGCACCCGTGATCTGATTGAAGCCCCCGCGGGGCGTGATGGTCGGGACGGCGTTCGAAGCGGTCATAGGGCAGGTTCCGGCCGGAAAAACCCATAATTATCCGCGAAAACAAGGCCTCTGGATAGCACACTGCGTTCCGCAAGTGCGCCGGTTGTCCGCGTCCGGCCTCGCGGGACTCGCACGAGGCGGACCGAAGTGGTGCGGGTCTGACAAGCGGGTTACCGTCGCCGATCGCCGGGCACAGGGAATCCGTGTTGATCCTGCCCTTCAGCGGGCGCCGTGGCGGAAATTCAGTAGCGCGCTCGCGCCTTGCGCCCGTTTTCCACCAGCCGAAGAATAAGCGGCGTGAAGATGAGTTGCATGGCCAGTTCGATCTTGCCGCCCGGAATCACGATGGTGTTGGCACGCGACATGAAGGAGCCTTGCAGCATGCTCAGCAGGTACTGGAAATCGATGCCGCGCGGATTGGCGAAGCGGATCACCACCATCGATTCTTCCGGCGTCGGAATGCCGCGAGCGATGAAGGGATTCGACGTATCGACCATCGGTACCCGCTGGAAATTGATGTGCGTGTTTTCGAACTGAGAACAGATGTAGTGCACGTATTCCGGCATCCGGCGCAGGATGGTGTCGGTCACGGCATCCGTCGTGTAGCCGCGCTGTTCGCGGTCCCGGTGCAACTTCTGTATCCACTCCAGATTGATGATGGGAACGACGCCGATGCGCAGGTCGGCATGCTGTCCGACATCGATCCGGTCGGTTTTCACTGCGCCATGCAGACCTTCGTAGAACAGGATGTCGGTGCCCGTCGGAATGTCCTCCCAGGGCGTGAATGTGCCGGAGGGTTGCCCGAAAGGCGCGGCTTCCTTGTCGTTGTGCAGATAGGCGCGCGAGCGCCCGGTGCCTTCGGCGCCATACTGCCGGAACAGGGCCTCGAGCTCTTCGAACAGGTTGGCGCCCGGGCCGAAATGGCTGAAGTGCTCGTTTCCGGCAGCTGCTTCGCGCGCCATGACGACCTTCATTTCCTCCCGGTCATGGCGATGAAAGGCATCGCCTTCGACAATGACCGGATTGACGCCCTCGCGCCGGAAGATTTGCTGGAAGGTTCGAGTGACCGTGCTGGTACCCGCGCCCGATGACCCGGTGATGGCGATGACTGGATGGCGTACCGACATCCGTCAGGCCTCAGAGCGTGGAAAACAGGCCACGGATATTGAAAAGTGGCGAAGTGTATTCACGGTCCAGTCCCTGGTCGTTTTCGTGGTGATACTGCGCAATGCGACGCACTTCTTCACTCGACCCGAAGATCAGTGGCGTGCGCGTCTGCAGGCTGCGCGGCGGCAGTTCGAGGATGCGGGTGCGGCCGTTGGTCGCTTCGCCACCTGCCTGCTCGATCAGGAAGGAAATCGGATTGGCTTCGTACATCAGCGAAATCCGTCCTGGCGGCTGCGACGGCATGGTGTCGGCCGGATACATGATGACGCCGCCGCGCGTCAGTACACGATGGGTTTCAGCCACCAGCGAGGCGATCCAGCGCATGTTGAAATCGGTGTTGCGCGGTCCGGTCTGGCCAGCCAGACATTCCTCGACATAGCGCTTGACCGGCGGCTCCCAGAAGCGCGACTTCGATGCATTGATCGCGAATTCGTTGGTTTGAGCCGGGATGCGCATCTTCGGATGGGTCAGTATGAAGGCGCCGATGTCGCGGTCGAGCGTGAATCCGTCAACGCCTTCGCCGGTGGTCAGCACCAGCATGGTCGAAGGGCCGTACAGCGCGTAGCCGGCGCATACCTGTTCGGTACCGGGCTGCAGGAAGTCAGACAATTGCGGCTCGGCGCCCGGGTTGGGTGCGTGCAGCACCGAAAAAAGCGTGCCGACGGTCAGATTCACGTCAATGTTGTTGCTGCAGTCGAGCGCATCGAACAGAAGAAGGTATTTGCCGCGCGGCGACTGTTCCGGCGTCGGAATGAAGCCGTCGAGGCCGTCCGGCGCCAGCGCCGCCAGATGGCCGCCCCATTCGCATTCTCGCTGCATCGCCTCGTTGGCGATGGTGTCGAGCTTCTGCGTGACGCCACCCGACAGATTGATGGCGGCGCCGCTGCCGATCGCCTCGAAGCTGCCGAGCGAGCCGACCAGCGCGCCCTTGTTTACATTGTTGGCGATGATTTTCACCGCCGTCGCAACCGCATTCAACAGGCTCGAAAAGATCCCGCTGGCTTGCGGGTGCCTCTGCTGGGCCTCGATGGTGTAACGCGTGAGGGTCTTGCGCCCTTCGATCATGGCAACCTCCTTCGCAACCGGTGTCGATTTATCCTAGCTGTCGCCCGCCGTGCTGTCACATCGGCTGGTCGCGCTCCGACAGGTCATCGTGACAGCAAATCATGTGCTGCAACCATGGAGCGATTTGTTCCGCGGCAAGCAACACAGTGTGCAAACGCAAAAAAATACCCCGGACTCTTGCGAGCCGGGGTATGAATCCACAAACAAGGTTGTGGAGGAGGAGCCTGGGTCACCTGTCAATTCTTGTTGAGCAGACAGGCTTTGACACTAAATCGTGAGCTCTCGAAAACTGCCTTTGCGACTTCCGCACTTCGTTTTCGACCGCTGTTGCAGTGCAATATATCTGGAATCTGCCGTGGCTCAAAATAAGTTGTTTTGATACGATCGATTAAATTTCCTGATACTGATTGATATGACGACCCAGTGGACACGAGGCGTGTCGCTACGCCAGTTGCGGATATTCGAAGCGGTCGCCCGCCTCGGATCGATTTCGCGTGCTGCCGAAGAACTGCATCTGACACAACCCGCAGTCTCGATGCAGGTGAAGGCGCTCGACGGGCTGATCGGGCTCCCGCTGATCGAGACCCTGGGCAAGAAGCTGCGTGTGACCGATGTCGGCATGGAAATCGCCCGCCACGCACGTGCGATCGACCACCAGCTGGCGGAGGCGGAGGCCGCGCTTGCCCAGATGGCGACCGGTCACGCGGGATTGGTGTCGGTCGGCGTGGTCAGTACCGCCAAATACATTGCCCCGAAGCTGCTGATGGCCTTCCGCGAGCTTTATCCCGACGTGCAGGTGCGCATATCGCTGCACAACCGCGACGATATCTTCCGCCAGCTGGAAGACAACCTGATCGACCTTGCCATCATGGGGCGACCGCCGGCTGCCTTGGGCTGCGAGGCGCACGTGTTTGCCGAGCATCCGCTGTCCATCCTCGCCTGCGAAGGTCACCCGCTGACCGGCGGCGGCATGGCCAGCGTGGAGGATCTGGGGCGCGAGGCCTTCCTGATCCGCGAGCGCGGCTCCGGCACGCGGGTGACGCAGGAAAGTTTTCTGATCGAACACGGCATTCGCCCGACCGAAATCATCGAGCTGCCGAGCAATGAAATCATCAAGCAAGCCGCTATCGCGGGCATGGGGCTGGCGTTCCTGTCGGAGCACACCTGCCAGCTCGAACTGCGCACCGGCGTGCTGCGCCGGATCGCTGCACCGGGTACGCCGGTGATCCGCAACTGGCATGTGGTCTATCGCGACCGCAAGAATCTGCTGCCGGCCGCCAAGGCGCTGCGCGACTTCCTGCTGGCAAAGGGCGGTGGTCTGGTCAACGCACAGGTGATGCCCGCGCAGCCAGCCTGAAGTCAGGTATCCCCGGCATGGCTCAGCGCGCGCCGTGCGCGTTGAGCCAGTCCATCCATTCCCTGTACAACGCTGCGTTGGCGCCGACGACGACCGGCGTCTTGTGGCCGGGCGACATGTTCAGCGGTTCGCCGTCAAGCATCGAACATTGCGCACCCGCTTCGGCCGCAATCAGGGTGCCGGCAGCGAAGTCCCACATCATCTGGCCGCCGTGCAGGTAGACATCCAGTCGCGCCGCCGCGACGAAGCACCATTCGAGCGCGCTGGAACCGAAATTGCGCTGCGAATAGAACGGCGACTGTGTGGCGAGCGCATCGGCCAGCGGCTTGGGAATGCGCTTGAAATCGACGCCGGCGACCGCGTCCAGCAGATGGCGGGCCGGCGTGCGCAGCGGCAGCGCAGTACCGTTCAGGAAGGCACCGCCGCCTTCTTCAGCGTAGAAGGCCTCGTCGGTCATCGGGTTGTACACCACCCCGTAACGTGTCCGGCCTTCCGCGATGTAGGCGATCGCCACGCCGAAGAATGGAATGCCGTTGATGAAATTCGTCGTGCCATCGATCGGATCGATGCACCAGATGCCGTCCTGGCCTTCGTGCCACAGACGCAACTGCAGCGATTCCGGCATTTCCTCGCCCAGTACCGGGCGATCGATGATGCGGGGCAGGCGTTCGATGAGCGCTTCCTGCGCCGCCAGATCGACCACCGTGAACAGGCTGCCATCGTCCTTGGTGTTGCGTTGTGCCGTCAGGAAGTGCGGCATGATGACTTCGCGCGCCACATTGCGCGCGGTGTCGACGATCTGGATGAGGGTGGGTGAGCTCATGGGTTCAGTCCTGACGCCATTTGATGGAACAGCCGATGCCGGGCGTCTGCACGCGCGGGCCATCGCCGGTCAGCGCGACGAGGCGCATGGCCTCGAACAGGTCGCGCGGCGTATCCGGCGGCGCAGCCTCCTTGCGCGAGGCGTCGAAACGTCCGCGGTACTGCAGTTGCATTGCGCTGTTGTAGCCGAAGAAATCCGGCGTGCACACGGCGCCATAGGCGCGCGCCACCGACTGATCGGCGTCCAGCAGATACGGAAAGGAGAATGCCTTGTCGCGTGCCAGTGTCTGCATCGCGTCCGGGCCGTCCTGCGGATACTCGTCGACATCGTTCGACATGATGGCCACGACGCCGATGCCGAGCACCTGCAACTCACGCACCGTTACCACCAGCCGTGGCAGTATCGCCTGCACATAGGGGCAGTGGTTGCAGATGAACATCACAAGCAGACCGGCCGGTCCGCGCAGCGTGTCCGGCGTATGTTCGCGACAGTCGGCGTCGCGCAGCCGGAAGCCAGGCGCCGCCAGGCCGAAGTCACAGACAGGTGTCGAAGTGCTGACCATCATGCTTCCATGGGTTTGCCCGCCGTAATGGAGCGCGGGCCGTTATCCTCTCGCAGTGCACCAATGATAATACGATGAATCCACGCTTCTTTTGCCCTCTGCCCGATGAACCCCAGGGCGCGCTGTTGCTGCCGGCGGCAGTGGCCCACCATGTTGAACGCGTGCTGCGTCTGTCGTCCGGCGATTCGCTGACCCTGTTCGACGGTCGCGGTTTCGAAGTCGAGGCCCGACTCGAAGGCAAGGGTCGCGATCTCAGGGCAGTGCTCGGCGAGCGCCGCGAGCCGCTGCGCGAGCCCGCGCTGCGAATCACGCTGATGCAGTGTCTGGCCGCGTCGGACAAGATGGACTGGATCGTGCAGAAGGCGGTCGAACTGGGCGTTGCGCGCGTGCAGCCGGTGAGCTGTCGGCGCGCTGTCGTGCGGCTGGCTGGCGACCGCGCGCAGCGCCGGGAGGCGCACTGGCGCCAGATTGCCGTGGCCGCCTGCGAACAGTGCGGCCGTAACGTCGTGCCCGAAGTGCTGCCGCTGCTTTCGTTCGAGCAGGCGGTCGCGGGTGCCGACGGGCAGCGCCTGCTGCTGCACCCGGAAGGTGGGGTGCCGCTGCGTAACGCGGGCCTGAACGCCGATCAGCCGATCAGCCTGCTGATCGGACCGGAAGGTGGATTCGACAACGATGAACTGCAGGCCGCGCGCGCCAGCGGATTTGCCGCGCTCACGCTCGGCCCGCGTGTGTTGCGCACCGAAACTGCCGGGGTCGCCGTGGTGGCTGCGCTCAACGCCCTGATCGGAGATTTCTGATGTTCGATACGCTGACCCCGCTCGAGGCGATGGACGAAGCACGGTTCGATCGGGCAGTTGCGAGGCTGCGCGCCGACCTGCTCGATGCGCAGTACTCGATACTGGAACAGGCGCGTACGCCGGTGATTCTGCTGATCGCCGGCGTCGCCGGCGCCGGGCGCGGCGTGGTGGTCAACACGCTGAACGAGTGGATGGATCCGCGCCACATCCGCACCAGTGCATTCGGGCCGCGCGACGAAGCCGAACGTCTGCGACCCCACATGTGGCGTTTCTGGCACGCACTGCCGTCGCGCGGGCGCACCGCCATCATGTTCGATGCGTGGTACAGCGAAACCATCCGCGACCGCGTGGACCGCCGCATCAAGCGGCCGGCGTTCGGCCGTGCGCTGCAGTCGATACGGCGTTTCGAGCACATGCTGGCGATGGAAGAGGCGGTGGTGCTCAAGTTCTGGCTGCATCTGGATGCCGGCACCCAGCACGCCCGCTTCAAGGCGCTCGAAAAAGACACCGCAACACGCTGGCGCGTCACGCCGGAGGACTGGCACGAACACCGCCATCACCGCAGGCTCTGCAAGGTGGCGGAAGACGTGATCCGGCAGACCGACGACCCGCATGCGCCCTGGCATCTGATCGACGCACGGGACACCGGCCTGTGCGAACTGGCGGTCGGTCGCATCGTGCTGCGCGCGCTGCGTGCCACGCTGGCCGGACGCCCGCCGCGACCGGCGCCCTTGCCGCCGCCTTCGAGGGCGGTGGCCGAGGCGCCCGTTGCGCCCGTCGCGCCGGCCAGCGAACCAGCGGGCGCGTCGAGGCCGATGACCAAGGCTCAGTATCAGCCCGCGCTGGAAGCCCTGCAGGGGCGGCTCAATCTGCTGTTGCGCCAGCCGGCCTTCGACGCACGCTCGTTGGTGCTGGTATTCGAAGGCATGGATGCCGCTGGCAAGGGCGGTGCGATCCGCCGCATCACCCACGCGATGGACGCACGGTATTACCGCGTTCATCCGGTTGCGGCGCCAACCGAACACGAACGCAGATACCCCTGGCTGTGGCGCTTCTGGCGCGACGTGCCGCGCAACGGCCGGACGGGGCTGTTCGACCGCTCATGGTACGGCCGGGTGCTGGTCGAACGGGTCGAAGGCTTTGCCGAGCCGGCCGACTGGGCGCGTGCCTACGATGAAATCAATGCCTTCGAGCAGGAGTGGGTGGCGCATGGCGCCATCGTCTGCAAGTTCTGGCTCGACGTCAGCCCGGACGAACAGTTGAAGCGTTTCAACGAGCGCAGTCGCACCCGGTTCAAGCGCTTCAAGATCACGCCGGATGACTGGCGCAACCGGGAAAAGTGGCCCGCCTACCTGCCAGCGGTGCGCGACATGCTCGCGCGCACGCACACCGAAGCGGCACCCTGGGCGTTGATCGGATCGGACGACAAGTATCGCGCCCGCCTCGACATCCTGCGAACCGTCTGCGTCCGACTCGAATCCGCGCTCGGCTGAGCGTGCCGGCGGGGCGCGCTCGGATAGAATCCGGGACTTACCGAACGGAACCTGCATGCACGCTGATCCCGATTCACCGCGCTTCGTCGCCTGGGTGCGCAGCGCAGCACCTTATATCCATGCCTTTGGCGGCCGAACCTTCGTGGTCGCGGTCGGCGGCGAAGTGCTGAAAAGCCCGTTCGCCAATTCGCTGGTGCAGGATTGCAACCTGCTCGCCGCGCTCGGCATCAAGCTGGTGCTGGTGGTCGGCGCACGTCCGCAGATCGAGGAGGAGCTGGCGGCGCGCGGACTGGAACCCCGCTATCACAAGGGTTTGCGTGTGACCGACGGGCCGGCCATGGACTGCGTGAAGCGCGCCAACGGCGCGATCCGCATCGATGTCGAGGCGCTGTTCTCGCAGGGGCTGCCCAATACGCCCATGGCCGGCAGCACGATCGAGGTGGCGTCAGGCAACTTCCTGACGGCGCGTCCGGTAGGCGTCGTGGACGGTATCGACCACGGGTACACGGGGGCCGTGCGCAAGGTCGACGTCGAAGCGCTGAACGACGCACTGGTCGACAGCGACATCGTGCTGATGCAGCCCTATGGCTACTCGCTGACCGGCGAGGTGTTCAACCTGTGCATGGAAGAAGTGGCCGAATCGGTCGCCATCGGCCTGCAGGCGACCAAGCTGATCTATCTGTGCGACGCGCCGGGCATTGTCGATGAAGCCGGAGAACTGGTGCCTGAACTCACCGCTGACGAGGCATCGCAATGGCTCAAGGCGGGTCGCGGCATTACCGAAGACCTGGGCCTCTACCTGCCGCGGGCGATCCGTGCGGTGAAGATGGGCGTGGCCCGGGCGCACATGATCGACCGCGACCTTGATGGTGCGCTGCTGCTCGAATTCTTCACCACGCAAGGCGTCGGCAGCGTCATTTCGCGCGAACGGCTTGCGCTGATGCGCAATGCGCGCATGGACGATGTGCCGGCGGTGGCCGGCCTGATCGCGCCGATGGAGGCCGATGGCACGCTGGTCAGTCGCGGCCGCGAACGGCTCGAACGCGAGATCGATCGGTTCAGCGTGCTCGAACACGACGAAGTCATCATGGGCTGCGCCGCCTTCTACCCGTATGCGGAAGAAGAAATGGCCGAACTGGCCTGCCTCGCGGTCATGCCCGAATACCGCCGGCACGGCTACGGGGAACAGATACTCAGCTTCGTCGAAGGGCGGGCACGTGCCGAGCGCATGAAGCGCCTGTTCGTGCTCACCACGGTGACCGCACACTGGTTCGTCGAGCGCGGTTTCGTCGAAGCCGGCATCGACGTATTGCCGCGCTTGAAGCGCGAGAGTTACAACCCGCAGCGTCGCAGCAAGGTGCTGGTGAAGGTGCTTTGATGACCCGGCGGCCGCTCCACTGACATGAAACCGGCCTTGCTCGCGCGCATCGGCACGCTGAAGGCACGCCTCATCGGGTCAGCGGTCGCGTTGGGCCTGCTGCTGATCCTGGGGCTCGGGCTCACCCACCACCTGCTGGCCGGCCATCTGATTGCGCAGGAAGATGCGCGCATCGCTGCGCTGGCCACAGACATGCAGACCCGGCTGGGTGAAATCGTGATGCACGATCAGGCGCGGCTGGCAGCCGAGGCGGGTGCGTTGCGCCGGCTGGGTGTCCTGGGTTACATCGAAGTGCGTGATGCTGCGGGGCGCGTACTGGTGGCGGACGGTGGGCCGGCCGTACTCGGTGCGCCGCATCCGGACCTGCATGCCGCATTGGCGGCCGGACGCAGTCGCCACGATTTCCGGATCGAGCTGAGGTCGGCCGACGCCAGCACGCCGGTCGGCGTCGCGCGCGCCAGTGCGAGGCTGGTTCGTCTCGAGGCGGCGCTTGCCACCTTGCAAACGTCGATGCTGCTTCTGGGCATACTGATCCTGTCGCTGCATGTGGTGCTGACCCGCTGGGTGCTCGGCGGCGTGCTCGATGGTGTGACCGCGATCGAAACGCGCGCCATCGCGCTGCGCCGGGCCGAGGTCGTCAATCCGCTTCCGGTGGTCGGCGACGATGCGCTGGCGCGCCTCACCCGCGCCTTCAACCAGATGGTCCAGGCGCTTGATGAGCGGGTCATGGCGTTGCGCAAGAGTGAATCGCGCTTTCATGCGATCGCCGATTTCACCTTTGGCGTCGAGGCCTGGTTCGGGCCGCAGGGTCGCCTGATCTGGGTCAATCGTTCGATCGAACGGGTGACCGGCCACAGCCCGCTGGACTGCCTGCTGAGCGAAAATCTCGCAGGCATGCTCGTCCATGAGAAGGACCGCAAGATCTTCGCCTCCCGCGCGCAGGAGGCGCTGGCCGGCGCCAGCGGAGAAAACTTCGAAGTGCGTCTGCTGCGCCGCGATGGCGGTGTGGTGTGGGTGTCGCTGAACTGGCAGCCGATCTACGACGAGGCCGGTGTTTGCCTGGGCGTGCGGGTGTCGGCCGACGACATCCAGAGCCGCAAGGAAGCCGAATTGAAGCTGCTCGACACGGTGACCGCGCTGCGTCGTGAACAGGGCCTGCGCGATTACTACCTCACGCGCAGTGAGGAAGAACGTTCGCGGCTTGAGGCGCTGCTCGACCTGATCAAGCTGGGTGTGCTGTTCGTCGATCGCGACGGGCGCGCGCAGCACGCAAACCGGATGCTGAAGCTGATCTGGGGCATGGCGCCGGACGAAAATCTTTCCGGCATGCGGGACAGCGTGCTGATCGAACGCACCGCGCCGTTGCGTGCCGACGAAGAGGGCTACCGGGAGCGCATGGCACAGATTCTTGCCACGCGACTGCCGACCGAGCCGCTGGACATCCTGCTGCGCGACAGCCGCATCATCCGTGAACAGTCGGCGCTGGTGCCGTCGGCCACGCCCGGGCGTTTCCTCGGTCGGGTGTGGATCTACGAAGACGTCACGGCCGAGCGGCGTGCAGCCGAGGCGCTGGTACAGATGGCAGAACGCGACCCGCTGACCAATCTTTACAATCGTCGCCGTTTTCATGAAGAGCTCGAACGCATGATTGCAGACGCCAGCCGGCGTCACACGCAACTCGGCCTGCTGCTGTTCGATCTTGATGGCTTCAAGCCGGTCAACGACCGGCACGGCCATCAGGCCGGCGATCAGGTGCTGGTGAAACTGGCGCGCGAGGTCGGTGCGGTCGTGCGGCGGAACGAAATCTTCTTCCGGCTCGGCGGTGACGAGTTCGGTGTGCTCGCTCCGGACACCGACGAACAGGCCATCACCGGTCTGGCGCGACGCATCGGCGAACGTGTGTCGGGCATGAACTTCGAGTTTGACGGGCAGCGCGCCCATGTGACCGTGAGCACGGGCATCGGCATCTATCCGGTTCACGCGTCGACCGGCGAGGCCTTGCTGGGCGCAGCGGACGCTGCGATGTATGCGGCCAAGAACGATGGCAAGAATGCTTTCCGGATGTACGAACGCCACGATGGCACCTGACGATCGGCGCAGCTCTCGAGCGGCTGACACGCCTTTTCCGAACCTCATTTTTTCGAAGGAGTTATACGATGGCACGCATGGTCAATTGCATCAAACTGGGTCGTGAAGCGGAAGGTCTGGACTTTCCGCCGGTGCCCGGCCCGCTCGGCGCGCGGATTTTCGAGTCGGTATCCAAGGAGGCCTGGCAGCAATGGGTGAAGTACCAGACCATGCTGATCAACGAAAACCGACTCAGCCTGATGGACGTGCGCGCGCGCAAATATCTTGCCGAGCAGATGGAAAAACACTTCTTCGGCGAGGGCGCTGACGGTGTATCGGGATTCGTGCCGCCGGCTGCCTGATTTGATGTACACCGGCCCGCGCCACAGTAATTCACGGCAAGTCCTTGCCTCGTCATGCTAATTTCGCGCCGATGAATGTTTCCACCCGCA
Source organism: Methyloversatilis sp. (assembly GCF_030698125.1). Taxonomy (GTDB): domain Bacteria; phylum Pseudomonadota; class Gammaproteobacteria; order Burkholderiales; family Rhodocyclaceae; genus Methyloversatilis. Next base: position 48,554 of record NZ_JAUYNV010000011.1, read on the forward strand.
CTTCCGGCATCCTGCAGGGCACACGTGGCTGTCCCTACTGCATGAGCCGGAACACCAAAGACTCCAGCTGGAAGAATCCGGCCGAGAAGTCGGGACGCTTCTGGTTGCGTCCGGTACGCTGCCGCAACTGCCACAAGCGTTTCGTGCGCTTCCGCCGCGTGCCGCTGGCTGCGTTCGCGGGCCTGGTGCTTCTGAGCATTTCCGCCCTTGTGGTCATCACCGTGCAGAGCGCAGGCTCGCGCATCCCGAGTGAGCACGAGAGGAAGCTGGCCGAGCTCGATCCGCGTGACGTCGCCCGTATCCGTGCCGAAGCAGGCAGTTCGCTGGCGCAGTTCGAGTACGCGATGCTGCTTTCGCAGGGCGGAACCAGCGAACGCGAAGATCAGGTCGAAGCGATCAAGTGGTTTGAAAAAGCCGCGGAGCAGGGGCACGCTCAAGCCCAGTTCGAACTGGCGCAGGTCTACAAGCTGGGTCGCGGCACGCTGCAGGACTACGACGCCGCCGCCAGATGGTTCATGGAGGCGGCGCGCAAGGGCCATGTCGCGGCGCAGTACCACATGGGGCGCCTGCACCGCATCGGCGAAGGAGTGGATCTTGATCTGATCCAGGCCTACGCCTGGTTCAACCGCGCCGCCGCCCTCGGACATGGCGCCGCGCGCGGTGCGCGCGACGAAATCGCTGCCTCGCTCAAACCGGAGCAGGTGGAAGCGGCGCAAAAACTGTCGCGCGATCTGCTCTCGGCATCGACAACAGCGCCAACCGCCTCCGGCCCCCCGGCGGACGCCGGACGGGTCATCGGCGTGACGGCGACGCCCTAGATCGATGCCAGCCGTGCAGGAGGCGAACTGCACACCTGATGCCGCGGGGGGGGGGGGGGGGGACAAAACCACCGATCCCCTGGAAGCGTGCTGGTTTATCGCGAATACAAACGGATCCTGCAGTTGCGCCGCATGCCCGTTGCGACGGCGGTCAGCAGGTATCGAGTCGCGGACAGCCGGGGCTGTTGGCAGGCGCAGGTGGAATGCCACCGTTTTCCAGGGCCTTGTCGAGCCGGCCGGCAAGGTCCGTATCGGCCAGCGCCAGTTCGTTGCGGATATGTGTGGCCTCGCCGCTGCGGCCGGTCCGCGACAGCGCCAGTGCGGTGTGAAAGAGTATCTGCGGATGTCCCGGCGACAAGGTGATCGCTTTTTGCAGCGCGGCCAGCGCCTCCGTGTGTCGATCGAGGCGCGACAGCGCGACGCCTGACTGATGCCAGGCGTCAGCATTGTCCGGCTGCGCCTGTGTCCATTCGCCTGCCAGTTCGGCGGCTGCCTGCCAGCGCGCCTGCGTGCCCATGCGTGCCACGCGCAGGAACCACGGCTGCGCCGGGTCCGGTTGTTCCCAGATGGCCAGGCCGTCGATCGGCGCCACGTCACTCTCGGGCAGCGTGCGGACACGCCGGATCATTTCGGCCGGCATGGCGAAATAGCCACCGGCGTGGCCGGACGCGAGAAATGTGGTGATGCCCATCAGCCTGCCGCGGCCATCGAACAGCCCGCCGCCGCTGCCGCCCAGCGCGAAGCCGCTCGACGTTTCGATCACCGCCATGCCGTCATGCGGATGCGTGGTGGCCACGCGCCCGGGCGCGAAAAAGGCTTCGATCCCGCCCGAGTAGCCGTAGTAGAAAGACTTCTCGCCTGCCTTCACCGATGCTGCGTCGCGCAGCTCGGCGACGCGCAGTGGCATCGGGCCGGTGCGCAGCAGGCACAGATCGTTGGTCATGTCGGCCTTCTGGCCGAATACCGGGTACACCAGCGCACCCTTGGCGACTTCGATGCGCACGGCTTGCCGCGTGACGTGGCAGTTGGTGACGACCTCGTTCTCCGCCACCACGACGCCCGAACCGAAGTAACCCTTGCCTGCCGCGTTGACCACGCGCACCTGCACCACGCTGATCGACAGGCCGGTATAGAAGCCCGAGCCGAATTCTTCCGCTACATCATTTGCCGTGGCGGCAGAGGACAGGCCCAGACAGCAGACGAGCAGGGCAGACAGGCGGATCATGGGTGGCCTCGCAACGGGTGGCGGTGGATCGGTGGAGTGTCGAACAACCGCTATCGGAACGTCGCGACCGCAGAAAAGTTCGCGCGGTCGGTGCGGTCAGTCGGCGCCGCCGCCCGTCATCGGGCCGGTCACGAAAAAGGCGCCGCCGGCCACATGGTGGAGGGTGCGCAGCGCATCGTGTTCCGGGCCGAAATGCCAGCGTCCGGCGCTGAACACCCGACTGTCAGCCTGCGCCGCGACCACCTCGCCGATGAACAGGTCGTACCGGCTCTGGTTGTGCATTTCGGGGACGACGCGACATTCCAGCCAGGCCACGCAGCCTGCGATCAGCGGTGCGGCGACCGCGTCGCCGGCAAAGGTCGAGATATCGAGGGCGGCGAACTTGTCCCGGTCGCGGCCGGAATCGCTGCCGACCGCCACGGTGAGCGCACGCTGCGCCTGAGTCGGCACATTGATCGTGAATTCACCGGAGGCTTCGATCAGCTCGCGCGTGAAGGTCGATTTGTCGATCACCACCAGCAGCTTGGGCGGGTCGAAATCGAGCGGCATGCACCAGGCCGCCGCCATCACGTTGCGTCGCGCGCCGTGCGCGCTGCTCACCAGCACAGTCGGGCCGTGATTCAGCAGGCGGTAAGCCTTTGCAAGCACCACCGGTTCGACAGTTGATACGGGCATGCGCTACTTTCCCCAGCTGTCCTTCAGCGTCACCGCGCGGTTGAACACCGGCCGGCCGGGCGCGGAATCCTTGCGGTCGGCGACGAAGTAGCCGTGGCGTTCGAACTGGAACCGTTCATCGGGCGCGGCGGCTGCGAGGCCGGGTTCGACGATGGCCTGCACGGATTTCACCGAGTCGGCGTTCATCACGGTCAGGAAGTCGCGGCCGCCGGCGTCCGGGTGGGCTTCGGTGAATAAACGGTCGTACAGCCGGACTTCGGCCGTTACGCCGTCCAGTGCGCCAACCCAGGTGATGACGCCCTTCACCTTGACGCTGTCGGCACCCGGGGTGCCGCTTTTCGTGTCCGGCACGATCGTGGCGAGAACCGCGGTGATGCCGCCATCGGCGTCCTTTTCGCATCCGGTGCATTCGATCACGCAGCCGTACTTCAGCCGAGTGCGGTTGCCCGGATACAGGCGGTGATAGCCCTTCGGCGCCTCTTCCATGAAGTCTTCACGCTCGATCCACACGTCGCGCGAGAGGTTGAAGCTGCGTTGCCCGTGTTCGGGATGATGCGGATGCACCGGTGCCGAGCAGGCTTCGGTGTCGCGACCGGCAAACAGCGCATCCCAGTTGGTGAGCTTGAGCTTCACCGGATCGAGCACCGCCATCGCGCGCGCGGCGCGGCCGTCGAGGTCGTCGCGCAGCGCGCCTTCCAGCGTGGAGTAATCGATCCACGAATCGGCTTTCGACACGCCGATGCGTTCGGCGAACAGCTGTATCGCCTCCGGCGTGTAGCCGCGCCGGCGCAGGCCGACGATGGTTGGCATGCGCGGGTCGTCCCAGCCGCTGACGTGCCCTTCGGTCACCAGCTGCATCAGCTTGCGCTTGCTGGTGACCACATAAGTGAGGTTCAGGCGGGCGAATTCGTACTGCTTCGGCAGCGGATGCGCGAGCAGGCCACCTTCCGCGAGGCGTTCCAGCACCCAGTCATAGAATGGCCGCTGGTCTTCGAATTCCAGCGTGCAGATCGAGTGGGTGATGCCTTCAAGCGCGTCTTCCAGCGGGTGCGCGTAGGTGTACATCGGATAGATGCACCAGGTGTCGCCGGTGTTGTGGTGGTGCGCGCGCTTGATGCGGTAGATGGCCGGGTCGCGCAAGTTGATGTTGGGGCTGGCCATGTCGATCTTCGCGCGCAGCACCATCGCACCGTCGGCGTGCCGGCCGTCGCGCATGGCGCGGAACAGCGCCAGCGACTCCTCGCGCGGCCGGTCGCGCCAGGGCGACGCCTTGCCTGGCTCGGTCAGCGTGCCGCGGCTGGCGCGCATTTCATCCGGCGTCTGCTCATCGATATAGGCGTGGCCGGCTTCGATCAGGTATTCCGCTGCGCGGTACATGAAATCGAAGTAGTCGCTGGCGAAATACAGGTGCGAGGCGCCGTAGGCGTCCCAGCCGAAGCCCAGCCACTGCACCGAATCCTTGATCGATTCGACGTACTCGACGCTTTCCTTCTCCGGATTGGTGTCGTCGAAGCGCATGTGGCACACGCCGTCGTAGTCGCGCGCCAGGCCGAAATTCAGACAGATCGACTTGGCGTGGCCGATGTGCAGATAGCCATTGGGTTCGGGCGGAAAGCGGGTGCGGATCTTCGCCGGATCGGGCTCGCCGGCGGCGTGGTGGGCGGCGTCACCCGGGCTGCGCGCCCAGCGGCGGCTGGCGTAGATGTGCGCGCCGAGATCCTTCTCGATGACGGCGCGCAGGAAATTCGAGGCGGGAGCAGCGGGACTGCGATCTGACATGGTGTCCGGGTCTGAAAGTGACGGTCAGCACGAATTCTATCCGGTCGCTGTCGTGCCCGACGGCAGGCAGGCAATTTCAGTCACGACGTGTCAGCGCCAGACAGCCGCGAACCGATGCGGGCGCTTTGCGCACGGTGGTGTGTGGCCCGCCTCGCCGGCTCAGATCGCGCCGCCGCCCTGACAGACCTGTGGCTGCAGGCGGGTCCGCCAGTGGCGGGCCAGCACGCGCGAGCCCAGGTGACCCGAAAACAGGCCGCTGCTGCCACACAGCACGACGGCAATGTCGGGCAGTACGAGTGCGCTGCCTGCCGCAATGCCGGCGAGCAGGCCGCCCAACGGCAGCAGATAGGCGGCGGCCACGGCACGCATCATCGTGCCGTCATCGACCATGATCGACACCTGATCACCCGTGCGGAGCCGGCGCGCCAGATCGGCCGCGACCTCGATCCGGTGCGTGCTGCCGTCGCCGGTGCCGCAGGCCGACTTCGACCGGCAGCCACCGCAGGCAGCCGGAGCATCGACAGCGACGGTGAGGCGGTTGCCTTCGATGGCGACGATCCGTGTTGGTTGCGTTTTCATGTCCCGCTCCGGCCTGTGCATTGAGATCGACCTTGCAAACGTCGTGCCATTTCACGACCCGCTGCGGAACTTCGGCGCCGCGCCAGCCGGACACGGCGATCGTGGGCTGGCCGGATGTCGTCCGGTGGGTATGTAGCGTGTGACAGGGTTTGTCGGCTTTGCAGCATCAGCGACAGCCCGCGCACGCACTGTTTTGGTATTGCGCTGCACCAACCCGGACTGCATGGGCGACTGGCTGCAGTCCAGGCGAGTGAGGTCGCGCTCGCTGACCACACGCAAACGGCGTCGTGCCGGCGTTCGTGCATTCGGCGGCGGTTGTGCGTGATAACCCTGCTCCGGGTACGGGCTTTGCTTTGATGTATCCGGGCGGAGACAAATGCGGGTTAATCCACCATCTGGAGCAGGCCGCCGGACGGTCGCCAGCGTTGGCGACAAGGTCGCTCGCCCGCTTTTCCCCAACATAACAAGACCTCCAGGGGCCACTGCACAGTGGGAACCCGACACGACCACACGGACGTCGTATCGGGTTTCCGGACCAACCGCCGGGGGCTGCATCATGGGTGCGAATGGAGTCGAGCTGAATGCTCGTGCGAATGTAGAACTGGTGACGGTCTACGAGATCAGCAAAATCCTGAGCTCGTCGCTGGACGTCACCAAGACGCTGCGCGAGGCGCTCAATGTGCTCGCGCATCACCTTGATTTCCGACGCGCAATGATCGCGCTGGCCGACGAAGACGGCGAATCGTTGAGCCTCGCGGCGGCGGTCGGGCTGAGCGCCAAGGAGTGGGCGAGCGGACGCTATCGGGCGGGCGAAGGGATACTTGGACGAATCTACCGATCGGGTTCGCCCATGGTGGTGCCCGACATTTCGGTCGAACCGCTGTTCCTGAACCGCACCGGCGCGCTGGACGAAGCCGATGGTCACACGATTGCCTTCATCGGTGTGCCGATACGCGGCAGCAGCGAAGCCCTTGGTGTGCTGTGCGTGGATCGCGCCGTGACGCCGCGCGGCAGTTTCAGCAGCGACGTTCGCGTGCTGACGATGGCGGCCAATCTGGTCGGACAGTCGGTGGCGCTGCGCCGCGTCGTCCATGACGAACATGAACGTCTTCTGAACCAGGCCAAGCTGGTGCGGCGGGAAACGCGCGGCCGCTTCAAGCTGGACAACGTGGTCGGCGCCTCGCCCCGCATGCAGGAAGTATTTGCCGAAGCGCACCAGGTGGCGCCGTCGCGCGCCACCGTACTGTTGCGCGGCGAGAGCGGAACCGGCAAGGAAGTCATCGCGCGGGCCATCCATGAATTGTCGACCCGCAAGGGCGGGCCCTTCATCAAGCTGAACTGCGCGGCACTGTCCGAATCGCTGCTCGAGTCGGAACTGTTCGGCCACGAAAAGGGTTCGTTTACCGGCGCCAGCGCCGAGCGCAAGGGCCGCTTCGAACTGGCCGACGGTGGCACGCTGTTCCTTGACGAGATTGGCGACATATCGCCGGCGTTCCAGACCAAGCTGCTGCGCGTGCTGCAGGAGCGCGAGTTCGAGAGGGTCGGCGGTTCGCGTCCGATCAAGGTCGATGTGCGGCTGGTCTGCGCCACCAACCGCAATCTGGAAAAGATGGTGGCCGCCGGCACCTTCCGCGCTGATCTGTACTTCCGGATCAACGTGGTGAGCATCTTCCTGCCGTCGCTGCGCGAACGGCGCGAGGACATTCCGGCGCTGACCCGGCACTTCCTCGAACGCTTCAATCGCGAGAACGATCGCACCATGAAGCTGGCGCCGAGCGGACAGACGGTGATGATGCAGTGTTACTGGCCGGGCAATGTGCGCGAGCTGGAAAACTGCATCGAGCGCACCGCGACGATGGCGCATCACGACTCGATCGAGGCGTCGGACTTCCCCTGTTCGGCGAACCGCTGTCTCACCCAGGTGCTGCATTTCGTCAAGAAGGACGATGCCGTGTCGCCGGTGCTGGTGAGCGCAGCGCTGCATCATCCGGACGACGCGTCGGCGGACGATGCGGCGGTGGCTGCCGCGCCACCGGCACGCGTCGATGCCGGCGCATCGGCAGCGCGGCCGACCGATGACGACAAGCCGCAGGGCGAGCGCGAACGGCTGGTGTGGGCGATGGAGCAATGCGGCTGGGTGCAGGCCAAGGCGGCCCGACTGCTCAACATCACGCCGCGCCAGATGGGCTATGCACTGAAGAAGTACGACATCGAAGTCAGGCGCTTCTAGCCTGTGACGACATCCAGTCGTGGCGCGCGCCACGACTGGATGTCATCCGGGCCTCTCGTCACGCCGCCGCACCCTCCTGTTCCTCCCCTGTTGCAAACGACACAAAGCCGACAGGCGCGCCACGCCGCTTTGCTTCACTGCCGACCGGCTCGCCGTCTGGAAATCAAAAAACTCATTCATATCATTCTGTTGCGATCAATGCGGGTGATGGCATAGCGCTTGCTGAATGACTGTCGGGAGGAATCGCGACATGGCAGCCGACTTCATCATCAATGACACCACGCTGCGCGACGGCGAACAGACCGCCGGCGTTGCGTTCACCGCAGACGAGAAGTGCACCATCGCCCGCGCGCTGGCACTGGCCGGCGTGCCGGAAATGGAAATCGGCATTCCGACGATGGGTGAAGCGGAAATCGAAGTCATCCAGGACATCGCCTCGCAGCATCTGTCGTCGCAGCTGATGGTGTGGGCGCGCATGGTCGATGCCGATCTCGATGCCGCGCTGCGCTGTCCGGTGGACATCGTGCACATGTCACTGCCGGTCTCCGACCTGCAACTCGAATCCAAGCTGCGGCGCAGCCGTGAATGGGTGCTGGCGCAGATCGTGCCGCACGTCGGACGCGCGCTCGATGCCGGCGTCGACGTCAGCGTCGGCATGGAAGACGCATCGCGTGCCGACATCGACTTCCTGTGCCGCGTAGCCGAAGAAGCGCAGCGGGCCGGCGCACGCCGCGTGCGCTTCGCCGACACGCTGGGCATGCTCGATCCGTTCGGCACCTGGATGATGGTGTCGCGCCTGCGTCGCACGGTCGACATCGAAATCGAGATGCATGCCCACAACGATCTCGGGCTGGCCACCGCCAACACGCTGGCGGCCTTCCGCGCCGGGGCGACGCATGCCAACACGACGGTGAACGGTCTGGGCGAGCGTGCCGGCAATGCGCCGCTGGAAGAGGTGGTGATGGCGATGCGCCACATCCATGGGGCCGATGCCGGCATCACGACGCAGTCGCTGGTGCAGATATCGCACCTGGTCGAGCGCGCATCCGGTCGGCGCATTGCCGCCAACAAGAGCATCGTGGGATCCGACGTGTTCACGCACGAGTCGGGCATCCATGTCGATGGACTGATCAAGAACCCGCGCAACTATCAGAGCTTCGACCCGGCCGAACTGGGCCGTTCGCACCGCATGGTGCTGGGCAAGCATTCCGGCTCGCACGCGGTACTCGCCGCGTACGCGCAGCTCGGCATGTACCCGTCGGTGCCGGAAGTCGCGCAGATCATCGAGCGCATCCGCGCCTGGGCCACGCGCAACAAGTGCGAACCGGACGCCACCCAGCTCGCCGATTTCTACCTCGAGGTCATGCGCACGCAGCGGGAGACTTCATGAACACGGACAACGCCACCTTGGATCCCTGCATCGATCCCTCCCCGCCCCCCGCAACGCTCGGCCTGTTCGCCATGCTGCGCGAAGATGTGGCCTGCGTGTTCAAACGCGACCCGGCGGCACGCAGCACGCTCGAACTGCTGACCATCTACCCCGGCATCCAGGCACTGGTGATGCACCGGCTGGCGCATGCGCTGTGGCTGCGCGGCCTGCGCTATCTGCCGCGCCTGCTGTCCTTCGTCACCCGCTTCCTGACCAATGTGGACATCCATCCTGCGGCCTGCATCGGCCGGCGCTTCTTCATCGATCACGGCGCCTGCGTGGTGATCGGCGAGACGGCGGAGATCGGTGATGACGTGACGCTGTATCACGGCGTCACGCTCGGCGGCACCACCTGGAGCGCCGGCAAGCGCCACCCGACGCTGGGGTCCGGCGTCGTGGTCGGGGCCGGCGCCAAGATACTCGGGGCCATCACGGTCGGCGACCGCGCCCGCGTGGCCGCCAATTCGGTGGTGATCGAAGACGTGTCGCCCGGCATGACGGTGGTCGGCATTCCCGGCCGCATGGTGCTGCCGAAAAGCCAGCGCCGCATCACCGACGGCGGCATCGACCTCGACCACCACCAGATGCCCGATCCGGTCGGCAAGGCACTTGCCTGCCTGCTCGAACGCATTGCCGATCTCGAATGCGAGATCGGCCGCCTGAAAGGCGACCTGCCCGCGATGCAGGGCGCCTGTCGCGACTGCGACGACACCTGTTCTCAACCCGCTTTCGACGGCAGTCTGCGCGCCGCCGACATCCCTCAAGGAGTGAAACGTCATGGATGAACTGACCCAGCGTCTGGCCACACTTTCGTCGGCCGAAGATTTCCTGGAATTCTTTGCACTGCCCTTCGACCAGTCGATCGTCAATGTGAACCGGCTGCACATCCTCAAGCGCTTCTATCAGTACCTGCGCGGCGAGCAGGGCGTGGCCGAGGGCGAACCCGCCGTCGTGTATGCGCGTTATCGCGGCCTGCTGCTGCGCGCCTACGAAGACTTCGTCAAGTCCACGCCGCAGCAGGAAAAAGTGTTCAAGGTATTCCAGGAGGCGGACGGCCAGCAGCGCGTCTCGCTCGAAAGCCTGCGTTCGACGCTGCCGTCGGTCGCCTGAACGTGCGCAAGGAGGGCGATCGTCATGATGGATACCAGCGATACTTTTCTCGCCCGCGTCGGTGCGCTTGAGAGCGAAGCGGCCGGCCACTACGAAGTGGCCGCGCGGCACGCGCTGAATGCCGGCGATCTCGAACTCGAAGTCTTCTTCCAGAACCTCGCTTCGCTGGCCCGCATGGAAGCAGGTGAAGCGCTCGGCGGCTCGCTGCCGGTGACCGCGCTGTTGCCGCGCATCCGGCCGATCGAAATGGAGAAGCCGCGTAGCGCCGTCAAGGTGATCAGCGACGAAGCGCTCGACCTGTATCGCTCGCTTGAGCGCGCGCTCGACCTGAAGCGGCGCAGCCACAGCTACTACGCCACGATGGCCGTGCTCGCCCCCGAACCGGGGCTGCGCAAGATGGCGCGCGCCTTCGCCCACGACGACGCGGCGCACCTCACGGAGATCGAGAACTGGATCTCCCGCATGACCGCCTGACCCTTCCAACCTGAAAGACGCACCATGCCCAAGCCGCTCAAACACGTTTTCGTATGCAGTCAGCAACGCCCGAACGGCCATCCGCGCGGATCCTGTGCCCAGAAGGGCGGCGCCGAAGTGCTGCAGACTTTCTGGGCCGAACTGCAGGCACGCAACTGCTTCGACAAGATCGCCGTGACCTACTCGGGTTGCCTCGGCCCGTGCGATCAGGGCACCAACGTCGTCGTCTATCCGGAAGGCGTCCTGTACTCGAACGTGACCAAGGCCGATGTCGCCGAGATTTTCACCCAGCATCTGCTTGGCGAAGCGCCGGTCGAACGCCTGCTTGCCGGCGAGGCGGTCTGGTGAATCTGTTCACCGGCGAAAGCGCGGACGAATTCTTCGGTGGCAGCGTGCCGCCCGCGGTGCGCCGGCTGCTCGACGAGGCGGTCGGTGCGCCACCACCGCGGGTCGAGGCGCTGTTATGGACAGCGCAGGCCAGCGCGCCGGAATGTCTGCCCGTGTATTACCTGCTGTACAAGTTTCACGCCGGACGGCGCCAGTTCGAGCTGGCCGAAAAGGCCGCTCGCAAGGGCATCGACGTTGCAGGCCGGCAGGCGAAGTTGAACGTTGACTGGACGCGGGTGCAAGCCGGGGACGGCAATTTTTCGGCAACCGGCCCGGCGCGTTTCTGGCTGTTCAGCCTCAAGGCACTGGCTTTCATCTGCCTGCGTTCCGGGCGCAGCGACGAAGCGCGCGCACTGGTCGGACACATCACCCGCCTCGACCCCACACACGGGCTGGGCGGTGAAGTCCTCACGTCCCTGCTCGACGGCAGCGCCGCCGGCGACTGATTCCGGATCGCATCGCGGAGCTTGTTGGGCATCGCTGCGCTCACCCCAACCTACGGACTCGTCGCGCACTTGTAGGTTGGGGTGAGCGCAGCGATGCCCAACGACCGCCCGTCGCCGCCGGCTTTCCGCTGCAACACCGGATGCACGTCACCGCGCGCCCTCAGCCTGTCGCCACCCGACACACCGTTTATTGGCCGACATTCCGTGATCTTCGATCGGCGATGTGGTCGCTCGTGATCGAGCCGGTCGTCAATCCGCCACACCGTAGGTTGGGGTGAGCGCAGCGATGCCCAACGACCGCCCGTCGCCACATGCTTGCGCTGCAACCCGGATGCACGTCACTGCGCGCCCCGCTGCCTTTCGCCACACGACGCACCGGCTATTGACCGACATTCCGTGATCTTCGATCGGCGATGCGGTCGCTCGTGATCGAGCAGACCGTCAATCCGCCACACCGTAGGTTGGGGTGAGCGCAGCGATGCCCAACGACCACCCGTCGCCGCATGCTTCCGCTGCAACACCGGATGCACGTCACTGCGCGCGCCCACACCGGTTCTGGCCGGCATTCCGTGATGTTCGGTCGGCGATGCGGTCGCTGGTGAAGCGCCCGTCGTAGTCGAACGGGCCGTCAATCAGCACACCGTAGGTTGGGGTGAGCGCAGCGATGCCCAACGCCCGCCCGCCGCCGCCTGCTTTCCGCTGCAACTCCGGATGCAAGTCACTGCGCAACCCCTGCCTGTCGCCACACGACACACCGGTTGTTGGCCGGCATTTCGTGATCCTCGATCAACTGCAACCCGGCCTTGCGTGCCAGCGCATCGACCGCTTCGAAATCGCGGATGCCCCGGTGCGGTGCGCCGGCCTTGAGCGAGCGGTCGAATTCGGCGTTGCTGTCGCTGGTGAAGCGCCCGTTGTAGTTGAACGGTCCATAGATCACCAGCAACCCGCCCGGCGACAGCACGGCCGGCAGCGCGGCGAACAGTGCGATCACTTCGTTCCACGCCATGATGTGCAGCGTATTGGCGCTGAACACCGCGTCATGCCAGGCATCCGGCCAGAACCGGCTGACGTCCAGGGGCAGCGGTGGTGGCGTGTTGGGCAGCGCCGCGTCGGCGAGCCACATGCGGATGCCCGGCAACATGTCTTCCCGATCGCTGCATTGCCAGCGCAGATGGGGCAGCGCTGTCGCGAAGTGCACCGCGTGCTGGCCGGTGCCGCTGCCGATTTCCAGTACATGCTGCCGATCGGCGAAGTGGATGCGCAGGCGCTCAAGGATCACGTCGCGGTTGCGATCGCAGGAAGGCGCATACGGCTTGGCGGGAGGCACGTTGTTCATGTTCGCACTCTGGCATGAAGCAGCACGTCGCGCGGCTCCGGCGATACATTGGGATGCAGGATGTAACGGCGCAGCACGCCCTCCGTCTGCATGCCGACGCGTTCGAGCGTGCGCGCCGAGCGCGGGTTGTCGATGTCGCTCACGGCCTCGACACGGTACAGCGAACGGTGGCTGAACGCTTCGTCGAGGAGGGCGGCCAGCGCTTCGGACGCGAGGCCGCGGCCCCACAGATCGTGTGCCAGCGCGAAACCGAGGCGCATCGAATGGCCCTGGCCGAGCAATTGCAGCAAGCCGCCGGCTTCACCGTCGTCGGTCACCAGCACCCAGGTGCGCGCCGCGTTGCGCTGCCAGCGCGCGAGGTCGTGCGAAATCTGCCGCTGCGTCTGCGCCAGTTCGACGTGTGCCGTCCACCCGAGATAGCGTGTCACCCGCGCGTCACCGCTGACGCGCGCGAACAGCGCGGGGGCGTCATACGGCAACGGCTTGCGCAGCAGGCATCGGGCAGTGTGCAGGATTTCTGCCCAGTGACCGCTTTCCGCCCGGACAGCCATGCGTCAGCCCACCAGCGCGCGGCGCAGCACCTGCGCCAGATGTACCGACGAACGCTGTGCGCCGTCGCGGATCTGGTGGCGGCAGCTGGTGCCGTTGGCGACCAGCAGCATGTCGGCGTCGAGCGCGCGCACCGCCGGCAGCAGCGCCAGTTCCGCCATGCGCATCGACTGGTCGAAGTGTTCCGCCTCGTAGCCGAAACTGCCGGCCATGCCGCAACAGCTCGACTCGATGAAATGCGTCTCCAGCCCGTGCACCAGCCCGAGCACCTTGCGCATGGCCTTCATCGCGCCGAAGGCCTTCTGGTGGCAGTGGCCGTGCACCGCGGCGCGCGTGCCATCGGGCAGGCGCAGTGCGAGCGACAGGCGCTTCGCGTCGTGCTCGCGGGCGAGGAATTCCTCCAGCAGCAGGGCCGACTTCGCCACCTGCTCGACGCGCTCGCCCAGCACCAGCGCGTAGTACTCGTCGCGCAGCATCAGCAGGCACGAGGGCTCCAGGCCGATCACCGGCACGCCGCGTTCGACCAGCGGCCACAGCGCGTCCATCGTGCGCACCGCCTGTGCCCGCGCCTCGTCGATCAGGCCGGACGACAGCCAGGTGCGACCGCAGCACAGCGCCGCTGCGCCGCGCGGCGCCCGCGGCAGGTGCACCCGGTAGCCGCCGGCCAGCAGCAGGTCGAGCGCCGCCTGCGCGGTGGCCGGATCGAGGTGGTTGGAAAAGGTGTCGATCAGCAGCGCGACCTCGCGGCCGTCGGCCGGGCCGTACACGTCGCCCTCGACGTCCTGCAGGAAGGCGCGCGCACTCACCCTGGGCAGCGAGCGGCGCGCCGAAATGCCGGTCAGCCGCTCGGCGATGGCGGCGACCGGCGGCAGCCGTTCGCGCAAGCACAGCAGCGCGCGCAACCGGCGCAGATGCCCGAGCCAGCGCGGCACGGCGGCCAGCCAGCGCTCGCGCAGTGGCACCCGGCCCAGCGCCTGCCAGCGCTGGGCGCGCGCCTCGGTGCGCAACAGCGCCATGTCGGTGCCGTTCGGGCATTCGCGCTTGCACCCCTTGCAGCCGACGCACAGGTCCATCGCAGCGGCCAGTTCCGGCCCGGTGAATGGCGATGCGCCCAGTTCGCCATTGAGCGCGGCCTTCAGCGTCTGCGCGCGGTGGTGGGTCGAATGCACCGGGTCTTTCGTGGCGCGGAAGCTGGGGCACATCACGCCGTTGCCGTCGCGCTGGCATTGCCGGTTGCCGATGCACACCGCCGCCGCGCGACCGAAGCCGCCACCGGCCGCCGGCACCTGGGCGTAGGCGTCGCCGGCGCCATAACTGTCGTAGGCCGACCAGTCGAGTTCAGTCCGCACGCTGCACCTCTGCGTCAAATTCCCGAGACGATGCAAGAGCGATGCCAAAGGCGCGACCTTCATTCAGGGTCGAAAACAGCCGGATGCGCACGTCGCCCGGAAAGCTGCCGGCGCGGGCAGACACCTCGATGCGACTGGCCAGCCGTCGGGATTGTCGGGTTGCGGTGTCATGATTGTTTCAGTCACGCAGGCTACATAGCGCTGTACGACACAGCGCATGTTCCAGGCCAGCAGTTCGTCACCTAGGTGGCACTTCGGCGGTACATGCCTGTGCAACACCGCTGTCGTCGATCCGGCCCGCGCAGGACCTCTTCTTGCTTGGTACCCGGCAGGTACAACAGGAGATCATTGCGATGCCGCTTCATGACTTTCACTGCCGCAAATGCGAAATCAGCTTCGAACGGCTGGTTCGCGGCGACACGCCGATCACCTGTCCGGGGTGCGGCAGCGATGAGGTGGACAAGTTGCTGTCGGCTCCGCAAGCCCCCGGCCGCAGCAAGGACATCATTGCGGCCGGCCGCGCCGCTGCGGCGCGGGAAGGTCACTTCAGCAACTACTCGTCGAGCGACCAGGCCAGAACGCGGCGCAAGTGACAGCCTGCGTGTTGGGCATCGCTGCGCTCACCCCAACCTACGGACTCGTCACGCCTTCGTAGGTTGGGGTGAGCGCAGCGATGCCCAACAGACACACGCCACGACCCGATAGATCGGGACGACCCAAACCGATGCCCCCACACCCGCCCACCGTCACGACCCCGCAGGTTGGGGTGAGCGCAGCGATGCCCAACACGTACCCGCCACGACCCGATAGATCGGGACAATCCAAAGCCGATCCCCGACACCCGCCCCCGTCACGACCCCGCAGGTTGGGGTGAGCGCAGCGATGCCCAACAGACACACGCCACGACCCGATAGATCGGGACGATCCAAAACCGATCCCCGACACCCGTCCCCGTCACGACCCCGCAGGTTGGGGTGAGCGCAGCGATGCCCAACACGTACCCGCCACGACCCGATAGATAGGGACAATCCAAAGCGGATGCCCCGACACCCGCCCCCGTCACGACCCCGTAGGTTGGGGTGAGCGCAGCGATGCCCAACACGTACCCGCCACGACCCGATAGATCGGGACGATCCAAAACCGATCCCCCACACCCACCCCCGTCACGACCCCGCAGGTTGGGGTGAGCGCAGCGATGCCCAACAGACACACGCCACGACCCGATAGATCGGGACAATCCAAAACCGATCCCCCACCCCCCCCCCCGTCACGACCC
>NZ_JAUYNV010000019.1 GCF_030698125.1 Methyloversatilis sp.
GATGCCGCATTTCGAAGACCGGATCGCCTGCGGAGGCGGAGCGCGGGTTTCGGCGAGCACGGCTCGCCGCCCGTGGAGCTGGTCTGACCGTCCCCTCGGCCATCAGGTGATCGATGCCCTGCTGGCAGGTCGATTTCGCGACGACGCCAAGTCAGATGAGGTCGAGCACGACCATCACGATGAGCGTGGTCGTGCATGCGGCAGCAAGCCTGAGGGTCGTGCTCATGGTCGTGCTCATTTCGCCGCTGCCGTCACGCGCCAGATCGTGTTGCCGACATCATCGGCCACCAGCAGCGCGCCTTTCCGGTCGAGTGCGACGCCGACCGGCCGGCCATAGGCTTCGCCGTCCGGGCTCAGGAAGCCGGTCAGCACATCGACCGGTTCGCCAGTTGGCTTGCCGTTGTCGAACGGCACGAAGATCACCTTGTAGCCGCTGTGCGGCCGGCGGTTCCACGAGCCATGCTGGCCGATGAACATGCCGTTGGCAAATGCCGCCGGCAGCGTGGTGCCCACTGACGACGCCAGACCGAGCGAGGCGGTGTGCGGCCCCAGTGCATAGTCGGGCTTGCGGGCGCGCGCCACCAGCGCCGGCTGCTGCGGCTGCACCCGCACATCGACATGCCGGCCGAAATAGCTGTACGGCCAGCCGTAGAAGTCGCCGTCGCGCACCGACGTGAGGTAGTCGGGCACCAGGTCGCTGCCGATTTCGTCGCGTTCATTCACCACCGTCCACAGGGTGTTGCGATGCGGTTCCCACGCCAGACCATTCGGGTTGCGCAGGCCGGTCGCGAACAGGCGGTGCGTGCGCGTTGCCAGATCCACTTCCCAGATGGCGGCGCGGCCTTCTTCGGCGTCCATGCCGCGCTCGGCGACGTTGCTGTTCGAACCGGTCGTGACGTAGAGCAGGCTGCCTTCCGGATTGGCGATCAGGTTCTTCGTCCAGTGATGGTTGATCGGCCCGCCGGGCAGATCGACCAGCTTGACGCCGGGCGCAGTGATTTCCGTACTGCCGGTGACGTAAGGAAAGCCGAGCACTGCGTCGGTGTTGGCGACGTACAGCGTGTCGCCGACCAGTGCCATGCCGAAGGGCGAGTTCAGGCCGGCGAGCAGCACGCTGCGCAGGTCGGCAATGCCGTCGCCGTCGCTGTCGCGCAGCAGGGTGATGCGGTTGGCGCTGGGTACGCCGGCGCCGGCCCGCTTCATGACCAGTCCGCTGATCCAGCCCTTGAAGCCGTCGCCCGATCTTGCCGGCGCATTGCTTTCCGCCACGAGTACGTCGCCGTTGGGCAGTACGTGCAGCCAGCGCGGATGATCAAGGCCGCGCGCAAAGGCGGCGACCTGTGTGCCGGGTACGGCGAGGGGTGTGCTTCCCTGTGCCCAGCCGATGGCGGGCGCGATATTCACCGTGGGCAACAGTGTTCCGACGGGCGCCGGCAGCACAGGATCGGGTCCGGTGCCGGCACTGACCGGCAGTTTCGCCGCTTCGCCGCAGCTGGCGAGCAGCACGCAGAGCGCCAGCATCGCACCCGTCAGATAGCCCGGACGCGATGCCGCCGCCCTGCGCTGCGTCATATGCGGCCCATCAGCAACAGCACGATGAGTACGATGACGATCAGACCCAGTGCGCCGCTCGGGCCGTAGCCCCAGTTGCGGCTGTGACCCCAGGTCGGAATGACGCCGATCAGGATCAACACCAGCACGATCAGCAGTATGGTTCCAAGACTCATGAATTGTTCTCCGACATATATGTATACGGGCTTGTATCGTGGTCATCGGTTGAACCTTTGTCTGTGCGCTGACGGACACAGCGCGGGTGGGACATTCACGGTCTGAAGGCTGAAGTCCGGATCATCGGCCGGCAACTTGTGCGCTGGCGAACAGACCTGACGGCGACGGGTGAATAAAACGGTGCGCATCCTCCAGCGAACCGCACCTTCTGCATCCGGTGACCGCACCATGAAATCTCTGTTCGTGATCCTTTCCCCGGGCGCACTCGTGCTGCTGTCGTGGCCGGCGCTGGCCGCCGGGCCGATGAGCCGCTTCGAGTTTGAACTTGAAACAGGGCGCATCGCGTCGACCTTCACGCACGCAAGGGCCGTTTGCGACGAGTTGACCAGCAATACCAAGGACATCTGCGTCGAAGAAGCGCGTGCCGTGCAGGCGGTGGCGCACGCTGAACTCGCCTTCCGCCGCAGTGGTCACCTGGCGGACGCTGCGACGGTACCGGTGGTACGCGCCGAAGCCGCCTATGCCGTGGCACGCGAACGCTGCGATGAACAGGTGGGCGCCGACAAGGCGCGCTGTCTTGCCGTAGCGAAGGCAGCGCAGGCGAGCGCGCTGGCCGGCGCCAGGGGCGCAGCCGGAGGCCGCGTTGCGCAGATGCCGGTCAACACCCGCCGTGATGCCGAATACCAGCGCTCGGTCGCGAAATGCGAAGCCATGGCCAGCGATACGCGCAGCCACTGCCTCACGACAGTCCGCAAGAACGCCGGCAGGATCTGAAGTTCCAGCACGCCGGAAATGAACGTCCGGCCGCGCTCCATACGCCCGCATGCACTGCATCGATTGATCGGAGATCACCATGAACCATGTCACCACGCGCGACGGCGTGAAGCTTTACGTCAAGGACTGGGGTCAGGGGCGCCCGGTCGTGATGACCCACGGCTGGCCGCTGTCGGCTGACAGTTTCGACGACCTGTCGATGGCCATCGCCAACGCCGGCATGCGCGCCATCAGTTACGACCGGCGCGGCTTCGGCCGCTCCGACCAGCCGTGGTCCGGTTATGACTACGACACGTTGTCCGACGACCTGGGCGACGTGCTGGAACAGACCGGCGCGCGGGACGCCACGTTGCTCGGCTTTTCGATGGGTGGCGGCGAGGTGGCGCGCTACATGTCACGCCACGCCGGTATTCGGGTGAGGCAGGCGGTGCTGGTGGCCTCGACATTGCCGTTCCGGCTGAAGACCGACGACAACCCGGATGGCGTCGAGCAGGCGAAGTTCGATGAGACCGCTGCCGCCATCGCACAGGATCGCGCAGCCTTCTGGCCGCCTTTCTTCAAGAACTTCTTCGGTGTCGGCATGGTGTCGCATCCGGTCAGCGACGAGGTGATGGCCTGGGCCTGTTCGGTGTCGATGCAGGCCAGCCTGAAGGCGACACTGGCCTGCGCGAAGGCCTTTTCGAGTACCGACTTCCGCGGCGACCTCGCGTCGTTCACGGTGCCGACAATGATCATCCACGGCCGTGACGACAAGATCGTGCCGATCGAATCGTCATCGCGTCTGACCGCGCGCGCCATCCTGCACGCCCACTTCATCGAATACGACGACGCGCCGCACGGCCTGTTTGCCAGCCACAAGGAGCGCTTCATCGCCGACGTGCTCGCGTTCCTGCGTGACTGACCCCGGCGCTTCCAATTTTCCGCGAGCGTCCGCGCTCCACAGACATCCGAAGGACACATCACATGCAAAAGCATGACAGCAAGGCCGATGGCGCCACATCCGGGTCCGGCAAGGGTTGCCCGGGCAATGGGGGTGAGCTGCATCAGCAGGCCGGCGCAGACCATCCGGTACTGACCACGAACCACGGATTGGCGATTTCCGACAATCAGAACTCATTGCGGGCCCATCCGCGCGGGCCCACGCTGCTGGAAGACTTCATCCTGCGCGAGAAGATCACGCACTTCGACCATGAGCGCATTCCGGAACGCATCGTGCACGCTCGGGGCAGCGGCGCGCATGGCTACTTCGAACTGACGCACTCGCTGGCCGACTACACGACCGCCGAAGTGCTGACCGAAGTCGGCACCCGCACGCCGGTGTTCTGCCGCATGTCGACGGTGGCCGGCGGCTCGGGCTCGGTCGACACGCCGCGCGACGTGCGCGGCTTCGCGATCAAGCTCTACACGCAACAGGGCAACTGGGATCTGGTCGGCAACAACATCCCGGTGTTCTTCATCCAGGACGCGATCAAGTTTCCCGATCTGATCCACGCCGTGAAGATGGAGCCGGACCGCGGCTTTCCGCAGGCCGCCTCGGCGCACGACACCTTCTGGGACTTCATTTCGCTGACGCCGGAATCGATGCACATGGTCATGTGGGCCATGTCCGACCGCACGCTGCCGCGTTCGCTGCGCATGATGGAAGGCTTCGGCATCCACAGCTTCCGGCTGATCAATGCCGCCGGCAAATCGACCTTCGTCAAGTTCCACTGGCGTCCGGTGCTCGGCCTGCAATCGACGGTATGGGACGAAGCGGTCAAGATCGCCGGCGCCGACCCTGACTTTCACCGGCGCGACCTGTTCGAGGCCATCGCCGCCGGCAATTTTCCGGAATGGACCTTTTCGGTGCAGTTGTTCACCGAAGAAGAGGCGGCCGCCTTCCCGTTCGACCATCTCGACTCGACCACGCTGATTCCGGAAGAACTGGTGCCGCTGCAGGAGATCGGCCGCATGGTGCTGGACCGCTGGCCGGACAATTTCTTCGCCGAAACCGAACAGGTGGCGTTCTGCCCGTCGCATCTGGTGCCCGGCATCGACTTCTCGAACGATCCGCTGCTGCAGGGGCGTCTGCATTCCTATCTCGACACCCAGCTGTCGCGCCTCGGCTCGGCCAATTTCCACCAGATTCCGGTCAATGCGCCGAAGTGCCCGTTCTCGAACCAGCAGCGCGACGGCCACATGCAGATGGGTCAGCCCAAGGGGCGCGTGGCGTATGAACCCAATACGCTGGCACCGGACGTGGCGCGCGAATCACCGGACACGGGCTTCCGCAGCACGGCCCTCGACGAGAGCGGCCAGCGCGGCCGCATCCGCGCTGACACATTCGCCGATCATTACAGCCAGGCGCGCCAGTTCTGGCGCAGCCAGACCGAACATGAACAGGCGCACATCGCCTCGGCGTTCGTGTTCGAACTGTCCAAGGTCGAACACCCGCACATCCGCGCCGCGATGGTCGGACATCTGCGCCACATCAACGAGGCGCTGGCGCGTCGGGTGGCCGACGGTCTCGGCATGATCGACCTGCCGGCGCCGCCCGCTGCGGCACGCCCGGTGCAGGATCGCGAGCCGTCACCGGCGCTGCGCACCATCGGCAAGGGTCGCAACACGCTGACCGGACGCGTCGTCGCCATCCTGATGAACGACGGGACGGACGATGCAGCCATCGAAGCACTGCACACGGCGCTGGTCGAAGCCGGTGCCACCGTGAAGCTCGTCGCACCCAAGGTCGGTGGTGCGAAGCTGCGTGACGGTTCGACATTCGCCGCCGACGGCCAGCTCGCCGGCACGCCGTCGGTCATGTTCGACGCGGTGGCCATCGTGCTGTCGTCGCCGGGTGCCGTCGAACTTTCGGCCGACGCTGCGGCCATCGATTTCGTGCGCGATGCCTTCGGTCACCTGAAGGCGCTGATGCTCGACGAAGGCGGCCGCACGCTGCTGAAGGCCGCCGGCGTCGTCGCCGACGCGGGCGTGTTCGATGTCGATGATCACGCCGGCTTCATTGCCGCCGCGGGCACCCGTCAGTGGGCACGCGAAAAGACGGTGCGCAAGCTGGCCTGACACCCAGCTGCTCGCGCCTTGCAGGCGCGGGCGGTGGAGCGGCGTCGTGTAGGCGCGGCCCGCCTGTCCGCTGCGACACGGATGGCCTATTCCCGGATCGCCTCGACTGCGACATCGATCGTCACGTCGTCGCCGACGTGCGGGGCGTACTTGCCCATGTTGAAGTCGGTACGCTTGACGGTGACCGTGGCGTTGGCGCCGATGGCGTCCTTTTTCAGGATGGGGTGCGGCATGGACTGGAAGGACGTCAGTTTCAGCGTGACCGGCCGGCTCACGCCCTTGAGCGTCAGCACGCCTTCGACCGCGGTGGGGGCGTCGCCGCTGAACAGCACCTTGCTCGACCTGAAGGTCGCGGTCGGGTGCCGGGTGGTGTCGAGAAAATCTTCCGCCTGGATGTGTTCGTCGAACAGCGCGAAGCCGGTATCGACCGACGTCGTGTCGATGGTGATGTCGACGGCGCCGGTCCGGGCTGCGCGGTCCAGCGTCACCGTGCCTGTCGTCTTGTTGAAGCGGCTCAGCTGTGTGGACAATCCGAAGTGGCTGTACGAAAAGCGCGGGAAGGTGTGGCCGGCGTCGAGCTTGTACGTCTCCGGGGCCGCCAGTGCGGGCGCGGTGACGGTGGCCAAGGCGAGTGCGGCGACGAGGGTTTTCAGCGGGGTCATGGCGGTGCTCCAGTGATCTTGCATATATATAGAGTGTGTTGTGGTTGGCGGCTCAGCCGCCGGTGGTCATCTTCAGCAGCGTGCGGTCACGCCTGACGAAGTGGTGGTACAGCGCCGCCGCGGCGTGGCCCGCGATCAGCAGCCAGATCAGCCAGGCACCGAGCACATCCTTGTGGATGAAGTCGATCGGCTTCTCGAAGGTCTTGAAATCCAGTCCCATGCCGTTGGCCACCACGGTCTGGAACAGCGCCGTGCTTTCGAATTTCGGTATGTCGAACAGGAAGAAGAAGTCGGTATCGACGCCGGTACCCAGATAGCCGGTGATCGGCGCGACGATCATCACCGCATACAGCGCCATGTGGCCCAGATGCGCGGCACGGTGCGCCAGCGGCGTACCCGGCTCGTCGGCCGGCTGCGTGGTGCCCAGACGCCACAGCACGCGCAGCACGACGATGACCGCGATCGTCACGCCGACCGACAGGTGGATCTGCAGCGCGGTCAGGTTTTCCGGCGTCTGCTTTTCGGTGAACCACTGGCGGAAATAGACCGAGCAGTAGGCAGCGAGAAACAGCGCGGCGGTTGTCCAGTGCAGCCATCGGGCGATGCGACCGTAGTTGTCGCGGGTGTTCGTGAGGCTCATTGCGTGTCTCCCTGTAACGCGGGGGTGAAGGACCAGGCATCCATCGCCAGCACGTGCTCGTCGATGCCTGCATGAAAACGCGTCGCCCGTGCACCGTCGCCCGCCGCGCCCAACGCGACGAACAGCGGCAGCAGATGTTCTTCGCTCGGGTGCGCCTGCACGCCGTCGGAGGCGCGGCGCCGGTAGTCAATCAGCGCAGCGGTGTCGCCCGCGCTCAACTTTTCGGCCACCCACTCGGCGAAGCCGCGCACATAGGCAGGCGTGTCGGTGCCGCTACGCGACACGGCGTGCCAGTCGCGCAGGTTGTGCGTCAGGTTGCCCGAGCCGATGACGAGCAGCCCCGGCTGCAGTGCGGACAGCGCGCGGCCGAGCCGCCACGCCTGATCCGGCCCGCCCGCGCTCTGGATCGACAGCGCGATCACCGGTACGTCAGCGTCCGGATACATCAGGCGCAGCGGCACCCATGCGCCATGGTCGAGCCCGCGCGTCGTGTCGAGCTGCACCGGCAGACCGGCCGCTTCGATCGCCCCCGCCACGCTGCGCGCCAGTTCCGGGCAGCCGGTGGCCGGGTAGCGCAGCGCGCGCAGCGCCGGCGGGAAGCCGCTGAAATCGTGGATCGTGTCGAAACGGGTGGCCGCACCGACGGTCGGCACGGCGGTGTCCCAGTGCGCGCTCACGATGACGACGGCGCGCGGCCGGGGCAGGCGGGCGGCCATCGCTGCCAGCGCCGCGCCGGCAGCACCGGGTTGCAGTGCGAAGGTCGGTGCGCCGTGCGGCACGAACAGTGATGCAAGGCCGGCGGCGGTGCGGGATGGGGCGGTCATCAGGGCGGCGTTGAAGTCCATGACCGAACCATAGCCGTCATCGTTGCGACGAAATAGGCCACAATCAGTAATTGATCGTTGCTGGAATGACAACAATGGACCGGCTGGATGCGATGCAGCTGTTCGTGCGGGTGGCCGAGCTGGGCAGCTTTTCAGCCGTGGCTCAGCAGCTCAATGTGGCGCGCTCGGTGGTCACACGGCAGATCGCCGGGCTCGAAGCCCACCTCGGCGTGAAGCTGATGGCGCGCAGCACGCGCCGCCTGTCACTCACTTCGGCCGGCACCGCCTATCTGGAAAAGTGTCGCGTCATCCTGAACCTGGTCGAAGCGGCCGAAACCGGCATCGGCGAAGCGCGGCAGACGCCGCGCGGCGCGATCCGCATCGGCGCGCCGCTGAGTTTCGGTCTGAAGCGCCTGTCGCCGCTGCTGCTCGATTTCGCGCAGCGCTACCCCGAAGTCAGCCTCGACATCGATTACAACGACCGGCGGGTGAATCTGATCGAAGAGGGCATGGACCTCGCCCTCCGTGTCACCGCACGGCTCGACCCCGCCACCGTCGCAAGGCGCCTGGCCACCAGCCGCCTCATCGTCGCCGCGTCACCCGATTACCTTGCGCGTCACGGAGCGCCGCAACGGCCGGACGACCTCATCCACCATGAATGTCTGGGCTACACCGCCAACGCCACGCCGAGCTGGACCTTCACCATCGACGGCCAGACCGTCACCATCCCGCTGCGCGCCCGCCTGAGCGCCAGCAACGGCGACGTGCTGACCGAAGCCGCCGCCCTCGGCATGGGCATCACCTGCCAGCCCGACTTCATCCTCGACCCGTGGCTTGCGGACGGCCGGCTGGTGCCGGTGCTGGACGCCTTCGACACGCCTGAACTCGGGGTGTACGCCGTGCTGCCCGGCAACCGCCACGTGCCGCACCGGGTGCGGGTGCTGATCGATGATCTGGCGGCGCGCCTCGCAGCGTAGGGCCGCGGCCGGAGCGTGTCGCGCCGGGCTGATGAACCGGGGTGCGCGTCGCCTGGCCTGCGGACTGATGCCGTTGTCGGCAAATTTGACACTTGTCATCGTGTCGTTCGCCACGTCACTTGCGAAGGGCTGAAAAGTCTTGATAAATCATTGATATGGAAAGATTTTGAGCGTCTGGCACTGTCGTTGCTACGGATCCAGTGCAGCGGGATGGGCGCACGAGCAAGCACGACCGGCGCCGGTGTGACTTCACGTCACAGCCTCGTTCGGGCGCTACCGGCAATCCCCGGCGGCACGCCCATTTCCCGTTCCATAACGGATATCTAGAGAGGAATGAAGATGCACAGCGCAGCCACCGACTCCTTCCGCAGACTGACTGCCGCGCCCTTGTGCGCCCTGGCGCTCGCCGCCGTGCCACAGACTGCGTTCGCGAACTTCTTCGACCTCAGGACCGGC
The DNA here is from genome assembly GCF_030698125.1 of Methyloversatilis sp. Classification (GTDB taxonomy): domain Bacteria; phylum Pseudomonadota; class Gammaproteobacteria; order Burkholderiales; family Rhodocyclaceae; genus Methyloversatilis. The sequence goes on from NZ_JAUYNV010000019.1 coordinate 9,119, forward strand.
GTCGATTTCACCACCTGGACCTTGTCGGGCGATGCGACTGCATTCAACAACGATCTTGGCGATGCAACGGACAGCTATGCGCGGCTGAATCGCGGCATCGGCGGCGGATCGGTCGGGGGAGCGTTCGCGCCCGGGCCGGTAATTGTTGATTTCAATGCGCCGTTCGAGGTTTCGTTCCGGTTCTTTGTTTCGCATTCCGGAGGCGTCGATGGCGAGGGCAACCCGGTGGGGGTGCAAGGCGACGGCCTGACCTTCTTCATGACCGGCAACACACCCGCGCTCGGCCAGGGCGGCTCCGACCTGGGTTATGGCGGTAGCGGCATGAACGGCTACGCGTTTGCCGTCGACACGTTCAATTTCGACAACGAACCGCAAGCGGTCAGCGTGCAGATTCTGGGCGAGGGCAGCAGCACCCCCCTGGCATTCACGGAAACCGGCCTGCCCGACATTCAGCCGGCTGACTACTACCAGTGGTTCGGTACGGTGGGCTTCACGCCGTCGGGTGATGACGACGAAACCGGCACGCTGTCCTTCGAAATCCTGCAGGCCTTCACCAATCAGAGCTATCGCGTCGAGTGGTCCTCTGCCGACTGGAGCTCCGTCGCGACCGACGTGTATGACGAAGAGTCGAACTTCCTCGGCCGCGGCATCCACTTTGGCTTTACGGCCGGCAACGGTCTGGCCGACGACGTGCATTTCGTCGGCTCGCTCACGGTCGCCCCGCCCATCCCCGAGCCCTCGACCTGGGCCATGCTGCTGGCCGGCCTCGGCCTGGCCGGATTCGCTGCCCGCGCCCGCCGGAACTGAGCATCCGGTCGAGCGCCGCTGCTGCCCGCACCGCCGGTCATGACGCGGAAGGGCTGATGAGATGACGCGAAAGCCGGCGCGGCTCGGCTGAACGTCGTCGGAGTTACCGGCTCGCGCTTGCCCTGCACGGCGCAACCGGATGCCGGGCAGCGCGTACGCCGGTCTCTGCCGGCAGCTTGAAGGTCGCGGCAACCTTCCGGCGCGACCCGACCGCTGGCTTCAACGTGGCGGGACGGCAGGAGAGGTCGGTGTCGAAGCCGTTGAGGTAGTCGGTCATGGCGCCGATGCTCAGCAGGTGCTTGAGGTAGGCGCGCGCGAGTTTCGGCGGCCAGCCGCGGCGCGCCGGGTCGATGACGGCAAGCTCGGTTCGACCCGGGTAATGACGCTGGGCAAACATCCGGTAGGCGCGGCGAAAGCGCGGCGGCAAGGTGCATGCGGTGTCGCGCCAGGGCTTGTTCGGGCCGATGAAGTGGACGAATTTCGGCTCCACCAGATCGGCGAAGAATCGCGACGACCACGTGTATTGCCAGTTCCACACCGGGCTGAGCTCGGTCCAGTGGCCGTCAAGTACAAGGTTCAGCAGCGACTGGTCGTGCCGCAGCACGGCTTCGGGCGAGTCGGCGAGCACCTGCAGGCAGCGCCCGAGTATGCGTTCTGACTGGTAACGCTCGACGTCGATCAGCAGCATGCCCGAGTTGAAGTAGGGCGACGCCGGCCGGCCGAGCTTGCGGTTCTCAGGCACGCGTCGCCCGGGCGTGCGCCACTGCACGTTGTCGCGCACCGCGCCGATGACCGCGCCGAGCAGGTCGATGCCCAGCAACTGATCAATGCCGGCACTCATCGGCATGATGTCGCTGTCGAGGTAGAGGACGCGCCGGTAGCGGCCCGTGACCGCGCCGGGGATCAGCAAGCGCAGGTAGGCCGCCGCGCCGTGGCGATCAGCATGGGTTCCGGTGTGGAACGGGTTGCCGGGCGGCATCTTCATCAGCTTGAGTCCGGTGGCAACCAACGACGGCGGCAGCTCCAGCTCGTCCTGTGAGAACAGGCAGATGTCGAACGTGCGGTCGGGGTGCAGCAACGCGATCTGCTCTGCCATGAACAACGCGTACGGCGCGTAGTTTGCGTCGCACGCCATGACGACGGCGGTGTCGTGCTGCACGCCCTGTCGGATGTCATGTTGAGTCATGGGGTGGCTGACGGGAAAGTTGCCCGACTATCGTGACTGATCGACACATCCTGAGCGCAGCACATTAAGCGGCGCTTAACTCAGTTTCCTTACGCACGGTGGGGCGTACCCGAACCGGATTCCGACATGCGCATGCCCGGCGAGCGTGCCGGTTCGCCAGCGTACAGACCCTGCACGGCGCAGCCGCCACGCTATGGGGGTCGAAGCGCCCGATGGTCGGGCGCGCGTCCAGCGCGGACGTCGTTGAGCGCCTTCCGCGCCACGACCCGGCTTCCGCAAGGCCTCCACAGGAAAGGGCAGTCATGACATCCATCATCGCCGGGCGCCTGCAGCGTCAGGATCAGGTTGAACTCGCCATCACCGAACTGCTGGCCGCCGGTTTCCCGCGCGACGGCATCAGCACCTTCTACGTCAATCCGGCCGGGCAGCACGATCTGTATCCGGTCGGCGGCGACCGAGACGAATCACCGGGAACCAGCGAGGCCGACGGAGGGCTGGTCCGCGGGGCGGCCACCGGCGGCGCCATCGGCGCTGCGGTGGGCGTCGCCGGCATCGCCGTGATGGGTCCGGTCAGTTCGGTCCTGGGCGCGGCAGTCGGTGCCCACATCGGCACGCTGGTGGGCAGCCTGTCGCAGATGAAGGAAGGCGACGAGGAGGAGGCGGGTACCGATAACGCGCTGCCCCAGAGAGCGTCCGGAATGGTGGTGGCGGTGGCGATGAACGGGCAGGGCAGCGAGGCACAGGTGATCGCCATTCTCGAAGCACTCGGTGCCGACCAGATCGAACGCGCCGACGGCACGATCGCTGCCGGCGACTGGGGTGACTTCGACCCGCGCGACACGCCGAACCTGATCCGGCACCCGGAGTGAATGCTTGTTGAGGGACGCGCAAGGCCCGCCGCGGACCGGCGCCTGTGAGAACCGCGACGGTGTTGCCCTTAGTAGGAGCGGACCCTGTCCGCGATCTGTGCGTTGATCACGTGATACCGCATTTCGGAGACCGCATCGCCTGCAGGGCAGGCTCCTACGAAAACCGCGATGGTGCTGCCCTTCGGAGCGGACCCTGCCCGCGATCCGTGCGTTGATCACGTGATACCGCATTTCGGAGACCGCATCGCCTGCGGGGGCGGAGCGGGGGTTTCGGCGAGCACGGCTCGCCGCCCGTGGAGCCGGTCGGCCATGCAGGGCCGACCGTGGGACGGCTCCTACGAAAACCGCGACGGCGCTGCCCTTCGTAGGAGCGGACCCTGTCCGCGATGGGCGCGTCGATCAAGCGGTGCCGCCATTTCGGAGACCGGAATCGCCTGCGGGGGCGGAGCGGGGGTTTCGGCGAGCATTGCTCGCCGCCCGCAGAGCCGGTCGGCCATGCAGGGCCGACCGTGGGACGGCTCCTACGAATACCGCGACGGTGTTGCCCTTCGGAGCGGGCCCTGCCCGCGATAGGCGACACCGTGCGCCTGAACGCGCGCATCGTCCTGGCTTCCGGCGTCCCGGCACTTCACTTCCCGCCCCACAGCTCCTTCAGCCGCGCATCGCGGCCGCAGCTCCAGCGGTAGTACTGGTAGCGCGCCGGGTTCTTCTTGTAATAGTCCTGGTGATAGTCCTCGGCCGGGTAGAAGGTGCTCGCCGTGTTGATTTCGGTGACGATGGGCGCCTTGAAGGGCTTGGTCTTTTCCAGTTCGGCTAGCGAACGCCGTGCGGCTTCGAGCTGAGTGGCGTCGTGCGTGAAGATGGCGCTGCGGTAGGAGTGCCCGGCGTCGCAGAACTGACGGTCTTTCGTGGTCGGATCGATGCTGCGCCAGAAATGGGCCAGCAGCTGTTCGTAGCTCACCTTCGCCGGGTCGTACTCGATCAGCACCGCTTCAGCGTGGCCGGTGGTGTCGGATGACACCGTCTTGTAGGTCGGGTTGGGGGTTTTGCCGCCGGTGTAGCCCGAGGTGGTCGACAGCACGCCCGGCACCTTGTCGAAATCGACCTCGACGCACCAGAAGCAGCCGCCCGCAAAAGTGGCTTTCGCAACCGCGGGCGGTGCGGCCGGTGCAGCGGCAGGCGCTTGCGCGAACACGACCGCGCACAGCGCGGCGCCGGCCAGTGCGCCGATCAGCTGTTTCGTCACGGCGCTCACGCCTCGGCGGGCGCGAAACGCAGCGCGATGCCGTTGTTGCAGTAGCGCTTGCCGGTCGGCGCCGGGCCGTCGTCGAACACATGACCTTGATGGCCGCCGCAGCGCGCGCAGTGGTATTCGGTGCGCGGCAGGATGGCCTTGAAGTCGGTCTTGGTGCCGAGTGCTCCGGGCAGCGCGGTATGGAAGCTGGGCCAGCCGGTGCCGCTTTCGTATTTCGTGTCGGACGAAAACAGCGGCAGATCGCAGCCGGCGCAGTGATAGGTGCCGCGGCGCTTCTCGTCGTTCAGCGGGCTGCTGCGCGGGCGCTCGGTGCCTTCATTGCGCAGTACCGCGTACTGGCCGGGCGACAGGCGCTTGCGCCACTCGGCGTCACTGAGCTTGAGCGGGATGGGAGCGCCGCTGGCGGCGGCGGCAGGTGCGTCGGCCGCGATCACGCGGGCGGCGACTGCGCCGAGCGCGCCGGCGGCGATCACGCTCAGCCATTCGCGTCGGTTGATGTGTCGGTTCATGCAGAATCTCCTCGTGGGTATGCGGTGCGGCGCAGGGCGCCTCAGTGGACGTGCCCGGGTCGGGCCGGCTCATGCAGGATCAGACCGGCAGGGCAGGGTCAGGCTTACAACGGCCGGCGGCACGGGTGCGCACTGCGACACGCAGCCCATGCGTATCTTCGGGCTGGCATGCGCTGTGTTGTCTCGGACAGTGCGGATGGCCGCGAAATCCCGCGGTGTGAAAGAGGGTGCGAACCGGGGCGGTGCGCGGGCGGCGGAACCCGGACCTTGCGACCGGTTGCGGCGCCGGCACAGGACCCGGCACCCGCCGCCGGATCGGGTGCGACTTCAGTTGCGTCCGCTCAGCCGCCCCCTGCATTGCGCGCGCAGTGTGCGGCGCGCTCGAGCAGCAGCGCGCGTTCGCGCCCGTTCTGCGTCAGTGCCGCCGCGCGCCTGAACTCCGCTGCTGCCTCGTCCTGCCGACCGAGTTTGTCCAGCAGATCGCCACGCACGCCGGGCAGCAGGTGATAGTGACGCAGCGCCGGGTCATCGAGCAGCCGGTCGATGATGTCCAGCCCGGCCTGCGGCCCGAAGGCCATGGCCAGGGCGACGGCCCGGTTCAGCTCGACCACCGGTGACGGCGCCAGCTCGGCCAGCGCGTCATACAGCGCAGCGATACGGCCCCAGTCGGTATCGGCGGCGGTGGCGGCGCGCGCGTGACAGGCGGCGATGGCGGCCTGCAGCGCATACGGGCCGTAACCGTCGGGTGACGCGGCGCGTTCCAGTGCCGCCAGGCCACGCCGGATCAGCAGCCGGTCCCAGCGGTTGCGGTCCTGCTCGAGCAGCAGGATGGGCGCGCCGGCCGCATCGACGCGCGCGTGCAGCCGCGACGACTGTATTTCCATCAGCGCCACCAGTCCGTGCACTTCCGGTTCGGCCGGCGCCAGCACGGCCAGGATGCGGCCCAGCCGCAGCGCCTCTTCGCACAGCGTCGGACGCATCCAGTCGTCACCGGCGGTGGCCGAATAGCCTTCGTTGAAAATCAGGTAGATCACCTTCAGCACCGACGACAGCCGTGCCGCCAGTTCGGCTGGCGGCGGCAGTTCGAACGGCACGCGGGCCTCGGCCAGCGTGCGCTTGGCGCGCACGATGCGCTGGGCGATCGTCGCTTCAGGCACCAGGAAGGCGCGCGCGATGTCGGGCGTGCCCAGGCCGCCGATCAGGCGCAGCGTCAGCGCCACGCGCGCTTCGAGCGACAACACCGGGTGGCAGGCGATGAACACGAGGCGCAGCACGTCGTCGCCGAGCGGATTGTCGACGGCGGCTTCGAGCGCGGCGTCGGGTGCGGGCGGCGCGCCGTCCTGCAACTGACCTTCGAGTTCGAACGCGATGTCGTCGGCCTTGCGTGCGTGCAGCGTGCGCTGGCGCAACAGGTCGATGGCGCGGTTCTTTGCCGCGGTCATCAGCCAGGCGGCCGGATTGTCGGGTATGCCTTTCAGCGGCCACTGTTCGAGCGCCGTCAGCAGCGCGTCCTGCGCCAGCTCTTCGGCCAGGCCGATGTCGCGCACCCGGCGCGCCAGCGCACCGACGATGCGCGCCGATTCGATGCGCCACACCGCATCGAGCGTGCGGTGGATGTCGGGCGCGCTCATCGGCCGCGCCTGTGCGTCATGAGGCGCCGGCGTCCATCGCGCGGAAGCGGTCGATCGCCTCGCCCGGCGCGAAGTCGTCCAGCTCGAACAGCTGCCTCACTTCTATTTCGGCGTCGACGCCTTCGCCGGCCGGGTTCGGAAAGCGGCGCGTCCATTCCAGCGCTTCTTCGCGGCTGTTCACCTGGATGAGCGTGTAGCCGGCGATCATGTCCGTGCCCCCGGTAAAGGGCCCGTCGGTCACGTTGCGCGTACTGCCGCGGTAGTGGATGCGCCAGCCGTGCGCGCTCGGCTTCAGCCCCGAGGCGTCGAGCAGCACGCCCGCCCGCATGAGCGCTTCGTGATAGCCGGCCATCGTGGCCAGCAGCGGTTCTTCGGGCATCACGCCGGCTTCGGTGTCGCGCGTGGCCTTGACGATGATCATGTAGCGCATGGCGGGCTTCCTTCGCGGTTGCTTGAGCACGCAACAGACGGACGATGCCCGGACGGCCCGGCGCCGTCGCGTGGGTCACTCATCCTTTTTCGAAACACGGTCCGACGCCGCGCACTTCCACCGTCGACCAGGAGGCGGCCGGGCAGGCGCGCGCGATGTCGATCGCCTCCTGCCGGTTGTCGGTGGCCAGCAGGAAGAAGCCGCCGACCATTTCCTTGGCTTCGGCGAACGGCCCGTCGACCACGCTGGTACGGCCTTCGCGCGTCTCCACGCGCGCGCCGGTGGCCGTCGAGTGCAGCGATTCGCTGGCGATCAACAGGCCGCGCGCCTGCAGGTCGGCGCCGAAACGCATCATGCTGTCGTACAGCGCGCGTCCTTCTTCTTCGGTGCGTTCGGCGCGCTGGCCGACCGGTTCGACGATCAACAACATGTGCGGCATGGTGTGCTCCTTGTGCGGGACCGGTGGCGCCGGTCGGGTCGGTGACGGGATGCAGGCGATTGCCGGCGCTACCTCAGTGGCCGTCCGGGTTGCCCGCATCGTTGCTGCACATCGCCCGCACCGCGGCCTGCAATTCATCGGGGCTGACGTCGCGCAGGTGGGTGGCGACCGACCACTCATGTCCGAACGGGTCTTTCAGCTTGCCGTAGCGGTCGCCCCAGAACGCATCGTCGACCGGCATCGTGACGGTAGCACCGGCCGCCACAGCGCGGGCGACGACCGCGTCGACATCGGCGACCTGCAGATGCAGCGTGACCGGTGAGCCGCCAAGGTGTATCGGGTCGAACAGGCCGCAGCCGGCAAAGGCGTCGACCAGCATGACCGTCGAATCGCCGATGCGGATGGCTGCATGGATGATGTTGCCCTGCGGCGCAGCAAGGCGCATCTGCTCCTCGGCGCCGAAGGCGGTCTGGTAGAAGGCGATGGCCGCGGCGGCATCGGCGCACACCAGATGCGGGGTGACGGTGTGCATGCCGTCGGGGATGGGCTTGACGTGGGACATGGTCGGGTTCTCCTGGCAGGTGTCGGGCGCCGCCACCATTCGGGGCGCGTCACCATCACGACGAAGCAGACGGCACCGGATCGACACGATACGCCCGCATTTTTTGCGGACGACTGCCGATTCCCGCGCCGGACCCGTTCAGCCGCGGCGGTCCGGTGGCGGGACGCGGTGGCTGACACCGCCGCATGGATACAGGTACTCGGCGGATTGTCGGTACGGGCACTGTTCTCGTTGGAGCGGCGCCCACTCCGAGCCGGGTTCTGTTCTTGTGGGAGCCGCGTTCTCGCCGCGCTACTCACTTTGATCAGCGATCATCGCAGTACAGGTCGCGGCGGGGAGCCGCTCCCACAGCAAGAGCTCCCACACGGGAGGCTCCCCCAAACCTTCCTGAACCGGTCATCGGACAGCAGTGCGACGCCACCTCGCTGGCGCTGGAGCCGGTTTTCCATGCGTGAAAGGCGGCTGCAAACACCGTGGCACCGTGGTGCCGTCTGCGATGAGGACTTGAAATTGCAACACCCAGCCCCTATCATTAGCACTCGTTGGCAGTGAGTGCTAACAAAGCGGTGCCTTAGCGCGCCGCACCGAATATCGATCATCTCGCGACCTTGTCGCGATTTATTTTTCAAGGAGTCATTGCATGAAAATCCGTCCGTTGCACGACCGCGTGCTGGTCAAGCGTCTGGAAGAAGAGCGCAAGACCGCCTCGGGCATCGTGATTCCCGATGCCGCTGCAGAAAAGCCGGATCAGGGCGAAATCATCGCCGTGGGCGCAGGCAAGATTCTCGAAGACGGCAAGATCCGCCCGCTGGCAGTCAAGGCAGGCGACCGCGTGTTGTTCGGCAAGTACTCGGGCCAGACCGTCAAGGTCGATGGCGAGGAACTGCTGGTCATGCGCGAAGAAGACATCATGGGCGTGGTCGAGGCCTGATCGCCTCCTGCAACCTGAATCTTTCAAACTTTCAAGGAGTTGGACATGGCTGCAAAAGAAGTACGTTTTGGTGATTCCGCTCGCGAGCGGATGGTGGCGGGTGTCAACATTCTGGCCAATGCGGTCAAGGTGACGCTGGGCCCGAAGGGCCGCAATGTGGTGCTCGAGCGTTCGTTCGGCGCCCCGACCGTGACCAAGGACGGTGTGTCGGTCGCCAAGGAAATCGAACTGAAGGACAAGTTCGAGAACATGGGCGCACAGATGGTCAAGGAAGTCGCTTCCAAGACCTCCGACGTTGCCGGTGACGGCACCACGACCGCCACCGTGCTGGCTCAGGCCATCGTTCGCGAAGGCATGAAGTATGTGGCTGCCGGCATGAACCCGATGGATCTGAAGCGCGGCATCGACAAGGCCGTCACGGGCATCATCGAAGAGCTGAAGAAGATTTCGAAGCCCTGCTCGACCACCAAGGAAATCGCCCAGGTCGGTTCGATCTCGGCCAATTCCGACACGTCGGTCGGCGAGCGCATCGCCGAGGCGATGGACAAGGTCGGCAAGGAAGGCGTCATCACCGTCGAAGACGGCAAGAGCCTGAATGACGAACTGGAAGTGGTCGAAGGCATGCAGTTCGACCGCGGCTACCTGTCGCCGTACTTCATCAACAACCCGGATCGCCAGATCGCCGTGCTGGAAAGCCCGCTGGTCCTGCTGCACGACAAGAAGATCAGCAACATCCGCGATCTGCTGCCGATCCTGGAACAAGTCGCCAAGGCCGGTCGTCCGTTGCTGATCATCGCCGAAGACATCGAAGGCGAAGCGCTGGCCACCCTGGTGGTGAACAACATCCGCGGCATCCTGAAGACCGTCGCCGTCAAGGCACCGGGCTTCGGCGACCGTCGCAAGGCCATGCTGGAAGACATCGCCATCCTGACCGGTGGCACCGTGATTGCCGAAGAAGTCGGCCTCACGCTGGAAAAGGCCACGCTGCAGGATCTGGGCCAGGCCAAGCGCATCGAAGTGGGCAAGGAAGAAACGACCATCATCGACGGCGCCGGCACGGAAGACGCGATCAAGGCCCGTGTTGCCAACATCAACACGCAGGTCGAAGCCGCCACCTCCGACTACGATCGTGAAAAGCTGCAGGAACGCAAGGCCAAGCTGGCCGGCGGCGTTGCGCTGATCAAGGTTGGTGCTGCGACCGAGTTCGAAATGAAGGAAAAGAAGGCCCGCGTCGAAGATGCGCTGCATGCAACGCGTGCTGCCGTCGAAGAAGGCATCGTGGCTGGCGGCGGTGTCGCACTGGTCCGCGCCCTGCAGAATCTGGGCAACAGCCTGAAGGGCGCCAACGCCGATCAGGATGCAGGTATCAAGCTGATCATGCGTGCCGTCGAGGAACCGCTGCGCCAGATCGTCGCCAACGCCGGTGAAGAGCCGAGCGTCGTGGTGAACAACGTGAAGGAAGGCAAAGGCAACTACGGCTACAACGCAGCCACCGGCGAGTACGGCGATATGGTCGAGATGGGCGTGCTGGACCCGACCAAGGTCACGCGCACCGCTCTGCAGAACGCCGCATCGGTTGCTTCGCTGATGCTCACCACCGACTGCATGGTGGCCGAGCTGGCTGAAGACAAGCCGGCTGGCGGCGGCATGCCGGGCGGCATGGGCGGCATGGGCGGCATGGGCATGGACATGTAATGTCCGTCGCAGCCACCGCAAGGTGGCTGCGACCCGGTCACCCGATTCCGAAAAAACCCGCGCGAGCGGGTTTTTTCGTTAACAATCGGTCTGCGGCAGGTGTGCGGACGGAAGTGTCGGTCCGGACGACGGGCCGAGCCGGGAACAAAATCGGGAGAAATACGGAAAGCGACGCTTGGAAGAAAAGGTGGCGGAGGGTGCCCCGTGCAGGGAAATGGGGCACCCTCCGGAGCGAGCGCCGGCATGCCGGCCACGCCCCCGAAGACCAAAAGACGGAGAACTGCAGAATATTCAGGTGGGCTTACATCTGCCTTACACTTGAATGACGAATGCAGTCACGCGCTCATCGAGGAGGCGGCCGCGAGGCCGCAAGCGACATGCACATACTGCTTGCAGAAGACGATCCGGTCATTTCCGACGCCGTGGTACGCGCGCTCAAGCGCGCCGGCTACGCGGTGGACAGCGTGGCCAATGGCAGTGAAGCCGACGCCGTGCTGCATGGTCAGGGCTTCGATCTCGCCATCATCGACCTCGGGCTGCCGCGCCTGTCCGGCATCGAGGTGATCAAACGCATGCGGGCCCGCAAATGCACCGTACCCATCCTGATCCTCACGGCGCAGGACGGCATCGATGACCGCGTGCGCGGACTCGACGCCGGTGCCGACGACTACATGTGCAAGCCGTTCGCACTGCCCGAACTCGAAGCGCGCGTGCGCGCGCTGACCCGGCGCGGCACCGGCATGCCGACGCGCATCGAGGTCGGCCCGCTGGCCTACGATCAGGCCGACCATGTCGCCAGCGTCAACGGACAGGCCATCGAGCTGTCGGCGCGCGAAACGGCGCTGCTCGAAGTGCTGCTGCTGCGCGCCGGCCGTCTGGTGAACAAGGAGCAACTGGTCGATCATCTGTGCGGCTGGGGCGAGGAGGTCAGCAACAACGCCATCGAGGTGTATGTACATCGGCTGCGCAAGAAGATCGAGCACAGCGGCCTGCGCATCGTGACGCTGCGCGGCCTCGGCTACTGCCTGGAACGACCGGATGCCGTCGCGTGAAAAGCTGAGGCAGCGGCGCAACAAGGCCGACGAGAGGGCGGCCGGCGAACACAACTCGCTGTTCGGCGAAATCCTCGACTGGATGCTCGCGCCGCTGATGTTCGTGTGGCCGATCAGCATTGCCATCATCCACAACGTGGCGGACGACATCGCCCACGCGCCTTACGACAAGGTGCTCGGCGACAGCGTCTATGAGCTGAGCCGCCAGGTGCGTTCGACACCGGTCGGCGCCGCGCTGGTCACGCCGCCGCAGATGCGCGACCTGTTCCACATCGATGGCGAAGACATCATCTATTACCAGGTGCTCGACGGCAGCGGCCGCCTGCTGGCCGGCGACGCCGAAATTCCCGACGTGCCGCAGGACCTGCCGTGGAAAGCCGGCGAACTGTATTTCCGCGAAGGCCGCGTGAACAACGAAGACGTGCGCATTGCCTACACGTTCCAGCCGGTTACCACCATTCCGGATTCCTACGTGACGGTGCAGGTCGCCGAAACGCTGAACAAGCGCGAGGCGCTGACGTCGCGCATCCTGTCCGGCGTGCTGCTGCCGCAGTTCGTCATCATTCCGATCGCCGTGGTGCTGGTGTATTTCGGTCTGGCGCGCGGCCTGCGCCCCCTGAACCGGCTGCAGCGCATGATCGAGAAGCGCCGCCCGACCGACCTGTCGCCGATCGAAGTCCGGCGCGCGCCCGAAGAACTGCGGCCGCTGATCAGTGCGCTCAACGACATGATGTTGCGGCTCGAGCTGAATCTGGCGGCGCAGCGACGCTTCATCGCCGACGCCGCGCACCAGATGCGCACCCCGCTGACCGGCCTCAAGAGCCAGGCCGAACTGGCGCTGCTGGAAAACGACCCGGCGCAGATCCGCGCCTGCATGGAGCAGATCTTCGTCAGCGCCACCAGCTCGGCCCACCTGATCAACCAGTTGCTCGCGCTGGCACGCGCCGAATCCAGTACCGAGAAGGTGCATGTGGTCGAGCGGCTGGAACTGAACGCTCTGGTCGAGCGGCTGGTGGCCGACTGGGTGCCTGCCGCCCGCCTGCGCCGCATCGACATCGGCTTCGAGCGCGCCCACGTGCCGCTGCATGTCGACGGCAATCCGGTGCTGCTGAACGAAATGTTCAAGAACCTGATCGACAACGCCATCAAGTACACGCCGATCGGCGGCATGGTCACCGTGCGTCTGCGGGCCGACATCCGCGCGCTGTTCGAAGTCGAGGATTCCGGCCCCGGCGTGCCGGCCGAAGACCGCCAGCGCGTGTTCGAGCGCTTCTACCGCGTGCTCGGCACCCAGGTCGAAGGATCCGGCCTCGGCCTGCCCATCGTGCGCGAAATCGCCGAACTGCACCGCGCCGACGTCGAACTGCTCGACGCGCGCAGCGAGTCCGGCCTGCTGGTGCGCGTGTCCTTCCCGCGCGTCATGCCTGAAACCGAAGCGCCGCGCGACGACGACGCGCCCAGCTGGCACTCGGCCCCCGCCGGGGCCGGACGCCCGGCATGACCGCCGGCGCCGATACCCTCGAACTCGCCCTGCGCGTCGTCGTCGTCCTGAAGGGGCTCAACGAGCTGCTGCTGCTCACCTTCATCGCCCAGGGTGCGCTGTGGCTGCTCGCCGGCAGCCAGCGTCAGCACAACCTGATCTACAACGCCTTCAACCTGGTCGGCGCGCGCATCCTCGCCATCACCCGCCGCATCACCCCCGCCTTCGTGCCCGACCGCCACCTGCCGGCGGTCGCACTGTTCTGGCTGCTGCTCGCCGAACTGCTGCTCATCATCGCCAAGATCAGCCTCGTGCTCGAACTGCAGGCCCGCCCCGCCGCCTGAATACGCCAAACTCTTTGACACTGCCTGCCCGACGCATTACCATCGCGGCCTCGCGTGGCCTGGTAGCTCAGTTGGTAGAGCAGCGGATTGAAAATCCGCGTGTCGGTGGTTCGATTCCGCCCCAGGCCACCACGCATGCAAGCCGGTTCCCGCTACAACGCGCGAGCCGGCTTTTTACATGTGGCGCCGGTGTTCTACAAAAGCGGTGACGTCCTTCCGCGGACCTTCCCCGGATGCTGATGACCTGCTCGTACGTTCTCCGATCACCTGAAGTCCGGCCGGATGTTCCGAGGCACATTACAGCTCCGAAAACCAACTCTCGGACTGGGCCGAAGAATCCAGGCACATCAAGACCACCACTGACCGTGGCGAAGGGCGCGAAGCGGCTGCCCTATGAAGGGATATTCAACGAGCGACGGCGTTCAACGCGGGTGCCAATGCCACGCTCAAGCGGCCGACGATGTCAGGCAAAGGTTCTGGCGGAAGTTCGTTCTTCTTGAGAAATGCCAGCCACAGGGCCTGCCGCGAAGCGTCGTGCGCAAACTCGTCCGTCAGACCGGCTGGCAGCGCTTCAGGAATCGCCATGCCCCGTCTAGCGAACGTGGCCTTGATCGCCCGGGCCAGCAGATCGGTGTCCAGAGTTTCTCGTTCCAACAGCACCGACAGATCGAAGTAGTCCTTCAAGCGGCTGTTGGTCATGCCCAGCAAAGCGATGGCGTGGAGCTTTTCCGCGATGACGGTGTACGTTGGGTAGGCCCGCAGTCGCGGTGCGGGCATTTCCTCCAGCAGTACCGGATAGACCGAATCAACAGGCGCCGGGGTGACTGCGTCGCCGAAGCCGACGTCGATCCGGGTTTTGCAGCGTGCTCTGGCCAGATCGCCCGCAATGATCACGCGAACGCCGCCGTAGCCAGCTTCCTTGCGGATCTCCTCGACCGTGACGGAGGCAGGGTCGAACACGATGCCGTCGTCGACCGCTACAGCTGCGATGTCCCGGAATACCTGGGACACTGACGCAAGATCGCTGGCACCAGACCCCCACAGGTCGGCATCGCGTGTTGCCCGGTGTGGCATGTCGTACCAGAGCGTGAACAGCAGCGCACCTTTGAGCAGAAAGCGATCCGCGTGCGGCGACTGGGTCAGGCGATAGAGAATGCGCTCCAGGGCAAAGCGCACCAGCACCTGATTGAAATCGACACCTTGTGCCCTGGCGACGTTGAGCAGGCGCGCACGGACGGATGCCGAGACATTCGGGGTGGACGCGCTCATCCGACACTTTCCAGGTAGGGGCGCATCACGTTGGCCACCCGGCATATCTTGGCGAAACGCCAGATGTCGTCGACGGAGGCCTTGCTTCGCGCACGGGCGTCTTTCAGCGCCTCCAGCGCCACATCCAGACCGATTTTGTTGCGGTGCTTGAAGCAGTCCGCCACGGTCTTGGCCACGCTGTACACGCGGAGCCTGACACTGTCGCGTTCGACCTCCTCAATCCCTGCCGAGTAGGCATCGCCCGTGAATTGCACCATCTTGACGGGTGGGTAGTCGATACGGGGCGGGTGGCTGCCCCGAGGCATGGCGATCCAGATCTGACGCGGCAGCTGCGTGGTCAGCTCATGAAACTGCAGCGCCGTGAGCAGGCAGAACACCGCTTGAGGTACCTTGGTGGCGATGGTGCCAAGGCTCTCGAATTCCGAAACCTGTGCATCCGGCAGACGGTACAGGCCACGCCCCACCTTCTCCAGCAGACCCGCGGCGGTCAGGCGCGTCAGAACGACCCGAGGCGCACTGATGGCGTCCAGATCGCTGGCGCGCAGTAGCCCCTTCTGGCTGGCCAGATCGAGGACGCGCTGAGTGTGGGTACTGGAGTGCATGGGTGAAGTATGTTCCTTTATTTCGTCGAAGGAAATTTTCGGAAGATAAAACGAAACATTTTCCCATGTCTCCGGGCCTCGCCGCCGGGCCGGGCCGGGCCGTGGTGTGCAGGGCTTCGTGCGGCGAGCCTGCGTCGCGTCGACGAAGCAGGCCGTGGGCATGTCGTCGGGATTGGCGCCGCTCGAAGTCGGCCCCTGACTTGTTCGCTGCATATCGTCTCGTTATCATCGACCGCGTGCAGACAGCAAACGCCCCGCGCCCTCGCTCAAGGGACAGGCGAGACGAACATGCTGCAATTGCAGTGCCTTGGAGACCTGACGGTGGTCGTGGACGGTGCAGCCGTTGCCTCGCTGACCAATTCGAAGGCGGCCGCATTGTGGTTGTACGTGGCGCTCAGCGGGAGCGCGTGCTCGCGCGCCGTGCTGGCCCGGATGTTCTGGGGTGAACTCGACGAGGCCGCTTCTCGCGCAAATCTTCGCTTCGTTCTGACCCGTTTGCGGCAGGAACTCCCCGCTCATGTTCAGGCCGACCGCACCACCGTCAGCGTGCCGGCCGATGCGCGCTGGATGCTCGATCTGTCCGCGCTCGATACGCCGTTTTCCGCTTCCGCAGACAGCGTTGCCGCGCTGCTTGCACTGCGCATCGAGGATTTTCTCGCCGGATTGCGCTTGCGCAAGGCCCCGGAATTCGAGGACTGGCTCTCCCTGCAGCGCGAAACGCTGGGCAGGAAATACCTTGCCCGTCTTGACGAGGCAGCCGATGCGCTGCGTGCCGCCGGGGATCAACGGGGCGAGGCAGAAATACTGCGGCGTGCGCTGTCCGTTGCGCCCTGGTCCGAACAGCATCATCAGGCGCTGATCCGGAGCTACATCGGCATGGGGCAGCGCACTTCGGCGATTGCCCAGTACGAAGCATGCAGAAAGGCCCTGCAGCGCGAGCTCGATGCTGCACCGGACGCCGCGACCGACGCACTTTACGAATTTGCGCTGCAAACAGGCAGCGCAGCCGGGCCGGCACCGGTGGCGGGAACGTCGGTCGCCAGCGCGTCCGGCGCACAGCCGTGGCCAGTGCGCAGGGTGACGCTGGACGAAACCCTTCCATGGGTCGGGCGTGGCGAAGAGCAGGCGCGCATCGTGTCCCTGCTGTCCAGCGCCGATGCCCGCGTGGTTACGCTGGTGGGGCCGGGCGGCATCGGCAAGACACATCTTGCACTGGCCGTGGGTGCGGCGCTTTCCGGGCAGTTTCAGGATGGCGCCTGCTTCGTGGACCTGTCCGATCTGGCGCCGCAGACCGGTGCCGAGTGCGCGGCGCTGGTCGCGCACCGGGTGGCGGCTGCGCTGGGCATCGCCTTGCCAGCGGGGCGCGAGCGCGAATCGTTGCTCGAAGTGCTCGCACCAGGCCGGCAGTTGCTGATTCTCGACAACTTCGAGCAGGTGGCCGATGCACGCGATCTGGTGGCGATGCTTGCCCGCCATGCCACCGGCCTGCGCATTCTGGTCACCAGCCGCCATCAGCTCGGGCTGGCCACCGAATGGGTCGTCAGGCTTTGCGGCTTGCCGTTCCCGGACACCGATCAATGGACACCGGAGCTGCGCAGCGCGCCCGCGCCCAGCCTGTTCTGCGAACTCGCGCGTCGCCAGCAGCCCGGCTTCGATGCGGACGCAGACGGCGTTCACGTCCTGCGACTCTGCCGCGCAGTCGAGGGGTATCCGCTCGGTCTGGTGCTGGCGGCCCGCTGGCTCGCAACGCTGTCGTGCCGAGACGTGGCCGAACGACTTTGTGCGGGCGCTCACGTGCTCGGCGAGGCGCCGGCCACGTTGCCGGAAAATCCCCGCCACAGCGACATGGCTTCGGTGTTCGATCATTCGTGGCGTCTGCTGGAACCGGCGGAGCAGCAGGTACTCAGCGCCCTGTGCATGTGCCGGGGCGGCTTTACGCCTGATTCCGCCCTGGCTTTCTGTCGTGGCACGCTCGCGATTCTCGCGGGCCTCACCGCCAAGTCGCTGCTGCAGCCCGCTCGGCATGGGCGGCTCGACGTACATCCGCTGCTGCGTGATTTCGGCGAGCGCAAATTGCTGCAATCCGGGGCGAACGGCGCAGTGCGTGATGCCCATGCGCGGCATTTTCTGGCGCTTCTGCAGGCTGGCCATCAGCGTTTCGAGTCCCAGGCGGACACCGTCGCGCTGGACGAGCTGCGCGCGGAACAAGGCAATCTGCGAGTGGTGTTCGACCATCTCGTGAATTCCGGGGCCATTGACGCGCTTGCGCGCCTGCTGCCGGGACTGTGTGCCCTGTACCGGATGCAGGGCTGGTTCGACGAACTTGCCGGTCTGCTGCAGCGGGCCCTCGCCATGCAGGGATTGCCATCGGCTTGCGCTTCGAGCTGGCAACTCTGGCTCAGCGATGTTTTCTTCCAGCTCGGCCGTCACGCGGAGTGCCGCGCCGCGGCGCTCGAATGCCTGGCCCGGCAGGGTGACATCGACATGGAGCAGGGCTCGCCGAACCGGCACATGCTGCGCGAGTTCGCGCGTACGCTGAACGGTCGCTGGTGGCGGTACGGGAACCTCGATGCCGACGCCGAAGTGCTCGTTTCCCGTGCCCACAACAGGCTTGCACAGGTCTATTTCTTCGAAGGCGACCGGCCGCGATTCGTCGCAAGCTCCCTGCGTTCGATCAACATCGTGCGCGCCGGCAGCCTCCCCGAGCATCTTGCCTCCGGTGCGCTCGTGCTCAGCTACACACCGTTCAAGTCAGAGGCCGCGCGCTATGCGGCCAGGGCGGAGCGCTGCCTGGATCAAGCCGGGATGGCCGAGCAGGCATGGACCCACGAGCAGCTCTGTCTCTACCGGCTTGCCGGTGGCGACCTGGACGCCGCCCGGGGGCACGGACAGACCGGTGCCGACATCTTCTGGCGGCTGCGTCAGTACAGGAACTGGGGCGAATGCACGGCACTGGTCTCCTATGCCCACGAGTTCGCAGGCCGGCTCGAAACGGCGCGCACGCATATGCTCACGCTGTGCGAGGAAGGACGGCGTGTCCGCGAGGCCGCGTCTGAACTCTGGGGGCTGCTCGCCTTGTGCACGATGGACCTTCGCATCGCGGCCTCCACGCCGCATGTTGACCTGCACACCATCGACCGGCTGGCCGCCAGGGTAGTGGATCCGAATACCCAGTTGCTCCGCCACGGCGTGCTTGCCTGGTGGTTTGCGCGAACCGGGCGCAAGGCAGAGGCGCTGTCATCGATCGACACCTTTTGCCGCGTGTTCGACCGGGCAACGATGACGTCCATCTATGCCCTGAACGGCTTCACCGGCTGTGCCATGGCGCTGGTGGTGGTGGCGCATCATGAGACCGGCGATCGACGAGCCCTGGTCGCGGCCGGCGAAGGCCTGATCGGGCGCGCGCTGCGTTTTGCGCGCCTGCTGCCCGCAGCACGGTCGCGCGTGAGGTATCTGCAGGCGCTGTGGTGGATGGCGAGCGGTCGCCGCACACGCGGCGAACGTCGGCTGGCGCGGGTGCTGAACGATCTGCCGGCCGGCATCGATCGTGCCGGATTCTCGGCCGGACTGCATTTGCCCCGTGAAGGACGTAAATAAAATCAATGAGATAAAAAAATAACGGCGCGATCTTCGCAAACTAACGCGCAACTAACGACCTGTTCTTCATTGTTGGATCCCGCACCGCGCCGTCGTCTGCTCGGTCGATGTGCCCACCGGACTCTGGAGACCACAATGAAGATCAATCCTTTATGCAGTCGCAGTCGCGCCCTTGCGACGCTGATGGCCGGACTGCTTGCAGGCGCCGCGGCATCCGACGCGCGCGCGCTTGAACTGCTCACACAGAATGTGTCGTTCAACACTGCCGGCCAGAGCATCTGGAGTGAAGGCGATGCGTTCGATTTCAGCTACGCCCAGTTCTTCGGTGCCACATCGCCGCGCAAGACCAGCGTGTACGACCCGAGGGCGGTGTCGGGCAAGGTGGAAATCAAGGTGCTGCCCGACTTCGACTGGTACGTGAATCCGTACTTTTCCCTCACCACGGATCTGACGGCGGGCATCGAAGTCGGCGCCAACATTCATGGCGGCTCCATCGATGCGAACCTCGACTACACCATCGCCATTTCCGCGCCCGGGCCTATCGTCCGGGGTGAGTATTTCCAGCTCGAGGCGGTCGCCAGCACCCGCGGCAGCAGCGCCTTTGCGACCCGCCCGGCCAACGCATCGGCCTGGGTGGATGGCATTCTGGACGTGTATGCCCAGAGCTTCATCCGGTTTGAGACGGCACGTGATCTCGGCGATCACGACTATCGCCTGACCACCACGCTGGCCAATGTCGATGTGCGCAAGGAAATCGTGTCCTTCAATCGCGATGACAGCGGCCGACTGCGCATCATCGGAGCCGGAGATGTGGGCGGCGTCGGCAGTGTTTACACGCTGCCTGCTGCGGCCCTGAACGGCTCCACGCGTGTGACCGCCGGCGACTGGCGGGTGTCGGCGAACGGTGCGCTCGGCACCGATACGCTGACCGGTGCAGGCCAGACAACGCTGCTCACCGCAGATATCGACGTGGACCAGTTTCTGCTGAGCGGATCGGACGTACTGGGTACGCGGCTGCGCAGGGATTTCGGCGTCATCGACATCGATTTCGGTTACGAAATCGTGGATCTGGACGCTGCACTGACCGTCGGGCTGCAGCAGAGCTTCGAGGTGTCCGGCGACGTGCTCATGCAGCTCAGCTTCAGTGAGGCTGTGCGGCTGGAGAATATCGGCGAAATGACGCAATGGATCGGCCGGATCGACGAACTTCCGGCGATCGCCGTGCTGGGTGACGATGTGACGGTGGATGCCCGGTTCCTCGTCGATGCAACGCTGTCCAACCGGACCGGCATCACGTTCGGCGCGTCCCTCGACCTGACCTTGCTGGAGCTGTTCGCCCGCGCGAGCTATGACGTGTCCTATTTCGGATCCGATCGTCGCGGGCAGTTCCTCAATGCGCGGTATGGCCCCGTGTATCAGTGGTCGTCCGCCTCGAACGCACTGGAAATCCCCGTGTTCGACAACGAATTCGCGCTGGGCGGTTTCCAGTCGGTCGACGGCGGCAGTTTCGTGCTGAGTGCGGTGCCAGAGCCCCGCACAGCAGGACTGCTCTGCGCGGGTCTGCTCGTGCTGGGGCTGGCGGTGCGCAGACAACGGATTTGACCCGGGTTTTCAGCAGGGCATCCGCCCGGCGCCGAAGGTTGCAGCAACGCGTCGCTGGTAATGAGGTTCGTCAAATTTCGAAGAGCATCGAAGGCGATCGGCGCGCGCCGATCGGGCACCGTGTCCGGGCAGCGTCAGGGTGTGTTGCGCCGGCGCTGCAGGGTGCGCGTGCCCACGAAGGCCAGGCCAAGCAGCATGAGCAGCGCCGTGTGCGGCTCGGGAATGGCGGGTGGCTGCACGTAGTCGTAGCCGCCCACGCCGTCGATGTACACATCCACGCCAGGGTCGGCTGAAGCGAAATAGAGGTACGCGGAATTGCCGTAGCTCGACTGCGACGTGCGACCGTTCGCCACCTCGTCCGCCTGCCAGGCGGCAGTGCTGACACCGGTCGAGGCGCGCAGGCTGTAGTCGACATCCAGCGTTTCGCCGATGTAGGCGATGAACGAGCCACCCATGCCCGCAATGCTTCTCTGCGCGCTGTTCGAGGATTCGGTATCGCCGAACAGGACTGTCTCGATGCCGTCGCGTCTGGCGACCACGTTCAGATACAGCGTGCCCTCGCCGATGCCGGTGATGTTGAATACGGTGCTCAGCGTGACGGCCGTTCCGTTGGCGAGTGTCGAGGACCTGATCCTGATACGGTCTTCGACGGCCGCATAACCGTAGCCGCTGATGCCCGGCACGAAGGCGCCACCCGTGCCGGTGACTTCGACCGCGACAGAGGCGTGCAGCGAACCCGGCAGCGCGAGCGCGAAGGCATCGCCGGTCAGCCGGAAGTTCGGAGAGCCGCTGGTGTTGCCCGGTGCATACACTTCGCGCAGCAGCTGGCTGCCGGTCGATACGCCATTCTGGTCGGTGACCAGCAGCGGCTGGTCGAGCAAGCGGTTGCACTCGCGCGTGTCGTTGTTGGTGGTGCAGGACGTGTTGCCGGGACCGATGACGTTCGGCTCGTATTTCGTCTCGACGTGCGCATACACGGAGGCGGTTGCGGCGTGGACGGTCGGGCTGGCAAACGCGAAAAGGAGCGCAACGGATGAGCTTGCAATGGCGATTCGCATGCGGGCGACTCCTCAGGCTGTCTGACTGCAGTGTAGGTCACCGCCACGACAAGTACAGGAACGCCACTGACCGCCTGAGCCCTGCAGTTGATGGATCCTGTTTCGCCGGCGTAGCGGGTCGTGAGCCGAGAGAACCTGTTGTCACCCCACCCTCAGCGGCGACGAAGCGCGGCATCCCGCCGCCGCCGCGCAGCGCGCGCCCGGATCGTTCAAGCAATCGCCGCTTTTGTTCAAGCCGCGCGGCGCGCGTGTCTCTACAGTCGGGCTCCAATGGCGTTCGTCCGGTGGGCCGGTTAGTCTTCCGACACCGAAGCGGCACGCCAGGAACCGGCACACAGACCCATAAGGAGGAAAAATGACAACATCTACCGTGGCTACCAAGGCAGCCGACATGCAGGGCAAGGTAACGACTTTCGACGCGGTGGTGATCGGCGCCGGTGTGGCCGGCATGTACCAGCTGTACCGGCTGCGCCAGCAGGGGCTCAAGGTGGTGGCCATCGAAGCCGGCTCGGCCGTCGGCGGCACCTGGTACTGGAACCGCTACCCCGGCGCGCGCGTCGATTCGCAGGCCTACATCTATCAGTACTGGTTCTCCGAAGAACTGGCGAAGGAATGGAACTGGAGCGAGCGCTTCCCGGCCCAGCCGGAAACCGAGGCCTACCTGAACTTCATCGCCGACCGCTGCGATCTGCGCAAGGACATCCGCTTCAACACCCGTGTCGTCGGCGCCCGCTTCGACGAGGCGACGAACCGCTGGCAGATCCGCACCGATGCTGGTGAAGTGCTCGACGCCAAGTATTTCGTGTCGTGCGCCGGCATGCTGTCGGCGCCGCTGACCTCGACCTTCCCGGGGCAGGAAACCTTCAAGGGCCCGATCTTCCATACTGCACGCTGGCCGAAGGAGCCGGTGCAGCTCGCCGGCAAGCGCGTCGGCGTCGTCGGCACGGGAGCGACCGGCATCCAGGTCATCCAGACCATCGCCAGCCAGGTCGGCCACATGAAGGTGTTCATGCGCACGCCGCAGTACATCATTCCGATGCGTAACCACAAGTACGGCGACAGCGACCGCGCGGCGCAGAAGGAAGGTTTCCAGGACATGCGCCAGCGCGTGCAGCGCACCTTCGCCGGGTTCGACTACGACTTCGCCGGCGACAGCTTTTACGACATGACGCCCGAAGCGCGGCGCGAGCTGATGGAAAAGGTGTGGGCCGACGGCTCGCTGAGCTTCTGGCTCACGCTGTACCCGGAAATGTTCACCGACCAGAAGGTGAATGACGAAGTGTCGGAATTCGTGCGCGAGAAGATGCGCGAACGCATCAAGGACCCGGTGCTGGCCGAAAAGCTGATCCCGACCAGCTACGGTTTCGGCACCCACCGCGTGCCGCTGGAAACGCAGTTCCTCGAAGCCTTCCTGCGTCCGAATGTCGAGATCGTCGACGTGAAGGCCTCGCCCATCGTGTGCGTGACACCGGAAGGCGTGAAGACGGCCGACGGCAAGATCCATGAACTGGATGTGCTCATCCTGGCCACCGGTTTCGACGCCGGCAGCGGTGCGCTGACCCGCATGGACATCCGGGGTCGCGGCGGCCGCTCGCTGACCGAAGACTGGAACAAGGACATCCGCAGCACGATGGGCCTGATGGTGAACGGCTATCCCAATCTGTTCACCACCGCCGCGCCGCTGGCGCCGTCGGCGGCATTCTGCAACATGACCACCTGCCTGCAGCAGCAGGTCGACTGGGTGACCGACTGCATCCAGTACATGGAAAGCCATGACCTGAAGGTGATCGAGCCGACGAAGGAAACGGAAGACAAGTGGGTCGAGCACCATGACGAGATCGCCAACGCGACGCTGGTGACCAAGACCGACTCCTGGTACATGGGCTCGAACGTCGATGGCAAACCGCGCCGTTTGTTGTCCTACATCGGCGGTGTCGGCACCTATCGCCAGAAGTGCGACGAGGTGACGGCGTCGAGCTACGCCGGGTTCAGGATGCGGTAAGGCGTCGCCGGTCGCGGACGCACGGGACGGGGGCCTTCGGGTCCCCGTTTTCATGTCCGCCGCGGCACGCGCCGTTCGCGACCCGGTCACAGCCGGGCCGGCGACGCTCTGGTAAGCTCGTTCCGGGGAATGCATGGCGTCGGCACGTGTCGAACGCGAAAGCCGCCCCGACAACACCGTTCAGGGCAGGCGACCGGCCGCACCGGACCGGCAGGAGGAGAAAAACGATGGGACGCGCCATCACACCGGAAGAGCTGCTTGACTGGGTGCCCGGAACCGTACTGTCGTCGAGCGACAAGCTCGGCTGGAAGGGCGTTTCTCACCGGGCCTATCATTACACCGGGCTGGACGTGGCCATCCCCCCGCTGGATCATTTCATGGTCGTGCGCTACAGCGCCGGCCAGACGCCCATGAACCGCTGCTTCGACGAGCGCTGGTCGCGCGCGCACTGTGCGCCGGGCGACGCCTCGTTGCTGACGATGTCGCAGGCGTCGCACTGGCGCTGGACGCATGATCTGGACGTGTCGCACGTCTACCTGTCGAACACCCTGATGGACCGCGTGGCCGGCGAAGTCACCGAACGCTCGGTGGCCGAAGTGAGGTTGCGTGACGTGCTGTGCGCAAAAGACCCGACGCTGGTCGCCATCACCGACGCCATCACCAGCGAGGCAAAGCAGCACGGCATGGGCGGTCCGCTGTACGTCGAGGCGCTCGGCACCCAGCTTGCGGTGCACCTGCTGCGCAATTACGCCGACGTGCGCTTTCGTTCATCGCACGACCCGGGGCGGCTGTCGTCCGCCCAGCTGCGGCGCGTGCTCGATCTGATCCACGCGCGGTTGCACGAGGCGCTGACGCTGGAAGACATGGCCGAAGCGGCGGGGCTGGGCGTGTGCACCTTCAGTCGCCGGTTCCGCGAAACCCAGGGCCGCGCGCCGCACGCCTTCGTCATCGACCAGCGTGTGAAGCGGGCGCGCGAATTGCTGACGATAGGCGATCTGGCGGTGAAGGAAATCGCGGCCTCGTGCGGCTTTTCGGATCAGGCGCACATGACGCGCGTGCTGCACGCCCGACTCGGTCTGACGCCGGCAAAGCTCAGGGCATCAGGGCGCTCCGCCGGCTGAGATCGCCGGCGAACGCGTCGATCAGCGTTTGCGTCAAGCCATGCATCGGCCCGATCGCCGTCACGTCGGGCTGCAGTCCGCGACGGAATCCGGCCACCTCCAGACGCGCCAGCAAGGCCTCGTCGGTGCCGATCACGTGCACCGGCACATCCCATGACGCATTTGGCCCGGTGACGCCGCCGACCGGCTGGTGGTCGCCGATCACGATGAGCAGCATGTTGCGGGGCGCCTCTTCACGCAGCCAGCGGGTCAGCCAGTCGAACTGATAGTGCATCGCGTCGATGTAGGCCGGCGTCGGGTCGGTCCACGACACCGGCGCGGTCAGCGCCCGACTGACGTCCTCATCGGAGAACGCGTCGGCTGCTAGCAGTCGCTGCGGGTCGGCCAGATACGGTGGCACCGGCCGGAATGGCGCGTGCGTGGTGAGCGTCGGGAACACGATGAAGCGCGGCGCGCGCGGCGTCGACGGGTCGACGCCGTGCAGCGACACGGTGCGCAGGCCGGCGTCGCCTGTGTCATCGTCCGCGCGGTTAAGCTCCTGTTGCTGCAGCAGCGCGATCGACACCTGATCCGGAATGCGCCAGTAGCCAAAGGGCAGGCCGGCGTAGCCGGTGTTGTCGGCATCGGCCAGGCGGTCGAAACCGTAGAAGGCACCCTCGGGCCAGGGGCGCTGCAGGCCGGGCATCCAGCCTATGGTGCGGTAGCCGTGCTGCGCGAAGTGGCTGACCAGCGTCGGCCGCTGCGTGGTCAGCAGCAGCGCGTAGTCGTCCGGGTCCTGCGTGTCGATGCCGGACAGCAGCGCCGCGTGCGCCAGCCAGGAGGCGCCGCCGAAGGTCGGCGAGGTGACGCGCGCCGACACGACCTGCCGGCCGCCGGCGTCGAGTGCCTGCTGCAGCAAGCGGCGCCGTTCGGCAAGCGCCGCAGCCAGTTCCGGCCGGTCCAGCGTAATTGCGCCATAGGCTTCGGCAAACAGCACGAACACGTCGGCACCGCCGAGCGCAGCGACGTTGCGGTCGAACGCCGGTCCGGGGCCAAGCTCTCGCTCACCCGCGCTGCGTGACAGCGCGCGGCTCAGCAGGCTGGCCTGCGCCGCCACCATCGTGCCGACCGGCGGCGCAAACATCCGTTGCAGGTCATGGTGGGCGACCGATGCAGCGCCGTGCGTCAGCAGTACGGCGCAGCCGAGCGCGGCCAGCGGCGCCTGCCAGCGTGGCGTGGCGGCCGCGGCGCCCAGTGCGCGCACGCAGGCGCGCACCAGCATGAACAGCAGTGCCAGCCCGGCGCAGGTGGCGAGCAGTACGGCGGCAATCTGCCAGCCGGCGGCGAATTCGCCACCCATGCGGGCCAGCTGCCACAGGTGCCGGCCATCCCACCAGGCATTGACCGGCCGGCCGAGCAGCGCCGGAATGGTCACGTCGATGTAGTGCAGCAGCACCCACAGACTGGCGAGCGCGGCGACGATGCCGGTCACGCGCGCCGATACGGCGCCGCGCCAGCGCGCCCACAGCACCAGCACAAGCAGGCCGGCGAACAGATCGACCGACAGGCGCGCCTCCGGCCGCGGCCAGGCGCTCGGCCACAGATTGCCGAAGGCGAGCAGCGCATTGAGCACGATCAGCGCAAGCAGCAGTCGAAGAAGGCTTTGAAGCGGTGCGGTCGGGTGGGGCATCACTGGGCTCGGGCCTCGGGGGCTCTGATTTCGTGGCTCACGCTGCGTGGTCAGGGCAGCAGGCGTGGTGCAGATTTCGCTGTCTTGTCGGACCGCCCGGTAGTATCGGGCCGGACAGGCGCCGCCACGGCATTCAACGGAGACACGGCATGGCAGACGGTGCAGGTGAAGGGCAGTCGGGCGACAGCTCCTGGTGGCAGGACCTGACGCCGCAGCGTATTGCGCAGTGCGCCGCGCGCGGTGGCGTGGCGCTGCTGCCGCTGGCGGCGATCGAACAGCATGGCGAACACCTGCCGCTGAGCACCGATCTCGATATCGCGAACGGACTGGTCGCGGCGGCCCTGCCGCGTGTGCGCGCCGATGTGCCGGTGTGCGTGCTGCCGCCGCTGGCCGTCGGGCTCAGTCTGGAACACACCGGTTTCGCCGGCACCCTGAGCCTGAGCCCGGAAACCGCGCTGGCCGCGCTGGGCGAAATGGGCGACAGCGTGGCGCGCGCCGGCTTCCGGCGGCTGGTGCTGTTCAACAGCCATGGCGGCAACAAGTCCCTGGTCGATCTGGCCGCGCTGAAGCTGCGTGCCGCACACGGCATGCTGGTGGTGCGCGCCAATTACTTCCGCTTCGCACTGCCGCCCGGTGTGCTCGATGCGGACGAACTTCGTCACGGCCTGCACGGCGGCGCGCTGGAAACGTCGATGATGCTGCATCTGGCGCCACACGCGGTGCGCCGCGAGGCGCTCGGTGACTTCCGCAGTCTGGGGGCAAACATGGCGGCCGACGGCTGCCTGCTCGGTCCGGAAGGTGAAGCGGGCTTCGGCTGGATGGCGCAGGACCTGCACGGCTCGGGTGCCACCGGCAACGCGCTGAACGCCACCGCCGCACTGGGCGCGCGGCTGGTCGATCACTTCGCCGCCCGGCTGGCACAGCTGATCGACGAGGCGTACGACTTCGATCTGGCGCAGCTCAAGCCGGCGCCGCGCTGAGCCGCCGACCACGTACTCAGGCACGGCCGGCGCCGTCGGCCAGCGTTCGCACGCCGAGCAACTCGCCCAGACTGTGCCCCTGACGGCGCGCCTTGGTTTCCAGGTAGCGCTTGTTCTGCGACGTGAGGTCGCCGTAGATCGCCTGCCGCGCCACCACATTGATGCCGGCATGGCGCAGTGCGTCGATCTTGCCCGGATTGTTGGTCAGCAGCAGCACGCGCGATACGCCCAGCTGGTCGAGGATCTGGTGCGCGATGCGGAAATCGCGTTCGTCGTCGCCGAAGCCGATGACCTGGTCGGCATCGATCGTGTCGAGGCCGTCGTCCTGCAGCGCGTAGGCGCGCAGCTTGTTCGCCAGGCCGATGCCACGCCCTTCCTGCGACAGGTAGAGCAGCACGCCGCCGCCCTGCGCATTGATCGCCGCCACGCCGCGGCGCAGCTGTTCGCCGCAGTCGCAGCGCAGGCTGCCGAACAGGTCGCCGGTCAGGCAGGACGAATGCAGCCGCACCGGCACCGGCTCGGCCCAGTCGTCCGGATCGCCGATGACGATGGCGACGTGCTCGCGCAGGCCGTCGGCTTCGCGGAACAGCACGAAGCGGGCTTCGTCGGCGTCGGCCAGCGGTATGCGTGCTTCGCTGATGCGCGTCAGCACGCCGTGGCCGCCGTCGCACAGTGCCAGCACGTCGGCCGTACCGACCGACAGCAGATGGCCGCTGGCGATTTCGGCGGCGACCAGCGCGGCGCGTGCCGGCAGCACCGGAAAGGCGACGGCCGCCGGCAGCAGTTGTGCGCGTCCGAGCAGGCGCAGCGCAGCCGCGGCAGCCGTGCTGGCAGGCGCGCGCAGCAGGCCGTCCGGCAGCCGGACGTCGCGCGCACTGGCCAGCCGGCGCAGCTGCGCACTGTCGGTCAGGCCGGTCGGCGTCAGCGACTGCGCCTCATCGCTGATAGGGTGGCCGAGTGCCGCCAGGCGATGGCGCGACAGCACCAGTTGCGGCACGCTGCCGGTCAGCAGCTGTGCATCGGTCAGCGCATCGTCGGTCAGTGCTTCGACCGGCAGGATCAGGGTGTCGCTGCCGACGTCGGCCAGCAGCACCGGGACGCCGCGTCGCAGGTCAAACAGGGCTCGTTCGGCTTGGCGCATGTCGTTTTTCCGAATTGATGTTGGATTCGATATTGATGTTGTCTGAAGATGCCCGTTGCCCGTCCGTTGTCGTGTCGCGGCAGTCACCCCGTGAAGGAATCCAGTGCGGATGTCGCTGACCGAAGTCGCCGAAGATGAAGCGTGGGCCCTCGTCCTTCAGGCCCGTTGCGTCGATTGGTCCGCAATCGGGCTGACAAGTTTCCGTCATGAGCACGTCACGCTCGACGTGACACCGGGCGGCGCGTGGGCCAGCACCCCTCCGGCCAGCCCTGCAGCCGCCGCACTGTTCGACATCTTTCTGCCGCTGCTGGCGCGTTGCGCGCCGCTCGCCATCGCGCAGATCGGCCAGAGCCTGGACGGACGCATCGCCACCGAAAGCGGTCATTCGCACTATATAAATGGCGACGAGGCGCGTCGTCACCTGCACAGGGTGCGTGCCGTGGTCGATGCGGTCGTGGTGGGCGTCGGTACGGCGGATGCCGATCAGCCGCAGCTGACCGTACGCCATGTCGCCGGGCCGCATCCGGTGCGCGTGGTGCTCGATCCGCGCGGGCGCGCACGGCGCAGCGGACCGCTGTTCGAACAGGCGGATGCGCCGACGCTGCATGTGGTCGCATCGGGTCAGGGCACCGTCGCAACGCCGGCTCACGTCGAATGCATTGAGCTGACCGCGGATGCAGACGGATTCGCGCCGCAGTCAGTGCTCGCGCTGCTCGCGTCGCGCGGCCTCAAGCGGGTGCTGATCGAAGGGGGCGGGGTGACCGTGTCGCGCTTCCTGCACGCCGGCGCACTCGACCGGCTGCACGTCATGGTCGCGCCCCTGCTGATCGGCTCCGGCCGACCGGGTCTGACCTTGCCGCCGATCGGTACGCTCGACGAGGCGCTGCGGCCGCGCTGTCGCAGTTATGCCTGCGGCAGCGACACGCTGTTCGATCTGGAACTGGACGCGACGCGGGCGCGCTGACGCAGCAGCACCAGCGCGCCGGGCAGGCTGGACAGCAGCACCACCAGACCGTACGTCACGGAAATCGCCACGCCCTGCGCCGGGTCCAGCCCGGCAGCCGCCCAGATCACGGCGGCTGCGCCTTCGCGCACGCCCCAGCCGGCGACCGACAGCGGGATCGCCATCGCGAACAGCACCCAGGGCACCAGCGGCCACAGTTCGGCCGTCGGCAGCGTCACGCCGATCAGGCGCGCACAGCATATATATACGGTGATGTAGCTCAGCACGACGCCCGCCGACGCCGCGAGCTGCACCGGCCACACGTCGCGCGCCAGCAGGCTGCGCCCGAGCACGGCAGCGATGTGCCCGGACAGCTGACCACGGCGGCGAAGCACAGCAACACCCACGGCACCGGCAATCAGCGCGGCGATGATCCAGCCGGCCATGCCGTCGACCGCGCGCACGAGTGCGGACTGCAGCGGCACCGATGCGGCCAGTGCCGCCAGCGCGCACAGCAGCAGCACGAACTGGCCGGATGCGCGCTCGATCACGACGGCCTGCCAGGCGGCGTGCCCGGCATCCAGGTTCCGCGCATGTCGCCAGGCACGCGCCGCATCGCCGGCCACGCCACCCGGCAACACCTGGTTCAGAAAGGTGGCCAGGTAGTACTCGGCGTACGCCTGCCGCCTGCCGAGTGGGGCGCCCAGCCGCGCGGCGGTGTAGCGCCAGCGCCAGGCCGAAAGCGCCACCTGCGGCACGCTCAGCAGCACGGCAGCGATCAGCCAGCCGGGCGATGCGCCGCTGATGGCCGCGCCGATCGCCGCACTGTCCAGCGTGACGGCGAGGCCGATCAGCAACGCGGCACCGATCGCATAGCGCCAGATGGCGCCGCCTGTCCTCATATTTCTACGCCGGGTTCGGCGTACAGATCGAAGTGCCCGACTTCGATCCGGGTCGATTCGAGAGCCAGCGCCAGCTGCCGGCGTGCGTGCCACGCATCGATGCGCGCAGCCGCATGCGGGCACTGTTCGGCGGCCGCCGTGCGCCAGCCGTCGAGCAGGGCGGCGGCCAGCGCGCGCTGGCCGGCGTCGGCGGCATGCAGCCGCCACGGGCTGTCGGCCAGCGTGACGCGAAACCCCTGCGCTTCCAGCAGGGTGGCCAGCCGCGGCGCTGCGCGGGCGCCGAGTGCGGGGCCGGCATTTCTGCCCACGCCGTCGCTCGCTGCGCTTCCCGCTCCGGGGCCCTTGTTTCGTTGCTGATGTGCATTGAAGGCGGTCCGCACGAAGGCGTCATCGGGATCGGCCACCTCGCCATCGTCGATCGCCCAGTGACCATCGACGCTGAGCGTGATCAGCACCGCGCAGCCGGCATCGGCACAGGCGTCGGCGAAGCGGATCAGCCAGCCCTCGTCGACCAGATCGATCAACGCCGAAGCGCTGACCAGATCGATGCCGGCAAAGTCGTCTTCGGCCAGCGTGTTCAGCGCGCGCAGCAGGATGTCGACGCCGACCGGCCGGCCGTCGCTGTCGTACAGCGCACCGCAGCTGCCTTGCGCCAGCGCGAGCAGCGCCGGGTCGTGATCGACCAGCTGCCAGTGCTGCGGCCCGGGCAGGCGGGGTGCGAGGTAGTGCGGATTGGCGCCGCTGCCGCTGCCCAGATCGATCAGTCGCAGCGGCCGGCCGGCTCGCGCGCACAGCCAGTCGTGCGCCAGCCGGTTCAGCGGGTCGGCGCGGGCGGCGGTGTCGGCCGGGCGGCGCAGGGCGAGCCAGCCGGCGTCGAAGACCGTGTCCGGGTGCGGTGCGTCGAGGCGCCGGGGCGGGACGCTCATGCGGCGTGGTCCTTCACCGCAAGCAGGTTCCGCAGCGCGGCGGCGAAGGCGTCGCCGGCGGCAGTCCAGTCCGGCAGGTCGGCGCGCAGGGCGCGTGCGCCTGCGCGCAGCGCGTGGCGGGCGGAGGCGTCGCCGATCAGGTGGTGCAGCACCGCCGCCAGCGTTGCCGGGTCGCCGGGCGGCACGGCGACACCGCTGCCCGGCGGCAAGGTGTCGGCGAGCGCGCCGCCGGTCGTCGTGAGAACCGGCAGACCATGCGCCAGCGCTTCGATGATCACCATGCCATAGCCTTCGTAGTGCGACGGCAGCACGAACAGGTCGGCCGCCCGCCAGGCGGCGGCCAGTGCGGCGTCGCTGCATTCGCCGTGCAGGCGGATGCGCGCGTCGAGGCCGGCGGCGGAAATCTGCGCGGCCACCTGCGCTGCATGGCCCGGCGTACGCGTGGTCGAGCCGATGCAGTCGCAGGTCCAGTCGAGGTCGGCGACCGATGCCAGCGCCGCCACCAGTACATCGTGGCCCTTGCGCGGCGTGATCGTGGCGACGCACAGCAGGCGCGGCGGTTGCTGGTCGGCAGCGGCGAGTGGCGCGGCATCGACGCCCGGCTCGACGACGGCGAGCGGTCTGCCGCCGACGCCGTAGTGAGCCAGCCGGCGCGCGGTGAACCGGCTGCTGGTGACGATGCCGGCCATGTGCGAAAGCGCCATGCATTCGCTGCGCAGCAGGGCACGGCGCCGGTCGGCGTCGAGACCGGTCTCGTCGGCCAGCGGATGGTGGATCAATGCGATCAGGCGCAGCCGCCCGGCGTGCGCGGCCGCGACGTCGGGCAGGCCGCCCAGTGCCAGACCATCGATCACCACGGTGCTGTCGTCGGCCAGCGCGGCCAGCGTGCATTGCAATGCACGGCGCGCCGTGTCGTCGGCGTCGGGGAAGCGGCCGGGCAGGCCGGTCACCTCGACTGTCCAGCCGCGCGCACGCAGCGCGGCCACGATGCGTGCGTCGTAGCGGTAGCCGCCAGTGTGCTGCGCCGGGTCGCCCGCGACGATGAAATGCAGCGTCACAGATCCGCTTCGTAGCCGGCCCAGGCGACGTGCGATTCGTGCAGCGTCACCTTCAGCCGGTCCAGCCCGCGACCGCTGTCGCCAAGCCGGCCGTCGCGCGTGGCGGCGGCGATGCGGTCGAACACCACGCGCGCCATGAATTCGGTGGTGGTGTTCTTGCCGCTGAACGCCGGCTCTTCGTCCAGATTGCGGAAGTTCAGGTCGGCCAGCACGTCATGCAGCACGGTGCTGGCGAGACCGATGTCGATCACCAGCCCGTCGGCGTCGAGTTCGGCGCGCTGGAAGCACACGTCTATCAGGTAGGTGGCGCCGTGCATGCGCTGCGCCGGGCCGAAGATTTCGCCCTGGAAGCTGTGCGCAATCATGATGTGGTCGCGGACGGTGAGGCTGTACATGGGAGGTCCTTGGTAACGGAAACAGGAATGAATACTCAGCCGGGCGCGTAGCGGATGCGATGGCACAGCACACCCGCGCCATCCGCGGCCAGCGCGGGCATCAGGTCGGGCAGATCGGCGAAATCGCTTTCGCCGCTGATCAGGATATCCAGACTGTGGTCGACGAGCAGCGACAGCGCGAGTTCCATGCGCCGCCGATAAGACCAGCGCGGCAGCCGCGCGGGTGGCAGGTGACCGACCTGGCTGGAACGCAGCGTGAGGCGCTTTGCGTGGAAGGCTTCGCCCAGTGGCAATGCGACCGCCAGCTGACCGAACCAGCTCATTTCGATCACGGTGGCTTCGAAGCCGGCCATCGCCAGCGCGCTGCGCAGACCGGCGGCGCTGCCGCTGGCGTGGATGACCAGATCGCATTCCTGTCTGCAGTCGGCCGCGTCCGGCGCGAGCACGGCGAGGCCGAGCGCAGCGGCCGGCGTGGCGCGGCCCGGGTCGATGTCGATCAGCGAAACCTGTGTGCCCGGAATGCGCGCACACAGCCAGGCGACCAGCGTGCCGACCACGCCGGCGCCGATCACCGCGATGCGATCGCCGACCGAAGGTGCGGCGTCCCACACGGCGTTGATCGCGGTTTCCATGTTGGCGGCCAGTACCGCGCGCGCGGCCGGCAGGCCGTCGGGCAGCGGCACGACCGCGTCGACGGGCACCACGTAACGCTGCTGATGCGGGTGCAGACAGAACACGTTGCGGCCGCGCAGCGCGGCAGCCTGTTCGCCCAGGCCGTCCTCGACGATGCCGACGCTGATGTAGCCGTATTTCACCGGGCCCGGGAACTCGCCCTGCTGGAACGGCGCGCGCATGCGCTGGTATTCGCTTGCCGGCACTTCGCCGCGGAACACGAGGCTTTCGGTGCCGCGGCTGATGCCGCTGTACAGCGCACGCACGCGCACCTCACTGGCGCGCAGTGCCGGCAGCGCTTCGGTGCGCAGTTCGCCGATGCCGGGCGCGACGGTCCAGAATGCAGACGTGTGGTCGATGGACGTGTCAGTAGGCATGGTTTTTCGTCGTGAGCGAACGATTCGATGCTTCAGGGTATCGAAACGCGAGTTGAAGTATGCAGGCCGATGGACGTGCCGCCACACCGGAAGGTTGCACGGCGACCGACATGCAGGCCTCGGGACAGCGTTCAGGGAGATCGGCTTGGCAGCAGGACTGGGGAATGCGCGACCGCTGGACACCGTGCCGCCGATGTGGGTGGATCTGCTGGCGGGTGGTGCGCTGCTCGCCATCCTGACAGCCGCGCTCACGCACGCGCTCGATCTGCCGCCGCGGGTCGGTGGTGCTGCACTGTGTGTATACGTGGTGATGGCGGCACTGCTGCTGCGCCACGGGCCGGACAGGCGCCGACCGCTGGGCGCGGCGAACCGGGTGACGCTGTTCCGTGCGCTGCTGGTGGCCTTGCTGGCGGGCACGCTGGCGAGCCCGGCCGTGCTCGCGGCGCAGGCGACGCCATTCGCCATGCTGGCGCTGGCCGCGCTGCTGCTGGACGGGGTCGATGGCTGGGTCGCCCGCCGCTTTGACGCCGCCAGCGATTTCGGCGCGCGTTTCGACATGGAACTCGACGCCTTCCTGATCGCAGTGCTGTGTATGGCGCCGGTACTGCTCGGCAAGGTCGGGCCCTGGGTGCTGGCGATCGGCGCGATGCGCTACGCCTTCGTCGCCGCGATGCCGGTCTGGCGCTGGCTCGATCGCCCGCTGCCGGACAGCCTGCGCCGCAAGACGGTGTGCGTGGTGCAGGTGGCCTGTCTGCTGGTGTGCCTGCTGCCGGCGGTCGATGCGCGCACCACCGCCGCATTGCTCGGGCTCGCGTTGCTGGCGCTCGCGGCCTCTTTTTTCATCGACATCCGCTGGCTGTACGGTCGGCGGACACGCGCATGACTTCGTCGGATTTCCGATTGAACCGGGAGGGCTTTCCATGAAAACGATGCATCCGCTACTGCAGCACCTGTATCGCCCGCTGCTTGTCGCGCTGGCCTGCGGCACATTCGGCACCACTGCACAGGCCGAACCGCGCACCTATGACATCGATCCCGATCACTTTTCGATCGGTTTCGGGGTCGCACATATCGGCTACGCCGACATCCTCGGCCTGTTCCTGAAGGGCAAGGGCAGCTTTGTCTATGACGAACAGACCCGCAAACTGAGTTCAGGGCGCGTCGTCGTGTCGGCCGACAGCGTGTTCAGCAATCACAAGGCGCGCGACAACCACATTCGCGAGAACGATTTTCTGGACGCCAAGCAGCATCCGGACATCGTGTTCGAAGCCACGGGATACGAAACGACCAGCGCGACAGCCGGCAAGCTGGCCGGCAAGCTCACGCTGCTCGGCCAGACCCGGCCGGTCACGCTGGATGTGACGCTGAACAAGGCGGCCAGCTACCCGTTCGGCCACAAGAAGCACACGCTGGGCATTTCGGCGCGCACGACGATACGGCGCAGCGAATGGGGCATGACCTATGGCGTGGAAAAGGGGCTGGTCGGCGATGAAGTGGCGCTGACGTTCGAGCTGGAGGCGATCAGGCAGTAGCCGGCTCGCCGCTGGCACAGCGGACCTGAATCAGGCCGGCTCGCACGCGTACTGGCGCGACATGTCCTGCTTCATCTGGTCGTACAGCGGCTGCATGAAGGGCGGCAGGTGTGCCATCAACTCGGTGCGGTAGATGACCGAAGGCACCCGCTTGCCGCGATGTTCGATCGCCCGGCCGATCAGATGGATGCGGAAACCCAGCGCCGACAGGTGTCGCGCCAGCCGCGCTTCGGTAAGCGTGAACAGGTGTTCGATGCCGTGCAGTTCCGCGGCCACGAGCAGGCCCAGATACAGGCCGACCGGTATGTACGGGAAGCGCGGCTGATCGCGCGTGCCCATGTCTTCTTCGGAAATTGCCATCGGGCTGCCGCTGTCGCCCTTGCGCTTGCGGTAATCGGACAACACCGCCAGGCGCGAAATTTCGACCATGGCGCGTCGATCCACCTTTGCCGGATCGATGATCGACCGGTCTATGGCGTCGGTGCAGAGATTTTCGAATGGCAGCAGCTTTTCCGGCGTATCGGGGTCGCACTGGACCAATCGGACACAGCCAACGATGCGGCCGTGTGCCTGTGCGCGCAGCGCAATGTGCAGTGACCGCGCATCGTAGCTGTCGGTTTCCTGGTGTTCGGGATTGGTGTTTTCGTAGCCAAGCTCTTCGCAATACACCGCGTGCCTGACGCGAAACACCTCGTGCTTGAGTTCGTCGGTGACGGCCGCTTCCACCGAGAAATACTTGGCGAAATTATCTTTTAGGTTTCCGACTTCGAGCAGAAACATGATGATCTGACCACGAAAGACGACGCTGGATCCGTTCCGCGACGTAACGGCAGGATGCGGCTACTCCACCTTCTTCAGATATTCCTTCGTGAATATCTTGTCCGGGAGTTCGCGCAACTGCAATGCACTGTATTCAAGCACAGATTGATCGCCTTCCCTGAGGGCATCCTGCATGACCAGCCGCGTCGGGCGCAATTTTCCGCCCAAGGTCTTGTACTCGTCATATACGCAGGTTTTCAGAAGTTTTCCCGAAAGTGAATAAAACTCGGCCTTGTGTGGCGCGCCATTGCTCACACGGACCCAGTACAGCACGCGTGCATAGGTCACCGAGCGATCCACTGCCGTGAGCTCCAGCGCATGGTGATCGGCGCCGTCAATCTTCTCGACGCCGATCAGTCTCGGCGTGTAGTCACCGGAAAAATTGGCGCGCGCAAGATCACCGTTGGCCACCTGACCTGTCAGACGCTGAGCGAGGGAGAGGCGTACGGGTTGCGATACCGTCGGCAGGAATGCCCACAGGTCACGTTCTTTCATCAACAGTATCTGCCCGCGCTCGGACGCCGGTTCCATGGTCTGGATGATCGTGTTGCTGCTGCCCTTGGACAGAATCCTGAACTTGCGGAATTCTTCACCGCTCGAGCTTTTTGACGTGATGCTGACTTCGACCTGGAAGGCCTCGCGCGGGAAGCGGATCGTGTCGGCCTTTTCCACTATACTCGCGGCATCCTGAGCAAAGGCAGGCTGGGCAACAAGAAATGCCGAACCCAATGCGACCGAAGCGAGTACGCAGCGAGCAAGCGATGCCAGGCGATTCGGGGCTGCAGCAGCGCGCAATGAGCGTGTCGGTCGTGCAGCCAGACGGATGCAGGAAAGCAATGCCATTCGTGATGTCTCCAGTGGCGGGCGTCTCGCCCTCAACTCTAGCCGGGCGTATTGATGAATAACGTCGTCCAGATCCGGAACGTGAGCCGCAGTTACATGCTGGGCGGCCAGCTGGTGACCGCATTGAAGAGTATCACGCTCGATATTGAGGACGGCGTGTTCATCGCCATCGCCGGTCCCTCCGGCAGCGGCAAGTCGACCTTGCTCAATCTGATCGGTTGCATCGATACGCCGACCAGCGGGCAGATACTGATCAACGGTCAGGATGTGTCCGGCCAGACGCCGGATCAGCTGGCCGGGCTGCGCGCACGCACCATCGGTTTCATATTCCAGACCTTCAATCTGCTGCCGGTACTCACCGCCTACGAGAACGTCGAATATCCGTTGCTTCAGTTGCCGGAAGTCGGCAAGGAAGAACGTGACCGGCGCGTCCGCTATTTCCTGGACGTGGTCGGACTGGGCAAAAAGATGAATAATCGACCGAACGAATTGTCGGGCGGCCAGCGCCAGCGTGTGGCGATCGCCCGGGCGCTGGCCGCGCAGCCCGCTATCGTGCTGGCAGACGAACCGACCGCCAACCTCGATCGCAAGACGGGTGACGCCATTCTTGAATTGATGCGTGAGATCAACCGTACCTTGAAAACAACCTTCATTTTTTCCACACACGACAAGCGCGTCATGTCGATGGCCGACCGTCTGGTCCGCATCGAGGACGGCGAATTGACCGCACTGGGTGTTCAGAAATCGCCGGGTGAGTGGTCATATGTCAAGCCGCCGAAGCCGGCTGCCGACAAGGCGGCGTGATGATGTCCCGAGTCATGCTCCCGATGAAGCGGAATGCGGTCATTCCATCGCTGGTCGTCGCGCTGCTTGTCGCGTTTCCCGCTGTGCATGCCGCAGATCCGC
Organism: Methyloversatilis sp.; assembly: GCF_030698125.1. Lineage (GTDB taxonomy): Bacteria > Pseudomonadota > Gammaproteobacteria > Burkholderiales > Rhodocyclaceae > Methyloversatilis. The sequence goes on from NZ_JAUYNV010000019.1 coordinate 46,723, forward strand.
TGGACGACCTCTTCCTCGACGCACCGGCGTCCGACACGCCTGGGAAGCCGGACGCAGGGGGTTCATTGCCTGATCTGGGCGAAGCGTCTGCGCCCGCGACTTCCGGCTGGAAAGGATTCACCCAGTTCGAACTGGCCCGTACGGTCGCCGGCGAAAGCCACTGGTCGAAGGCGCGCTGGCGCAACGAGCTGGGGCGCAGCGGCAGTTTCGGGCAGGGCATCAAGTGGAAGGCCTTCGGCCGCGTCGATTACGATTTCGCCTATGGTTGGGAAGACGACTTCTACAACGCGAATGTGCGCGACGACAAGCGCAGCGAGTTCCAGTGGCGCGAAGTGTTCGTTGATGTGCCGCTGGGCAATATGGAACTCCGGCTCGGACGCCAGCACATCGTGTGGGGCGAAATGGTCGGTCTTTTCTTCGCCGATGTCGTGTCGGCCAAGGACACCCGCGAATTCTTCAACCCTGAATTCGACCAGCTGCGCATTCCACAGTGGGCAGCGCGCGCCGAGTACTTCATGGGCAACGTGCACGCCGAAGTCGTGTGGATACCCTACGTCAGCGTCGACAACATCGGGCGTTTCGGTGGCGACTATTACCCTGTCCAGCCGGAAATCTCCGGGCTGACAGCCGTGTACAACGATCAGGTGCGACCGGATCGCAAGTTGAGCAACTCGAACTACGGTCTGCGCGTCAGCGCGCTGATGAAGGGCTGGGACCTGTCGGCGTTCTATTACCGCAGCCTGGACGTCAATCCGACCTTCGCCCGCCAGATCGTCGGTCCGACCGCGGTGTATACGCCGGAACACGACTGGATACATCAGTATGGTTCCACGCTGAGCAAGGACTTCGGCCGGGTATTGCTGCGCGCCGAAGGCGTGCTGACGCTGGATCGTCGCGCGCCGACGTCGTTGCCCGGCGCGGATGGCCTGGTCAAGCAGAACATGGTCGACTACGCGGTCGGCCTCGACTTCCCGCTTGAGAACGAAGCGCGTTTCAACGTCCAGTACTTCGAGCGTTATCACAACGATCGCCCACCGGAGCTGCTGGCCTCCAGGCGCGAGAACGGCATGTCGCTGCTGTATCACCACAAGTTCGGCGAACGCGTGGAAGGCGAGGTGCTGTGGGTGCAGTCATTGGTGCGCAACGATTACATGTTCCGGCCGAAGGTCATCTGGCGCGTGCAGTCGAATCTGCGTGCCATGTTCGGCGCCGACCTTTTCGGCGGCAACTCGAATGGTTTCTTCGGTCGTTACGGCGAATCGGATCGCTACTACGGCGAAATGCGCTACTCATTCTGAGCCGAAAGCGGGGTCGTCAATGCGAGTACTGATTACGGGGGGGGCTGGTTTCATCGGCTCGCATACTGCCGATGCGCTTCTCGCGTGTGGTCACAGCGTGCGTGCGCTCGACATACTCGATCCGCAGATACATGGAGAGGGCCGGCAGCGACCGGTCTACCTTGCGCCTGAAGTCGAGTTGATGGTCGGGGACGTGTGCGATGCAGCCGATGTCGCTCGCGCACTGGAAGGCGTGGATGCCGTGTTCCACTTCGCCTCATTGACCGGCGTCGGGCAAAGCATGTACGACATGGCCCACTATGTGCGCGTGAATTGCCTCGGCACGACGACCCTGATCGAGGGCATCGTCAAGGGCGGACACACGCTCAAGCGCTTCCTGCTGTCGTCATCGCGGGCCATCTACGGCGAGGGCGCCTATCGGTGCGCCGAACATGGCGTGCAGTTTCCCGGCGCCCGTGCCCGGGAGCGTCTGCAGGCGGGCAGGTTCGCCATGCCCTGTCCGGTGTGCGGGGCTGACCTCGAAGTGATTCCGACGCCCGAAAACAAGCTGTCAGAGCCGTTTTCCGTCTACGCGATCACCAAGAAGCAGCAGGAGGATTACGTGCGGTACGCCGCATCGACCTTCGGTATCCCGGCCACCATCCTGCGTTACTTCAATGTGTTCGGCTCACGCCAGTCCTTGCGCAATCCCTACACAGGTGTGGTGTCGATCTTTTACTCGCGCATCTGCGCCGGTCAGCCGATCTCGGTCTACGAAGGCGGCCTGCCGGTGCGCGACTTCGTGCATGTATCGGATGTGGTGGCCGCCAACCTGCTGTCGCTCACGCAGGACGTGGCGCCCGGCGCCGTCTTCAATGTGGGTGCGGGGGTGTCCAGCACCATCGCAGACATCGCGAATGCGCTCGCCCGCGCCGCCGGAAAGCCGGTATCGATGGAAGACAAGGGCGAGTTCAGGGTGGGCGACATCTTCGGCTGTGTTGCAGATCTGAGTAACTCCCGCGCGCAACTCGGCTACGTGCCGGCCTGCACACTCGATTCCGGCATGGCCGAGTTCGAGTCATGGGCGCGTACTCAGGCATCCGAAGACCGTTATCTACAGACGGTGTCCGAGCTGACCCGTTTCGGTTTGTTCGGCCGCGCCGGGAGCGCCTGATGGCTGAGCGCCGCCGCGTGCTGTTCGTGGCGGAAGCAGTCTCGCTTGCGCATGTTGCGCGCCCGGTCGTGCTCGCTCAGGCGCTCGCGCCCGCGTGCGATGTCAGCATTGCGTCGGCCGGGGCGTTTGACCTGTGCCTGCGCGGTACAGATCTGGCGCGTGTCGGTCTCGACAGCATTGCGCCCGCGCTTTTCCTTGAACGTCTCGCTGAAGGCGCGCCTTTGTACACTCAGGCCGAACTTGCGCGATACATCGAACAGGACGTCGAGTTGCTCCAACGACAGAAGCCGGATGTCGTGGTGGGTGATTTTCGCCTGTCGCTCAGCGTATCGGCGCGGGTGGCGGGCATCCCCTACATGGCGCTGTGCAATGCGCACTGGAGTCCGTGGTCCGTGCACCGGCGCTTTCCTCTGCCCGACATCACGCTCACCCGTCTGCTCGGCCCGGCCCTGGCAACGCCCATCTTCCAGATGGCGCAGCCCATCGCGTTTCGCCTGCATGCAAGACCGCTGAATGCGCTGCGGCGCAAGCACGGCTTGTCGACCTTTCCGGATGTCCGCTACGCTTATACCGACGGCGATTTCACGTTGTATGCCGATACGCCGTCTCTGGTGCCGGTCACAGCCGACTGTCCGTCGAATCATCATTTCATCGGCCCCATCGTCTGGTCACCGGATACGCCGCTGCCCGAGTGGTGGACGCAGATTCCCGATGGGCCGCTGGCTTACCTGACGCTGGGTTCGACCGGACGCGTCGACCTGCTGCCGATGTTGTTCGATGTGCTCGAACGGCAAGGCGTGCAGTGCATGACGGCCACCGCCGGTCGTTCGAACGTTGCGGTCAGCAGTGCCTCGTGTTTCGTCGCGGATTATCTGCCCGGTGCTTCAGCCGCAGCGCGCGCGGACTTCGTCATCTGCAATGGTGGCAGCGCGACCGTCTATCAGGCGCTGTCTGAGGGGCGGCCGGTGATCGGCATCTGTTCGAACATGGATCAGTTCCTTACCATGTCGCGGGTGCAGGATGCCGGCGCCGGCATTTGCCTGCGTGCGGGTACGGTGAAACAGGATGAGTTGCAGGTCGCGGTTGACCGCATGGTCCGGGACCCGGGTTTCGCCACTGCAGCCGGGCGCGTGCGCGCTGATTTTTCAGGTTTCGTTGCCGGCAAACGGCTGAACGATCTGATCGGCACGATCCTCAAGGCCTGAAAAGCGCGCCTTCAACCTCGCTTCAAGCGCCATTGTTCATTGTGTCAGGACGAAAAAAAAACGGGAGCGAAAGCTCCCGTTTTTTTCGATCGGCTTTGACCGATCAGGCCTTGCGGCGACGTGCCAGGCTGAGGGCGCCCAGAGCGAGGCCAGCCAGAGCCAGCGTGCCGGGTTCCGGAACACGTTGTTGTACCGGGCCGTTCGGGTCGGTCTGGAACAGGATGTCCGGGCCAGCTGCAACCAGGCCGCCGGGGCCAAACGACGTGCCGCCGTTGGTCGTGCCGACGTCCGGGATGATCGTGCCGCCGATGAAGGTTTCCGACGGATCAACCGACGTGAAGGGCAGGTTCTGATTGATGTTGGAAATCAGGAACTCGATCAGCTGACCATTCCAGAAGGAATTGTCGTAGGTCGTCGGAACAACCGACAACAGGTCGATGATCGGCGTGCTGCCGCTGCCGGTCACACTCGGCGTTGCGGACAACGCTGACACACCATTCGACGCGTCACCATCACCACCCAGCGGAAAGATGCCTGCGCCGGTCGCGAAACTCGAGAATACGCCGGCTTGTGACGCGGCCGGAGCGACCTTGCCTTCAAATACCATGAGGCCGTCAGAGAAACCGAGGCCGGAAGCGTAGTTGGAAGCGACTGCACCGCCTGCATCCAGATCCTGCACGTAGATGCGGAAGTAGTTCGTCGTCTGGACGGCAGCGAAGTCGAAGAATGCCTGATTGGTCGGGAACGTCGATGCTGCACCAACGATTTCCGTGTAAGCCAGTTCAAACGTCACTTCGTACTTGCCTGCGGTACTGCCGGCACCGGTCCAGAGACCCGAGGTGGCTGCGCCCGTTCCGTCCTGGAACAGATTCAGACGACCTTGCGAATAAACCGTGAAGGCATTGCCAACCAGCGGCGTGCCTGCGGTGGTGAGATTGGTGCCGAGCACGCCGTCATTCGTACCATTTACAAGCTTGACAAACGCTTCATTGCCGCCTTGAGCCAGCACCGGCGACGGTGCCCAGTCGAACGACGTGATGCCGCTGACGACGCCGTTCGGCGTTGTGACACTGATCGGCGCAGCGTGCGCCGCAACCGAGAACGCACTGGCGATTGCCACAGCGATCGCAATTTTCGAGAACTTGATCATTTTTTAACTCCGACTGGTTGGTTACTGAACCCACGGAACTACTAAAGCAATCACCGGGCCAGTTTTTAACGAGTTACATAAGAGTATGAATATAAAAGGGTTTATTTTAAATAATTCGGGATCGACGCGTGCCCGTTCAAGTGCTGATCGGGATTTGTAAAGTATTCCGACAGCGCTGGCGTATCCGCTCGCCCGGTGCGCGAAGTGCTCAGTTCGACTCTGGCCGAAGGCGCTGCACGGATTTGCGCAGGGAACGTCCCGGCGCGCTGCGAGACCGGCCCACGCGGCAGAGCCAGGACGCGCGATCCAGATCAGTCCTGCCGAGCATGGATTCGAGCGAGTCGCTCAGCGCGCGAGCGCTGGTCAGTGCGCTGTCGGACGTTGTGAAGCGCAGCCCGCTGCGCGTGTAGTGACTGAAAATGAGGGGTGTCATTTCCGGTTGATGCTGCAGGCCAAGTTGCTCACAGCTCAGCCAGAAGCGCTGAACCGCGGCCCCGGCGGCCACCCTCTGCTCGATTGTCGTCATGGGCTCCGGCGCGATCAGGCAGGCATGTGCCGAGCACGCAATGCCGGGAATCAGGTCGAGCTGGATGCGGGGCGCGAACGTACCGGCGAGCCACGCGTTAAAAAACTCGACACGCGACCAGCTGTGCATGACCCACTTCATCATTTTCGCCGTCATCGGATCCACACCGACCGCCGCTTCGGGGATGCGGTCCTCGCTGAACCGCGCGCCCCATTCGATGACCCGCTTGTGCACCTCGTACGCCTCGCGGATGGTCAGGCGGATCTTGGCATTGGCGAAGTTCAGGCGGGCGATCGACCATCGCTCCGATCTTGATTCGAACCAGCGCACCCTGAACGGATAGGCGGCGGTTTCGAGGGCGGTGCGCTCGGCACTCGTCAGCGGCGCGCCAGGCATCGGGCGTCGCTGAACGCTCCGTCGCTCTATATATGCAAGGAGTGGATCTTCCGTCAGCGTCGGGTCCGGCTGCAGTCGTACGTCGTACAGCAAATGGGTGTCCGGCGTTCCGGCGCGCCGTGTCCAGGCGGCGTTCAGGCCATGCCGGGTGGCGGCGATGCGCAGTGTTTCAAGCAGTGCGCCGTGCGCAAGCTGGCTGGCGTGGCCTTCGAGGTCATACACGCAGTCGTGTCGCGTGTCGAAGCCGTGGATCAGGACATGGTCGTCGGCGAGGATTTCGAAGCGCCAGGGCTGGGTGTTGTCGCCGCTGGGCGCCCAGCGGGCGAGGTCGAGGATCTGTTCGATGACGCGCATGGGAAGTGCCTCGCGTTGGATGAGGTGTCAGGCCGAAGGTTTGCGTGCGAGCTGCCGACGACCGATGGACATGATCAGCCGTTGCAGCGGGTTGTTGTTGCCACCCGGCCGCCAGGTACGCACCAGCTTGTTGCGGAAGGCGTCGTACTGCAGGCCCCAGGGCGCGGCGCGCACATCGCCGCGACCGAGCAGCAGCTTGATGCCTTCGGCGGCGGCGAAACCCGCGCACAGATTGCACGCAATCATGGTTGAGGGGCCGCGCCGTGCCGCCAGATCGATGCGCGAGGGCTCGACCAGATACGGGCGGTGCAGGCCTGCCGGCGCCAGACCGACGAGAAAACGCAGCGCCTGCTCGGTTTCGTCGCACCCTTCGAGCCGGAAGTACTCCTCGAAACTCATCCGGTCGGGCAGAAAGACGAGCAGGGCCGACCCCATGCCGAGCGGCGCCGCGGTGACGGCCGGAATGCGCAGCCGATGACAGGCCGCAAAGGTCGCGCGGCGTGCCGAAAAGGCAAAAAAATCGAGTCCATCTATATATACATCCGCGCCGCGCAGAAAGTCGTCGGGGGATTCGGCCGATACACCCTGCGGAAAAAGTTTCAGCTGGACTTCAGGGTTGATGTCCCGCGCCTGCGCGGCCAGCACGTCGAGCTTGCGCTGGCCCAGTGTGCTCATCGTGGCGCCCACCTGCCGGTTGAAGTTGGCGACGTCGAAGGTGTCGAAGTCTGCAATGTGGAAGCGGCCGACCCCAAGTCGCGCCAGGGTCAGCAGGTGGATGCCGCCGACACCGCCGAGCCCGGCGATGGCGACTGTGCTGTTGCGCAGTTTTTGCTGCTCAACCTCTGTAAACCAGCCAAGATTCCGGCTGAATGCTTCGTTATAGTCAAATGCGGAGTGATTCATCATCGTCCTGCCATTCGGCATTCGCTCGAGAGGATTTTTGCCCTGAAGGCTCACGGCTGCTGGAAAGTGAAAAACTGTTATGCTGGCAATACCTTAGCATCTTACCCTTCGAATCCGCATGAAGTTTTGGCTGCTTGATCTGCGACTGGCCATGCGCAGCGTGCTGCGGCAGGGGCGGCGCACGATGATTGCGATCGGAGCGGTCAGCTTCGGGGTTGTCGCCATGATCCTTTCGGCCGGATTCATCGAATGGTTGATGGACGGGATGCGCGAATCGACGATCAAGTCACAGCTCGGCCACATCCAGGTCGTCAGGCCAGGGTATGTGGAGCGCGGCACATCGGATCCGTTCGGCTTCATGATCGAAGGCGAGGAAGCTGCCCGTACCGCGGTGCAAACCAGCAGTGGTGTGAAGGTGATCGCGCCCAGACTCAGTTTCAATGGTCTGGCGAGCAAGGGCGAAAATACCTTTGCATTTCTCGGGCAGGGCGTCTCGCCGGAAGCCGAGGCCGTGCTGTCGAGTTCGATCCGTATCAGTCGCGGTCGAAACCTCTCCGCTGACGGTGCGAGCGAAATGATCATGGGGCGCGGGCTGGCGATCAATCTCGATGCCCAGGTCGGTGACACCATCGTGCTGCTGACCACGACAGCCGGCGGCAGTATCAATGCAATCGAGGCGCCCATCGTCGGTCTGTTCAATTCGGTCAGCAAGGAATACGACGATTCGGCGCTTCGCATGCCGATCGCGCTGGCTCAACAGCTGGTCAAGGTGTCCGGTGCGCAGCAGTGGCTGGTGCTGCTTGAACGCACCGACGACACCGACAGCAAGATCGAAGAGTTGCGCAAGGTGCTGCCCGCCGCCACGCTCGAACTTGTGCCCTGGTATCAACTGGCCGACTTCTACAACAAGACGCGCGACCTCTTCTCCAGTCAGATCAACGTGGTGCGGCTGATCATCCTGATGATCATCGTGCTGAGCATTTCGAACACGTTGTCGATGAGCGTCATGGAGCGGGTCAGTGAAATCGGCACCTGCATGGCCCTGGGCCTCACGCGCAGTCGCATCCTGCGCATTTTCGTGTCCGAGGGCCTGATGTTGGGTGTCGTGGGCGGTGGCCTGGGCGTGGTGCTGGGTTGCCTGCTGGCGCTCGGAATCTCGGCGGTCGGCATCCCGTTGCCGCCGCCGCCCGGCATGGAGGAGGGGTTTGACGGCAAGATCATGCTGACCTTCGATATCGTGGCGCAGGCCATGCTGGTTGCGGTGGTCAGCAGCTTCGTGTCCAGCCTGTATCCCGCCTGGCGAGCGTCGCGCATGAACATCGTCGACGCGTTGCGCCAGAGTCGCTGAGCCGCCATGTTCAAGCTCGCCCTGCGCAATATCCTCCGTCAGAAATCGCGTACCGCGATGACGCTGGCTGCCATCGTGTTCGGTGTGTCAGGCCTGATTCTGACCGGTGGCTTCGTGGCGGATGTGCTGACCCAGCTCGGCGAGGCCACGATCCACAGTCAGCTCGGCCATGTGCAGGTGTTCAAGCAGGGGTTTTACGAGAAGGGTTCACGCTCGCCGGAAAAGTACGTCATTGAAGACGCCGACCAGATCGCGCGCTTTGCGGCCAAGATGCCCGAAGCTGACACGGTGCTTCAGCGCATCCGCTTCGCCGGCCTGCTCAACAACGGCAAGGCCGACTGGGCCATCGTCGGCGAAGGCGTGGAACCGGACAAGGAAAATCACCTCGGTACCTTTGTCCGGATCACGGCGGGCCGACAGCTCAAGGATGAAGATGCGTCGGGCGTGCTGATCGGCGACGGTGTGGCGAAGGCGCTTGCGCTTGAGCCGGGCGACACGGTCACGCTGATCATGAATACTGCGGACGGCGCCCTGAACACGACAGAACTGAACGTGGTGGGCGTTTTTCAAAGCTTTTCGAAAGATTTCGATACCCGTGCCGTAAGAATTCCCATCGCAGCAGCGAGGGAGCTCCTGGCGCGCGATGGTGCCAATTCGATCGTGCTGCTGCTGCATCGCACGGCCGACACCGCGCTGGTGAAGGATCTGCTCGTCCCGCGGCTGCAGTCCCTGGGGTTCGATATCCGGGATTGGGTGGAACTGTCTGATTTCTACTCGAAGACGGTCGAGCTGTACCGCACGCAGTTCGGCGTGCTGCAGTGGATCGTGCTGATCATGGTGCTGCTCAGCGTGTTCAACACGGTGAATATGAGTGTTTTCGAGCGTGTGGGAGAATTCGGTACGCTGATGGCGCTGGGCAACACCCGTGGCTATGTGTTCAGGCTGGTCATGGTGGAGAACGCAATGTTGGGTCTGTTCGGCGCCGTGGTGGGGGTCGTGCTGGGTACACTCGCGGCATTGGCGATCAGCGAGGTCGGTATACCGATGCCGCCTCCGCCGAACTCGAATGTCGCCTACACCGCTACCGTCAGGGTGCTGCCCAACACCGTGTTGCTGGCGTTCGGGGTCGGTCTGATTGCCACCCTGGTGGCTGCGCTACTGCCGGCCCACCGGGTATCGCGTACGCCGATTGTCGATGCGCTGCGCTACAACATCTGATGAGCCGTGACGGAATAGAGCGCGCTGTCGGGCGCATTGGCTATGATTCGCGGCTTGTCTCGCCGCTGTCCTTCTGGAGGATGCAATGTTTCGTTCGACCTTTATGATGTCCGTACTGCGCAGGTGCGCCTTGCTCCTTGCGCCGCTGGCGCTCGTGGCGTGCACTTCGTCACCGTATCCGGCCGCTCCGACGCAGGCCTACAGTGACGGCTACAACTACATTCTCGGCCCCGGCGATTCGGTCAGCATCGTCGTGTGGCGAAATCCGGAGATTTCGTCGACGGTCACCATCCGGCCGGACGGCAAGATCACCGGCACGCTGTTCGAAGACCTGCCGGCCGCCGGCCGTGATCCCACGACACTGGCGCGCGAGATCGAGCAGGTACTGTCCAAGTACATCCGCGACCCCATCGTCAGCGTCATCGTCGCTGGCGGAATCGGCCCGTACAGCGAACAGATCCGCGTGATCGGCGAAGCGGCCAAACCGCAGGCGCTGGCCTACAAGCAGAAGATGACCTTGCTCGACGTGATGATCGCCGTGGGCGGCATCACCGATTTCGCCGACGGCAATGCGGCAACCATCCTGCGCACCTCCGAAGGCGACAAGCAGTACAACGTGCGTTTGAAAGACCTGATCCGTCGCGGCGACGTCAGCGCAAACGTTGATGTCAAGCCGGGCGACATCCTGATCATCCCGCAGAGCTGGTTCTGAGTCTCATGTACATCTTCAACAAGGAGTTGATCGCTCGTGGATGACCTTCTTGGCCAGTTGTCGGGGTATGCGCGGCAGGCTTGGGGCTACCGCTGGGTCGGTCTGGTGACGGCCTGGCTGATCGGTGTCATCGGAATGGGTGTCGTATTGATCCTTCCCGATCAATATCAGGCTTCTGCAAAGATCTACGTCGATACTCAGTCGATCTTGCGCCCGCTCATGACAGGTTTGGCTGTTCAGCCGAATATTGACCAGCAGATCAATATGCTGAGCCGGACGCTGATCAGTCGTCCGAATATCGAAAAACTCATTCGCATGGCAGATCTTGATCTTGAGGCGAAGACCAAAACGGAAAAGGACAAGCTGATCGACGAATTGATAACAAAGATTACCTTGTCGAGTTCGGGAAGGGATAATTTGTACTTTGTTTCATTTCGCGATGAAAAACCACCGCGTGCGCAAAAAGTCGTGCAGGCTATGGTATCCCTGTTCGTTGAGTCTGGTCTTGGTAGCAAGAGGCTGGATTCCGACCAGGCAAGGAAGTTTATCGAAGAACAAATCAAATCCTACGAAGCGAAACTTCTTGAAGCCGAGAATCGGGTCAAAGAGTTTCGACTGAAAAATCTTGAACGCCCGGGCGGTGGGCAGAAGGATTATTTCGGAAGCCTCGGAGAGGTGCAGAATCAATTAAGCCAGGCTCAGCTTGAGTTGCGCGAGGCGTCGAACTCACGCGACTCACTTGCGAGACAATTGCTCGGAGAAGAGCCCACCATTGCCGCGGAGTCGACATTCCAGGGAATGCAGTCGTCAAAGGGTGGCCCGTCCACCGCAGAGATAGATGCGCGGATCTCGGCGATCAATAACGATATCGAGACACTTCTTCAACGTTACACCGACCGCCATCCCGATATTGTTCTTTCAAAGGCACGCATTCGCGCACTTGAAGTAGAGCGGAAGGAAATCGTTGATAAATATGAGGCTGAAGCCGCTGCGGCAGCGGCTAAAGAAGAACCCGTGGCTGCCAGAAAGCCAGTGGCGGGGTCGCAGCAGATGCCAAATCCGGTTTACTTGCAGATCAAGATCGCTCTTGCCTCGGCGGAGGCATCTGTTGCCTCTCTGGGAGCCCGGGTTGCCGAATACCAGGGGCGGCTGGAAAAGCTTCGTCAATCGTCGCGCCTCGTGCCGGAGCTGGAAGCGGAGTTTGCGCAGCTGAATCGAGACTACGATATTCACAAAACGAATTACAACAATCTTGTGTCGCGTAGAGAGTCGGCATCAATGGCTGAAGAAATGGACGCGACAGGTGTTGCGGAGTTCCGGCTCATAGAGCCGCCGCGAGTTGCTCCACAACCCGTCGCGCCCAACCGGCTTATTCTCCTCACTGCCGTCATCGTCGCTGCACTGCTCGGCGGTGTTGCGGCATCCTTTGTCGTATCGCAACTGCGCCCCGTATTTCATGATGGGCAAAAACTCTCTGAAATCTCGGGTGTGCCAGTTCTGGGTTCGGTCTCCATGCTGCTTTCGGACGATCGCAAGAAATACGAACGCCGGCGAAGTGTTTTTTTCTTTGGCGGAGTGAGCGGCCTGTTGGCTGCGTACGCCGCCATATTGGCCTTCGTGTCGCTTGTGATGCGTAGCGCTTAAGGAAAATCATGAGCATCATCGAACAGGCGGTTGAGCGAATCACCCTGCTGAAGAAGGCGGGTGTCGATATTGGTTCGACCGATACTGCCGTACCGCCGGAGCCATTGAATACACTCCACAACGCAGGGACGGTGGCGAGTGCTTCGGCTGTCGTTCCGGCAAATCCCGTTTCGTCGAATCAGTCCGCGCCCGAAGTGCGGGCTTCGATCCAGTCGCCGGAAGCGGCATCGCGCATTGTCGAGCTTGATCTGAAGCGACTGGATTCGATGGGTATTGTGGTGCCCTCATCGCCGCGGTCCCAGATTGCCGAGGAGTTTCGCGTTATAAAGAGGCCGATTCTTGCCAACGCTCACGGGAAGGGCGCCGCGCCGGTCGATAACGGAAATCTGATAATGGTGACGAGCTCGGTTCCGGGGGAGGGGAAAAGTTTCAATTCCATCAACCTCGCGATGAGCATTGCAATGGAGCTTGATAATCGAGTGCTCCTGGTCGATGCTGACGTTGCGAGACCATCCATTCTGAATCTTCTGGGATTGCCTCCAGCCAAGGGTTTGATGGACGTGTTGCTGGACAAGAACGTCAGTTTGCCCGATGTCCTGTTACGCACAAATATAGAGAAGTTGACACTGCTTCCGGCGGGAATGCCTCACAAGAACGCAACCGAATTGCTTGCAAGCGGTGCAATGCATATGCTGCTGGTCGAGCTCGCACACCGATATCCTGATCGCATCATCATTTTCGACTCTCCTCCGTTGATGGTCACAACGGAAGCGCCCGTACTCGCGCAATCAATGGGACAAGTGCTGATCGTCGTAGAAGCGGGTCGCACCACGCACACAATGGTCAAGCAGGCCTTGAACAAGGTTCGTAACTGTCCAGTCAGAATGGTGGTTCTCAACAAGGCGCGCTACGCACGTACGGACGGCTACTATGGTTATTACGGATACGGTTACGGTTATGGCGCTGACCGCCCCCGAGTGCCCGGCGACAAGGTTCTTGACTAAGAAGCAGGCTGCCTTTTGCAGTCGCCCTGTGACTGCCTTGATTGTTGGCTGGACGCTTGTCGTTCCTGCCCAGTATGCGCACGCCGAGAACTGGAGGGTGACGCCGACATTGACAACGCGTGCGATCACGTCCGACAACATCAATTTTTCGCCTAATGATCCGGCGTCGGATACGCTCGTCGAAGTCAATCCAGGTGTCAGTGTCAGGCGAGTGAGCCCGCGCATCAATCTGACTGCCGCCTACACGCCTCGATATTTTCATTATGTTGATGAGACGTTTTCTTCGAGGGTTTCACACGCGTTCAATGTGAATGGACGGTTTGAAGTCATTGACGACCTGTTCTTCATGGATGTGCGTGCTGTGGCCGGACAGCAAAATACTTCTGTTTTCAATGCCGTACCTACCGACAATACACTTTCACCGAACCAGCTCAGCAACACACGCACCTATTCGATCACGCCTTCGTTTCGTGGCAAGGTGCGGTTGGGCGAAGTTGCGACGTGGTCTTCCAGCCTTTCGACAGTGCGAACTGAATCGACAGGTAATCTGGGCAGCGTGAGTTCCGAGACGTTCAACGGAGCGCTGGAAGGCTTACCTGCAAAACTCGGCTGGCGCGTCGATGTAAGCTCTACCTCCACCGAATCGGATCGTGGGAGCACAAAGCGAGAGCGTATTACCGGATCGCTGATTTATCGACCTGATGTTTCGTTTCAGTTATCCGTTCGATACGGCTTCGAGAAGGGCAATGTGTTCAACAGTGGGCGAAGTCCTGGTGACCAGGGTTTCCAGGGTACTTACGGTGCAGGCATCGTATGGACGCCAACGCCGCGGACCTCGATAAGGGCTGATATCGACAACCGGCCTTTCGCCAACACCAGTTCGCTGAGTGCGACGCATCGTATGGCGCGCATGTCTTTCAGCGCCACGCACGCGCGTACGCTTACCAATCGCGCACAGCAGTTGCTCCAGCCGTCGGGCGTAGTCGATCGCTTTGACAGCCTCAGTCTGCTAGAACCGTTTGCAAGCCTGACTGATCCGATCCAGCGTGAGCAACTCATGACTGCCTTCCTCGACAGTCAAGGCATCAGCCGATACATCGTCGGACTCAGCCCCATTCTGACCGACAGCGAGTTTCTGCAAACCCGGTCCCAGATATCACTCAGCCGCGTTGGCGCGCGCAACACGATGTCGCTGAGCCTGTTTCTGACTGAAAGTGATAGCGGTGTCGGGTCGCCCCTGGCGGCGACTGGAGACGATTTCTCGCGCGCCAGCGTCATTCGGCAACACGGCTGGAATGCCTCTTACTCACACCGTATCGGGTCGAAATCGTCGCTCGCATTCAGCTACTCTTCGACGCAGTCGAATGGACGCTCAACATCGCTTTCCGGACTGAGCAGCAACAGGGATGTGCTGAACGCAACTTTGTCGACCGCTCTCGGGGCGCGTACGAACGGCTCGATCGGCTTGCGCATGACACGTGCCACAGTCATCAGCGGGGATGTGGATGAAAATGCTGTCATTGCAACCCTGAACACTCGATTCAACTGACCGGTTGGCGCTAGCCGGACGAAGTTGCGCGGGCGGACAGGTGGCCTTCACTTCACAATCCCTGTTCAATGTACGAATCCTTCTACGGCCTCTCTGGCAAGCCTTTCCAGCTCAACCCCGATCCATCCTTCTTCTTCGGCAGCAAGGGACATCGCCGCGCGCTCGCCTACCTCGAGTACGGCTTGCACCAGAGTGAAGGCTTCATCGTCATCACCGGTGAAATCGGTGCCGGCAAGACCACGCTGGTACGCAGCCTGCTGCAGAAGCTCGACGTCAAGAAGGTCGTGGCGGCGCAGCTGGTCAGCACCCATCTCGATGCCGAAGACACGCTGCGTCTGGTCGCTGCCGCGTTCGGCCTGCCGAACAAGCAGCTGAAGAAGGCCGACCTGCTGCTGTCGATCGAAATGTTCCTGCTGTCGCTGACCGCGGCCGGCAAGCGCGCACTGCTGATCGTCGATGAGGCACAGAACCTGACGCCACGCGCGATCGAGGAACTGCGCATGCTGTCCAACTTCCAGCTTGGCGAGCATGCGCTGTTGCAGAGTTTCCTGGTCGGTCAGCCCGAGTTTCGCGAAACGATGCAGAGCCCGGACATGCAGCAGCTGAGGCAACGGGTCATTGCGTCCTATCACCTCGGGCCGATGGACCCGGCCGAAACCGAGGCCTACATCGAACACCGGCTCAAGCATGTCGGCTGGCGCGGATCGCCTGCCTTCCTGGCGGGTACGCACGAAGCCATATTCAAGGCGACCGACGGGGTGCCGCGGCGCATCAACACGCTGTGCGACCGGCTCATGCTGGCAGGGTTTCTCACTGGCGCGACCGCATTCTCGACGGAAGAAGTGGCCGTGGTGGTCAGTGAAATCCGCGATGAAGCGGGTGACGCCGCCGCTGCTGCGGCAGTGGCCAAGCATGGCGATTCGGGGGGTGCGGCTGCGACCGGGCGCGCTGCCTTCGGCGGTTCGCACATGGTCGGCGCTCCGGCCCTTTTCGACATGGATCTGTCGCAGTTCAAGCTCGATGCACCATCCGCGCAACGGGTGCGTGATTTCGTCAATGCGCAGCAGGCCGGCTACCTCGAAGACCGGTTGTCACGTATCGAGCGTACGCTTGAGCAAACCATCGCAATGCTCGGAGAACTGGCTGACCGCTCGCTTGATGCATCCTCGAGGGAGGCGGAGTGACTGATGCCTCCTCGCTCTCGCCGGTGCTGTGCATCGTCGGCGCCCGCCCGAACTACATGAAGATGGCGCCCATCCTGCGCGCCTTCGACGAACACGTTCCTGCCATTCCGTGGGTGCTGGTGCACACCGGTCAGCACTACGACCACGCGATGAACGAACGCCTGTTCAGCGGCCTGCGCCTGCCGACACCGCAGCACAATCTCGAAGTGGGCTCGGGCACGCACGCGGTGCAAACGGCCGAAATCATGAAGCGCTTCGAACCCCTGGTCGACGACATCAGGCCGTCGTGTGTGCTGGTTGTCGGCGACGTGAATTCCACGCTGGCGTGCGCACTGGTCGCGGTGAAGAAGCACATCGCCGTGGTGCATGTCGAAGCCGGCCTGCGCAGCGGCGACCGGGCGATGCCGGAAGAGATCAACCGTATCCTGGTCGACCGCATTTCCGATCGGCTGTACACGACCGAACGCAGCGCGCTGGCAAATCTGGTGAGCGAAGGCGTCGATGCATCCTGGGTGCATTTCGCCGGCAACGTCATGATCGACTCGCTGCTGTCGAGTCGCTCGCTGGCGGTGCCCCCGGCGGCGACATTGAGCGAGCACGGCATCGACCCCGCGCTGATCGCCGGCGGCCGATACGGCGTCGTCACGCTGCACCGCCCGAGCAATGTCGACGATCCGGAACAGCTCAAGCGCCTCGCCGGCATGCTGTCCCAGGCCGCCGAGCGTCTGCCGCTGGTGTTCGCCATCCATCCGCGAACCCGCAGCAATCTCGAAAAATTCGGTCTGGGCGCCTTGCTGGACAATCCGAGCATCGCGCTGCTGCCGCCGCTGGGTTACCTGGAAATGCTCGGTCTGATGGATGGGGCAACGGTCATGATCACCGACTCCGGTGGTCTGCAGGAAGAGACGACGGCGCTGTCGGTGCCGTGCATCACCCTGCGCGAAAACACCGAGCGGCCGATCACGGCGGAGCAGGGCACCAACACCGTGGTGGGGTCGGACGAAACCTTGTTCGTGCGCTGCCTCGACGACACGCTCGCAACCGGTGGCAAGCGCGGTCGCGTCCCCGAATATTGGGACGGCGCCGCCGCCCCGCGCATCGCCGCCGACCTGTACGCCTGGTTGCAGGCGCGCGCCGCATCGTGAGCCGGACGTCGTGACGGCCATCCGCAATGCTTTCACCGTCGACGTGGAAGATTACTTCCAGGTGTCGGCGCTCGCGCCCTACATCGCCCGCGCGGACTGGGATCGCATCGAATGTCGCGTCGAACGCAACGTGGACCGCATCCTTGCGCTGCTCGACGCGTCCGGCAACCGCGCCACCTTCTTCACGCTGGGCTGGATTGCGCAGCGCCATCCGGCCATGGTGCAACGCATTGCCCGCGCCGGGCACGAAATTGCCAGCCACGGCAGTGCGCACCTGCGTGCCACCGACCAGTCGCCGGCCGACTTCCTCGACGACATTTCGCGTGCCAAGAAGCTGCTTGAAGACATTACCGGCGCGGAAGTGCGCGGTTACCGCGCGCCGAGCTTTTCCATCGGCCACGCCAATCCGTGGGCGCTCGACTGCGTGGCCGAAGCCGGCTACCGCTACAGCTCCAGCATCTATCCGGTCAAGCACGATCACTACGGCATGCCGGATGCGCCGCGCTTTCCGTTCGCCTCGCGCGACGGCCTGATGGAAGTGCCGGTCACCACCGTGCGTGTCGGCAGCCGCAATCTGCCCGCCGGCGGCGGCGGCTATTTCAGGTTGCTGCCGTATGCGGCGTCGCGCTGGCTGCTGCAGCAGGTGAACCGGCGCGACGGCCGGCCGGCCATGTTCTATTGCCACCCGTGGGAGATCGACGCCGCGCAGCCGCGCATTGCCGGCGTGGATGCGAAGTCGCGCTTTCGTCACTACATCAACCTCGACCGCACCGAAGGCCGGCTGACGCGCCTGATGCGCGATTTCCGCTGGGGCCGGATGGACGAGGTGTTTCCGGAGATAGCCCGTGCGACCTGAGGCGGAATTCATGACTGCTGCCAGCGTGAGTGTGCGCGCCGCGACCGATGCGGACCGCGCAAACTGGAACGCCTTTGTCGAAGCGAGCCCGGCGGCAAGCTTCTTCCACCTGTTCGAGTGGCGCGACATCATGCGCGACGTGTTCGGCCACCGCACGCATTACCTGCTGGCCGAACAGGCCGGACGCATCTGCGGCGTTCTGCCGCTGGCCCAGGTCAAGAGCCGGCTGTTCGGACACTCCCTGGTGTCCCTGCCTTTCGGCGTCTATGGCGGCGTGGCAGCGGATTTTGAATCCGCGGCGCTGGCGCTCGAAACCGAAGCGCAACGCATCGCGCAGTCGCTCGGCGTCGACCACCTCGAATTCCGCAACGTCACCGCGCGTCACGCCGACTGGCCGACCGAAGACCTTTACGTGACCTTCCGGAAGGAATTGTCGCCCGACGTCGAAGCGAACATGAACGCCATTCCGCGCAAGCAGCGTGCCATGGTGCGCAAGGGCATCAAGAACGGTCTGGTCGCGAAATTCGACGCCGACAATGCCCGCTTCTTCGAGCTGTATTCCGACAACGTGCATCGTCATGGCACGCCCGCGATGTCGCGTCGCTACTTCGACACGCTGCGCGCCACCTTCGGCGAGCGCTGTTCGGTCATGACGGTCGAAGGCCCCGACGGCGCCTTGCTCAGCAGCGTCATGAGTTTCTACTTCCGCGACGAAATCCTGCCCTACTACGCGGGTGACGCCGAAGCGGCACGCGATCTGGCGGCGAATGATTTCAAGTACTGGGAACTGATGCGCCACGCCTGCGAGCGCGGCATCCGGGTGTTCGACTACGGCCGCAGCAAGCAGGGCACCGGTTCCTATTCGTTCAAGAAGAACTGGGGTTTCGAGCCGACACCGCTGCACTACGAATACTGCCTGTACAAGCGCGACAGCCTGCCGCGCAACAACCCGTCCAACCCCAAGTACAAGCTGATGATCGAAGTCTGGCGCCGCATGCCGCGCAGTTTTGCCAACACGCTCGGGCCGCTGATCGTCCGCAACCTGGGCTGACCCGGTTGGAACCGCTGCTTTTCCTCGCGCACAGGTTGCCGTATCCGCCCAACAAGGGCGACAAGATCCGCTCGCATCACCTGCTGAAGCATCTGGCCCGGCGCTACGAAATCCATGCGGGAGCGTTCGTCGACGACGCGGCGGACCTTCCGCACGTACCGACGCTGGCCGCGACATGCGCGCAGCTGCACACCGAGCGCATTCATCCGCGCAGCCGGAAGTTCGCCTCCCTGCGCGCGCTGGCGACCGGCGAATCGCTGAGCGTTGCCTACTATCGATCGGCGGCCATGCAGCGCTGGGTCGACGACACGATTGCACGACACGACATCCGCAAGGTGGTCGTGTTCTGTTCGACCATGGCGCAATACCTCGATCGTCATCCGCACGTGCGGCGCATCGTCGATCTGGTCGATGTCGACTCGGAAAAGTGGTCCGAGTACGCCGCGCGTCATCGCTGGCCGATGTCCTGGCTTTACCGCCGGGAGGCGCGCACCCTTTTGCAGCATGAAATGCGCGTGGTCGATGCGTCGGACATGAGTCTGCTGGTGACACCGGCCGAGGTCGCGTTGTTCGAGTCGCTTTCGCCTGCACTCAAAGGACGCGTGACGCCCCTGCCGAATGGGGTCGACGTGGATTTCTTCCATCCGTGCCAGGCAGGCGCGAATCCTTATCCGGCGTCGGAGCAGGCGATCGTGTTCACCGGCGCAATGGACTACTGGCCCAACATCGACGCCGCGAGCTGGTTCGCCACCGACGTGATGCCGCACATCCGGGCCGCCCGGCCGGCGGCGCGTTTCTACATCGTTGGCATGAATCCGTCGGTCGAGGTACGCGATCTGGAGCGACTGGGTTACGTCACCGTGACCGGGCGGGTGGACGACGTGCGGCCGTGGGTCGCCCATGCGACGTGCGCCGTGGCGCCGCTGCGCGTGGCACGCGGCATCCAGAACAAGGTGCTCGAAGCCATGGCCATGGCCCGGCCGGTCGTCGTGTCGATGACCTGCGCCGGCAGCCTTGATGCCGAAGCCGGGCGCGATTTCGCCGTCGCGTCGGATGCCCGCTCGTTCGCCGACGCAGTGCTTTCTCTTTTTGATCCGGTGCATGCCGGCGCCATCGGCGCGCACGCCCGTGCGCGCATCGAACAGGTCTATCGCTGGGACAGCGCACTGGCTGCGCTGGATACTTGCCTCGATGCGCCCGCGCGCGACGCAGGTCTGCAGTCATTCATCAAGGAAAGTCATGTCAATGCTGAACCCGGCATCCTTCACTCCCGTGGCTGAAATGCGCCCGGTCAACGGTGCGTGGCGCAGCGCGGGCCCGCTGTTTGTGCTGCTGCTTGCGGTTATGCTGGTCCTGTACTGGGACACGGCCCGTTCCATGGCCGAAATCTGGCTGCGATCCGAAACCTTCGCGCACGGCCTTCTGGTGGTGCCCATCTTTACCTGGCTGGTGTGGCGCAAACGGGTGGCGCTGTCGAACGTGTCGCCGCAGCCGTGCCTCTGGGGTCTGGCCGCACTCGCGCTCAGTCTCGCAGGCTGGCTGGCAGCGGAGGTCGCCGGCGTGCAGGTGGTGCGCCAGCTTGCTTTCGTTGCGTCCATTCCGGCTCTGATCATCGCCGTGCTGGGCTGGCGCATTGCGTGGGTAATTGCCTATCCGCTGGCCTTCCTGTTCCTCGGCGTGCCGATGGGCGAGAACCTGATGCTGCCGCTGATGAATTTCACCGCCGACTTCACCGTGGGTGCGCTGCAGCTGCTGAACTTCCCGGTCTACCGCGAAGGCACCTTCTTCGAACTGCCGTCGGGCAGCTGGTCTGTGGTCGAGGCGTGCAGCGGCTTGCGCTACCTCATTTCGTCGGTCACCGTCGGAGCGCTGTTCGCCTATGTGAGTTATCGCTCGATCTGGCGGCGCGCAGCCTTCATCGTTGCGTCCTTTGTCGTTCCGGTGATCGCCAACGGTTTCCGGGCGCTGATGATCGTGCTGCTCGCCCACTACTCCGACATGAAGATCGCCACCGGTGTCGATCACATCATCTACGGCTGGGTGTTCTTCGGCGTAATCATGCTGCTGTTGTTCTGGGTCGGATCCTTCTGGCAGGAACGCGAGGCAGAGGATGTTCCGCCAGAAGCCGGTTCGGCCGCGTGGCGACCGGTGTCGACGCTCCGGACAGCGGCAGTCGGCATCGCCGCTGCAGCACTGTTGGCGGGTCCGCTGCTCTATGTGGCTCAACTCGCGCAGCGTCCGCTGCCGCCGCTGCCCGGATTGGCTCTGCCGGTCGAGCCGGGTGCGGGCTGGACGCTGGATGAGGGGGCGGCGCTGACCGACTGGCGTCCGACGTTCCAGAATCCCGACCGTGAAACCACGCTGCAGTACCGCCGCAACGACGAAGTGATCGTCGTGCATCTGGCTTGGTACGGGCGTCAGCGTCAGGACGCCGAACTGATCAACTCCGGCAACTACATGATCGAGCAGGAGCATGACGTGTGGTCGAACGTCGGCGAGCGCATCGTTTCGAGTTCGCCGCATGCGCTGCGTGAGACGGAACTGCGCTCGTCACGCCTGCGCTTGCTCATCCACGACTGGTACGTGGTGGGCGACACGCCGACTGCGAACGGCGTCATCGCAAAGCTGCTGTTCGCACGCAACCTGTTGCTGACCCGTGATGATGCAGGCTACGGGGTCGTGCTGTACACGCCGCAATCGGAAGACCGGGCAAAGTCCCGGGCGCTGCTGCGCGAATTCGCGGCCTTGCTCGAACCGACGATCGACGAGGCCGTGTCGCCGTGATGCGCATCGCCCATGTCGTTCATCATTTCGGCACGGGTGGCCTCGAGAACGGCATGGTCAACCTGTTCAACAATTTCCCCGAGGGCGACTTCGAGCACCATGTGGTGTGCCTGCAGGGGCATTCCCATTTTGCGGAGCGCATCCATCCGGGTCGCGTGATCTTTCACGATGTGAAGAAAAAGCCGGGCAAGGATCCGGCACATTACTTCCGCCTGTGGCGCACGCTGCGCGCGCTTCGCCCCGATATCCTGCACACCCGCAACCTGTCTGCGATCGAAGGTGTGCTTGTGGGCTGGCTGGCCGGGGTGCCGATACGCGTGCATGGCGAGCATGGCCGCGACGTGTTCGACCTCGATGGCAGCAATGCCCGCTACAACCGCCTGCGCCGCATCGCCCGCCCCTTCGTCCACCGCTATCTGACCGTCAGTCGCGATCTTCAGAACTGGCTGGTTGACGCCATCGGGGTCGATGCATCACGCGTGACGCAGATCTACAACGGCGTCGACAAGCAGCGCTTCTGCCCACCCACCGACAGGTCGCGCAACCTGTTGCCGGACAGCTTCCGGCAGGACTGCTTCGTGATCGGCAGCGTGGGGCGCATGGTCGGCGTGAAGGATTATCCGACGCTGGTGTCTGCCTTCATCAGCGCCTGTGCGCAGCCGGGCGGCGATGCGCTGCGGCTGGTGATCATCGGGGATGGCGTGGCCCGAGAGCCCTGCCAGCGGATGGTCGACGACGCCGGACTGGCTGCACAGGTGTGGTTTCCCGGCGAACGCAGCGATATTCCTGCACTGATGACGTGCTTCGATCTGTTCGTGCTGCCCTCGCTGGGCGAAGGCATCTCGAACACGATTCTCGAGGCCATGGCGTGTGGTCTGCCCATCGTGTCGACCCGGGTCGGCGGCACGCCGGAACTGGTTGACGAGACCGTCAACGGACGTCTGTTTGCCCCCGGCGACAGTGCCACCCTTTCTTCGATCATTGTGGATTACGCAGCCAGACCCTCGCTGCTCGCCGCTCACGGCAGTGCATCACGGCAGCGAATCGAGTCGTCCTTTAGCATTGAAGCGATGGTTGCGGCTTACCGTAATACCTATCTCACGCTGTCGGGCAGGCAAAGTTGCCCTGACGCATCCACCCTCTGATCGGACCTTCCTGCATGTGCGGTTTCGTTGGCATTTTCGACACGCGCAACCGTCGCGACATCGTGCGTGACGTACTGCACCGGATGAACGAGTCGCAGCATCACCGCGGCCCGGACGAAGGCGACCTGCATATCGAGCCCGGTGTCGGCCTCGGGCATCGCCGCCTGTCCATCATCGACGTCGCCAGCGGCCAGCAGCCGCTGGCCAACGAAGACGGATCGGTCATCGTCGTGTTCAACGGCGAGATCTACAACTTCCAGTCGCTGATACCCGAACTGACGGCACTGGGACATACCTTCCGCACGCGCAGCGATACCGAAGTGATCGTGCATGCGTGGGAACAGTGGGGCGAAGACTGCGTGCAGCGCTTTCGCGGCATGTTCGCGTTTGCGCTGTTCGACCGCAACACCGGTACGCTTTTCCTGGCGCGCGACCGGCTCGGCGTCAAGCCGCTCTTCTATGCCTTGCTGCCGGACGGCCAGCTCATCTTCGGATCGGAGCTGAAGGCCCTGACCGCGCATGGCGGTCTGTCGCTCGCGCTCGATCCGCATGCGGTCGAGGAATACTTCGCACTCGGCTATGTCGCCGATCCGCGCACCATCTACCGCCAGGCGTTCAAGCTGGAACCAGCACACAGTCTGTGCATCCGGCGCGGTGAAGTGGCGCCGGCGCCGCGTCGCTACTGGGACGTGGATTTCGGCTCGGTCATTGCGATCGACGCGGTGGAAGCGGAGGAAGAACTGATCCGCCGCCTGCGCGAGTCGGTCGGCCTGCGCATGATTTCCGAAGTGCCGCTCGGCGCGTTCCTGTCGGGGGGTGTCGATTCGAGTGCCGTGGTCGCGATGATGGCCCAGGCGTCGGACACGCCCGTCAATACCTGTGCCATCGCCTTCGACGATCCGGCGTTCGACGAATCGCGCTTCGCCCAGCAGGTGGCTGACCGCTACCACACCAATCATCGCGTCGAAATGGTCGCATCCGACGACTTCGATCTCATCGATACGCTTGCCTGGCTCTATGACGAGCCATACGCAGACAGTTCGGCGCTGCCGACCTATCGCGTTTGCCAGCTTGCACGCAAGCATGTGACGGTCGCATTGTCAGGCGATGGCGGTGACGAAAGCTTCGGTGGCTATCGCCGCTATCGGCTGCACATGATGGAAGAACAGCTGCGCTCGCGCCTGCCGCTGGGTGTGCGCCGCCCACTGTTCGGCACGCTCGGCCAGCTTTATCCGAAGGCCGACTGGGCGCCGCGCGTGTTCCGCGCCAAAAGCACCTTCGAATCGCTGGCCCGCACGTCCGTCGAAGCCTATTTCCACTCTGTTTCCATCCTGCGCGATCCGATGCGCAGGCAACTGTTCAGTGCGCGCATGAAGTCGGAACTCGGCGGCTACAACGCCGTGGAGGTGTTCCACCGCCACGCGGCGCGCCACCGGTCGGACGAGCCGCTGTCGCTGGTGCAGTACCTCGACCTGAATACGTATCTGGTGGGCGACATCAACACCAAGGTCGACCGCGCGAGCATGGCGCATTCGCTCGAAGTGCGCGAACCGCTGATGGATCACCCGCTGGTGGAATGGCTGGCCACGCTGCCTGCATCGCTGAAGATCCGCGGACAGGAAGGCAAGTACCTGCTGAAGAAGTCGCTGGAACCGCATCTGCCGCATGACATCATGTATCGCCCGAAGATGGGCTTTTCGGTGCCGCTCGCGCGCTGGTTCCGCGGTCCGCTGAAGCAGCGGGTGCGCGACGCGGTGCTCGGCAGCCGGCTGGCCGATACCGGCTGGTTCAATCGCCCGTATCTGGAACATCTGGTGGACGCGCATCAATCCGGACGCAGCGACTACAGCGCGTCGCTGTGGACCCTGCTGATGTTCGACGCCTTCCTGCGCAATCAGGAGCGTCAGACCCTGCGCGACGCCGCCTGAGGAGTCCACCGCGATGCGCATCCTGCACGTACTCGATCATTCCATTCCGCTGCACAGCGGCTACACGTTCCGTACCGCCGCCATCCTGCGCGAGCAGCGCAAACTGGGCTGGGACACGCACCACGTCACCGGCGTCAAGCACACGGCGCCCGGGCCGCTGGTGGAAGACGTCGACGGACTGATCTTTCACCGTACACCGTGGTCGCCAGGCACGCTCGAACGCGTGCCGGTGCTGCGTGAGCGCGCACAGATGCGTGCGCTGGAACAGCGCCTGCTCGAGGTCGCGCGCGACGTCAGGCCCGATGTGCTGCACGCGCACTCACCGGTGCTCAATGCCTTTCCGGCACTGCGCGTCGGCCGGCAACTGGGCATCCCCGTGGTCTACGAAATACGCGCCTTCTGGGAAGATGCGGCGGTCGATCATGGCACCACCACCGAAGGCAGCCTGCGTTATCGCGCTACCCGCGCAATGGAAACGCGTGCCGTGCGAGCAGTCGATGCGGTCACGACCATCTGCGAGGGCTTGCGGCTCGATCTCGCCGGGCGGGGCATACCCGCATCGAAGATCACCGTCATTCCCAATGCGGTCGATGTCGAGAATTTCGCCTTCGGCGTCCCGGGCGACGAGGCGCTGCGCGCCGAACTCGGCCTGGTCGGCAAACGCGTGCTCGGCTTCATCGGGTCCTTCTACGCCTACGAGGGGCTGGACCTGCTGCTGCGCGCGCTGCCGGCCATCCTCGAGATGGCACCCGATGTTGCCCTGCTGCTGACCGGCGGCGGCCCGCAGGAAGCCAATCTGAAGCAACTCGCCGGGGAGCTCGGTCTGCAGAAACACGTGATCTTCACCGGCCGGGTACCGCACGCCGATGTACAGCGTTACTACAACCTGGTCGATGTGCTGGTCTATCCGCGCCATTCGATGCGTCTGACCGAGCTCGTCACACCGCTCAAACCGCTCGAGGCGATGGCCCAGGGACGGCTGCTGGTGGCGTCCGATGTCGGTGGCCACCGCGAACTCATTCGCGACGGCGAGACCGGCATCCTGTTCCGTGCCGGTGACGCCGACGATCTCGCGCGCAGCGTGCTGCGTCTGCTCGGCATGCACGAAAGCTGGCCGTTGCTGCGTGCGGCCGGCCGACGTTTCGTCGAGAACGAGCGCACATGGAAGGCGTCCGTTGCGCGTTATGGCGATGTATACGGCGCCCTGCGGAGAGCTGCCGCCGCATGAGCTTCGACGGCCTGCGGCTGATGCTGGTCGGGCCGTTGCCCCCACCGGCGGGCGGCATGGCAAACCAGACACGTCAGCTGGCCGACAAACTTGCCCTGGAGGGCGCAAAGGTCGAACTGGTCCAGACCAACGCGCCCTACCGGCCGGCGTGGCTCGGCGGCATGCCGGGCGTCCGCGCCATCGCGCGGTTGCTGCCCTACCTGGCTGCGTTGTGGCGCGCTGCCGCTCGCAACGACGTCATGCATGTCATGGCCAATTCCGGCTGGTCGTGGCACCTTTTCGCGGCACCCGCCATCTGGATCGGCTGGCTGCGTGCTTGTCCGGTCATCGTGAATTATCGCGGCGGTGAGGCTGAACCCTTTCTCATGAAGCACGCCTCCGTGGTCAGACTGAGCATGGCAAAGGCGGCCCTGCTGGTCGTGCCATCCGGTTTCCTGCAGGGCGTTTTCGGGCGTTTCGGCATGACGGCCACCATCCTGCCGAATGCCGTTGATGTCGAGCGCTTCTCGTCGACACCGCCCCGTCCGTGCGGTACCGCCCCGCATCTGGTGGTCACCCGCAATCTCGAAGCGATCTACGATAACGAAACAGCCATTCGCGCACTCGATCTCTTTCGCAGGCAATTCACCGGGGCGCGTCTGACGCTCGCCGGTGAAGGACCGGAAAAACCAAGGCTCGAAGCACTCGCGCTCGAACTCGGACTGCGTGAAGCCATCGTTTTCGCCGGCCGCCTCGACCGGGATCACGTGGTCGCCCTGTATGGATGCGCGGACGTGATGATCAATCCTTCCCGCGTGGACAACACGCCCAACTCCGTGCTCGAAGCCCTCGCTTGCGGCGTACCTGTCGTCAGCACCGATGTCGGCGGCGTGCCCTTCCTCGTGGAAGATGGCCGAACTGCGCTTCTGGTGCCGCCCGGTGATCCGCAGGCCATGTGCGATGCGCTGATCCGGTTGTTCACCACCGACGGGCTGATCCATCGACTGCACGAAGCCGGGCTGGCGCACGTCGCACAGTTTTCCTGGCCAGCGGTGCGCCGGCGCCTGGCCGATACCTACAGCACCGTGCTGCCAGCCACAGACCGCAGGCCCGACAAAAGGTAGTCTTCGTCCTCCCGGTGCAGCGGTTTTCCTGCGCCCGGCAGCAGGCCCGAACAATCCACATTCCCTCATCGATGTCACAGGCGCGGCGCTTCCCGAATTTAATCTCTTCGGTCATTTTTCCGCTGCAGGAAAAGCTGAAGGGACACACCACAGTGGCGGACCGGCGCGCGCTTGAGCAGTCGCAATGGTGGTCGCCCGAAAGGCTCGAAGCGCATCGTGTCGAGCGGCTGCGGTCCCTGCTTGTCCGCGCCGGATCTCATGTGCCGTATTACCGCGATCTGTTTGCCCGGATAGGGCTTGATCCGGCACGCGTTGCGTCAACCGCCGATCTGCAGCGGCTCCCGTTTCTCGACAAGCCGCTGATCCGCGAGCACACGGAGGCGCTCAAGGCCGATGACGCGCGCGGACTGGTGCGCTTCAACACGGGTGGCTCAAGCGGCGTACCGCTGATCTTCTTCATCGGTTCCGAGCGCGTCAGTCGCGATGTCGCCGCCAAGTGGCGGGCGACGCGCTGGTGGGGCGTCGATATCGGTGATCCGGAAGTGGTGCTGTGGGGCAGTCCGATCGAGCTCGGTTCGCAGGACCGGATCCGCCGCTGGCGCGACGCCCTGATGCGTACCCGGCTGTTTCCCGCATTCGAAATGTCGGACCGGAAAGTGGTCGATTTCATTGCGCAGTTTCGCGCGATGCGTCCGCGCATGCTGTTCGGCTATCCATCGGCTTTCGCGCACATTGCCCGCTACGCGCAACGCACCGGAGAGCGGCTGGACGATCTGGGCATCAAAGTGGTGTTCGTGACGTCCGAGCGGCTGTACGACCATCAGCGGGCACTGATCGAGCAGGTATTCGGCGCCCCGGTGGCGAACGGTTACGGCGGTCGCGACGCAGGGTTTATCGCGCACCAGTGCCCGCACGGATCGATGCACATCACCGCCGAAGACATCATTGTCGAAATCGTGGATGCGCAAGGGCGCGTGTTGCCGCCCGGCCAGTCCGGGGAGATAGTGGTGACCCACCTCGCGACAGGCGATTTTCCCTTCATCCGCTATCGCACCGGCGATGTCGGCACGCTGGGCGAACAGCCCTGCGGCTGCGGCCGCACGCTGCCGGTACTGCAGAAAATCGAAGGCCGCAGCACGGACTTCATCGTCGCGCAGGACGGTACCGTGATGCACGGGTTGGCGCTCATCTACGTGGTGCGCGACATGCCCGGCGTGAGCGCTTTTCGCATCGAGCAGGAAAGTCTCGAACTCACGCGCGTACGCATCGTCACCGATGACGACTTTCCGCAGGACGGCGATGAACGGATACGGGCGGGTATGAAGGCGCGTCTCGGAAGTGCGGTGGATGTCGTGGTTGAACACGTCGTCCAGATCCCGGCCGAGGGGTCGGGGAAGTTCCGCTATGTCATCAGCAAGGTGAAGACGTGATGGCGGTGGTGGGACATGCGTGACATCGTCGTCACGCTCGCCGTCTTCGGCGTGTTGCCTTTCGTGCTGCGCTTTCCATGGTTGGGCATATTGCTGTTCACCTGGCTCAGCCTGATGAATCCGCACCGCATGGCCTATGGCTTTGCACTGAATCTGCCGTTTGCGATGATCGTCGCGCTGACCACGCTCGTGGCGCTGCTTTTCTCCAAGGAAATCAAAAAGATAATCTGGACCCGCGAAACGGTGGTCCTGTTGATTTTCGTCCTGTGGATGTGCGTCACAACCATTTTTTCGATGTATCCAGTGGTGGCTGTCGCACAGCTGGAAAAAGTGCTGAAGATTCAGTTGATGATCTTCGTGGCGCTCATCCTGATGCGCAGCTTCGACCGCATCGAAGCCTTGATCTGCATGTGCGCAGCATCCATCGGCTTCTACGGTTTCAAGGGCGGTATCTTCACGATTCTGAAAGGTGGTTCGAATCGTGTTCAGGGACCACCCGGAACGTTCATCGAGGGCAACAACGAGATCGGCCTGGCCATGGCGATGACCGTGCCACTGCTGTTCTTCGTTCGTTCGCGTGTCGTCAATCCAACGCTCAAACTTTTCATGACGGTATGGACTGTGCTGACCGCGTTCGCTGCCATCGGTACGCAGTCGCGCGGCGCCCTGCTGGGCATGGCAGCAATGACGGCGTTCGTCTGGATCAACAGCCGGAACAAGTTGTTCAGTGGATTCCTGATCGCTTTGACAGGGCTTTCGATAGCGGCCTTCATGCCGGAGTCATGGTATGAGCGCATGGGTACCATCAAGACGCACGACGAGGATGCATCGGCGATTGGCCGTGTGAATGCGTGGTGGACCAGTTTCAACATGGCCAAGGACCGAATATTCGGCGGAGGCTTCGATTGCTGGCAGTCGTTGACTTTCTCCATGTACGCGCCCGATCCATCGAATGTCCGGGACGTCCACAGCATTACCTTCGAAGTCCTGGGAGAACACGGCTTCATTGGTTTGGCGCTGTTCTTCACCCTGGGATTGCTTACCTGGCTCAGTGCCGGCTGGTCCGCCCGACAGGCACGTCGCATGCCGGACATCGCGTGGGTGGCCGACATGATGCGTATGGTGCAGGTCAGTCTTATCGCCTATGCGACAGCCGGCCAGTTTCTCGGTCTCGCATACTTCGATTATTACTACATGCTGATCGTGGCAGTCGCCTCGACAACCTGGCTCATCAAGCGGCGCCTCGCAGGCCTTTCCGACGACGAATGGTCCAGAACCCGTCCCGAAGGCTTCCTGAAGGGGGGTCGCCTTGATCTTCCGTGGCCCTGGAAAAAGCGCGGGTCAGCGCTTGCCCGTCAGGACTATTAGCGTTGTGCCAAGGACGTCGATGGGTTGAACGGCCTCGCGGCTCAGCGACGTAACTGGTCGCAGACGATGCGTGTCTTTTCCATAACCGCCTGCCATGAAAACTCGCGATGTGCCCGCTCCTGCGCACGCGCGGCGCATTGCGCGCCGAAGTCGCTGGCGGGATCGAGCAGGGCGAACAGTGCCTCGCCGATCGCGGCGACCGATTCGCCATCGCAGCGCAAGCCGGTTGTGCCATGAAGCACCGCCGAGCCGGTGCCGCCTGCATTGCCGGCGAGTGAGGCCCGGCCACAGGCTGCGGCTTCGATGTAGACCATGCCGAAACCTTCGGTGTCGTTGCCCACGTCGCGGTTCGGCATCGCAAAAAGATCACTCGCGGCGTACCAGAGCGGCAGATCGTCTGCGCTGACGCCGCCCAGGAGGTGAATGCGCCCCGGCATCGGCGAGTTGGCGCGCATGTCCTCGAGATACTGTTGATCCTCTCCCTTGCCGATGATTGCGTGATGAGCATCGAGTCCGCGCCTGACCAGGTCGGGGATGGCCTGCATGACATGGTCGAAGCCCTTGCGGCGCGACAATCGCCCCACCGACAGCACCAGCCGGGACGACGGTTGCAGCCCGATTGAGGCGCGCAGCGCGCTGCCATCGAGTCCGGGTCGGAAACGCAGGGTATCTGCCCCCGGATTGATGATGACAACGCGGTCGGGCGCTACGCCCATGTCGAGCAGCAGGTTGCGCGTGAATTCACCATTGGCGATGACCAGTTGCGCGGACGTGTAGGCCTTGGTCATCGCCTTTACCCGGCGCGGATGCCGCCAGGTCGTGATTTCCTCGCCGTGGGCGTAGATGACGACCGGCAGGCGCAACAGGCGTCCGGCGTGCACGGCCACGAGTCCCTCCGGCAGCACACGCCCGGCATGGATCTGCGTGACCGGATTGCGCCATCCGACCGACATGGCCTTGAGGAAGAACTCCGCATAGACCGGCAGGGATTCCGGGCGCATCCATTCGTAGCGTTTCAGCCCGAGCCGATGGATGGTGTTCGGACTCGAGCGGTCGTGATCGTCCGCACCTTCGACGTCTGCCGTCAGGATGTGGGTGCCGGTGCCGCCCATGCGGCGATAGACCTCGTCGAACCACACGGCTGTTCCGCCCTTGGTCGGCTGGAACAGCTCGGTGATCACCAGATAGCGCGCGTCGGGCGCCTTCGCGGAAGGGTCGGTCGCTGTCATGACTCAGGTGTCCAGTCGGGCCTGCGGATGCGACTGCAGCCATTGTTCGAGCATCATCAGCACCCAGATCATCACGCCGTAATACGAGGCATGTTCGCTGCGGTGTCGTTCCAGAAGATGTTGCACGAACTCGGGTTTCACCACGCGGCGCTCTACCAGTGCATCGAGCGAATCCTTTGCCAGGCGGCCAAGTTGTGCATCCTGCTGCATCCACAGTCCGAACGGCAGCCCGAATCCGTGCTTCGATTTCGTGAGGACCGCCTGCGGCAGGAAGTCCTTCAGCGCATCCTTGAAGAACCAGCGCAACTGACCGTCGCGTACCTTGTAGTTCGCGGGCAATGGGGCCGAGAACGCCATGAGCCGCTCGTCGAGCAATGGATAGCGCACGTCGATGTCCGCCAGTTCGCACATGCGCGACACCTTGCGCAGATCGCTGTCGGCCAGCGTCTGTTTCAGATCAAGATGCATCATGCGGTCGACCATCGCGGTCGAACGGGTGCGCCCGTAAACCTCGCGTGCGAATTCCCGGGGTCTGTGCGGATTGAGTCCGGACAGCAGGCGATCCTGCAATATCCGGCTGGCACCTTCGCGTTCGACATGATTGAACACTTCCATGCGATCGGGCAGAGGTATGCGGGCGCGATTGACGTAGTTGCGCGCGCGCCGGAATACACCGATCGCCAGTGCATCGGGCAGATTGCCGAACACGCCGTCCAGCACACCGCGCAGCGGCCCAGGCAGGCGCCCGTAACGTTCGAAAACCTCCTGATCGGCGTAGCGGGCGTTACCCCCGAAGATTTCGTCACCGCCGTCGCCGGCGAGCATCAGCGTGCGACCGCTGTCGCGCGCCATGCGGGCGCACAGGAAGGTCGGCACGGCCGACGCATTGCCGAACGGCTCGTCGTACAGCGCCGCGATCCTGGGGATTGCCTCCGTCACGTCGGCGGACGTCACATAGTATTCATGGGGCCTGCAGCCGAAATGAGAGGACGCGATGCGGGCGTACTCCATTTCATCGAAGCCGTCCGCATCGAAGCCGATGGAGTAGGTGTGCGGACCGTGTCCGGCGACGCGTGCCATGACGCCGGCGACCGTCGAACTGTCGGTGCCACCGCTCAGGAAGGCGCCTACTTCTTCTCCGGTGCCGATGCCTCGAACGGACTGTTCAAGCAGTTCGCGGAAGCGCGCCGCGTGGCGTTCGTAGTCGTCGCCCGCCGCTTCGTCGTAAGGCATGCTCCAGTAAAAGCCGGTTTCTGCCGTCGTGCCGCTCAGGTGCAGGTATTGCGCAGGCAGCAGTTTCCACACATCCCGGTAGATCGTCGCGGGTGCCGGGACCATGTGACTGTAGAGATAGTCATAGACCGACTGCGGGTCGACGTCGGCCGCGACTTCGGGGTGTGCCGTCACGGCATCAGCGGTGGCGCCGAATACCAGCGTCGATCCGCGTCGTGCGTAGCAGAGCGTGTGCGTGCCGACGCGGTCGATTGCCAGCAGAGCCTCGCCGCGGTCACTGTCGAGCAGGGCAATCGAAAAGCTACCGTGCAGGTGTTCAAGCAGCGAATGTCCGCGCTCTCTCCAGGCATGCAGCACCGACTGGGCCATGCCGGTGTGCGCGGCGCGCTCGCGCAACGCTGCGTCAGACCAGGTGGGGCGTCCGGCCAGCGCGAGCAACAGCCCGCCGTCCTTGCACACTTCCGTTTCACCGGGCGTCGCGCGCACGGCAGTCGCGCACCCTGCGCCGAGCCGGTATTGCAGCGCAGACGACGACAGACCGCCGAGCCGATCGCCCATGAGGCGTATGCCAGCCGATGGGTCGGACATCCGTGGCGAGCCGGCACGCGTGCCCTCAAGCCAGCCGCAAATCTTGCTCATCATTGTTCCTTTTCAAGCCGGACGCAGCCGGTGACTGTGGTGCCACGGCGCATCTTCATTGTTTTGTTCCAAGCAGATCGGCGTAAAGCCGGCAGTAGTTGCCCGCGACGGCCTCCAGCGAGAACAACTGTTCGGTGACGCGTCGACCGTTGGCGCCGAGTCTGCGGCCATCGGGTGACAAGGCATCGGTCACGGCGGTCGCCAGTGCAGCGACGTCATCTTGCGGATAGGTATAACCCGTTTCGCCGGGCTTGATCAGTTCGCGCGTTCCGCTCACGTCGGCGGCGACGCAGGG
This sequence comes from Methyloversatilis sp., assembly GCF_030698125.1. GTDB lineage: Bacteria > Pseudomonadota > Gammaproteobacteria > Burkholderiales > Rhodocyclaceae > Methyloversatilis. The sequence goes on from NZ_JAUYNV010000019.1 coordinate 79,801, forward strand.
AAGACCACACGCCATCGCTTCGAGCACGACGTTGGGCAGGCCTTCGCGGCGCGACGGCAGCACTAGCAGGTCGGCCGCCCTCAGATAGGTGTCGATGCCCGCGCTGTAGGGGCGCAGACGGAAGCGACGAGGCGCGCTGTCCTGCAGGGCCTGCAGGCGCGCCAGCAATTTGCCTTCCGGATCTTCACGACTTTGCGGGCCGATCGCGACCAGCAGCGCTTCGGTGCCGAAGGCATCGTGCGCGACCCATTGTGTGGCCAGCCACTCGATGTTCTTGCGTCCGTCCATGACTCCGGCGTAAAGCGCCAGTGGTTGATTGAGCGGAAGGTCGAGCTGCGCGCGCAAGGCGGACCGGGTGTCATCGCCGGCTGGATGGAACAGCGTCGTATCCACCCCGTTGGGCAGATAGTGAATGCGCTCCGGGCAAACGCCGCAGTCCCGGAATTCGCGGGTCAGATCGCCGCTGATCGCCACGCAGGCGTCCACCTGCCGCAGCAGCGCGAGGTGCAGCCGACCGGACAGCGAAGTGCCCACGCTGTGCAGGTCATCGCTGGCCAGACTTGCCTTGACGATGGACTTGAGACCCGCGGCACGGGCGAGCGGCCCGACGATGGCATTCGTGTAATAGGCGCCGTGGCTGTGCAACAGGTCGAAATCCTTCCGTCGTCGCCATACGTAGGCCCAAAGGTTCGCCCACAGCCGCAGCTCGCGATGTTTGCTGCCTCGCCCTGCATAGAGGCGCGTGACCGGAAAACCATCCACGACATCCTGCTCCGGCAGGCCGCGCCAGCGCACGGTGACGAACTCGACGTGGTGGCCCAGCCGCCGAAGCTGCCGTGCCAGCATCAGCGCCTGCTGCGCCGCACCGCTGAATTCCGGCGGGAAGTAGGTCGAGTACATGAGTACGCGCAGCGGGCGCGCCGGGTCTTCCGCAACCGGCGTGCTGTCTTGCAGATGGCGGGTGGTCGATGCGCTGGGCAGGCTCATGCAGGCCGGGGGCGGACGGGTACTTGACTGGGCGCTACTGTAGCCGAGACAAGGTGTCGCCGACGAGGGAGGATGCCGCAGTGCGGCGGCTTGACAGCCACGCAGACAGATTCATCAGCGCCCACACACGGTGAGTCACTGCATCGTCGCCTGCGATGAACCGATCGCGCCATCGAATGACCTCAGTCGCGTCCAGCGGCATGTGTGCGATGACCGAGGGATCTCCCAGATGACGACGCAGCAGACGGTGGTCATTGCTGCGCAGCAATCCGGTCAGATCGATGTTGAAGCCACGCTTCGGTGTATTCCAGATGGTTTCAGGTACGTGACGCGCGAGCAGGTCGCGCAGCAGTCGCTTCGGCCTGTCGGGGCGCCAGCACCAGTCCTCGGGCAGTGCCTGCAGCAGGTGCGTGACATCGGGCGCGCCAAAGGGATGCTCGACACGCAGGCCCGTTGCGATGGAAGCCTGGTGGATGCGATCGTCCGGGGTTGCCGTTCCCTGCAGCACCGAAAGCCGCTTCAGGTGCGACGCGCCGCGCAGTGCGGCGTGCGCGGTATAGAAGCGCGTCAGGGAAAAGTCGGGCGAGCGGCCGGTCAGGCGGGTGATGTCATCCGCGGTAAAGCCGCTCCAGCGTATGAAAAGATCCTGCTGCACGTTGAATTCGAACAGTCGCGCATAGCCGGCTATTGCCGGCAGCCTGCCGAGCGCGCGCGCAATCGCGTGTCGCGAAGCCGGGGGAAGGTGAGCCACCCAGTCGTGTGCGATGCGCCGCCAGCGCGCCGGCATCATGCCGGGCAGCGCCTCGGCGCCGGTGCCGTCCAGCACGCGATCGGACTGCCGGGCGCAGGCTTCGAACAGCAGCCGCGTCGGCATGCCTGCGGGGTCGCAGTAGGGCTGCTCGGCTTGAGCATGTGCTCGTTCGAACACGGCTTCGAGCGCGTCGCCATCAGGTCGAAGTACGTGGTGTTCAAGGCCCAGATGACCTGCAATGGCTGCCGCCGTCGCCGATTCGTCGAGTGACGGTGTATCGAAGCCGACCGTGAACGCAGCGACGCGATGACCGGCTTTGCTCGCCAGAGCACAAAGCAGCGCCGAGTCGATGCCACCGCTGAGAAACGCCGCGGGTGCGACGCTGCCGGCGAGGCGGCGGTCTATCGCTGCTTGCAGGCGTCGCTCGACCTCATCGCACGCCGCATCGTAAGTGGCCGGGGGCGTGACCTCAGGTAATGCAGCACCGAGTTCGCGGTGTCCGCTCGCCGTGAATTCCAGAGTCTGGCCGGCTTCAAGCGCAAAAACGCCTTCGTAGAGGGTGTTGGGTGCAGCGATGTCGAGGAAGCGCAGGTATTCGTCCAGCCCGCGCTGCGAAAGCGTCGGGACAGCCCGCAGCCGGGTGAGCAGCGCATCGAGCCGGGTGGCGAAATGTATGCAACCCGATGCGTCCCGATGATGGAACAGCGACACCGCCCCTGCTGCATCACGCGCCAGAACCAGTGTGCGACGCAATCCATCAATGGCGGCCAGCGCGTAGTGACCGTCGGCGTCCGTTGCCATTCCGGACCTGAGCGGATCGAGCATGCGGTCCGAGCAGAAAAGCGCGCCCGCGATCATCAGGTTCGGTAACGCACCGCCAAGCGACACCCAGCCCGTGGCCGGAGACAGCGAGCCGGTGCGCGGATCGAAACAGCCGTAGGCCCCGTCGTTCATCGTGTGACAGCCAGCCAGCAATGCTTCATGGCCCTCAGTGGATGCCCGCTGGTGAGCGCTTGCCGCGCCAGGGCACGGTGCTCACGCTGGCGCAGCGCGCGGATGCGGACCGTGAGGTGACCAGCCGGCAGCGTTTTTGCCAGCCTCGTCAGCACACGGATGTAGGCGATCTGCATGCTGGGCGTGTCATGAGACAGGTTGGCGTCGTGCCGGCGCCGCAGCAGTGCCAGATCGGGGTGCCACAGCAGGGGGAAGCGCGCGGCAGCGCGCAACCACAGGTCGAGATCCTCTACGTGCTGCAGCGATTCATCGAAACCGCCGAGTGCGTCGAATGCATGGCGTCTCATCACGACTGCGCCGGTGGTCACGAAACCCGCGTCGAGCAGCTTGTCGAGCGGAGCAGTCACATACGCCGTATCTCCGAAGAAGTGTGCGTCGAGCCCGCTTTCTGCAAACAGGGTTTCGGGGCGCAGAACATATTTGCCGTCGATGTCGTCGAACTGGCGACAGTCACCGAACACCATCGCTGCATCCGTCTTGTCATTCAGCAGCGAGACTCTGGAGGCAAGGCTGTTCGGTGGCCACAGGTCGTCCGCATCAAGAAAGGCGATGAATTCACCGCTACTGGCAGCGACGCCGGCATTGCGTGCTGCGGCCGGGCCGGGGGCGGGGCTGTCGATGACGCGAGCGCCGGCCGCGCGCGCCAGGTCCGCCGTATTGTCGGTGCAGTTGCTGGTGACAACGATGATGTCCGGCGGTGGCGAAAACGACTGCGCCTTCACGCTGGCGATCGCTTCAACAATCCATCGGGCAGCGTTGTGCGCCGGTATGACGACGCTGAGCATGCGATCGTCAGACCTTGCGGCCACCCAGCATCGCCAGCGCCAGCGATACCAGCAGGCGACCGCGTGAAACCGGTGCAAGAGCGAACGCTTCGGCCAGATCGAACAATGCGGCCGCACGCTCCCCGTCGCGATAGCGCCATTTTGCGTAGTCGGCCAGTACGCCGGCCATCGCCATGCGCCAGAAGGCACCGCGATCGCGCGCCCCCAGCAGATCACGGTTCTTGGTCATCACATTCACGGCGCTGCTGCGCATCACTTCGCGGTTGCGGCTCATGCTGCCGGGTGAGCGAACGATGCAGGTCATCGCCTCGCGCACGCAGGCATAGCGGGTGACGGCGGCAAGCCTCATCCACATGTCGATGTCTTCCAGACTGCGCAGCGCGGTATCAAAGCCACCGATCTGATCGAACAGGCTACGTCGTGCCATCACGGCTGAACCGCTGCCGGCGACGGTCGCGTTTGTCACGAAGATGTTACGGAGGATTTCACCCTCGGCACCTGCGTCATCCCAGCGCTCAAGTGTCTTCCCTTCAGGAGAAACAATGAGCGCCGCAGTCGAGCAGAAACCGATGTTCGGGCAGGTCCTGACCAACTCCACCTGCGCGTCAAGCTTGGCGGGTAGCCACCAGTCGTCGGCGTCGAGAAACGCTATCCACTCTCCTCGCGCGGCAGCAATGCCTGCGTTGCGCGCGGCGGAGAGGCCGGCATTCTTCTGCGTCAGTACGTTGATGCGATCGCGGTAGCCAGAGAGGACTGCAGCGGTATCGTCGGTCGATCCATCATTGATGACGATGACCTCGTAATCGTGCCAGGTTTGGCTGAGTACTGAGTCGATTGCCCGTGCCACGCACCATGCTGCGTTGTAGGCGGGGATGACGACGCTGATGTGAGGTGTGTTCATGCGCCAGTGTCGTAGCCGAGACGTTGTTGCATCGGCTCGATACGATCGAGAATGCGCTCGACCAATTCCGGGTTTTGCTGCTTCCACTTCGCCTTCGCAGGCTTGCCCTTTACGATGCTGGTCGGGCGCTGATCCAGGGTGCGGCAGCGCTGCTCGATGTCCGATGTGAATGCGAGGTCAAGCCGCGCGTAGACGTCGCGGAACATGTCGACAGGGCGTTCGAACAGATCTTCGTAGCGCAGATGTATCCAGCGATCGGGAGGAAGCAGCGCCGCGGCATCGAGCGCGAGCTGGTTGGCGCTGATCCACTGAAAGGCGCATACCTCTTCAATCGGCGCCTGGTTGTAGGTTCGCCATCCGGGCGCGAGGAAGAAAGCCCAGTCGGTGTACTCGCCATGGTTGATCGCCACCGGCTCGGGGAAATCGCCGAGAAACTGCGAGAGGTGGAAATCACCATCGGTACGGCCGAGACGCCAGCCGTCGATCATCGAACTGATATTGTCGCGTCCGTCACGCTGAATGAAAACGAACTTCGCTTCCGGAAACAGAGCATGCAGGTAGCCGACGCGCATGACGTTTATGCAGGTCTTGTCCAGGATTCGCCCGCCGCCCAACCGGCGATAGAAGAAGCGCAGTGCGGCATCGCGATGTTCTGGCCGGGCGTGTTCCGGGCCCGCTGCTTCGGAATGCCAGCCGTTGTTCAGCGGCCCGTACAGGTCATTCCAGAACTGCGGGATTTCGAAGCCGAGATTGACCAGTTCCGACGACGCGCCGATGGTTTCGAAGGTGACTGTGGTGCCCGAGCGCGAACAGCCGACCAGAAACACGGGCGGGCGCGGCGTCGGACGGGTAAGGTCCCAATACAGCCCGGCCATCTCGCGCTTCAGATGAACGAGGTTCTTTCGGACGATTTCAGGGTCCGTGACCTTGAGGAGCTTTGAAATGATTTTGCGGTTCATGTTCCTGTCCGGGCTATGGTCGCTGAGCCGGCGAGCTTTTCGATCGGTAGATCACGATTTCCATCCTGATGCCCAAAGCCAATGAATCCATTCAGTGCCGGTCAGGATCCGACGATGAATCGGGTGACTGCCGGCCTTGAACAAAAGTCCCGAGAGCGGATCACCAGGTCTGCAGATCAATATCTGGATCTCGCCAGATGCGTAGTTCATCCGGGCGATCACTTCCATTGCTCGTGAATCAGCGGCCTCGGTACCCCTTCAGGAACTGCGCAGACGGCGCAAAGCGTCATGTCCGATGCGGGTCGTGATACGTATTTCCTTGAAAACGTTGATGCGGCGACGTTCGTCCACGACTGGGTCGGCGAAACAAGCACGAGCGCATGGGGATCGATTCATGGATGCCCGAGTATCTTTTCGAGGGCCTGCGTGTACTCGTCGGCGGGTACTTTCAACGCAGACTGCACAACGACACAGACCTTTGATGGATCTTCGGTCAGCACCGATTGAGGGTCCGCGAAGAAACGTGCGTACGAATGGGTGTCCCACAGCATGTGATTGAAACTTCGTTCATGGATGACGAGGTCGGACGGCTTCAATGTCTCTTCGACGAAAACGCCGTAGATCGAATATTCGGACATGGTTTCTTCGGCCAGCAGCACGTCCTGCCAGGGTTTGTCATGGAGCTGTTCCAGATGGCGGCCCAGTTCGTGCAGCCACTCCGCTTGCAGGATGGCCGGGCAGGACATGTAGTGGTGCTCGGTGCTTCCTTCGGGCAGACGCAGCAACTTGCGTGCGCCGGCGATGTGCTTGCGGTGTCTGCCCGATTCCGTCGTCGGCGTGATGCGCACCAGCACCCGCCCTCGATCCGCCAGCAGATCGGCATCGTCGAATGACCGGAAGAAGAACAGGTCAGAATCAAGCACAAGGATGGGCCCGCGTTCCTGCAGGCTTTTTGCGTTCAGTTTTGCAATCTGCTGAATGATCCAGCCGCCTTTGCCTGCATGCTTCGCGAAGCGCCACGCCTGACCAGGCGCGTAGCGGTCGACCAGACTGTAGAGGGCTGTCGGAAAGAAACGACGGTCGACAAGGCTCTGTTGCGACACCAGCGTGCAGTCGTCATCGCGCAACGCAGTTCGGAACAGGGCCAGATCGGATTCCGGAACGGCCACCACATGTTGGGCGGAGCCACGATAGAACTTGCGCATGCTGCGACGAAGCAGCACCAGCCGGTCGATATCGTTGCGGTAGGACGGCGTGAAGAAGAGCAGCGACGAGTCGGATGCGTGCGGTCCCGGGCGCTTCGGGGCGATTTCCTTTTTCATGCTGGTCATCATCCGAATTGCGCCCGCATTTCGCCTGCTGTGGCTGCCAGTCTCATCAGCCAGTAGAAGCGACGGTCACGGTTCGTGCTGAATGCCGCATGCAATGTATAGGTAACGCCTTTGCGCAGCAGCGACGGCACCATGCGAATCCCTTCGGCTCCGCCATGTATCAGGATGGATGAATACGAGCGCAGGAAGCATTTCCGCATCATGTATCGGGTGGTCATCCGCTCCGGTTCCAGCAGATGGCGCTGCCGCAGGCCAGGTACATAGAGCAGGCGACATCCGTCCTGCAGGGCGCGCCGGATGTAGTCGATGTCCTCGCCGCCCATCAGGTTGTGTCCGGTCGGACCCAGCTCAGCAGAAAAGCGGCCCGTGCGTTCGATGACATCGCGCCGGATGATGATGTTTCCGCCGCTCGGTATCTTCATTTCCCCGGTGATTTCCGTCTCCGTCTCGCCGAAGTCGTATTCGGGGAAAGGGCGCACCGGAATCCTGTACTCGTCGCGCCGGTGCACCCAGGAAGGTTCGGACCCGTCCCACGCAGGCAGCATCCAGCCGCAGTACATGCCGTAGTCGAGATTTCGCCGGATCAACGCCGACAGCGCGTGAAAGTAGTCCGGTGCGACCACCTGATCGTCATCGATGAAGCACACGTGCCGGGCAAGCGGCGTTGCGAGTGCCGAGTTGAGTGCATGCGACTTCCCGGCCACCGGCTCTTCGAGAACACGTAGCCCGAGTGAGTGAGGCGCCCACTGCGCCTCGATATCGTGCAGTTCGCGCAGGGTGCTTTCGTTGCAGGCGTTCGCGACGATCAGAAGATCCACGGTCAGGTCGTCCGGAGGGGGGGCGACACGCAGCGCGTCAAGCGCCTGCCGCAGCAGCGACATCCGGTTATGCGTACAGATGACGACCGTTACGTCGCAAGCAGGTCGCGTTTCCATGTCAGCGGCCTGCATCGCGTGGGCGGATCCAGCCCGACAGCGTACCGATGAAGTAAGCCACATTCATTTCCTTGCGCAGGCTGGTGTCACGTCCTTGCGACAGCGCCTGACGCATGGCCACGGAAAACGCACGCCACAATTGACCGTAGATATAGATTGGCGGCCAGCGCGATTCCGTCCGGCGGCTGCGCGTGCCGTCGACACGCCCCTGCTTGTAGTGCAGGTCAAGAAAGTAGCCACGATTCAGCTTTACTGCCTGGATGCGGTGATGAATGACGGCATCGGGCGTCCACCACACGCCGAATCCTGCTGCCAGGAGCCGGCGGTAGAAGTCGACTTCTTCGCCGCCGGTGTTGTCGCCGCCTTTGCGTCCGAGCATCGAATCGAATCCGCCGACTTTTTCGCACACGGTCTTTCTGAACCCGAAGTTGCCGCCATAGAAAGACGTATCGGGAGATGTCAGTGGCACGATCGAGTCCGATCTGTTCAATTCGCCCAGAAAACCCAGCAGTTCGTCGCTCAGCCAGGGCGGCCGAGAGTCCTCGAACAGCACCTTGATGCGGCCGCCGAAGGCATCAGGTGCATGGGCATCGATCAATCGTTCAAAAGCACAGAGCCAGTCCGGATCAGCGGTTTCGTCATCGTCCATGAAGATGATGTATTCGCCTTGCGCTTCGGCAATTGCGCGGTTGCGCGCGTTCGACAGTCCGAGCTTGTCCTCGCGGACGATGCGCGCACTGAATCCCGGAGGCCAGCGGTGCGCGGCAAGAAGCCGAGGCGTGTCGTCGCGGCAGCCGTTGTCGATGACCAGAAACTCGATCGGAGCCTGCGGCAACCGTATCGACGCAAGCTCTGCAAGCGTCCATTCAAGACGGTCTGCATGGTTGTGCGTACACAATGCAACGGAGTAGCGGGGCTGGGTCATGTCGCGCGGCCCCTTATCGGCTCGCGCCAGGCAGGCGTCGGGTGATTTGCCGGAAGTAATAGCGCACCGCATTGCCCAGCGTGCCATCGTTGCTGCCGAGCCTGACCTTTCGCAGCAGCATCGCAGGCGTGTCGGTACCGAACACGTCGAGGCGGCGGATGCGCAGGCGGTTCACGTCGCTGCGGTTGAATCCGGGCTGTGTCGAAAACGCAGCCCTGTAGCCGGCAGCGCGCGTTGCAGCCTCGACCCGCTCGTCCAGATGGCCGAACGGGTAGGCGATGTAATCCACATCATGACCGAGCAGGTTCTGCAGCACGCGCCGCGATCCGGCCAGCTGGTCAGCCAGGGCATCATCGTCCAGCGTCGGCAGGCTGGCGTGGCTACGCGTGTGCGAATGGAAGCTGAACCCGGCCGCGCTCATCGTGCGGATATCGTTTGCGTCGAGCAGGGGGTGGGTCTGGCCTGAAGGGTTGGATGTGCGTGTCCATTCGTCCCGGCTTCCGATGAGATCGCTGACCAGGAAGACGGTCGCCGGCCAGCCATGTTGCTGCAGCACCGGCATGGCGTGATCCATGACGCCCTTGAAGCCGTCGTCGAACGTCAGCAGGAATGAACCCTCCGGCAGTGTGAGGTCGCCCTCAAGCCACTTGACCATGTCATCTATTGTGACTGCACGGTAGCCTGCATCGGCCAGTGCCTGCATGTGGGCGCGGAAGTCTTCCGGGCGGATTCCGTAGCGTGCTTCCCATGCGTTGCTCGTGTCGCCAACGCGGTGGTACATCAGTACGGGGACGCGTTCTGCGGTCTGCTTCCGTGCTGTCACGGCGGTTCCTTTGTGCGTTCCATCCAAGCGGCGCCAAGGTCAGGCCGAGCCTCACTGACTGCCGTGCGTGCCGCTTCCGAATTTGTCGCGCAGCGAAAATATGGCTTTGTACAGGGAGAGCGGCAGCTTTGCAGTGAGGATGTACCGCATGTCGGCCATTTTCCCGATCCCCGACTGGCTCGCGTGACGGAACAGTGTGTGAGCCGACAGCAGATCCCGCTTCCAGAGTGCCCGATACGCTTCCCTGAGTATGCGACCTTCGGTTAAATCCAGTAGTTTCTGGGGCGCCAGGTGGGCAACGCGGCCCGGGTAACGTGCCAGGAAGTCCTTCTGCGCCCAGAGGGCATCAAGCACTTGCCGCCATTTGACTGCCGACACCTGGGCGCTGCCGTGCCAACGGTAATAAGCCAGCACTTCGGGTACCCGTACGATGCGCTCGGTGCGACCGTAGACACGCAGCCAGAAGTGGTAATCCATGGATGAGAAGCGTTCTTCGCAGAAGCCGCCCACCGCATCGACCACCTCTCGCTTGAGCAGGGCTGCGTGAATGGGCCATGGGCAAGTGCGCACGAAATGGGCGGCCATGTCTTCCTGTTCGTAGGCCGGTGGTACGTAGGGTTGCGATTCCACGCCATCTCCCACGTTCTGCCAGCCGCAGTAGGCCAGATCGGCGTCGGCAGCCCTGATTGCATCGAGAAGCTTTGAAAGTGCATCCGGCTCCCACCAGTCATCAGCATCCAGAAAGGCAACAAATGTGCCGCGCGCGCGCTTCAGCGCAAGGTTGCGTGCAGGGTAGGGGCCACGCCGATCCGAGCGCAGCAGTGTGATACGCCCCGGATATCGCGCATCAAGCGACTCGGCTACGGTGAGCGAATCGTCGGTTGAACCGTCGTCCACCAGCACAACTTCGGTTCTGACATTGATCTGATCAAGCGCCGACGACACCGCTTCGTCAAGATAGGGTCCGGCGTTGTAGCACGGCATGACGACCGAAATCAGCGGGCGCTCCGCGACCGAACCGTTCATGCTCGAAGTTCGTCGCGGATGACTTCGAGCCAGGCCCGTCCCCATTTCTGATCGGGCTCGACGTGGTTGCCTTCGGCCCATTCATTCCAGGCCTTCAGGAATACGATCTTCTCGCTGTCCGGATGAGGGGACACGCGGTCGAGGGCTTCCCGAAGGTGACCCCGGAAAAGTTCGGGCGTCGCATCGTGGAACACGAGTCCCCGCATGCCCATGCGTGGCGTGTTGTCCCAGTTCGGCAGTACCAGGGGGAAGTCTCTCCACTCCGGCTTGTTCGAGCGAAGCAGGCTGGGCAGTATTTCTTGATAGTCCCAGATCGTGAGTTCGTGCTTGTTGCCCTGCATTGCGAGCTTCATCTTCGTGCTGAGATACCGGCGGGGGATTCGTCCGTCGCGTGCGGGCAGCGCCTGCATCGTCGAGGCATCCAGGCCGCGGGTGCGTGGATCCCACTTCTCGTTGCGATGGGACACGCCGATCAGGAACAGTCCCGGAAGACCTGCCTGCAGGGCCCGTTCGCGCCAGAAATCGGTGATGCGCACAATTTCGGGAATGTCGTCCGGCTTGTAGATCAAGAAGATCGGTTTGCCATCGACCGTCAGATACCGGCGGTCGGTGAACGCCTTCAAAAGCCAGTCGAAGTGGGCGGCATGATCCTCCATGCCGGGGTAGACCTGCTCGACCAGCATCGAATTGGTTCCTTGCCAGACTGTGTTCCAGCTGTGATTCGCCCAGCACAGACAGAACGGAAAGTCAGGCTCCGAAGAAAGAAGAATTTCGTTCACGGGACGCTCGAGTATCCGGCGTCCACCGAACCAGTAGTGGTAATAGCAGAAACCGCCGATGCCGTACTCTTTGGCCAACTCGGCTTGCGCATGGCGCGCCTCCGGCAAGCGCAGGTCGTAGAACCCGAGGTCAGCAGGAATGTGCGGTTGATAGTGCCCCGGGAAGAGTGGTGCCGCCTTTGCCGTGTTGGTCCATTCCGTAAAGCCTTTGCCCCACCACTCGTCGTTCTCGGGCGTAGGGTGAAATTGCGGGAGGTGAAAGGCGATCAGGCGGGCTCGCTGCGGCGAGTCAGTTGAAGTGTTTGAAGGCATCGATCGATTCAGATTCGTTAAGGGAAGGGCGGTACCAAACCTGTCCATGAAGAGCAAGCCGAGCCGGTACCACGTACTGTCGCATCCAGCGTTTACGACCAGGTCACCGCCCGACTTCAACCGGAGAAACCGTGACACCCTGCACCCAGCTTCGCGCGGGCACTACCATGCCTTTCTCTTCGCGGCGAGTATCTCCACTGTCGTGCCACTGGACCGGCCCAACAGGGGCGAGCTTCCACTCGAGGACGATGTCGTCGTGGCTGGGGTTGATGACGAGATACTCAAGAAGTTGTGGGCTCTTGCTCAGATTGGTCACGCAAAGTCGCGGGTCGGAGGGGCGTGGGCACAGGGTCTGCAGCTTTGGCGCAACCGCTTCAGCATTGCAGCCAAGCAACGAAGGAGACAGCCCGAGCCGGGCGTCGTCGAGATAGATCACAGCATCGGCAAGCCACGCGCGATAGCGACGATCGTCTTCAAGGAGGCACATGTGATAGAGCGCCTCTGCCCAAAAACCGAGGGAATCATCTTCCTTGCCCGCAAGTTCCTTCCAGCGTTCCTTGATGCCGCTGTGCTGCGTGAAGGCAAAACACTCCTCCAGCAGAGGGTCTAGCGCCACTTCACCGAAAATCCGCCGCGTGCGAACCAGATCCATCAGATTGACTGGCTGATAACGAACCGAAAAAGAATGCTGGGCAAGGTCCCGTTCGATGAATCCCCCGGGCATCACCAATCGCGGAAAGCGCGCCTTGATCCGCGGCAACAGGGGAATGATGTACTTCCAAGTGATTCTCTTGATGGCGCGAAGCGGCAAAGGCAAGGCTGCTCCGGCACTCGGGGGAAGCAAGGTAAGAGCAACCGCACGGAAAAGCGGGCGGTACAACCACTCTGCGGGTTTCAGGGCGCAGACGGCAACGGACGTTTCACGTGCCGATTCGATCAATACAGAAAACTCCTCGCTGCCGGTGACCTGACGGCATCGCTCCATCGCAACATTCGTGTCGAGGTGCGTGTTGAGGACCATCAGATTGCTGCGTGACTTTCCGAGAGCACGACTGATCTCGTAGCGGAACGGATAACGCTTGAGGGTCTCCTCGGTCTCCTCAAGCGAATCATGCAAGTACCAGACACCCGAATCGATGCGATCGATTCTCGCCGCCGCAAATGCGCATGCTCGCTTGATCGCTTCCCCCACGACGGGATCCTGTGCTTCTTCGAAATACGCCGCCAGCAGGAGCATTCCGGCCGCATGGAGTCGATAGTGCGACTCCATTTCATCGGTCCATTCGCCGTGATACCAGCCGCCGTCGCTGCTTTGACGGGCAACGACGGAAAAAACAATCTGCCGTCGCATTAGCTCGTATATTTTTTTCCCGGTTCCGCGCAACAGGCCAGACAGCGTCACGTAAAGCGCATAGGCATCAAGTTCCGAGCATACGCGCCAGTATTTTGGCCAGACTTCGTGATTTTCATACACATGCCCATTAACCAGATGGAGATACACATCGGCAGGGATCTTGTATGCAGTGTGCGAGCTCCAGAGGAAATACGGACGACGCTCCATGTGATCAAGTTGCTGAAGATCGGCCAATAAATACTCGGGTAATTTCCACACCACGATGTCAACGACGTTCGTGTCAGTGTTCTCAAACTCCAGTGACACAAATTCCGGGCTGACTTCCGCGCCGCTGACAAGTGCTGGTTTGTGAGAAAGAATATGCCCGTGGTGGTCCAGGCTTCGACTCATGGGGGGCGCCGGAAGCCAGAAGAAATCGTCTGTGATCCGGTATGGTTTCAGCAGCCAGCCGCCAGCGGCGCACCTGGCGAAGCGGTACTCACCTTCCAGAGACAAGCGAATCGATCCACTTGAAGTGCAGCGAATGAATACGCAAGCCGCCGTGCTCTCCGCAAAGCTGTCAATCAGCACAGATACGCCTGAATCCGTAGTGTAATCCAGGCGGTTGAATCCAGGAGATTTCGAACCTCGGTCCGAGGCAACTTCCCTCTGTCTGGCGAAAAGCGATGTCAAATCAATTGAGGGCATGCTGAATTCTTGTTCTAGCTGACTTTAAAGGCGGATCTATTCGGTTTCGAACGCTGTTTCAAACCGCGATTCGAAGCATTCTTTTCCAGCGGTTCGCTTCGTCACGCAGGGCATCCATCGGAAAGAAAAGAAAGACCGCTGCATACACCAGACCGCCGAGCACTGCCGTTACAAGGATATACGACACCGTCGAATCAGACCGGAAGCCAGCCGGCAGGACAGCATCGATCAGGATGATGGTGCCCACCAGAACTGAATTAAGCATGATCCCCGGTGCAAGTGCTGATATCAGCTCGCGCGGGGTGGCCTTGATCACCGCATTGGAAAGCAGATACATATGCGTCGTCGAATACACCTGGCTCAAGACGATCCCGAATGAAACTCCCGCCAGGCCCCATTGCAATCCGACGTAGCAACCTACGCCAACGATAATCCACGTGATTGTTTGCACGACGACTTCGCGGCCTACTCGATTGGTCGCGCCGAGCACCGCGCCACAGGGGTGGCCGATGCAATAGAGAAAACCGAGTGGCGACAGGATCTCGAGCGGAATGGCGGCGCCCGCCCACTGAGTTCCGTACAGAGTGACAATGAGCGGTTCCGCCAGCCACCACATCCCAACATAAATCGGCATCGTGTACAGCAGAAGAAGGGAGACCATCCGGAAATACAGGTACTTGATCCTGTCGGGATTATCCTGTTCCGCAGCCATTGACCGGAAAACAGGTTGATAAATCGGCCCGCTGATTGTGCTGAACGGAAGTTTGGCCAGGCTGTCACCCTTGTTGAACAGCCCTACGGTCGTTGGACCAGCCAATTTCGTCAGAATGAAGTTGCTGGTCTGATGGCGCATGTAGCTGATGAAATCATTGAGCGTTATTTTGATTCCGAATCCACTGTGCCGTCGGGCGATGCTGCGATCAAAAATAAATTTTGTCCGCATTGGAGTAATGCGCATGAGCAGGACACAGTTCAATATGCTTCCCAGCAAACCGCTCAGAACAAGGCTCCAGACTCCGAAACCTGCCATCGCCATCGCTATGCTAGAAACACCGCTTAATAGGTTGGCAGCCAAGCTGATGGTGGAGGTTGCCTTGAATTGCATTTCTCTGTGCAACCAGACATTGTGCAGGTTGAGGAATGGGCGCATCAGGAAGCTTATCGCCGATATGCGGAGCAAGTCTTCGTACAGCGGTGATCCGAACCACTTCGCAAACCACGGTGCGATCAGGAAAAATCCCGCATAGATTGCTATTCCTACCGCCAGTTGTACGCTGAATACCACCTGAAAGTCGCGCTCTCCAGCTTCTTTTGATCTGATCAGTGCCTGACCTAATCCACCCGATGCAACGAGACTTACGAATCCAGTGAATATTTGAATTGTTACGATCATTCCGAAATCGGCGGGTACCAGGAGGCGCGCCAAAACTATCCCGAACAAAAATTGTATTATCTGGGATATGAGATTGCTTCCGACCAGCCACTTGGAGCTGTTTCGTATTGATTGTTTTAGGCTCATTTATTATTCGGCGGGAAGGCTTGGTTTTTTACCTGAGGCGGTAGAAGGGCGCAAATCTTTCAATCTGAGAAGAATTTTCTTGTTTTGCTCCTCGCCGGTGACTTCGATTGCTTGTTCAAGTGTTTTTATGGCGTCGTTCTTTCGACCGATCAGGCTGTAGAGATCTCCGAGGGCAACCCAGGCGTCGACGGATTTCGGGTTGATTTTCAGTGCTTCTTCAAAGCTTTTCTTGGCAGGTTCGTATGCGCGAGCGAGTGTTTGAGCCCGACCTCGCTGCACCAATATCTCCGGACGCATGTAGAAATCTTCCTCAGAATGCCTGAGCACATAATTGAATTCGGTTTCAGCGACGCGTGCCTGGTATGTGCGAGAGGTCAAATCCCGGAAATTCGAATAGGAAAGCTGGAGTGCCTTCAGTCCGAAGCAATAGTGATGCATGTGCAACCAATTTTCGGGGCCGAATTTATTGCTCCAACCCTCGTATACGTTTTTCGGTAGTTTTTTGCTGACTTTCGCGCGACAGAACTGTGGCATGAACGCCAGATCGTCTTCCGTTAGGACATATGCTTCGGAAAGTCCGGCCTGTGCCCAAGTGGGCCGAGAGGCCCAAAAAAGGGTAAAAAACAGAAAGCAGGCAATCGACAGTGCCATTAGGTTCGATTGCGTTCTCATTCGACGGGTCGCATAAATGCTGGGTTTCCTGTTTCGAAGCCAGTTAAGTGGAATCTGGCGGCTGAGTTGCCGGCGGATCACTTGTATAAGGGGCGACTACCTCGTTTGAAGAAGTCTTGTTGCGAAATCAATGCGCTGGGGCGGTTACTCCAGCGTACGACATCCGGTCTGTGGCGCATTGCAACCGACTACTTTCATGATGCCACGTGCCCACTTGGAGGTCCGCCTAGCGCGTCACGTTGGGAGCCGCCTAGTCGCTCGCGTGAAACGGTTGAGTCCATACGGAGCGCGCCTTCTCATTTCGCTCGGCGGCTGAAGTGTGCTTCTGGCGCTTCAGGTGCGCGGTCGTCCAGTAGCAGATCGGGTCTGCCTTCCAGCACTGTCCGGGTGAGCCGGGGTGACTCTGGAGTCGCGTAGCACAAGGCGCCAGCGCATCGCACCTTTCGGCAGCCCGCTCCCACATCGGGATGGGTGAGGTCGCACCGGCGGATTTATCAGAAGTCGAAATAGATGAACCGTTGAGTGCTGCCGCCGAAGATAATCACCGCAAGAATGATGGTGGCGTAAAGGCTGCTGCGAACGAGTGCCGGCACTTGAGCCCATTGATTCAGCTTCGCATCGGCGAATGAGACCAGTCTTGGCTCGAGCAGCACCAGAAGCCCTGTGAGTGCGGTCAGTGCCCATACATAGGTGCGCACCTCCGGGGGCGAGCCATCGCTTGCGGATAATCCGAACATTCGCGCACACATCGTTAAAGCCAGGTCGGTCCCCGCCGCGCGAAAGAATACCCAGGTCACCCATACGATGGTCAGGCTGACCGCCCAACTGGCGAAAGCGTAAGCGGTTCTTGCGAATGATGACTGCGGCTTGGGAAGCCATGGCCTGGCAAGGCGATGTGCGGCGAGCCAGCTACCGTGCAGGAAACCCCAGATCACGAAGTTCCATGCCGCGCCATGCCACAGGCCACCGAGCACCATGGTGATCATCAGATTCACGATCGTGCGTGCCTGACCCGACCTGTTTCCGCCGAGCGACACGTACAGATAATCACGCAACCATCGCGACAGCGTGATGTGCCAGCGTTGCCAGAACTCCTGTGGGTTGCGACTGATGTACGGATACAGGAAGTTTCGCGGCAGCGTCACCCCGAAACCACGTGCCAGGCCGATCGCCATTTCGCTATAGCCCGAGAAGTCGAAATAGATCTGCAGCGCAAACGCAGTGACCGCCAGCCATGCGGTAGCGGTGTCGAGCCGTTCCGGGTTTGTCCACAGTTCATCGGCGAGGCCGGCGAAGTTGTCGGCGAACAGGACTTTCTTGATCAGCCCGCCCATGAAAATGAGGGCACCGAGCTTGAGATCGCGCGCTTGTAGCGGCTCCAGACGCTCCAGCTGCTCCACCAGTTCCGATGCGCGCAGGATGGGGCCGGCGACCATATGCGGGAAGAAGCTGATGTAAAGCCACCAGGCACGGAAGGAAATGCGCGTGTTCCACTCGCCCCGATACACGTCGATCATCACCGACAGCATGTGGAAGGTATAGAAGCTGATGCCCAGCGGCAGTGCCCAATGCGTCCAGCTGCTGTCCAGCCCGGTGTCTGTATGACCGGTAAAAGCGGCTAAGGCAATGACGCTGTCGATCAGCATGCCGAGATATTTGATCGACCCGAGCAAGGCGAGGTTGAGCACCAGCGCGGTCACCAGCAGCCGCTTGCTGCGCGTGCGTGCCAGCGCGCTGTAGAACAGATAATTCAGACTGACCGACAAGACCAGCAGGATGAGGTAGGCAGGCTTCCATGAGGCGTAGAAGATGAGGCTGCCGACGAGCAGTGTCACGGCACGCTCGGTGTGCGTGCGACACAGGCTGTAGACGCATAGCAGGGCAGCGAGGAAGACGAAGAAGATGGGCTGGCTGAAGATCATCGCTTGTCAGCCAACTTCTGCCAGGCACCTCCAAGTGCCGAACTGAACAGCACTGCCCCGCCGTCGTTCAAATGTCCGGGGTCGGCGAAATGCTCGGGCCCCAGGCGTTTGGCGAGGGGTACTTCGAGCCAGCGTGCGCCGCGGGCTTCCAGCAGTGACAGAACCTTCGAATATTCACTGGGCGCAGCAGCCGGCCCGAAGGACGACGCACGCTCGAACATCGGCACGGCAACAAGATAGACACGGCTACCCGAACTGACCAGTCGTTCTACGAGAGCGCCGAGGGCGTTCGCCATTCGGGGGTCAGGCGGCGCACGGGTGCCTGCCTCCTGGGCAATGAGCTGTGCGCGGGTCTGGAAGCCCCCGCTGATGCCCCTGCGATAACCGCGGCTCTGCTCTGCACTGCCACCGATGGGGTCGATGTTCGAGAACGTTGCACTCACGAAACGCAGCAACTTTTCCGGCTCGCGAAGTTGGCGCAGATTGCCGCTGTAGTACCAGGTGCGAAGCCATGAACCGAACAAGGCGCCGTAGAAGCCGTGCTCGAGCATGTCGCTGCGCGAGGCAAGGAATCCGTAGTAGCCAAGCGAGTCTTCATGCTGAAACAGTGTTTCGTCGAGCGTGATGAAGACATGTGCAGGTGCAGCCATTCCTTCATCGAGCAGGCGCTCCACGACGCCCTTCAGTACCAGCGTGTTGGCGCCGGGCACGCCAAGATTGAAAACTCCCGCGGGCTTGATCAGTCCGGCGCCGGCGGTGAATGCTTCGGGCGACAGACCATTGTCGGCACGGCTGTTCCCGACGAAGAGCACCTCTGGTCGTTGCCTTGCCAGGAAATCGACTTTGTCGCTGGCGCGCCCGACGGCAAACACAGATCGATAGCGCAGCACCCATGCATCGCTGTGGAGTACCAACTCAAAGACAAGGAGGAGTGCCAGAGTGATCCAGGGGGTCGCTCCAAGCGCGAACGGAAGCCACGTTCTTCTGATGCCATTCATCGTTCAGTCGTTTTGTGAATACGAGCGTGCAAGGTCTGCGTGTCGCGTCATCCGCCAGAAACTCGGGATCACGCCGGATCGGTTTGATTTCGCGGTATGCGTTGTGCCCGCTTCGCGAGTGTCTTCGACCTTGGCCACGGGACGCTCAGCACTGGATCACAATCGAGCGCATTCGCCGCCGCGCTCAGTGAAAACTTCTGACTCTACGGAGCACTTCGGCAATCCATCCCGTTGATTCAACAGGGGTGCTGCTGCCAAAAACCTCCTGCCGGGTGGTCTTCCCGTCAGCGGAAATCTCAATCGTCGTTCCGATGCGTCCCGGTTCGAAGGTGAAGCGCAGCGTACGTTCGGAAGTTCTTATTTCGGCGCCAATTCCGTTTTTCACCGGCGTCACCGTTGCCGGCACCTGATCTCCCAGCGTCGGCTGCAGCACCACCAGAAACTGGTCGCCTGTACTCGCTTGTGACGGGCTCAGTTCGATGCGCCAGTTTCCGGCTTCGAGCGTGCCCGGTTTGCGTCTGGCGATGTCGAGCAGCACCTTGCCGCTGTTGTCGTGATTGCGGTCATCGACGAAGAATTCGAACCCGGGGCCGCCGATCGGCAAGAGCACTGGTGCGGCGGGGTGAAGAACGGTACCGAGCAGGCGGCTCGGGCCTGCGGGGGTTGCGCGTTCGATCGTGAATTTCTGTCCGGACACGACGGGCCGGGTCTGGCTGTGCAACAGCCAGCGCTTGACGAAATCCGCCCGGGTCGCAACCACGTCGTCGAACACGACGACGGTGTCGCTGTACCGGTCATAAGCGAAGACGCGCCAGGCCCGTTCGACACGTCGGGTACGTTCGGCGAATCGTCCCTTTCCGGATGAAGGGTTCGTATAGGCCGGTGTGATGTCGGCAACGGCAACGGTCAGGCCGTCCTGCTCGAACAATTGGCTGATGCGGCCGGTGTGATAGGCCTCACGCTTGCTTTCCCACTCCCCCCTGTCGAGGGGCGCTGCGTCGCCGCCCCAGCCGGAGCCGATGCGCCGCTGACCCCCGTCGTTCGCGATGGCGCGTGGCGGCTTGTCGTTGCGAGCAGGCATGGGCGCCGTGTCGGAGGGGTCGGTGACGGTGAGGGTGTTGTGGGCGATGGTCTGGTACGTATAGTTCAAGTGGTGATCGCTGCCGTACTCGCAGTAGCAACCACTGTCCAGCGCGAGATCGGCCGCCTTGTAGATCATGAACGCGCCTTGATCCAGATGTGAGTGTGACCAGTAGTTGTCGCCTGCCTTGAAGCTCACGTAGGTCGCATCCGGCTCCCAGCTGCTGCGTGCCACGAGTACGCCGAGCCCGTCGAAATGGTGGCTCAGTGGGAGGGCGCGGTCTGCGGTCGCATCGAACAGAAGGTTGTCGGTCAAGGGGCCCCAGGGCCATGAGGTCGGCCTCGGGGGGCCGCTGCGCCCTGCCCAGACGGAATAGGCCGCGGAGTGACGCAATTCGACTGCCAACGCCACGGCATCCGGTGGCTTGCGATCGACAAAGGCGATGTCTCCCCAACTGAATGCGGCCTTGTCCGGCCGCTGCCGATAGACGACGAAGTCGAGAAAGCCGCGGATGGCGGGCTCCCTGGCGATGTAGTCCTCGCCCGTTGCAGAACGCCACATGGCGGGCAACTGATAGATGGCCTGGCCGATGCCGATACCCACATATTCACCGCCTTCGTGCCACCCGCCGTTCTTCCCGCCCACCTGACGCCATACCGGCAGCACGCGGTTGATCCAGTAATCGTGGGTGAAGGCCATGACGGGCGCCGCTCGCGGGTCGTCCCGGTAGATCGACAGTGTGCAGGCCATCAGGGCCTGCAGCGGCGAGTTGTAGAGGAAGACGTTATAGGGCGACATCCGCTCGACGCGGATGACGTTGATCTGGTAGTTGCAGGCTTCGATCACCTTGTCCCGGAGTCTGGGCATCAGATCGGGGGGAATGCGGTGGTGAAGCCAGTCATAGGCCAGGGCGATGGGCTTGGTCTGTTCGTGGCCGCGCCAGGTGGGCTGGAGCCGGAGCACGTGTTCGACGATGGCGCGTACATCCTGACTGCCGGGTGAAAGGGCTTCCGCGAGGATTGCGTCATTCAGATTTCCGCGCCCGCCGCCGGCCCGCTTCAGAACCTCCCGGATGTAATCCGGGTTTTCTGCCCGCAGGCGGGCGATGTCGCGGGCATCGGGATGCGGCAGGCGTGGATGGCCTGTGCGAAAGCCGGGCAGATCCGGTTCCCGCAAGGTTTCGGCTGCGGGCAGCATGGGTTTCGACTGGGACGTCATGACCATCTCGTCGGGGCTGCGGCCGAGCGACCACGCCGTGGTCAGTCCCGAGGCGAACACGATCACGGCAAGGTTTGCGCCAAGATATGAGGCGCGTTTTGCTTCCAAAAGCCTGGAACGTGGCGCAGATGAAGGCTTTGCGCCGCCGCCCAGGTAGCGGACGGCACCCACGGCGGTGATCAGGGCAATGACCGCCGTGGTGATATCCGGCGTGCGGCCCGGGACGTACTGCTGCATCCATTCCAGCGCAAAGGCAAAAATCCCGCACAGCGCCACGACGGTCGCCGACCAGGCGTGCGACGCAGGCGCGAGCCGGCAGAGCACCGCGACGATCAGCAGGTAGGGCCACACGGTATCGGCGATGACGCTCAGGCCGAGCATCGGGTTTTCCATATGTGCCGCGAACGGTACGTAGTTCAGCACTCGCAGCGCGCCGTTTTCGGGCGCCAGCTCGCTGATGATCAGCGACATCAGGATGGCCAGCAGACTGATTGCCGGGCGATGCGGCTTGAGCGCCCGGGGTGAGGCGAGGGCGATCAACAAGCCGATGGCGGCGCCCGCCAGCGCCTCGGCGGACAGCTGCCGGCTGACGATGACCACCTTGAGCGCAAGCACGCCGAAGATGGTCCGGCGCAGCGTGCGACCTACCGGTACCGGGTGTTTGCGCACATCGCGCACGAGCAGCGCAAGCGCCAGTATTTCCAGCGCGGTGGTCAGCGCACGCGAACAAGAGAAGCGCGACGGGTCCGTCAACACGGATGCCAGGGGCGCAAGCCCGGACCGGATCGAACCGACGTCGAGCGATGGCACGAAGGGTGAAAGCTGGGAAAGTGACCAGCCGAATAGTGCGGCGAGCACCAGGTTGGCTTCGTGCCCCGGCTCGAAACGGCGCACGCGCCATGCATGCGCTGTCGCGTAGAGCTGACCCCGCGGGTTCAGCAGCCCGACGAGCACTGCGCCGGCGAGCGCTCCACCGGTGTTGAGAATGAAGTCCGACAACGACGGTACGCGCTGCGGCAGATGGGATTGGAACGCCTCGACGCTCAGGCTCAGCGCTCCGCCGATCAGCGTTGCGACCAGGACGGAAACGACGAGCGGCCAGCGTGCGGTTGCAAGCCGGATACCTGCGCCCAATGGAAGGTAGATCAGCGAATTGACGACCAGGTCGGGAAGTGAAAGCGCGCCGATGTTCCACGTGGACAGAAATGCAAAGGTGTCTTCGTGGGTCGTCCAGCCGGAGAACGGATACAGACTGCCGTAGGCAATCAGAGTGGCGTACGCCAGCAAGCCGATAAGTATCTGACCGCGCTTCGGGGTGTCTGACATGGGCGGACGGTGAGGTCGTTCGTTGCGATTGCGCAGTATCCGGCCGCGCCGTGCGGCAGGATCGGGCGGCTGATCGGCTGCGAGGGGGATTCCGATTGCTGCAACCCGAAGCTTAGGGCGACGGGCCTGCTCCGGGTAGTGCCCTGAATCACGAACGCACCCGCTCGGCGCATTCCGCACATTCGATCTGTGAGAAAGTCTGCGCCCGGAGGATTGCGCATCATGTACGGGTTGTTGGCTGTGGTTTTCTTTTGGGCGGTGGCGATCTACTTCTTGCGGCGCGAAATCGCCCCCGCCTGGGCTGAGCCCTGCCTGCGCCATCCCGTCTTGGTGTTCGAAGGCGACGACTGGGGCTACGGGCCGCTCGAGCAGGCCGACGCGCTGCGCGACATCGCGGTGGAGCTGGCGCGGCATCGTGATCTGACCGGACGACATCCGGTGATGACGCTCGGCGTGATCCTGGCGGGTCCGGGGGCGGCGGGAACGCCGGAAGAAGCGCTGGGCGCAGCGCGGGTCACGCTGGAGGATGCGCGGCTTGAGCCGGTCTGTGCCGCGATGGCCCAGGGTGTGCGTGCCGGGGTGTTCGATCTGCAGCTGCACGGCATGGAGCATTACCACCCGGCGGTGCTGACGCGCGCGGTTCAAATGGATCCGCAGGTGCGCGTCTGGTTGGCCGGCGCGCCCTTCGTGGAAACCGAACAGCTGCCGTCACCCCTGCAGAGCCGCTGGACCGATGCTTCCGTGCTGCCTTCAAAGGCGTTGGACGAAGGCGACATCCGCGCCCGCGTCGCGGACGAGGTTGCGATGTTCAGGCAGTGTTTTGGTGCCCTTCCCGAAGTGGTGGTGCCGCCCACCTTCGTCTGGAACGCATGCGTCGAGCGTGCTTGGGCGGAGCAGGGCCTGGCCGTGCTGGTGACGCCGGGCGAGCGCTACGAGACGCGCGGCACAGACGGCCTGCCGGTGGATACAGGTGTCTACTATCGCAACGGTCAGCGCTGCGCATCCGGTCTGCTCGCCATCGTGCGCAATGACTACTTCGAACCGGTGCGGGGGCATCGGACCGAGCGCGGGCTGGCGGGCCTGGCCGCGAAGTGGGCACAGCGACGGCCACTGTTGCTGGAAACCCATCGATCGAACTTCGTCGGCGCGTCGGCGCAGCGCACCGAAAGCGTTCGTGCCATCGGCGATCTGGTGTCGGCGGCATTGCACGCGCAGCCCGGCTTGCGGTTTCTGACGGTGGCCGAACTGGCGCAACACTATGTTCGGGGCGGTGACCTGATTGATCCGCGTCTGCGGACACGGCTGTTGGCGCTGCTTCACCGACTTGATCGTCCAGGACGCAGGCGCAAGATTTTCGGGCTACTTGCCGCGTTGACCATGGCTGCCGCGTTCGCGGCGTTGGTCGCCGCGGTGTGACGCGTCCTGCCGGCGGCTTCAGTCAGCAAGATGTTCGGTGACGAACTGATGCAGCGAACCGAAGGTCGCGAAGGTGCTGCCGTCGATATCGGCGTCGTCCAGTGTCACACCGAACTGCTCTTCGAGCGCCGTGATCACTGCGATGACGGCCATCGAATCGAGTTCGGGAATGGCGCCCAGCAGCGGCGTGTCGTCAGCCATTGTGTCGGCGCGCGCACCGAGATCCAGCACTTGCCGAAGCAGTTCGCGCAAGGTATGCCGCGTATCCACTCTGCTCTCCCTGTATTCCGCCGTCTCGAGGGCGTGTGGTTTGAATTTGTCACTCCGGGGCGTCGCTCCGGGCGCACGATAGTATAGGTTTTGCCTTGTTTGCGTCCTGCCGATTGCCCTCGATGCCCGTTCCAAGCCTGCTGAACCATCTGGTCGAACATGCAGCCGCACGCGATGGCAACGCTTGCGCGCTGCGCGCCAATGGCATCGATTTTTCCTACGCCATGCTGGCGCAGCAGGTTGAGGCGTGTGCGCATGGCCTGCTGGCACTGGGCGTGTGTCGCGGCGACCGGGTGTGCATCTTCCTCGAAAAGCGTTTCGAAGCCGTGGTGGCCAGTTTTGGCGCCGCAGCCTGCGGCGCCGTGTTCGTGCCGATCAATCCGCTACTCAAGGCGGCGCAGATTGGTCACATCCTGCGCGACAGCGGTGCTCGTGTGCTCATCACGTCGACGTTCCGGCTTGCCGCGCTCGGCACTCTTCCGCCCGAATGTCCCGCGTTGGCGCATACCGTGCTGGTCGATGGCGATGCGCCAGGTGCCCTGCCATGGGCCTCCTTCATGGATGCGCCGGCGCGTGCGATGCACCGCGTGATCGACAGCGATATGGCGGCCATCCTGTATACATCCGGAAGTACGGGACAGCCGAAAGGCGTGGTGCTGTCGCACCGGAACATGGTTTCGGGCGCGTGCAGTGTGGCGGGCTATCTCGGCAACCACGCAGGCGATACGATTCTGGCGGCGCTGCCGCTGTCCTTCGATGCAGGGTTTTCGCAACTGACCACCGGATTCCTGAGCGGTGCCCGGGTGGTGCTGATCAATTACCTGATGGCCCGCGACGTCGTAAAGGCGATGGCTGCCGAGCGGGTGACCGGACTGACCGCCGTGCCGCCTCTATATATGCAGATCGTTCAGTTGCCGTGGCCGGAATCCATCGATTCGCACCTGCGCTACTTCGCAAGTACCGGCGGGCGCATGCCGCGTGTCACGCTGGACGCGCTGCGCGCACGCGCGCCTTCCGCCAGGCCCTTCCTGATGTACGGTTTGACCGAAGCCTTCCGTGCGACCTACCTGCCGCCCGAGCAGGTGGATCTGCGGCCCGATTCCATCGGGCGTGCCATTCCGAATGCTGAAGTACTCGTGCTGCGGGAGGACGGTCGCCAGTGTGCGCCCGGGGAAGTCGGGGAGCTTGTACAGCGGGGTTCGCTGGTGGCGCAGGGCTACTGGAACGATGCCGCGCAAACGGCCGAACGCTTCCGTCCCTTGCCCGCAGCCGCGGAGGTGAATCCCCCCGGCCTGCTGCGCGATGAGATCGTGGTGTTCTCCGGAGATTCGGTCCGTATGGACGAGGAAGGCTATCTCTACTTCGTGGGCCGTCGCGATGACATGATCAAGACGTCCGGATACCGCGTAAGTCCGACAGAGATAGAAGAATCGCTGCTGCTGACCGGTTGCGTGGCTGAATGCGTCGCTTTCGGCGTCGAAGATGCCGGTCTCGGGCAGGTGATCGCCGTCGCCGTGCACTGTACCGGTGCGCCGGACATCGACGCGCTGCGCGCGCAGTGTCGCGCGCAGCTGCCCGTATATCAGGTGCCGGCCCATTTCATCGTGTTCGACGATGCGCTGCCTCGCAACCCGAACGGCAAGCTGGATCGGACCGCCATCGAAGCCGACGCCTGTCGTCGCTTGAATTTTTCCGCCGGAATGAAACCTTGATCGTGAACGCCACCCATGCTGTGCCGTACGCCCCTGCCAATGCATTTTCGCGCGCTGACGGCGAACTGTTGATCAACGGCCAGAAGGTTTCCCGAGTGGCCGCGATGGCCGGACACACTCCTTTTTACGCGTACGACCGCAGCCTGATCGACGCCCGCGTGGGCTTGCTGCGTCGGCTGCTGCCGGCCGGCGTGCAACTGCATTACGCCATGAAAGCCAATCCGATGCCGGCACTCGTCGGTTTCATGGCGCCGCGGGTCGATGGGCTTGATGTGGCATCCGGCGGTGAATTGAGAATTGCACTGGACGCCGGCATGGCGCCGTCGCACATCAGTTTTGCCGGCCCGGGGAAGACTGCGGACGAATTGCGACAGGCACTGGCGGCCGGTGTCCTGCTGAATGTGGAGTCCGGTCGCGAAGTTGAACTGCTGGCCAGCCTGTCGGAAGAATTCGGCTGGCCAGCGCGTGTCGCCGTACGCATCAACCCGGATTTCGAAATACGTTCTTCGGGTATGCGGATGGGGGGAGGGGCCAAGCCTTTCGGTGTCGATGCGGAGGACGTGCCCCGATTGCTTCGGCGCATCGGGTCGCTTGGTCTTGCGTTCGAGGGCTTCCACATATACGCCGGATCCCAGAATCTGAACGCCGACGCGCTGATCGACATGCAGCGACGAAGCTTCGAACTGATGCTCAGACTTGCTTCGGACGCACCATCATGTCCAGGAACACTGAACATCGGGGGCGGCTTTGGAATTCCCTATTTCCCGGGTGAGCAACCGCTGAAACTTGAACCCGTGTGCGCTGCACTGGCCGGTTTGGTGGCAGACGCCCGCATGAAGCTGCCCGGTGCGGATCTTGTGCTCGAACTTGGTCGCTACCTGGTGGGTGAGGCCGGGTTATATATATGCAGGGTGCTCGATCGCAAGGTTTCGCGCGGACAGATCTTTATCGTGGTCGACGGCGGTATGCATCACCACCTGGCGGCATCGGGAAATTTCGGCCAGGTGATCCGCCGCAACTTTCCGCTAGCCGTGGCAAACCGGATTGATGGCGTTGCGAACGAGAAGGTCAATGTGGTCGGCCCGCTGTGCACGCCGCTTGATGTGCTGGGGGACAAGGTCGATCTGGCCGAGGCCGGCCCTGGCGACCTGATCGCTGTATTTCAGTCGGGTGCCTACGGCTACAGCGCCAGTCCTGCTGCCTTCCTCGCCCATCCGGAACCTGCCGAACTGCTCGTCTGAAGGCATCCAGTCGCCGCTACAGAGTGGTAGAACACCCCCTGTTTATGTGGATTTTTGTGTCCTGAAGCGCGTTGTGGCGCCCTGAAACGGCTTCGCAACGTGCTTCAGTTATCACATCCCCTTGGTGCGGCTGCGTCTCGTGATGATATTCACGCTCGAAAGGCCTCGCCGCACATATCGTTCGCGCTCCACCGCTCAAGACGTCGCTTCCGGCAACCCGTTGCATGACACGACGCGAATCAAGATGAGCAGCTCGAAAAGGGGTCTACCGTGGTCAGGTTGTTCAGTCACTATGTTCCGTCCGTAACGCTCATGAGACTTGTTGCCGAAGCGTTGGTCCTGTTGATTGCCGGCTTCGGTGCGGCGTGGATCAGCGCACCGGGCAGCCTCGAATCGCTGTTGCCGGCGCTGGTTCCGGCAGCGGTCTTCGCTGCCGTGATGACCGTGCTGATGAGCACGCTCGGCCTGTATCAGCGTGAGCAGCCGCGCAATCTTTCGGAACTTGTCGGGCGCGTGCTGTTTGCCTTCCTGTTGGGCCTCCCGGTGGCTTACATGGTGTTCCGGCTGTTGCCGCAGGGCAGCATGGCAATGCCGGCGCTCGATGTTTCGCTGTGTCTCGGCTTTGGCGGGATCCTGCTGCTGCGCGCGGCGTCTTTCGTGCAGGCCGACGGTGCCGGCATGTTTACCCGCCGCATTCTGGTCGTCGGCACGGGCTCTGAGGCCGCTTCCGTGTGGGCCAGTGTTTCGACGTCGGCCAGTGCGACGCACACCATCGTCGGCTTCGTGTCGGTCGGGGCAGACACTTCAGTGGAAGTACCGAGTGCCATGGTGATGCCGGAAGGCAGTTGCGTGATGCAGCTGGCGCGCGATCACCGTGCAAATGAAATCGTGGTTGCAGTGCGCGAACGTCGGGGCGGTGTGCTGCCGCTGCGTGAATTGCTGGACTGCAAACTGGCCGGCGTGACGGTCAATGACCTGTCGAGCTTTTTCGAGCGGATGCGCGGTCAGGTGCGCCTCGATTCGCTGCGCGCCAGCTGGCTGATCTACGGCGACGGCTTCCGCCAGGGGATCGGCCGCACCGTCGTGAAGCGGCTGTTCGACGTGCTCGCGGCGTCGGTGCTGTTGATCGTGACGGCGCCGGTGATGTTGCTGGCTGCCATCGCCATCGCGCTGGAATCCGGTTTCCCTGTCATCTACCGTCAGGAGCGTGTTGGCCAGGGTGGCCGTACGTTCAAGGTGCTGAAGTTCCGCAGCATGCGTCTGGATGCGGAAGCGGACGGCAAGCCGCGCTGGGCAAGCAACAGCGATGACCGGGTCACCCGCGTCGGCCACTTCATCCGCAAGACGCGCATCGACGAACTGCCGCAGATCTTCAACGTGCTGCACGGCGACATGAGCTTTGTCGGGCCGCGTCCGGAACGTCCTTACTTCGTCGATCAGCTGACCGACCAGATCCCGTTCTACGCCGCGCGTCACTCGGTCAAGCCGGGCATCACCGGCTGGGCCCAGGTGCGCTACGCCTACGGTGCTTCGGTGGATGACGCGGTGCAGAAGCTGCAGTACGACCTGTACTACGTCAAGAACCACACCCTGTTCCTCGACATGCTGGTGTTGCTGCAGACGGTACGTGTCGTGCTCACCGGCGACGGCGCGCGCTGAATCGACGCGACACGTCGCCAGGCGCGCGGCAGGGCGCCTTCGGTGACGCGCCTGCGGTGACGATCCCTCGGCCGGCGGGCACAATGCAGCGGTTACCCCTCACGCTACCGGCCCGTCGATGGAATCCTTCCCCGTAACGTTTGCGCTGTACGCCTATGGCGTGGCAGCGGTCGGTTTCGCCTTGTTCGGGCTGCAGCTGATCATGGGCGCGCGTCAGTCGCCGCGTGCCCGGCTTTTGTCCGTCTGCATGTTGTCGGGCGCCGTGTGGTGCGCACTTGCGGCGGCCAGCGTGCTCAAGGGCTACGCCGTATTGCGTACGCTGGTCTATGCGGCTGATGCGCTGCATACACTGCTTTTCCTGCTGTTCCTCGCGGCGTGCGTCATCGATCCCGAAGGCCGCCGGCCGTTGCCCACACTGCTCAAGCGGCCGTCCTGGCTTCTCCGTTTCGTACTGATTTCCGCGTTGCCCTGCGGCGCGGGCTATGTCGTGCTGTCCTGGCTGGTGCCAACCGGTGTGGCATCGGTGATGTGGCTGATGGCGTGCGGACTCGGACTGAGTCTGCTCGGCGCGGTGATGATCGAGCAGTTCTACCGCAATACCCCTGTGCAGTGGCGCTGGGGCATCAAGCCGATGACGCTGGGCCTCGCGTTCTCGATCACCTTCGATCTCTATTTCTTCTCCGAATCGCTGATGTTCAGGCAGCAGGACTCGACGCTGTGGGCATCCCGCGGTCTGGTGCATGCGCTCGCGATACCGCTGTTCGCCGTGTCTTCGGCCCGCGTCAGCGAGTGGTCGATCCGGCTGAACGTGTCGCGTGACGCGGTATTCCATACCTCGGCACTGGTCATATCGGGTGGCGCGTTGCTCATCATCGCGCTGGCAGGTTATTACGTGCGCTACTTCGGGGGCGAGTGGGGCCAGGCCTTGCAGACGGTTGTGCTGGCGGCCGGCGCGCTCGGATTCCTTGCGTCGATCGCCTCCGGCAGCGTGCGGGCATGGCTGCGTGTTTTCATCAACAAGCACTTCTTCAGCCTGCGCTACGACTACCGGGCCGAGTGGCTGAAGCTGGCCGACACCCTGTACAGCGCGTCCAGCGTCGACGCACTCCGTCAGGCCTCGATCCGCGTCATGGCCGATCTGGTCGAAAGTCCGGGCGGCATGCTGTGGTTGCGCAGCGAAGCGGGTCATTACGCACCCGCGGCGCGGCTGAACGTGCCCATGATCGATGCGCGCGAGCCGGCCGACAGCCCGCTGATCAAGTTGCTGCTGGGCAAGATGTGGGTGATCAATGTGGAAGAGCACCGTTCGCGCCCCGGGGTGTACGGCAGTCTGAGGCTCCCTGAGTGGGTGGCGCAGACGCCGGACGTCTGGCTCATCTGCCCGCTCGGCAGCGAGGACATGCCCCTTGGCTTCGTCGTGCTGTGCCGTCCGCGTGCGCTGCTGGATCTGAACTGGGAGGTGCGCGATCTGTTGAAGACAGCCGGGCGCCAGGTGGCCGGTGTGCTCAATCAGACCCAGGCGATGGAGGCGCTGATCGAGGCGAAGAAGTTCGAAGCCTTTTCCAAGATGAGCGCGTTCGTCGTGCACGACCTGAAAAATCTCATCGCCCAGCTGTCGCTGCTGCTGCGCAATGCGAAAAAGCACCACGACAACCCCGAATTCCAGCAGGACATGATGGAAACCATCGAACACGCCGTCGGGCGCATGAACGGCATGCTGCTCCAGCTGCGCTCCGGCACCCAGCCGATCGAGCAGGCCTCACCGGTCGAACTGACGCCGTTGCTCGAGCGACTGCATCGGGCCCGTGCGCGCAGCGGCTGCGAACTCGAACTCGATGCGGAAAGCGGCCTGATGGTGCGCGCCCATGAAGATCGTATAGAGCGGGTTGTGGGGCATCTTGTGCAGAATGCACTGGATGCCACGCCGCAAAACGGTAAAGTCAGTATCCGTGCGCGCCGCATCGAAGCCGGTGTCGTGATCGAGGTCGAAGACTCCGGTTGCGGCATGACCGAAGAGTTCATGCGCGAGCGCTTGTTCAAGCCCTTCCAGTCGACCAAGGCGAACGGAATGGGGATCGGCGCATATGAAAGTTTTCGCTACGTCCACGATCTGGGCGGGCGGATAGAAGTGACCAGCGAACCGGGTCGGGGCAGTCTGTTCCGGCTCGTTTTTCCTCTGCAGGCGGCTGAAGCAGCCGTTGCTTGACCGGGAGTGACATGGCAGACAAGGGGCGGACACTGTTGATCGTCGAAGACGATCCGGCGCTGCAGAAGCAGATGCGCTGGAGTTTCGATGACTACGAAGTCGTACTGGCCAGCGACCGCGAATCGGCGCTGGCTCAGATCAGGCGCCACGAACCTTCCGTGATCACGATGGACCTCGGGTTGCCGCCGGCGCCCGACGACGTGACCGAAGGCATGGCACTGCTCGGCGAAATCATGGCGCTTGCGCCGCAGTCCAAGGTCATCGTGCTGACCGGCCAGAACGACCGCGCCAACGCGCTGCGGGCGATCGGCATGGGCGCCTACGATTTCTACGCCAAGCCGTTCGAGCCTGACATGCTCGCGCTGCTGATCGAACGGGCATTCCGACTGCACGATCTGCAGTCGGAAAACATCCGGCTGGCCAACCAGCATCTGGGTGTCGAAGGGCGATTCATCACGCGTGACGCGGACATGCTTCGCGTGTTGCGGACGATCGAAAAGGTATCGGCCACGCGCGCCACGGTGCTGCTGCTCGGCGAAAGCGGGACCGGCAAGGAGGTCCTGGCGAAGACGTTGCACGACCGCTCGGATCGGGCGAACGAGCGCTTCGTGGCGATCAACTGCGCGGCCATACCGGACAACCTGCTCGAAAGCGAACTGTTCGGCTACGAGAAGGGTGCCTTTACCGGCGCCACCAAGCAGACGCCCGGCAAGATCGAGGTCGCCAACAAGGGCACGCTGTTCCTCGACGAAATCGGCGACCTGCCGGGTGCGCTCCAGGCGAAGCTGCTGCGCTTCCTGCAGGAACGCGTCATCGAACGTCTCGGCGGTCGCGACGAGATTCCGATCGACGTGCGCGTGGTCTGCGCCACGCACCAGGATCTGCAGGCACTGATCGGTGAAGCGCGGTTCCGTGAGGATCTGTATTACCGCCTGGCGGAAATCGTCGTCACGATTCCGCCGCTGCGCGCACGCGAGGGCGATGCCGCGCTGCTTGCACATTCCTTCGCGAAACGGTTTTCCGGCGAGCAGGGGCGCAGCGCACTGACGCTGTCACGCGAGGCCGTTGCCGCGATCGAGGCACACAAGTGGCCCGGCAATGTGCGCGAACTCGAAAATTGCATCAAGCGGGCGACCATCATGGCCGATGGTAGCCAGATCACGGCGGCCGATCTCGGGCTCAAGCCGGCCGATCAGGAGGACGCTTTTTTCAATCTGCGGCAGATCCGCGAAGAAGCCGAGCGACGCGCTGTCGTCAGCGTGCTGGCGCGGGTGGATGGAAACATGGTCAAGGCGGCCGAAGTGCTCGGAGTCAGCCGTCCGACCCTCTATGACCTGATGAACCGTTTCGGTTTGCGCTGAAAGCGCTAGGAGTATCTGTCTTGAATCGATTTCTACCGCGTGAACGCGTCCCGATGAGCCGCCTGGCGGCGGCCTTGTGTTGCGTGGCGCTGCTTGCGGCATGCGACAAGAACCTGCCGCCTGCAGAACTTGTCACCGAAGCGCGCGCTGCCATCTCGCGCAACGATTATCAGACGGCGTCCATTCAGCTCAAGAACGCCTTGCAGCAGGATGCCGGCAACGCCGCCGCACGCTACGAACTCGGACGCGTCCATTTCAAGCAGGGTGACATGCCGTCAGCGATCAAGGAGCTGCAGCGAGCGCGCGAATTGAACCATGACGAGGGAGAGGTCGTTCCCCTGCTGGCGCGTGCCATGGTGGAAAGCGGAAGCTTCGTCGATGTCATTTCGAATTTCGCGTCGACGAAAATGCCCACGCCGCAGTCCGAAGCCGATCTGAAGGCGGCGCTCGGCTATGCGTATATGGCAACCCGGAACAATGAAGCGGCGGCGGCGACTTTCGATCAGGCGATCGCCATCGACAGTCAGCATCTCTACGCCAG
Organism: Methyloversatilis sp.; assembly: GCF_030698125.1. Classification (GTDB taxonomy): domain Bacteria; phylum Pseudomonadota; class Gammaproteobacteria; order Burkholderiales; family Rhodocyclaceae; genus Methyloversatilis. Next base: position 112,512 of record NZ_JAUYNV010000019.1, read on the forward strand.
TCTCGGCAAGGCGAGGCTGGCTGCGGTCACCAGGGACGTCGATGGTGCGCGTCGATTGCTCGACAACGTGATTGCTGCCGACAGGGCCGACGAAAATGCCTGGTTCCTCGACGCCGAGTTGAAGACCGCAAAGGGGCAGTCCGACGAGGCGCTGGCGTCCTATCGAAAAGTCTATGAAATCAAGCCGGACAATGTTCGTGCGCGCTACATCGTCGTGCACGCACTCGCCAACCAGGACAAGTTCGCCGAAGCCCGGGCCGAGCTCGCAGAATTGAAGAAGGCGGTTCCCAAAGCGCCTGAAGCGTTGTATCTGGAAGGCTTTCTGCTGGTCAAGGAACGCAAGTTCCCCGAGGCACGGCAAACGCTGAGCAAGCTGCTGGCAATTGCGCCGGACTATGTTCCGGCACTCGGCATGGCGGCCCTGACCGAATTCGAGCTGAAGTCGTACGCTCAGGCCGAACAGTTCGGCGAAAAGGTGTTGGCCGCGGGTGGCGACTCGCTGTTCATCCGCAAGATATTGATCGGGTCGTATCTGCAGACGGGGCGTATCGCGAAGGCGCAGCAGACCCTGGACCCGCTGTTGCAGAAGCTCCCCGAAAACGCCGAAGTACAGGCGCTGGCCGGACAGGTATTTCTGATGGCAGGGGATACCGAAAGAGCCGAAAAGGCCTTCTCGGCATCTGCCCGCCTCAAGCCGGATGACTCGGCGACCCAGTCCAGACTGGGCCTGAGCCGCCTGGCGGCAGGCGATCGCACGGGCGGCATCGCCGCGCTGGAGAATGCAGTACGCCTGGAGGCGGATGACACGCGCCCCGATGTCCTTCTGATCGTGGCACATCTGCGCAATCGCGACGCGGACAAGGCACTCGTCGCAATCGACGCACTGGAAAAGAAGAAGCCGGGCGACCCCATGACGCCGAATCTGAGGGGGACGGCCTACCTGTTGAAGAAGGACTCCGCCAAGGCCCGCGAGAGCTTCCAAAAGGCGCTTGAAATAGAACCGTCATTCTTCCCGGCAGCATCCAACCTTGCCCGGATGGATTTGCTGGACAAGGACGCGGCCGCTGCCGAGTCCCGCTTCCGCAGCATATTGGCGAAGACGCCACAGCATCCGGATGCGCTGCTCGCGCTGGCCGGCTTGAAAGCACGCACCAAGGAAGGCGCGCCAGAAGCCGTGCAGTTGCTTGATCAGGCGGTGAAGGCAAACGCCAAGCTGGTGGCGCCGCGCATAGCGCTCGTCCAGTTGCTGTCTGTCATGGGAGAAAAGAAGAAAGCGCTGGCGGCTGCAAACGACGCCGCGCTGGCCTTGCCGGACGACACGCAAGTGCTTGAATTGCTTGCATCGACCCAGGCGCTCGCCGGAGAGACCGACGCAGCGATTCTGACGCAGGAAAAGCTGGTCGCGCGTTCGCCGTCGAGCGCGCAGCCGCTGCTGCGTCTGGCCGCTACACAGATGGTCGCAAAGCGCGAATCCGAAGCGCTTCAGAATGTACGCAAGGCGCTGACACTGGAGCCCAGGTCGCTGGATGCGCAGAACATGCTGATGTCAATCCACCTCGATCGTGGCGCGCTTGATGATGCATTGAAGGTCACGCGGGACATTCAGCGCCAGAATCCCGATCTGGCATTGGGGTATGCGATGGAAGGTGAAGTGCTCGCCAGGTCGGGCAAAACTGACGCGGCAGTGAAGCCCTATCGCGAGGCGCTTGCGCGTGAGCGCAACGCACGCAACGTCGTAAGGCTGCACGGCGCGCTCAGTCGTTCGAGCAATGGCGCTGCGGAGGCGAAGGCTGTCGTGGATGGCTGGATGAAGGACAAACCGGAAGACAACGCCGTGCCCGCCTACCTTGCGGAGTACGCGCTGTCCCAGAAGCACTATGACGAGGCCAGCCAGCGTTATGAAGCGCTGCTCAAGCGCGTGCCGAACGATCCCATCGTCCTGAACAATCTGGCCTGGCTGGCTGCGCAGCGCAATGACAGCAAGGCGATGGACTACGCCGAGCGGGCCTATGCGGCGTCGCCCGACAATCCGGCCGTGCTCGACACCTACGGCACCATCCTGTTCGACAGCGGTGATACCGAACGCGGCCTGACGATGCTGAAGCAGGCCGTCGCCGCCGCTCCGGCCGCACACGATCTGCGACTGAATCTCGCACAGCGGCTGGTCAAGGCAGGCAGGAAATCGGAAGCACGCAAGGAACTCGAACCCCTGGTGGCACTGGGTGACAAGTTTACGCGATCGGCGGAAGTGTCCGAACTGATGAAGAATCTTTGATCTTGAATTGGGGAATAGTGCGATGACGACAGTTGCCGTGATTGGCCTGGGCTATGTGGGGCTGCCGCTGGCGGTCGAGTTCGGGAAGAAGATGCCGACCATCGGCGTGGACATGTCGGCCGCCAAGATTGCGGCCTACCGGGAATTCTATGATCCGACCGGCGAGGTCAGCCCGGAGGACCTGCGGGCTGCGACGCAGCTGACGGTGAGTACCGACGGGGCGGCGCTGAAGGATGCGGATTTCATCATCGTCGCCGTCCCGACGCCGGTCGATGATGCACACCAGCCTGACTTCTCGCCGCTGGTGGGGGCTTCCGAAACCTGCGGTCGCCACATGAAGCGCGGCGCTACCGTGGTGTTCGAATCGACCGTCTATCCGGGGGCGACGGAGGAAATGTGCATTCCGGTCATCGAGAAGTTTTCCGGCTTCAAGTGGCCGCAGGATTTCAACGTCGGCTATTCGCCCGAGCGCATCAACCCGGGCGACAAGGAACGCACGGTCACCAAGATCGTCAAGGTGGTGTCGGGCGACAGCCCGGAAACGCTGCGCAAGGTGTCGGATCTGTACAAGAGCGTCATCACCGCCGGCGTGTATGAAGCGTCCAGCATCAAGGTGGCCGAAGCCGCCAAGGTGATCGAAAACACGCAGCGCGACCTCAACATCGCCTTCGTGAACGAGCTGGCCATCATTTTCGGCAAGATGGGCATCGATACCGAAGAAGTGCTGCGTGCCGCCGGCACCAAGTGGAATTTCCTGCCCTTCCGTCCGGGTCTGGTCGGCGGTCACTGCATCGGCGTCGATCCGTACTACCTGACGCACAAGGCCGACATGCTGGGCTACCACCCGCAGGTCATCCTGGCCGGCCGGCGCATCAACGACGGCATGGGCAAGTATGTTGCCGAGCAGACGGTCAAACAGCTCATCCGCAGCGGCGCGTCGGTCAAGGGCGCCAGGGCGCTGGTACTCGGCCTCACCTTCAAGGAGAACTGTCCCGATCTGCGCAATTCGCGCGTGATCGACGTGATCCGCGAGCTCGAAACCTACGGTATCGAAGTGCTGGTGCATGACCCGGTTGCCGAAACGAAGGAAGCCGAGCACGAATACGGCGTGACGCTGAAGGCGTGGGACGAGCTGCCGAAGGTCGAAGCCATCGTGGCCGCCGTGTCGCACAAGGAATTTTCTGCCCGCCCGCTGAGCGATTTCGTGTCCAAGCTGAAGCCGGGTGGCGTCGTCGCCGACATCAAGTGCCAGTTCGATGCCGAGGCGCTGCGTGCGCAGGGCGTCGCGGTATGGCGTCTGTGAGTCCGGCGTGACGCAGTTGTCCGCACTCCCCCAAGGCGTCGTCGCAGCGCTGTCGGCGCAACCGCGCCGCTGGCTGGTGACCGGTGCCGCCGGCTTCATCGGCTCCCATCTGGTCGAAGTGCTGTTGCAGGCGGATCAGCAGGTGGTGGCGCTCGACAACTTCTCGACCGGTCACCAGCGCAACCTCGACGAGGTGCTGGCCGGCGTAACGGCTGCGCAACGTGCCCGGCTCGAGTTCGTGCGCGGCGACATCCGTGATCTGGCCACCTGTGCGCCGGTCTGTGCCGGCGTCGATGTGGTGCTGCATCAGGCCGCGCTCGGCTCGGTGCCGCGATCGCTGGCCGATCCGCTGGCGACGCACGATTCGAATGTCAATGGCTTCCTGAACATGCTGGTGGCGGCGCGCGATGCCGGCGTGTCGCGCTTCGTCTATGCGGCGTCCAGTTCCACCTATGGCGATTCGCCGACGCTGCCGAAGGTGGAAGACGTCATCGGCCGGCCGCTGTCGCCGTACGCCGTCACCAAATACGTCAACGAACTGTATGCCGATGTGTTCGGTCGCTGCTACGGACTGCAGTGCGTCGGTCTGCGCTACTTCAACGTGTTCGGTGCGCGCCAGGATCCGGAAGGCGCCTACGCGGCGGTGATTCCGAAATGGGCGCGCGCGCTGCTGCTGGGTGACACCGTGCGCATCAACGGCGACGGCGAAACCAGTCGTGATTTCTGCTACATCGACAACACGGTGCAGGCCAATCTGCTCGCCGCGCTGACGACGCGCGCCGACGCCGTGAACACCGTCTACAACGTGGCGGCGCACCGCCAGACGACGCTGAACCAGCTGTTCGACGCCATGCGCGCCGAACTCGTCGTTCGCTTTCCCGACATCGCAAAGGCGCAGGCGCAGCACCAGGACTTCCGCGCCGGCGACGTGCGTCATTCGCTGGCCGACATCGGCCGCGCGCAGACGCTGCTGGGTTACGTACCGAGTCACGATGTCAGTCGCGGTCTGGCCGAGGCGATGGACTGGTACATCGCGCGCTTTGCACCGGTTGCGGCGGCCTGATCATGAGCGCCTGGCTGCGTCGCAGTGTTCGGTTTGCCATCGCGTTGTGCGCCGCGGCGCCTGCGTTCGCACTCGAACCGGAGGCGGTCGCCCGCTCGTTGCTCGCCGAAGCACGCCTGTTCGAACACGGAGAGGGCGTCAGTCGTGACCCGGCGCGTGCGGCGGCGCTGTACTGTCAGGCGTCCAAGCTTGGCGAAGCCGAAGCGCAGTTCAACCTGGCCTGGATGTACGCCAATGGTCGCGGGGTCGAGCGCGACGATGCGCTGGCCGCCACCTTCTTCGACCTGGCCGCGCGGCAGGGCCACGAGCACGCGCAGCGCATGCTGCGTTTCACCGGTGAGCCGACGCGCGAGCTGCCGGACTGCATGCGCGACCCGCCGGAGCCCGAGCCGGTTGCGGTGGCCGGCATCGCCCCCGATCTCGAAGCCGCCTTCGGCACCACGCCGGACCGGCGCAAGGTGATCGAAATCGTGCGCGAACTGGCGCCGACTTTCGACATCGATCCGCATCTGGTGCTGGCGGTCATCGGCACCGAGTCGAATTTCAACCCGAAGGCGAAATCGCCGAAGAACGCCCAGGGCCTGATGCAGCTCATCCCGGAAACGGCGCAGCGCTTCAATGTGCGCGATGCCTACGATCCGGTGCAGAACATCCGCGGCGGGCTGGCCTATCTGCGCTGGCTGCTGGCCTACTTCGAAGGTGATGTCGAACTGGCCACCGCCGGCTACAACGCGGGCGAGGGCGCGGTCGACCGCTACAAGGGCGTGCCGCCGTACCGCGAAACCCGCGAATACGTGAAGCGCATCCGCAGCCTGTTCAACAAGCCGGACCATCCCTACGATCATCGCGTCACCACGCCGTCGCCGGTGTTGCCGAAGATCGTGTCGCGCCGTGGCTGACGCCGGGCGTCGTCTCGCCTGCGCGGCGCTGCTGTCGGCGCCGCTGCTGGTGCGTGCTGCACTGCCCGACGCCATTGTCCGCATCAAGCCGTCCATCGTCGTCGTCGGTACGCTGATGCGCTCGCGTGCGCCTGCCTTCGAGTTGAAAGGCACAGGTTTTGCCGTCGGCAACGGCACGCTGATCGCGACCAATGCGCATGTGGCGAGCGTGAAGCTCGACGACGAAAAGTTCGAAATCCTGTCGGTGCTGGCGCAGGTCGATGGCAAACCGCAGATACGCGAAGCGCGCATCGTGGCCTCCAGCCCCGAACATGACCTCGCGCTGCTGCTGATCCAGGGCGCGCCGTTGCCGGCGCTTGCGTTGGGCGATTCGTCCCGGGTGGGCGAAGGCCAGTCGATCGCGTTCACCGGTTTCCCCATCGGCAGCGTGCTGGGCTTCACCCCGGTCACCCATCGCGGCATCGTGTCGGCCATCACCCCCATCGTGATTCCGGTCGACAACGTAAGCCAGCTCAACGCGCCCAACCGCAACCGGCTTGCGCGCGGCAGCTTTCCGGTGTTCCAGCTCGATGCCACGGCCTACCCGGGCAATAGCGGCAGCCCGGTATTCGACCCGGACACCGGCGAGGTGATCGGCATCATCAACATGGTGCTGGTCAAGGCCGGCAAGGAAAGCGTGCTGGCGCAACCGAGCGGAATCACCTACGCCATCCCGGCGTCGCACCTCGCTGCCATGATTGCCGCGCAACGCTGAGCTGCGGCCGGTCTGGTGCGGCGACGGCCACTGTTATAATCTGCGCGCCTGATGGTGTCGTCCCGACCCGTCGGCGTTCACGCAGGCGTCGTTCCCCGTACATGTCCCTGTTTGCGTTTGGTCTGAATCACCACACCGCTCCCCTTGCGGTGCGCGAACGCATGACCTTTCTGCCGGAAGCGCTGCCGGACGCACTGGGTGAGCTGACCCGTGGCCGTCCGGTGCAGGAAGCCGCCATCCTGTCGACCTGCAATCGCACCGAACTGTACTGCGCGACCAACGATCCGGACTGTGCGCTCGACTGGATGGCGGAATACCACCGCATCGCGCCATCCGACATCGCGCCCTATGTATACAGGCTGGAGCAACCCCAGGCGGTGCGCCACGCCTTTCGCGTGGCGAGCGGTCTCGACTCCATGGTGCTCGGCGAGCCGCAGATTCTCGGCCAGATGAAGCAGGCGGTGCGCGTCGCCGAAGACGCCGGCACGCTGGGTGCGCTGCTGCACAAGCTGTTCCAGCGCAGCTTTGCAGTGGCCAAGGAAGTGCGCTCGACGACCGCGATCGGCGCCAACATCGTATCGATGGCCGCCGCCGCCGTGCATCTGTCGGAACGCATTTTCGGCAGCCTGTCGTCGCAGCGCGTGCTGTGCATCGGCGCCGGCGAAATGATGGAACTGTGTGCCGCCCACTTCGCCGGCTGTACGCCGCGCAGCATGGTGATCGCCAACCGCACGATCGAGCGCGCGCAGGCACTGGCGCAGCGCTTCACCCGGGCTGACCTGAAGGTGGAGGCGGTGAAGCTCGACGAGATCGGCGAACGGCTGTCCGAATTCGACGTCGTGCTGTCCTGTACGGCCAGTCCGCTGCCCATCATCGGGCTTGGTCTGGTGGAACGTGCGCTGAAGGCGCGCCGGTACCGCCCCATCGTCATGGTCGACCTGGCGGTGCCGCGCGATATCGAAGGCGAGGTCGGCAAGCTCAACGACGTGTTCCTCTACACGGTCGATGATCTGGCGCAGATCGTCGATTCAGGTCTGGAATCGCGGCAGGCGGCCGTGGTCGAGGCGCAGGGCATCATCGATGCGCGGGTTGCCAACTTCCTGCAGTGGGTACAGGCACGCGAAGCGGTGCCGGCCATCCGCGCGCTGCGCGGTCACGCCGAAGACATGCGCATGCTGGAGCTGGAGCGCGCACTGCGCGCCCTGACCCGCGGTGAGGCGCCTGACCGCGTGCTCGACACGCTGTCGCGCAACCTCACGAACAAGCTGATGCATGGCCCGACCCGTCTGCTCAACGAAGCCCCTTCGGAAGCGCGCGGCCAGATCGAGGACCTGGTGCAGCGCCTGTATCCGCTGCACGACCGCGAAGGTTAGCGGCGGCGGCCGCCCGCCCGTCTTGCCCCGGCTATACCCGGCGTCTCCATCCTTTTCCGAACGTCCCGCATGAAACCGCGCATCGCCGACAAGCTCGAACACCTGTCGCAACGTCTGGCCGACCTCGATGCCGCGCTGTCCGATCCTGACGTGACGTCAGACATCGACCGCTACCGCCGCTTCACCTGCGAACACGCGGAGCTGACGCCGGTGATCGCGCTGTATCAGGCGTGGTGCAAGGCGCGCGACGACGCCGACGGCGCGCGCGCGATGCTGACCGATCCCGACATGAAGGAACTGGCCCAGGCGGAAATCGACCAGTCGGCCAGCGACATGGCACGGCTCGAGGCCGATCTGCAGCGCGCCCTGTTGCCGAAAGATCCGGACGACGGTCGCAACGTGTTCCTTGAAATCCGCGCCGGCACCGGCGGCGACGAATCGGCGCTGTTTGCAGCCGACCTGTTCCGGATGTATTCGCGCCACGCCGAACGCTGCCGCTGGAAGGTCGAGATCGTATCCGCGAGCGAATCGGACCTGGGCGGCTACCGCGAAATCATCGCGCGCGTGGCCGGCGAGGGCGTCTATTCGCGGCTCAAGTTCGAATCCGGCGGCCACCGTGTGCAGCGCGTGCCGGTCACCGAAACGCAGGGCCGCATCCACACCTCCGCGTGCACGGTTGCCGTGATGGCCGAGGTGGATGAAGTGGCCGAGGTCGACATCAACCCGGCCGACCTGCGCATCGATACCTTCCGCGCGTCGGGTGCCGGCGGTCAGCACATCAACAAGACCGATTCGGCGGTCCGCATCACCCACGTGCCGACCGGCATCGTCGTCGAATGTCAGGACGACCGCAGCCAGCACCGCAACAAGGCGCAGGCGATGGCCGTGCTGGCAGCGCGCATCCGCGACGCGCAGGTGCGTGCGCGCGACAGCCAGATCGCCTCGACCCGCAAGAGCCTGGTTGGCAGCGGTGACCGCTCGGAGCGCATCCGTACCTACAATTTTCCGCAGGGCCGCATCACCGACCACCGCATCAACCTGACGCTGTACAAGATCGACGCCATCATGGACGGCGACCTGACCGAACTGCTCGACGCGCTGGCGCATGAACACCAGGCCGAACAGCTCGCGCAACTGGCGGAGGAAGGCGTGTGAAGCGGTTTTCGCCGCGTGGTGCCGGGTAGAGGATTGCGATGACGCTGGACGACTGGTTACGCAGCGCCCGTACCCGCATCGACAGCCGGGATGCGCAGGTGCTCGCGGCGCATGCACTGGGCTGCGACCGTGCCGGGCTGATCGCGGGCGGCCGCATGGTGCTGGCCGCGGCATCGGTCGCGGCGCTTGATGCGCTGCTCGAACGGCGCGCGTCGGGTGAGCCGGTGGCCTATCTGGTCGGGCGACGCGAGTTCTTCGGGCTCGACCTCGCGGTTGCACCCGGCGTGCTGATCCCGCGACCGGACACCGAATTGCTGGTCGAACTGGCGCTGGCGCGCATCCGTGATCTCGACGCGCCGCGTGTGCTCGACGCCGGAACCGGCTCTGGCGCCATCGCGCTGGCCATCAAGGCGCATTGCCCGCAAGCGCAGGTTTCGGCACTCGACCGTTCGGACGTCGCGCTGCGGGTTGCGCGCGGCAACGCGCAGCGATTGGGGCTTGAAATCGGATTCTTCGCCTCGAACTGGCTCGAAGCCGTGAACGGTCACGAATTTCATTGCATCGTGTCGAATCCGCCGTACATTCGGGTTGGCGACGAGCACCTTGCGCAAGGCGATCTGCGCTTTGAACCTGAAGCGGCGCTGGTCGGCGGCGCCGACGGGCTGGACGACCTGCGCCGTCTGTGCGGCAGCGCGCCTGAAAGAATCGCGCCAGGGGGCTGGTTGCTGTGCGAGCATGGGTACGATCAGGCGCCCGCTGTACGTGCGCTGATGCGCTGCGCCGGGCTGACCGATGTAAGCTCCTGGCGCGACCTCGCCGGCATCGAACGTGTCACCGGCGGGGTGATGTGCCGATGATTCGCGCAGCTGAGTGGATCGATTCATGCGGCAGATGAATGTGTCGCCTCGTCCGGCCCGATTTCGCCCGGTCTGCGTCATGCGCAGCAGGGATTTTGACTTGACCCTTTGAAAGGAAAACACCATGAGCGTCCAGGAACAGATCAAGGAAACCGTCACGAGCCACCCGGTGGTGCTCTACATGAAGGGCACGCCGCAGTTTCCGCAGTGCGGCTTTTCGGCCACGGTGATCCAGATACTGAAGCACGTCGGCGTGCAGAACCTGCACACGATCAACGTGCTGGAAGATCCGGAAATCCGTCAGGGCATCAAGGAATACGCCAACTGGCCGACCGTTCCGCAGCTCTACGTGCGCGGCGAATTCATCGGCGGCTGCGACATCGTCAAGGAAATGTTCCAGTCCGGCGAACTGCAGAAGGAGTTGGAAGGCACCTGATGGAACGCACCTGAGGGAAGGAATCCGGGGGCATCACGTCCAGGCAGGTGCCTCAAAGGGCAGGCATGTGAGCCGGACCGTCTGCCGGCGTCAGTCCTGCAGCGATCCGGTCATGACCGGCGCGCTCGCCTGAAGCTGGCGGAACAGTTCGAGTCCTTCCGGCCACGCGCCGTGGCCGGATTCGGTATTGACGTGCCCCGCCTCGCCCAGGTCGACGAGGCGCGCGCCCCATCTGTCGGCCCAGTGAGCCGCCGACAGGAACTTCATCCACGGATCGTTGCGACTCGCCGCCAGCACCGTCGGGAAGGGCAAAGGCGTGTCCGGAATGCGCGCCGTGATGCCGAACCTGTCCGGACTGGCCGGTGCAACCAGCAGCGCGCCGGCAATCCGGTCGGCGACGCGGCGGGCGGCGACCACTGACGCGAGGCATCCGAAGCTGTGCGCCACCAGCCACACCGGCCTGGCCTGCGAGACGATGGCGTGTTCGACCCGCCCTGACCACACGTCGATGTCAGGCTGGGTCCAGTCGTCCTGTTCGACGCGCTGTGCGCCGATCAACGCCTCGACCCATGTCTGCCAGTGCGACGGCCCGCTGCCGTTGAGTCCCGGCACGACAAGCACCGGGCTCACCATTCCACTCATTTCCATCTTCCTCGCTGTGACACGTGGCCCGCGGATCGGGCCGGTCATGTCATTTCAGGTCACTGCGCGGGTGCGACGCCGGCTGTGGCCTTGCCGTTGCGCGCGAGTTCCGTTCCCGATTTCGTCAGGCTCGCCATGTCGCCCATGATGTGTGCCGCTTCCTCGAGCAGCACGTCGCGCGCTGCCTTGCGTGACTTTTCAGCAGCCAGCTCCGCGCTCAGGCTGCGCTCGCCGGCCTGCAGTCCGTCATCGCGCGGCAGCGCCGGCCCGTCGGTGTCACCATCGACGGCAGCCTTGGAAAGCGAACGCGCTTTCAGCCGGGCTTCCTGTGCTTCGCGTTCCTTGCGCCGCTCTTTTTCATTGAGCGAGATTTCGGTGCGCTTGCGGATGGCTTCGACTTCGGCGATGTCTTCCAGCAACTCCCGGTAGCCGGCGTCGTTGGCCACCCGGACGCTGTGTCGCGTGGTCAGGGCCGGCAGCAATTCGCGCGTGCTGCCCACCGGCTTGAAGTCGGCCGGTTCGATCTGCGTCCAGGGCAGCGCGTTGTCGTAGCTCGATTCGCCGAAGCGCTCGCGGTCGGCAAACGACGCCAGCGGGATGTCCGGCGTCACGCCGCGCAGCTGCGTCGTGCCGCCTGACACGCGGAAGAACTGGGCGACGGTCAGCTTCAGTTCGCCATAGGTCGGCTTTTCGCTTTTCGCCATTTCATCCATGTCGAGCAAGGTCTGCACCGTGCCCTTGCCGAAGCTCTGTTCGCCGATGACGATGCCGCGACCGTAGTCCTGGATCGCCGAGGCGAAAATTTCGGACGCCGACGCCGACGCGCGATTGATCAGCACGCCAACCGGACCGTCCCACGCCACGCCGGGGTCGCGGTCCTGCTCGATGCGCACCTGTCCCTTCGGGTTGCGCTGCTGCACCACCGGGCCGCGATCGATGAACAGGCCGGTCAGCCGCACCGATTCGTCGAGCGAACCACCGCCGTTGTTGCGCAGATCGATCAGCACGGCGCCGACATTCTCCGCCTTCAGTTCGGCCAGCAGCTTCGCCACATCGCGGCTCGCGCTGCGATAGTTCTCATCGTTCTTGTGACGGGCGTCGACGTCCTGGTAGAAGGTGGGCAGCGTGATCACGCCGACCTTCTGCTTTACGTCGCCACCGACTTCGATCACCGATTTGGCGGCTGCCTGCTTTTCCAGCCTGATCGTGTCGCGCACCAGCGTGATCCGCTTGTGCTTGCCGTCCGGGCCGGCATCCGCCGGCAGGACATCGAGCACCACCTTGGTGTCCTTGTTGCCACGGATCAGCTGCACGACGTCATCCACCCGCCAGCCGAGCACATCGGCCATCGGGGCGTTCTCGTCCTTGGCCACGCCGGCGATGCGGTCACCGATCGCGAGCTGCTCGGAACGCGCCGCCGGGCCGCCCGGCACCAGTTCGCGGATGGTCACGTACTCGTCGCGTTCCTGCAGCACGGCGCCGATGCCGACCAGCGACAGCTTCATCGTGATGGCGAAGTCGGCCGATGCGCGCGGGCCGAGGTAGCTGGTGTGCGGTTCGATCGATTCGGCGTAGGCATTCATGAACAACTGGAACACGTCGTCGCTTTTCGAGCGCGCGGTATGGGCCATCGCAAGGTCGTAACGCTTGGTCAGCGTGTCGCGGATCGCCGCATCGTCCTTGCCGGCCAGTTTCAGGCGCAGCCAGTCGTTCTTGACCCGCTTGCGCCAGATTTCCTTCAGTTCCGCCTCCGAACTCGCCCACGGCACGTCGGTACGCACATAACGATAGCTGTCCGGCTTGCTGAAATCGAAACCGCCGGCCAGCAGCACGCGCGCATCGGCCAGACGTTCGCGCACCCGTTGCGAATAACGGGTGAATATGGCGAACGGGGCTTCCAGCCGTTGCTGCAGGATGGCGTCGTCGAGCAGCGTGCGCACCGCGCCGAAGGTGTCGATGTCCGACTGCAGGAAATAGATGCGCTCCGGATCGAGCGTCTTCAGGTAACGATCGAAAATCTTGACCGACAGTGCGTCATCGAGCGGTACGTTCTGATAGTGAAAACGCGACAGCAACTCCGCGCTGGCCTGTGCCGCCAGCGCGTGCGCCTCGACCGGCCGCAGTGGCGGGGCCATGGTGGCGGTGCTGGCAGCCTGCGCCGATGTGGCCAGTGCAAATACTATCCAGAAGGTTTTCAGTTTCATCAGGCGTACTCCGGGGCGAAGATCGAACAATGTCTGCGGACGTCACGTACAGACCCCTGTTCAGGGCAAATCGTTCGGAAATAGGCTTGAAGCCGCCCCCGAACCCTGCATTCCCATGTTACCCACGGCTACGGCCTTACGGGGCGGGCAGATGCCTCATCTGCCACTTTGCCGGGTGAAAGACATGTGTCGCCGCGGCATCGGTGAAACCCCCGCCATCCCGGCGCGCCGAGAGCGCTGGTGACAAGCGTTGTTCCAGGTGTCTTGTGCAGGGCGTGCAAGGAAAAACGCCCGGTCTGCACCGGGCCTTCCTGCCGCTGCATTCCGCCTTCCTTGCGCCTATTTCGGCTGTGGCGTCAGCCTCAGGTAGGGGCGCACTGCCTTGTAGCCGGCCGGGAAGCGGCGCGCGATTTCTTCAGGGTCCTGCAGCGAGGGCACGATGACCACGTCGTCACCGTGCTTCCAGTTGCCCGGTGTCGCCACCGAATGCTTGTCGGTGAGCTGCAGCGAGTCGATGACACGCAGCACTTCGTCGAAATTTCGACCCGTGCTGGCCGGGTAGGTGATGATGAGGCGCACCTTCTTGGCCGGATCGATGATGAACAGCGAACGCACGGTCAGCGTGGCGTTGGCATTCGGATGGATCATGTCGTACAGCTCGCTGACCTTGCGGTCGCCGTCGGCGAGGATCGGGAAGTTGACGGTGGTGTTCTGCGTGTCGTTGATGTCGGCGATCCAGCGCGTGTGCGACTCCACCGGATCGACCGACAGCGCGATGGCCTTGACGCCGCGCTTGTCGAATTCGCCCTTGAGCTTGGCGGTGAGGCCCAGCTCGGTGGTGCACACCGGCGTGAAATCGGCTGGGTGAGAGAACAGCACACCCCAGTTTGAGCCCAGCCATTCGTGGAAGCGGATGGTGCCGGCGCTGGATGCCTGTTCGAAATCGGGGGCGATGTCGCCCAGTCTGATGGTCATGGTCTATCTCCTTTGCAGTTCATTTCAGGGTGGCGCAGGATCGCCGGCGCAGCCTGGCCAGAATCGCTGCGTCTGTCTGTTGCCTGCCGCTCCCATCATGCGCCCGGGCGGCGGATTGCCCTGCGCGTTCTTCAGCCATCCGGACGCGCTTGCGCGGTGCGGCCATGGGCCTTGGAGAGCCGCCGGGCGGGAGGCTCGACGGGACTGCCCTGGATGAACAGGATGGACATGAAGGTGGATCACTTGACGGTGATCTGGTCGAACACGCCGCCGTCGGAGAAGTGTTCCTTCTGCGCCTTGTCCCAGCCGCCGAACACGTCGTCGATGCTGAACAGCGACACCCTGGCGTACTGCCCCGAATACTTTGCTGCAACGGTCGGGTCGATCGGCCGGTAGTAGTGCTTGCCGGCAAGGTCCTGGCCTTCCGGTCTGTACAGGTATTCCAGGTAGGCGGTTGCCACGGCACGGGTGCCGCGCTTGTCGACCACCTTGTCAACCACGCTGACCGGCGGTTCGGCGAAGATGGAAATCGACGGCGTGACCAGATCGAACTTCTCCGGGCCCAGTTCCTTCACGGCCAGATAGGCTTCGTTCTCCCACGAAATGAACACGTCGCCGATGCCGCGCTCGGCAAAGGTGGTCAGCGAACCGCGGGCACCGGAATCGAGCACCTTCACGTTGGCGAACAACTTCCTGACGAACTCCTTGGCCGTGGCATCCGAACCGCCCGGCTGCTTCAGTGCGTAACCCCACGCCGCGAGGTAGTTCCAGCGTGCGCCGCCCGAGGTCTTCGGGTTCGGCGTCACCACCTCTACGCCCGGCTTGGTCAGGTCGTTCCAGTCCTTGATGCCCTTGGGGTTGCCCTTGCGCACCAGGAACACGATGGTCGATGTGTAGGGCGAGGCGTTGTGCTTGAGGCGCTTCTGCCAGTCGGCCGGAATCAGCTTGCCCTTCTCATGCAGCGCACCCACGTCATAGGCGAGTGCCAGCGTGACCACATCGGCTTCCAGACCGTCGATGACAGCGCGGGCCTGCTTGCCCGATCCGCCGTGCGACTGCCTGACGGTGACGGTGTCGCCGGTCTTCGCCTTCCAGTGCTTGGCGAAGGCGGCGTTGTAGTCCTGATACAGCTCGCGCGTCGGATCGTAGGACACGTTGAGCAGCGTGATGTCGGCCGCGATGGCCGAGCTGGCGAGCGTGCTGCCGAGCAGCAGGCTGGCGGCGATGTTTCTCAGGGTGTGGCGCATTTTTCTGAACTCCGTAGGGGTAGTGACGGATCGCACTTTAGGCGGCGCTTCGGGCGGTGCGAACCAATTAGATCTGCATTGCTTTGCGCGCATTCCATGCAAAGCTTATGCACCGCAGGGCGACCGGTCCGCACGCAGGATTGGGTATCTGCGTGGCAGCTGCGCAATGAAAGAAGCCCCCTGCAGCAGGTGCTGAAGGGGGCTGGTTCCGCGCTGACGTGCGCCGTAGGGTCAGTCTTCCGCTGCCCCGGGTTTGAGGGCGGCCTTGACGGTCACTTCGTTCAGCGACGGCTCGCACAGTTCGATGAAGCGGTAGGCGTAGCCACGCAGGTAGTGCTTGCGGCGCAGTGCGATCAGGCTGGTGTTGGCGGCGAACAGATGGTCGCTGTCGAGCAGGCGCAGCCCGGTGTCACGGTCCGGAGTGAAGGCGACCGAGGCGACGATGCCGACGCCCAGCCCGAGTTCCACATAGGTCTTGATCACGTCGGCGTCGAGTGCCGACATGACGATGTCGGGCAGCAGGCCGGCGCGCGCAAAGGTGGCGTCGATGCTCGATCGGCCGGTGAAGCCTTCGTGATAGGTCACCACCGGATGTTCGGCGATGGCTTCCAGCGTCAGCGGCGACACACTTTCGAGTGGATGGCCGGCCGGCACGATCGCCGCGTGATGCCATGAATAGAACGGGAAAGCCACCAGTTCGGGCGCGCCGGCCAGCGTTTCGGTGGCGATGCCGATGTCCGCCTCGCCGTCGTTGAGCAGTTCGACGATTTCACCCGGGCTCGCCTGCAGCAGCACCAGGTGTACCTTGGGGAACAGCCGCTTGAACTCGGTCACCACGCGCGGCAGCGCATAGCGTGCCTGGGTATGCGTGGTGGCGATACGCAACTGGCCCTCGTCGCGGCGGGCGAATTGTTCCGCCAGCCGCTTGATGTTGCCGGCGTCGAGCAGCATGCGTTCGACGATCTCGACCAGTTCGCTGCCCGGGTCGGTCAGGCCAAGCAGGCGCTTGCCCTTGCGCACGAAAAGCTCGATGCCCAGTTCGTCTTCAAGGTCCTTGATGTGCTTGCTCACGCCCGACTGCGAGGTGAACAGCGCGTTGGCGACTTCGGTCAGGTTGAATTGCCGCCTGACCGTTTCGCGGATGATGCGAAGCTGCTGAAAATTCATGATGCGTGTCTTTCCTGAAATTCGGAGTCAGCGCGCAAAGACGCGCAGTTGCGACGGCAGCAGCCGCACCGGCTGGCCCTCCTGCAGTCCCAGCTCCTCGACTCGAGTGCGCGTCATTTCGACTTCGAAGTGCTGGCCCGACATGCCGTTCAGGCCGTCGAGCTCGACCCACGCCGTCACGCCGAACGACAGCACGCGGGCGATGCGTGCCGACACGCCGGCGGTCGATGCCGGGTCGATGACGATGTCCAGCTCGTGTGGGCGGGCGAAGGCAACGACCTCGTCGCCCTGACTGAAGTCGTTGACACGATGCGGCAGGATATCGTCGCCGATGCGTACCGTACTGCCGTCGATGCGCCCATGGAACGGATTCACCGCACCGAGGAAGCCGTAGACGAAGGGCGTCGCCGGGTGACGGTAAACTTCTTCGGGCGTGCCGATCTGCTCGACCTTGCCGTGGTCCATCAGCACGACGCGGTCGGCGACTTCGAGCGCCTCTTCCTGGTCGTGCGTGACGAAGATCGACGTGATGTGCAGTTCGTCGTGCAGGCGGCGCAGCCAGCGGCGCAATTCCTTGCGCACCTTGGCGTCGAGTGCGCCGAACGGCTCGTCGAGCAGCAGCACGCGCGGTTCGACCGCCAGAGCGCGGGCCAGTGCGATGCGTTGACGCTGGCCGCCGGACAGCTGCGACGGAAAGCGGTCGGCCAGCCAGTCGAGCTGCACCAGCTTGAGCAGGTCATGCACCTTGGTGCGGATCACCTTTTCGCTGGGGCGCTCGGCACGCGGCTTCATGCGCAGGCCGAAGGCGACGTTGTCGAACACATTCATGTGTCGGAACAGTGCGTAGTGCTGGAACACGAAGCCGACATGGCGCTCGCGCACGTGGGTGTCCGAGGCGTCTTCGCCGTCGAGCAGCACGCGGCCGCTGTCGGCGAACTCCAGGCCGGCGATGATGCGCAGCAGCGTGGTCTTGCCGCAGCCGGACGGGCCGAGCAACGCGACCAGTTCGCCGGTCGGAAAGTCGAGCGACACGTCGCCCAGCGCCACGAAGTCGCCGAAGCCCTTGTGGATGTTCTGTACCTGGATGCTCATGATTTTTCCCCGGTCATTGCCGCTTGATGTTCGATCCACGTCTTGATGCCCAGGGTCACCAGGGCCAGCAGCGCCAGCAGCGATGCCACAGCGAAGGCGGCGGCAAACTGGTATTCGTTGTAAAGAATTTCGACGTGCAACGGCATGGTGTTGGTCAGCCCGCGGATGTGGCCCGACACCACCGACACGGCGCCGAACTCGCCCATCGCCCGCGCATTGCACAGGATGACGCCGTACAGCAGGCCCCATTTGATGTTGGGCAGGGTGACATGCCAGAAGGTCTGCCATCCGTTCGCCCCCAGCACTACCGCGGCTTCTTCCTCTTCCTTGCCCTGCGCCTGCATCAGCGGAATGAGTTCGCGCGCCACGAAGGGAAAAGTGACGAAGACCGTCGCCAGCACGATGCCCGGTACCGCGAAGATGATCCTGATGTCGTTGTCGGCCAGCGAGGAGCCGAACCAGCCCTGGGCGCCGAACACCAGCACGTAGATCAGGCCGGCCACCACCGGCGATACCGAGAACGGCAGGTCGATCAGCGTGATCAGCACCTGCTTGCCCGGAAACTCGAACTTGGTGATGGCCCACGCGGCGGCCACGCCGAAACTCAGGTTCAGCGGTACCGCAATGGCCGCCGCAATCAGCGTGAGCTTGATGGCCGACAGCGCATCCGGCTCGATCAGCGCAGCAAGATAGGTGTCCCAGCCCTTGCGGAATGCCTCGACGAACACCGCAATCAGCGGCATCAGCAGGAACAGCGTGAAGAAGGTCAGCGAAATGCCGACGATCGTCCATTTGATCCAGGTCGGCTCGCGGGTGGCCGAGCGCGTTTCGAATCTGGCGGCATGATCGACCGCGGCGTGCAGCGACGTGACGGCAGCCATCAGCGGTCCCTCCCGGTTACCTTGTTGGTCCAGGCCTGCAGACCGTTGATGGTCAGCAGCAGGATGAAGGACAGCACCAGCATCACCACCGCGATCGCGGTCGCACCGGCGTAGTCGTACTGTTCCAGCTTGGTGATGATGATCAGCGGGGTGATTTCGGACACCATGGGAATGTTGCCGGCGATGAAGATGACCGAGCCGTATTCACCCACGGCGCGGGCGAAGGCCAGCGCGAAACCGGTCAGCAGTGCCGGCAGCAGGATGGGCAGCGTCACGTAGCGGAAGGTTTGCCAGCGGCGTGCGCCCAGACTGGCGGCCGCTTCTTCCAGTTCGGTATCGAGGTCCTCGAGGATGGGCTGTACCGTGCGCACGACGAAGGGCAGGCCGATGAAGATCAGCGCGACCAGCACACCGAGCGGGCCGAATGCGACCTTGATGCCGAATTCACCTTCGATCCACTGGCCCAGCCAGCCGTTCCTGGCATACAGCGCAGTCAGCGCGATGCCGGCCACCGCGGTCGGCAATGCGAACGGCAGGTCGATCAGGGCGTCGACCAGCTTCTTGCCCGGAAAGCTGTAGCGCACCAGCGACCAGGCGAGCATCAGGCCGAACAGCGCATTGATGGCGGCAGCCAGCAGCGACGCACCGAAAGTGAGCTTGTAGGTGGCGACCACGCGGGGCGCGGTCACGACGGCCCGGAATTCAGCCAGTCCGAGTTCGGTCGTCTTGATGAATACGGCAGACAGCGGGATCAGCACGATCACCGACAGATAGAACAGCGTGTAACCGAGCGTGAGATTGAAGCCGGGCAGCACGCGCCGGGTGCTCCGGCTCACGGTCGTCGCCCCGATGTGTGGGAAGTGATGTGCATGGTGGTCTCGGAAATGAAGGTTGATCCGGAATGTGATGCGGGAGCTTACGAAGCGGCATTCATATCTGGAAATAATAAGAAGTGAATTGCTTAGTCCGTTTTTGAATTAACTGCGAAGGTCTGGCTGGCGAGCAGACGCGTAGCGCTTCCATGCCACCCTCTGCGGGTGCGCTTCGCCCGGCTTTTTCCCGTCTTTTCCGCCGATTGCCCGGCGCGGGGCGATCGCACAATCGGCTTCCTGTTCATTTCCCGGCTGATCTGCGAACGTGGCAGAAGAAAGCGATCTCGAAAAAACCGAACCTGCGTCGCCACGCAAGCTTGAGAAAGCGCGCGAGGAGGGGCAGGTACCGAGCTCGCGCGAGCTGGCGACCTTTCTGGTCACCATGACCGGTGTGGCCGGCATGTACGGTCTGGCCGGCTGGATGTGGCCGCGCAGTGCGCAATTGCTGCGCGACGGGCTGACGATTGACCGGCGTGCCATTTTTGATCCGTCAGCGATGTTTGCCATCCTGATCGACCGCATCATTGATGGCCTGCTGGTGCTGGCGCCGCTGATGCTCGCCCTGCTGGTCGCTGCGCTGATCGCGCCTTTCCTGATGGGCGGCGTCGTGTTCGCGCCCAAGGCGCTCGGCCCGAAATTCTCCAAACTCAATCCGCTGGCCGGCCTCAAGCGCATGGTGTCGAAAACCGCGCTGGTCGAGCTGGGCAAGGGCGTCGGCAAGGCCACGCTGGTCGGCAGCGTGGCCGCCTGGGTGGTGCTGCGCGACCAGGAAATGCTGTTCGCCATGTTCAGCGCGCCGGTCGATGTGGCGCTGGCAGCGACCGGCGACCTGATCATGACCGCCACGCTGATCCTGGTGGCCGGCATGGCGCTGATTGTCGCGATCGACGTGCCGTTCCAGCTCTGGCATTACCAGTCGGAGCTGAAGATGACCAAGGAAGAGACGCGGCAGGAATTCAAGGAGCAGGAAGGTGACCCGCAGGTGAAGGGGCGCATCCGCCAGCAACAGCGCGAAATGGCGCGCAGCCGCATGATGGCGAATGTGCCCAAGGCCGACGTCGTGGTGACCAACCCGACCCACTTTTCAGTGGCGCTGAAATACGACGTGGCCAAGGGCGGCGCACCGCGTGTCGTGGCCAAGGGTGCCGGCGAAGTGGCGCTGCGCATCCGCACGCTGGCCGCCGAAGCCGGCGTGCCGCTGGTCGAGGCGCCGCCGCTGGCGCGTGCCTTGCACAAGCATGTGGAGCTGGAGCAGGAAGTGCCGGCACGGCTGTTCCGTGCCGTCGCCGAAGTGCTCGCCTATGTCTATCAGCTGAACGACGCCTTCGCCAAGGGCGTCGAAAAACCCCGTCCGCCCGACGACCTGCCGGTGCCGGCCGACCTCGATCCGGGTAACGCGTAGGCAAAGCTGCCGCCGCCGTGCCCGGCACGAAGTGGATGCCGCATATGAATTCCCTGCGACGGCCTGCTCCGCGTGCGAATCGGGTGATGCCGGCAGCGCCCGACGGCACGGCCCTTCGTGTCCGCGTCGCCCGCTGCCCCTGCCGGGCGGCTCCAGCCTCGCAGCGCGAGCCGTAACGCCTTTGCCTGCCTCCTCTGAACACGTTGTGCTGTAACGCATTTATCGCGAAGCGCCGCAGGGCATGACGTAGACTTCGCGGCTCCGATCTTCACTCAGGTTTCCGTCATGATCCTGCAACCCGTCATCCTGTGCGGTGGCTCCGGCACCCGTCTCTGGCCGCTGTCGCGCGAACGCTATCCGAAGCAGTTGCTGCCGCTGGATGGCGAGCGCACATTGCTGCAGGACACCGCGCTGCGCGCCGGTGCGCCCGGACTGACGATTGCCGCACCGCTCATCGTGTGCAATGAGGAATACCGTTTCCTGACCGCCGAGCAGCTGCGCCAGATCGACGTGCAGCCGGCGTCGCTGTTGCTCGAACCGATGGGGCGCAACACGGCACCGGCGCTGGCGCTGGCGGCACTCGCAGCCGGCGCGGCCGACCCGGTGCTGCTGGTCATGCCGTCAGACCATGTGATCCGCGATACCGCAGCCTTCCGCGACGCGGTGGCGCTGGGCGCGGCACATGCCGAAACCGGTGCGGTGGTCACGTTCGGCATCACGCCGGACAAGCCTGAAACGGGCTATGGCTACATCAGGACTGGCGCGGCGCTGGCCGGCGGCCCGGCACGCACGCTCGACCGCTTCGTCGAAAAGCCCGACGCGGCAACCGCCGAGGCCTATCTGGCCAGCGGTGACTATCTGTGGAACGCCGGCATCTTCATGATGAAGGCGAGCGTGGCGCTGGCCCTGCTGAAGCGTTTCCGGCCGGACATCGAAGCGGCCAGCCGTACCGCCTTCGAGCGCGGCGCCGCAGACCATGACTTCTACCGCATCGACAAGGCCGCATTCGCGGCCTGCCCGTCAGACTCGATCGACTACGCCATCATGGAACCGCTGGCCGCAGGCGAGCCGCGGGTGGCACCGGCCGTCGTCGTGCCGCTTGATGCCGGCTGGTCCGATGTCGGCGCCTGGGACGCGCTGTGGCAGGTGGCCGCCAAGGACGCCGACGGCAACGTGTCGCGCGGCGACGTGCTGCTGCAGGACACGCAGGACAGTCTGGTATTTGCCGAAACCCGCATGGTGAGCTGCCTCGGCATGAAGGATGTGGTGGTGGTGGAAACCAGCGATGCGGTGATGGTGGTGGCGAAGGACCGCACGCAGGACGTGAAGCGCATCGTCGCCCATCTGAAGGCGAACAAGCGGCCGGAGGCGGAAAATCACCGCAAGGTGTATCGCCCGTGGGGCTATTACGATTCGATCGACGCCGGCCCGCGTTTCCAGGTGAAGCGCATCGTCGTCAATCCGGGTGCATCGCTGTCGCTGCAGATGCACCACCACCGCGCGGAACACTGGATCGTCGTCAGCGGTACCGCACGCGTCACCTGCGGCGAGAACATCCTGCTGCTGTCGGAAAACCAGTCCACCTACATCCCGCTGGGCACGACGCACCGGCTGGAAAACCCGGGCAAGCTGCCGCTGGAAATGATCGAGGTGCAGTCAGGCAGCTATCTCGGCGAAGACGACATCGTGCGCTTCGAGGACACCTACGGCCGCAAATGAGCCGCGCGGGCAGGCGCGACGCCTGCCCGCGGATGTTCCGACGTCTACTTCCGCTTGATCAGCCCGGCGGCGCCGATGGCGATCAGCACGGCCGGCCACCAGGTGCCGAGAATTTCGCCCAGGTCACGCAGCGAAAAGAGCTCCAGATTCGACGCCAGCAACAGCGCGCCGATGAGAATGAGGCCGATCGAACCGATCATGGGGTGTCCTGTGTGCGGTCTGGGTAGTCTGAAGGCGGCGTCCGAACGACATGCCGACGCCGGATGGTAGTGCGAGTCGGCGCGTTTGAGGCGACTGCGGCTGCAGCCGTGCGGCTTGCGGCATACTTCCGCCTTCTCCAGTCATCCCTGCTGCACACCATGGCCCAATACGTGATGTCGATGCTCCGCGTGAGCAAGGTAGTTCCGCCCAAGCGCACGATCATCAAGGACATATCGCTTTCCTTCTTCCCCGGCGCAAAGATCGGCCTGCTCGGCCTGAACGGCTCGGGCAAATCGACCGTGCTGCGCATCATGGCCGGCGCCGACAAGGAATTCGAGGGCGAGGTGCAGCACCTGCCGGGCATCCGCATCGGCTATCTGCCGCAGGAACCCGAGCTCGATCCGGCGAAGACGGTGAAGGAAGAAGTGGAATCGGGCCTCGGCGACATCATGGAAGCGCGCACGAAACTGGACGCGATCTACGCCGCCTATGCGGAGCCGGACGCCGATTTCGACAAACTGGCCGAAGAGCAGGCGAAGTACGAGAACGTGCTCGCGACGGCCGGTGCCGACATCGAAACCCAGATGGAAATCGCCGCCGACGCGCTGCGCCTGCCGCCGTGGGACGCGAAGATCGCGCCGCTGTCCGGTGGTGAAAAGCGCCGCGTGGCGCTGTGCAAGCTGCTGTTGTCCAAGCCGGACATGCTGCTGCTGGACGAACCGACCAACCACCTCGATGCCGAATCGGTCGAATGGCTGGAACAGTTCCTGGTGCGTTTTCCGGGCACCGTGGTGGCGGTGACGCACGATCGCTACTTCCTCGACAACGCAGCCGAGTGGATTCTGGAACTCGACCGCGGCCACGGCATTCCGTGGAAGGGCAACTATTCGAGCTGGCTGGACCAGAAGGGTGCGCGCCTGAAGCAGGAAGAGAACACCGAATCGGCGCGCCAGAAGGCACTCGCCACCGAACTGGAATGGGTGCGCGGCAACCCGAAGGCGCGCCAGGCCAAATCGAAGGCGCGTCTGGCACGCTACGAGGAAATGAGCAGCGTCGAGTACCAGAAGCGCAACGAAACGCACGAAATCTTCATTCCGCCGGGCGAGCGCCTGGGCGACAAGGTGATCGAATTCAATGGCGTATCGAAGGGTTTCGGCGATCGCCTGCTGATCGACAACCTCAGTTTCAGCGTTCCGCCGGGCGCCATCGTCGGCGTGATCGGCCCGAACGGCGCCGGCAAATCGACGCTGTTCCGCATGATCCAGGGGCTGGACAAGCCGGATTCCGGTGAAATCGTGGTCGGGCCGACGGTGAAGATCGCTGCGGTCAATCAGACACGCGAAGGTCTGGATGGCACGAAGACGGTTTTCGAGGCGGTCGCCGACGGCGCCGACATCCTGACCGTGGGCCGCTTCGAAATGCCCAGCCGTGCCTACATCGGCCGCTTCAACTTCAAGGGCGGCGACCAGCAGAAGATCGTCGGCAACCTGTCCGGCGGCGAACGCGGTCGCCTGCATCTGGCGAAAACGCTGATCGCCGGCGGCAACGTGCTGCTGCTCGACGAGCCGTCGAACGACCTCGACGTGGAAACACTTCGAGCGCTGGAAGATGCCCTGCTCGAGTTTTCCGGTTGCGTGCTCGTCACCTCGCACGACCGCTGGTTCCTCGACCGCATCGCCACGCACATCCTCGCTGCCGAGGGCGACTCGCAATGGACCTTCTTCAACGGCAACTACCAGGAGTACGAAGCCGACAAGAAGAAGCGCCTCGGCGAAGACGGCGCCAGACCGCACCGCATCCGCTACAAGCCGATCGCCCGCTGAGCCGGTGTCGGCCGGTAGCGGTACCGGCCGACACGCATGTTGCAGTCGTCCGACGAACTGCCGTTAATGCTGCAGCGTCTTCTTTCTCTTAGATCCTCATGACTACCCGGCGGACTCCATTGCAGCGCAACGATGCCGATGCGTCTGCGGCCTCGACGCCGTTACCCGCACAGGCTGTGAGCCGTCACACGCGCGGCCGCGTGACCGGCAAGCACCGGCTGCTGCTGCTGCTCGGGCTGCTGCTTTCGCTCGGATTCGTGCTGACGACGCTGGTCAGTTACTACGTGTCGAAAAACGGGATCCACCGCGCCATCGTCGAAAGCGAACTGCCGCTGACGTCGGACAACATCTACTCGGAAATCCAGAAAGACCTGATCCGCCCGGTGTTCATCGCATCGATGATGGCCGGCGACACCTTTCTGCGCGACTGGGTGCTGCGCAGCGAACGCGATGTGCCGGCGCTGACCAAGTTCCTCGGCGAAGTGCGCAGTCGCTACGGCACCTTCACCAGCTTCTTCGTATCGGAGCGCACGCGAAACTACTATCACCCGGACGGATTGCTGCGCAAGGTGAGCGAAGACAACCCGCAGGACAGCTGGTACTTCCGGGTACGCCGGCTGGACGAACCTTACGAAATCAACGTCGATACCGACACGCGCAGCCGCGATACGCTGACCGTGTTCATCAACTATCGCGTGTATGACTACGACGGCGGCCTGATGGGCGTGACCGGCGTCGGTTTGACGGTCGATACCGTGCGCAAGCTGCTGGCCGGCTACCAGCAGCGCTATCAGCGCAGCGTCTATTTCGTCGATCAACAGGGGAAGGTCGTGCTGTTCGGCGAAGCTCCGTGGCATGGCGCGGGCCGTCTGGACGAGGTCGAAGGCCTGCGTGACATCGCGCCCGCCATGCTGGCAGCGGAGTCCGGTTCGTTCCAGTACCGCAGCAATGGACGCGAGTACCTGCTCAATGTGCGCTATGTGCCGGAAATGAAGTGGTTTCTGGTGGTCGAAAAGGTCGAGGACGATGCCCTGGCCGATATCCGGCGCACCCTCTACATCAATCTCTGCCTGTGCGTGCTGATCACGCTGGCGACGGTGTATCTGGCAAGTCTGACGCTGGACCGTTACCAGCTCCGCCTGGAAAAGATGGCCACCACGGATCGCCTGACGGGTTTGCTGAACCGGCACGCGTTCGAAATCATGATGGTGCAGACGCTGGCGGAAGCCCGGCGCGCGCGTCAGTCGCTGTCGGCAATCATGTTCGACATTGACCACTTCAAGGCGCTGAACGACCGCCATGGCCATCTGGCCGGGGATCGCATGATCGAGCACGTCAGTGGCCTGATCCGCGCCAGCCTGCGCGAATCGGACCTGGCGTGCCGCTGGGGTGGGGAAGAATTCCTGCTGGTGCTGCGCGATTGCCGCGAAGCCGACGCACTGGTACTGGCGGACACCATCCGGCGCCGGATTGCCGATTGCCCGCTGCCGACGATCGGTGAAGCACTGGCGGTCACCGTCAGTGCCGGCGTCACCACCTGGCGGGCGGAAGATACGCCGGAGACGCTGGTGGAGCGTGCCGATCAGGCGCTGTATGCCGCCAAGCACGACGGACGCAACTGCTCGAGAGTTGCCTGAAACGGGCGACGAGGGCCGTGCACAATTGCACGCGGCGTTGTCGCCGGACTGCGATACCCTGCGGCAACCTTGAGGAGATTGCGTTGAAAAAGCCCCTGTTTGCAGCGAGTGCCGTGGTGATTGCCACGCTGTCCATACCGGCTCACGCCATCGATGTGGTGTTCGATTACACCTACGACAGTGCCGGCTTCTTCACCAGCGACAAGCGGGTGGTGCTCGATCAGGTGGCACAGGTGTTCAGCCTGAACCTGCTCGACACGCTGACCGCGATCACGCCCTCGGGCGGCAACTCCTTCACGGCGCGCCTCTACAACCCCCAGGATCCGTTCGGCACGCCGCTCCAGATCAACAACTTCAGCATCCCCGAAAACGAGATCCGTATTTTCGTCGGCTCACACGCTTTCAGCGGCCAGACGCTGGGCGTCGGCGGCCCGGGCTTCCAGGCCGTCAGTGGCAGCACGGCTTTCATCAACAACGCGCTGTCGCGCGGCGAGCCGGGTGCGCTGACCCCGGTCGAAACCGATTTCGGGCCGTGGGGCGGATCGATCACCTTCGGTGCCAACATCAACTGGTACTTCGACAGCGATGTGTCGACCGTCGAGGGCTTTTCCGGCTTTGATTTCTATACCGTGGCGATGCACGAAACCGCGCATGTATTCGGTTTCGGCACCGCAGACAGCTGGTTCGACGCAGTGGTCGGCGGTACCTTCACCGGCGCAGTCACCACCGCGACGAACGGCGGTGCCGCGATTGCGCTGCAGAGCGACGGCACCGATGCCCATTTCGCGACCACGCTGCGCGGCGTCGCCAATGGCAACCCGCAGGTTCCGCTGCTGTCGCCCTTCATTCCGTCAGGCCAGCGGCGTTACATGACCGACCTCGACTGGGCGGCACTTGACGACATCGGATGGGAAGTCGCCAGCCTGCAGGCTGCGGTGCCGGCACCGATACCCGAGCCGCGCACCTGGGCGATGATGCTCGGCGGCGTATTGCTGATCGGCATGATGTCGCGCCGTCACGCCTGATTCCGCATCGGCTGCGACACGAACCGGCTTCGGCCGGTTTTTCATTTGTGGCGCGCTCGCGGATAATCGCGCCTTTACGGCTCACGCCCCGTCGCGTTTCCCGATGACCTCAGACCGCCGCATCCTCGAACTGCTCGCGCCCGCGAAAAATGCCGATTTCGGCATCGAGGCGATCAACCACGGCGCCGATGCGGTGTATGTCGGCGGCCCGTCCTTCGGCGCGCGCAAGGGCGCCGACAACGAGGTTGCCGACATCGCGCGTCTGACGGCGCACGCGCACCGTTTCCACGCGAAGGTATTCGTCGCCTTCAACACCATCCTGCGTGACGACGAACTGGAGCCGGCGCGGCAGACCATTCACCAGCTGTACGACGCCGGCGTCGATGCGCTGATCGTGCAGGACATGGGCCTGCTGGAAATGGATCTGCCGCCGATCCAGCTGCATGCGAGCACGCAGACCGACATCCGCGACGCGGCCAAGGCACGCTTCCTGCAGGACGTCGGCTTTTCGCAGATCGTGCTGGCCCGCGAACTGACGCTGGAGCAGATCCGCGACATCGCATCGAACACGGCCTGTTCGCTTGAGTTCTTCGTGCACGGCGCGCTGTGCGTGGCGTTCAGCGGTCAGTGCTTCATCAGCCATGCGCATACCGCGCGCAGCGCCAACCGCGGCGAATGTTCGCAGGCCTGCCGGCTGCCCTACACGCTGACCGATGCCAGTGGCGCCGTGGTGGCGCACGACAAGCACCTCTTGTCGATGAAGGACAACGACCAGAGCACCAACCTGCGCGCGTTGATCGACGCCGGCATCAGCTCGTTCAAGATCGAAGGGCGGCTGAAGGATCTGGCTTACGTGAAGAACATCACCGCCCACTACCGCACGCTGATCGACGACATCCTGGACGACCTGCCGGCGCATCGGCGCGCGTCCAGCGGCCGCTGCACCTTCTTCTTCACGCCGCAGCCGGAAAAGTCGTTCAACCGCGGTGCGACCGACTACTTCGTCAATGGCCGCCAGCACGGCATCGAAGCGTTCGAAGCGCCGGGCTTTGTCGGCGAGGAAGCGGCCAGCGTGATCCGGGTGGCGCCCGACCACATCGAAGTCGAGTCGCAGGTCGACATCCACAACGGCGACGGTCTGAGCTATTTCGACAGCCACCGCGAACTGCAGGGCCTGCGCATCAATACCGTGCACGGGAAGCAATTGTTCCCCAACGTCATGCCGGATGACCTGAAGCCGGGGCTGACGCTGTTCCGCAATCGCGACCAGGCGTTCGAGCGCGCGCTCGAGAAGAAATCGAGCGAGCGCCGCGTCGCGGTCGATCTTCGGTTTTGCGACACGCCGGAGGGTTTTGCGCTGACGCTGACCGACGAGGACGGCTGTGCGGTACGGTCTGACATCGCCCACGACAAGCAGCCGGCACGTGACGCGGAACGCGCGCTGAGTGGCATCCGCGAAGCCATCGCCAAGCTCGGCAACACGATTTTCGAAGCGCGCACGGTGACGCTGGATACGCAGCAGGCGTGGTTCCTGCCGGCTTCGGTGCTGAACGGCCTGCGCCGCGATGCCTGCGAAAGACTGGAAGCGGCGCGAGTCACGGCACATGCCCGGCCACAGCCGCTTGCACCAGTCGAACCGCCCGTGCCGTTCACCGACACCGAGCTGAGCTACCTCGCCAATGTGTACAACGAAAAGGCGCGCACCTTCTATCGCCGGCACGGCGTGCAGCTGATCGCCGACGCCTACGAACTCAACCACGAGCCGGGCGAGGTGTCGCTGATGATCACCAAGCACTGCCTGCGCTACAGCCACAACCTGTGCCCGAAGGAACTGAAGGACTACGACCTGCGCGGCATGGTGAAGGCGGAGCCGATGACGTTGATGAACGGCAATGACCGGCTCACCTTGCGCTTCGACTGCAAGAAGTGCGAAATGCATGTGGTCGGCAGCCTGAGAAAATCAGTGCCGCAGGCCCCGGCGATACCGGTCACCTTCCATCGCAGTGCGCCTGCCGGCGTCAAGGTGACGCGCAGCGCGCGCTGAAGTTTCAGCCGCGGATGCCGCTGAAGACGATGGATGCCGTGCGGCTCGCCGCGCGAAGGCATGTCGACCGTTCAACCGCCCGCCTTTCGATTCGAACATGAGCCCGAAACCGAATTGCCCCTCCTGCCGTGTTTCCATGGACCAATACACCTTTTCGAATCACGGCGGCGGGCCGCTCGAACTGGACATCTGCTACGGCTGCCAGGGCATCTGGTTCGATACGCACGAAAACCAGCAGCTGTCGCCGGCATCGGTGAATGAGCTGTTCAAGCAGTTGCACGAGCACCGCGACGTGCCGCGCAATCCGGTAGCGCCGGTGATGGCCTGCCCACGCTGCAGCAGCAAGCTCGAACATGGCTACGACATCGTGCGCAGCGGCCGCTACGCCACCAGCCGCTGTGCGCATCGCCATGGTCGTTTCAGCACTTTTGCATCGTTCATGATCGAAAAGGGGTTTGTGAGGCAGCTCACCGGGCCGGAAATCCACGATCTGAGCAAGCGGGTCGGTGCCATCTACTGCACCGGCTGTGGTGCGCCGGTCGACATCCGCAAGGACCACGCCTGCCCGCATTGCCGGTCCGCCTTCTCGCTGATAGATCCGGATGCGGTGAAAAGTGCACTCAACGGTTATCGTGCGGCAGAAGAAAAGCGCACCAACCGTGATCCGGATGCGATCGCCGACGCGCTGATCGAAACCGAAAGGCGCGAACAGCAGGCGCGCCGCCCGGCACGTTCGTCACGCGGCAACCCGGCGCTGGACGCCACATCGCTCGATGTCGGCGATCTGGTGATGGCTGGCGTTGCACTGGTCTGGAAAATCCTCACGTGATTACCGTCCACCATCTTGCGGATTCACGTTCGCAGCGCGTGCTGTGGCTGCTCGAAGAGCTCGCGATGGACTATGAGGTGAAGCGCTACGAGCGTGATCCGGAAACGTCGTATGCACCACCTGAACTGCGCGCCGTGCACCCGCTGGGCAAGTCACCGGTCATCACCGACGGCGATCAGGTGATCGCCGAATCGGGCGCCATCATCGAATATCTGGTGGGTGCGTACGGCGCTGGGCGGCTCAAGCCCGCGCCCGGCAGCGCGGGCGCTCGCCGTTACACCTACTGGCTGCATTTTGCCGAAGGCTCAGCCATGCCGTACCAGCTGATGCATCTGGTATTCCAGAAGGTGCGTAATGCGCCGGTGCCGTTTTTCATCAAGCCGGTGGCGCGCGGTCTCGCCGACCACGTGCTGAAAACCTTCGTGCAGCCGAACATCGATGACCAGTTGCGTTTCATGGAAGACGAACTGGCGACCCGCCCGTGGTTTGCCGGCAACGCGTTCACCGCGGCCGACATCCAGATGAGCTTTCCGGTCGAGGCGGCGGCCCGGGGCGCCGGCCTCGGCGACACGCATCCGCAGCTGGCGGACTTTCTCGCCCGCATCCACAGCCGCCCTGCATGGCAGCGCGCACGCGAGCGGGGCGGCCCCTACAGCTTCGCCGACTGATCGGCCTGTCTGGCGCGTGCCTCATCCTCGTCCATGTGCCGCTTGAAGAAACGGCCGAACCAGATGCTCATGAAGATCGTGAAGCCGATGACCAGCAGGCTCATCAGTCCGTAGTCGGTGGACAGCAGATCAGTCAGGGCTTTCATGACGCAAACCTCGGTGGATGGTTGGCATCATTGAACTGCCGGGCCGAGCGAGGCGGGCTGATTCAGGTCAACCGGGCGCCTGTTTGCCGGCTACCCAGGACAGCAGGTCGCTCAGGAAGCGCCAGACGCGTGGCAGCAGCCACAGCATGCACAGCAGGAATACGCCGAGGAAGCCGAGAAACACGATTGGATACGTGAATGCCAGCCACAGGCCCCCGACCGCAGCGCCGTCTTCGCTGGTCGACGCGATCAGATTGCTGACCGGCTCGGGCGAGGTGTTGATGGCGATGCGGCTGCCCGCCTTGGTCAGATGCGTGCCGGCCGTCAGCGAGCCGCCGAGCAGGGCGCCCGCCAGCACGACCGGTGCGCTCTGGTCGGCCAGTGCCCACGCGGCGAGCAATGCACCCGCCGGAATGCGGATGAAGGTGTGCACGCCGTCCCACAGGCTGTCGAGCGCCGGAATCTTGTCGGCGAAGAACTCGACGCACAGCATGAGGCCGGCCGCTGCGAGCACAAGCGGATGTTCGAGCGTGTCGAGGTCGCCGGGCAGCTCGACCCAGCCCAGGCGACCAGCCAGTCCCGCAAGAAAGATGACCGCATACAGGCGCAGGCCGCTGGCCCAAGCCAGGCCGGCAGCGGCGGCAATCGTGTCGATGGTGTCCATGCGGTCGCTTTCCGGGTCGCCATGCAGCTGCGCGTAAAAGACGATCAACGTGCACGGCATGTGTTTCCTTTAATCCTAGCCCAAGATCGGGGCCGTGCTCCAGCTTGTCGTTGACAAAGTAAGGTTCCTTACTATAATGCAGCTAATCATGCTTCAACTCCGCGATCTTCCGACCTCCGATGTACTGCGCAAGTTTGCCGCCCGCTATCCCGAAGCGGACGTCAGCGCGGTCGCATCGTTCTTGACGCTGCTGCGCGTGGCGACCGAACTGTCACAGGCTCTCGACGGCTTTCTCGCCCGCCACGGGTTGCTGCAGGGGCGCTGGTGGGTACTTGTCCTGCTGATGCGCGAGGAGGCGCTCGAATCGTCGCCTTCGGCGCTGGCGCAGAAGGCGGGCGTTACGCGCGCCACGATGACCGGCCTGCTTGACGGGCTGGAGCGCGACGGTCTGGTGCAGCGTGTGTTCGACACCGCAGACCGGCGCCGCCTCACCGTGCGCCTGCTGCCGGCCGGGCAGGCCGTGCTTGACGCCGTCATGCCCGATTACTACCGCCGCGTGCGCACATTGATGGCCGGGCTCGACGAAGATCAGCGTGCTGCGCTGCAGACCATGCTCGGCGTCGTGCAGTCCGGCTCAGGCGCCTTTGCCTGATTGTTTTGTCGTTCAAATGAGTTGGCTACTCATTTTCCCCGCTCATTTTTCCCACTCATTTTTCAGCTTTTCCCGAGGAGATTCACATGACACTGCAAGCCCTTCAAACCGCCGTTGCCGACCTCAACCAGCGCTGGGATGCCGCCTTCAACCGAGGCGACGCCGCTGCACTGGCTGCGCTGTACGACGAACAGGGTGCCGTGCTGCCGGCCGGCGGCAACGCTGCGCTCGGTGCAGCGCAGATCGAGGCGCTGTTCGCCGGCGCGATTGATCAGGGGCTGCACAACCACCGCATCGAACTGCATGCGGTGATCGGTGACAGCGAAGTCGCCACGCAACGTGGCCGCTGGAGCGCGCAGGCCAACGGCGAGGGCGGCCTGCAGACTTTCAGCGGGCACCTGACGATGGTCTACCGTCGCCAGCCTGACCGCAGTTGGCGCCTCATCACCCACATCTGGAACTGACACGCCCGTGCCGCACAGCCCGTCCGCGCGCGCGCTGGCAGCCCTGATGCTGCTGGCCGTGATCTGGGGCTACAACTGGGTGGTCATGAAGATCGCCCTGGCAGACATCGGCCCCTTCCAGTTCGGCGCGCTGCGCACGCTGTTTGGTGCGCTGGTGCTGTTCGGACTGGTGATCGCGCTGCGCCGGCCGGTGCGCATCATCGAAATGCGCGCGGTGGCGCTGATGGGTCTGCTGCAGACAACCGGTTTCACCGGTCTGATCATTCTCGCGCTGGTCAGCGGTGGCGCCGGCAAGACCGCGGTGCTGGCGTACACCATGCCGTTCTGGGTGATGCTGCTGGCCTGGCCGCTGCTCGGCGATCGCCTGCGCGGCTGGCAATGGCCATCGGCTGCCGCCACGCTGGTCGGTCTGCTGTGCATTCTCGATCCGCTGCATCTGGCCGGTGACCTGCTGAGCAGCGTGCTGGCGACGCTGGCGGGCGTGTGCTGGGCGCTGGCGGTGATCGTCGCAAAGCGCCTTCAGGCGCGAGAGCCGGACCTCGACATGGTGGCCATCGCTGCCTGGCAGTCGCTGATCGGTGCCGTGCCGCTGGTCATCGTGGCGCTGTGGTGGCCGGCCGAGCCGATCAACTGGACGCCTTCACTGATCGGCGCGCTGCTCTACAACATCGTGCCGGGCACGGTGGTCGCGTGGCTGCTGTGGTTGTATGCGCTGCGCCGGCTGTCGGCCGGTACCACCAGCATGGTGTCGCTGGTCACGCCGGTCATCGGCGTGCTGTCGGCCGCCTGGCAGCTCGGCGAGCGGCCGGGTACCGGCGAACTGGTCGGCATGCTGCTGATCGGCATCGGCCTGCTGCTGCTTTCGGCCGAGGCATGGCGTCGCGGCCGGGCGCACTGATTTCGGCGCCGGCTGCATCCGGATCAGCAACGGGCGGGTAGTGAACGCATGCGGGGTGCCGGACCGGGCCTCATCGTGAAGCAGATCCGCGACATCTACATGAATCCGCAGGCAAGGAAAGCCACGCCGGGCCAGGCTTTCCCGCAGGGATCGACCTTCGTCATGGGCAAGAACCCGGGCTGGGGCGCCGGCGGGCCCGCGGTGCAGAAGAACGGCGACTGGATCTACAGCGCGTTCAAGGGTACCGGCGAACTGAATGGCGAGGCGACGTACGACAGCTGTCGCACCTGTCACACGCCGCTAAAGGACAAGGACTATGTGTTCCGCTATGACGAGCACTTCGCCGTGAAGTAGGAAGGCGCTCAGCCGCCCGGGTCGATCCGGCCGACGCTGCGCACACCGCCGTGCCGGTCGGGTTGCACCACTACCGCTCCGCCCATGGCGAGGTCGTCACCGGTCAGCGCCAGGATGTTGACCTGGTGCGTTACCAGCGCCACCCGGCGCGATCCGTCGAGCGTTCCGAACCAGCTGCGCAGCGCAGCGGTCTGGCGTTCGCGAGCGCTGCCGTCCTCGAAGAACGAATTGAGTGCTTCCAGAACTTCGACCGCCTGGCCCGGAAACATCAGCGCAGCCGTATCGACGCAGCGGCACCAGCGGCTGCTGAATACCGCATCGAATACGAAGTCCTTCTGCTTGAGCCACGCGCCGGCACGTCGGGCCTGTTCGCGTCCGGCTGGTGACAGGTTGCGCTGCGAACTGCAGGTGTCGAGCCGGTAGCCGGGCGGATCGCCGATGCCCGGTTCGGTCGCAGCGTGGCGCATCAGCAAGGCGCAGCCGCTGGCGCGCAGTGCGACCCGTGCCGGGTCCGGTGCGTCCGGGTGTACTCGTCCGGGGGCCAGCAGCGCCGCGCCGGCAGCGAATGTGAAACGACGACGGTTCATGGCGGTATCGTGACCCGTTCAGGCGTAAGGTACGGCTACTTCGACCGGTCATATCGCTCAGGTTCCATGAATGGCGTGGTGTAAAACAGCGAACGCACGGGGAGCGCAGCATGAAGAGATGGATGAACGCAGTCTTGTGCAGTCTGCTCGTCAGCACTGCAGCGCACGCCGATGTACTGTCGGGCGCGCGCACCATCACGCTGGGCAATGCACAGGGCGAGCGGATCGTCATCGGTCAGGTCACCTTCACGCCGCAAGCCGACGGCAAGTCGCGCTTCAGGATCGTGCTGGACGAAAAGCTCGGCGAGTATTTTCTGGCGATGCGGCCGTTCCGCTGCCTGACCGGCCCGAAGCAGCGCCTGTGCAATTTCCCGGTCGAAAATGAGCCGCCACTGGTCAGCAGCGCCGATCTGACGCCACTTGAATACGCGCTGATGTTCATGCATACGCTGCCCGCCGCGCTGCATGTGAATCCGTTCAACGGTGCGTACTACCGCATGAAGATCGATGGCGAGCGCATCGAGGGGCGGCAGCACGATGTCGACATGGATCCGTTCATCGCGCCGACCACGGTGCCGCTCGAACGCCGCAAGCGGCCGCTGCGCGACGAGGATCTGACCATCGCCGACGAACGTTCGCACTGGCTGCCGCAGCTCACCATCGAGTGAGCGGTGCCGCGCCGCCTACTGGTTGACCGGCATGCCGAACTCCGGCCCCTTCGAGCCGCTGTCCGGCCAGCGCTGCATGATGCTTTTGTAGCGCGTGTAGAAGCGCACGCCTTCTTCGCCGTAGGCGTGCAGGTCGCCGAACAGGCTCTGTTTCCAGCCGCCGAACGAGTGCCAGGCCATCGGCACCGGAATCGGCACGTTGATGCCCACCATGCCGGCTTCAATGCGTTGCGCGAATTCCTGTGCGGTGCGCCCGTCGCGCGTGTAAAGCGACACGCCATTGCCGTATTCGTGGCTGTTCACCAGCGCAACGGCTTCGCCGAAGCTTGCCGCCCGCACCACGCACAGCACCGGGCCGAAGATTTCTTCCTGCCAGATGCGCATGTCCGGCGTTACATGGTCGAACAGCGTCGCGCCGAGGAAGTAGCCGTTCTCCCGGCCGGCCACCGTGTGTCGCCGCCCGTCGAGCACCAGCGTCGCACCTTCCGCGATGCCGCTGTCGATCAGCGACACGATGCGTTCGCGGTGCGCGGCGGTGACCACCGGCCCCATGTCGGCGCCCGGGCTTTCGCCGTCGCCGATATTGAGCTTCTGCGCGCGCACCTTGACCGCCTCGACCAGCGCATCGGCGATGTCGCCCACCACCACCGCGACCGATATCGCCATGCAGCGCTCGCCGGCCGAGCCGTAGGCAGCGCCGATCAACGCATCGGCCGCCTGGGCGATGTCGGCGTCCGGCATCACCACCATGTGGTTCTTCGCGCCACCCAGTGCCTGAGCACGCTTGCCGTGACGTGCCGCGGTTTCGTAGATGTGGCGCGCGATCGGCGTCGAGCCGACGAAGCTCACGGCACGCACGTCCGGATGCACCAGCAGCGCGTCGACCGCCTCGCGGTCACCCTGCACGACGTTGAATACGCCATCCGGCAGCCCCGCATCGCGGAACAGTTCGGCGGTCAGCAGTGACGGTGACGGATCGCGTTCCGACGGCTTCAGGATGAAGCTGTTGCCGCAGGCGATGGCCACCGGGGCCATCCACATCGGCACCATGAACGGGAAGTTGAACGGCGTGATGCCGGCCGTGACACCCAGCGGCATGCGCTGGCTCCAGTTGGCGATGCCGCCGCCGACGTTGTCCGAATACTGGCCCTTGAGCAGTTGCGGAATGCCGCAGGCGAACTCGATCACCTCAAGCCCGCGCTGCACCTCGCCCTGGGCGTCGGGCAGCGTCTTGCCATGCTCGCGCGTGATCAGCCGCGCAAGATCGGTGCTGTAGCGTCCGACCAGTTCCTGCATGCGGAACAGCACGCGCGCACGGCGCAGCGGCGGCAGTGCGCCCCAGGCGGGTTGTGCGGCGGAAGCGCTGGCCACCGCAGCCGACACGTCGCTGTCGGACGCCAGCAGCACGCGCCGCGCTACCCGTCCGTGGGCCGGATCGAACACGTCCGCCTGACGTTCGCTGTGCAGCACGTCGCGCGCGTTGTTGATCCAGTGGGGCAGGGCGTGTTCGGTGCTCATGGTCGGTCCGGTACGGGAAGGTCAGGCCTGATTGTGCAGCAGACTTGCCGCATCGGTGCAGGGTGTCGCCCGGCCTTAGTCGAACCAGTCCTGACGCACCGATCGCACGGAGCCATCGCGGGCGTTGATGTTGACCTCCCACTCCTTGCCCTCGGCGTCGATCACTTCGAATTCATAGTCGTAATTACGCCCCATGAAGCGGCGTTCGAGGTCGACATCGACGATGGTGCCGGGTTTGGCGGCGAGTGCTTTCGCCTGCGCGTCCTCGAGCGATATCAGCTTGGCGCCGGCCGCGATGGCACGCATCTTCGGCAGGTCGTCATCGTCGGCCAGTGCGGGCAGGGTGGCGCACGCGGTCAGCACGGCGATCAGGGCCGTGCGGATGGCAGGTGTCTTCATGTCAGTCTCCTCGGGTGTTCGGGACGGTGTGCCCCAGATGGCCGGGCAGGTGTGCGGTGACGCGCAGTCCGCCCAGTGCGGTCGAATGACCGAATTCCAGTGTGCCGCCGTAGCTGTCGACCAGATCGCGCACGATGGCCAGACCGAGACCGTGGCCGGGGCGTGATTCGTCGGCGCGAAAGCCGCGTTCAGCCAGCGCTTCAAGCTGTGTGGCCGGGCATCCCGGGCCGTCGTCCTCGATCGTGATGCCGATGTCGTCGGCGTGCCGGATGGAAATGCCGACCACGCCGGTGCACCAGGCGCAGGCGTTGTCCATCAGGTTGCCCAGCAGTTCGAGCAGGTCTTCCGGGTCCATGGCCAGCGCCAGACCGGACGGCACGTCGATGCGGATATCCGGCTTCTTGTCCGCGTACAGGATGCCCAGCGTGCGCCCGAGCTGATCGATCACCGCGGCGACGCTGCTGCGCTGGGCCGGATGCGCACCCCCCATCAGCCGGGCCCGCCGCAGCTCGCGTTCGATGGCATGGCGCATCAGTGTGTTGCTGTCGACGAGGCGCTGCATGAGCGCCGGGTGTGCCGCCAGTTCGGGGGACTCGGTCGCTTGCACGAGTACGGCCAGGCGCGTCTTCAGGGCGTGGGCCAGGTTGCCGAGTGCCTCGCGCGAGCGTTGCGAACGGCGCAACAGCATGCCCAGCATGCTGTTGAGCTGCGCCACCAGCGGCGCAATTTCGTCCGGCACCGGGGCATCGAGTTCTGTACGTTCGCCGCGTTCCAGTGCCTGCAACTGACCTTGAAGTTCGGCCAGCGGGCGCAGCGAGCGCTGCACGACCCAGCGCTGAACGGCCAGTACGAGCAGCACCACCGCCAGCGACAGCAGGCCGTACAGCAGATGCCACTGACGCAGCCCGGACTGCAGCGGCGCAAGGTCTTCGGCCACCGCAATCACGACGCGCCGGGCGCGCTTCTCGTACTGCACCGACACCACCCACAGCGACTGTCCCTGCGGTCCGCGCGCCGCGGTCTCGCGTTGCCGCTCATCGACGGTCGGCGGCAGCGCAAGTCCGCCGTCCCACAGCGAGCGCGACGTGATGTCATGCGTCTGACCGTCTTGCGTGACAACGATGCGGTAGTAATGGCCCGAGAACGGGCGCTGGTATTCGCCGCCGACGCGCGTTGCGTCGAGCGCCAGTCGGCCGTCGGCGCCGGTGTGGAGTGCGGCGAGCAGGTTTTCCGCGTCGCGCTCCAGTCGCTGTGCGAGCTGCGCCTTCAGCAGCCGCTCGATCGCGATGCCGGCCAGCAGCCACTGCAGGCCGGCCAGCAGCACCAGGCTGACCGCCAGGCCCACGGCAAGACGCCGGTGCAGCGAGCCGTTCATGATCCGGCGGGCGCGTCGAACACATAGCCCTGGCCGCGCCGTGTCTGTATCCAGTCGCGGCCGATCTTGCGACGCAGGCGCGTGATGTGCGCTTCGATCACATTGCTTTCGTGGTCGGTGGCGTGGTCATAGAGGTGTTCGTTCAGTCGCTGCTGCGACAGCACGCGGCCCGGATGCAGCATGAAGCAGCGCAGCAGGCGGAATTCGATCTGGCTCAGTTCGATGCGTACGCCGTCACACAGGGTCGCGCTCTGCCCGCCCTCATCGAGCGACAGGCCGGCGACCGACAGTGGCCCGGGTGTGCGCTTGTCGGGTGTGCTGCGCTTGAGTACCGCCGCCAGCCGCGCCAGCAGCTCTTCGGTGTGGAAGGGCTTGCACACATAGTCGTCGGCGCCGGCGGTCAGCACCGCGACCTTTTCCTGCCAGGTGTCGCGCGCGGTCAGCACCACCACCGGCATCGACTTGTGCGAACTGCGCCAGTGCTGCAGCACCTCGACGCCGCTGCGCCGCGGCAGACCGAGGTCGAGCAGCACGAGGTCGTAGTCGATCGCGTCGGCACACAACTGCGCAAACACGCCGTCGGTCGCCAGATCGACCGCGTAGCCCGCCCGCTCCAGCGCCGGCTTGAGTCCGGCGACCAGCGCTTCGTCGTCTTCGGCGAGCAGCAGTCTCACGTCAGTCGTCCTGTTCCAGCTTCAGCAGTTCGCCATTGCGTGCGTCGAGCTTCATTTCCCACACGCGACCCTGATCGTCGAGCAGTTCGACTTCATAGATCCACAGCTCGCGCTTGCGCTCCAGGTCGATGTCGATCAGCTTGCCCGGGCGCACCGCCTTCGCCAGCTCCGAAATTTTCTCCAGTGACAGGATTTCACCGCGCTGGCTCAGTTCGCGCGCCCGGATGTGATCATCGTCGGCGAAGCCCATCGGCATGTAGAACACGCCGGCGGCGAGTGCACCGAGGGCGAGCAGCGGAACGGCCAGGAAGAGCAGGAGGCGTCGGGTTGTCATGCCTGCAGTGTAGGCGCCGAAGCTGAAACCAGCCTGAAAGCGCAGTGACGCCTGCGATCAGAGGTTGTGCCGGGTGTCGCGTCCGGCGCGGCGCCGCGCCAGCAGGTCACCGGCCAGACCGATCATCAGGCGCACGACGCCGTAGGCCATCCAGCGCAGCACGCGTTCGTGGATCGGGCGGTTTTTCCACTGTCGATGGCGCAGTTCGCGGCCGCCATGGTTGGCCGCCTGCAGCAACTTCTGCCGCAACTCCCCGGCGAAACCCGCGTCGCTCACCACCACATTGGCTTCGCGCGCCAGCATCAGGCTGAACGGATCGATGTTACTGGAGCCGACCGTGGCCCAGTCGTCGTCCACCACGGCCGCCTTGGCGTGCATGAAGCTGCGACGGTACTCGACGATGCGCACGCCTTTCGACAGCAGCGCACCGTAGAGCGCCTGCGAGGCGTAGTGCATCAGCAGGTACTCGACCCGCCCCTGCAGGATGAGCGTTACCGTCACGCCGCGTTCCGCAGCCCGCACGAGCGCCTGACGGAAGCGCCGGCCCGGCAGGAAGTAGGCGTTGGCGATGATGATGTCGCTGCACGCCCGGTTGATCGCCTCGAGATAGGCGTCCTCGATGTCGCGCCGGTGGCGCAGGTTGTCGCGCACCAGCAGCGCGGCGCGGATCTGTCCGGCCTGGCGGCTGGCATATTCACGCACACGCGGCAGGCGCGGTCGGAACTGAAGCGTCGCCCACGCCACGCGTTCCCACAGTTTCTGGCATTCGGCATGCATGCGGGCCACCAGCGGCCCGCGCACCTGGACCGCGAAGTCGAAGCGCGGTGGCGTGTGACCGGGCGTGTGCATGTCGTCGATGATGTTGATGCCGCCGGCAAAGCCGGTGCTGGCGTCGATGACGGCCAGCTTGCGGTGCATGCGGCGCAGCCGGTTGCGGCGCAGGGTGACCCAGCTGATATCGGGGCGGAAGATGAGCGTGTGCGCGCCGGCGGCCTCCAGGGCTGCGCGGTGCGTGGTTTCGAATTCGCTCGCGCCGAAGCCGTCGACCAGCACGCGCACGCGCACGCCGCGTTGCGCGGCCCGAGCCAGGGCCGCCGAGATGCGCTCGCCGATGTGGTCATTGGCAAAGATGTAGGTTTCCAGAAAGATTTCCTGGCGTGCCCCCTCGATCGCCGCTTCCAGCGCTGGAAAGTACTGTTCGCCGCACACCAGCAGGCGGATGTCGTTGCCGGGCAGGAATCGACTCATCGCGGACTCATTGCGGGCTCACGGCGTCGTCACGCTACAGGCAGCGACAATCGCGCGGTCAGCGCCGCATGATCGGAAATGCGCGACCAGGGGCGGCCGGCATGCAGCTTCACCTCGCCCACGTCGAGGCCGCGCACATAGATGCGATCGAGCCGCAGCATCGGAAAGGCCGCCGGATAGCTGCGCGCAGGATGGCCGTGGAACAGGCTGTGCGCCTCCTGTAGGCCGAGTGCGTCGGCCCACTGACCTTCGGCGCGGTTGTGCCAGTCATTGAAGTCGCCGGCCACGATCAGCGCCTCGGTGGCGGGTATGGTTGAAGATACGTGCTCGGCCAGCATGGCGTACTGCTGGGCCCGGCCGCGTGCGGTCAGGCCCAGATGCACGCACAGCGCATGCACGCGCCGGCCGGGCACCGGCTCGATCACGCAATGCAGCAGGCCGCGCTGTTCGAAGCGGTGTGCCGACATGTCGTGGTTGTCGGTCTGTGAAATCGGGTGGCGCGACAGGATGGCGTTGCCATGGTGACCGTGGTCGTACACCGCGTTGCGGCCATAGGCGGTCGCCGGCCACATTTCATCGGCCAGGAACTCGTACTGCGGCTCGATCGGCCAGTCGGCGTGGCGCAGCGCGTGTCCGTGGTGCTGACCCTGCACCTCCTGCAGGAACACCAGATCCGACGACAGGTAACGCAAGCGGTCGCGCAGTTCGTGGATCACCATGCGGCGGTTGAACTGCGAAAAGCCCTTGTGGATATTCCAGGTGCAGATGCGGAGGTCTGTCGTCATGGATCGAGCGGGTGGCCGCGCCCGGCTTCGGCGAGCTTCATCATGTGGCGCGCAAACGCCGGGTCTTCGCCGCGCAGCAGGGTCATCAGCTGGTTGCGGAAGGCGTCGCAGGCCAGCCACTCGCGCATGTAGTCGTCCCACGACGCCCAGCGGCGCGCTGCCAGACCTTCGGTTTCGTCGGTCCAGGCGACCAGGTAGGCGCGCTCGAACAGCGAAATGAGCATCTGGTAGATGATGTGCATGCGCCGTTCCTGCTCGTCGCTGAGGTGCTGCGGCGCGGCGGTCTCGCGCAGCGGCAGGTCCGGATTGGCCAGCACGATCTTCAGGAAGTCGATGTAGGCGTCCGACAGCATCTGGTACGCCTCTTCATCTTCGTTGTCGCGCTCGCGCCGCTGCTGGTAGATGAAGGTGATGACGGCGAGTGGCAGGCCCAGCGCGGTCACCACGTAACTGGCCAGTTCCCAGCGCTGCATCCAGTCCATGTGGCAGACGTCCTCAGGGCGAGGCGGCCAGCATGCGGTCGAGCGCGAGTTTGGCCGGCACCGCTTCATGTTCCGGCACGCTGATCCGGTTCACCACCTGGCCTTCGGCAAGATTCTCGAGACACCAGGCGAGATGCTGCGGATCGATGCGCTGCATGGTCGAGCACATGCACACGGTGGGCGCCATGAACTGCACGGTCTTGCCTTCGTGCTTCACCTCTTCGGCGAGGCGATTCACCAGATTCAGCTCTGTACCCACCAGCCACTTCGTGCCCGGCGCGCCGGCCTTCACCGTCTTCAGGATGTATTCGGTCGAACCGACGTAATCCGACTGGCGACACACTTCGAGGGCGCTTTCCGGATGCGAAATGACGAGGCCATCCGGATGCTGGTTGCGCCAGCGCAGGATGTGCGCCGGCTGGAACATCTGGTGTACCGAACAGTGACCCTTCCAAAGCAGGATTTTCGCCTTTGCCACCTGCTCGCGGGTCAGGCCGCCGTTTTCCAGATCCGGGTCCCACACCACCATGTCGTCGAGCGGAATGCCCATCTTGTAGCCGGTCCAGCGCCCGAGGTGCTGGTCGGGGAAGAACAGCACCTTTTCGCGGCGTGCCAGCGACCACTCGAGAATGCTGGCGGCGTTCGACGAGGTGCACACGATGCCGCCGTGCTCGCCGCAGAAGGCCTTCAGGTCGGCTGCCGAGTTGATGTAGGTGACCGGCGTAATGAGCGCATCCGGGTCGCCGGTCATGTCGCGCAGTTCGCGCCAGCAGCGTTCCACCTTGGCCAGGCTGGCCATGTCGGCCATCGAACAGCCGGCGGCCAGGTCGGGCAGGATGGCGATCTGTTCCGGGCGCGACATGATGTCGGCCACTTCGGCCATGAAGTGCACGCCGCAGAACACGATGAATTTCGCGTCCGTCTGGCTGGCGAGGCGCGCCAGCTTCAGCGAATCGCCGGTCAGGTCGGCGTGGCGATAGACATCTGCCCGCTGATAGTGGTGACCGAGGATGACCGCGCGCTGGCCGAGCTTTTCGCGCGCCGCAAGAATGCGCGACTGCGCCTGGTCGTCGGCCAGCGCGTTGAAACGGTCAAAGGTGA
Organism: Methyloversatilis sp.; assembly: GCF_030698125.1. Classification (GTDB taxonomy): domain Bacteria; phylum Pseudomonadota; class Gammaproteobacteria; order Burkholderiales; family Rhodocyclaceae; genus Methyloversatilis. Next base: position 155,404 of record NZ_JAUYNV010000019.1, read on the forward strand.
TGTTGGCGACTTGCATCGGGTGTCCTTCAGGTCTGGCTCCATGGCAGGCCGGCCTTGCGCCAGCCACCCGCGGTGTTGCGATGGCCGTTGGCGTCCAGGTCTCCCTCGAATCCTTCGAGGATGTTGTAGGCGTTGCTGTAACCCGCTTCGGCCGCGACGGCCGCAGCGCCGTGCGAACGTCCGCCGCTGCGGCACAGGAACATCACCAGTGCTTCGGGATCGACCTGATGCTTGAGCTGGGTGAGGAAATCCGGGTTGCGCTGGCCGGATGACTGGTTCCATTCGATCTGTACCGAATCCGGCACCTCGCCGACCCACTGCCATTCGGCCGCCGTGCGCACATCGACGATGCGTGCCCCGGGCGCGAGCCTGAGCAATTCGTGGGCTTCGGCCGGCGTCACGGCACCGGCGTAAGGCAGTTGGAGCTGCTGCGCACGTTCCCGTGCGAGACCGAGTATCTGTCCGAGTGTAGCCATGGCTGATGTTCAGGCGAATAAAAGTGGTCGAAGTATATCGTTCGGCGCCCCCGACACCTCGTCGCACCGAAGTGGTGCGCACGAAAATGCCTGTGCATCAAGTCGGTGCGTATTCGGTGGCGTTCGGCTGCCCGGGCGGCGACAATGCGGCCTGTGGCACAATCCCGGGGCGAAATCCGGTGCGTGGCACGCGAACTGCTTTAGTCAGCGCTGCGACAGCCGCCGCGCCTGAACGGTTGCAGCGCGCCAAAGACTCGCCCAAAACAGGAATTACCCCGTTAAAAGCTGACCGAGCAACATCCATACATCCATCGTAGGAGAAATCATGACGACCGCGAAGAAGGTACTCGACATCATCAAGGAGAAGGAAGTCAAGTTCGTTGATTTCCGTTTCACCGACACCCGTGGCAAGGAGCAGCACGTGGGTGTGCCGGTCAGCGCCTTCGACGCCGACAAGTTCACCGAAGGCCACGCTTTTGATGGTTCGTCGATTGCCGGCTGGAAGGGTATCCAGGCTTCGGACATGCTGCTGATGCCGGATCCGGAAACCGCCTTCATCGACCCGTTCTTCGACGAAACCACGCTGGTCATCAGCTGTGACGTCGTCGAGCCGTCGGATGGCAAGGGCTACGACCGCGATCCGCGCTCGATCGCCAAGCGCGCCGAAGCCTTCCTGAAGTCGTCCGGCCTGGGCGATACCGCCTACTTCGGCCCGGAACCCGAATTCTTCATCTTCGACAGCGTCGAGTGGACGGTCGACATGTCCGGCTGCCGCGTGCAGATCTTCTCCGAAGAGGCTGCCTGGGCATCGGGCGAGAAGTTCGAAAGCGGCAACACCGGTCACCGCCCGGGCGTCAAGGGCGGTTACTTCCCGGTCCCGCCGGTCGATTCGCACAATGACATCCGTGCTGCCATGGTGCTGGCACTGGAAGCCGTCGGCATCCCGGTCGAAGTGCATCACCACGAAGTCGCGACCGCCGGCCAGAATGAAATCGGCACCAGGTTCAACACGCTGGTGCGCCGCGCCGACTGGACGCAGACGCTGAAGTACATCGTGCACAACGTCGCCCACAGCTACGGCAAGACCGCCACCTTCATGCCCAAGCCCATCGTCGGCGACAACGGTTCCGGCATGCACGTGCACCAGTCGATCTGGAAGGACGGCAAGAACCTGTTCGCCGGCAACGGCTACGCCGGCCTGTCCGAGTTCGCGCTGTACTACATCGGCGGCATCATCAAGCACGCCAAGGCGCTGAATGCGATCACCAACCCGGGTACGAATTCGTACAAGCGTCTGGTGCCGCATTACGAAGCCCCGGTCAAGCTGGCCTATTCGGCGCGCAACCGCTCGGCGTCGATCCGCATTCCGCACGTCGCGTCGGACAAGGCACGCCGCATCGAAACGCGCTTCCCGGATCCGCTGGCCAATCCTTACCTGTGCTTCGCCGCGCTGATGATGGCGGGCCTGGATGGCGTGCAGAACAAGATCCACCCGGGCGAGCCGGCCGACAAGAACCTGTACGACCTGCCGCCGGAAGAGGACAAGCTCATCCCGACCGTGTGTGCCAGCCTCGACGAAGCCCTCGATGCGCTCGCCGCAGACCATGCCTTCCTGACCAAGGGCGGCGTGTTCTCGGAAGACTTCATCGCGGCCTACATCGAACTGAAGATGACCGAAGTGAATCGCATCCGCATGACGACCCACCCGGTCGAATTCGAGATGTATTACAGCCTCTGATCGCCATCGGTCAGCATATGCCGGCGTGGCGTCAGCCCGCGCGGCATGTGAAGCGTTAGGGAAAAGGACGGCATTTAGCCGTCCTTTTTCATTGTCACTGCGCAAGTGTGCGCCCTACACTCGCGCTGCTTCGACCCGAAACGCCCAGGTGATCCACATGCTACAAGGTCTGAACCGTATCCTGATTGCCGTGGCAAGCCTGCTTGTTGCAGCGCCCGCCACGGCAGAAATCTACAAGTGCGTCGACGCTGAAGGCCACACGACCTACACGAACGAAAAGTCGCGCGCCAGCGGATGCAAGGTGCTGGCCAGCGACATGCCGGTCAGTTCGGTGCCTGGTCCGGCCGCTGCCACGCCCAAGCCGGCCGCCAATGCGGGCGGTGGTTTCCCGAGCGTCAGCAACGACCAGCAGAAGGCGCGCGATTCCGAACGCAGGCGCATCCTCGAGACCGAGCTTGCGACCGAAACCGGCAGTCTCGAAGAGGCGCGCAAGGCGCTGACCGAAGGTGAAGCGGTGCGTCTGGGCAACGAGCGCAACTATCAGAAGTATCTCGACCGGATACAGGGGCTCAAGGACAATGTGGCTCTGCATGAACGCAATGTCGATGCGCTGCGCAAGGAGCTGTCCAAGCTGCCCTGAGCGCAGTGCGCGCACCGGCCTGCCGATGGATCGGCAGGCAATACTGGCGCGCTTCTTGCGTGGAATGCGGTCATGACTGCATCCAAGCCCGGCAGGTCGTCCCGCCACCCATCCCGCGAATGGTCCGAACGCTTCAGCGGGCTGGAACTGCTTGCGAGCGCGGTGGCGCTGCTCGATGCCGAGCGGCACATCGTCTACCTGAATCCGGCGGCCGAAAACCTGTTCGCCGCCAGCCTCGCCAAACTGCACGGCAAGCACTTCGACCGGCTGATCGGCCCGATGCACGGCCTCGATAGCGCACTCGACAATGCGCTCGCCAACAACTGGAGCTATACCGGTCACAACCTGTCGGTCGACCGGCAGATCGGCGGATCGCTGCAGCTCGACTGCACGGTGTCGCCGGTGCATACGGAAGACGCGCGCATCCTGCTGGAATTCCGCCCGATCGACCAGCAGTTGCGCATCGCGCGCGAAGAGCAGGTGCTGCAGCAGCAACAGGCCAACCGCGAGCTGATCCGCAACCTCGCGCACGAAATCAAGAATCCGCTCGGCGGCATCCGTGGTGCCGCCCAGCTGCTGGAACGCGAACTTGACCGGCCCGAACTGCGTGAATACACGCAGGTCATCATCAACGAATCGGACCGGCTGCAGGACCTGATGAACCGTCTGCTGCATTCGCATCGCGCGATGCAGGTGACCACGGTCAGCATCCACGAAGTGCTCGAGCGCGTCCGCCTGCTGATCGCCTCGGAATTTCCGGACGTCGAGGTCGAGCGTGACTACGACACCAGCCTGCCGGACCTGACGGCCGATCGCGAACAGCTGATCCAGGTCGTGCTGAACATTGCGCGCAATGCCGCGCAGGCGATGAAGGGCCATGGCAGCATCCGGCTGCGCACCCGTGCCCACCGGCAGGCGACGCTGGTGAAGCGCCGGCACAAGCTGGCACTCGAATTGCAAGTGATCGACAACGGCCCGGGCATTCCGGAAGACCTGGTCGACCGCATCTTCTATCCGCTCGTTTCCGGCCGCGACGACGGCACCGGACTCGGGCTCACGCTGGCGCAGAGCTTCGTGCATCAACACCACGGCACCATCGAGGTGCAGAGCCGGCCGGGCTACACCGTTTTCACAATACTGCTGCCGTTCAAGCAAGGCACTTCGGAGAAACCATGAATCCGGTCTGGATAGTCGATGATGACCGCTCGATACGCTGGGTGCTCGAAAAGGCGCTGGCGCGCGAGTCGATCCCGTATTCCGCCTTTTCCACCGCACAGGAAGCGCTCGACGCGCTCGATGCCGGCGGCCAGCCGCAGGTGCTGGTGTCCGACATCCGCATGCCGGGCGAATCCGGCCTGTCGCTGCTGGAAAAGGTCAAGGCGCGCCACCCCAGCCTGCCGGTCATCATCATGACCGCCTACTCTGACCTGGACAGCGCGGTCGCCGCCTTCCAGGGCGGCGCCTTCGAATACCTGCCCAAACCGTTCGATGTCGATCACGCGATCGAACTGGTGCGCCGGGCCATCGAAGAGAGCATGCACCAGGCCAGCGCGCCGGCCGAAGCCGACATGGCACCGGAAATTCTCGGCAAGGCGGCGTCGATGCAGGACGTGTTCCGCGCCATCGGCCGCCTGGCGCAGAGCCACGCCACCGTGCTCATCAACGGCGAATCGGGCACCGGCAAGGAACTGGTGGCGCGCGCGCTGCACCGCCACAGTCCGCGCCGCGACGCCCCTTTCATTGCGATCAACACCGCCGCCATCCCGCGTGACCTGCTCGAATCCGAGCTGTTCGGCCACGAGCGCGGCGCCTTCACCGGCGCCACCGCGATGCGCCGCGGCCGCTTCGAACAGGCCGACGGTGGCACCTTGTTCCTCGACGAAATCGGCGACATGCCGTCGGAGCTGCAGACGCGCCTGCTGCGCGTACTGTCCGACGGCCACTTCTACCGGGTCGGCGGGCATTCGCCGATCAAGTCGAACGTGCGCGTGATCGCCGCCACCCACCAGAATCTGGAAGACCGGGTGAAGCAGGGGCTGTTCCGCGAAGACCTGTTTCACCGGCTGAACGTGATCCGGCTGCGCATTCCGCCGCTGCGCGAGCGGCGCGAAGACATCGTGCTGCTGGCGCAGCACTTCATGACCAAGAGCGCGCAGGAACTGGGCGTCGATGCCAAGCGCCTGTCCGAGCCGGCGACCCGCTACCTGCAGGGCCTGGAATTTCCGGGCAATGTGCGTCAGCTGGAAAACCTCTGCCACTGGCTGACCGTGATGGCGCCCGGGCAGGTGGTCGACGTGAAGGATCTGCCGGCCGAACTGCGCAGCCAGCCGGCGCGCGAAGCCGCGGGTGACTGGGGTGCGGCGCTGGCGTCCGAAGTCGATCGCCTGATCGCGCTCAAGCAGCCGGCGCTGTTCGACCATCTGATGCAGGAATTCGAACGCACGCTGATCCGGCGTGCGCTCGCCAGCACCGGCGGGCGGCGCATCGAATCCGCGCAGTTGCTGGGCATCGGCCGCAACACGATCACGCGCAAGATCCAGGAACTGAACATCGAAGGCGGGCGCGAAGTCGAAACGGACCTCGAGTAGTCCGACCTGCATGACGGCGGCTGGCTGCATGCAGCCGCCCGGCTACAATCCGCCGCATGACTGCCCACGCCGAAACCGCCGTTGCGGACACCGCCCTTGCCGACGCGCTGCGCCAGCGCGCCCGCGCCGTTCCCGAAGACTGGACAGTCGAGGTGTGCGCCGCCTGCACCAGCACCAACAGCGTGTTGCTCGATCAGACGGGGCGCGACACCCGCTTGCTGTTCGCGCTCGAACAGACGGCCGGCCGCGGGCGGCGGGGTCGCGCATGGACGGCCCGCCCGGGCGACAGCCTCACCTTTTCACTGCGCCACACTTTTGCGCTGCGTGCCGACGCGCTGTCCGGATTGAGCCTGGCGGTCGGCGTTGTGCTGGCCGACGCGCTGCTCGCGCGCGGCATCACGGACATCGCCCTCAAGTGGCCGAACGACCTGATGCGGGCTGACCGCAAGCTGGGGGGCGTGCTGATCGAACTGTCATCGCCGCCGGCCGGCGACACGACCGCCGTCATCGGCATCGGCATCAATCTCGCGCTGCCGCCGGCAGGCGACTACGCCCATGCTCCGGCGGCGCTCTATCCCGATGCGCCTGATCGCGAAGTCTGGCTGGACGTCGGTGCAGCCCTGGCCGACGCGCTGGCCCGCATGCTGCCGCAGTTCGCGGCACAGGGATTCGCGCCCTTCGTCGATCACTGGAACCGCTACAACCTGCATGCCGGCCGGGTGGTCTCGGTGACCGGCGACCGCACGCAACTGTGCGGACGCTGTCTGGGGGCCGATCGCGACGGCGCGCTGCGGCTCGACTGCGACGGCCGGGTCGAGCGTGTGCTCGCCGGTGACGTGTCGCTGCGTGCGGCGCCCTGACATGCGCTTGCTGATCGACGCCGGCAACAGCCGCATCAAGTGGGCCTGGTGCGACAACGGCCGCCCGGGCGCGGTATCTGCCCTCGATGTAGCCACGCTTGAGGTGGCGGCGCTGGCGCATGCGTGGCAGGCGGCGACAGCTGCGCACTACACCTGCGTGGCGGGCGACGCCGTCGACGCCGCCATCCGGCGCGCGTTGCCGCCGGACTGCGTGGCACAGCGCGTGTTCGCCGGGCCGACGGCCTGCGGCATCGCGAACCTGTACGACCAGCCGGCCCAGCTGGGCGCCGACCGCTGGGCCGCCCTGATCGGCGCACGCGCGCTGCAGCCCGGGCCGCTCGTCGTCGCCACCGCCGGCACCGCCACCACCATCGATGCACTCGACGCCGACGATCGCTTCATTGGCGGCTACATCCTGCCCGGACTGCGCCTGATGCTCGAATCGCTGGCGCGTCACACCGCCGGTCTGCCGCACGCCGCCGGTCATGCCGCCGACTGGCCGCGCAACACCGACGATGCCATCCACAACGCGTGCACCGATGCCCAGGCGGCACTGATCGAACGCGTGCGCGAACAGCTGGGTCCGCAGGCGACCGTGCTGCTGTCCGGCGGCGCGGCGAGCGCGATTGCGCCCCGACTGCGCTGCGCCCACCGGCGGGTGGACGATCTGGTGCTGCACGGGCTGGCCCGGCTGGCGGCTGCGGACAACGGCCCGGATGTGATGAAATGCTGTTCGGGACGGGACGGCGTGAATGAAGGCCCGGACTGAAGTGTCCCGAATGACATTTTCCGGATGAACCATCCTCTCGACGGCATTGCGCCGCGCCACGGACATTGACGATGCGTCTCGCTTTTTTTCTGCTGCTGCTGGTCAATGTCGCGCTCTATCCCTTCGTGTCCGGCCTGATCGCCGGCAAGGGCGACGGCAGCGAACCGCTGCGCATAACCAGCCAGATGAAGCCTGACAGCATCCGCATCCTGCCGTCCGGGGGCGAGGCGCCGATCGCTGAGGCCGTGGCTGCACCGGATGTTGAAACGGTGGTGGCGGCCGACGCCGATGCGCCGGCGGTGTGCCGGGCGTTGGACGGCCTGTCGCGCGAACAGGTCGATGCACTGACCGCACGCATCGGCGCGCAGCAGCTTGCGCTGCAGCTGTCGGAAGTCGAACAGACCGAAACCACCGCCTGGTGGGTGCACATTCCCGACATGCAGACGCGTCAGCTCGCCGAGCGCAAACAGGCTGAACTGCGCGCGCTCGGCGTACGCGAAATGATCGTCATGGCGGATCCGGTCGATCCGCAGAAGCTGGCCGTGTCGCTCGGCCTGTTCAAGACCGAGGCGGCTGCGACGGAACTGCTGGCCACATTGAACGGGCAGGGCGTGCGCAGCGCGCGCATCGCACCGCGCGAGGGCCGTGCCGGCCGCTACCGGGTCGAAGTGCGCGGCGCCGGACCGGAGCTCGCGGCCTTGTTCGACAGTTTCCCGGCGCTCGACGAAACGACCCAGCGGACCGACTGCCAATGACCTTCGTGGTCGGGCTGACCGGCGGCATCGGCAGCGGCAAGTCGGCCGTGGCCGAGTTGTTCGTGCAGCGCGGTGCCGCGCTGGTCGACACCGACGCCATCGCACACCAGCTCACCGGCCCGCACGGCGACGCCATCGCGCCGCTGCGCGAGGCGTTCGGCGATGCCTTCATCACGACCGACGGCGCGCTGGATCGTGCCCGCATGCGTGCCCGCGTGTTCGCCGAACCGGCGGCCCGTTCCCGGCTTGAAGCCCTGCTGCACCCGTTGATCCGCACCCGGGCGCGCGACGCGGTGGCCGCCAGCGCCGCGCCCTATGTGGTACTGGCGGTGCCGTTACTGATCGAATCGGGCGACTGGAAGGCCCGCTGTGACCGGGTGCTGGTGGTCGATTGCCCGGTGGACTTGCAGCGCGACCGGGTGCGCGCCCGCAGCGCCCTTCCGGCTGACGAAATCGACCGCATCATCGCCGCGCAGGCGTCGCGCGACGCCCGCCTTGCAGTGGCCGACGATGTCATCGACAACGCGGGCGCGCGCGCGGCGCTCGCACCACAGGTCGATGTGCTCCATGCGCGCTACATGGCGCTCGCGGAACGTGAAAAACCCGCGTCGGCGTTGTGACTCAGGGGCTTTTCCGTCAGAATCATGAGAATTTGCTTGAACAAGTCCCGGACAAGCCCCTGTGATTACATACGAATATCCTCTGAACGAGCGCATCCGCACGCTGCTGCGCCTGGAGGACCTGTTCGAACGCACGCAGCATTTCATGCGTGCCGAAGGCGCGCATGAACATCACGTTGCACTGGTCGGCCTGTTCGAGATTCTCGAAGTCGCTTCGCGTGCCGACCTGAAGGTCGATCTGGTGCAGGAACTGGAGCGCCAGCGCCAGACGCTGATGTCCTTCCGCAATAACCCCGATATTTCCGAAGAAGCCCTGTCCGGCGCGCTGTACGAGATCGAACAGGCCAGTACGGCGCTGCTGTCGATGGCCGGCAAGATAGGCCAGTACCTGCGCGAGAACGACTGGCTCATGAGCATCAAGAGCCGCACCGCGATCCCGGGCGGTCTGTGCGAATTCGACCTGCCGTCGTATCACTACTGGTGTCACCGCGATCCGTCGCTGCGCCAGGCCGATCTGGTCGGCTGGCTGACGCCGATGCTGCCGATCCGCGACGGGCTGACCATCGTGCTGCGCCTGCTGCGCGCCAGCGGCCGACCGGAACGTCACATTGCAGGCAGCGGCGCGTTCCAGCAGATGATGGGCGGCAAGTCGGCCCAGATGCTGCGTCTGCGCGTGTCGATGGAAGAAGCGGTCACGCCGGAAATCAGTGCCAACAAGTACGCGCTCAATATCCGCTTCGTCGCGCCCGGCGGCCACGCCCGCCCGCGCGTGACCGAAACCGACGTCGGCTTCGAACTGACCTTCTGCAATCTGTGAGCACTCCGGGCACCGGCGGTCGCATCGTCACCTGTCCGCGCTGCGGCCAGCCCGCCGTCTACGCGCCGTCGAACCCGGCACGGCCGTTCTGCAGCCCGCGCTGCAAGAATTCCGATTTCGTTGCCTGGGCGAACGAGGAATACCGTGTGCCCGATGCGTCGCCCGAGGTGCCGCCGGACGAAGACATTTCTTAAGCTCGGCGACCGGAATCGCCTGCGGGGGCGGAACGGAGGTTTCGGCGAGCACGGCTCGTCGCCCGTGGAGCCGGTCGGCCATGCAGGGCCGACCGTGGGACGGCTCCTGCGAAAACCGAGACGCTGTTGCCCTTCGTAGGAGCGGACCCTGTCCGCGATCTGCACGTCGATCATGCGCTGCCGCATTTAGAAGACCGCATCGCCTGCAGGGCAGGCTCCTACGAAAACCGCGACGGTGCTGCCCTTCGTAGGAGCGGACCCTGTCCGCGATGCGTACGTTGATCACGCGCTGCCGCATTTCGGAGACGGGAATCGCCTTCGGGGGCGAAGCGGGGGTTTCGGCGAGCACGGCTCGCCGCCCGTGGAGCCGGTCGGCCATGCAGGGCCGACCGTGGGACGGCTCCTGCGAAAACCGCTGTGCTGCCTGCCTTTCGTAGGAGCGGACCCTGTCCGCGATCTGCGCATCAATCAGGCGCTGCCGCATTTCGGAGACCGGATCGCCTGCGGGCACGTGCCTGCTGTTACAAGGCGGCCAGGGCCACGGCATGCACCGTGCGCCCTGACGCTGCCTGTCAGCCCAGCCGGCCGAGCTGTTCCTTCAGTTTGCCAAGCAGATCACCAAAATCGGTCATGCGCTTGCGCTCCTGTTCGACCACATTGGCCGGTGCGCGGCCGACGAAGCTTTCGTTGCCCAGCTTGGCTTCACACTTGGCGATCTCGCCAGTGACCCGTGCGATTTCCTTGCCGATCCGCTCGCGCTCGGCAGCCACGTCAATCTCGATCTTCAACAGCAGGCGGAAGTCGCCGACCACCTGTACCGGAGCCGGCGAGGCCGGCAGTTCATCGCCGACCGCCTGCACTTCGCTCAGCCTGGCCAGGGCCGCGAGGTAGGGCGCATAGCCCGTGATCGCCTCGACATTGCCGGAGGCCAGCAGCGGTACCTTCTGCGCTGGCGACACGCTCATCTCACCGCGCAGGCTGCGGCAGGCGTCGACCATGGACTTCAGTTCGGTCACCCAGGCATCCGCTGTCGCGTCGATCCGGCTCGGCACCGCCTGCGGATAGCGCACGATCTGGATTGAGTCCCCCTCCTTGCGCGCCGCCAGCGGCGCGACCGTCTGCCACAGCTCTTCGGTGATGAACGGAATCAGCGGGTGGGCCAGGCGCAGCACGGTTTCGAGCACGCGCAGCAGGGTGCGGCGCGTGGCGCGCTGCTGCGCCGGCGTGCCGTTCTGGATCTGCACCTTGGCCAGTTCGAGATACCAGTCGCAGTACTCGTCCCACACGAAACGGTAGATGGCCTGCGCCACCAGGTCGAAGCGGTACTCGCCGAACTGCTTTTCAACTTCGGCCTCGACGCGCTGCAATTCGCTGACGACCCACAGGTCGGGCGCCTGGAAGTGCAGTGCGCCTTCAGGGCCGCAGTCTTCATTGCACGGCGCCAGCCCGCAGTCCTGGCCTTCGCAGTTCATCAGCACGAAGCGGGTCGCGTTCCACAGCTTGTTGCAGAAGTTGCGGTAACCCTCGCAGCGCTGCATGTCGAACTTGATGTCGCGGCCCGGGCTGGCCAGCGAGGCGAAGGTGAAGCGCAGCGCGTCGGTGCCGAAGGCCGGAATGCCGTCCGGGAATTCGCGGCGCGTGCGTTTCTCGATCTGTTCCGCCTGCTTCGGGTTCATCAGGCCGGTGGTGCGCTTCTTCACCAGGTCGTCGAGCGCGATGCCGTCGATCAGGTCGATCGGGTCCAGCACATTGCCCTTCGATTTCGACATCTTCTGGCCTTCGGCGTCGCGGATCAGGCCGTGCACATAGACGTCGCGGAACGGAATGCGGCCGGTGATGTGCGTGGTCATCATGACCATGCGCGCCACCCAGAAGAAAATGATGTCGAAGCCGGTGACCAGCACAGACGACGGCAGGTAGAGGTCGAGCGCCGGATTGTTCTTGTCCGGATTGCCGGGCTCCCAGTCGGGGGTCCAGTCCAGCGTCGAGAACGGCCACAGCGCGGACGAGTACCAGGTGTCGAGTACGTCTTCGTCGCGCTTCAGAAGCGGCAGGTTTTCCTTGATGGCGTAGTTGCGGCCGACCTCGGGCAAGGTGTCGCCGGACATTTCGCGCGCCATCGCGGTGGCGACGGCGAGGCGCTTCAGGTCCGGATTCGCCTGCGCCAGAAGCTCGAAGTACTTCTGGTAGGCCTCGGCTTCCGAGTGCGCGACGAATACGTTGCCGTTCTCGTCGTACCAGGCCGGGATCTGGTGGCCCCACCACAGCTGGCGCGAAATGCACCAGTCCTGGATGTTGTTGAGCCACTGGTTGTAGGTATTCACCCAGTTTTCCGGGTGGAAGCGGATTTCGCCGCTGGCCACCACGTCGAGCGCTTTCTGCGTGATGCTCTTGCCGTCGGCGCCCGGCTTGCTCATCGCGACGAACCACTGGTCGGTCAGCATGGGCTCGATGACCGCATTGGTACGGTCACCACGCGGCACCTTCAGCGTGTGCTTGTCGGTCTTGTCGAGCAGACCGACCGCTTCGAGATCGGCGACGATGGCCTTGCGCGCGGCGAAGCGGTCCATGCCCTGATACTTCGCGGGGGCGTGCTCGTTGATCTTCGCGTCCAGCGTGAGGATGGAAATCATCGGCAGACCATGGCGCTGGCCGACCGCGTAGTCGTTGAAGTCGTGCGCCGGTGTCACCTTGACCACGCCTGTACCGAATTCGCGGTCGACATAGTCGTCGGCGATGACCGGAATTTCCCGGTCGGTCAGCGGCAGCTTCACGGTCTTGCCGATCAGCGCGGCGTAGCGCTCGTCTTCCGGATGGACCATGACGGCGACGTCGCCCAGCATGGTTTCCGGACGGGTCGTGGCGACGGTCAGATGCCCCGAACCGTCGGCCAGCGGATAGCGGATGTGCCACAGCGAGCCGGCTTCTTCCTCCTGCACCACTTCGAGGTCCGACACGGCCGTGCCCAGAACCGGGTCCCAGTTCACGAGGCGCTTGCCGCGGTAGATCAGGCCTTCTTCATGCAGGCGGACGAAGGTTTCGGTGACGATCTTCGACAGGCCTTCGTCCATCGTGAAGCGTTCGCGCGTCCAGTCGGGCGAGGTGCCCAGACGGCGCATCTGGCGCGTGATGGTCGAGCCGGAGAATTCCTTCCACTCCCACACCTTTTTGACGAAGGCCTCGCGGCCGAGGTCGTGGCGCGAAATGCCCTGGGCGTCGAGCTGGCGCTCGACGACGATCTGGGTCGCGATGCCCGCGTGGTCGGTGCCCGGCTGCCACAGCGTGTTGTCGCCGCGCATGCGGTGGTAGCGCGTCAGCGCATCCATCAGGGTCTGGTTGAAGCCGTGACCCATGTGCAGCGTGCCGGTGACGTTGGGCGGCGGCAGCAGGATGCAGAAGTTGGGCTTGTTCGGGGTGTCTGTGTCCAGACCGGCAGCGAAGTAGCCGCGCGATTCCCACTCGGGGTACCAGCGGCGCTCGATGTCGGCCGGTTCGAAGCTCTTGGCCAGCGTCATGACGGGTTCGCGTAAAAGCAAACCGTCGATTATAGAGGCTGGTCCGGTGCTTCCGACGGGTCGCGGGACAGCGCGGCGGTGACCACTGCCACGCTGCGCGCCTCGATTTCGCCGGCGATGGTGTCGCGCAGGTCGAGCACCGCCTGCTCGCGGATGCGCGCCGTGGCGTTGTCGACTGCGGCACCCATCGCGGCTTCGAGCGCGGCGCGCAGTTCAAGCCCGACCAGCGCCGGCAAGGTGGTGCGGCTCCAGTCATCGATGAGACTCTGGATCAGCGGCGCCAGATCGCCGAACTGCTGCGTCAGGGCATGTGAGGTGTTCTGCTGCAGCGCGTCCCGGAGTTCAGCGCTGACTTCCGCCCGGACCGTATGGCGGGCTTCGTCCAGCAGATCCAGCCGTGTCTGCGCAGCGACCTCCTGTGTGACGCGCTCGGTGACGTCGCGCGTGACCTGCTCGGTGACTTCCGTCGTCACCTGCTGCGTGACCTGCCGCGTCACGTCTGCCGTCACCGCAGCCGTGACCTCGGCAGAGACCCGTGCCGTCACCTCGGCGGTCACCCTCTCCGTCACTGCAGCGGTCACGTCGGCAGTCACGCGCTCCGTGACCTCTGCCGTGACCTGTGCGGTGATTTCCGCCGTACGGTCTTCCGGTTCCGGGACGGCGATCAGCGCGTCGAGATCGATGGCTTCGGTCAGCAGCGGAATGCCGTCGTCGACCGGGGCCGGCGCGACATGGCCGGCGACGAAGCTGCGGCTGCGCCGCATCAGGCTGTCCGCCCGGCCAAGCAGGTCGTCACTCATGCGGTCTCCGCCGTGGCGTGTCGGGTGTGCAGGTCACAGCCTTGCTGCCGGTAGAACACGAAGCGCGCACGGGCGGCTTCGCGGTCTTCGGCGTCGCGGCCGACGATTTCGACGATGTGCTCGCGCTGCTCGAAGCCTTCCGGCACCTGGGCCGACAGGTTCAGCAGCACCGCGTCGGCCGGCGCCAGCGCGGGATCGCGACCGATGCGCACGGGACTGGCGTCGGCCAGCGGGTGGCCGTCGCGCACATGCGGCACGAAGGCGAGGTGCTCGAAGGTCCACAACATCTGATCGACGCGCGCCGCGAGCAGGTCATCGGCGCAATGGATCCACACCCGGCGCCCGGCAGCGTGCCAGCCTGCGACCAGTTCGCAGGCGTGGCGCAGCTTGTCGGGCGCGTCGTGGTGGAAGTCGACCCGGGGCATGGGCTCAGAGCTTGCCGGCGCGTTCGAGCAGGAAATTCACCAAAAGCGGCACCGGCCGGCCGGTCGCGCCCTTGTCCTTGCCGCTCTTCCAGGCGGTACCGGCGATGTCCAGATGCGCCCACTTGTACTTCTTCGTGAATCGGGACAGGAAGCAGGCGGCGGTGATGGAGCCGGCCGGGCGACCGCCGATATTGCCCATGTCGGCGAAGTTGCTCTTCAGCTGCTCCTGGTAGTCCTCCCAGATCGGCAACCGCCAGGCGCGGTCGAGCGCACTCTGGCCGGCGGCCAGCAATTCGTCGGCCAGCGCGTCGTCGTTCGCCATCAGGCCGCTGGTCACGTGGCCGAGCGCGATGATGCAGGCGCCGGTCAGCGTCGCGATGTCAACCACGCAGGCCGGCTCGAAGCGTTCGGCGTAGGTCAGCGCATCGCACAGGATGAGCCGGCCTTCGGCGTCGGTGTTCAGGATTTCGATGGTCTGGCCGGACATCGACTTGACCACGTCGCCCGGCCGCGTTGCCGCGCCGCCCGGCATGTTTTCGACCGTCGGGATCAGACCGACCACATTGATCGGCAGCTTCATCGCCGCGATGGCCTGCAGCGTGCCGAGCACGCTGGCGGCGCCACACATGTCGTATTTCATTTCGTCCATGCCTTCGCCGGGCTTCAGCGAAATGCCGCCGGAGTCGAAGGTGACGCCCTTGCCGACCAGCACCACCGGCGCATCGGCCTTCTTGCCGGCGCGATACTCCATGGCGATGAATTTCGGCGGCTGGCGGGTACCGGCTGACACCGACAGCAACGAACCCATGCCCAGTTTCTGCATGTCGGCGCGTTCCAGCACGGTCACCGCGATGCCGCTCTTGCGGCCCAGTTCCAGCGCCTGCTCGGCCAGATAGGTCGGCGTGCAGACGTTGGGCGGAAGGTTGCCCAGGGTTTTCGTGAAGGCGAGGCCGTGGCCGATGGCCGCACCCTGCACCAGCGCTTCTTCCGCCGCACTGGCGCTGCACTTCTTAGGCAGCGTGAAGGCCATCTTTGCCAGCGCACGCGATTCATCCTTCTTGTGGCGGGCGTGCGTGTCGTAGCGGTACAGCACGTCAAGCACGGTGCTTGCCGCCAGGCGCAGCGCACACGCGCCGCCGGACTTGCGCGGTGCTTCGTCGGCCAGCGTGCACACCGCGTCGGAAGCACCCGTGTCGCGCAGCGCACGCACGGCCGAAGCCACTGCGTCGCGGTACTCGCGGGCGCCGAATTCCTTCTCCTTGCCCAGACCGACCAGCAGTACGCGCTCGGCGGCAACGCCGGGCAGCTTGTGCAGCAGCAGCGTGCTACCCGTCTTTCCATCCATGTCGCCGCTGTCGGTGATTTCGCCGATGCGGCCCTTGCTTGCCGCGTCGAGCGCAGCCGCGGCGACAGTGAGCTTGCGGGATTCGTAGACGCCGACGATCAGCGCACCGGTGCGCAGTTTCTCGGGGCTGCCGCTCTTTATGCTAAATTCCACCCGCTTCTCCTCAAGTCAATTCGCGCCGCTTCAATCGCCCGATTATCGGTGTGAAGCCGCACACGAGTCAAAAAAGAACGCTGCGACGCGCCCCGGCGCAGAGCCGTTCCGCACGGAGCCCCAGGCTTGATCTTCCAGCGCGCCGCCCTGCGCGAATTCGCCAGCACAGCCTTGACGGTCTTCGTGGCCCTGTTTGCCATCGTGCTGTCCACGCAACTCGTGCGCCTGCTCGGACAGGCAGCCGGCGGAAAGGTGGCATCCGAAGCCGTGATGGCGCTGCTTGGCTTCGGCGCGCTGCGCTACCTGTCGGTCATCCTGTCGCTCACGCTGTTCATCGCCATCCTGCTGTCGATGTCGCGCAGTTGGCGCGATTCGGAAATGGTCGTGTGGTTTTCGACCGGCGTGTCGCTGACTGCCTGGATACGCCCGGTGCTGGTGTTCGCCGTGCCGCTGACCGTGCTGGTGGCGGTGCTGTCGCTCTATCTCGCGCCCTGGGCGCTCAACAAGAGTGCCGAATTCCGCACCCGCATGAGCAATCGCGATGACGTGGCCCAGATGTCGCCCGGCAGTTTCCGCGAGTCGTCCCAGGCAGATCGCGTGTTCTTCGTCGAAAGCGGCGAGGGCAAGGACGGTGCCGTGAAGAACATCTTCGTCAGCACGACCGACAAGGACAAACTGGGTGTGATGGTGGCGGGCGACGGCTACACGCAGACGGTTGAGAACGGAGATCGCTTTGTCGTGATGCTCGAAGGGCGTCGCTACGAGGGCGTACCGGGCAGCCCGGAGTACCGCGTAATGGAATTCGAGCGCTACGCAGTGCGCATCGAAACGCGCGAGGCGCAAGGCGTGGAGTCACGGCCCTATCTGCGTACGGTCGAGGAACTGTTGGCCGATCCGACACCGCCGAACAACGGCGAACTGGCGTTCCGCATCGGCCTGCCGATCGCTGCGCTCAATCTGGCGTTGCTGGCGATCCCGCTTTCCTTCGTCAATCCGCGCGCCGGACGCGCCACCAATCTGCTGACCGCGCTGCTGATCTACCTGATGTATTCGAACCTGCTTAGCGTCACGCAGGCCTGGGTCGCGCAGGGCAAGCTGTCGCTGTCCGGCGCACTGTGGTCGTTGCATGGCGGCATGTTCCTGCTGCTCGCCCTCATGTTTGCGTGGCGCACGTATTCGCACGTGCCGCGGGCCTGGCTGAATCGCTGATCATGCTGATACACGAACGCTACTTGCGGCGCGAGGTCGTGCTGGCCACCCTGCTGGTGCTGGCGTCGTTTCTCGGCCTGTTCGGCTTTTTCGACCTGATCAACGAACTGGATAACCTCGGGCGCGGCAATTACGGGCTTGAGCATGCGGTGATGTACACCGTGCTGACGATGCCCGGCCGCGTGTATGAAACGCTGCCGATCGCCGTGCTGATCGGCGGGCTGTATTCGCTGACCACGCTGTCGCGCCACTCCGAAATCACCGTGCTGCGGGCATCGGGCGTTTCGACGCCGCAACTGCTGCGTCTGCTGGCACGCATCGGTCTGCCCTTTGTCGTGTTGACCTTCGTCACTGGCGAGTTCGTCGCGCCGCCCGCCGAAAAGGCGGCGCAGGAACTGAAGCTCGCCGCCCGTTCGCAGTTGCTGACCAGCGAGTTCCGCAGCGGCTTCTGGATCAAGGACGAGAACGACTTCGTGAACGTGGGCAGCGTGACGCCGGACGGCAAGCTGCAGCAGCTCCGCATTTTCGAGTTCAACGATAGCCGTGTGCTGCTGTCGGTGCTGGAAGCCGCCGGGGCGGCCTATCTGCCGCCCGAGGGCTGGACGCTGACCGACGTCACCCGCACCGAATTCACCGACAAGGGGGCGCGGGTGAGCCGATCGGACAGCCTGGTGTGGGAATCGGGGTTGAGCCCCGACGTAATGAGCGTCATGCTGGTCGTGCCCGAACGCATGTCGGCCTGGAAGCTCTGGCACTACATCCAGCACCTGGTCGACAACCGGCAGGAAACCGGTCGCTACGAAATCGCGCTGTGGAAGAAATTCACCTATCCGCTGGCCTGTATCGTCATGCTGGCACTCGCGCTGCCATTCGCCTACATGCACAACCGCAATGCCGCGGTCAGCATCAAGGTATTCACCGGCGTGATGATCGGTGTGTTCTTCCACATGCTGAACGGTCTGTTTTCCAACCTGGGCGCCATCAATTCATGGCCGCCCTATGCGGCAGCGCTGACGCCGGGCCTGCTTTTCATGTTCGCCGCGGCGGCCATGCTGTGGTGGGAAGACCGGCGATGACTTGCGGCTTCAGCCCTTACACGCGATTTACTTGACGCGGATCACCCGCGTGCCGGCCAGCCGGTCATGCAGAAACTGGCGTTCGCGATCGAACAGCGCCCAGATCAGCCCGGCGCCGCAGAACAGCACCGACGGCCAGCTCAGCAGATAACGCAGCACGGCGCGGCGCCAGTGCGGCGGTTTGTCCTGCGCCGCATCGACCACCCGGATACCCCAGGTCTGCATGGCCAGTGTCTGGCCGCCACTGCGCCAGTAATGCACGAAGTACAGGCCGAGCAGCGAGAACGCGTGCAGCCACGCAAACCAGCCCTGCGGCGCCACCTCGAAAAACAGGCCTATCGCCAGATAAGGCAGCATGAAGCCGGCGGCCAGCACGCCCAGCAGCAACAGGGATTCGTACAGCAGCGAAGCGAGGCGACGGCGCAGGCCGGCAGCCGGAAAACGGATGAGATCTGACATCTGGAAGTTCGGGAGCGTGGAACGGCGACCCGGGGGGGCTGCTGAAGTGCGGATCGCCTTCCAGCAGACCTCGGAAAACTGCGCAGTCTACTTGCGTACCGGAGTCGCGGCGGCAGCGCCCGGTGCTTTTTCTGCCGGGCGTTGACTGTCATTGAAGCGCTTGCGTTCTTCGCGCGACAGGCTTTCGTAGGCTTCCCACTTGCGCGCAAGTGCTTCGCGCTGATCGGGCGGCATGGCCTGCAGGCGCTTGTAGCGCTCCCGTGCCTCGACCCGCTCTTCCGGCGTAAGGCTGGACCAGTAGCTCATGCGCGCGCGCATACGGGCCTGTTCATCGGGGGTCATCGATGGGAATCGCTGCGCCAGTTCGAGCCATTTCCGGCGCCTATCCTCGTCAAGGTAGTTCCAGTCACCCCCCAGCGGGGCGAGCACATCGCGCTGTGCCGCGCTCAATTGCTGCCAGTCGGGCGGGTCGCTGGCCCGTGCAGGGACTGCTGCGGTGATCGCCAGCAACACTGAAACCACGCACAGCAGGGCGCGCATCAGACGCCTCCCTGGTGCGCGACCCAGGCGGCGAAGCCGCGATCGAGGTAGGCATCGATCGGCAGGTCGTCAGTCAGCAGCGCGCTGTCGATTTCGATGACTTCGCTGTGATCCGCGTTCGCGGAATATTGTCCGGCAACGGTGGCGACCACTGCCAGCATGATGATGCCGAGCGCCGGAGATATGACGTCGCGCAGCCAGTGCTGGCCGACACCTGGAAAGCCAGCCAGCTGGAACAGTGCAATGGGCGCCCGCCGTCTCGACGCGTGCAGCGCAAGCGCCTTGTCGCGCGACTGGCCCAGACGGAATACGATGTCCGGCGGCAGAGCGGCGCTGGCAGCTTCCAGTGCGGCATGCGCTCGCTGGCCGATGGCCGCCTGTTCGAGCGCAGTCGGCTCGGGCCTTATGAGGGGATTGTTCATAACTTGACGCCGCGCAGTTTCAGGGCGGCGGCCAGAGAATGCGTGGCGCGCGAGCAGTGCGTCTTCACACTGCCCTCGGAGCAGCCCATGACCGCCGCAGTTTCGGAAATGTCCATTTCTTCCCAGTAACGCATCAGAAACGCCTCTCGTTGACGGCCCGGAAGCCGGGAAATCTCCCGCTCGATCAGCGCCATCACTTCCGCCTGCCCGACGTTCTGCTCCGGGCTGCGGCCGAGCGATGACGGGTCGTCGACCACCATGGTGTCGAGCAGATCGTAATCATCATCGTCATCCGTGCCCGAAAAGGCCGACAGCAGTGTCGTCCAGGTCGAGCGTACCTTGCGCCGCCGGAATGCGTCGCGGATGACGTTCTGCAGGATGCGCTGGAACAACATCGGAAACTCGCCGGCTGGCCGGTCACTGTACTTTTCCGCCAGTTTGAGCATGGCGTCCTGCACGGCATCGAGCGCGGATTCGTCATTGCGCAACGCGAAGACAGCCTGTTTGAAGGCACGCCGTTCCACGGCGGCGAGAAAGCTCGACAGTTCTTCTCTGGAAGCCAGATTGATTCCTTCTCGGGGTGATCTGCGCCGAACGGTCAGCGGGTTCTGGATCGATCGGATGGAGGCCTGGTTCCCGGCGGACGGGGCGCGAAGATGAGCTCGCATTGTCGCGCCGATGGCGGACAAATGCCTTGACCACGCAACAGGTGCAGGCTACCCTCTGGCGCTTTTCCGGAAATTTTATACAGGTGGTTCAATGCTATTGACCGGAGCGGAAATTGTAGTCAGGTGCCTTGCGGAAGAAAAGGTCGAATATGTGTTCGGGTATCCGGGCGGTGCCGTCCTGTACCTGTACGACGAGCTTTTCAAGCAGGACGCAGTACGCCATGTACTGGTCCGGCACGAACAGGCCGCGCTGCACGCGGCCGATGCCTACTCGCGCTCGACTGATCGTGTAGGCGTTGCGCTCGTCACGTCCGGTCCCGGTGTGACCAATGCCATCACCGGCATTGCCACGGCGTATATGGATTCCATCCCGATGGTGATCATTTCCGGTCAGGTGCCCACGGCCGCCATCGGTCAGGACGCCTTCCAGGAGTGCGACACGGTCGGCATCACGCGCCCCTGCGTGAAGCACAATTTCCTGGTCAAGGACGCGAAGGACATCGCCAGCACGATCAAGAAGGCCTTCTACATCGCCAAGACCGGCCGCCCGGGCCCGGTGCTGGTCGATATCCCGAAGGACATCACGATCGCCAAGGCGGAGTACGAGTACCCGAAGTCGGTCACGATGCGTTCGTACAACCCGATCATCAAGGGTCATCAGGGCCAGATCAAGAAGGCCGTACAGCTGCTGCTCGATGCCAAGCGCCCGATGATCTATGCCGGTGGGGGCGTCATCCTGTCTGACTGTTCGGAGCAGCTGACGAAGCTCGTGCGCACGCTCGGCGCGCCGTGCACCAACACGTTGATGGGCCTTGGCGGCTATCCGGCGACCGACAGGCAGTTCGTCGGCATGCTCGGCATGCACGGCAACTACGAAGCGAACATGGCGATGCAGTACTGCGACGTGCTGATCGCGGTCGGCGCCCGCTTCGATGACCGCGTGATCGGCAATCCGGCCGATTTCGCCCGCATCGCCCGCAAGATCATCCACATCGACATCGATCCGTCGTCGATCTCCAAGCGTGTGAAGGTGGATGTGCCCATCGTGGGCAACCTGCCGGATGTACTGGACGACATCCTTCGCCTGCTCGACGCTTCGGCCGACCGCCCCGATCAGGAAGCGCTCGGCGAGTGGTGGAAGCAGATCGAAGAATGGCGCCGTCGCGACTGCCTGAAATACAAGCAGAGCGACGAAATCATCAAGCCGCAGTTCGTCATCGAAAAGCTGTGGGAAGTGACCAAGGGCGACGCGTTCGTGACGTCCGACGTCGGCCAGCATCAGATGTGGGCGGCCCAGTACTACAAGTTCGACAAGCCGCGTCGCTGGCTCAATTCCGGCGGCCTCGGCACGATGGGCGTGGGCATCCCGTACGGTATCGGCGTGCAGCTCGCCCACCCCGGATCGCCGGTCGCGGTCGTGACCGGTGAAGGTTCTGTGCAGATGAACATCCAGGAACTGTCCACCTGCAAGCAGTACCGCATTCCGCTGAAGATATGCAGCCTGAACAATCGCTATCTGGGCATGGTGCGCCAGTGGCAGGAAATCATCCACGGCAACCGCTATTCCGAGTCGTACATGGATTCGCTGCCGGATTTCCCGAAGCTCGCCGAAGCTTATGGCCACGTCGGCATGCGCATCGAAAAGCCGGGCGATGTCGAAGGCGCTCTGCGCGAGGCGTTCAAGCGCAAGAATGATCTGGTGTTCCTCGACTTCCAGGTCGACCAGACCGAAAACGTCTATCCGATGGTGATGGGCGGCAAGGGTCTGACCGACATGATCCTGTCTTCGGAAGACCTGTAACCGTAATTCGAACGCTGCTGTACGCGGAACCGGGCGGCAACGCTGCCCAGTCCGTCTGCCGGGATTACCCGCCCGGCAGACACCGGGCACCGGCCTCCGGCAGCCCGTTTCCGCGGCAGCGGTCTCTGCAATCCCTACCAAGGCGCTCGCAATGAGGCACGTCATTTCCGTATTGATCGAAAACGAGGCAGGCGCGCTGTCTCGCGTGTCCGGGCTGTTTTCCGCTCGCGGCTACAACATCGAATCGCTGACCGTGGCACCGACCGAAGACGTGTCGCTGTCGCGCATGACCATCATTTCCACCGGTTCGGATGACATCATCGAACAGATCACCAAGCAGCTGAACAAGCTGATCGAAGTGGTCAAGGTGGTCGACCTGTCCGAGGCCGCACACGTCGAGCGCGAGCTCATGCTGATCAAGGTGCGTGCGACCGGCAAGGATCGTGAAGAACTCAAGCGGGTCGCCGACATCTTCCGCGGCCGCATCATCGACGTGACCGACTCGACCTATGTCATCGAGCTGACCGGCAACACGTCCAAACTCGATTCCTTCGTCGGCGCCATCGATGCGTCGCTGATCCTGGAAACCGTGCGCACCGGCGTCTGCGGCATCGGCCGCGGCGATCGCATCCTGCGTCTGTAGGCTGCAACCGAATCCGTATCACCTTCACGTACCACACCACCGCTCAAACCCACACGTACAAGGGAAAACCCATGAAAGTCTTCTACGACAAGGACGCTGACCTGTCCCTCATCAAAGGCAAGAAAGTCACCATCGTCGGTTATGGTTCGCAAGGCCATGCCCACGCACAGAACCTGTCCGATTCGGGCGTCAAGGTCACGGTCGGCCTGCGCAAGGGCGGTGCATCGTGGAAAAAGGCCGAAGGTGCCGGCCTGAAGGTAAAGGAAGTGGCAGAGGCGGTGAAGGGCGCGGATCTGGTCATGATCCTGCTGCCGGACGAGAACATCCCGCAGGTGTACTACGGCGATATCGAGCCGAACATCAAGAAGGGCGCGACGCTGGCATTCGCACACGGCTTCAACATCCACTACAACCAGGTCGTGCCGCGTGCCGACCTCGACGTCGTGATGATTGCACCGAAAGGCCCGGGACACACCGTGCGTTCCGAATACCTGCGCGGAGGCGGTGTGCCGTCGCTGATCGCCGTGTATCAGGACAAGTCGGGCAAGGCGCGTGATCTCGCGCTGTCGTATTCGGCCGCCAACGGCGGTACCAAGGGCGGCGTGATCGAAACCTCGTTCCGCGAAGAGACGGAAACCGATCTGTTCGGCGAACAGACCGTCCTGTGCGGTGGTCTGGTCGAACTGATCAAGGCCGGCTACGAAACGCTGACCGACGCGGGCTACGCGCCGGAAATGGCCTACTTCGAATGCCTGCACGAAGTGAAGCTGATCGTCGACCTGATCTTCGAGGGCGGCATCGCCAACATGAACTACTCGATCTCGAACAATGCCGAGTATGGTGAGTACGTGACCGGCCCGCGCATCATCGGTGCCGAAGCCCGTGCCGCGATGAAGGAGTGCCTGGACAACATCCAGAATGGCAACTACGCCAAGCGCTTCATCCTCGAAGGGCGCACCAACTACCCGGAAATGACGGCCCGTCGCCGCCTGACTGCTGAACACGAAATCGAGAAGGTCGGTGCCGAGCTGCGTGCGATGATGCCGTGGATTTCGAAAAACAAGCTGGTCGACCAGTCGAAGAACTGATCCGGTGCCGGTGCAGCCCGATCCGTCTGCGCGCGTGCGCGGGCCGATCGGGCTTTTGCATTTCAGGGGTCGGCTGATTCGCGTCACCCCTTGCGACGTGGATCGTTCATGATGATGGACCTGATCGCACTGGCGTTCGCGGGATTGCCCTGAATGCAGTGTTCTGCCTTGCGCTGCTGTGGCGCAGGATTTGCCGGAGTGAATGCATGTCAGAGTACGACCCGCAATATGTGAAGCCGGCCGACCCGCTTAAACGCCGGCGCGGCATCTACATCCTGCCCAATCTTTTCACGACGGCTTCGCTGTTCGCAGGCTTCTACGCCATCGTGCAGGCCATGAACGGGCGTTACGAATATTCCGCGGTCGCGATTTTCGTGGCCATGGTGCTGGACGGCCTGGACGGACGTGTGGCACGCCTCACGCGCACCCAGTCGGCCTTCGGCGCCGAATACGACTCGCTGTCGGACATGGTGTCCTTTGGCGCCGCGCCTGCGCTGATCGCCTACGAGTGGGCAATGCGCGGCCTCGGGAAATGGGGCTGGATTGCCGCCTTCATCTACTGCGCCGGCGCGGCATTGCGACTGGCGCGCTTCAACACCAATCTCGGCACGGTCGACAAGCGATATTTCCAGGGCTTGCCCAGCCCGGCCGCGGCCGCGCTGGTGGCCGGCCTCGTGTGGGTCACGACCGACAATGGTTACACCGGCCCCGACATGCGCTGGGCGGCGTTCGCCATCACCCTGTTCGCCGGCCTGACCATGGTCAGCAATGTGAAATTCTGGAGCGGCAAGGACATCAATCTGCGCCGCAGCGTGCCGTTCATCGTCATTTTCGGGTTCGTGCTTGCCTTCGTTACCGTGTCGTTGAACCCGCCGATCGTGCTGTTCGGCCTGTTTGTCGCCTATGCGCTGTCCGGTTACGTCATGCTGCTGGCGAAGTTCTTCACCCGGAAATCGACCCCGCCGCCGGCCTGAACCGAACAGCGGACATTGCCGGGCCGCGGAATTGCATTTATATTCGGGTACATGAACGCGATCCGCCTTCCGTCGTCCTCCCTCTCGCTGCGCCGCCTGCTGCTGGCGCGGCCGCTGCTGCGCTCGCGCGCACACTAATTCCTCCCCACAATTTGCTGAAGTCTGCCCGCCGTGTGCCAACGCCACCGCGGTGCGATCCCGTACGCCGAACATTCCAGTCTGATACCGGAGAAAGTCATGTCTGAACGATTGATCATTTTTGATACCACCTTGCGCGACGGCGAACAAAGTCCCGGCGCATCGATGACGCGCGACGAGAAGTTGCGCATTGCCCGTCAGCTCGAACGCATGCGTGTCGACGTCATCGAAGCCGGCTTCGCCGCTGCTTCGAACGGCGACTTCGAGTCGGTGCGCGCAGTGGCGGAAACCATCCGCGAATCCACCGTGTGCTCGCTTGCCCGTGCCAGCGAGAGTGATATCCGCCGGGCCGGTGAGGCGATCAAGCCGGCCGCCAGCGGGCGCATCCACACCTTCATCGCGACCAGCCCGATCCACATGGAGAAGAAGCTGCGCATGACGCCTGATCAGGTCGTGGCGCAGGCGATCAAGTCGGTCGGCTGGGCGCTCGAATACACGGATGACGTGGAGTTTTCGGCCGAAGATGCCGTGCGCAGCGACATCGATTTCCTCGTCCGTGTCTTCACCGATGTGATCAAGGCGGGTGCCCGGACGATCAACGTGCCCGACACGGTCGGCTACTCGGTGCCGGCGCAGTGGGCCGAGCGCATGAAGCAGCTCATCGAACGCGTGCCGGGGGCCGACACGGTCATCTGGTCGACGCACTGCCATAACGATCTCGGAATGGCGGTCGCCAATTCGCTGGCTGCGGTGATGGCCGGCGCGCGTCAGGTCGAGTGCACGATCAACGGACTGGGCGAGCGGGCAGGCAACGCGTCACTCGAGGAAATCGTCATGGCCGTGCGTACCCGGCGTGATGTGTTCGGTCTGGAAACGCGCATCGATGCCACGCAGATCGTGCCGGCGTCGCGCCTGGTGTCGACGATCACCGGCTATCCGGTGCAGCCGAACAAGGCGGTGGTCGGTGCCAATGCCTTCGCGCACGAGTCGGGCATTCATCAGGACGGCGTGCTCAAGCACCGCGAAACCTACGAAATCATGCGCGCCGAGGATGTGGGCTGGAACACCAACAAGCTGGTGCTCGGCAAGCATTCGGGGCGAAACGCATTCCGCGCGCGCCTGAACGATCTGGGCATCGTGGTCGAGTCGGAAGAACAGTTGAATGTCGCGTTCGCCGCCTTCAAGGAGCTTGCCGACAAGAAGCACGAAATCTTCGATGAGGACCTGCAGGCGCTGATGAGCGACGAGTCGGTCACGCCGGAAGAGGAGCTGTACAAGCTGGTCGCCATGAGCGTGCGCTCGGAAACCGGTGAAACGCCGCATGCAGCAGTGACGCTCATCGATGCAGGTCGCGAAGCGACCGTCGAGTCGAAGGGCAGTGGCCCGGTCGATGCGGCGTTCCGGGCGATCGAAATGGTGGCGGCGAGCAAAGCCGAACTGTTGCTCTATTCGGTCAACGCGATCACCACCGGTACCGACGCGCAGGGCGAGGTGACCGTCCGTCTGGCAAAGGGCGGGCGCATCGTGAATGGTCAGGGTGCGGACACCGACATCATCGTGGCTTCGGCCAAGGCCTACATCAACGCGCTGAACAAGCTGCGCGGCGGTCAGAAGCTGAATCCCCAGGGCGAAAGCCCGATCTGAACCAAAGTCCGGCGCCGAGCGCGCCGGACTTTGTCATTCCGCCGCAGTCATCCGGCTTGGCGCCGTCAGCTTCGAATAGAACATGCAGCCCAGGAACAGCGTCGTCGTCAGCAGGGTTGCGACCGCCGCCAGCTGTGCCGACAGCCCGTTGTCCGACGTCGCGCGTACGATGCCCTCCGTCAGGTAGACCAGGCTGAGCAGTGACATCCATTGATGCGTGTAGCGCTTGCCGCGCAGGATGCCGAACAGCGCGGCCAGCAGCGGCACGATCTTCAGCACCAGCCCGGACCCGCCCGGACGCAGCGGAGCCAACCACAACTCCCACGCAAGGCCGAGCAGGATGAGGGCAACCAGGCTGATGCTGGCCATGAGGTTCCAGTGACGTGCGGTCATGTCAGGCGGCCAGTTTGAGTGCGGTGAGCGCGAGCCTGCGGCCGAGTGCGAAGGCCAGGCGTGCTTCCGGTTCGGTCAGCCGGTTGTCGCCATCGGCTCCCGCCACATGGCTGGCGCCGTAGGGTGTGCCGCCGTCGGGCGTCGTGGCGAGGTCAGGTTCGGAGTAGGGCAGGCCGACAATGAACATGCCGTGATGAAGCAGCGGCAGCATCATCGTCAGCAGCGTACTTTCCTGACCGCCGTGCTGCGAGGTGGTCGAGGTGAATACCGCGGCCGGCTTGCCGGACAGTGCGCCCGACAGCCATTGCGGACTGCTGCCATCGAGAAAATACTTGAGCGGCGCCGCCATGTTGCCGAAGCGGGTCGGACTGCCCAGCGCCACGCCGACGCATTCTTCCAGATCGCACGCTTCGGCATACGGTGCGCCGCTGTCCGGCACTGTCGAGGCGACCGCTTCGCACACCGTCGATACGGCGGGTACGGTGCGCAGGCGTGCCGCTGCACCGTCGACCGAGTCGATGCCGCGCCCGATCTGGCGCGCCAGATTGAACACCGAGCCGTTGCGGCTGTAGTACAGAACCAGAATTTCCTTCACCGGATATCTTTCAACGCAGGTGATCCAGCACAATGAGGTGGCTGAGTGTACAGGCCCCGGCCCCGCTCACCGAATTTCCCGTTCCTCCTTGCGTACGACATGTCCTCCCGATTCCCGGTTTCGTTTATCCGCATCTTCCGGACACTGGCGGCCGCAGCCCGTCGGCATCGGGACGCCCATGCGGCCCAATCCGCCGCTGCACTGGCGCTCGCGCTGCTGTTCGCGCTGGTGCCGCTGCTGGTGCTGGCGCAGCAAGTCGCCGATCTGTTGCCCGATGCGCTGCGCGTCGCCAAGCCGCTGCGCGCCTACCTGACCGGTACGCTGCTGCCGGATGAAACGGGCGCCTCGGTGGTCCGCCACGCCATGCGCTTCGTCGCAAAGGCGCGCCGGCTTTCAGCGGCCGATCTGCTGGTGCTGCTGGTCAGTGCCTGGGTGTGGGTGCGCACCGCGGACCATGCGATCAATGCAATGTGGTCACAGGCGCCGCGACGCAGGCTGCGCCAGACGGTGCTGGTCTATCTCGGTCTGCCGCTTCTGGCACCGCTTGCCCTTGGCACCGGTGCTGCGCTGAGCCTGTATCTGGTCACCGCGTCGCTCGGACTGATCGACGAGCCGACCTGGCTCAAGCTCGCGGCGCTGCGCGCGGCGGCCGCGCTGGTCACCGCCGGTTTTCTGCTCTTGCTGTACTGCACGCTGCCCCGCGGCCGGGTATCGCTGCGCTACGCCGTGACCGGTGCGCTGGTTGCCACGGCGCTGCTGTCGTTGATGCAGAAGGCACTCAGCGTCTATATCGATCACGTGCCGGGCTACGAACTGGTGTACGGCGCGCTGGCGACCTTGCCGGTTTTCCTGCTGTGGCTCTATCTGTTCTGGAGCATCGTGCTGTTCGGCGCCAGCCTGACGGCGGAACTGCACGCAGGCAGGCGTTAGCGAAAACAGACGCTAGGGTCTGTTCTCAATTATGCCAACCAGACGAATGCGCAAGCGAGATGAACGAAGGACAGGAAGGACTGAGCGAGTTTGTCGTATCGCGTGGCGATGCGTCTGAATTGCTTGATGCGGTTGAAGAAGCGCTCGACCA